>NZ_JAGFTW010000010.1:0-227029 GCF_017598945.1 Cupriavidus gilardii
CGCCGGCAAGCCCTTCAAGGTTGCCATTACCGCGTGTATGCGCAAGCTGCTAACGGTCCTCAACGCGATGGTGAAGTCCGGTCAGCCATGGCAGAACAACATGCCCACTTGACACGGTTGCTCTCCCCTGAGGGGAGAGGGAGAACACACTCGATACACGTCGATACCGACAACCACGGAGACCCCATGTCCGACACCATGTACTTCGAAGACTTTGTCGTCGGCAGCCGGCGCGAACTCGGTTCGCGAGCGATCACCGAGGACGAGATCGTCAGCTTCGCCACGCAGTACGATCCGCAGCCGTTCCACGTCGACAAGGAGGCCGCCAAACGCAGCATCTACGGCGGGCTGATCTCGAGCGGCTGGATGACCTGCGCGGTGATGATGCGCATGCTGGTCGATAACATGACGTCGAAGTCGGCCAGCATGGGCTCGCCCGGCGTCGACGAGATCCGCTGGCTCAAGCCGGTCTATGCCGGCGATACGCTGACCGTGTTCGTCTCGGTGCTCGACAAGCGGCCGTCGCAGTCCAAGCCCGATCGCGGCGTCGTGCACACGCAGTGGGAGGCGGTCAACCAGCGCGGCGAGCTGGTCTGCACCGTCAAGGGCATGGGCATGTACGGCCGCCGACCCGCCTGAACCGCTTCGCCACGGCATCGGCCACCTCATTGGCTAAATTGCCGATCACATCGCCGGCCACATCGCCGGCCACCTCATTCGACAAGGAGACACCATGCGCACCATCGCTTCGCTGGAGGAGCTGGAAAGCCTGCAAGGGCAGGAGGTCGCCGTCAGCGACTGGACCGAGATCACGCAGCACCAGGTCAACCTGTTCGCCGAGGCGACCGGCGACCATCAGTGGATCCACGTCGACCCCGAGCGCGCACGGCGCGAGTCGCCGTTCGGCGCGCCGGTCGCGCATGGCTTCCTGACGCTGTCGCTGCTGCCCGCGCTGATGCAGAGCGCGATGCAGATGCCGGGCGTCAAGATCGGCGTCAACTACGGCCTGAACCGCGTGCGCTTCACCGCGCCGGTGCCGGTCGGCAGCCGGCTGCGCGCGCGCATCAAGCTGCTGAAGGTCGAGCGCATCGCGCCGCCGCCCAATGCACCGGACCTGGTCGGCGCGCAGTCGACCTGGGAGGTCACCATCGAACGCGAAGGCAGCGACCGTCCGGTCTGCGTCGCGGAATCGATCAGCCGGCGCTATTCCTGACGCCCCGGCGCGGTGCGCCGCACCGCTTTGCGTCATCGCACCATCGTGATGCAAAGCGCCGGCGCACCGCCACGGTGCGGCGATGTCAAGGCAGTCTCCCACGCGGCTTGATGCCGCGTTCTTTTTTGGTGGCACGCTAGTTGCAGAAGTCCCTCCCGGGGTGCGTTGTTCCTCGAACACAAACACAAGCTAGGGAGCTGCAATGAAACGACGGGAAATGTTGATGCTGTCGGCGGTGGCCGCCGCGGCGATGATCGGTACCAGCCCGCTGGCGTTCGCGCAATCGAAAGAGCCGATCAAGGTGGGCGTGCTGCATTCGCTGTCGGGCACGATGGCGATCTCGGAAACGTCGCTGAAGGACGTTGCGCTGATGGCGATCGACGAGATCAACAAGAGCGGCGGCGTGCTGGGCCGCAAGCTGGTGCCGGTGGTGGTCGATCCCGCGTCGAACTGGCCGCTGTTCGCCGAGAAGGCACGCCAGCTGATCAGCAACGACAAGGTCGCGGTGACCTTCGGCTGCTGGACCTCGGTCTCGCGCAAGTCGGTGCTGCCGGTCTACGAGGAACTGAACGCGCTGCTGTTCTACCCGGTGCAGTACGAGGGCGAGGAGATGTCGAAGAACGTCTTCTACACCGGCGCCGCGCCGAATCAACAGGCCATTCCCGCCGTCGAGTACCTGATGAGCAAGGAAGGCGGCGGCGCCAAGCGCTTCTTCCTGCTGGGCACCGACTACGTGTACCCGCGCACCACCAACAAGATCCTGCGCGCGTTCCTGAAGAGCAAGGGCGTGGCCGACAAGGACATCGAGGAGGTCTACACGCCGTTCGGCCACAGCGATTACCAGACCATCGTCGCCAACATCAAGAAGTTCTCGCAGGGCGGCCGCACCGCGGTGATCTCGACAATCAACGGCGATTCCAACGTGCCGTTCTACAAGGAACTGGGCAACGCGGGCCTGAAGGCCAAGGACGTGCCGGTGGTGGCGTTCTCGGTCGGCGAGGAAGAACTGCGCGGCATCGACACCAAACCGCTGGTCGGCCATCTGGCCGCATGGAACTACTTCATGTCGGTCAAGAACCCGGAGAACGAGGCCTTCAAGAAGCAATGGGCGGCCTGGGTCAAGGCGAACAATCTGCCGGGCGGCGACAAGCGCGTGACCAACGATCCGATGGAGGCGACCTACGTCGGCATCCATATGTGGGCGCAGGCGGTCAAGAAGGCCGGCACCACCGACCCGAACAAGGTCCGCGCCGCGATGATCGGCCAGACCTTCAAGGCACCGAGCGGCTTCACGCTGACGATGGGCGAGAACCACCATCTGTACAAGCCGGTGATGATCGGCGAGGTCAAGGGCGACGGGCAGTTCTCGGTCGTGTGGAAGACGCCGAAGCCGCTGCGCGCGCAGCCGTGGAGCCCGTTCATCGCGGGTAACGAGGGCAAGCCGGACAAGGTGATGTGAGGGTTGTTGGGGGAGGGTGGTGAAACCACCCCCTCTCCCCAGCCCTCTCCCCCTGAGGGGGAGAGGGAGAACACCATCGCAAAGGCCAGTGCACCACGTGTGTTGTCCTCTCCCGCTTGCAGAAGAGGAAAACACAGTTGGACCGCCGGTTTTCTCCCCTCTCCCGCTTGCGGGAGAGGGGCGGGGGAGAGGGCAGCGGCGCTCGCCAGCCCACCTCCCCCCGTTCTTCGTTGACCGCTTGATCCCCGACCACAGCACCGATTCCATGTCCCGACCCCTGCTGCCCCGCGCCCCCTGGTGGCGCGCCACGCTTGCCGCGCTGCTCGCGCTGCCGCTGTTGCTGGCGGCGCCCGCGCTGTGGGCGGCCGCCGCGCTGACGCAGGCCGATCTGCAGCCGCTGGCCGAAGACGATTTCGATGCCAAGCGCGGTGCCATCGCCGCGCTGGCCAAGGCCGATCCGAAGCAGGCCGGTCCGATCCTGCAGGCGCTGCAGGACGATACGCTGCAGTTCGCACCGGGCATCGGCATGGTGCGCGTCGAAGGCGAGCGCGCGCTCGATGCGATCACCGGCAAGCCGGTCGAGGTCGATGCCGGCGCGCTGCAATCGCTGACACTGAACAACAGCCTGCGCGCCCAGGTCGACGGCGCGGCCGGCAGCCTGCTGCTGTCCTCGCCCGACGCCGCGGTGCGCGCGCAGGCCATCGCCGCACTGCTGGAACGTCCCGAAGACGCGCCGCGCGAGGCCGTCGCCACCGCGCGCCAGTCGGAAGCGGACGCCGCCTTGCGTGCCCGGCTCGACGTGATCTGGGCCAATACCGTGCTGGCCGACGGCAGCCGCGACGAACGGCTCGAAGCGATCCGCATTCTCGGCCGCGACAGCGATCCGGCCACGCGCCAGCGGCTGCAGCCGCTGATCGAGCGCGGCGACAACGGCCAATACCGCGAGCCCGACCCGCAACTGCGCGCCGCCGCGCAGCAGGCGCTCGACAACCTGCGCGCCAGCGAGCGCCAGGCCGAGTTGATCGGCAATCTGTTCGCCGGCCTGAGCCTGGGCAGCGTGCTGCTGCTGGCGGCGCTGGGCCTGGCCATTACCTACGGGCTGATCGGCGTGATCAACATGGCCCACGGCGAATTTCTGATGATCGGCGCCTATGCCACCTGGCTGGTACAGACGCTGTTCCGCACCTATCTGCCCGATGCCTTCGACTGGTATCTGCCGGCGGCTTTGCCCGCGGCCTTCCTTGCCGCCGCTGCGGTCGGCTTCGTGCTCGAACGACTGGTGCTGCGCCATCTGTACGGCCGCCCGCTGGAAACGCTGCTTGCCACGTTCGGCATCAGCCTGCTGCTGATGCAGGCGGTGCGGATGCTGTTCGGCGCGCAGAACGTCGAGGTCGCCAATCCGAGCTGGATGAGCGGCGGCGTGCAGTGGATGCCCGGTCTGGTGATTCCGTACAACCGCATCGTCATCGTGGTGTTCGCGCTAGCCGTGGTAGCGATCGCGTGGGCGGTGCTCAATCGTACCCGGCTGGGCCTGTTCGTGCGCGCCACCACGCAGAACCGCACGATGGCCGCCTGCGTCGGCGTGTGGACCTGGAAGGTCGACAGCTATGCGTTCGCGTTCGGCGCCGGCATTGCTGGCCTGGGCGGTTGCGCGCTGTCGCAGATCGGCAATGTCGGGCCCGACCTGGGGCAGGCCTACATCATCGATTCGTTCATGGTCGTCGTGCTCGGCGGGGTGGGGCAGCTGGCCGGCACCATCGTCGGCGCCTTCGGCCTGGGCATCATCAACAAGTTCATCGAGCCGTTCTACGGCGCGGTGCTGGCCAAGATCATCGTCCTGGTGCTGATCGTGCTGTTCATCCAGAAGCGGCCACAGGGACTGTTCGCGCTCAAGGGGCGCAGCGCGGAGGCATGATGCAAAGCTCGATCGATCCCGGAAGGTCCGCCTTCACGCTGGCCGTGCCCGCGCGCCAGCCCCTGTTCTCTGCGCGCGGCTGGCTGGCGCTGGCGGTAGTCGCACTGCTGGCGGCCGTGGCGGTGCCGGTGTGCGCGCTGGTCCTGCCCGACACGCATCCGCTGCATCTGTCGGCCTATGCGCTGACGCTGATCGGCAAGATCATGTGCTTTGCGCTGGCCGCGATCGCGCTCGATCTGGTCTGGGGCTACTGCGGCATCCTGAGCCTGGGCCATGGCCTGTTCTTCGCGCTCGGCGGCTATGCGATGGGCATGTACCTGATGCGCGCGATCGGCCGCGAGGGCGTCTATCGCAGCGAGCTGCCGGACTTCATGGTGTTCCTCGACTGGAAGGAACTGCCGTGGTTCTGGCACGGCACCGACCATCTGGGCTACGCGCTGCTGCTGGTGGTGCTGGTGCCGGGTGTGCTGGCCTGGCTGTTCGGCTTCTTTGCCTTCCGCTCGCGCATCAAGGGCGTCTATCTGTCGATCATCACGCAGGCGCTGACCTATGCCGCGATGCTGCTGTTCTTCCGCAACGAGACGGGCTTTGGCGGCAACAACGGCTTCACCGATTTCAAGCGTATCGCCGGCTTTGCCATTGCCGCGCCCGAGACGCGCACCGTGCTGTTCGTGCTGACGGCGTTCGCGCTGCTGGGCGGGTTGATCGCCTGCCGCTATATCGTGACCTCGAAGCTGGGCCGGGTCGTTACCGCGGTGCGCGATGCGGAGACGCGCGTGATGTTCTCCGGCTACAACCCGCTCGGCTACAAACTGTTCGTCTGGACCTTCTCGGCGGTGCTGTGCGGCATCGCTGGTGCGCTGTACGTGCCGCAGGTCGGCATCATCAATCCGGGCGAGATGTCGCCCGCGAACTCGATCGAGATGGCGGTATGGGTCGCGGTTGGCGGGCGCGGCACGCTGATCGGCCCGGTGATCGGCGCCTTCCTGGTCAATGGCGCGAAGACGCTGTTCACCGCCCACTTCGCCGAGTACTGGCTGTTCCTGCTCGGCGCGATGTTCGTGCTGGTGACGCTGTATCTGCCGAACGGCGTGGTGGGGCTGCTGGCGCGCCTGCGGCGCGGCGACGCGGCGCAGGCATCGACACCCAAGCCTGCGCCCGTGGCGGTGCCGGCCGGCAGCGGAGGCAAGGCATGAATGCCGCACTGAATCCGGCCCACGATGCCGCGCAGGCAGAGAGCGGCGACGCTACCGGCCTGGGCCGCGTGCTCGAGCGCGGCGCCATCGATGTCTCGCACGGACCGATCCTCTATCTGGAGGACGTGACCGTGCAGTTCGACGGCTTTCGCGCGCTGAACAAGCTGACGCTGTCGATCGACCACGGCGAGCTGCGCTGCGTGATCGGACCCAATGGCGCCGGCAAGACCACGATGATGGACGTGATCACCGGCAAGACCGGGCCGCGCAATGCCTCGGTCAGCGGACGCGTGTTTCTCGGCCAGAGCATCGACCTGATGCGGCTGAACGAGCCGACCATCGCGCAGACCGGCATCGGCCGCAAGTTCCAGAAGCCCACCGTGTTCGAGCAGCACGCGGTGTGGGAGAACCTGGAGCTGGCGATGAAGGCCGACAAGCGCTGGTGGTCGTCGCTGCGGGCGCGGCTCGATGGCGATGGCCGCCGCCGCATCGAGCAGACGCTGGCGCTGATCGGGCTGGAAGACGAGGCCTATCGGCCGGCCGGGCTGCTGTCGCACGGCCAGAAGCAGCGGCTCGAGATCGGCATGCTGCTGATGCAGCGGCCGCAACTGCTGCTGCTCGACGAACCGGTGGCTGGCATGACCGACGAGGAAACGATGCAGCTGGCGGCGCTGCTCAATGGCCTGCGCGGCAGCTGCTCGATGATGGTGGTCGAGCACGACATGGAGTTCGTCGCCGCGCTGGCCGGCGAGTCCGGCAAGGTCACGGTGCTGGCGGAAGGCAGCGTGCTGGCCGAGGGCACGCTGGACGCGGTCAAGCGCGACGAGCGCGTGATCGAATCGTATTTGGGGCGCTGAACTGCGGCGCTGCATTGGAACGCAGAAAGGAAGACCGATGCTGCAAGTCAGCGGATTGAACCAGTACTACGGCGGCAGCCATATCCTGCGCGACGTCAGCTTCGAGGTGCCCGAGGGCCGCCTGACCACGCTGCTCGGCCGCAACGGCGTGGGCAAGAGCACGCTGCTGAAATGCCTGATGGGTGTGGTGCCCACGCGCAGCGGCACCATTCGCTGGAACGGCCGGACGCTGGACAAGGCGCCGCCCTACGAGCGCGTGGCTGCCGGGCTGGCCTATGTGCCGCAGGGACGCGAGATCTTTCCGCGGCTGACCGTCGAGGAGAATCTGTTGATCGGCGCCGCGAGCCGCGGCAAGCCGGCCGGCGTGCCGGATCGCATCTATCAGTTGTTTCCGGTGCTGCGCACGATGCGGCAGCGGCGCGGCGGCGATCTGTCCGGCGGGCAGCAACAGCAGCTGGCGATCGGGCGCGCGCTGATGAGCGAACCGAAGCTGCTGATTCTCGACGAGCCCACCGAAGGCATCCAGCCGTCGATCATCCAGGACATCGGCCGCGCGCTGCGGCTGCTGGTCGACGAGTTCGGCATGACGGTGCTGCTGGTCGAGCAGTACTACGAGTTCGCGCGCCATCTGGCCGATCACTACGTGGTGATGAGCCGCGGCGAGGTGGTGGCCAGCGGCGAGGGCAGCCGGATGGAAGACGAAGGCGTGCGGGAAATGATCGCGGTCTAGGCCACCGATCGTTCGTCCTCGCTCAAACGATGCGCCATCCCGATTTCCCCGCCGACGATCCCGCCGCGACGCTGGCCATGCCGCCGGCGTGGCACGCGCAGCTGCGGCTGCGTTTCGCCGTGCGCGGCGAACGCACGGCACTGGTCGAACGCCGTCATGTCGGGCCGCTGATGGTGCAGAAGCCGCTGTATCCCGAGAGCGGCATCTGCCATGCGGTGGTGCTGCATCCGCCGGCCGGCATCGCGGGCGGCGACGTGCTCGATCTCGATATCGCGCTGGAGCCGGGCGCGCACGCGGTGCTCGCTACACCGGGCGCGACCAAGTGGTACAAGTCGCTCGGCCGCGATGCCAGCCAGCGGGTGCGCATCTCGGTCGCGCCGGGCGCACGACTTGATTGGCTGCCGCAGGAGAACATCGTGTTCGACGATGCGCGGGCGCGGCTCGCTACCGTCGTCGACGTCGCGCCGGGCGGCAGCGCGATCGGCTGGGATGCATTGGTGCTGGGCCGGCAGGCCTCCGGCGAACAATGGCGGCGCGGCACCGCGTGGATGGACACGCGGATCGGGCAGGGCACGCGCACGCTGTGGCGCGAGCAAGCCCGCCTCGATGCGGATTCGCCGCTGCGCCAGGCGCGCGTCGGGCTCGACGGCCTGCCGGTGCTCGGCACGTTGTGGGCGGTCGGGGCGGGTGCGACGCAGACGCTGGCGGAAGCGCTCGCGGAGAGCCTGCCGTATCGCGCCGATCTGCGCGCCGGCGTGACATGTCTGGCCGACACCGAGCAGCCGATGCTGCTGCTGCGCGCGCTGGGCACGCATATCGAGCCCGTACGCGAACTGATGATCGCGGCGTGGAGCGCGTTGCGCGTGCCGATCCACGGGGTAGCGGCCAGGCCGCTGCGGCTGTGGTCGACGTGATCATCGATGTGATGATCGATGTGATGATCGATGTGATGATCGACGCGGCGGCCGATGGGATGACCGACGTCCCCGGCGAAGCCGAATACGAAGAACCGAACACCGAGGACAGGCGATGGAACTGACGCCCAGAGAGAAGGACAAGCTGCTGATCTTCACCGCCGCGCTGCTGGCCGAGCGCCGCCGCGCGCGCGGACTGAAGCTGAACTATCCGGAAGCGGTGGCGCTGATCACCGCCGCGATCATGGAAGGCGCGCGCGATGGCCGCACCGTCGCGGAGCTGATGCACGCCGGCACCACGGTGCTGGCGCGCGAGGACGTGATGGACGGCGTCGCCGAGATGATCCCGGAGATTCAGGTCGAGGCGACCTTTCCCGACGGTACCAAGCTGGTCACCGTGCATCAGCCGATCGTCTGACACGGGTCGCCCGCATCGCAGCGGCTCATCGCATTTTCCGTATTCCACTGAGGACCACCATGCCCGGTTTCATTCGCTCGCTTTCCGTTCAGCACCCCATGCAACGCGGCCTGCCACGCGCTGCTGTTTCCATTGCCGGTTTGGCCGCGATGCTGGCCAGCGCGCCGGCACTGGCTCACCCGGGCCACGACGTGGCAAGCGTCGGCGCCAGCCTGGCCTCCGGTCTGTTGCATCCGCTGACCGGCGCCGACCATTTGCTGGCGATGGTCGCGGTCGGGGTCTGGAGCGCACTGGCGGTGGGCGCGGGCGGTGGCGGTGGCGTGGGCGTGCTGCGCGTGCCGCTGGCCTTCGTCGCGCTGATGCTGGTCGGCGCCGTGCTGGGCCTGGCCGGCTTGGCGTTGCCCGCCGTCGAGCCGATGATCGCGGCCTCGCTGCTGGTGGTGGGCCTGCTGGTTGCGCTGCGCGCGCGGATGCCCGCGGGCGCGGCGATGGCGCTGGTTGGCGGCTTCGCGCTGTTTCACGGCTATGCGCATGGCGCGGAGTTGCCGGCGAGCGCGGGCGCGCTGCCGGCCGTGCTGGCCTATGTCGGCGGCTTCGCGGCGGCGACCGTCGCGCTGCATCTGGCTGGCATCGCCGCCGGCACGGTGCTGCGCCGGCATGCACCGTGGCTCGCGCGAGCCGCGGGGGCCGGTGTCGCGCTCTATGGCGTCGGCCTGATGGTGGCCTGATCCCAGGCCTCACCCAAGACAGGAAACGCCATGATCCCCGGTGAACTGATGCCCGCCGACGGCGAGCTCGAATTGAACGTTGGCCGCGCGACGATACGGCTGACGGTCGCCAATACCGGCGACCGGCCGATCCAGGTCGGCTCGCACTTCCACTTTCACGAGACCAACGCCGCGCTGGACTTCGATCGCGATGCCGCGCGCGGCTTCCGGCTCAATATCGCCGCCGGCACCGCGGTGCGTTTCGAGCCCGGACAGTCGCGCACCGTCGAGCTGGTGGCGCTCGATGGCGACCGCATCGTCTACGGCTTCAACGGCAAGATCATGGGAGCGCTGTGATGGCGTTGAAAATCGGACGGCAGGCCTATGCCGAGATGTTCGGCCCGACCATCGGCGACCGCGTGCGGCTGGCCGACACGGCCCTCGTCATCGAGGTGGAGAAGGACTTCACGATCTACGGCGAGGAGGTCAAGTTCGGCGGCGGCAAGGTGATTCGCGACGGCATGGGCCAAAGCCAGCGGCTGGCGCGCGACTGCGTCGACACGGTGATCACCAACGCGCTGATCGTCGACCATTGGGGCATCGTCAAGGCCGATATCGGCATCAAGGACGGACGCATCGCCGGCATCGGCAAGGCGGGCAATCCCGATATCCAGCCGGGCGTGACGATCGTGATCGGACCGGGCACCGAGGTGATCGCCGGCGAGGGGATGATCGTGACCGCCGGCGGCATCGACAGCCATATCCACTTCATCTGCCCGCAGCAGATCGAGGAGGCGCTGATGAGCGGCGTCACCACGATGATCGGCGGCGGCACCGGCCCGGCCACCGGCACCTTTGCGACCACGGTGACGCCGGGACCCTGGCATATGGAGCGGATGCTGCAGGCGGTGGACGCCTATCCGATGAATATCGGCCTGCTGGGCAAGGGCAACGCCAGCCTGCCGCAGCCGATCGTCGAGCAGGTCGAGGCCGGCGCGATCGGGCTGAAGCTGCACGAGGACTGGGGCACCACGCCGGCGGCGATCGATACCTGCCTGTCGGTGGCCGATGCGACCGACGTGCAGGTCGCGATCCATACCGACACGCTGAACGAGGGCGGCTTCGTCGAGGCGACCATCGCCGCGTTCAAGGGCCGCACCATCCATACCTATCACACCGAAGGGGCGGGCGGCGGCCACGCGCCGGACATCATCAAGGTCTGCGGCGAGGCCAACGTGCTGCCGTCGTCGACCAATCCGACACGGCCCTACACGATCAATACGATCGACGAGCATCTGGACATGCTGATGGTCTGCCATCACCTCGATCCGTCGATCGCCGAGGACATTGCCTTCGCCGAAAGCCGGATCCGCCGCGAGACCATCGCGGCCGAGGACATCCTGCACGACCTCGGCGCGTTCTCGATGATCTCCAGCGATTCCCAGGCGATGGGGCGCGTCGGCGAGGTGATCCTGCGCACCTGGCAGACCGCGCACAAGATGGCGGTGCAGCGCGGCAAGCTGCCGGGCGATCCGCACGATGCGCGCGGCGGCCATGACAACTTCCGCGTCAAGCGCTATGTCGCCAAGTACACGATCAATCCGGCGCTGACGCATGGCGTCGCGCACGAGGTCGGCTCGATCGAGGTCGGCAAATGGGCGGACCTGGTGCTGTGGAAGCCGGCGTTCTTCGGCGTCAAGCCCAGCCTGATCCTGAAGGGCGGCATGATTGCCGCCGCGGCGATGGGCGACCCCAATGCCTCGATCCCGACGCCGCAGCCGGTGCACTACCGGCCCATGTTCGCCAGCGCCGGCGGGGCGCTGCACCGGTCGTCGCTGACCTTCGTCTCGCAGGCCGCGCTCGCCACCGATGTGGGCGGGCGCTACGGCCTGCAGAAGACGCTGTCGGCGGTGCGGGGCACGCGTACGGTCAGCAAGCGCGACATGGTCCACAACGACTGGCAGCCGACCGTCTCCGTCGATCCCGAGACCTACCAGGTGGTCGCCGACGGCCAGCTGCTGACCTGCGAGCCGGCGACCGAGCTGCCGATGGCGCAGCGCTATTTCCTGTTCTGACCATGCACAAGATCGACAAGCATCTTCCCGCGCCGCACGGCATCGCACCGGTGCTGGTGCGCCGCGCGCCGAAGCTGGTGCTGCCCTTCGCCGATCGCAGCAAGAGCCGCCTGCGCGCGGTGCTCGACAACGGCGAGGAAGCGGCGATCTTCCTGCCGCGCGGCACGGTGCTGCGCGGCGGCGATCTGCTGGTGACCGCGGACGGCCTGTTCGTCGAAGTACAGGCCGCCGCCGAATCGGTGCTGCAGGTACGCGCCGACGATCCGCACGCGCTGATGCGCGCGGCCTACCACCTGGGCAACCGGCACACGCCGATCGAGATCGGGCGCGACTATCTGCGTCTGGAATACGACCCGGTGCTGGCCGACATGCTGGTCCGCCTTGGCGTGCATGCCGAACGCGCCGAGCTGCCGTTCGAACCGGAAGCGGGCGCCTACGGCGGCGGCCACAAGCACGGCCACGACGCGACTTTCGCGGAGGACTATGCGGCGGCCCAGGCGGTGTTTCACCAGCACCATGGGCACTCGCACTCGCACCCGCATGATGATCAAAAGCATGTGCATGGCCATCACGTGCATCATGCAGGTTGCGATCACCAGCACTGAGGGGTAGCCGTGAGTCCAGCCAACCGCAGCTTTGCGCAATCGTTGCGACAGCGTCAGTCCGACGCCGAGCACCGGCTGTGGTTTCATCTGCGCGCACATCGGATGCTGGGCTACAAATTCAAGCGGCAGGTGCCGATCGGGCGGTATATCGTGGACTTTCTGTGCATGCGCCTCGGCCTCGTCGTTGGGGCAGACGGTGGGCAGCATGCGAATGGCGCGGATATTGTCCGCGATCAATGGCTCGCCAGTCAGGGGCTCAAGGTCTTGCGGTTTTGGAATCATGACGTGCTTCAGCAGACCGAAGCCGTGCTGGAAGCAATTCGTATCGAAGTGGAAGCGTTGGCTGCCCTCTCCCCCATCCCCTCTCCCGCAAGCGGGAGAGGGGAGCGTGGTGCTGGCGAGCGGGCACGCAAATCCACCCGCAGGCCTGCCAGGGCCGCCAAGGCCCGCGCCCATGCGCGCCGCGACGGTTTTCTCCCCTCTCCCGCGCGCGGGAGAGGGGCTGGGGGAGAGGGCACGGCGTCTCCTGCGCGAAGCGCTCCATCTATCGCAACGTCGCCAGCCGACCGATGACCCAACTCCCCCAACTGCTCTCGCTGCTGCATCTGGCCTCGCCGGCGCTGCCGATCGGCGGGTTCAGCTATTCGCAAGGGCTGGAGGCGGCGATCGATTGCGGCATCGTGCGGGATGCAGACAGCGCGCGGCAGTGGATTCGCGACAACCTGCTGCACGTGCAGGCTCATGCGGAAGCGCCGCTGTGGCTGCTGTTGCATCGCGCCTGGCGGAATGGCGATCGCGAGGGCGTGCGGTACTGGAACGACTGGTTCCATGGCAGCCGCGAGAGCGCCGAACTGCGGCTCGAAACGGAGCAGATGGGATGGTCGCTGGCGCGGCTGATCGGTCAGATGGAATGGGGCGAGGCGGCGTTGCGCGATGCGCTGGCGGCGATGTCGCCGGTCTGCCTGCCGACGGCGTTTGCCGCGGCCTGTGTCGCGCTGCAGGTCGACGAGCGCGACGGGCTGGCGGCCTACTGCTTCAACTGGGTCGAGAACCAGATCGCCGCGGCGATCAAGGCAGTGCCGCTGGGGCAGGTGGCCGGCCAGCAGATCCTGCGCGGCATGCATGGCTGCGTACTGGAGGCGGTGGCCGAGGCGACGCGCCGGGCCGATGCCGAACCGCCTGCGCTGTCGACGCTGTCGCCGATGCTGGGCCTGCTGTCGGCGCGGCACGAAACGCAGTATTCGCGGCTGTTCCGCTCCTGAGCGCGGCCGCACATCCAATCGGAACAGACATCATGACCCGTACCAAGACACTTCCTCCGCTGCGCGTCGGCGTCGGCGGCCCGGTCGGCTCCGGCAAGACCACCTTGCTGGAGATGCTGTGCAAGGCCATGCGCGAGCGCTACGACCTGGTGGCGATCACCAACGACATCTACACCAAGGAAGACCAGCGCCTGCTGACGATTTCCGGCGCGCTGCCGGCGGAACGCATCATGGGCGTGGAAACCGGCGGCTGTCCGCATACCGCGATTCGGGAAGATGCGTCGATCAACCTCGAAGCGGTCGACCGCATGCTGGCGCGTTTTCCCGATGCCGACGTGGTGTTTATCGAATCGGGTGGGGATAATCTGGCGGCGACGTTCAGTCCGGAATTGTCGGACCTGACGATTTACGTGATCGATGTCGCCGGCGGCGAAAAGATTCCACGCAAGGGCGGGCCGGGTATCACCAAGTCGGATCTGCTGGTCATCAACAAGACCGACCTTGCGCCTTATGTCGGCGCCAACCTGGAGATAATGGAAAGCGATGCGCGCAAGATGCGCGGGGAGCGCCCGTTCGTGATGGGCAGCGTCAAATCAGGGAAGGGTCTCGATGCGGTAATCCGATTTATCGAGCGGCAGGGCATGCTGGCGATGTAGCCGCGCGGCGGCCGCCATCACGCGGCATTTTGTCCGACACTGCGCTTGCGGGCGAGGGCCCGTGCCACCGAGGCGACCAGGTCCTGGTCGTCATTATCCAGCCTTGCCATATAACGCCGCGCATTGCGTTGCGCGGTCGTTTCTTCGGCGCCGAATGGGGTGCGTAATTCCTCCACCGTCAATACCGAGTTCTCGCTTTCGAACTTCAACATTTCGCTGGGAGGAACGCCGAGGGTATCGGCCAGGGTGCAGATGTTGATCAGGGCCACATTGCGCAGCCCCCGTTCGATGCCGCTGAGGTAGGAGCGCGCCATTCCGCTTTCGAGCGCGAGTTTTTCCTGCGACCAGCCCCTTTGTTTGCGCAGGGCCGTTAGTCTTTGGCCAAATAGCTTGAGAGGATCGCCGATCATGGTCAGGGGGAGAGAGGAATTTGAGGGAAGTTAAGGGATTCGGCCGGTCGACTCGACATCCTAGAGTCCGTCGCACAATCGGTGTCAGACAGCATAACGCTGCCATACAAACACTATAGGTTGCAGAGAGTGTTGAAAATCCGCACAAGCATCGGGAAACGAACCGCACGCAACGCTTTTTTCTCATGTTTGCAAGGGAATGTCATACAGGTGTTCACCTGAACCGGTTTCTCAATTAACGAAAGAACCGCTCCTCTTTGTTAAGGAATGCCGGTGCACGTGATTCCTTCGGAGCCCTGTACGGCGGCGAAAACCGGCCGCCCAATGGAAAAGGCCCCCGGCTTTCGCCTGGGGGCCTTCGTTGCGCGGCCTGCTATTCACGCGCCCTTCGCACACGCAGGCGCCGGTCCGGCCGGGCGGATCACCGACCCGCCGGTTCTGGCACTCGCGCCGCTCAACGGCGGGCGTATTGGGTGGCGCCAAACAGGATCTCGCGCTCCTTGTCGGTATGCAGCGGCTTGCGCTCGCGCGCCAGGACTTCGACGCCGCGCTTGACCGCGGGGCGTTCGGCGATCGTATTGAACCAGCGCTTCAGGTTCGGATAGTCGTCCAGCTCGACGCCCTGGTTCTGCCAGCTGCGCAGCCACGGGAAGGTCGCGATATCGGCGATCGTGTAATCGTCGCCGGCCAGCCAGGGCCGGTTCGACAACTGCTTGTCGATCACGCCATAGAGGCGGCGCGCCTCGTTGGTATAGCGCTGGATCGCATATTCGATTTTCTCCGGCGCATAAATGCGGAAATGGTGCGCCTGCCCGAGCATCGGACCGACACCGCCCATCTGGAACATCAGCCATTGCAGCGTTTCGTATTTGCCGCGCACGTCCTCGGGCAGAAACTTGCCGGTCTTGCCGGCCAGATACACCAGGATCGCGCCCGATTCGAACAGGGAGATCGGCTGGCCGTCCGGTCCTTCGCTGTCGACGATCGCCGGGATCTTGTTGTTCGGACTGATCTTCAGGAATTCCTCGCCGAACTGATCGCCGGCGCCGATATTGATGGGGTGGACCTGGTAGGGCAGGCCGCACTCTTCCAGCATGATATGAACCTTGTGGCCATTGGGCGTGGCCCAGCTGTAGACATCGATCATCGAGGAAGCTCCTGGACGGGAGAAGGGCGCCGCCGGCTCGCCGGCAGGACACCGTGCCAGCCGCTGCAGGCAGCCGTTGGCGCCTGCCGGTGCGGGCAGCGGAACGCCGGTTGAATGGACCGACGCATTTAATCACAGAAGAAAAAAACGCGCAGACAGGCTGCGCGCGTGGATGGCAGGCTGCCGTCGCAGCCGCCCTGGAGTGTCTTGTCGGACGACGGCTTCAGCCGCCGCGCGTGACCGGCATCTGGATCTCGTCCGGATTCAGGCTCATATGCTTGGCCAGCTCCAGCTTGGCGATCGAGTTGCGGTGCACCTCGTCCGGGCCGTCGGCCAGACGCAGCGTGCGCTGATGCGCCCACCACGAGGCCAGCGGGAAGTCCTCCGACACGCCGGCCGCGCCATGGACCTGGATCGCCCAGTCGATGACCTTCAGCGCGACGTTCGGCGCCACCACCTTGATCATCGCGATCTCAGCCTTGGCCACCTTGTTGCCGACCGTGTCCATCATGTATGCGGCCTTCAGCGTCAGCAGACGGGCCATTTCGATCTCGCAGCGCGCTTCGGCGATGCGTTCCTGCGTGACGCCGTGACGGGCGATCTGCTTGCCGAAGGCGACCCGCTCCAGGCTGCGCTTGCACATCAGTTCGAGCGCGCGCTCGGCCACGCCGATGCTGCGCATGCAGTGGTGGATCCGGCCCGGGCCGAGGCGGCCCTGCGCGATCTCGAAGCCGCGGCCTTCGCCGAGCAGGATGTTCTCCGCCGGCACGCGCACGTTCTTCAGTTCGATCTCCATATGGCCGTGCGGCGCGTCGTCATAGCCGAACACGGGCAGATGGCGCTTGATGGTGATCCCCGGGGTATCGGCCGGCACCACGATCATCGACTGCTGCTCGTGGCGGCCCGCGTCCGGGTTGGTCTTGCCCATCACGATATAGACCTTGCAGCGCGGATCGCCGGCGCCCGACGACCACCACTTGGTGCCGTTGATCACGTAGTGGTCACCGTCGCGCTCGATGCGGCAGCGGATATTGGTCGCGTCGGACGACGCCACGTCGGGCTCGGTCATCAGAAAGGCCGAGCGGATCTCGCCGCGCAGCAGCGGCTCCAGCCACTTGTCCTTCAGTTCTTCCGAGGCGTAGCGCTCCAGCGTTTCCATGTTGCCGGTGTCCGGCGCGGCGCAGTTGAAGACTTCCGGCGACCAGGGCACCCGGCCCATGATTTCGCACAGCGGCGCGTATTCCAGATTGGACAGCCCTTCGGGCGCGCGCTTCGAACGCGGCAGGAACAGGTTCCACAGGCCGGCTTCGCGCGCCAGCGGCTTCAGCTCCTCGATCAGCTGGCTCGGCACCCAGGCGTTGCCGGCCTTGCGGTTGGCCTGGATCTCGGCGTGGAAGCGCTTCTCGTTCGGATAGATGTGCTGGTCGAAGAAGGCCAGCAGCCTGGCGCGCATCTCCTTGACCTTGGGCGAGTATTCGAAATCCATGGTGTCTCCTCACAACCCCTGCGATTTGGCCCCGCCGCGCTGCAGGACCGTACGGCGACGGACCGGCAGGCGGCGGGCGGGCGCGATATACGCCGACTGAGGGCACTCTATCTCATTGCGCGGAATATGAAAAATGAATTTTCTGGATTCGACGGTATCAATCTGCTGCATTCCATGACACAATCGCCGCCATGCAGCTCTCCCGCATCGACCTGAACCTGTTCGTCGTGTTTGACGCCATCTACACCGAAGGCAGCATCACGGCGGCCGCCCGGCAGCTGAACCTGACGCAGCCGGCGGTCAGCCATGCGCTCGGCCGGCTACGCACGCTGTTCGACGACCCGCTGTTCGAGCGGCGCGGGCAGGGCATGGCGCCGACGCCGCTGGCGCGCTCGCTGGCCGGAGAGGTACGCACCGCGCTGCAGTCGTTCGCGCGCACGCTGCAGGACACCCCGCACTTCGATCCCGCAGCGACGGTGCGGCGCTTCACCATCGGCATGCGCGACGCGCTCGAATCGACGTTGCTGCCGCCGCTGATGTCGCGCGTCGCCGCGGTGGCGCCGCACGTCGATATCGCGGCAGTCCGCTTCGATCGGCGCGAGATGGAATCCGAACTGCTGGCCGGCACGCTCGATGCCGCGATCGACATCCTGCTGCCGGTCTCGCCCGCGATCCACCACGCGGCCTTCATGTCCGATCCGATGGTGGTGCTCGCCAGGCGCGACCATCCGCTGGTGAAAAAGGAACTGACGCTGGAGCGCTATCTGGCCGCCGAACACGTGCACGTGTCGTCGCGGCGGCGCGGCGCAGGGCTCGAGGATCAGGCCCTGCACCGGATGGGCATGACGCGCCGGGTGCGCCTGCGCTGCCAGCACTACGCGGCGGCGTGCCGCATCGTCAGTTGCACCGATCTGCTGGCGACGCTGCCGCTGCGCTATGCGCGCATCGCCAACGAGGCGTATGGCAATCGGCTGCTGACGCTGCCGTTCAAGGTGCCGTCATTGGAACTGCATCTGTACTGGCATGCGGGTGGGGAGAACGATGGCGCGAATCGGTGGCTGCGGGAGCAGCTTGGGGCGGTGATTGGGGAACTCGGGCGCGGCGCCGCCGACGTCGATGCACGGCGAGGGGCCGATACCTGAGCCGTGACGGCACGCGTTGCCCGATCGCGTCCTCATGCGGCCCTTAAGGCGATCCAGTGACCGTTGCCGCAAGTTGCGGTTCGCCATTTCGGTGCGTGACGACATCGCTGCGTGACGAGGCAGGGGGAAGGTCGGCCCTGGACCCGTCGGCCGATGGGCTGTCCAGCCCGCGCTGTTCCGCTGGGGCGCCGATCGGTTCCTCGGGCGGCCGATTTGCAGCTTCGGCGCCGTTACTCGTCGACGCTGGCGACCCTGGCAACGGTGGCGCGACCGAAGCGTCGATCCGAGGAATGTTGCGCAGTTGTCGTGCCGCCGCTTCCGCCCGCAGGACCTGCTCGTTCGCAACGGCCGGCGCAGCCGCTGGCCGCTGCCTGTGGGTGCCGCGGCCCGCGCTCAGTGCGGCGCTTGCTGGATAGTGCAGGTCCGTTCGCCGGGGTCCGGTACGTCGGTGCAGTTGCTCGTTGCCATTTGCCGGAATGATGACGAATTGCGCAGTGCCGTTGTCCTGCTTGTCGAGCTTGCGTGCCGCAAAGGATCGCAGTACGCCAGGGACATCTCCTACGCGCTGGAGGTCTCCGTCGCCGCGCTCCAGGCGGTGGAGCAGCATGGCTCGCGTCGGCGCGAGGGCGGCCAGGTTTGGGTCAAGCGCCTCCGAGGCGGCGAGCGCATTGTCATCCGACTCCAATGCTGCGTTGTCCCGGGGGCCGTATAGCGAATGGGGCCGATGCATCAGGAAGGCGTTTCGTTCCTGCCCCGACAGCGGCTTGAATGCGGCGCCATCCACGCGGCGGCAGCCCTCCTCGAAAGCATTGGCAAAGGCCTGGGCAATAGCTTCGAACAGTGCGGAGATGATGCTGGACAGGCCACGAGGGCGATCGCTCGGGCCATGCGCGAGCATTGGCACGTCGAGATGCGGGTCGCGCCAGGCGATCTGGCCGATTTCGGTGCGGATTCCCGCCTTGAACTCGGTGGTCTCCCGACCGGTGAGCCAATTCCAGGCGTTGCGGATCGTTGTGTGAGCGGAATCGAAATAGACGTCGATCTGGTGGTCGATTTCGAGAATCGGATTGAGCGTGCTCATGCAGCGCGTTTTTCCAGTCTCGTCCCGATAGGAATACCAGTTCATCAGCTTGTTGATCCGCCATCCGCTTCCGTCGGCCAACGGCGAAATGCGCATGGTTATCTCGGTTGGCCGTGCATGCAGACCGAACCCGCGTTCGTGAAAGATCCTCGCCAGCGCCTCGCCTTCCGCATTCCAGATCGCCCGTTGTCCGAGCGTTGCGGCGAGCACGGCGGCATGTCCCGGATGCCAAAGCTGACCGCCCTCAACCAGTTGGGATTGCAGCTCGCCCTGAATGAATTCCAGCAACCTGGCGCCGGCGTCCTCGGGCGAGTCGGGCGCCGCGCTTTGCATCAGTGACCGGACCTGTCTGTCCGTATTGCTATCGTGTTTGCCGGCAAACTCGATGCGGCAACCTTGCGTGAAAAACAGCGCATGCGCGCTCGCTGCAAGGTCCATGCCCATTTGCTGGATATTGCTGCTTCCTGTCTTCGGGAATTCCGGGAAAGGGATGTCGATGTGGGCAATGTCGACAAAGGCTTTGGCACGTTGCTGGATTCGGGATTCACCAGGCATGGGATGTCCAATTGATAAAGGATGGAATCAATGGGAGCGATATGCCGCGCGCCGACCCTTGGGCTATCGTCTGTTTACTGCATGGTTGTCGCGATATGGCGGACGCGCAGGCGGACGCTCCGGTTACCACCGGACCTTGCAAGACAATGCGTGAATGTTCGCGGCGTTGTCTGGTAGTGGTGGCGGTGGGTCATGCGCGGAAGGCTGAATTGTTCCTTGCCGGCACCCACGGCGCTTTCCATGGCGAAGCCGGATTTGCGCGTTTTGACACTTCTGTAATCCCGGGCCGCCCGTCGTCGGCGATCGGCGGTCGGCGGTCGGCGTCAGCGGTCGCAGAATGCCTGCGCAATCCGGCTCAGCGCTTCGGCACAGGACGCCGACACTTTGAGAGCAAGCAGCGAGTCGGCGCGCGTCCGTCCGAGGTTGATGGCGGCGATCGGCTTGCCGGCCTGCGCGGCGGCTACGCAGAAGCGATAGCCCGAATAGACCATCAGCGACGACCCCACCACCAGCAGCGCATCGGCGCGTTGCAGAGCGTCGTGGACCGCCGCCACGCGATCGCGCGGTACCGAGTCGCCGAAGAACACCACATCGGGTTTGATCACGCCGGCGCAGCGCCGGCAATGGGGCACGGAGAAATCGTGCAGGTCCTCGGCTTCGAGATGCGCATCCCCGTCCGCGGAAGGCACGGCCGACAGGCCGGCGATGGCCGGGTTGGCCGCTTCGAGTTCGTGCTGGATGTCGGCGCGCGGATGCCGCTCGCCGCAGTTCAGGCAGACCACCGTGCCGAGGCTGCCATGCAGCTCGATCACGCCGGTGCTGCCCGCGGCCTGATGCAGGCCGTCGACGTTCTGCGTGACCAGCGCCTCGATGTGTCCCGCCTGCTGCAGCCGCGCGAGCGCGAGGTGCGCCTCATTGGGCCGGGCGCGCGACATGATCGGCCAGCCCACCATGCTGCGCGCCCAGTAACGCTGGCGGCGCGCATGCGAGTCGAGAAATTCGCGGTGCTGGATCGGCGTGCTCGCCCGCCAGTTGCCATCGGCATCGCGATAGCCGGGGATGCCGGAATCGGTGCTGATGCCGGCGCCGGTCAGCACCAGCAGGCGCGGGTGCCGGCGCACGAAGTCGATCAGCGCATCGGCATCGCCATGTGGCGGTACGCCGGCCGCCAGGGCGCCGATAGCGTCGAAAGAGGCGACAGCGTCCAGCCTCACGGCGAAGCGGCCTCCTGGGGGTGCCGTGCCAGCCAGTCCCTCAATTCCTGCCGGTAGCGCTCCATTTCCTCGTAATAGAAATCGAAGATGCAGGGGCTGCAACCGCTGCCGCAGCAGGCGTCGTCGTCGGGCCGGTTGGGCGGCAGCGGGCGGGGATCGTCGTGGGGAGAGGGGGTGGACACAGCGAACGGGCGAAAACCTATAGCAACGGCCAGTATACGCTTGCCGCCCCGGGGCTGCCCGTCGCGACACAGGCCCGGAGGGCCTGTGGCCGCCGTCAGTCGAGCTTGATGCCCGCCTGCTTGACCACCGCGGCCCAGCGCGTCTTCTCGGTGGCGAAGAAGCGGTTGGTCTCGGCGGGCGTCATCGTCACGACCTCGGCGCCCTGGCCGGCCAGTTGCGCGCGCACTTCCGGCGAACGGATGATGCGCACCAGTTCGGCGTTCAGGCGCGTCACCGCGGCGTCCGGCATCTTGGCCGGCGCCATCACGCCTTGCCACGTGCCCGACTCGAAGTTCGCCACGCCCTGTTCCGCGATGGTCGGCAGATTGCCCACCAGCGGCATGCGGGTGCGCTTGGACACCGCGATCGCCTTCAGCTTGCCGCTCTGCACGTGCGGCAGCGTGGCCAGCATGCCGTTCATCAGCACCTGTGCGGTGCCGCCGACGGTATCGGCGATCGCCTGCGCGCCGCCCTTGTACGGCACGTATTGCCATTTGGCGCCGGTGGCCTGCTGCACGGCCACGCCGGCCAGATGCGGGGCGCTGCCGATCGCCGTGACGGCGAAATTGAGCTCGCCGCGCTTGGACATCTCGACCAGGTCCTTCAGCGTATTGGCCTGCACCGACGGGTTGACCACCAGCATATGCGGCGAATAGGCCAGCATGGAAACGCCCTTCAGATCCTTGGCGGGATCGAAGGTCAGCTTGGTGTAGACCGACGGGCTGATCGCCAGCGCGCCGACATCGCACAGCAGCAGCGTGTGGTTGTCGCCGCCGGACTGCGCCACGAAGGCCGCGCCGACGTTGCCGTTGGCGCCGGGGCGGTTGTCGACCACCACCGGCTGACCGAGCGCTTCGCCGAGCTGCTTGCTGATCAGCCGGGCGATGATGTCCGACGACCCGCCGGCAGGGTAGGGCACCACCAGCCGGATCGGCCGGTTCGGCCAGGTGTCGGCGGCCAGGGCAGGCGTCGCCAGCGGGGCGGCGACAGCGGCGAGGGCGGCGGTGGAGGCGAATTTGAGGAAGCGGCGGCGTGCTTGCATGATGTCTCCGGGAACGGTTATTTGTCAGTCGTCATACAACAATGGTCGCCATCATAAGAGCCGGCATGCGCGCCGTCCAGCGGTAAGACAGCGAAATTTGGCATGTTTCAGGGAAATCCCGGAGGCGAGAGCGGAGGCTCTCGTTATATGTCGTCAGACAATGAAAAACGCCACTTTTGCCATGGACGAAAGCAAAAAAGGCTGGCACGGCTCTTCGCCGTGCCAGCCTTCATCCGGCCAGCCCTGACCGAATGTGTCCTGATCAGGCGATCCGCTGCTTCGCCTTCTGCGCGTACTGCCAGCCCATCTCGGCCATCGGCCGGGCCCGCCTGCCGGCGTCGACCGCCTGCGCCGACGACGCCGTGCCGTCGACCACGCGCTTGGCGATGCCCTGCAGGATGCCGGCAATGCGGAACATGCTGAAGGCCAGATAGAAGTTCCAGTCGCCGGTGATCTCGCGGCCGGTGCGCTGCTCGTACATGCGGCGATACGTCGCCTCGTCGGGAATGCCGAGCGCCGCATAGTCGAGTCCGGCGATGCCGCGGAACTGGCCCGGCGCGATATGCCAGCTCATGCAGTGGTAGCCGAAGTCGGCCATCGGATGGCCCAGCGTCGACAGTTCCCAGTCGAGCACCGCCAGCACGCGCGGCTCGGTGGGGTGGAACATCAGATTGTCGAGCCGGTAGTCGCCATGGACGATGCTGGTCAGGTCCTGGTCTTCCTCCGGGATATGGTGAGGGAGCCAGTCCATCAGCGCGTCCATCGCCTCGATCTTCTCGGTCTCGGACAGCTTGTACTGCTTGGTCCAGCGCTCGATCTGGCGCGCGAAGTAATTGCCCGGCTTGCCGTAGTCGCCCAGGCCGATGGCCTGGTAGTCGACGGTATGCATCGCGGCGATGACGCGGTTCATCTCGTCGTAGATCGCGGCGCGTTCGCTCGGGCTCATGCCGGGCAGCGACTGGTCCCACAGCACGCGGCCGTTGACGTACTCCATGATGTAGAACGCGCGGCCGATCACGGCCTCGTCTTCGCACAGCGCGTACATGCGCGCGACCGGCACGTCGGTGTTTGCCAGCGCCGCCATCACGCGGTACTCGCGCTCGATCGCGTGCGCCGACGGCAGCAACTTCGACTTCGGCCCCGGCTTGGCGCGCATCACGTAGGTGCGGCCCGGCGTGATCAGCTTGAAGGTGGGATTGGACTGGCCGCCCTTGAACTGCTCGACCGTCAGCGGCCCGGCGAAGTCCTCGACATGGTCGCGCAGCCAGGCTTCGAGCGCAGCGGTATCGAAGCGCTGCTGCTCGGCGACCGGGCGCGTGCCCTCGAACTGGGAAAGATTGCTGCTCATGCTGTCTCCGGTATCTTTTTTATCGGGATCGGGTCGGTAACGATGCGGCGGCGCTGTTCAGCCGCGGTCTTCAACCATAGTTGGGCTTGCGCTTTTCCAGGAAGGCGCTGATGCCTTCGCCGCCGTCCGGGTGATGCAGCGCGGCGACGAAGTTCTCGCGTTCCCGGGCCAGATGTTCGTTCAGCGACAGCGTGCCGGCCTGATTGATCAGCCCCTTGATGCGGCCCATCGCGTGCGAGGACTGCGCGGCCAGCGATTCGCCCAGGCGCAACGCTTCGGCCAGTGCCTGGCCTGGCTCGGTGACGCGGTTGACCAGGCCGAACTGCGCGAGCCGCTGCGCGTCGACGGTCTTGCCTTCGATCAGCAGTTCCGACGCCAGCTGACGCGGCAGCGCGCGCGCCAGTTCATACGAGCCGCCGCCGTCCGGCGTCAGGCCGACCTTGACGTAGGCCATCACGAACTTCGCATTGCTGGCGGCCACGACGAAATCGCAGGCCAGCACCACCGAGAAGCCCGCGCCGGCGGCGGCGCCTTCCACCGCGGCGATGATCGGCTTCGGAAACGCATGCAGGCTCTCGATCCATGCATGCAGCATCGTGATGCTGTCGGCCTGCACCTGCGGCGGCTGCGCGCGATTGCCCAGCAGCCGGTTCAGGTTGCCGCCGGCGCAGAACATGCCGTCGGCGCCGGTCAGCACCACCGAGCGGATGCTGCTGTCCTGCTCGGCTGCCTGCAGGGCTTCCTTCGTCGCGTGGTAGATCTCCGGGCCGAGCGCATTGCGCATTTCCGGATTGGAGATAGTCAGCACCAGCGTCGCATCGACGCGTTCGGACAGCAGTTGGGCAGGCATGGCGGCTCGGCTCGGTGGCGTGTTGGGGGGAAAGGAGCGCCCCGGGGAGGGCGGCCCGGAAACGTCAGGCTTCCTCGGTCAGCAGCGACAGGCCGAGGCTGGCACGGCGCCACAGCCAAGGGCTCGGACGATAGCGCATGTCGCCGGTCAGCCGCTCCATATTGCGCAGCACTTCGAGGATCAGCTGCGGGCCGATCGCATCGCCCAGCGCCAGCGGACCCTTCGGATAGCCCAGGCCAAGATTGACGGCCAGGTCGATGTCCGACGGCGTCGCGATGCGCTGCTGCGCGATATCCGAAGCGATATTGACGATGCACGAGACGATGCGCTGGGCGACGAAGCCGGCCGAGTCGCGGATCACCGTGACCGGCACGCCGTCGCTGGCGAACAGGCCGTGGGCGGCGTCGCGCATCGCGGCGCTGGTGGCGGGCGTCGTCATCAGCGTGCGGCGCCTGGTGGCTTCGAACGGCAGCAGCGTGTCGATGGCGATCACGCGGCTCGCATCGAGCCCCTGCTGCAGCGCGCAGGCGGTCGCATCCAGACCCAGCGGCGTCACCACGATCAGCGCATCGGCCGACGGTGCGTTGCCGCCCTCGGGCGTGATGCCCATCGCGGTCAGCAGCTTGACCACCATCGCATGGCCGCGTTCGCTGTCGCGGCTGACCCAGACGCTGGCCGGACGCGCGTTAGGCACCGGGGCCGTGGCGGGCAGCTGCTTCTGGCCATCGACATAGCGGTAGAAGCCGCCGCCGGTCTTGCGCCCTAGCAGCCCGCCGACCTGGCGGATCGCCGTGATCGGCGACGGACGATAGCGCGGCTCCTGGTAGAACTGGTTGTAGATCGACTCCATCACCGGGTGCGACACGTCGAGCCCGGTCAGGTCCATCAGCTCGAACGGGCCCATGCGGAAGCCCGCCTGCTCGCGCATGATCGCGTCGATGTCGGCGAACTCGGCCACACCTTCCTGCGCGGCCTTCAGCCCTTCGATGTTCATGCCGCGGCCGGCATGGTTGACGATGAAGCCCGGCATGTCCTTGCAACGCACCGGCGTATGGCCCATGCGACGCGACAGCGCCATCAGCGCATCGCCCACCGCCGGATCGCCGGACAGGCCGTCGATCACCTCGACGACCTTCATCAGCGGCACCGGATTGAAGAAGTGGTAGCCGACGATGCGGCCCGGGTGCTTCGCGCCGACCGCGATCGCGGTGACCGACAGCGACGAGGTGTTCGACGCGATCACGGCATCCGGACGCACGATGGCTTCGAGCCCGGCGACCAGGTCGCGCTTGACTTCGAGCCGCTCGACGATGGCCTCGAGCACCATGTCGCAGTCGGCCATTTCCTCGAGCGCGCCGCACGGCTGCACGCGCGCGAGCGTGGCGGCGGCATCGTCGCTGCTGATCTTGCCCTTGTCGGCAAGCTTGGCCAGCGTGTCCTGCAGATACTGCCGGGCGGCCGCAACGGCCTGGGGATTGGTGTCGAACAGGCGGACGGTCAGGCCCGCCTGCGCGGCGATCTGGGCAATGCCCCGGCCCATTGCGCCGGTGCCCACGATGCCGAGGGTGTCGATAGTCAAAGTGCTCATCGTGCTTCCAAAAAGTTGTGGTTAAATTAGCACGCTCGTGCGGTTTTTGCACCCGTTGCGTGAACACCGCCGCGCAGGCGCGTGCGCTGATCGGCCAAAAAAAGCCGAGGCGCGGCCACCGATCCCGTCCGGGAGAACGCAGCACAACAAAGGAGACACCCCATGCTGAAGCTCTGCGGCTTTGCTGCCAGCAACTACTACAACAAGGTCAAGCTGGCGCTGATGGAAAAGAATGTGCCGTTCGAGGAGGTGCTGGCCTGGATCGGCGAGACCGACCTGGACGCCTCGCCGCTGGGCAAGGTGCCGTACATCGTGGTCGATGGCGGCACGCTGTGCGAATCGGAGGTGATCGCCGAATACCTGGAGGCCGCCTATCCGCAGAACCCGCTGCTGCCGGCCGACCCGCTGGCCGCCGGCAAGGTGCGCGAGCTGGTCACGTATCTCGAACTGTATCTGGAACTGACGGTGCGCGAGCTCTACCCCGAGGCGTTTTTCGGCGGCAAGGTCAGCGATGGCGTCAAGGAGCGCCAGCAGAAGCTGCTGAACCGCTACATTCCCGCCTTCGCCAAGCTGGCGAAATTCTCGCCGTATATCGCGGGCGACCGCTTCACGCTGGCCGACTGCGCCGCGGTGGTGCATCTGCCGCTGGTGTCGGCCGCGACCAGGATCATCTACGGCGCGGACATGCTGGCCGACCTGCCGGTCAAGGACTATCTGAAGCGGATGAGCGAGCGGCCGACCGTGCAGAAGGTCAACGCGGAACGCAAGGCCAATACCGAGTTGATGCTGAGCCGGAACAAGTAGGAACGCGATCGCGCTTCGACACCACCCCCTCTCCCCAACCCTCTCCCCCTGAGGGGGAGAGGGAGAACACCATCCGGTGGGCGAATGTTCGTGCTGCTCGTCGTGACCGCACCGGTTTTCTCCCCTCTCCCGCTTGCGGGAGAGGGGCGGGGGAGAGGGCAGCGGGCGGTCGCATTGCGGCGACTGCCCGCTCTACCTTAAAGCTTGCGCAACCGCTCCAGCGCCAGCCCCAGCGTCTCCTCCCGCTTGGCAAAGCAGAACCGCACCACGCCCGATTCGCGCGGCTGCGAATAGAACGCCGACACCGGAATCGCCGCGACGCCGATCTCGCGCGTCAGCCACATCGCGAAATCCGCTTCGCTCATGTCCGAAATCGCCGAATAGTCGACGCACTGGAAGTACGTCCCGTCCGACGGCAGCAGCTTGAAGCGCGTATCGGCCAGCCCGGCACGGAAGAAGTCGCGCTTGGCCTGATAGAACGCCGGCAATTCGAGATAGGGCGCCGGGTCCGACATGTAGTCGGCCAGCCCGTGCTGCACCGGCGTATTGACGGTGAATACATTGAACTGGTGGACCTTGCGGAATTCGGCCATCAGCGCGGCCGGCGCGGCGACATAGCCGACCTTCCAGCCGGTCACGTGATAGGTCTTGCCGAAGCTCGACACGACGAAGCTGCGCCGTGCCAGTTCCGGATGGCGCGCCACCGACTGATGCGCCTGGCCGTCGTAGACCATGTGCTCGTAGACCTCGTCCGACAGCAGCAGGATGTCGGTGCCCGCCAGCAGCGCGGCCAGCTGCCGCATGTCGTCCTCGCGCCAGATCGTGCCGGTCGGGTTGTGCGGCGTGTTGATCAGGATCATCCGCGTGCGCGGCGTGATCGCGGCGGCGAGGCGGTCGAACGGGATGCGGAAGTGCGGGGCGTCCAGCATCACCGGCACCGGCTTGCCGCCGGCCAGTTCGATCGCGGGCAGATAGCTGTCGTAGCACGGTTCCAGCACGATCACTTCGTCGCCCGGATGGACCGCGCACAGGATCGCGGTCAGCAGCGCCTGCGTCGCGCCGGCGGTCACCGTGATCTCGCTGTCGGCGTCGTAGGCGCGGCCGTAGAGCTTGCCGATCTTGTCGGCGATGGCCTGGCGCAGCTTCGGCACGCCGGCCATCGGCGGGTACTGGTTCAGGCCGCCCTGCATCGCGCGCGTGACCGCGTCGACGATCTTCGGATCGCAGTCGAAGTCCGGAAAGCCCTGACCCAGGTTGACCGCATTCTTTTCGGCGGCGAGCGCCGACATCACGGTGAAGATCGTGGTGCCCACGTTGGGCAGGCGGGACGGGGGAGGGCTGAGCGGAGCGTCGGCAGACATGGCGTCAATCGTCAATTCGTCAATCGGTTGGCAGGGAGATGTCGAGCGGAATCGGGGCGAGCGGCGCAGTGGCGCGCCGGGGCTCGCTCGCGCCGCATCGACCGGCGATTCTAGCGCGCCGGCCGCGCGGCCAGCCACGGCGCGAAGGCCTGCGGCGTCAATACCGCGACGCCGCTGCTGCGGCGCAGCCGGCCGGCCAGCTTGAGCACCGCCTTGTCCTTCGACACCAGGCAATCGGCGCCGGCAAAGTGCGCCAGCTCGATGAACTTCTGGTCGTCGCCGTCGCGGCACCGCGGCAGCCGGGTCGCCTCGGCCTGCGTCGGGCAGGGCGGCGCGACCGCGGTGGTCAGCCGGTCCACGGTGGCCAGCGCCTCGTCGATATCGACCTCGAAGCGCGCGAACTGCGGATAGGCCAATACGCGGCGCAATTCCTCGCGGCAATCGGCGCGGATCAGCGGCGCGATCGCGCCGTCCTGCAGCGCGGTGCGGATCGGCTCGGCATGCCGATCGCGAAAGACCAGCAGATCGATCCAGACGTTGGAGTCCAGTACCACGCGGGGTGCGGAATCAGGGGCCGGGGGCGATGCGGGATCGGCAAAGGGTTCGGTGCCGGATGCGGTGTCCGGCCCGGTAGAGGGGTTGAGCATTCGTTACAATCTGGACTTTGTTTCTGCCGCATTCTGCCATGTTGATCGTTCTGTCGCCCGCCAAGTCGCTGGACTACGAGACGCCGCCCCGCGTCCGGCCCCCGCTCGATGCCAGCCACCTGCCGCGGCTGATCCCGCGTTCGGCGCAGCTGATCGAGCGTTTGCGCGCGCTGGCGCCGCAGGAAATCGGCACGCTGATGGACATCTCCGACAAGCTGGCGGTGCTGAACGCGACCCGCTACGCCGACTGGTCGCCGAAGTTCACCGCGCGCAACAGCAAGCCCGCGGTGCTGGCCTTCAACGGCGATGTCTACGAGGGGCTCGACGCGCCCAGCCTGTCGGACGACGACCTCGCCTTCGCGCAGCGCCATGTGCGCATCCTGTCGGGCCTGTACGGCGTGCTGCGGCCGCTGGACTGGATGCAGCCATACCGGCTGGAGATGGGCACGCGGCTGGCGAACGAGGCCGGCAAGGACCTGTACGCGTTCTGGGGCGACGACGTGACACAGCTGCTGAACAAGGATCTCGCCGGGCTGAAAGGCGAGGGCGCGCCGACGCTGGTCAATCTCGCTTCCGAGGAATATTTCAAGGCGGTCCGTCCCAAGGTGCTGAACGCGCGCGTGATCACGCCGGTGTTCGAGGACTGGAAGGGCGGCCGCTACAAGATCATCTCGTTCCATGCCAAGCGGGCGCGCGGCACCATGACGCGCTTTGCCGTGACCCGCCGCATCACCGACCCGGCCGGCCTGAAAAAATTCGCCGAGGACGGCTATGCCTACGACGCGAAGGCGTCGGACGCGACGCGCTGGGTGTTCCGGCGCCGGCTGGAAGACTGACGCCGCCGCGCCGGCGCATCGGCCGCCGGCCACACGCCACGGCGTCCCACCACGAATTCGTCTTGCGAGGCTCTGACATGAAGACCGCAGCGCTGCATATCTCCAGCCGGTTCGATTCCGGTGCGATCGAAGTCGAGGCGCTGGATCGCGCCGACGATATCCGGCTGCGCATCCGCGCCGATTCGCATGCCGACTTCCGCCAGTGGTTCCATTTCGGGCTGCATGGCGCGGCCGGGCAGGCCTGCCGGCTGCAGTTCCTGAACGCCGGCGATTGCACCTATCCGGACGGCTGGCGCGACTACCGCGCCGTGGCCTCGTACGACCGCGTGCAGTGGTTCCGCGTGCCGACGCGCTTCGACGGGCAGGTAATGACGGTCGAATTCACGCCGGCCCACGACAGCATCTGGTTCGCCTATTTCGAGCCGTATCCGGAGGAGCGCCATCTCGCATTGCTGGGCACCTGTCAGCGTTCGCCGCGCGCGCGGCTGACGCATCTGGGCAGCACGGTGCAGGGCCGCGACATGACGGCGGTGACGATCGGCGCGCCGGCTGACGGCGACAATGACGGCGGCAATGACGGCCGCAAGACGATCTGGATGATCGCGCGCCAGCATCCGGGCGAGACCATGGCGGAGTGGTTCGTCGAAGGCGTGCTGCAGCGGCTGACCGGCACCGGTATCTGGGCCGGCGACGGCGTGGCCGAGCGGCTGCTGCAGAAGGCGGTGTTCCATATCGTCCCGAACATGAATCCGGACGGCTCGGCACTGGGCAATCTGCGCACCAACGCCGCGGGGGCCAATCTGAATCGCGAATGGATGGCGCCGAGCCTCGATACCAGCCCGGAGGTCTACCACGTGCGCCGTGCGATCGAAGCGACCGGCTGCGACCTGTTCTTCGACATCCACGGTGACGAGGGGCTGCCGTACAACTTCGTCGCCGGCAGCGAGATGCTGCCGAGCTTCACCGAGTCCCAGCGCGTCGCGCAGGCGCGCTTCGTCGAGGCCTTCAAGCGCGCCACGCCGGACTTCCAGGACGTGCATGGCTATGCAGCGAGCAAGTACAACGCCGATGCACTGAAGCTGGCCTCCAAGTACATCGGCCACGCGTTCGGCTGCCTGTCGCTGACGCTGGAGATGCCGTTCAAGGACAACGCGGACCTGCCGCAGCCCGAGGTCGGCTGGAATGGCGCCCGCAGCGCGCTGCTGGGCGCGGCGATGCTGCAGGCGATCCTGGCGCAGCTGGACTGAGCGCCGCTGCCGGGCCGGCCCGGCAGCGATGCGGTGGGGAACTTCAGCGCGACGGCTTGCTGGTCTTCTTCGTCGATTTGCCGGCGCTGCTCGAACCGCCGGACTTGGCCGCGGCCTTCTTCGCGCTGCCCGATGACTTGGCCGACGTGGCCTTGCCCGATCGGCTCGACTTGGTCGCCTTGCCCTTGGCCTTTGCACCCCTGGCCGTCGCATTGCGCGGGGCCACGCTGACCGCGGGTTTGGCGGCCGGCTCGACGATGATGTCGCCGTCGTCGTCCAGCAGTTCGTAGGCCAGCATCATGCCGTCGTCGTAGCCGCAGCGGACCTTGACCGGGTCCCAGCGCGATTGGCCCGCTTGGCCCGACTGGCCGTTGCGGCGGTGCGCGGCGGCCGAGAAGGTGACCACCGAGGTCACCGGCACCGCCTGCTTGCCGCGCGAGAAGCGGCCTTCCCAGCTTTCGACCGAGGCCTGTCCGGATGCCAGCGCGCCGGTCGGAATGCGCAGCGCGTCGTAGGTCGCCGAGCGCGGCACCACCCAGCTCGCATGCGCGGCGCAATCGGCCACATCGGCGCTGGCGTTCTCGCTTTGCATCAGCTGCTGGCGCATCTGCGCACGATATTCGGCCAGGCTGACGCGGCCCGTGGACGGCAGCGTGACGGTCTTGGTCGGGGAGTTGTCGTTGTCCGGCGGCGGCACCGCCGGCTTGTCGGAGTAGGAAGTCGCGCCGCGCGGTGCGGGCGCGGGGGCCTGCGCAGCAGGGCTGGCGGCCGGCGCCTGGGCCTGCTGGCCCGCGGTGTTGCCCGGCTCGTCGGGCGCGGTGGCACAGGCTGCCAGCATCAAGGCGGCGGTTGCGGCGGCGAGGGCGCGCAGCCGCATGGAAATTCGTCGGATCACGGGATCTGCTTGCTTCGGGGGCGAAGTGGTTGGCAAAAGACTGCCATGATAGAGGAAACCCTTTGCACAAAGTTCCTCAGCGCCACCAACCTAGGGTCAGTCCCGAGCGGCGGACCGGGCCCGGTCCGCCGCCCTGGGGAGCGAACGGACCGGGCCGGAACGACGCTGCGCTAGCGCGCCGCGGCCGAACGGGCGAAGCGGTCGAGCTCGGCAAGCAGGGCGTTCAGATTGCCCTTGAGCTTGTCGAAGCCCTCGCTGCGGGTCAGCGCCACTTCGTCCATATACAGCTTGCGATTGATCTCGAGCTGCAGGCTGTGGCGGCCGGCCTGGGGCTGGCCGACCACGCGCACGATCTCCACGCCCTTGTACGGATGGTTGCGCCAGACCTCGTAGCCCATCTCCTTGAGTACGCCTTCCACCAGATCGGTGAAACGCTTGTCGCAGGTGGTGCCGTCGCGGTCGCCGACCACGAAATCCGGATGCTGCAGGCCCGGATGCTCGGTCGCGTATTGCGCCGCTTCGCTCGGCATCGAGTGGCAGTTGATGTGCCATGCGCTGCCGTGCTCGGCGATCGCCCGGTCGGCCAGCTTCTGCAGCTGGGCGTAGTAGGGCAGGTAGTAGCGCTCGATGCGCGCCTGCACCTCCGCCACGCTCAGCTTGCGATCGTAGATCGCCTCGCCGGTGTCGAGCACGCGCCAGACCAGGCCCTTGCCGAGCCGGGTCTTGGGCGTTTCCTGCATCGGGCCCGGCCACGGGGCATCGAGCAAGGCCTGGTCGATCTCCTCGATGCCGCGGTTGGCATCGAGGTAGCTGCGCGGAAAGCCCGCGCACAGCAGCGCGATGCCCTGCTTCGGCGCGTCGGCGTACAGCTCGTCGACGAAGGTGTCCTCGGCCTGGCGCAGCAGGTTCAAGGGCAGCCCGCCGGCGTAGCGGAAGTCCGCCGGATACGTGGTCGCGCTATGCGGTGAGTCGAGAAAGAGCGGGCTGCTCTCGCCTTCCGGCAACTGCAGGAAGTAAGGGCGCTCCGCGCTCTTTCGGTCTGCTTCGGTCATGATGCTTGCGGCTTAGTCCATCGAGATCTTGGCGGCGGCGGCGATGCGCTTGTTCTTGGCCACCTCGTTCTTGATCTGCGTGGCGAACTGCGCCGGCGTGTCGCCGACCGGGGTCGCGCCCAGCTTCTCGAACTTCTCCTTGACCTCGGGCATCGCCAGCACCTTGACGGCGGCGTCGTGCAGTCTGGTCTGGATGTCGGCCGGCAGGTTGGCCGGCGCGATCAGGCCGAACCACGACGAGTCATTGACTTCGGCCAGGCCCAGCTCGGCGAAGGTCGGCACATTCGGCAGCGTGGGGACGCGCTTGGGCGCGGCCACGGCCAGCGCGCGCAGCTTGCCGCCCTGGATGAACGGCAGCGACGACGGCAGGTTGTCGAACAGGATCTGGACCTGGTTGGCCAGCGTGTCGTTCAGCGCCGGGCCGACGCCCTTGTACGGCACGTGCAGCAGCTCGGTCTTGCTGCTCATCTTGAACAGCTCGCCCATCATGTGCGAGACGCTGCCGTTGCCGGCCGAGCCGTAGGCCAGCTTGTTCGGCTGCGACTGCGCCAGCGCGATGAAGGCCTTCATGTCGTTGGCCTTGACCGACGGGTGGATGCTCATCACGTTCGGCACCGAGGCCAGATTGGTGATGGTGGTGAAGTCCTTGGTGGCGTCGTACTGCAGGCGCGGATAGATCGCCGGGTTGATGCCGTGAGTCGACGCCGTGGCGATGCCGATGGTGTAGCCGTCCGGCGTGGCCTTGGCCAGATAGCTGGTGCCGATGCTGCCGCCGGCGCCGCCGCGGTTGTCGACCACCACGGCCTGGCCCAGTTGCTGGCCCAGCTTGTCGGCGACGATGCGGGCGACGATGTCGGTGGTGCCGCCGGCCGGGAAGGGCACGACCAGCGTGATCGGCTTGGTCGGATACGAACCCTGCGCGGCAGCCTGGAACGACAGGCCGGCGGCCAGGGCGGCCGAGCCGGCAGCGATAAGGCGGAGCATGTTACGGCGTTGCATGAATGATCCTGAAAAGGGAGTCCAACACGGAATGGGGTAGGGGGAAGGGCGTCGGCAGGGCGCACCCGTCGTTGCTGTGCCAGGAAGCCTCGTTGAGCTTTGCCTGCGATTCTGCGCAAATCTGCAAGAAACGTGCAAACGAATTAAAATCGCACGGTCATTCCATTTGGTCGTGAAGTCTGGGAAATCGAGGAAGTCGCATGCGGCGCCTATGCCCGTCGTTGACCGGGCTGCAGGCCTTCGAGGCCGCCGCCCGTCATCTCAGTTTTACGCTGGCCGCCCGCGAGCTTCATGTCACGCAGGGCGCGGTCAGCAAGCAGGTCCGCCAGCTCGAGTCGTCGCTGGGCGTCGATCTGTTCGAACGCGTCCGTCAGCGCCTGCTGCTGACCGATGCCGGCCGCCGGTACCTCGAGCGGATCCGGCCCAGCCTGCAGGAGATCGAGGCCGCCACCGTGGAACTGGTGGCCAGCCAAGGCCGCGGCGGCACGCTGCATATCGCCAGCATGCCGACGCTGGGCGCCAAGTGGCTGATTCCGCGGCTGCCGCAGTTCTTCGAGCGCCATCCCGAGGTCACGCTGGAATTCGTGCCGCACGCGCAGGGCTATGACTTCTCGCAGCCGGACCTGGACGCGGCGATCCGTTTCGGCGACGGCGTCTGGCCGGGCAGCCTGGCGGACTACATGACCGGCCGCGAGGTGCTGCCGGTGTGCCGGCCCGGTCTGCTCGCCAACGAGCCGAACGGCGTGGCGGCATCGCCGCGGGCGCTGCTGCACTACCCGCTGCTGCACCATACGACGGTGCCCGAGGCCTGGTCGGACTGGCTGGGCGAGCTCGGCGTGACGACGCGCGAGGCCTGGAGCGGTCCGCGCTTCGACCAGTTCTCGCTGCTGACGCAGGCCGCGCTGTCGGGGCTCGGCATCGCGCTGATCCCGCGCTGCCTGATCGAGCAGGAACTGGCCAGCGGCGCGCTGGTGGTGGCGCACCCGGCGCGGGTGCTCAGCAAGAAGGGCTATTACCTGTGCTACCCCGAGCAGAAGCAGCATCTGCCGGCGCTGCAGACGTTCCGGCAGTGGCTGATGGAAGGGGTGGACGTGGTGGTGTGAGGGCGGCTCGGCCCCCGGGGCGGAGCGACGTTGGCCGGCTTACTTCGACAGTACCTTCATCGCCTGCTCGAGCCCGGCGAGGGTGACCGGATACATCCGCGACTTCATGATCTGGTTGATCACGGAGATCGACTGGCGGTACTGCCACAGGCCCTCCGGCTCGGGATTGAGCCAGACGAAGCGGGGGAACTGGTCGATCAGCCGGTTCAGCCAGACCGCCCCGGCCTCGGGATTGTTGTACTCGACCGAACCGCCGGGCTGCAGGATCTCGTACGGGCTCATGGTCGCGTCGCCGACGAAGATCACCTTGTAGTCCGGCGTGTATTTGTGGATCAGGTCCCACGTGGCGATCTTTTCCGCGTGCCGGCGGCGGTTGTTCTTCCACACGTAGTCGTAGACGCAGTTGTGGAAGTAGTAGTACTCCAGGTGCTTGAACTCGGTCTTGGCCGCCGAGAACAGTTCCTCGACGCGCTTGATGTGGTCGTCCATCGAGCCGCCGACATCCATCAGCATCAGCACCTTGACCTTGTTATGCCGCTCCGGCCGCAGCTTGATGTCGAGCAGGCCGGCGTTGGCCGCGGTCGAATGGATGGTGTCGTCCAGATCCAGCTCGGTGTCGGCGCCCTCGCGCGCGAACCGGCGCAGCCGCCGCAGCGCCACCTTGATGTTGCGCGTGCCCAGCTCGACCTGATCGTCGTAGTCGCGATAGGCGCGCGTCTCCCAGACCTTGATCGCGGTGCGGTTGCCCTTGGACGGCCCGCCGATGCGGATGCCTTCCGGGTTGTAGCCGCCGTGGCCGAACGGCGAGGTGCCGCCGGTGCCGATCCACTTGTTGCCGCCCTCGTGCTTTTCCTTCTGCTCCGCGAGCAGCTGCTTCAGGCGCTCCATCAGCTTGTCGAGTCCGCCCATCGCCTCGATCTTCGCCTTTTCCTCGGGCGACAGTTCGCGCTCCAGCGTCTTGTGCAGCCAGTCCAGCGGGATGTCGGACTTCCAGTCGACCAGGCTCTCGACGCCCTTGAAGTACGCGGCGAAGGTCTGGTCGAACTTGTCGAAGTGCTTCTCGTCCTTGACCAGCGTCATGCGCGACAGGTAGTAGAACTCGTCGATCGACGGCGCGATCACCTGGGCCTTCAGCGCCTCCAGCATCGTCAGGTATTCCTTGACGGAGACCGGCAGCTTGGCGTGCCGCAGCGAGAAGAAGAAGTCGATCAGCATGGCGGGGCTCGGTATCGCGGTGGGTGGCTGGCTGGGCGAGCGAGGAAAGGCCCGGCGCTCAGCGCGGCATCTCCAGCCGGTAATGCAGATGGCGTTTGACCGTCGGCCATTCGCTGGCGATGATCGAGAAGACCACGGTGTCGCGCAGCGAGCCGTCGGGCATCACCTGATGGTTGCGCAGCACGCCGTCCTGCTTGGCGCCCAAGCGGGCGATCGCGGCGCGGCTCTGGTGGTTCATCCAGTGCGTGCGGAATTCGACCGCGATGCAGCGCAGCTGCTCGAAGGCATGCGCGAGCAACAGCAGCTTGCACTCGGTGTTGACCGCGGTGCGCTGCACGCTCTGCGCATACCAGGTGTGGCCGATCTCGAGCCGCCGATGGGTCTCGTCGACGTTGAACATGCGCGTCGAGCCGACCACCGGGCCGACGACGCCGTCCTGCACGCGCCGCACCACGAAGGGCATCGCGCCGAGGCGGTCGCGCTGGTCCAGCGCGGTGTCGATCCACGCCCGCATGCCGTCGGGCGTCGGCACCGAGGTGTACCACAGCTTCCACAGCTCGCCGTCGCTCGCCGCCGCGCGCAGCTCGGTTTCGTGCGCGGCATCGAGGGGTTCGAGCATGACGTGGCGGCCTTCCAGCACGATCGGCGCGATCAGACGGGTCATCGAGGTTCCTGGCGAAGTGGGACGGTCGGCGAACGCAGCAACGGAAGCACGCTCAGCGATTGGCGCGGTTCATGAACACCAGCCGCTCGAACAGATGCACGTCCTGTTCGTTCTTCAGCAGCGCGCCGTGCAGCGGCGGGATCGCGGCCTTCTTGTCGGGGCTGCGCAGCGCCTCGGGCGGAATGTCCTCGGCCATCAGCAGCTTGAGCCAGTCGATCAGCTCCGAGGTCGACGGCTTCTTCTTCAGGCCCGGCAGGTTGCGCATCTCGTAGAAGGCTTCGAGCGCGGCCGACACCAGCTCGCGCTTGATGCCCGGATAGTGGACATCGACGATGCGCTGCATCGTGTCGGCGTCGGGGAACTTGATGTAGTGGAAGAAGCAGCGGCGCAGGAAGGCGTCCGGCAGCTCCTTCTCGTTGTTCGACGTGATGATGACCAGCGGGCGATGCTTCGCGCGGATCAGTTCGCGCGTCTCGTAGACGTAGAACTCCATCCGGTCGATCTCGCGCAGCAGGTCGTTGGGGAATTCGATGTCCGCCTTGTCGATCTCGTCGATCAGCAGCACCACCGGCTCGTCGGACTCGAACGCCTGCCACAGCACGCCCTTGACGATGTAGTTGCGGATGTCGTGCACGCGATCGTCGCCGAGCTGCGAATCGCGCAGGCGCGACACCGCGTCGTATTCGTACAGGCCCTGCTGCGCCTTGGTAGTCGACTTGATATGCCATTGCAGCAGCGGCATGCCCAGCGCGGCGGCGACTTCCTCGGCCAGCATGGTCTTGCCGGTGCCGGGCTCGCCCTTGATCAGCAGCGGACGCTGCAGCGTGCGCGCGGCATTGACGGCGAGCTTCAGGTCGTCGGTGGCCACGTAGTGGGCGCTGCCCTCGAAGCGGGCGGAGGGGGCGGCAGAGGCGCCAGCGGCGGCTTGGGCGGTATCGGTCATGTGGCGTTCTGAGGCTCGTTCTGAGGCTTCGTTCGGGTCGGAATGGGCCAGTATAAAAGAGCTTTCCCGTTCGCGTGCGGCCATGGCGCCGCTCTATGGACTGCCGCGTGCCGCGTGCGGTACAATGCGCCGGTTTGACGCGCCCCCACGTCCATCCTCCTTCCCCGGCCGCCCACGTCGCACCCTGGCGGCCCAGGTCGGGAAGCGGCGATCACGAAAGAATGGCCGGCATGACGGTCGATGCGCACGGCCCCGGCCGTGCATTCGGCGGGAGTTCCATGTCTGGCCGCTCGGGCAGGTCACGCAAGGTTCAATCCTTCCAATCCGACTACGACAATGAAAAAGCTCCTCACGATGGTGGTGCTTGGCGCCGCCGCGACGGCAGCGCAGGCCCAGGAAGTCAAGGGCAATGTGGAGGCAGCCCGGGACAAGGTGGCGATGTGTATCGGCTGCCACGGCATTCCGGGATATCGGGCTTCGTTTCCCGAGGTGTATGAAGTGCCGATGATCGGGGGCCAGAGCGCGAAGTACATCGCGAACGCGCTGCAGGAGTACAAGAAGGGCGGCCGCAAGCATCCGACCATGCGCGGCATCGCGGCGACGCTGAGCGACCAGGATATCGCCGACGTGGCTGCGTACTACGCGCAGCAGAAGCGCGATACCCGCGACAATCCGCAGAAGTGAGGGGACCCGACATGAAGACGCTCAAGACGCTCTCGTTCGCGCTCGGCGCACTCGTGCTGGGTGCCTCGGCGATGTCGGCCTCCGCCGCCGATATCGAAGCCGGCAAGGCCCTGGTGCAGAAGGGCAATTGCGCCGCCTGCCACGGCGCGGACATGAACTCGCCGATCGCGCCGGACTATCCGAAGCTGGCCGGCCAGCACGCCAGCTACCTGTATCACGCGCTGGTCGCCTACCAGGTCCACGGCAACCCGCAGGTCGGCCGTTCCAACGCGATCATGCAAGGCCAGGTCAACGCCAACCCCGGCGTGGTCGGCAAGGACGGCAAGCCGCGTCCCTTCACGCGGCAGGAATTGAAGGACATGGCCGCCTATCTCGAATCGCTGCCGGGCGATCTGGTGTTGAAGAGATAAGCTCGGTCGTTTGGTAAAAAAAGCCGCTTCATGACGAAGCGGCTTTTTTGTTTTTTTACGAGGATGCAGAACCATTCCGTCCTGGAGTAAATGCAATGGTTGCATGGCACGTCACCCGCCTGGCTGTCCTGCCCAATCATCGCCTGGATGTTGAATTCGCCGATGGCACGCGAGGCATCGTGGACATGTCGCGCGATGAATTCCGTGGTGTGTTCGCGCCGTTGGCGGATGAGACCTACTTCGCCAAGGCGTTCATTGCCGATGGCGCGGTGGTGTGGCCGAACGGGCTCGATATTGCCCCGGATGCGATGTACGAGGAAGTGACCGGACGCCCGTTGATCCGATCGTAGACTCCCTGCCAAGTGGCGGCCCGATGGCCGCCACCTCCGCATTTCAATTCCCGCTGCCCTTCGCCAGTCGCCGTGCCTTGACCGCGTTGGCCAGGATCTCCAGCACGCGGACCGAATCGTCCCAGCCGATGCAGGCGTCGGTGACCGACTGGCCGTAGGTCAGCGAGTCGATCGGCGCGCCCTGGACATGGTCCTGGCGGCCGGCGATCAGGTGGGATTCGACCATCACGCCGATGATGCGGTCGTCGCCGGCGGCGAGCTGGCGGCCGATGTCCTCGCAGACCGGGATCTGGTTCTCATGCTTCTTGCTGCTGTTGGCGTGCGAGGCATCGATCATCAGCCGCGCCGCGAGGCCGGCCTTGGAGATTGCGTCGCAGGCCTGCTGCACGCTGTCGGCGTCGTAGTTCGGGTTCTTGCCGCCGCGCAGGATGATGTGGCAGTCCTCGTTGCCCGAGGTCGACACGATCGCCGAATGGCCGCCCTTGGTGACCGACAGGAAATGGTGCGGCTGCGACGCGGCCTTGATGGCATCGACCGCGATCTTGACGTTGCCGTCGGTGCCGTTCTTGAAGCCGACCGGACACGACAGCCCCGAGGCCAGCTCGCGGTGCACCTGCGATTCGGTGGTGCGCGCGCCGATCGCACCCCAGCTGACCAGGTCCGCGATGTACTGCGGCGAAATCATGTCGAGATATTCGGTGCCCGCCGGCAGGCCCATCTCGCTGATATTGAGCAGCAGCTCCCGCGCGGTGCGCAGGCCGTCGTTGATCTTGAAGCTGCCGTCCATGTGCGGATCGTTGATCAGCCCCTTCCAGCCGACCGTGGTGCGCGGCTTCTCGAAGTAGACCCGCATCACGACCTCGAGCTCGTTGCTGAAGCGATCGCGCTGCTCCTTGAGCAACTTGGCGTATTCGAGCGCGGCGCGGGTGTCGTGGATCGAGCAGGGCCCGATGATGACGATCAGCCGGTCGTCCATGCCATGCAGGATGCGGTGCATCGCCTGGCGCGCGCCGTAGATGACGTCCGACGCCTTCTCCGACAGCGAGAACTCGCGGATCAGGTGCGCCGGCGGCAGCAGCTCCTTCAGTTCGCGAATACGAAGGTCGTCGGTGTTCTTCAACATGATGGCTCCAGGTCTTGTCAGGTCGTGAGAGTGGGGGATATTCGGGTGCCGGCGGAGGGCGTCGGGAAAGTCGGGCCAAAAAAAAGCCGCCAGTCTTGCTGGCGGCTTTTTTGCAATCTTGGGAGGCGCTTACGACTGATCCTCTCCTTCCGCCAGCGGTGCGAGATCGCTAAAAAAGTAAAAGTAAAACTTGGCGGACATGCGGGAGGAACGTACGGTGATCAGTCGGTGTTGAGGCGCTATCGATTCTGTACTGCTTCTGTATCGCACGCGACGGAGCGTGCTGCGCCGACGACGAAGCCACTTTATAGCCCGTTTCGGCACGCTTGGCAAGCGCGCCGAAACGCCTGGGCGGCGCCGATTGTGGCGTCGGCGCAGCAGCAGCGCCGACGCGCGCGGCCCTCAGGCGGTCCCGCCCACCGTCATGTTTTCGATGCGCAGCGTCGGCTGGCCGACGCCGACGGGCACGCTCTGGCCTTCCTTGCCGCAGACGCCGACGCCCGAGTCCAGCCGCATGTCGTTGCCGATCATCGTGACGTCCTTCAGCGATTCGGGACCGTTGCCGACCAGCGTCGCGCCCTTGACCGGTGCGGTGATCTTGCCGTCCTCGATCAGATAGGCCTCGCTGGCCGAGAACACGAACTTGCCGTTGGTGATGTCGACCTGGCCGCCGCCGAAGTTGACCGCGTACAGGCCGCGCTTGACGCTCGCGATGATCTCCTGCGGGTCGCGGTCGCCGTTGAGCATGTAGGTGTTGGTCATGCGCGGCATCGGCAGCGCGGCGAAGCTCTCGCGGCGCGCGTTGCCGGTCACCGGCATCTTCATCAGCCGCGCGTTCAGCGTGTCCTGGATATAGCCGCGCAGGATGCCGTCCTCGATCAGCGTGGTGCACTGGGTCGGGTTGCCCTCGTCGTCGAGGTTCAGCGAGCCGCGGCGGCCCTCCAGCGTGCCGTCGTCGACCACCGTGACGCCCTTGGCCGCAACGCGCTCGCCCATGCGGCCGGCGAACGCCGACGAGCCCTTGCGGTTGAAGTCGCCCTCCAGCCCGTGGCCCACCGCCTCGTGCAGCAGCACGCCGGGCCAGCCCGGGCCGAGCACGACCGTCATCGCGCCGGCGGGGGCGGGGCGCGCCTCCAGATTGACCAGCGCCGACGACACCGCCTCGTCGACATAGCCGCGCAGCAGCTCGTCGGTGAAGTAGCCGTAGTGATAGCGGCCGCCGCCGCCCGAGGTGCCCATCTCGCGCCGCCCGTTCTGCTCGGCGATCACGGTGACCGACACGCGCACCAGCGGCCGCACGTCGGCGGCGATCACGCCGTCGCTGCGGGCGATCAGCACCACGTCGTATTCGCCCGCCAGGCCCGCCATCACCTGCACGATGCGCGGATCCTTGGCGCGCGCCATCTTCTCGACACGCTCGAGCAGCGCGACCTTCTCGGCCGCCGGCATCGAGTCGAGCGGATCGTTGGGCGCGTACAGGTCGCGGCCGCCGTGCGAGGCGAGCGATCCCGCCACCTTGGTGCGGCCGCTGCCGACCTTGCCGATGGTGCGGGTCGCGGCGCTGGCCTGCAGCAGCGCTTCCAGGCTGATCTCGTCGGAGTAGGCGAAGGCGGTGCGGTCGCCCGACACGGCGCGCACGCCGACGCCCTGGTCGATATTGAAGCTGCCCGACTTGACGATGCCTTCCTCGAGGCTCCAGGCCTCGCTGCGGGTGTACTGGAAATACAGGTCGGCGTAGTCGACCTTGTGCGTGAAGATGTCGGCCAGCACGCGCTGCAGCTGGGCCTCGTCGAGCCCGTACGGGTTCAGCAGCAGCTGCTGTGCGGTGGCGAGATTGCGGATTCCGAGATCGCCGGCGTTCATGAATGTCCTCTGTTGGATTCGGTGTCGCGCTGCCTGGCATCGGGCCGGCAGCCGCAAGGGTGGGGCGCCGGCCGAGGCGGCGCCCATGGATTCGGATGGAGGCTACGGGTGTCCATGCTACAGCACCCGATGCCGCAGCGCAGGCAGGTTCTGCCGCACTTCCGCGATGCGCGCCGGGTCCAGCGTGCCGCTGACCACGCCTTCGCCCTCGGGCAGCATGGCCAGCACTTCGCCCCACGGATCGACCAGCATCGAATGGCCCCATGTGCGGCGGCCGTTCTCGTGCTTGCCGCCCTGGGCCGCGGCCAGCACATAACACTGGTTCTCGATCGCGCGGGCGCGCAGCAGGATCTCCCAATGCGCCTGTCCGGTGGTGTAGGTGAAGGCGGCCGGCATCAGGATCAAGGCCAGGCCGTTCTCGCTGTCGGTGCTCGCCATCTGCCGATAGAGCTCGGGAAAGCGCAGGTCGTAGCAGACCGACATCGCGACCCGCCCGCACGGCGCATCGAAGGTGATCGGCTCGCGGCCGGCGAGGATGGTGCGCGACTCGTCGTAGCGCTCCTCGCCGCGGGTGAAGCCGAACAGGTGGATCTTGTCGTAGCGCGCCACCCGTTCGCCCTGCGGATCGAAGGCCAGCGAACTGTTGTGGACGCGCTGGTCGTCCTCGCACCACATTGGCAGCGTGCCGCCCACCAGCCAGATGCCGTGACGCCGCGCCGCATCGGCCAGAAAGCGCTGGATCGGCCCGTCGCCATCCTGCTCGCGCACGGCGACCTTGTCGCTCTCCTGCCTTCCCATCAGGCAGAAATACTCGGGCAGCAGCACCAGTTCGGCACCGCCGCGCGCGGCCTCGGCGATCAGCGCGTCGGCGCGCGCCAGATTGGCGTCGAGCGCGGTGCCGGTCACGGTCTGGATCGCGGCAACACGCATCGCGCGCATCGCGGGCGGCGCGGCGGAGCGGGAGGCGGCAGGGCTGGTTGGCGTGGTGGCAGGATCGGCGGCTGGCATGGCGTTTCCTCGGCGCGCGATGGCGCAATTACGGCATATAGGATTGCTCGGGCTGGCGGCGGTCGGGGGCCCGGCGCTGCCCGTCGGCGCTATTGTCCCCCACCTTGGCGATACGCGGCTCGGCCCAGCTTCCGGTGACCTTGTAGTGCTGCGTGAAGGCCTTGGAGAACTCGTCGGCGAACAGCAATTGGGCCGCCAGCGTGCCGATCCCCAGCGCCGGATTGATGAAGGCGGCGGCGACCGAGGCCGAGGTCGCGTTGATGCGCGGCACCAGCGCGACCTCGAGATCCTGCGTTTCCTGCGGGAGATTGGCGCTGCCCGTCATCGCCGCGCTGACCTGCGGGCTCTTCAGGCGGAAGTCGCTGGTGCTGGCGATGCCGTTCTCGATGGTGCCGGTCGCGCTGATCTCGTCGAACACCAGGCCCTCGCCGGCGATGCCGCGAAAGTCCAGCGTCACCAGCCGCATCACGCTTTGCAGGCTGAGCACGCCCAGCAGCTTGGCGGCGCCGGGCTCGACGCTGACGATCTGGCCGTTCTCGAGCTTCAGCGCCATGCGCCCGTTCAGCGAGGCATAGTCGATCGCCAGCGGCGAGCCGATCCAGCGGATGCGGCCCTCCAGCTTGCCCTTGCCGTCGCGCAGCGTATGGGGCATGCCGAGCCGGTCGAGCACGTCGCCGGCATTGCGCACGTCGACGTTGAAGCTCAGCAGCGTGCGGCGCTGGCCGCCGGCCTTGCCGCTGTCGCGCACGCGCCGCGGCACGCGCCAGCTGCCCTGGCCGGTGAAAGTCGCGCCGGGTTGTTCCAGCGTCAGCGATTCGAGCGTCCAGACCGGCTCGCCATTGTCCAGCGCGCTGTGCGCCTTGACCTGCAGCTTGCCGAAGTCGTGGCCGCGCAATTCGAAGTGCTCGGCCTGCAGATCGATCGACGGCAGCTCCTCGATCTGGCCGGCCAGCGCGTCGGCCACCTTGCTGGTGTCCTGGCTGTCGGGGATGTTCAGCCGCGACAGCCGCAGCGTCAGCGCGCCGCCCGGGCTGGACGGCACCGCGCGCCATTGCATCTGGCCGGCAATCTGGCGCGAGTCCAGCCGGAATTGCCAGCCGGGATCGCCGGACTGCGGCGCGCGCACGGCGTCCAGCGTCACGTCGTCGAGCTCGCGGCCGAAGGCCAGCAGCGTACGCGATCGTGCGGTGATGCGCTCGGGCAGGTAGGCCGCGGTGGCCGGTTCGCCGGCCCCGCCGCTGCCGTCTTTGGCGGGACCGTTGCCCGGGCCGCTCGCCAGGGCCGCGCGCCAGCCGTCCAGATCGAAACGGTCGACCGCCAGGGCGGCGGTGACTCCGGTGGCGGGCGTGGGCGTGGGCTGGCCGATGCCGATACCGCCATTGACCACCTGGACGCCGCCCGGGCCACGGCGCAGCAGATAGCGCGCGTTGAGCATCGTGCCGTATTGCAGTTCGAGTTCTTCATGGCCGGCGCGGCCGGCCAGCGGGCGCAGTTCGAAGCGCAGCGGCGCCGGCTGCCCGGCCGGCTTGGCCAGCGGCGCCGGCAGGTCGACCGCCATGCCGGCGAGGTCGGCGGTGAACGAGACCACCGGCTGGCGCTCGCGCACGCCGATCACCGCCTGGTAGCTGGCATTGCCGTCGAAGCGGCGTGCCAGCGGCGTCAAGCCGGCGCCGGCCAGCGCCTCGGCGATGCCGCGCGCGTTCGCAGTGCCGGCAGCGGTCACGCGCACCGTGCCGTCGGACTGGGTGCCGCCGCCGGCCCGCACCTCGCCGCCGAGCAGGCGCGCCCGCACCGCGTCGAGCTGGAAGCCGTGCTCGTTGAACGCGACCGTACCGGTGGCGCCGCCCAGCATCGGCAGGCCCGGCGCGAGCACCACGTCGTTGCCGGTCAGGCGGTACTGGCCCTCGACCTTGCTGCGGGCGGCATCGGCCAGCGGCAGATCGACCTTGAGCCGCAGTTCGCCATTGCCCTGGCCGCGCGCCTCGCCGGTGACATTGCCGGTCCACTCGCGCACCGGGCTGCTGGCGACATAGCGCAGGAAGCCCTGCATCGGGCCGCTGGCGCTGCCGTCCAGCGTCAGCCGCCCGCGGTGGTCGAGTTCGTCGATGCGGCCCTTGATGTCGCGCAGCGCGACGCCGGCGATGCCCTGCACCGAGGCGCGCTCGACCGTCAGCCCCATCGCGCCGCGCTCGAACTGCAGGCTGCCGTCGATCTCGGTGAACAGCGGCCAGACCGGCTTGCCGTCGGCGCCGTGCGGATCGATCTGATAGGACGCCTGGCGCAGCGGCACGTCGACGCGGAAGTCGCCATGCCGGGCGGCGTCGCCGTGGAACGGGAAGTGGGCGAGGTCGCCCTTGACCTGGAAGCGCACCGCTTCCGACTGGCCCCCGGCCAGCGCGCCGGACAGATAGTGGCGCGTGCTGGCGGGCACATGTAGCGGCAGGTAGCGCGGCACGCGGGCGATCTGCGCGCGATCGAGCTGGCCATCGAGTTCGGCGATGCCGGCGTGGCCGTCGCCGCCTTCGCGCCAGTTGCCGCGCACGGTGCCGGCCGTATCGGCGTTGGCAAAGCGGATGCCGTCGGTGCGCACCACCAGCTTGCCGCCCTCGCGCCGCCACTGGAGGGCACCGGCCAGTTCGTCGAAGGGCAGGCGCGGGTCTTCGAACACGCCGGGGAAGGTCAGCGTCGCCTGGGTGCCCTCGAAGCGGGCGCTGCCGCCTTGCTGGTCGAAGGAGAAGTTGCCCGACAGGCCGCTGAAGCCGGGCACGCCCAGGTTCGCATGGCCGTTCTTGTCGAACGCCGGTTCGGCCGGCTGCTCGCGGACCGACACGTTGCGCAGTGTGCCCTGGACCCGATAGCGGGTCGGACCGCCTTGCCGCTGCAGCAGGCCGCCGCGCTCCCGGCTCCAGTCGATGTCGAGGTTGTCGAGCCGGCCCGACGGCCGCAGCGCGCGCACCTGACGGGCCAGCGCGGTATCGAGCGGCATCGCGGTCGACAGCGCGCGCAGCGCGTCGAGGTCGAGCGTCGGCGCCTTCAGCGCCAGCCGGCGCAGCATGCCTTTGTCGTCCCGCGCCCAGCGCAGCGTGACACGGCGCATGCCCTCGCGCCAGGCGCCGCCGGTGGCCTGCGCCTGCGCGCCGGCGGGCTCCCACAGCAGCGTGTCCACGGTCAGCTGGTTGTCGGCGCCTTCGCGCCGATGCAGCAGCAGCGCCTGCGACTGATTCAGCCGCAACGGCTCGGCCGCGCCGGCCAGGCGCAGATCGACCGCGTTGGCGCGCAGCCGTGCCTGGCTGCGCAGCATCTTGCCGTTGGCGAATTCGATGGTGCCGTCGCTGCTGAGCACGCCGCTGTCGACCTGCTCGAACAGGCTCAGATAGCGCTGCACCGCCGGCAGCTGCAGCTGGCCGATATCCCAGCTGGCCTGGCCGCGCCAGTTGCGCCAGTCGCCGGGGGCATGCAGATAGGTATGGCGGAAGGTGCCGGTGACCACCAGCGGGCGCGCGGCCAGCGCGGCCGAGCGCGCCTCCAGCCGCAGGTCGTGGCGAGCGCCGCTGCGGGTCGAGCGCAGCAGGATGTCGCCGACCTCCAGCACCGGCAGGCCGCGCTGTTCGTCGAGCCAGCGGACCTTGCCGCCGGTCAGCGAGACCGAGCCCTGCGCCAGCAGCCAGTCGAGGAAGCGATGATCGTCGCCGCTGCGGTCCTGGGTCCGGACCGGCATGCCGGCGATCGCCAGCCGGCCCTGCGGGGAGCGGTGCACCAGTACGTCGGCGCGGTCGGCATCGAAGCGGGCGAAGCGCAGCTCGAGCGCGCCCAGCGAGTGCCAGGACAAGGCGCCCTGCAGCGTGTCCGCCGACAGCAGCACGCGCTGCTGCTCGTCGAGCAGACGCACGCCGCGCGCACGGAAGGCCGGATGCCAGCCGTCCCAGGAGGTCTCCAGCGCCGCGATGGTGAGGCGCGCCGACAGCGCCTGCGAACCGCGCTCCTCCAGCCACGCGCGCGCGCCGGCCGCCTGGGGCCACAGCACGAAGCGCATCAGCAGGAACAGCACTGCGGCGACGCTCGCGAGCGCGACGCCGATGCGCAGCAGCCAGCGCGCGATCCAGCCCCAGCAGCGGTGGCGCACCGCCGCCGCGACGGCGTGGCCGATGGCGTGCGGCGAGGCCTTCAGGGAGCGAAACAGCTGACCGGCCTGGCGGCGCCAGACCGAGGTCGAAAACGACTTGCCGGAGCGAGGGGAGGTCGAGGAGGCGGGACCGGCGCCCGGGGCCGCCGTGGCGCCGGCCGGGGAACCGGCGGGGCCTGGGGCGGCTGCCGCGCCGCTGGACGGGGTGGGGCGTTCGGCGGGTGGGGTGGCGCGGCTGGACATGCGCAGATTATCCGACAATACTAGCCGCTCTCCAATTCGAAGCCAGCCCGGGCGGCGTTACCGGTGGCGCATGGTTCCTCGCGCGGCGTGCCTCTGCCGCGATCCATCCAAGTGACAGGAATGACTTCCCCAGATATTGCGAGTTCCCAGGCAGGCGCCGGTCGGCACGCTGCCGACGCCGCCGCTGCCATCGATCCCATCGATGCCGCCACCGCCGCCGGCGGCCTGGGCGGCATGGCCAGCGGCGCCTTCGCGCTGGCCCCCGCGACGGCTTTCGACCCCGCCGATTGCGAGGGACACGCATTGTACTCGGCGGCCGCCTCGCATTATGTGCGGCGCGTGATGCAGGCCCGGCCCGAGTTGGCGGCGCTGGTCGCCCAGGCCAGCGCCGAGCCGCTGACCCGTGTCTGGATGGAGTCGCGGCTGGCGGCGCTGCGGCAGCCCGCAGCCGATGCCGAGCAGGCCATCGGCCAGGCGCTGCGCCGGCTGCGCGCCGAGGTGATGTGCACCGTCATCGAGCGCGATCTGCGCGGCCTGGCCACGCTGGCCGAGGTCACCGGCGCGATGACCGACCTGGCCGAACTGTCGATCCAGCATGCGCTCGCCACGCTGACGGACGACATGGCGCCGACCTTCGGCCGGCCCGTCGGCGAGCACAGCGGCGAGGTGCAGGAGCTGATCGTGGTCGGCATGGGCAAGCTCGGCGGCCGCGAGCTGAACGTGTCGTCGGATATCGATCTGATCTTTCTCTACGACGAGGACGGCGACACCGCGGGCGGCCAGCGCAGCCTGTCGAACCACGAATATTTCACGCGGCTGGGCCGGCGCCTGATCAGCGTGCTGGCCGAGACCACCGCCGACGGCTATGTGTTCCGCGTCGACATGCGGCTGCGGCCCAATGGCGACGCCGGACCGCTGGCCTGCAGCCTCGGCATGCTGGAGGAATACCTGGTGGTGCAGGGGCGCGAATGGGAGCGCTATGCCTGGATCAAGGGCCGCGTGGTGTCGTCGATGGCGACGCCGCACGCGCAGCGCACCGCCGACCAGCTGGCGCGGCTGACCACCCCCTTCGTGTTCCGCCGCTATCTGGACTACGGCGTGATCGCCGCGATCCGCTCGCTGCATGCGCAGATCCGCGCGGAGGCCGCCAAGCGCAGCGGCGGTCTGGCCGGACATGGCGTCAACCAGCGCTCGGCCGACATCAAGCTGGGCCGGGGCGGCATCCGCGAGATCGAATTCATGGCGCAGGTGTTCCAGCTGATCCGCGGCGGCCAGGACCTGGCGCTGCGCGCGCGGCCGACGCTGGAGGTGCTGGCGATCGCCGTCGAGCGCGGGCTGCTGCCGGCAGGACAGGCGTTGCAGCTGTCCGACGCCTATCGTTTCCTGCGCCAGCTGGAACACCGGCTGCAGTATCGCGACGATGCGCAGACCCACCATCTGCCGACCAGCGAGGAGGAACAGCTGGCCGTCGCGCGCATGATGGGCTGCGCGGACTGGCCGGCGCTGCTGGCGCGATTGGCGGAACTGCAGGAGCCGGTGGCGCAGCAGTTCGAGGTCACCTTCTCGGACCCCGAACAGGGCCAGGCGCCCGCCGAGACGCTGTGGCCGGCGCTGGCGCATGGCGAGGACGAGGAGGCGCCGTGCGCGCGTCTGGCGCAGGCGGGCTACAGCGACTGCGGCGGGCTGCTCGAACGGCTGCGCGCCACGGCCGCGTCGCCGCGCTACCGGGCGCTGTCCGAGCAGAGCCGCGGGCGTTTCGACCTGCTGGTCAATCGCGCGCTGGACCTGGCCGGACGGCAGGACGATGCCGACGCCACCATCGCGCGCTTTCTCGACTTCTTCGACGCGATCAGCCGGCGCGCGTCCTATCTGTCGCTGCTGTCCGAGTATCCGCAGGCGATGGAGCGCGTCGCCCATACGCTGCACGCGTCGCGCTGGGCTGCCACCTATCTGACGCGGCATCCGCAACTGCTCGACGAGCTGCTCGATGCCGAGGCGCTGGCCAGCGTACCGGACTGGGAGGCCTTCCGCGCCCGGCTCGGCGAGCGGCTGCTGGCCGCCCACGGACAGGTCGAGGCGCAGATGGACATCCTGCGCCGCGAGCACCATGCCGAGACCTTCCGCGTGCTGCTGCAGGACCTGCACGGCAGGCTGACCGTCGAGCAGATCGCCGACCGCCTGTCCGACCTGGCCGACGCGATGCTCGACGTCACGCTGACCGCGGTCTGGCAGCAGCTGCCGATGCGCCATCGCGAGACACCGCGCTTCGCGGTGATCGCCTATGGCCGGCTGGGCGGCAAGGAGCTCGGCTACGCGTCGGACCTCGACATCATCTTCCTGCACGACGACGATGACGACGGCGCCGCGGAGATCTACGCCGCCTATGCGCGCCGCCTGATCACCTGGCTGACCAGCCATACCGCGGCGGGCATGCTGTTCGATGTCGACACGCGGCTGCGGCCCAATGGCGCGGCGGGTCTGCTGGTCACCAGCTTCGAGTCGTTCCGCCGCTATCAGCTGCGCCAGGGCGACAACACCGCCTGGGTGTGGGAGCACCAGGCGCTGACGCGCGCGCGCTTCTGCGCCGGCGATCGCGAACTCGGCGCGCGCTTCGAGCGGCTGCGCGAGGAAGTCCTGTGCCAGCCGCGCGATGCCGACACGCTGCGCCAGGAGATCGTGGCGATGCGGCACAAGGTGGCCGAAGGCCATCCGAACCGCAGCGACCGCTTCGACCTGAAGCACGACCGCGGCGGCATGGTCGACATCGAGTTCACCGTGCAATACCTGGTGCTGCTGCACAGCCGCGCCCATCCCGAGCTGACGCGCAATGCCGGCAATATCGCGCTGCTGCGGATGGCCGGGCAGCTTGGCCTGATCGACGCCAAGCTGGCCGAGGCGGTCGGCGACGCCTACCGGACCTTCCGTGCGCGCCAGCACAAGCTGCGGCTCGATGGCCAGGATCAGGCGCGCGTGCCGGCGCAGACCATCGAGGCGCAGGCGCGCGATGTCCGCGCGCTATGGCAGGCCGTGTTCGGCGAGGATTGAGCGGCGGTGCGCGCCGAGCACGACGGCGGCGCGGCGCCGGCCGCGACGCGATCTTCGGCCTGGTTGCGCGTGCTGCCGGCCCTCGGCGCGATCGCGGCGATCGGCGCGCTGTCCGCCGCCTTCACCTTCGTGCCATGGCTCCATGCGCACGGCCTGTATCTTCGCGATGCGCTGATGCTGCCTGGCGGCGACCGCCAATGGTGGCGGCTGCTGACCGCGATGTGGGTCCATCTCGATGGACGCCACTGGCTCGGCAATCTGCTGGCAGCCTCCGGTTTGCTGTTGCTGGCCGGCCGCGCCGCCGGCGCACGGCAGATGCTGCTGGCCTTGCTGGTCTGTGGGGTGGCGGTGCAGGTCGCGCTGCTGTGGCAGCCGGCGGTGCGCTGGTATGGCGGCCTGTCGGGGGCGCTGCATGGGCTGGCGCTCTGGGGCGCCTTGCGCCTGCTGGCCGCCGACCGCTGGTCCCGCGCCATCGGCGTCGCGCTGGCCGCCGGCGTGCTGATCAAGCTGTGGCTGGAACAGTCGTGGCTCGCGCCGGTGCGCTTCGATGCGGTCTGGGGTTTCGGCGTGGTGCGCGCCGCCCATGCGGCCGGCGCGATCGCCGGCTTCGGCTGGTGGCTCGTCCAGCAGTGGTGGGGGCAGCGGCGCGCCGCGCAGGGCTAGCGCGCCGGCCCTTGCTTCAACGTTGCGCCTGACGGCGACGGCCCGCGGGCAGCAGCAGGCCGAACAGGCCGGCCAGCGCCAGTGCCGCGCCGCCCCACAACGAGACCGCACCGCCGCCGCCACCGTCGTCGCCACCGGCGCCATTGCCGCCACCATTGCCGCCGCCGGTGCCCGGCGCCGGTGCCGGAGCCGGCGGAAGCGGCGCGCCCGCGGCCGCGAGCAGCGCGCGATCGGCGTCCAGCAGGCCGGCGCCGCACGTGTTCGTATTGCTGCCGGTCGTGCAATAGGTATTGGCAGGATGCGGACGCGCGCTGCTCTTGAGCAGCTCGGTCACCTGCGCCGTCGACAGATTGCCGTTGACCGCCAGCATCAGCGAGGCCACGCCCGACACCATCGGCGCCGCGAAGCTGGTGCCTTGCGAGTTCACCAGCGTGTAATTGCGCGCCGTCGTTTCGCCATCGTTGGTCAGCGTGCGGATCGCCGACGGCGGCGCCAGGCAGGCCCCGTTGGAGATCTTGCTGTTGCCGCAGCCACCGCCGGGCGCGCTGATCGCGATCTGAGGGCCGACGTTGGCATAGCTGGCGTTCTCGCCGTCGTTGACATGCGCGGTCACCGCGATCACGCCGCGGCAGTCGGCCGGCGCTTCCACCGCGCCGGCGCTGTTGCCCGCGGCCGCCACCACCACGACGCCGCGCGCGGCCAGTTCATCGACCGCCTGCTGTTCGAAGCTGCTGCAGGTGCCCGCACCGAGGCTGATATTGACCACGCGCGCCGGCGTGGGGTTGTTCGGCACATTCGGCACCGGCAGGCCGCCGGCCCAGCGCATCGCGTCGACGGTATCGGACAGCAGCGCGCCGCAGCGGCCGGAGACGCGCAGCGGCTGGATGCGGGCGCTCCAGTCCACGCCGGCGACGTCCTGGCCGTTGTTGGTGACCGCACCGAGCACGCTGGCGACCCGGGTGCCGTGCCAGGTGCTGGGCCGCAGGTTCTGGGCGGCCGGCATGCCCGGACACGCGAAGCCCTGCGGCACGTAATCGCCGGCGTCGGTCGGGTCGCCGTCGCGGCCGTCGCCATCCTGCGAATACTGCGGATCGGCGATGAAGTCATAACCGGCCACCAGCCGCGAGGCCAGATCCGGATGCCGCAGCACGCCGGTATCGACCACGGCGATCACCAGCCCTTCGTTGCCGGGGGAGCGATCCCAGGCGGCGGGCAGATTGGCCGCGCCCGGGATCACGGAGGGCGAGCCCAGATACGGCTGGTTGATCGCGAATTCGGGATCGTTGGGCACCGTGTCATGCGGCCGCAGCCAGCGGTCCGGCACCGCGTCCGCCACGCGCGGATCCTGGCGCAGTTGGGCGGCCACCGCTTCGGGATCGGCTCCCTTGCCGGCCGGCAAGCCGAGCAGGGCCAGGTTGCCGCCCATCTGCCGCTTGACGGTCAGTCCAATGCCGGTCTGCTCGGCGAGCTTGCGCACCTGTTCGGCGGCGGCCTCGGCCGGCATCAGCGCGGTACCGGCAGGGGCGTCCTTCCAGCGCACGATGATGTTGCCGCTGTAGACCGGCGCCGGGCGGGCGCCGGCATTGGCATCAGGCGCGGCCAGCGCGGCCGACGGAGACAGGATGGCGCCCGCCGACACGGCGGCGGCCAGGACCAGACGCAGGGCGACGGGCGGAATCGAACGCGGCATGAACACCTCCGGAGGGGCGAAGCCGGTATGCGGTGGCCGGCGCTCGCGGGCATGTGACTCAACGACGATAGACAGGGTAATGCGGTCGGGCAATCAGCCGTCGTCCGACAGCGCACGCTGTCGGGGTGACGCCGGCGGCCGTTTCCCGTCCTCGATCGGTTAACGGCCGCCGTCGGCTGGTCTTCAGTCGGCCGGCATGTCGCGCCCGGTCGGCTTCGGGCGGCTAGGCGTCAGGCGGCGGTCCGCCTCGGCCGCTTCGATGCGCGGCAGGCCGCGCAGCGTGGAGACCGCCTGCTCGATGGTGGCGTCCGGCGACGGCGAGATCGCGGTGACCAGCCAGGTACCGCCGGACATCGGGCGCTTGACCACGAAGCGGATCGGCCCCTTGGCCTGGGCCAGCAGTTCCCCGGCCTGCAGCGAGGTATCGACGGCCGGCGGCGTGAAGCGGACCAGGATGTCGCCGACCGCGCGATCGTCGGTGATGCTGCCCGGCGGCGGCATGGCCGGCTTCGAACTGCACGCGGCCGCCAGCGCCAGGCCGCACAGCGCCACCGCGAGCGTCAGCCGGCGCGTGGTGCGGCTGACGCCGCGGCGGGCCTGGATGGCCTCACAGCGCGTACCGGACGGGGCGTCGAGAGTCGAGGGCGGTTTGGCGAAGAACATGGCATTTCCCGTGATCGGTACGGTTCGGTGCGGTTTGGTGCGGTTCGGGGGGAGGGGACGTCGGAGGCGTCGCAGGCGTCGGATACGTCGGATACGTCGGCACGTTCAGCTGGCCGCCCGTCGCGCCCGCCGGCCTTCCTTGGCAGCCGGGGCGCCGCGCGCACCTTGCGCCAGCATCTCCTCGGCGTGTTGCAGCGTGGTGGCGGTGACCGTGGCACCGCCCAGCATGCGCGCGGTCTCCACCACCCGGCCGGCGGCATCGAGCACGCGGATCTGCGAGCGCGTCACGGCCTCGCCGCCGTCGCCGACGGTCTCCTTGCTGACCAGCAGATGCGTGCCGGCCTGCGCCGCGACCTGGGGCAGGTGGGTCACGCACAGGACCTGACGGGCGCGGCCGAGCTCCTGCAGCCGGCGGCCGACCACTTCGGCGACCGCGCCGCCGATGCCGGTATCGACCTCGTCGAAGATCAGCGTCGGCGTCGGCGCGGCCTCGCTGGTGATCACCGAGATCGCCAGGCTGATGCGCGCCAGTTCGCCGCCGGAGGCCACCTTCGCCAGCGGCCGCGCGCTGACCCCCGCGTGGCCCGCCACCAGGAACTCGACCTGTTCGAGCCCGTGGCTGGCGCCTTCCTCGATCGGGTGCAGCGCCACGGTGAAGCTGCCGCCGGCCATCGACAGGCCCTGCATCGCCTCGGTCACGGCTGCCGACAGCCGCTCGGCGGCCTCGCGACGGCTGTCGCTGAGATGGCGGGCGATGGTCAGATAGGCGGCGCGGGCCGCGGCCTCGCGCGCGGTGATCTTGTTCAGGTCCTGCGCGGCCTGCAGATCGTCGAGCTGCTGGCGGCGCGCCAGCAGTTCCTCGGGCAACTGTTCGGGCGGCACGCGGAACTTGCGCGCGGCGGTGTGCAGCGCCTGCATCCGTTCCTCGACGACCTGCAGCCGTTCGGGATCGAGTTCGAGCCGGTCGACATAGCGGGTCAGCGAGTGGGCCGCTTCCTCGGCCTGCACCTCGGCCGCTTCCAGCGCCGTCACCACATCGGCCAGCGCGGGGTCGACCTCGGCCAGCTGGCGCAGCCGGTGCACCATCGCGCTGAGCGCGGACAGCACCGCGCCGTCGGCTTCGGACAGCGCATCGAGCGCGGCGCGGCCGCCCTCGAGCAGGCTGGCCGCATGCGACAGCCGCTTGTGCTCGGCCTGGATCGCTTCCCATTCGTCCGGCTGCGGCGCCAGCTTGTCGAGCTCGCCGACCTGCCATTCGAGCCGCTCGCGTTCTAGCTGCATCTCGCGCGATTGCTGTTCGACCGCCTCGCGCTGGCGCACGCAGGCGCGCCAGGTGCGCCAGGCCTCCGCCACCGCAGCCGCCTGCGCGGTCAGGCCGGCATGCGCGTCGAGCAGCAGGCGCTGCGCGTCGGGCCGCAGCAGCAGCTGGTGGGCGTGCTGGCCGTGGATGTCGACCAGCTGGTCGCCGACTTCGCGCAGCTGCGCCAGCGTGGCGGCGTTGCCGTTGATGAAGGCCTTGCTGCGGCCGTTGGCATCGACGACCCGGCGCAGCAGCACGTTGCCGTCATCCTCGGCCAGCGCCTGCTCGTTGAGCCAGGCGTCCAGCGCGGGGTGCGTGGAGAAGGTGGCGCTGACGCTGGCGCGCGCCGCGCCCTCGCGCACCACGCCGGCATCGGCGCGCTCGCCGAGCACCAGCGCGAGCGCATCGATCAGGATCGACTTGCCGGCGCCGGTCTCGCCGGTGAACACGGTGAAGCCGGCGGAAAAGTCGAGGTCGAGCGTATCGACGATGACGAAATCGCGGATGGACAGGCTGCGCAGCATCTTTGGCGACGGGAGGCGGCGATGACTTGGAGAGGGATCGGGATCGGCTGTGCGGGCGAAGCGGACGAGGTGGGCCGATCGCGCTCAGAGCCGGTTGTCTTCGGTCGGATACTCGTGCCAGTGCAGCTTCTTGCGCAGCGTGGCGTAGTAGTTGTAGCCGACCGGGTGAAGCAGATTGATGGTCCGGGCCGAGCGGCGCACCACGATGCGATCGCCCGGCAGCAGCGAGGTCAGCGACTGCATGTCGAAGTTGACGCTGGCATCGCGCGCGGTGGCGACCTCGATCGACACCTCGGCGTCGTGCGGCAGCACGATGGGCCGGTTCGACAGCGCATGCGGGGCGATCGGGACCAGCACCAGCCCCGACAGCGTCGGATGCAGGATCGGTCCGCCGGCCGACAGCGCATAGGCGGTCGAGCCGGTCGGCGTCGACACGATCAGGCCGTCCGAACGCTGGTTGTACATGAAGTAGCCGTCCACCGAGACCGCGAGCTCGACCATGCCGGAGATGCCCGAACGATTGACCACCACGTCGTTCAAGGCCAGGGCGGAGAAGATCACGCCGTCGTCGCGGATCACGCGCGATTCGAGCAGCATGCGGTTCTCGGGCTCGTAGTTGCCGCTGAGCATGGCCGGCAGCACCGATTGCACATCCTCCAGCGGAATGTCCGTCATGAAACCGAGACGGCCGTGGTTGACGCCGATCAGCGGCACAGAAAAGCCGGCCAGCTGGCGCGCGAGTCCGAGCAGCGTGCCGTCGCCGCCGAGCACCACGGCGACGTCGGCCTCCCGTCCGATCTCGTCGGCCGACAGGGCGGGGTAGTCTGTCAGGCCGGTGGCCAGCGCGGTCTCGCGTTCGAACACCACGTCCTGGCCGTTGCGCAGGATGCAGGCCGCCAGTTCCTCGAGCGGGCCCTCGATGCCGGCGGTCGAATACCTGCCGATCAGGGCAACCGTGCGAAAGGGCGCGTGCGCGGCGCCGGACTTGGGGTGTGCAGACATGCCCGGATTAGACCATACCGCCATGACCATTGTCAGCACGGGCCCGGGGGCGAGTGCCAGCGCGAGCCCCAAGGCGCAAAACTTGCGTAAAATCGGGACACCATGGACGAACGAGCGAAAACCCTTCTCAAGACCCTGATCGAGCGCTACATCGCCGAAGGGCAGCCGGTCGGCTCGCGTACGCTGTCGAAATACTCCGGTCTGGACCTGTCGCCGGCGACCATCCGCAACGTGATGTCGGACCTGGAGGAGATGGGCTTCATCGCCAGCCCGCACACGTCGGCCGGACGGATCCCGACCCCGCGCGGCTACCGGTTGTTCGTCGATACCATGCTGACGGCCCAGCCGCTCGACAATCAGTTCGACCGTACCAAGCTGGCCGGGCTGATCCAGGGCGAACTGGGCGCGCAGGAACAAAGCCCGCAGCGGATGATCACCACGGCCGCGCGCACGCTGTCGAACCTGTCGCAGTTTGCCGGCGTGGTGATGACCCCGCGCCGCGCGCAGGCCTTCCGGCAGATCGAATTCATGCGCCTGTCCGACAAGCGCATCCTGCTGATCATCGTGACGCCCGAAGGCGACGTGCAGAATCGCATCATTCAGACCGAGCTGCCCTACAGCGCGTCGCAACTGGTCGAGGCCGCCAATTTCATCAACACGCATTACGCGGGCATGCGCTTCGACACGGTGCGCGAGCGGCTGCGCGACGAACTGAAGGCGCTGCGCATCGACATGTCCGAGCTGATGCAGGCCGCGGTCGAGGCCGGCAGCAGCGCGATGGCCGACGAGGACGAGCAGGTCTATATCTCGGGCGAACGCAAGCTGCTCGAAGTCGAGGACCTGGCCTCGAGCATGGACAAGCTGCGCCGGCTGTTCGACGTGTTCGAGCACAAGACCAGCCTGCTGCAGCTGCTGGACGTGTCCAGCCATGCGGAGGGCGTGCAGATCTTCATCGGCGGCGAGAGCCGGCTGGTGCCGCTGGAGGACATGGCGGTGATTACCGCCCCGTACGAGGTCGACGGCCAGATCGTCGGCACGCTCGGCGTGATCGGCCCGACGCGGATGGCCTATGACCGGGTGATCCCGATCGTCGATATCACCGCGCGGCTGCTGTCGAGCGCGCTGAGCAGCCAGAACTGATGGCGGCGAGGGCCGGACCCGGCCACCAGCCAGATGGCGGTCTTGGCGGCGCGGCCGGACGGCCCCGCAGGTGCCATGCCTTCGGCGGCGGCGCCTCAGCGATACCGGAATCCTTATGACCTTTACCGCAGAACCGGCCTATCGGCATGGGCAGGCGCCGCGCACGGCGATCCTGCTGATCAACCTGGGCACGCCCGACGAGCCGACCCCGAAGGCGGTCGGCCGCTACCTGAAGCAGTTCCTGTCCGACCCGCGCGTGGTCGAGATTCCGCGCGCGGCCTGGCTGCCGGTGCTGTACGGCCTGATCCTGCCGCTGCGCTCGCGCGCCTCGGCGCTGAAATACGAATCGATCTGGCTGCGCGAGGCGCACCGCACCGGCTCGCCGCTGCTGGTCCATACCGAACGCCAGGCGCATGCCCTGCAGCAGCTGCTGGCGCAGCAGGGGCACGACGTGACGGTGGCCTGCGCGATGCGCTACGGCAACCCGTCGATTCCCTCGGTGATGGAGGCGCTGCGGCGCCAGGGCTGCGAGCGCATCCTGGCGCTGCCGATGTACCCGCAGTATTCCGGTACCACCACCGCAACCGCCTTCGACGAACTGTTTCGCGTGCTGGGCGAATGGCGCAATCAGCCGGAACTGCGGCTGGTCAAACATTTCCACGATCATCCGGCGTATCTGGGCGCGCTTCACCAGCAGGTCGGCGCCTACTGGGCGCAGCACGGCGCGCCGGATTTCGCGCGCGGCGATCGGCTGATCCTGTCGTTCCACGGCGTGCCGCGGCGCACGCTGGAACTGGGCGATCCGTATCACTGCGAATGCCTGAAGACCGGCCGCATGCTCGGCGAGGCGCTGGGTCTGCAGCCAGGCCAGTACCAGGTCACCTTCCAGTCGCGCTTCGGCAAGGCGGAGTGGCTGCAGCCCTATACCGCGCCGACGCTGACCGAGCTGGGCAAGGTCGGCACCGCCCGGGTCGACGTGTTCTGCCCGGGTTTTCCGGCCGACTGCATCGAGACGCTCGAAGAGATCGCGATGGAAGGGCAGTCCGAGTTCAAGATGGCCGGCGGCAAGGAGTTTCACTTCATACCGTGCCTGAACGACGCGCCGTTCTGGATCACCGCGCTGTCGGAGATCGCGCTGCAGCATATGCAGGGCTGGCCGTTGCGGCTGCCGCATGCGCACGAACTGGAGGCCAGGCGCTCGCTGGCGCAGGCAAGGGGGGCCGCGGCATGAATCCGTCTTACGAAGCCGATGCGCGCCAGCGCATCGACAAATGGCTGTGGTGCGCGCGCTTCTTCAAGACCCGCTCGCTGGCAGCCGAAGCCGTCGAGCGCGGGCGGGTGGAGGTCAATGGCCAGCCATGCAAGAATTCGCGCGAGGTCAAGCCGGGCGACACCATCCGCATCGAGGCGCACCAGCAGCGTTGGGAACTGGTGGTCAAGGGCGTCGCCCCGGCCCGCGGACCCGCTTCGGTGGCCCAGACGCTCTATGAGGAAACCGAGGAAAGCCGGAAAGCGCGTGCCGCGGACGCCGAGCGGCGGCGTCTCCATGTCGAGCCGGCGTCCCAATTGCAGGGGCGTCCGACCAAGCGGGACCGCCGCCGCATCGAGGACCTGAAACGGTGAAGCGCTGGCAGGGCCGGCGTGGCCGGCTCGCCTTTCAGCGGGAGTACTGGATGATGTATTGGCTCAGCGCAGGATCGGCGCCCCCGGCCACGCTGTCGTGTGGGGTCAGGCCGTCGGAGAGCCAGATGAAGACGGTCAGGGCCGCAAGGGAAAGAAGTACCAGCAGCGTGAACAGCGAGAACTTCGGCGTTTTGTTGGACGGCTTCGGCAGCTTGCGCATGGCCTTACCCCGGCTGGAAAAACTTCAATATGGGACGACACCCCGGCAGTTTTGTCGCTTTTTTCGATTTATCTTAGAAGTTGCACTGCAGCAAAGCAATTTCACTTCCCGCAGCACTGGTTTAAGTTTGTAAGCTGATGTTTCCTGCAGATGTCCATCCGCTCTTGAAATATCGGCTTGGCGCCACCAGTTGCCACCTGAATTCCGATTGACCCCAGGCGGACCGCCTCGCGCGGCCGCAACTTGTTCTGAAACGGATCGACATGGAAGACCAGAAGCAAACGCCATCCAACACGCCGCCGACCTCGCCCGCAGACCAGGCCGCCGAAGCGCAAGCCGCGCAATCGGCCACGTCCCCTCAAACGGCCGAGCCCGCCGCCGCGGATGACGTGGCGAGCCAGCCGGCGGCACAACTGGCCGCGCAATTGGCGGAACAGGAAGCCAAGGCACGCGAGCATTACGACATGTACCTGCGTGCGGTGGCCGAGGCCGAAAACATCCGGCGCCGCGCGCAGGACGACGTGGCCAAGGCGCACAAGTTCGCCATCGAAAGCTTTGCCGAGCATCTGCTGCCGGTGATGGACAGCCTGCAGGCCGCGCTGGCCGATGGCTCGGGCGATATCGCCAAGCTGCGCGAGGGGGTCGAGCTGACCGCCAAGCAGCTGGCCAGCGCGTTCGAAAAGGGCCGCATGGTCGAACTGAATCCGGTCGGCGAGAAGTTCGACCCGCATCGGCACCAGGCGATTTCGATGGTGCCGTCGGAGCAGGAGCCGAACACGGTGGTGGCCGTGCTGCAGCGCGGCTATCTGATCGCGGACCGGGTCCTGCGGCCTGCCCTGGTGACGGTGGCTGCGCCGAAGTAAGCGTCGGCGGGCAGACCGGCCCGCCACCGATGCGCAGCCACGCCCGGCGCCGCTTCGGCTCCGGGCGTTCTCTTTTGTGGAGAAATGCGATGCCTTACCCGTTCGGCTCAGCGCCGGCGCCCCACACGGATCACCGCGCGTTCGACACCTTCGGCATGCGCGAGGTCGATCACGACAGCATCGACGACGCGCTTGTCGCGGCGGGCGACGAGCTGGTCTGCGTGTTCTTCTGGGGCGCGGACTGCTACAACTGCGAGATGGCCAAGAAGGCCATGCTCGCGAATCCGGAGCCGCTGCGCGAGATGAAGCTGCACTGGCTGCATGCCGACGTCTACACCTATCCGGCGCTGGGACGGCGCTTCGGGCTGTACGGCATCCCGGTGTTCATGTTCTTCCACCGCGGCAAGAAGCTGGGCCGCGCCACCGGTTGGCATGGCATCGGACAGTTCTCCGCCGCCGTTGCCAACGCGCGGCTGAAGGCGAGCGGCAAGCCGCTCGGCGGATGACGCTCCGGTAGCGGGAGCGGGTACCGGGCTCGGCAGCTCGGCGGCACAGCGGCTCGGCGGTTCAGCGGTTCAGCGAATAGCCGATGCGGAACTGCCAGGGCGTCTTGCGGTTGTAGTCGAGCAGGCTCTCGCCATAGCCGACGAAATAGCCCGCCATCAGATAGCCGGCGGTGCCCGGTATCAGCCGGCCCATCGGGTAGGTGAACTGCGCATCGACGCTGCCGTACCACTGGCGGGTGCCCTTGCGCACCGTCGCCGCCAGCTCCCACGAGTCGGGTTTGCCATAGGCGACGCGCAGATCCATATAGCCGCGGTAACGCGCGATATCGCTGTTGTCGCTCTTCTCCAGGTAGTAGTAGAGCTTGGGCGTCACGGTCCAGTGCCAGTCGTTGGTCTCGCCGAAGTGGAAGGTCGGTTTCAGGAACAGCGTATTGATGCTGCGCGACTGATCGCCGTCGCGGCCGTTCGACTCGTGCTCCAGGCCGGTGGCCACCGACAGCCGGCTGATCCAGCGATTGCGCACGCCGGTATCGGACAGGTAATAGAAGATGCTGGGCCGGTAGTTGGTGTCGTGGAAGGGCTTCGATTCCTCCGACAGATCCCACAGCGAGAACTGCGTGTAGCCCAGATACAGGTTGTCCAGCCAGTAGCGCGAGTTCGGGTCGCGGCCTTCGAAGATCCGGTACTTGAAGCTGAACTGGAACTTGGCATTGGCGCCGCCGTGCGCGCCGACGGCGTAGTACATCGGGTCGTTGAAGGTCAGCCGGCTGCCTCCGGTCAGGATCGGCTGATCGTAGAGGGGCTGGCCCGGTCCCTTCGGCTGGATCACTGACTCGACCGGCGTCGCGGCAACATCCGCGTGCTGCTCGCCTTCGTCCGCCGGCGTGGCAGCGGCGGTGGCCGGCGCTGCGGAGGGGGACGGCGTCGCTGCGGTGGCCGGCGGCGTGACTCCCGACTGGTTCAGCGTCACCAGCACCGGCGCGGCGTCGATGCCGACCGGATCGAGCCGGATCTGGCCGCGCAGGCTCGGCGGGATCTCGCCCTGATACTGGATGGTGCGATTCTCGCCCCGGCGCAGGCGCACCGTGGCTGGCCCCGGCGTGATCCGGCGCATCGTGATGCGCACCGGCGCCAGCATTTCCGGCGAGGCGACCACTTCCAGCGTATCCGGCACCAGATAGCTGCGGTTGGCCGTGTCCGCGGTCACCAGCAACGTTAGCCGCAGCGGCTGCGCGCCGTCCAGCACGCGCGGCGGCTGCAGCAGGGCGATCGCGGCGTGAGCGGACGGCGCGCACAGCGCGGCGAGGGCGAGGGAGACGGCTGCCGCGGGCGCGCGCAGACGCGGCCGACGGCCCGCGGACGGGGTTCGGAGCAACGACATCATCGGAGATTTTGGCGGGCGTGCCGGATATGACGCATGGCACGGCCCCGGAATGGCAACGCGGCAAAGCCTAGCACGCCCGGGGGAGGGCTGGCTGTGACGATTTGTACGGGCGCTGGGCCGACCGCGGCGGGCCCCGCCGCGGGATCAAACGCAAAGGCCGCGCAAATCAGCCGCGCGCGCGGCGTTGCACGCAGGCGATATATTGCTCGCCGTCGGGCGGCAGCCCGCTGCGTTGCGATTGCCACAGCATTTCGCCGAGGCATTCCATCATCTGATGGTGTGCCTCGTGCGGCGAATCGAGCCGGCGCGCCAGCTGTTCGAACGCCTGGCGGATGCCGCGGGGCTGGTCGACCGACACCTGCTCGGCGATCGACAGATGCATGGCCAGATGCAGGAAGGGATTGGTCTGCCCGCGCTCGGGCGTGAATTCCTCGGCGATCGCCGCCTCGGCATCGGCCAACTGGTCGTGATATTCGGGATGGGCGCGCATCCAGTCGACGGCGACGGCCTCGAGGGGCGTCAGCACTTCGTTGGCGCCTTGCTTGCGCCAGGCTTCGCAAAAGAACCGGCGGACTTCTTCACGGGAGGGATTGAACATGATGGGGGCGATTGTAAACGAGGGCCCGCGCCCCTGCCGGCGGCCCGGCACGATGCGGCGGGTCGGCACTGTGCCGCAGGGGCCGCATGCCGACTAGAATGCGGGATCGTTCGACCTCCTGACGGCCGGCCCCTCCATGACCGCATCCCCCCGCTCATCGACCCTGCTGCAGCACGCCGGCGACAAGCTCGCCGGCGTGCTGCTGATCGCCATCTCGGCCAGCGCCTTCGGCGCGATGGCGATCTTCGCGCGCTTCGCCTATGACGCCGGCGCCGACGTCTATGGCCTGCTGTCGGTGCGCTTCGTGCTGGCCGCAGTCGCGCTGGCGGCGGTGATGCGCTGGCAGCGGATCGCGCTGCCGCCGTGGCCGCGTGTGCTGGCGCTGGCGGCGATGGGCGGCATCGGCTATGTCGGGCAGTCGTTTTGCTTCTTCAGCGCGCTGAACCATGCCCAGGCCAGCCTGGTGGCCCTGCTGCTGTACTTGTATCCGGTCTTCGTCACCGTGATGGCGGCGCTGTTCCTGAAGGAGAAACTGACCGGCGCGGCGGTCACCGCGCTGGTGCTGTGTTCGGTCGGCGCCGGCCTGACGGTCGGCGGAGGCGAAGGCAGCGCGCTGGGCATCGGCCTGGGGCTCGCATCGGCGCTGATCTATTCGGTCTACATCATCGTCGGCGCGCGGCTGACACCCGGGGTGCATCCGGTGGCAACCACCACCATCGTCTGCACGGCCGCCGCCGTGGTCTATGTCGGCGCCGCGCTGGCCCGTGCCGCCGCGGGCATGCCGCCGCAGTTTCCGGCCGATGCGGGCGGCTGGCTGGCGCTGGCGGCGATCGCGCTGCTGTCGACGGTACTGGCCATCCTGACCTTCTTCGCCGGCCTGCAACGGCTCGGTGCGGCGCAGGCCTCGATGCTGTCCACGCTCGAGCCGGTGGTCACGGTGCTGCTGGCCGCGCTGCTGCTCGGCGAGCAGATCGGTGTGGCGCAGGCCGTCGGCGGCGGGCTGATCCTGGCCGGCGTGCTGTGGCTGACGCGCAAGGGCACGGCCCCGGATCCTGTACAACAAAATTGAACGGCTTGCTGAAATCCGTGGCGTGGCGCGGGCGGGGCGCATCGGTAGAATGCGCCCTTTCCCGTACTTCCCTGAGGAACCCGCATGCAACCGCTCGACCAGGCCGCCATCGCCCAACTGTTCACCGAAGCCCGCACGCATAACGTCTGGCAGGACCGGCAGATCGACGACGCCGTGCTGCACCAGCTGTACGAGACGATGAAGTTCGGCCCCACCGCCGCCAACAGCACGCCGGCCCGCATCGTCTTCGTCAAGACCGCGGCGCAGAAGGAAAAGCTGGTGGCATGCGTGTCGCCGGGCAATGTCGACAAGACCCGCTCGGCTCCGGTCACTGCGATCGTCGCCTTCGATACCGAATTCCACGAGCAACTGCCCAAGCTGTTTCCGCATGCCGATGCCCGCTCCTGGTATGCCGGCCAGCCGGAGAAGATCGCTCGCGACGCGCTGGTCAACAGCTCGCTGCAGGGCGCCTATCTGATCCTGGCGGCGCGCGCGCTCGGCCTGGATTGCGGCCCGATGGGCGGCTTCGATGCGGCCAAGGTCAATGCCGCCTTCTTCCCGGACGGCAAGTGGTCGGTCAACTTCCTGATCAATCTGGGCTACGGCGACGCCGACAAGCTGTTCCCGCGCAACCCGCGCCTGAGCTTCGACGAGGCCTGCCGCATCGTCTGACGATGTGATCGGACTGGTTGCCAGCGCGCGCTTACAGGCGCGGCGGCAGCGTCTTGTCCGGGTATTCGCACAGCGTCTCGATCGCGCAATGCCAGCATTCGGGCTTGCGCGCCTTGCAGACATAGCGGCCGTGCAGGATCAGCCAGTGGTGCGCGTCGTGCAGGAATTCGTCGGGCACGACCTCCAGCAGCTTCATCTCGACGGCCTGCACGGTCTTGCCGGGCGCGAGTCCGGTGCGGTTGCTGACGCGGAAGATGTGCGTGTCGACCGCGACGGTCGGATGGCCGAAGGCGGTGTTCAGCACCACGTTGGCGGTCTTGCGGCCGACGCCCGGCAGCCCTTCCAGCGCTTCGCGATCGGCCGGCACCTTGCCGTTGTAACGCTCGGCCAGGATGCGGCAGGTCTCCATCACATGCTTCGCCTTGGTCTTGTACAGGCCGATGGTCTTGATGTATTCGATCAGGCCGGACTCGCCCAGCGCCAGGATCTTCTGCGGCGTGTTGGCGACCGCGAACAGCTTGCGGGTGGCCTTGTTGACGCCGACATCGGTGGCCTGCGCCGACAGCAGCACGGCGATCAGCAGTTCGAACGGCGAGCTGTACTCGAGTTCGGTGGTGGGCGACGGGTTGGTTTCTCGGAGCGTTTCAAACAGCGCGCGGCACTTGGCGGCGTTCATTGTGGTCGCTTGGTGTCGGAGGGGGCAGGGTGATCGGGCGCGGTGGCAGCCGGCGCGGCGTCGGGGCGGTCAACCGGATCGGCCGCTCCTGCGTTGAGCGGCTGGGCAGCTTGCCGCTTCAGGCGCGCGCGTTCGATGGCCGCCTGGATGATGGCCTTCTTGCGTTCCTGCGCCTGGCGTTCAGCCTCGCACGAGGCGGCTTCCTGGCGCAGCGCTTCGAGCTTCGCGGCGGCCTTGGCGGCAAGACGCGCTTCGTTTTCCTCGCGCTCGCGCACCAGCCGCTGCTTGCGCGACAGATAGCGGGACCGGGCCTGATCGGCCTGCGGCTGCGACCAGGCGTCCCAGCCGGTGCGCTCGCCGGTGACCGGAATCATCGCGATGCAGTCGACCGGGCAGGGCGCCACGCACAGGTCGCAGCCGGTGCACCAGTCCGGCAGCACCGTGTGCATCTGCTTGGCGGCGCCGACGATCGCGTCGACCGGGCAGGCCTGAATGCACAGCGTGCAGCCGATGCACAGCGTCTCGTCGATGCGCGCCACCGCGCGCGGCTGTTCGGTGCCGTGCGTCGGATCGAGCGGCAACGGCGCGACCCCGAGTTCGGCCGCCAGGCGCCGGATGCCTTCGGCGCCCCCGGGCGGACAGCGGTTGCAATCCGCTTCACCACGCGCCATGGCCTCGGCATAAGGGCGGCATCCCTGAAAGCCGCACTTGGTGCATTGCGTCTGGGGCAGCAGGGCTTCGAGGCGGTCGGCACGGGCGTCCGAATGGTCGGCCAAACCGGCGGCCAGGCGGGCATCGGCGGGGGAAGCGGAAGCGGTATCGGCGGCGGAAGCGGTCACGAAAGCAGGAAAACGATGCGGGGTAACACAAGGTGCAGCCGTACGGTGCGGCTGACGCGGCAAGGATTATCCCCGATTTCGCCGCGCCGCAGAAACCACGAAGATGCGCGCTTTGTCAGGGCGCAGCGTTGATGAACCCGGCTGGCACGCGCCAGTGGCGCACTTGCGCCATGCCATAACCCACAAAATCGACCCCGACCACGCATGTCGAACGCCACCAAGACGAAACGCGATCCCGAAGGAACCCGTCGTCGCATCATGGATGCGGCCACCGAGGAGTTCGCCAAGGGCGGCCTGGCCGGCGCGCGCGTCGACCAGATCGCCCGCCGCGCCGAGACCAACGAGCGCATGCTGTATTACTACTACGGGAGCAAGGAAGGGCTGTTTCTGGCGGTGCTCGAACGGCAGTATGCGCAGTTTCGCGCGGCCGAGGAGCGCCTGCAGATCGGCGACGAGGACCCGGTCGCCGCGGTCCGCAAGCTGGCCCGTTTCGTCTGGGACTGGTACTACCAGCATCCGGAATTCATTCGTCTGGTCAACAGCGAGAACCTGCACGAGGCGCGGCACCTGAAGAAGTCCGCGCAGCTGCATGATCTGGTCAACCCGGTGGTCGACGTGCTGGCCGAGATCGTGCGCCGCGGCCAGCGGCAGGGCGTGTTTCGGGAAGGCGTCGATGTGCCGCAGCTCTATCTGACGATCTCGGCGCTGGGCTACTACGTACTGTCGAATCGCTACACGATCAGCGCGGTGATCGGCCGCGACGTGGCCTCGCAGGACGAGCACGAACGTTTCGCGCAGCTGCACACCGACATGCTGCTGGCGTATCTGGCGCGGCGCTAGAGCAGGCCGACCGGAAAACAAAACGGGACCGCGATGCGGTCCCGTTTGTCATTGGCGCTTCGCCGTGGGCGAGCCGCGGCTCAGCGATATTTGCGGATGAAGTCGCGCAGTTCCGGATAGATCGTCTCGCGCCAGCGCCGGCCGGAGAAGATGCCGTAGTGCCCGCACTTGGGCGCGGTCAGATGCTGCTTGCGGGTCTTCGGAATGCCAGAGCAAAGGTCGTGCGCGGCGGCGGTCTGGCCCGCGCCCGAGATGTCGTCGAGCTCGCCCTCGATCGTCATCAGCGCGGTGTGCTTGATGTCCTGCGGCCGCACCGGCTCGCCCTGGATCTCCCAGGTGCCATTGGCGAGGCGGAACTCCTGGAAGACTTCGCGGATGGTGTCCAGGTAGTACTCGGCGGCCATGTCGAGCACGGCGTTGTACTCGTCGTAGAAGCGCACGTGCGCCTCGGCGTCGTCGGCATCGCCCTCGATCAGGCTCAGGTAGTAGTCGTAATGCGAGGACAGATGGCGGTCCGGGTTCATCGCGACAAAGCCGGCATGCTGCAGGAAGCCCGGGTAGACGCGGCGGCCATGGCCGGGATAGTTGGCCGGCACCGTGTAGATGACGTTGTTCTCGAACCACTCGTACGACTTGTTGGTCGCCAGCGAGTTGACCGCGGTCGGGCTTTTGCGCGCGTCGATCGGGCCGCCCATCATCGTCATCGTCCGGGGCGTCTTCTCGCCGGCCGAGGCCATCAGCGAGATCGCGGCCAGCACGGGCACCGTGGGCTGGCAGACCGAAACGACGTGCAGATTCTCGGCGCCGAGATGGCGGATGAATTCCTGGATGTAGCGGATGTAGTCGGCCAGATGGAAGGGACCGTCCTCGACCGGTACCATGCGCGCGTCGACCCAGTCGGTCACATAGACCTTGTGGTCCTGCAGCAGCGTGCGCACCGTGTCGCGCAGCAGCGTCGCGTGGTGGCCGGACAGCGGCGCGCAGACCAGCACCGACGGTTCGTCCTTCAGCAGCTTGATGGTCTCGGAATCGTCGGCGTAGCGCTTGAAGCGGATCAGCTTGCAGAACGGCTTTTCCATGATCGTCTGTTCGACGATCGGAATATCGCGGCCGTTGGAGCGGACGGACTTGATGTCGAAGGCGGGCTTCTCGTATTCCTTGCCGAGCCGGTACAGCAGCTCATAGCCCGCGGCCAGCCGGGTGGCCCCTGGCACCAGCGACAGCGGGCTCAAGGGGTTGGTAAACGTCTTGGCCGTCGCCTGGGCCCACGCGGTTAGCGGGTTCAGGATCGAGCGCTGAAATTCATGCAGTTGGTAAAGCATTGCCGAACACCTGCCTTTCGATATCGGGTTTTCTGCTGTGGCGGATTATGCGCTCAACCCGCTCGTTTTGCGAACGACCGTACGCACAATCTTGCAACGCAGCATATACCTAAAGGTATGCCGGCGTGAGTGGAACTCAATAGGACAATGGCTGTAATTCTGGCGCGGTGTTGGACTACACCGACAGACTGAGCGGTATGGGTGCAGTGCGCTGCACAAAGGGCGCGTCGCAGTTCGCGCATCACCGGGAATCCGGCGACCGGCGGGTCAAGCGGCCGGAATGGCCGTCGGAAACGACGCGGGCCCATCGTCGATGGGCCCGCTGGCGTCGGGATACGTCCGGATGCTTGCGCTTACAGCACAGCCGCGATGGCGTCGACCACGGCGTCGATATTGCGGCTATTGAGCGCCGCCACGCAGATGCGGCCGGTGCCGACCGCGTAAATGCCGTGCTCCGACTTCAGGCGCTCGACCTGCTCGGTGGTCAGGCCCGAGTACGAGAACATGCCGCGCTGCGCCTTGACGAACGAGAAGTCACGCCCGACGCCCTTGGCGGCCAACTTGTCGACCAGCGCGTGGCGCATCTGCTTGATGCGGTCGCGCATTTCGGCCAGCTCGTCTTCCCACATGGCACGCAGTTCGGGGCTGTTCAGCACGGTGGCGACCACGGTACCGCCGTGCGTCGGCGGGTTCGAGTAGTTGGTGCGGATCACGCGCTTGACCTGCGACATCACGCGCTGGGCCTCGTCCTTGCTGGTGGTGACGATCGACAGTGCGCCGACACGTTCGCCGTACAGCGAGAAGCTCTTCGAGAACGAGCTCGAAACGAAGAAGGGCAGGCCCGACTCGGCGAACAGACGCACGGCTGCGCCGTCCTGGTCGATGCCCTCGGCGAAGCCCTGATAGGCCATGTCCAGGAAGGGGATCAGGTTCCGTTCCTTGATCAGGCCGACCACCTGTTGCCATTGCTCGGGCGACAGATCGACGCCGGTCGGATTGTGGCAGCAGGCGTGCAGCACCACGATGGTGTTGGCCGGATACGACTTCAGCGATTCCACCATGCCCGCGAAATTCAGGCCGTGGCTGGCGGCGTCGTAATAGGCATAGTTGACCACGGGGAAGCCGGCCGCTTCGAACAGCGCGCGGTGGTTCTCCCAGCTCGGATCGCTGATGGCGACCTTGGCGTCCGGATACAGGCGCTTGAGGAAATCGGCGCCGATCTTCAGTGCACCGGTGCCGCCAAGTGCCTGAGCCGTCACGACACGGCCTTCGGTGATCAGCGGCGAGTTCTTGCCGAACAGCAGCGTCTGCACCGCCTGGTCGTAGGCCGCGATGCCCTCGATCGGCAGATAGCCGCGCGGTGTGGCCGTCGTCAGGCGGGCCTTTTCGGCTTCCTGCACCGCGCGCAGCAGCGGAATCTTCCCTTCGTCGGTGAAGTACACGCCCACGCCCAGATTGACCTTGTTGGCACGGGTGTCGGCGTTGAACGCTTCATTCAGGCCCAGGATGGGGTCGCGCGGGGCCATCTCGACGGCAGAAAACAAACTCATTTGGGATTCTCGTGGTCAGCTATGTAACAAAACGGGAAGGCGTAGAATGCTCGGACTGCGCTGGGGGCGTGCGGCGGGTCCGCCTTGAAACGGACCGCGCAACCCCGAGATTCTAGCGTATCCGCCCGTATTCCAAAGGTTTTCTGCCTGTCTATGTCGAATCTCGCCGTGCCTCTCGCGGATGCCGCGCACACCCTGGACGAGGACAAATTCGTCACTTTCCCCGGCTCGCCCTTTCAGCTGTATCAGCCTTATCCGCCGGCCGGCGACCAGCCCGAGGCGATCCGCCAGCTGGTCGAAGGCATCGAGGACGGCCTGTCCTACCAGACCCTGCTCGGCGTGACCGGCTCCGGCAAGACCTTCACGATGGCCAATGTGATCGCCCGGATGGGCCGGCCGGCGATCGTCTTTGCCCCGAACAAGACGCTGGCCGCCCAGCTGTATTCAGAGTTCCGCGAGTTCTTCCCGCGCAATGCCGTCGAGTACTTCGTCAGCTACTACGACTACTACCAGCCGGAAGCCTACGTGCCGCAGCGCGATCTGTTCATCGAGAAGGACTCGTCGATCAACGAGCATATCGAGCAGATGCGGCTGTCGGCGACCAAGAGCCTGCTGGAGCGCCGCGACACGATCATCGTGGCCACGGTGTCAGCGATCTATGGTATCGGCAACCCGAATGAATACCATCAGATGATTCTGACTCTGCGGGCCGGCGACCGCATCAGCCAGCGCGACGTGATCGGGCGGCTGATCGCGATGCAGTACACCCGCAACGACACCGACTTCCAGCGCGGCACCTTCCGCGTGCGCGGCGACACCGTCGACATCTTCCCGGCGGAACACGCCGAGGTGGCGGTTCGGGTCGAGCTGTTCGACGACGAGATCGAATCGCTGCAGTATTTCGATCCGCTGACCGGCAAGGTGCGGCAGAAGATTCCGCGCTTCACGGTCTATCCGTCGAGCCATTACGTGACGCCGCGCGAGACCGTGCTGCGCGCGATCGAGGCGATCAAGGCGGAGCTGCGCGAGCGGCTCGATTTCTTCTACAAGGAAAACAAGCTGGTCGAGGCGCAGCGGCTGGAGCAGCGCACGCGTTTCGACCTCGAAATGCTCGCCGAGCTGGGCTTCTGCAAGGGCATCGAAAACTATTCGCGCCATCTGTCTGGCGCGCGGCCCGGCGACCCGCCGCCGACGCTGGTCGACTATCTGCCGCCCGACGCGCTGATGTTCCTGGACGAATCGCACGTGCTGATCGGCCAGCTCAATGCGATGTACAACGGCGACCGCTCGCGCAAGACCACGCTGGTCGAATACGGCTTCCGGCTGCCGTCGGCGATGGACAACCGCCCGCTGAAGTTCGAGGAGTTCGAGCGCAAGATGCGCCAGGCGGTGTTCGTCACCGCCACGCCCGCGGACTACGAGCGCAATCATGCCGGCCAGGTGGTCGAGCAGGTGGTGCGGCCCACCGGCCTGGTCGATCCGATCATCACCGTGCGTCCTGCCGTCTCGCAGGTCGACGATCTGCTATCGGAGATCCATCTGCGGATCCAGGCGGGCGAACGCGTGCTGGTCACCACGCTGACCAAGCGGATGGCCGAGCAGCTGACCGAATTCCTGTCCGAGAACGGCATCAAGGTCCGCTACCTGCATTCGGACATCGATACCGTCGAGCGGGTCGAGATCATCCGCGACCTGCGCCTTGGCGCCTTCGACGTGCTGGTCGGCATCAACCTGCTGCGCGAGGGCCTCGATATTCCCGAGGTGTCGCTGGTGGCGATCCTCGATGCGGACAAGGAAGGCTTCCTGCGCGCCGAGCGCTCGCTGATCCAGACCATCGGCCGCGCCGCGCGCAACGTCAACGGCACCGCGATCCTGTACGCGGACCGCATCACCGATTCGATGCGCAAGGCGATCGACGAGACCGAACGCCGCCGCGCCAAGCAGATCGCCTTCAACACCGCCAATGGCATCACGCCGCGCGGCGTGGTCAAACGGATCAAGGACATCATCGACGGCGTCTACGATCCGAACGAGGTCAAGGCCGAACTGATGGCCGCCGAGGAGCGCGCGCGCTACGAGGACATGAGCGAGAAGCAGGTCGCCAAGGAGATCAAGCGGCTCGAGAAGAAGATGCTCGACCATGCGAAGAACCTGGAGTTCGAGCAGGCCGCGCAGGTCCGCGACCAGCTCGGCAAGCTCAAGCAGCAGGTGTTCGGCGCGGCGGGCGAGGGCGGGGCACTGCCGGCCTGAGCCCGGAGCGGCGGTGTTGGCGGCGCGCACAGAGTTAAAATCGGCTCCCTTTTGATGCCGAAACCGATGTCGACCTCGGGCCAGCAGGCCGGGGCCACGCATCGACCCGCACGATCCGAACGATGAAACGCTTTGCCATCTTGATGTGTTGCATGGGTAATATTTGCCGCTCGCCGACCGCGGAAGGCGTGCTGCGCGCCAAGCTCGCGCAGGCGGGCCTGGCCGATGCGGTCGAGGTCGATTCGGCCGGTACCCACAGCTACCATCTCGGCCATGCGCCAGACCGCCGGGCCCAGCAGCATGCGCTGGCGCGCGGCTACGATCTGGCCGGGCAGCGGGCCCGGCTGGCTGCGGTCGAGGACTTCGCCCGCTTCGATCTGGTCCTGGCGATGGACCGCGACAACCTCGCGCGCCTGCAGGCGCTGTGCCCGCCGGAGCATCGCCACAAGGTGAAGCTGCTGATGCACTTCGCCACCCGGCACGACGCCGACGAAGTGCCCGATCCCTACTACGGCGAAGGCGACGGCTTCGAGCGCGTGCTCGATTACGTCGAGGACGCCTGCGACGGCATCGTCACGATGCTGCGCGAGCGGCAATGACCGCGGGGCCGCTCCGCGGCCCGTCCGCCTGCTTGTCCACCCGCCTGCGTCCCGCCTGATTCGCGCCAGCCTTTCTCTTCTTTCCCGATGTTTCGATCCCTGCTTCGCAAATGGCGCGAGTCGCGCAATGCCAGCCTGCAACTGGACGCCATCCTGGCCGCCGCCAATCCGGAAGGCACGCTGGCCGAGCGCAACGGCTGGCTGATCGAGCTGGGCTACTGGCTGCGCCGTGACGGTCTGCCGGCCTCGGATGCGGCCGAACTGGCCGGTCAGGACACCACCTGGCGCGAGCATGTCAGGCTGCGCTATCTGCTGCAGGTGCTCGAACGCAATCCGGAGCTGGCCGCGCGCTTTGCCGGCACGGTTCGGTCGATCGTGCGCGACAACGACCCCACCGGCCTGTTCTGCGACACCGGCGTCGCTTCGCACCCGGGTTTCTGGGGCGAGATGATGGACCGCCTGCAGGCGCGCTTCCTGTCGCCGCCGCCCAATCGCGGCGATATGGCCGATCTGTTCGCGCTGCTGTTCGTCGGCGAGCACGATGCCGACTGGGTCGCCGCGCTCGATGGCGAGCTGCTCGATCGCCTCGGCGCGCTGCTGATGTTCGCGCCGCAGGAGGGCGGCGAACCGGGTCGCGAAGGCGGCGGCGATGGCAGCGATGGCGGCGATGGCGGCCGCCCCGTCGACAACGAGCTTGCCACCCACGCCGCGTCGGCGGCGGGCCAGGCGCTGCACGCGCGCTACCGGGACGATTTCGCGCGTACGCTGGCGAGCAGCATCCAGGTGCTGGCCAGCCAGGTCCGCGCCACCGGCCTGAGTCAGTCGATCCGCGCGCGCCTGCCGGGCCGGGTCGACGACACGCCGTTCTTCCGCCTCGGCCCGGCCGTCGCCGCGCTGTGCGAGGAGGGGCTCGCGCACGACAGCGATGTCTTCCTGCACCGGCTGAACTACTGCCGCGCGCTGCTCGACGGCTGCCACGACGCCGCCCGCCATGTCTACGCGGATCTGGAGGAGAACGGCGTCTCGGTCGAAGTCGTGTTCCAGATCGAGCGAATGAAGGTGCGGCTCGCCCGCATCGACATGCTGCTCGACGCGTGGGTCGATCCTGCCCGCCGCGGCAAGGTGGCGCAGCTGGCCGGCGAGCTGATCCGCACGACGCAGGCGCGCCGCAGCGTCAAGCATCTGGCGGCCGAGTCCTTCTCGCAGCTGGCGCGCAAGGTGGTCGAGCGTTCCGCCGAGACCGGCGAGCACTACATCACGCGCGATCGCAAGGAATACCGCGAGCTGGTGCGCGCGGCCGCCGGCGGCGGCCTGATCACCGTGGCCACCGTCTATCTGAAGTTCCTGATCTACGGCCTGCATCTGGACAAGTTCATCGAAGGGCTGCTGGCCTCGCTGAACTATGCAGGGAGCTTCCTGGCGATCCACTTCGCTCACTTCACGTTGGCCACCAAGCAGCCGGCCATGACGGGCCCGGCGCTGGCGCACCGGCTCGACGCGGTGGGGCGGCCGGAGGGCAGGGAGGCCTTCGTCGAGGACACCATCGCGATGATCCGCTCGAACGCGGCGGCCATCGTCGGCAATCTGGCGGTGGTCTTTCCGGTGGCGCTGGCGATCCAGTGGCTGGCCGGCAAGCTGCTGTCGGTCAACCTGATCACCCCGGACAAGGCGATCGCCACCATCGAGTCGTTCTCGATCCTTGGGCCGACGCCGCTGTACGCGATCTTCACCGGCGTGCTGCTGTGGGTGTCGAGCCTGATCGCCGGCTGGGCCGACAACTGGTTCGCGCTGCACCGGATGCACGACGTGCTGGCCTACCACCGCCGGCTGCGCTACGTGCTGGGCGAGCGCGGGGCGATGCGCGTCGCCGATTTCTGGAAGCGGAATCTGTCCGGCATCGCGGGCAATGTCTCGCTCGGCTTCCTGCTTGGCCTGGGGCCCGAGATCCTGAGCTTCTTCGGTCCGCATATGGAGGTGCGCCACGTGACGCTGTCGACGGGGTCGGTCGGCACCGCGATCGGCGTGCTGGGCGTCGATGCGCTGCGGATGCCGGCGTTGTGGCTGGCGGTGGCCGGCATCGCGCTGATGGGGCTGCTGAACGTCGCCGTCAGCTTCGCGCTGGCCTTCCATATGGCGCTGCGCTCGCGCAATCTGCGCCGGGTCGACCGCCGGGCGCTGAGTGCCGCGGTGCGGGCGCGCATCCTGCGTCATCCGCTGTCGCTGATCGTGCCGCCGCGCCAGGCGCCGGCGGCTGCCGGGCCCAGCGAGGCCTAGGCCGCCGCCGGATGGCGCCGGCGGCACTGCCCTATCTGGCGTCGAAGTGACATGGGGTAGTTGACTGATTTAGTCGGGAAATTTATACTTGACGAAATTCATCAGGTATTACCCCCGCAATCATGAGATTGACGACCAAAGGCCGCTTCGCGGTGACCGCCATGATCGACCTGGCCATGCGCCAGGACCAGGGTCCGGTGACGCTGGCCGGCATCAGCCAGCGCCAGAAGATCTCGCTGTCCTACCTGGAACAGCTGTTCGCCAAGTTGCGCCGGCACCAGATCGTCGAGAGCGTGCGCGGCCCGGGCGGCGGCTACAGCCTGGCGCGCAAGTCCGAGGACGTGACGGTGGCCGACATCATCATCGCCGTGGACGAACCGCTCGATGCCACCCAGTGCGGCGGCAAGGGCAATTGCAATGGCGACGAGAATACCGGCCGCTGCATGACCCACGAGCTGTGGGCAACGCTGAATCAGAAGATGGTCGAGTATCTGGACTCGGTCTCGCTGAAGGATCTGGTCGACCAGCAGCGCGCCCGCCAGCCCGGCGTGCTGCGCGACATGCGCGAAGACGGCAGCGCCCGCCAGCCGGCACCGGCGGCCCGGCCGCAAGCCGGCGCGGCGGAAAAGGCGGACAAGCCCGCCCGGCCCAAGATGGTGAATTCGGTTTTCAGCCTGGCGCAGTCCTGAACGGGACAGCAGCGAGGCGACGTACAGTGTCCCACCCGGCAGTCAAAACAAGGCAGTGACAACGATGAGCACCCCACATTTCCCGATCTACATGGATTATTCGGCCACCACGCCGGTGGACCCGCGCGTGGCGGACAAGATGATTCCGTATCTGCGCGAGCAGTTCGGCAATCCCGCCTCGCGCAGCCACGCCTACGGCTGGCAAGCCGAGAAGGCCGTCGAGGAAGCGCGCGAGCAGGTCGCCGCGCTGGTCGGCGCCGACCCGCGGGAGATCGTCTGGACCTCGGGCGCGACCGAGTCCGACAACCTGGCGATCAAGGGCGCGGCCAATTTCTATTCGGGCAAGGGCAAGCACATCATCACGGTCAAGACCGAGCACAAGGCGGTACTCGACACCACGCGCGAACTGGAGCGCCAGGGTTTCGAGGTGACCTACCTGGACGTGCAGGAAAACGGCCTGATCGACATCGAGGTGTTCAAGCAGGCGCTGCGCCCCGACACCATCCTGGTTTCGGTGATGCTGGTCAACAACGAGATCGGCGTGATCCAGGACATCGAGCAGATCGGCGAGATCTGCCGCGAGAAGGGCATCATCTTCCATTGCGACGCCGCCCAGGCCACCGGCAAGGTCGAGATCGATCTGTCGAAGCTGAAGGTCGACCTGATGTCGTTCTCGGCCCACAAGACCTATGGCCCGAAGGGCATCGGCGCGCTGTACGTCCGCCGCAAGCCGCGCGTGCGCATCGAGGCGCAGATGCACGGCGGCGGCCACGAGCGCGGCATGCGCTCGGGCACGCTGGCCACGCACCAGATCGTCGGCATGGGTGAAGCCTTCCGCATCGCCCGCGAGGAAATGGCGACCGAGAACGAGCGCATCCGCATGCTGCGCGACCGGCTGTGGAACGGCCTGTCGGGCATGGAAGAGGTCTATCTGAACGGCGATTTCGAGCGCCGCGTGCCGCACAACCTGAACGTCAGCTTCAACTTCGTCGAAGGCGAGTCGCTGATCATGGCGATCAAGGATGTCGCGGTGTCGTCGGGCTCGGCCTGCACCTCGGCCTCGCTGGAGCCGTCCTACGTGCTGCGCGCGCTGGGCCGCAACGACGAGCTGGCCCACAGCTCGATCCGCTTCACCGTCGGTCGCTTCACCACCGAACAGGAGATCGATTACACGGTCGAACTGTTGAAGAGCAAGATCGGCAAGCTGCGCGACCTGTCCCCGCTGTGGGAGATGTACAAGGACGGCGTGGACCTGAATTCGATTCAATGGGCGGCGCACTGAACGCTGACCATCCGACCCCATAAAAGATACGTCACAGAGGTAGCCAACATGTCCTACTCCAACAAGGTACTCGACCACTACGAAAACCCCCGCAATGTCGGTTCGTTCGACAAGAACGACGAGGCCGTCGGCACCGGCATGGTGGGTGCGCCGGCCTGCGGCGACGTGATGAAGCTGCAGATCAAGGTCAACGAGCAAGGCGTGATCGAGGACGCCAAGTTCAAGACCTACGGTTGCGGCTCGGCGATCGCCTCGTCGTCGCTGGTGACCGAATGGGTCAAGGGCAAGACCGTCGACCAGGCGCTGGAGATCAAGAACACCCAGATCGCCGAGGAACTGGCGCTGCCGCCGGTGAAGATCCACTGCTCGATCCTGGCCGAGGACGCGATCAAGGCCGCGGTCGAGGACTACAAGAAGAAGCACGCAGGCGCCCAGACGCAACAGGCCGCCTGAGCGATCGAAGGGAAGTGGTAGCGATGATCACATTGACCGAAAAAGCCGCGAAGCACGTTTCGCGCTATCTGGACCGCCGGGGCAAGGGCATCGGCCTGCGGCTCGGCGTCAAGACGACCGGCTGTTCCGGCCTGGCGTACAAGCTCGAGTATGTCGACGAGCTGCATCCGGAAGACCAGGTGTTCGAGTCGCACGGCGTCAAGGTGGTGGTCGATCCCAAGAGCCTGCCCTATATCGACGGCACCGAGCTCGACTTCGCCCGCGAGGGGTTGAACGAAGGCTTCCGCTTCAACAACCCGAACGTCAAGGACGAATGCGGGTGCGGCGAATCGTTCCGCGTGTAAGGCCGGCGGCCTGAGCGTTTTGCTCTCCCGACGACGGGAGAGAGCCGGGCAGGGCGGCGACGCATCGCAGCGCCGCCGCCTTCTTCGCCACAGCCTTCCAGCAGGACTACCTTGAAAGACGATTACTTCGCGCTGTTCGGGCTGCCGGCCCGCTTCGCCGTCGACGAGGCCGCGCTCGACGCCGCCTACCGCACGGTGCAATCGCAGGCGCATCCCGATCGCTTCGCCCATGCCGGCGACGCCGAGCGCCGCGTCGCGATGCAATGGGCCGCGCATGCCAACGAGGCGTATCGGACCTTGCGCCAGCCGCTCAAGCGCGCGATCTATCTGCTGTCGCTGCGCGGCATCGATATCCAGGCCGAGAACAATACGGCGATGGCGCCGGCCTTCCTGATGCAGCAGATGGAATGGCGCGAGGCGCTGCAGGACGCGGTACAGCAGCGCGATGCCGCGGCGCTGGACGCGCTGCTGCAATCGCTGCGGCAGGAAAGGCGCGAACGCCAGGCCGCACTCGGCGACCTGCTCGATGCCGGCGACGACGAGGCCGCGGCGGCCGCGGCGCGCCAGCTGATGTTCGTCGAGAAGATCGAGCACGACGCCAGCGAGGCGATCGACCGCCTCGAAAGCTAGCGCGGCGGGCACCATCGCGGGGGCCATGACACAATGGCGCCCCGGCAAAGCGGGTGTTCCGGCGGCGCGTCTTGCGACCCTGCGCGACCATCGCGCGACGAACGTGCGACGATGGTGCGACCATGGTGCGACGATCGCCCCGCCCACCCGACAACAGAACATTGACCATGGCACTGCTTCAGATTTCCGAACCCGGCATGTCGCCGGCGCCCCACCAGCGACGGCTTGCGGTCGGTATCGACCTCGGCACCACCAACTCGCTGGTGGCGGCCGTTCGCAACAGCATTCCCGAGGTGCTGGCCGACGAGAGCGGCCGCACGCTGCTGCCGTCGGTGGTGCGCTATCTGCCGAACAAGACCGCGCAGATCGGCTATCGCGCCCAGGAAGAGGCGGTGCGCGACCCCAAGAACACCATCGTTTCGGTCAAGCGCTTCATGGGCCGCGGCCTGCATGACGTCGCCCATATCGAGCACAGCCCTTACGACTTCGTCGACGCGCCAGGCATGCTGCAGATCAAGACCGTGGCGGGCATCAAGAGCCCGGTCGAGGTGTCCGCGGAGATTCTGGCCACGCTGCGCCAGCGCGCCGAGGATGCGCTGGGCGACGACCTGGTCGGCGCGGTGATCACCGTGCCGGCCTATTTCGACGACGCGCAGCGCCAGGCCACCAAGGATGCCGCGCGGCTGGCCGGCCTGGAAGTGCTGCGCCTGCTGAACGAGCCGACCGCGGCGGCGATCGCCTACGGGCTCGACAACGCCTCCGAGGGCATCTACGCGGTCTACGATCTGGGCGGCGGCACCTTCGACATCTCGGTGCTGAAGCTGACCAAGGGCGTCTTCGAAGTGATGGCCACCGGCGGCGATTCCGCGCTGGGCGGCGACGATTTCGACCAGCGCCTGGTCTGCTGGATCGTCGAGCAGGCCGGCCTGCAGCCGCTGTCGGCCGAGGACACCCGGCTGCTGATGGTGCGCGCGCGCGCCGCCAAGGAAGCGCTGTCGGAAGCCGACAGCACGGTGATCGACGCGGTGCTGGGCACCGGCGAAATCGTTCATCTGCCGTTGACGGCCGAGCAGTTCCGCGAGATGACCGCGCATCTGGTGCAGAAGACGCTGGCGCCGGTACGCAAGGCGCTGCGCGACGCGGGCGTGACGCCGGCCGAGGTCAAGGGCGTGGTGCTGGTCGGCGGCGCCACCCGCATGCCGTCGATCCGCAAGGCGGTCGGCGATTTCTTCGGCCAGCCGCCGCTGACCAATCTCGATCCGGACAAGGTGGTCGCGCTGGGCGCGGCAATGCAGGCCAATCTGCTGGCCGGCAACCATGCCCCCGGCGACGACTGGCTGCTGCTCGACGTGATTCCGCTGTCGTTGGGCGTGGAAACGATGGGCGGCCTGGTCGAAAAGATCATCCCCCGCAACAGCACGATTCCGGTCGCACGCGCGCAAGAGTTCACCACCTTCAAGGATGGCCAGACCGCGATGGCAATCCACGTGCTGCAGGGCGAGCGCGAGCTGGCCAGCGACTGCCGCTCGCTGGCGCGCTTCGAGCTGCGCGGCATTCCGCCGATGGTGGCCGGCGCCGCGCGCATCCGCGTGACCTATCAGGTCGATGCGGACGGCCTGCTGTCGGTCTCCGCGCGCGAGCTGCATTCCGGCGTCGAAGCCGCGATCACGGTCAAGCCGTCGTACGGGCTCGCCGACGACGATATCGCGCGGATGCTGCAGGACAGCTTCCGCGAGGCCGAGCACGACATGAAGAGCCGCGCGCTGGCCGAGGAGCGTGTCGAGGCCGAGCGGCTGCTCGAAGCAACCCGCAGCGCGCTGCAGGCCGACGGCGATCTGCTGTCGGACGACGAGCGCGCCGAGATCGAGGCGCTGATGACCCGCGTGCGCGACACCGCCGCCGCCGACGACCATCTGGCCATCAAGGCGGCGATCGAAACGCTGTCGCGCGGCACCGACGAATTCGCCGCCCGGCGCATGGACCGTTCGATCAAGCAGGCGCTGGCCGGCCGCAAGGTGCAGGAACTCGGCTGAAGACATCCGCTGCAGAAACCCGCAAGTCCGCCACCCCCATTCAGGACCCCCTATGCCACAGATTGTCGTATTGCCCCACGCCGAATACTGCCCCGAAGGCGCCGTCATCGAAGCGAAGAAGGGCACCAGCATCTGCGACGTGCTGCTCGAACATGACATCGAGATCGAGCACGCCTGCGAGAAGTCGTGCGCCTGCACCACCTGCCATGTGGTGGTGCGCGAGGGCTTCGATTCGCTGAACGAAGCCGAAGAGAAAGAGGAAGACCTGCTCGACAAGGCCTGGGGCCTGGAGCCCAATTCCCGGCTGTCCTGCCAGGCCATCGTCGCCGACGAAGACCTGACCATCGAGATTCCCAAATACACGATCAATCACGCCAAGGAAGGCCACTGAGGCCGCCCGCGAACGAAGAAGAAGCTGGAGAACGCTGATGAAATGGACCGACACCTACGACATCGCGGCCGCGCTGTACGACAAGTACCCCGATGTCGATCCGCTGGGCGTGCGCTTCACCGACCTGCGCCGCTGGGTGATGGAACTCGATGGTTTCGATGACCTGCCCGAGCGTTCGGGCGAGAAGATTCTCGAGGCGATCCAGGCCGCGTGGATCGAGGAAGCCAAGTAAGTTCACGCCTGCCCCGGCCGTGCCCACCTCGCGGCCACATAAAAAAAGCGCGCTTCATTGAAGCGCGCTTTTTGTTTGACCGCTCGCCGTGGCGTCAGTCTTCCCGCCGCAGGTGCGGGAACAGAATCACGTCGCGGATGTTCGGGCTGTCGGTCAGCAGCATCACCAGGCGGTCGATGCCGATGCCGCAGCCGCCCGTCGGGGGCATGCCGTATTCCAGCGCGCGGATGTAGTCCGCGTCGAAATACATCGCCTCCTCGTCGCCGGCATCCTTCTGCTCGACCTGCTTGCGGAACCGGTCGGCCTGATCCTCGGCGTCGTTCAGTTCCGAGAAGCCGTTGGCGATCTCGCGGCCGGTGATGAACAGCTCGAAGCGCTCGGTGATGCCCGGCACCGTATCGGAAGCCCGCGCCAGCGGCGAGACCTCGACCGGATAGTCGACGATGAAGGTCGGCTCCCACAGCTGGCTCTCGGCGGTTTCCTCGAACAGCACCAGCTGCAGCGTGCCCAGTCCCGCATTGAGGAACTGCGGCGCGCTGGTATTGACGCCGAACTTCTTCAGCTCCGTGCGCAGGAAGTCGGCATCGGCCAGCTGCGCATCGGTGTATTGCGGCGCGTACTTCTGGATCGCCTGCGTGATCGTCAGCCGGTGGAAGGGCTTGCCCAGATCCAGCTCGCGTCCCTGATACGTCAGCGTCGCGCTGCCGCGCGCGTCGATCGCCGCCTTGCGGATCAGGTCTTCGGTGAAGTCCATCAGCCACCGGTAATCGGTATAGGCCGCGTAGAACTCCATCATCGTGAACTCGGGGTTATGGCGCGGGCTGACCCCTTCGTTGCGGAAATTGCGGTTGATCTCGAACACGCGCTCGAAGCCGCCGACGATCAGCCGCTTCAGATAGAGCTCGGGCGCGATGCGCAGGAACATCTGCATGTCCAGCGCGTTGTGGTGCGTGATGAAGGGCTTGGCCGCGGCGCCGCCGGGAATCGGATGCAGCATCGGCGTTTCCACTTCCATGAAGCCGGCCTCGGCCATATGGCGGCGCAGCGACGAGATCGCTTCGGTGCGGGCGCGGAAGGTCGCCCGCGTCTCCGGCGAGACGATCAGGTCGACATAGCGCTGGCGGTACTTCATCTCCTGGTCCGACAGGCCGTGGAACTTGTCCGGCAGCGGCCGCAGCGACTTCGACAGCAGGCGCAGCTCCTGCACCTGCACCGACAGTTCGCCCTTGTTGGTGCGGAACAGCAGGCCGCGGGCGCTGACGATGTCGCCCAGGTCCCAGTGCTTGAAGTTGGCGTAGACCTCTTCGCCGACCTTGTCGCGCGTGATGTAGAACTGGATCTGGCCGCTGCCGTCCTGCACCGTGGCGAAGCTGGCCTTGCCCATCACGCGCTTGAGCATCATGCGGCCGGCCACGGCCACCTCGACCGGGTTGGCTTCGAGCGTCGCCTGGTCGGCCTCGCCGTACTGCGCGTGCAGGCTCGCGGCCTGATGGGTCGGGCGGAAGTCGTTGGGAAAGGCGATGCCTTGCTGACGCAGCGCCTGCAGCTTTTCGCGCCGCTCGGCAATGATCTTGTTTTCGTCGACGGCGGGGGCCTGCTCGGCAGGCGCGCGGGTGGGTTCGGTCATGATGTCGTCAAAGGGCGGGGCACGAGGGCCGCGCGGGAAAGTCAGGTATTGCGGATATCGTCGAGTTCGGTGCTGCCGAAGTCCGGACGCTGCAGATAGGCGGCGATGCGGGCGGCGGCCTCGTCGGGGCTGGTCAGCTGCGCGTTGGCCTTCAGCGAGCGGAAGCGCTCGACCTGGGCAAAGTCGGCCTCGCGGATCGCGGCCTGCATGCCGGTGTCGACCACGCCCGGGGCCAGCGCCACGGCGCGCACGCCGCGTTCGGCCGGCACCGACGCGTACTCGGCATTGAGCGAGCGCACGAACATGTCGAGCCCGGCCTTGCCGGCGCAGTAGGCGCTCCAGCCTTCGATCGGCCGGCGCGCGGCGCCGGACGAAATCGCCAGCACCTTGCGCGGGCAGCCGAAGCGCTCGCTGCGCGCCAGGAAGGCGGCGGTCAGGGTCATCGGGGACACCAGATTGGTCATCAGGTGCGGCACCAGCGTGGCCTCCTGCAGCTCGGCGATCGGCGCGATCGGTTCGATCACGCCGGCGTTCAGCACGAGCGTCGCGCTGGCGGGGGCATCCACGCTGTCGAGCACACTCGCCAGCCAGCTTGCCGCCTGCGCGGGTTTCGACAGGTCCTGCAGATGCCAGGCGATCGGCACGCCGCTGGCCTGCGCCGCCTGCTCCAGTTCCGCATTGCGGCTGCGCGCCACGCAGACCAGCCGGTTGCCCGGCACCATCAGCGCGCGCACCAGCGCGGCGCCCAGGCCGCGCGAGGCGCCGGTGACGATGATCAGATGGGATGCGTCAGTCGATGCGGCTGTGGTCATGGATGTCGCCCTGGCGGAGAGAGGTCGGTTCCCGCGGCACGGCCGCGCCGCGGGATCGGTGGCGCGGTGCGCGCCGGTCCTGCTGATTCCTGATGCTGCAACGCTCGGTGCTGCGCTTACAGGCCCTGTTTCAGGCTCGCTTCGATGAAGGTGTCCAGGTCGCCGTCCAGCACCTTCTGCGTGTTGGACATTTCGACGTTGGTGCGCAGGTCCTTGATGCGGCTCTGGTCCAGCACGTACGAGCGGATCTGATGGCCCCAGCCCACATCGGTCTTGGTCGATTCGAGCTTGTCGGCCTCGGCCTGGCGCTTGCGCATCTCGTGCTCGTACAGGCGCGACTTCAGCATCGACATCGCCTCGGCGCGGTTGCGGTGCTGCGAGCGGTCGTTCTGGCACTGCACGACGATGCCGGTCGGAATATGCGTGATCCGCACGGCCGAATCGGTCTTGTTGATGTGCTGGCCGCCCGCGCCCGAGGCGCGATAGGTATCGACGCGCAGGTCCGCCGGATTGATCTCGACCTCGAACGAGTCGTCGACCTCCGGATAGACGAACACCGACGAGAACGAGGTGTGCCGGCCGCCCGACGAGTCGAACGGCGACTTGCGCACCAGCCGGTGCACGCCGGTCTCGGTGCGCAGGTAGCCGAACGCGTATTCGCCCTCGACCTTGATCGTGGCGCTCTTGATGCCGGCGACGTCGCCCTCGGATTCTTCCAGCACCTCGGCCTTGAAACCCTTGCGCTCGCAGTACTTCAGGTACTGGCGCAGCAGCATCGACGCCCAGTCGCACGCCTCGGTACCGCCGGCGCCGGCCTGGATATCGATGAAGGCATTGGCCTGATCGAGCTGGCCGGAGAACATGCGGCGGAACTCCATGTCGGCGACCGCCGCCTCGAAGCCCTTGACGTCCTCTTCGATCGACACCAGCGTGTCGTCGTCGCCTTCTTCACGCGCGAGTTCGAACAGCTCCTGCGCGCTTTCCAGATCCTCGGTCAGCTTGCCCAGTACCTGGACCACGCCTTCGAGCATCTTCTTTTCCTTGCCGAGATCCTGGGCCCGCTTCGGGTTGTTCCAGACCTCGGGGTCTTCCAGTTCGCCGTTGACTTCGGCCAGACGTCCTACCTTGACGTCGTAGTCAAAGATACCCCCGTAGATCTTCCGTCCGGGAACGGAGATCGGAGATGGCGCCGGAGATGGCGTTGAGGCGTTCTGCTTCCATGGTGTTCTTGCGCTTTGAAAACCGTGAATTATAGCGGAACGGGGCGGCATTCCCCGCGCGATGACCGATAATGCGCCGCGCGGCCGGCGGGGCTTTCGCGACCGTTGCCGGCGCGGCGCCGCGGCCCTTGTCCGTTGGCGCCGCACTGTTGCGCCGAACTGTGGCCGCGACCGATGGTCTACAGTTGCGGGTGCGCCAACCGTTACATCGCTGGCGCGCTTTCGTTTCCATCCGCCGTTCCCGTCCGCCGCCGCGGCCCGCCAGGGCCATGTCGCGGCAGGGCGCCCCGATTCCGATGCAGCCATGACGATGCCAGCCACTTCGACCCTTCCGACCGCGACCGCACCGACCGTCCCCGCCCTCGGCCGCCGGCGCGCCATCGCCGCGCTGGCCGCGACGATGCTGGCGACGCTGGCCGGCTGCGGCACGGTCGGCGAGGGCGGCCCTGCGCCGGACGGCTATTACCGCGTGCGCTCGGGCGACACGCTGTATTCGATCGCGCGCCGCCATCGCCGCTCGGTGCGCGACCTGGTGCGCTGGAACGGCCTGCCAAGCGGCGACCGCATCGAGGTCGGCCAGCTGATCCGCTTGCGCCCGCCCGCCGGTGCCGCGGTCGCGTCGTCCTCGGCCAGCGGACCCACCGCGGTCGAGGACACCCCGCGCGCCGCGGCGCAGTCGAGCCGGCCGCCCGCCAGCCGCATCGCGCTGCAATGGCCCGCCGACGGCACCGTCACGCAGGGCTATGCGCCGCCGGCCAGCAAGGGCCTGCGCATCGCGGTGCCGGCCAACGGCACGATGCGCGCGGCTGCGTCGGGCTGGGCAATCCATGTCGGCGCGCTGCGCGGCTATGGCACGCTGGTGATCGTCAAGCACAACGACGACTGGCTGACGGTCTACGGCAATCTCGATCAGCCGATGGTCAAGGAAGGCGCGCAGGTGCAGGCAGGGCAGGCGGTCGGCCGCATGGGCGCCGCGGCGAGCGAGCTGCATTTCGAGGTGCGCGGCAACGGCAAGCCGGTCGATCCGGCCACGATGCTGCCGGCGCGCGGATAAGCGCGACGTCATCGCCGGCCGCCGAAGGCGCCGGAGACTTTCCGCTTACTGCGCGTGCTCGATCACCATCTGCACGCGCGTGACGCCGTTGAAGGTGTTGTTGTCCAGCCGGTAGGCCACCATCGCGCTGGCGCCCAGCGTGTCGGCGTGGTTGAACCAGATCGCGTCGAACTGGCGCTTGCCGCGGCCCAGCTGCAGCTTCAGATGCTTGCCCTTGAGCACGGTCTGGCGCAGCACGTCGAATTCCCCGCAGAAGGTCGGCGGCGGAAAACCCTGGCCCCATACCTGCTGCTCCAGCAGCGAGACGAAGGCCGGATCGAAGCAGTGGTCCTCGATCTCGCCGTCGGTCTCGATCACGCGGGCCAGGTGATCGTCGGTCAGCCATTCGCGGCCGATGCCTTCGAACGCGTCCATGAAGCGCTCGAAATCGCCCGCGCGCAGCGTCAGCCCGGCCGCCATCGCATGGCCGCCGAACTTGACCAGCAGGCCTGGATGGCGCTTGGACACGAGATCGAGCGCATCGCGCAGATGAAAGCCCGGAATCGAGCGGCCGGAGCCCTTGATGGTGGCCTCGTCGCCCGGCGCGAAGGTGATGGTCGGACGATGGAATTTCTCCTTGAGCCGCGACGCCACGATGCCGATCACGCCCTGATGCCAGGTGTCGTTGAACACGCTGACGGTAAAGCGCGACGACGGGTCGAGCCCGTCGAGCGGACGTTCCAGGATCTGCAGCGCTTCCTGCTGCATGCCGGCCTCGATGTCGCGCCGCTCGCGGTTCATCGCATCGAGCTGCTGGGCGATCTCCCAGGCGCGCTCGGCGTCGTCGCTGAGCAGGCATTCGATGCCGAGCGACATGTCGGCGAGCCGGCCCGCGGCATTCAGCCGCGGCCCCAGTCCGAAGCCCAGATCGAAGGTGGTGGCGCGGCTGGCCTCGCGTCCGGCCGCGCGGAACAGCGCGGCGACGCCGGCATGCATGCGGCCCGCGCGCATGCGCTTGAGCCCCTGCGCCACCAGGATGCGGTTGTTGGTATCGAGCTTGACCACGTCGGCCACGGTGCCGAGCGCGACCAGGTCGAGCAGCGTGTCGAGCCGCGGCTGATTGGCCGGCGTGAAGACGCCGCGCTGGCGCAGTTCCGCGCGCAGCGCCAGCAGCACGTAGAACATCACGCCGACGCCCGCCAGGTTCTTGCTGGGAAAGCCGCAGCCCGGCTGGTTCGGATTGACGATCACCGCGGCGTCGGGCAGCTGGTCGCCGGGCAGATGGTGGTCGGTCACCACGACGTCGATGCCGCGCGCATTGGCCGCGGCCACGCCATCGACGCTCGCGATGCCGTTGTCGACCGTGACGATCACGTCCGGATTGCGCTGCGCCGCCAGCGCGACGATCTCCGGCGTCAGGCCGTAGCCGTATTCGAAGCGGTTCGGCACGATGTAGTCGACCTGCGCGCCGAGCATGCGCAAACCGCGCACGCCGACCGCGCAGGCGGTGGCGCCGTCGCAGTCGTAATCGGCGACGATCAGCAGCCGGCGGCGCGCGGCGATCGCATCGGCCAGATAGACCGCGGCGCGGTCGATGCCCTTCATCGCCTGCGGCGCCACCAGTTCCGGCAGATCGGTGGCGAGCTCGCGCGCGTGGGTGACGCCGCGCGCCGACAGGATGCGCGCCAGCGTCGGATGCAGGCCCAGCGCGGCGAGGGCGCTGGCGTGGTCGGGCTGGTGGGGGCGGATCGCGATGCGGGTCATGGGGTCGGAACGATAGCAGCGTTGGCGGCGATGGCGGCGATGGCGACGGTAGCGACGACAGCGAAGCAGGGGCCGGGACGGCGGCTGAACGGACGAATTCGGCAGGATGGACGAAGCCGGGTCGGCATGGTCGCGCTCATGCGGCAAGGGCCAGATCGGACAGCAGCGCGCGCCAGTCGCCGCGCATGCCCATGCCGCGCCAGAACTTGCGCAGGTCGCCGCGGCGCACGGTGAATTCGGCGTGATGGTCGTCGCCACCGAGCACCAGCGTCAGCGCCTGCAGCCGGCCCTCCTCGAGCGCGGCCAGCGCCGGCGCGAACCAGTCGGCCTCGAGCGCATGCAGCCGCTCGATCCAGCTGCCCCAGTCCTCGGCGATATAGGGCGAGGCGCAGGCATCGAGCAGCGCCATCGCCGTGTCGCCGGCCTCCAGCGCGTTCAGCGCGGACGGCAGGGGCCGGCATGCCGCGCCGCCTGCCAGTGCCAGCCCGCGCAGCAGCGGATCGTCGGCGAGCACCGTGTCGGCGAGCCGCGGCACCGCCTGCAGCGCGCCGCCGCCGTGCAGCCAGACCGAGTTGACGGGCAGCGCGCCGTTGGCCTCGCGCGCCTGGTTGACCGGATGGTCGAACCAGGTCATCTGGATCTCGTTCTGCAGCCGCCGCCAGTCGCGCTCGCGCGGGCCGGACTGCATCCAGACATCGATATTGCGGCCGGCGGCGCGCAGCGGTGGCGTGGCGTCGAGCGGGCCGAACACGGCTTCCGGCAGATACCAGCGTTCGGGGTGCGGCGCGTCGAGCGCGATGCCCGAATCGTTCAGCAGCGGGGCGATCGCCTCGCGCAGCGCCGCCGACTCCGCCGGCTCGAGCGTCAGCAGCGCGGGGTCCATCAGCACCAGATGATCGCGCGCGGCATGGAGATGGACCGGCTGCAGGCAGACCCAGCGCCGGTCGTCACGGCCGGCGTCGGCGCCGGCCTGTTGATGGTCGGCCAGCCGCATGTAGGGTGCGGTGGGCACGCGCGCGGTGTCCAGCCCGGCGCGCGCCGCCAGCCAGCGCTCATGCGGCAGCGAGCGCAGCGCGGTCGGGTCGTAGCCGGCGCCGTGGCGCTCGCGCGCACTGGCGCCGGCGCGCGTCAGCAACTTTCCTAGCGCGGGCAACTCCAACTGCCGCAGCAGGGCGCCGGCAATGCCGCCGCCGACGCCGTTCGGCTCGTCCAGGCCCTCGGTATCCGCGCCGGGCGGGACCGAAAAGGGCACAATCAGGGTCAGGTGCGTCGTCATGGTTGGCGAGATTGTAAACTCGCGGGTGGCCGACGCGTCCCGATTGGTCGAACTTGGGCCGAATTCGCGCGCGTCGGAGGCGCGATGGCGGCCGGGCCGGTCCCACCGATCCGGCCCGACAGGCCCCCATCGCGCGTTGGCAACGAACACAGGAACCGTCTTGAACTTTCCCTACGAGTGGCAGATCGGCTGGCGCTATACCCGCGCCAGCAAACGCGCCAGCCGCAATACCTTCATCTCCTTCATCTCGATGATCTCGATGCTCGGCATCGCCCTCGGCGTCGCCGCGCTGATCGTCGTGCTGTCGGTGATGAACGGCTTCCAGAAGGAGGTGCGCGACCGCATGCTGTCGGTGCTGGCGCATATCGAAGTCATCGGCCCGTCCACGCTGCCGGACTGGCGCCGCACCGCCGCCGAGGCGATGCGCAACAAGGAGGTTGTCGGCGCCGCGCCCTACGTCGCCGCGCAGGCGATGCTGACCCGTGGCGACGTGGTGCGCGGCGTGCTGCTGCGCGGCGTCGATCCGGCCGAGGAGCCCAAGGTTTCGGACATCGGCAAGCAATTCAAGGGCGGCAGCCTGACCGAGCTGCAGCCCGGCGGCTTCGGCATCGTGCTCGGCGGCGAGCTGGCCGCGGCGATGGGCGTGAGCGTGGGCGACAAGGTCACGCTGGTGGCCCCGCAGGGCACCATCACGCCGGCCGGTGTGCTGCCGCGGCTCAAGCAGTTCACCGTGGTCGGCGTGTTTTCGTCCGGCCATTACGAGTTCGACAGCGCGCTGGCGCTGATCGACATCCAGGACGCGCAGACGCTGTTCCGGCTCGACGGTCCCAACGGGCTGCGGCTGAAGCTCTCCGACATGCAGCGCGCCCCGCAGGTCGCCGATGCGCTGGCCGGCACGCTGTCGGGCGAGCTCTATCTGCGCGACTGGTCCAAGCAGAACCGCAACTGGTTCGCCGCGGTGCAGACCGAGAAACGGATGATGTTCATCATCCTGACGCTGATCATCGCGGTGGCGGCCTTCAATCTGGTGTCGACGCTGGTGATGACGGTCACCGACAAGCAGGCCGATATCGCCATCCTGCGCACCATGGGCGCGCAGCCCGGCTCGATCATGCGCATCTTCATCGTGCAGGGCGTGGCGATCGGCTTCATCGGCACCGTGCTCGGCGTGCTCGGCGGCACGCTGATCGCCACCAATATCGACGTGATCGTGCCCTTCATCGAGCGGATCCTGCAGGTCCAGTTCCTGCCCCGCGACATCTATTTCATCAGCGAATTGCCCTCGGACCCGCGCGTGAACGACATCGCCACCATCGGCACCATTTCCTTCGTGCTGGCCATCCTGGCCACGCTCTATCCCAGCTGGCGCGCCGCCCGCGTGAATCCCGCGGAGGCGCTGCGCTATGAGTGAGGCCATCCTGAACCGCGCCGCTTCCCCCGATGCCACGCCCGCGGCCACGCCGGCGGGCGCTGCCGCCGCGCAGCCGATCCTGACCGCGCAGGGCCTGTGCAAGCGTTTCCGCCAGGGCGGGCTCGATGTCGAGGTGCTGCGCGGCGTCGACCTGCGCATCGATGCCGGCGAAAAGGTCGCCATCGTCGGCGCTTCGGGCTCGGGAAAAAGCACGCTGCTGCATGTGCTGGGCGGCCTGGACAATCCCGATTCGGGCAGCGTCGCGCTGCTCGGCAAGCCCTTCACCGATCTGCGCGAGACCGAGCGCAATCTGGTGCGCAACCGCTCGCTGGGCTTCGTCTACCAGTTCCACCATCTGCTGCCCGAGTTCACCGCGCTGGACAACGTCGCGATGCCGATGCGCATCCGCGGCCTGCGCCAGGCCGAGGCCCGCGAGGCCGCGCAGGCGATGCTGGCCCGCGTGGGCCTGGGCGAGCGCGCGAAGCATCGGCCGGGCGAACTGTCGGGCGGCGAGCGGCAGCGCGTGGCCATCGCGCGCGCGCTGGTGGGGCAGCCGGCCTGCGTGCTGGCCGACGAGCCGACCGGCAACCTCGACGACCATACCGCCGGCGGCGTCTACGACCTGATGCTGGAGCTGTCGCGCACGCTGGGCACCAGCTTCGTGATCGTCACGCATGATCTCGATCTGGCCAATCGTTGCGACCGCGTGCTGCGGCTGCGCGATGGCCATCTGCATCGCGAACGCTGAAGCCGCGCCGGAGCGCACCGCCGATGTGGATCGACACCCATTGCCATCTGGACGCGGCCGAGTTCGATGAGGACCGCGACGCGGTGGTGGCAGGCGCCGCCGCGGCCGGTGTCGGCGGCATCGTGCTGCCGGCGGTGGCGGTGTCGAACTTTGCCGCGGTGCGCGCGCTGGCGCATCGCCATCCGGCCTGCGTCTACGCGCTGGGCGTCCATCCGCTATGCACGACCGGGGCGGGGCAGTCCGACCTCGACGTACTGCGGCGCGAGGTCGAGGCCGCGCTGCCCGATCCCCGCTTCGTCGGCATCGGCGAGATCGGGCTCGATTTCTTCGTGCCGGGCCTCGATGCGCAGCACCAGACCTGGCTCTATATCGAGCAGTTGAAGATCGCGCGCGAATTCGATCTGCCGGTGCTGCTGCACGTCCGCAAGTCGCAGGACCAGGTCGCCGCGCAACTGCGGCGCGTCGGCGTGCGGCGCGGCATCGCGCATGCCTTCAACGGCAGCACGCAGCAGGCAGAGCGCTTCGTCGAGCAGGGCTTCAAGCTCGGCTTCGGCGGCAATCTGACCTTCAGCCGGGCGCGGCAGATCCGTCGGCTGGCGGTGGAGCTGCCGCTCGAGGCGCTGGTGCTCGAGACCGATGCGCCGGACATTGCCCCATCCTGGCTGACCGACGACCAGTTCGGCGAACAGCGCAAGGTACGCAACACGCCGGCCGAGGTGGCAGGCGTGGCGCGCGTGCTGGGCGAATTGCGCGGCATCGATGCCGAAGCGTTGGCCCGGGCGACCTGGCGCAACGCGGTGGACGCGCTGCCTCGTCTGGCGGCCTTTGCGGCCGCCATGGCCCCAACCTCCGCCGTGACGGACTGACAAGTTTCGGGCCGCCGCCCGGCGGTATAAACGCAGGCATCGTCAACCTCGAACGAGGACGAGCATGTCTGCGGTCCTTCCGGTCCCTCCGGTCCTTGCAGTCTTTCCCGACGCGGCGTTGCCGGCGCGGCGATGCGCCTGACCCTGTGCGCCTTCGTGGCGGGTTGCTGGCTGGTGCAGCAGTTGCCCGCGCTGCCGGCCGCTTCGCTGAGCCTGGGAGCCGCGCTGGCGGGGCTCGGCGTGCTGCTTGCGCTGTCGCCGCTTGCCGAGCACCGGTCGCGGTCCGCCGCCGCGCCCTTGCATTCTTCCCCGCTTGTCTTCCGTGCCCGCTTGCTGACGACCGTGCTCGCCGCGGCGATGCTTGGCGCGGCCTGGGCGGCATGGCGTGCCGAGCGTCGGCTGGCGGAACGGCTCGTTGCCGACCTGGAGGGCGTGACGCTGTCGCTGACCGGCGTGGTGTCCAGCCTGCCGACGGGCAATGGCAATGGCAGTGGCAATGGCAATGGCCAGGGCATGCGTTTCCACTTCACCGTCGACGGCAAGCGGCCGGTCGGTTTGCCCGCGCTGCTGTCGCTCGGCTGGCAACAGGCGCCGCCCGATCTGCTGCCCGGTACACGGCTGGCGCTGACCGTGCGGCTGAAGCGGCCGCACGGCCTGGCCAATCCGCATGGCTTCGACTACGAGTACTGGCTGCTGCAGCGAGGCATCGGTGCGACCGGCTACGTGCTGGCAAGCCGCCCCGCCGCGCAGGTGCCGCTGCGGCCTGCCTGGCGCATCGCGCGCTGGCGGGCCCGGATGCGCGCGCGCATGCTGGCCGCGATGCCGCCCGATGCGCCGTTCGCCGGCGTGCTGGTAGCGCTGGCGATCGGCGACCAGAGCGGCATCGCCGCCGAACAGTGGCGCTGGTTCACCCGCACCGGGATCGGCCATCTGGTCAGTATTTCGGGTCTGCATATCACGATGGTTTCCGGGCTGGCCGGGGCGCTGGCGCGGGCGCTGTGGCGGCGCTCGTTCGGCGTGGGCAGATGGCTGCGGCGGCCGTTGCCCTTGCGATGTCCCGCGCAGCGCGCGGCGGCACTGGTCGCGGTCGCCGCCGCGTTGGCCTATGGCCTGCTGTCCGGCATGGAAGTGCCGGCGCAACGCACGGTCGCGATGGTGTCCGTGGCCGCGCTGGCGCTGTGGTGGCAGCGCCGGCCGCCGGCCTCGCTGGTGCTGGCCTGGGCCGCTGCGGTGGCGCTCGCGCTGGATCCGTGGGCGGTGCGGGCGGCGGGATTCTGGCTGTCGTTCGGCGCGGTCGCCGCGATCTTTCTGGCGGCATCGCAGCGGACCGTGGCGGCACCCGGCCACGACCCGTCGCGGCGGTCGGCCCGGCAGGCGCGCTGGCATGGCCTGCGTCGGCATCTGGCCGAGGCGGTGCGCACGCAATGGGCCGTCACCGTCGGGCTGCTGCCGCCCACGCTGCTGTTGTTCCAGCAGGTGTCGGTGGTGTCGCCACTGGCCAATGCGCTGGCGATTCCGCTGGTGAGCCTGCTGGTGACGCCGCTCGCATTAGGCGCGGCGCTGCTGGCCGTGTGGCCGGCGGACTGGCCGTTCGGCGCTGCCGTCGCCATGATGGCCGCGCTGCTGCTGACGCTGGCGCACCAGGCGATGGCATGGCTCGCCGCGGTGCTGGTCCGGCTCGCGGCGCCGAACTGGGCGGTCTGGCAGGCGGCGCGGCCTGACACGGTCGAACTGGCCCTGGCGATGCTCGGCACGGCGGTGCTGCTGGCGCCGCGCGCGTTCGGCTGGGGCTGGCGCGTGCATGGTGTGGTGTTGCTGATCCCGATGCTGTCCAGCGGTCGGGCACCGCTGCCGGCCGCGGCCTTCCGCGCTACCGCGCTCGACGTCGGGCAGGGCGCAGCGGTGCTGATCGAGACCCGCAGCCATCGGCTGCTGTACGACACGGGGCCGGCCTATGGTCCGGCAGACTCACCGCGGCCGAGCGCCGGCGAGCGGGTGGTGGTGCCGTTCCTGCGCGCGATCGGCGTGCACGCGCTCGATGCGCTGGTGATCAGCCACGAGGATGCCGACCACGCCGGCGGCGCGCGCGACGTCATGGCGGCGCTGCCCGTGCGGCGCATGTGGGCGTCCTTGCCGCGCGGCCATCCGCTATGGCAACTGCCGCCAGGTGTCGCGCCGGATGTCGGCGAGGTCTGTGCGGCGGGCATCGCGTGGCAATGGGACGGCGTACGCTTCGAATTGCTGCATCCGTTGCCGGGGCAGGGCGACGACGCGGCGATCGGCAGCAATGCGCGCAGTTGCGTGCTGCGGATCTCGAGCCCGCATGCGGCGATGCTGCTGGCCGGCGATATCGACCGCGACGCCGAGCTGGCGATGGTGGGGCGCCTGCCGCCCGATGCCTTGCGTGCGGACCTGCTGCTGGTGCCGCACCATGGCAGCCGCACGTCGTCCAGCGACGAGTGGCTCGACGCGGTCGCCCCTACGGCGGCGGTATTCCAGCTCGGTTACCGCAACCGCTACCGGCATCCGCATGCGCAAGTGTGGGCGCGCTATGGGCGCCGCGGCATTGCGCGTTACCGCAGCGATCGCACCGGCGCGGTCGAACTGCTCGCCGATCGGAACGGCATCGCGATCGCGTCGTTCCGGCAGCAGGCGCGGCGCTACTGGCGGCCGGCGCCCGATGCGCCGGAGTGAGGGTTGGGCGCTGGCTGATCCTTGCTTATGCCTGCTAGCGCCTGGCGGCGCGACGCGCAACGGGCTTTGCTGCCGCCTTGGTTGCCGCCACCGTCGCCGCCTTCGATGCCGCCTTCGCCGCGGACTTTCCCGCCGGACGTGCATTGCGCCGCGTCTTTTCCCGCGGCACCGGTTCGAGCGCATGACTGGGCTCGGCGCTGGCGATGCGCCGCTCGCGCAGATGCGCCTTCGCGCGTTGCAGCCGGCCCGCCATCGTATCGGCCCGTGCCAGCGCGACGCCGGCGGCCAGCACATCGCCGAGCACCAGATGGCTGATGCGCGAGGTCATCGGCGTATAGACCTCGCTGTCTTCCTCGACATCGGAGAACACGCAGACGTCGGCGAGCGCGGCCAGCGGCGAGCCGCTGTGCGTCAGCGCCAGCACGCTGGCGCCGGCGCTGCGCGCCAGCGTGGCGGCGGTCAGCATGTCCCAGGTGCGGCCGCTGTTCGAGACCAGCACCGCGACGTCGCCCGGCGCCAGCAGCGCCGCGGACATGCTGAACACATGCGGATCGGAATAGGCGACGGTCGGCATGCCGAGGCGGAAGAACTTGTGCTGGATATCGAGCGCGACGATGCCGGAATTGCCGCAGCCGTAGAACTCGATGCGGCGTGCACCGGCCAGCAGCGCGATGCCGTGCTCGATCTGATCGGCCGACAGCGCATTGCGTACCGACATCAGTGTCGCGATGGTGCGATCGAACACCTTGCCGGCAATGTCGGCCGGCCGATCCTGCGGGTTCACGTCCTGATGCACGAACGGCGTGCCGGCGCCGACGGTCTGCGCGAACTGCAGCTTGAACTCGCGAAAGCCGTCGTAGCCCAGCGCCGCGCAGAAGCGCGCGATGGTCGGCTGCGACACGCCGGCGCGGCGCGCCAGTTCGGGCATCGACAGCCGGATCACGCTGGCGCCGTGGCGTGCCACGTAGTCGGCCAGGCGGCGTTCGGAAGGGCGAAGGGAGTCGTAGACGGCGAGGATGCGGTCGCGCATGAGGCGGAGAGGGTTGGGATTGGAATCGGAATATGTAGAGATTCTACTGGCCGGCCGAATGATCGGGCCGAACACACCGTGCCCGCAGTCGGGAATAACCCTGATCTCGTGCGAACGAAATCGGCGTTTTCCGCGGAATTTTTCCACGTCGCCAATGCATTGGCGCGAAACCGGGCTTCTGGAACGGCGTTGTCTTCCGGTAGAATGTAGAAATTCTACACAAACAAGCCGGCCGCGGAGCCGCCGATATCCTTGGCGCCGCCTCGGCACGCCGCCCCTGCCGAATGCCCCAGACTCTCGATCCCATCGTGCGCGAAGTCACCGAGCGCATCGTCCAACGCAGCCGCGCCAGCCGCGCCGCCTACCTGGAACGCTGCGCCCGCGCGCAGCGCGAACAGGGGCCGGCGCAGGGGCTGTCGTGCGCCAATCTGGCCCACGGCTACGCCGCGCTGCCGGCCGCCGACAAGCTGAAGCTGCGCGTCGAACATGCGCTCAATCTCGGCATCGTCACCGCGTACAACGACATGCTGTCGGCGCACCAGCCCTATGAACGCTATCCCGCGCTGATTCGCGCGGCCGCGCGCGAAGTCGGGGCGGTGGCCCAGGTGGCCGGCGGCGTGCCGGCGATGTGCGACGGCATCACCCAGGGCAACCCCGGCATGGAGCTGTCGCTGTTCTCGCGCGATGCGATCGCGATGGGCGCCGCGATCGCGCTGTCGCACAACACCTTCGATGCGGTGGTGATGCTCGGCGTCTGCGACAAGATCGTGCCGGGGCTGGTCATGGGCGCGCTGCAGTTCGGCCATCTGCCGGTGGTGATGGTGCCGGCCGGACCGATGGCCAGCGGCTTGCCGAACAAGGAGAAGGCGCGCGTGCGCCAGCTCTATGCGACCGGCCAGGTGGGCCGCGACGCGCTGCTCGAAGCCGAATGCCAGGCCTATCACGGCGCGGGCACCTGCACCTTCTACGGCACGGCCAACAGCAATCAGCTGCTGATGGAGATCATGGGCCTGCATCTGCCGGGCGCGGCCTTCGTGCCCCCGGAGGGCGGCCTGCGCGATGCATTGACGGCGGCCGCGGCGCAGCGCGCGCTGGCGCTGTCGGCGCGCGGCGACGGGTATCTGCCGATCTGCCGCATCGTCGACGAGCGCGCGGTCGTCAACGGCATCGTCGGTCTGCTGGCGACCGGCGGCTCGACCAATCACACGATCCACCTGGTGGCGATGGCGCGCGCGGCCGGCATCGCGATCGACTGGGACGACTTCGACCGGCTGTCGCGCGTGACGCCGCTGCTGGCGCGGGTCTATCCGAACGGCGCGGCCGACGTCAATCATTTCCACGCCGCGGGCGGTGTCGCCTTCGTGATCCGCGAACTGTTGAGCGCCGGCCTGCTGCACAACGATGTCGAGACCGTGGCCGGGCCGGGTCTGGCGCGTTATGCGCAGGAGCCGGTGCTGGAAGACGGTGCGCTGCGCTGGCGCGACGGCCCCGCGCAAAGCGGCGATGCGCAGGTGCTGGCGTCCATCGCCCGGCCGTTCGATCCCGAGGGCGGCCTGCGGCTGATGTCCGGCAATCTGGGGCGCGGCGTGATCAAGGTATCGGCCGTTGCGCCCGAGCACCGGATCGTCGAGGCGCCGGCGCGCGTGTTCGATTCGCAGCAGGCGCTGCAGGATGCGTTCACGCGCGGGGAACTGGACCGCGACGTCATCGTCGTGGTGCGCTTCCAGGGCCCGAATGCCAACGGCATGCCCGAACTGCACCGGCTGACGCCGCCGCTCGGCGCGCTGCAGGACGCCGGCCATCGCGTCGCGCTGGTGACCGACGGCCGCATGTCGGGCGCCTCGGGCAAGGTGCCCGCGGTGATCCACGTGGGACCGGAAGCGACGGCGGGAGGGCCGCTCTCGCGTGTGCGCGACGGCGACCTGCTGCGCGTCGACGCGGTCGCCGGCACGCTGCAGTGGCTGGGCGATCCGGCCGAGTTCGCGGCCCGCGCTCCCGCTGCACCGCCGCAAGATCCATTCGCCGACTTCAGCCTGGGCCGCGGCCTGTTCGGATTGTTCCGTCGCCACGCGCGCAGCGCCGAGCAGGGCGGCAGCGCGCTGGACCTCAGCGAGGCCGATGCGATGGCGGCGCCGGCGCCGCGCGCACTATAGTCGTGCTGTAGGGCGTACTTTCGGCAGCGGCTGCCGGACCATACCCGCCGTACCGTACCGAACCGTACCGCACCACACCGAATCAATCCCGAAGCCAGCCGGACCTCCGCGTCCGGCATCGACCGCACGCGCGAACCCGCCGGCGCGCGGTCAGACCAACAAGGACGGCCCGACCGTCCGATCCTGATCGATGGAGCAGACATGATCTATATCCTGATGGGCGTCTCCGGCAGCGGCAAGACCACGATCGGCTCGCTGCTGGCGCAGGCGCTCGATTGCGGCTTCCATGACGCCGACGAATTCCACAGCGCCGCCAACAAGGCCAAGATGGCCGCCGGCATTCCGCTGACCGACGAGGACCGCTGGCCCTGGCTCGATGCGATGCGCGCCGCCATCGACCAGGCCCGCGCCGAAGGGCGTCCGCACGTGTTCACCTGCTCGGCGCTGCGGCAGGTCTACCGCGACCGGCTGACGCCGCCCGACGGCGGGGTCAGCTTCATCTACCTGAAGGGGGATGCGGACGTGCTGCGCTCGCGGCTGTCGGGCCGCAGCGGGCACTTCTTCGATCCGAAGCTGCTGCAGAGCCAGCTCGATACGCTCGAGGAGCCGCGCGACGCGCTGGCGCTCGATATCCGCAAGCCGCCCGAGGAACTGGTGCGCCAGATCCTGGCCGAGCGGCCGCCGGTCTGCGGGGGCAAGCCGGTGCACTGAATTGGTGTCCGGGGCGGTGTCCCCGCGCCGCTTCACGGTGCTTTCCCCCGTTCAACCACTGGCAGACATCTTGCTTGAATGTCTGCCAAGGCACCTGGCCTCCTTCTCGGGGGCAGCGGCCGGACGTATGCTGTAGGAGTCAACATGCGCGGCGGCCAGTGGGGCGCCCGGCACTGGGGGAGGGCATCATGGCGGCGCCGTTTTTCGATGAAATGCTGGACTGGCGCGGCGATGCGCCCCCGACCATCGCCGCCGGACAGGCCTTGTCGCCCGAGGCGGTCCGGCCGCACTACCGGCAGTTCTCCGACTGGCTGGCGCGCCAGTCCGATGCCACCATGGCCAACAAGCGCGCCGAGGCCGATCTGGTGTTCCGTCGCGTGGGCATCACCTTCGCCGTCTATGGCGACAAGGACGAGGCCAACAGCGGCACCGAGCGCACGATTCCGTTCGACGTGATTCCACGGATCTTCCCGGCCGCCGAATGGGCGCTGCTGGAGAAGGGGCTGCGCCAGCGCGTGGCCGCGCTGAACCGCTTCCTCCACGACATCTATCACGGCCAGGACATCATCCGCGCCGGCGTGATTCCGCCCGAGCAGGTCTACGACAACGCGCAGTACCGGCCCGAGATGCTGGGCATCGACGTGCCGCGCGACATCTATGCGCATGTCGCCGGCATCGATGTGGTGCGCGCCGGCGAGGGCCAGTTCTATGTGCTCGAGGACAATCTGCGGGTGCCCTCGGGGGTCTCGTACATGCTCGAGAACCGCAAGATGATGATGCGGTTGTTCCCGGAGCTGTTCGCGCGCAACCGCGTCGCGCCGGTGGCCCACTATCCCGACCTGCTGCTCGACATGCTGCGCAGCGTGTCGCCGCAGGGCATGGCCGATCCGACCGTGGTGGTGCTGACGCCAGGCATGTACAACTCCGCCTACTTCGAGCATGCCTTCCTGGCCCAGCAGATGGGCATCGAACTGGTCGAGGGCAGCGACCTGTTCGTGCAGGACGACCATCTGTACATGCGCACCACGCAGGGGCCGCAGCGCGTCGACGTGATCTACCGCCGCGTCGACGACGACTTTCTCGATCCGCTGGTGTTCCGGCCCGATTCGACGCTGGGCGCGGCCGGGCTGCTGGCCGTCTATCGCGCCGGCAACGTCACGATCTGCAATGCGATCGGCACCGGCGTCGCCGACGACAAGTCGATCTATCCCTATGTGCCCGAGATGATCCGCTTCTATCTGGGCGAGGAACCGCTGCTGGCCAACGTGCCCACCCATATGTGCCGGCGCCCGGACGATCTGCAGTACGTGCTGGACCATATGGACGAGCTGGTGGTCAAGGAAACGCACGGGGCCGGCGGCTACGGCATGCTGGTCGGGCCGGCGGCGACGCGCGCGGAGATCGACGCGTTCCGCGAGGTGGTCAAGGCGCGGCCGCATCAGTACATCGCGCAGCCGACGCTGGCGCTGTCGACCTGTCCCACCTATGTCGAGGCCGGCATCGCGCCGCGCCATATCGATCTGCGGCCGTTCGTGCTGTCGGGCAAGGAGGTACGCATGGTGCCGGGCGGGCTGACGCGCGTCGCGCTGCGCGAGGGGTCGCTGGTGGTCAACTCTTCGCAGGGCGGCGGCACCAAGGACACCTGGGTGCTGGAACGCTGAGCCCCCGCACCGCTTCGTTGACCTCGCGACCTTCCGATCGGACCCCGGAGAGCCATCATGCTGAGCCGCACCGCCGACCACCTGTTCTGGATGGCGCGCTACACCGAGCGCGCCGAAAATACCGCGCGCATGCTGGACGTCAACTACCAGACCTCGCTGCTGCCGCAATCGCTCGAGGTGGCCGAGCAGGGCTGGTGGGCGATGCTCGACATCTCCGAGCTGACGCACGCGTTCGACCACAAGTACGGGCTGCTGTCGCGCGAGGACGTGATCGACTTCATGGTGCGCGACATGACCAACGCGTCGTCGATCATGAGCTGCCTGCGCGCGGCGCGGGAAAACGCACGGGCCGTGCGCGGCTCGCTGACCACCGAGGTGTGGGAAACGCTGAACACCACCTGGCTCGACGTGCAGCGGATGATCGCCGACGGCATGCTGCGCGACGATCCGTCGCAGTTCTTCGAATGGGTCAAGTTCCGCTCGCATCTGGCGCGTGGCGTGCAGTTCGGCACCATGCTGAAGGACGACGCCTTCCACTTCATGCGGCTGGGCACGTTCCTGGAGCGCGCGGACAATACCGCGCGGATCCTCGACGTCAAGTTCCAGGCCACCGGCAGCGAGAACGGCGGCAGCGAGCGGACCGAACAGGACTTCTATCACTGGGCCGCGGTGCTGCGCTCGGTATCGGGCTTCGAGGTCTACCGCAAGATCTACCGGACCGTGATCACGCCGGTGCGCGTCGCCGAACTGCTGATCCTGCGCCCCGACATGCCGCGCTCGCTGGTGTCGAGCATGGACGAGGTGGTGGCGATCCTGGCGCTGGTGCGCAACCAGCAATCGGCCGAGACCGAGCGGCAGGCTGGTAAACTGCATGCCGACCTCAAATACGCGCGCATCGACGACATCTACGCGGTCGGGCTGCACGCTTTCCTGACCAGCTTCCTGGAGCGCATCGGCGATCTGGGCAGCGGCATCAGCCGGGATTTCCTGGTGCCGCCGCTGGCAGCCTGAACCGGCGCCGCCGGATTTGTCCATGGATTCGCCCACGGACGCGCCAGGCGCACGGGCCGCGGCGGATCTGGCGGCGCAGCGCAACATGACCGTGAAATACCAGATCCACCATCGCACCGTTTACCGCTATGCCGAGCCGGTGATCCGCAGCGTGCACGAACTGCGGCTCGAGCCGCGCACCGGCCCGCTGCAGCGCGTGCACCAATGGCAGCTGTCGGTGCCCGGCAACCTGTCCGAGGCGCTCGACGGCTTCGGCAATATCGTCCATCAGTTCACGCTGGCGCGGCCGGCCGATACCATCACCATCGCCGCCAGCGGCGAGGTCGAGATCACGCCCGCCGCGGATGCCGACGGCTGCTTCGGCGACGCGCCGCCGCCGGGCGAGGCACGCGTGTCGCCGCTGTACTTCCGCAGCGGCACGCCGCTGACCAGCGCGCCGCCCGAGCTGAACGCGTTCGCCGCGCCGTATCTGGCCGCCGGCCATGAGCCCGCCGCGCTGCTGGCGCTGGCCCAAGGCATCGGTGAACGGGTGCGCTATCAGCCCAATGCCACCGACGTCGGCACCAGCGCCGCCGAGGCTTTCGCGCTCGGCGCCGGGGTCTGCCAGGACCAGGCCCAGGTGATGGTGGCCGCCTGCCGCGCCTTCGGCATTCCGGCGCGCTACGTCAGCGGCTATTTCTACGACCCGGCCGCGACCGAACTGGCCAGCCATGCCTGGGCCGACCTGTGCGTCGACACCGAGCGCGAGCGCTGGTGCAGCATCGACGTGACCCACGGCTGCTTCACCGACACCCGCCATATCCGCCTGGCGGTCGGGCGCGACTACCGCTCGGCCGCGCCAATCCGCGGCGTGCGCGAGGGCGGCGGCACCGAATCGCTGTCGGTGCAGATCGTCATCGAGCCGGCCTGATCCCCGCGCCGCCCCGCACGGGCGGCCGTTGCGGACCGTGACATGGGACGTGCGAAGGGCGCCCGCGAGGAGGGCGCTAGAATGCCGGGATGCTCCCCGCGCGTTCCGCCGCGCGCCATGTCACCAGAACAAGACAAAGTCATGACGTACTGTGTAGCCATGCGGCTCGATGCCGGCCTGGTATTCCTGTCCGATTCGCGCACCAATGCGGGCGTCGACGCGATCTCGACCGCCCGCAAGATGACGGTGTTCGAGGAGTCCGGCGACCGCGTCATGGTGTTGATGACCGCCGGCAATCTCGCGATCAGCCAGTCGATCCGCCAGATCCTGATGGAGAGCCGCGACAGCAAGCGTTCGCTGTGGACGGCCCGCGACATGTTCGAGGCCGCCTCGATCGTCGGCGACGCGGTGCGCCAGGTGCATCGGCGCGATGCCGATGCGCTGCGCGATGCCGGCATCGAGTTCAACGTCAGCCTGATCTTCGGCGGCCAGATCGGCCGCGAGCGGGTGCGCCTGTTCAATGTCTATGCGGCCGGCAATTTCGTCGAGGCGACGCCCGAGAACTGCTACTTCCAGATCGGCGAGGCCAAATACGGCAAGCCGATCATCGACCGCGTGGTCCATCCGTCGTTGCCGCTGGCCGAAGGGGCCAAGTGCGCGCTGATCTCGATGGACTCGACGCTCAAGTCCAATATTTCGGTGGGCCTGCCGCTCGACCTGCTGGTCTACGAGGCCGATTCGCTGCACGTCACGCGCTTTGCCACCATCGACGACCGCAACCCGTATTTCTGCATGATCCGCGAGACCTGGGGCCAGCGGCTGCGCCAGGTGTTCGGCGAGATCGACAACCCCGAATGGGATGCGGCCGCGAAGGTCGAGCATCCGCTGGCGCGGCAGGGAGAGGGCGACCGCTGGGGGCAGCCGGTGCGGGCGCGGCGCGAGCGTCCGCGCGAACCGCAGTGAGCGCCCCGGCAACGGCCTGCGCGGCGCCGGGGCCGGCGGGAAAACGGCGCGCGAGCGCACAGTCCGGCACGCCGATTCGGGGCGTCCATCCCGCCTCGCTCATGTATAATCCCGATTTCCCCGGCAAGCTCGGTTTATGACCAAATTCGTCTTCGTCACCGGTGGCGTCGTCTCTTCCCTCGGCAAGGGCATCGCTGCCGCCTCGCTCGCGGCTATTCTCGAGTCGCGCGGCCTCAAAGTCACCCTCCTCAAGCTCGATCCCTACATCAACGTCGACCCCGGCACGATGAGCCCCTTCCAGCATGGCGAAGTATTCGTCACGGAAGACGGCGCGGAGACCGACCTCGATCTTGGCCACTACGAGCGCTTCGTCTCGGCCAAGATGCGCAAGTCGAACAACTTCACCACCGGCCAGATCTACGAATCGGTGATCCGCAAGGAGCGGCGCGGCGAATACCTGGGCAAGACCGTGCAGGTGATTCCGCATATCACCAACGAGATCCAGGCGTTCATCGAGAAGGGCGCGGCCGCGTCGCACGAAGGCAAGGCCGACGTGGCGCTGGTCGAGATCGGCGGAACCGTCGGCGATATCGAATCGCTGCCGTTCCTCGAGGCCGCCCGCCAGATGAGCCTGCGCATGGGCCGCAACCACGCGGCCTTCGTCCATCTAACGCTGGTGCCGTTCATTGCCAGCGCCGGCGAGCTCAAGACCAAGCCCACCCAGCACTCGGTGCAGAAGCTGCGCGAGATCGGCATCTCGCCGACCGCGCTGCTGTGCCGCGCCGACCGGCCGATTCCGGACGACGAGCGCGCCAAGATTTCGCTGTTCGCCAATATCCCGCAGGAAGCCGTGATCTCGGTGTGGGACGTCGACAGCATCTACAAGATCCCGCAGATGCTCAACGAGCAGGGCCTGGACCGGCTGATCTGCGAGGAACTGCGCCTGGACCCGAAGCCGGCCGATCTGTCGATGTGGCAGAAGCTGGTCAACGCGCAGGAAAACCCCGAGCACGAAGTGACGATCGGCATGGTCGGCAAGTACGTCGACCTGACCGAGTCGTACAAGTCGCTGATCGAGGCGCTGCGCCACGCCGGCATGCATACCGCGACCCGCGTCAATATCGAATACATCGATTCCGAGGAACTGGAATCGGGCCACCTCGAAGTGCTCAAGCCCCTGGACGCGATCCTGGTGCCGGGCGGCTTCGGCAAGCGCGGCACCGAAGGCAAGATCCGCGCGATCCAGTACGCGCGCGAGAACAAGGTGCCGTACCTGGGCATCTGCCTGGGCATGCAGCTGGCGGTGATCGAGTTTGCACGCCATGTGGCCGGCATGCGCGACGCCAATTCGACCGAATTCAGCCTGGAAACCGAACACCCGGTGGTGGCGCTGATCACCGAATGGGTCGACCGCGACGGCAAGGTCGAGCAGCGCTCGGCCGATTCGGATCTCGGCGGCACCATGCGGCTGGGCGCGCAGCGCGTGCCGGTCAAGCCGGACACCAAGGCCGCGCAGATCTACGGCGCCGAGGTCAACGAGCGGCATCGCCATCGCTATGAGGTCAACAATCACTACGTGCCGCAGCTCGAGCAGGCCGGCATGGTGATTTCGGCCCGCACCCCGACCGAAAACCTGCCCGAGATGATGGAACTGCCGGCGCAGATGCACCCGTGGTTCGTCGGCGTGCAGTTCCACCCGGAATTCACCTCGACGCCGCGCGCGGGCCACCCGCTGTTCAAGGCCTACGTGGAAGCCGCGCTGGCCGGGCAACAGAAGCGCAAGGGCGCCTGAAGCGGGCGCCCAGCAGGAGAGCAAGATGAAATTGTGTGGATTCGACGTCGGCCTGGACCAGCCGTTCTTCCTGATCGCCGGTCCCTGCGTGATCGAGTCGGAGCAGATGGCCCTCGATACGGCGGGCCAGCTGAAGGCGATCACCGGCGAACTCGGCATCCCCTTCATCTACAAGTCCTCGTTCGACAAGGCAAACCGCTCGTCGGGCAAGTCCTTCCGCGGACTGGGCATGGAGAAGGGGCTGGAGATCCTGGCCACGGTCAAGCGCGAGATCGGCGTGCCGGTGCTGACCGACATCCACGAGATCGACGAGATCGCGCCGGTGGCGGCGGTGGTCGACGTGCTGCAGACGCCGGCCTTCCTGTGCCGGCAGACCGATTTCATCCGCGCCTGCGCGCAGAGCGGCAAGCCGGTCAATATCAAGAAGGGCCAGTTCCTGGCCCCGCACGACATGAAGAACGTCATCGACAAGGCCCGCGACGCCGCGCGCGAAGCCGGCCTGCCCGAGGACAGCTTCATGGCCTGCGAGCGCGGCGTGTCGTTCGGCTATAACAACCTGGTTTCCGACATGCGCTCTCTGGCGATCATGCGCGAGACTGGCGCGCCGGTGGTGTTCGACGCGACCCACTCGGTGCAGCTGCCCGGCGGGCAGGGCACCAGCTCGGGCGGCCAGCGCGAATTCGTGCCCGTGCTGGCGCGCGCCGCGGTGGCGGTCGGCATTGCGGGCCTGTTCATGGAGACCCATCCGGACCCGAGCAAGGCGATGTCGGACGGCCCCAACGCCGTGCCGCTGTCGCGCATGCGCGAACTGCTGGCCGTGCTGAAGGAGCTGGACACGCTGACCAAGCGCGCCGGCTTCCTCGAAGACAATTTCGGCTGGCCGGCCTGCGCCTGAGCGCGCAGCGCCCCACCGCCAACGGCTTCCCCGCCGATCACCGATTCCCGCACGTTGCCGCTGTCATGCGGCGGCAACGATCACAAGCACAAGATTCATCTGGAGATACGCATGGCCGCCGGCTACATCATCGCCTACGTCGACGTCACCGATCCGCAGCAGTACGAGCAGTACAAGGTCCTGTCCAGCAAGGCGATGCAGGAGCATGGCGCCGAGGTGCTGGTGCGCGGCGGCCGCACGGTCCCGCTCGAAGGCGAATGGGCGCCCACCCGCGTGGTGCTGTTGAAGTTCCCCAGCGTCGAGGCGGCGCAGGCGTTCTACGACGGCGAGACCTACCGCGCTGCCCGCAAGGCGCGCGAGCATGCCGCCAGGATGAACATGATCGTGGTCGAAGGCGTTTGAGCTTCGATCGCAGCGCTGCCTGAGGCGGGTCTGCCCGGCGCGGGTTGGCCCGACGCAGGCTTGCCCGCCGAGCGTGCAGCGCAGTACCAGACGCAGTGCACACACATACCGAGCTTCATCAGATCTAGATCAAGAGGAATCCATGAGTGCAATCGTAGATATCATCGGTCGCGAGGTTCTCGACTCGCGCGGCAACCCGACCGTCGAATGCGACGTTCTGCTCGAATCGGGCGTGATGGGCCGCGCCGCGGTGCCGTCGGGCGCGTCGACCGGCTCGCGTGAGGCGATCGAACTGCGCGATGGCGACAAGTCGCGCTATCTGGGCAAGGGCGTGCTGAAGGCGGTCGAGCATATCAACACCGAGATCTCCGAAGCCATCATGGGCCTGGACGCCTCCGAGCAGGCCTTCCTGGACCGCACGCTGATCGATCTGGACGGCACCGAGAACAAGAGCCGCCTGGGCGCCAACGCGATGCTGGCCGTGTCGATGGCGGTGGCCAAGGCCGCCGCCGAGGAAGCCGGCCTGCCGCTGTACCGCTACTTCGGCGGTTCGGGCGCGATGCAGATGCCGGTGCCGATGATGAACATCGTCAACGGCGGCGCGCACGCCAACAACAGCCTGGACATCCAGGAATTCATGATCATGCCGGTGTCGCAGAAGAGCTTCCGTGAAGCGCTGCGCTGCGGCGCCGAGGTGTTCCACGCGCTCAAGAAGATCCTGGCCGACAAGGGCATGTCGACGGCGGTCGGCGACGAAGGCGGCTTTGCGCCGAACTTCGCCTCGAACGAGGAATGCCTGAACACGATCCTGCAGGCGATCGAGAAGGCCGGCTACCGCGCCGGCGAGGACGTGCTGCTGGCGCTGGACTGCGCCTCGAGCGAGTTCTTCCGCGAGGGCGAGGACCTGTATCACCTGGAAGGCGAAGGCCTGACGCTGAATTCGACCCAGTGGGCCGACTACCTGGCCAATCTGTGCGACAAGTTCCCGATCGTGTCGATCGAGGACGGCATGGCCGAAGGCGACTGGGACGGCTGGAAGGTGCTGACCGACAAGCTGGGCAAGCGCGTGCAGCTGGTCGGCGACGATCTGTTCGTCACCAACACCAAGATCCTGAAGGAAGGCATCGAGAAGGGCATCGGCAACTCGATCCTGATCAAGATCAACCAGATCGGCACGCTGACCGAGACCTTCGCCGCGATCGAGATGGCCAAGCGCGCCGGTTACACGGCCGTGATCTCGCACCGTTCGGGCGAGACCGAGGACAGCACCATCGCCGATATCGCGGTCGGCACCAACGCCGGCCAGATCAAGACCGGCTCGCTGTCGCGCTCGGACCGCATCGCCAAGTACAACCAGCTGCTGCGCATCGAGGAAGACCTGGGCGATATCGCCAGCTATCCCGGCAAGAGCGCGTTCTACAATCTGCGCTAAGCCCGGGAGTCGGCGGGTGGGCGGCGGCTTCGGCCACCCCCCACCCGCCACACCCGCGACGCAATCGTCCGGTCGTCCGTTTCCTAATTGCCCATGCGCCTGATTACGCTGCTGTTGTTCGTGGTGCTGCTCGCGATCCAGTACCCCCTGTGGCTGGGCAAGGGCGGCTGGCTTCGCGTCTGGGAATTGAACAAGCAGGTTGGCGAGCAGACCGCGCGCAACGAACAGCTGAAGCGCCGCAACGCCAAGCTCGAGGGCGAGGTGCTGGACCTGCAGGACGGCACCGGCGCGGTCGAGGAACGGGCGCGCTACGAGCTCGGCATGGTCAAGGACGGCGAGGTGTTCATCCAGTTCGTGGCGCCGGCTCCGAAGGTCAGCGCCACGCCGCCGCTGCCGCCACCTCCGGCCGCGAAGCCGGGCGCCGGCGGGCACTGAGCGTCACGACTCGAGTCCCAGGCTCCCGCCTCGAGACTTCCGCCTCAAGACTTCCCCTTAAGACTCTTCACGAGCCCGGTTTCACCACCACCAGTACGGATAGCCGCCCCAGCCCCAATAGCCGGGCGATCCGATGCTGACGCCACCGCCCCAGCGGCCGCGGCCCCATCCCCCGTAGTACAGACTCCAGCTCGACAGCGGATACGCCGGATAGGCGTAGGGATAACCGTAGGTCGACGCACGCGCCCAGGCCTGCGCCTGCTGGTCGCGCGCGATCGCGGCTTCCTGGTCGCGCAGCACCTGCTTGTTCAGCGCGTCGAGCCGCTTGCGCTCCTCGGCGCTGAGCGGCGCCGCGGGCCCGGGCGAGGCGGCATCCGGCGCCAGCCGGGCGGTCGGCGGCGAACCGTTGATATCGCGCGGCAGATTGGCGGCGCACCCCGCGGCCAGCAGCGGCGCGGCCAGCAGTGCAACACGGATCGACGAAGGGATGGCCGGCATGATGACCTCCAGGCGGTGCGGGGAGAGCGGCAAGACTTTGTTGACTTTGATTTTAGTGAGCGCGCAAAGTTTGCGGCCCAGGGCGCCCTACAGGGTTTGTCCCCTCTCCCGCATGCGGGAGAGGGTCGGGGGAGAGGGCAGCGGCGGCGGATATGGCGGTGTGGCTTGAACCACCCCCTCTCCCCAACCCTCTCCCCCTGAGGGGGAGAGGGAGAACAACCGGGAGCTGATCAGGCTGGCGCGGTCGCGCTCAATGCCGATGCCCCGCGCCCTCGCCGACACCGGTCGGCATCGGCGCGCCGCTGAACAGTTGCGCGCAGTCGACCGGGTCGAAACGGTACTGCTGGCCGCAGAAGTCGCAGTGGATCTCCACCGAGCCGCGTTCGGCGACGATGTCGTCGACTTCGGCCTGGCCCAGCGACTGCAGCATGTTCGCCACCTTGGTGCGCGAGCACGAGCACTGAAAGCGCGGCGTGCCCGGTTCGAACACGCGCAGCCCGGCGTCCTGCAGATCCTCCCAGAACAGCCGCCGCAGCAACGTATCCGGCGTCTCGGCCAGCAGCTCCTCGGTCTTCAGCGTGGCGCCGAGCTGGCAGGCGCGGTCCCAGGTATCGAGATCCTGCGCGCGGCCATGGGCCGACAGCGGGGCGCCGGTCTCGCCGACCTGCGCCGGCGGGCGGCCGGGCTTGCCTTCCATCGTGCCGCCGTACGAGGGCAGCTTCTGCAGCAGCATGCCGGCGGCGACGCGGTCGTCGGCCGCCAGCCACAGCCGCGTGTCGAGCTGCTCGGACGCCTGCATGTAATGCTCGAGCACGGCGCTGATCGACCCCAGCGGGCCATGGGCGTCGGCCAGCGGCACGATGCCCTGGTAGGGCTGCTGGCCCGGCAGCTTGTCGTGCGGGTCCAGCGTGATGGCAAAGCGCCCCTGGCCGTGCACATTGACCAGCTCGGCCAGCGTGGCGTCGTCGGCGATCTCCACGCCTTCGGCCAGCTTGGCGGTGCCGCGCAGCGACAGGTCGGACAGGCATTCGACCACCAGCATCCGCACCGGCCCGTCGCCATGCAGCTGCATCACCAGCGCGCCGTTGAACTTCAGGTTGGCCGACAGCAGCGCCGCCGCGGCCATCATCTCGCCCAGCAGCCGGCGCACCGGTTCGGGGTAATGGTGGCGCTCCAGTGCTTCCTGCCAGGTCGATTGCAGCCGCACCAGCTCGCCGCGCACCGGGGCGGCGTCGAACAGGAATTTCTGCAGGGTGTCCGGGGTTTGGGTTTCAGTCACGATCATCCATCGGTGGGATCGGCCGGCGCGCGGGCGCTCAGTCGATGCGTTTCAATTCTGTCTTGTAGACGGCCTGGCGTGCCGCATACGTGTCGGTATTGCGGTAGAGGCCGGCCACTTCCTCGTCGCTCAGCTCGCGTATCGCCTTGGCGGGGGCCCCCAGAATCAGCGTGCGATCGGGGAACACCTTGCCTTCGGTCACGATGGCGCCGGCGCCGACCAGGCATTCCTTGCCGATCACGGCGCGGTTCAGCACCACCGCCTGGATGCCGATCAGCGCGCCTTCGCCGATCGTGCAGCCGTGCAGCATGGCCTGGTGGCCGATGGTGACGCGGTCGCCGATCGTCAGCGGGCAGCCCGGATCGGTATGCAGCACGGCGCCTTCCTGTACGTTGGTCGCTTCGCCGACGACGATCGGCTCGTTGTCGCCCCGGATCACCGCGCCCGGCCAGACGCTGGCTCGCGCCTTGAGCGTCACGTTGCCGATCACGGTAGCTTCCGCGGCCACGTAGGCGTCGGCATCGATGGAAGGCGCGGTCTCGCCGAGCTGGTAAAGCGACATGGGGTCTCCTGTACAGGGTTCGTTTCTAGATGGGGATGGCCGCCGGACCTTAAAGAGCGGGGCAGCAAAGGGCTCAAGCGCCACGCCGCCGCCGTGAGCGACGGGTGAGCCGTCCGGCCGGACCATGCCGGCAGGGCTCTACAATGGCGGCAGACCGGATTTTACGCCCATGCCTGCCTGCGCTGCCGAACCCGCCCCCGACCGCAATCCCGAGGGGCCGACCGATTCAGGTGCGATCTCTTCGCCGCTTTCCCTGCGCCACCGCGCGCTCGCCGTGCTGACGGAGCCCGATCCCGCCGCCAAGGCGGCCGCCGCCCGGGCATTGCGCGCCGCCGCTCTGGAGGCCGGCGACGACGCCATCGGCGCCGGCCTGACCGTCGAGGCCGTGGGCCCCGTGCCCGGCCGCCCGGCGCGGCCGGAGCTGGTGCCGCCGCAGAAGGTCGAGCGGCGCCGCTCGCTGCAGGATCCGGCGGGACGGGCGGTGCTGATCCACGCGCTCGCACATATCGAATTCAACGCGATCAATCTGGCGCTCGATGCGGTCTGGCGCTTCGCCGGCATGCCGGCGGCCTATTACCGCGACTGGCTGCAGGTCGCCGACGAGGAGGCGCTGCACTTCACGCTGCTCGCCGCGCATTTGCGCACGCTGGGCTACGCCTACGGCGATTTCCCGGCGCACAACAGCCTGTGGGAGATGGCGGACCGTACCGCCGGCGATGTGCTGGCGCGCATGGCGCTGGTGCCGCGCACGCTGGAGGCGCGCGGGCTGGATGCCTCGCCGGTGGTCCGCACGCGGCTGGCCGACGCGGGCGACGCCGAGGCGGCGGCCATCATCGACATCATCCTGCGCGACGAGGTCGGGCACGTGGCCATCGGCAACCGCTGGTATCGCTGGCTGTGCGAGCAGCGGGGGCTCGACCCGGTGTCGACCTACGCCGAACTGGCCGAGCGCCATCAGGCGCCCCGGCTGCGGCCGCCGTTCAATCTGGCGGCGCGCCGCGCGGCCGGTTTCGACGAGGACGAGCTGGCCTGGCTGACCGGCAGCGCCGGCTAGCCGCTGACGCTGCCGAGCGCCTGGCCGTTGCCGACGCGCGCGGCCTCGGCACGCTGGCGCGCCGCTTCTTCCTCCTGCAACCGCAGCACGCGGCGCTGGATCTTGCCGGTGGTCGTCATCGGCAGCTGATCGATGAAGGCGATCGCCTTCGGGTATTCGTACGGCGCCAGCTGTCCGCGTACATGCTGCTGCAGCTCGGCGATCAGCGCGGCTTCGGCCTCGGGCGAGCGTTGCACGCCCGGCGTCAGCACGATGAAGGCCTTGACGATTGCGCCGCGCTCGGGGTCCGGCGACGGCACCACCGCGCAGTTCGACACCGCCGGATGCTTGAGCAGGCAGTTCTCGATCTCGCTCGGGCCGATCCGATAGCCCGAAGACTTGAAGACATCGTCGGCACGGCCCTGGTACCACAGGTAACCGTCTTGATCGACGCGCGCGAGGTCGCCGGTGCGGCACCAGCGCAGGCCGTCGTACTCGAGGAATTTGCCTTCCGTGGCGGCCTCGTTCTTCCAGTAGCCGAGGAAAAAGACCGGATCCGGATGGCCGTGAATGTCGGTGGTGCACACCGCCACCTCGCCATCCTCGCCGGGCGGGCAGGGGCGGCCTTCGTCGTCGACCACGGCGACCCGGTGGCCCGGATAGGGCCGGCCCATCGAGCCGGGCCGCGCCGGCCAGCCCAGGCGATCGTCGTCGTATTGCGCGGTGCAATTGCCGACGATGTAGTTGATCTCGGTCTGGCCGAACATCTCGTTGACGATCACGCCGAACGCCTCGCGGCACCAGTCGAACACGGTCTGGCCGACCGCCTCGCCGGCGCTCATCAGCGCGCGCAGCCGCAGGTCGTAGCGCTCGCGCGGCGCCGGGCAGGCCTTCATCATCTGCTTGAGCGCGGTCGGGAACAGGAAGGTGTTGGTGACGCGATAGCGCTCCATCAGGCCGAAGGCGACCTCGGGCGAGAAGCGGCCCTGATAGCCGACGATAGGCTTGCCGAAATACAGCGCCGGCATCAGCGCGTCCCACAGGCCGCCGGTCCAGGCCCAGTCGGCCGGGCTCCAGAACACATCGTCGTCGTGCGGATACCAGTTCTGCGAGCAGACGAACCCGGTCAGGTTGCCGATCAGCGCGCGGTGCGGCAGCAGCGCGCCCTTGGGCGGGCCGGTGGTGCCGCTGGTGTAGATCAGCACGGCGGCCTCGTCGGCCTTGGTCTGCTCGGCGGTGAACGCGTCGGACTGGTCCGCCAGCGCCGCGTCCCAGTCGCGGTCGCCGCGGCCCGCGGCGTCGCCGACGGCGATCACGGCCTGCAGCGCCGGGCAATCGCCGCGCGCGGCGAGCAGATTGTCGATCGAGGTCTCGTCCGCGATCGCCACACAGGCCTCGCTGTGCTGCAGGCGATAGCCCAGCGCCTCGGGGCCGAACAGCATCGACAGCGGCATTGCGATCGCGCCGAGCTGGTAGACCGCCATATGGGCGATCACGGTCTCGATCCGCTGCGGCAGCACGATCGCCACGCGGTCGCCGCGGCGAACGCCGAGCGCGCGCAGCGCGTGCGACAGGCGGTTGGCGTCGCGCTGGATTTCGCCATAGCGATGCGCGGCGCGCCGGCCGTCCTCATGCTCGGTATGGACCGCGATGTTGTCGCGCGTGGCAGGGTCGCGCGCCCAGCGGCCGCAACAGGCTTCGGCGAGATTGAAGTATTCGGGAACGTGCCAGTGAAAGTCGCGGTAGAGCGCGGGATAGTCGTCGCGCCGGCTGTCCGGCAGCGAGGATGCGGCCATGGTGGTCTCCGTTCTTGTGTCCGCGGGCGTGGCGCGCCCGGGATGTTGTTCGCATGCTGGCTGGCGTCGCGGACTCGCTTGTGGCTACAATCGCGGTAAATCGAACGAGCGTTCGATTTTGTCGTCGCCGGCACGGCAACGCTGCGGACGGCCATCGCGACACGCAATGACAATCACCGCATCACCACAGCCGACAGGCGGGACAGGGCAGACCATGACGATCCGCGACACATCGCGCTCCGAATGTATCACGGTGCGTGGCCTCGATTACCACGTGCGCCACTGGGGCGAACCCGGCGCGCCGAAGCTGTTTCTGCTGCATGGCTGGATGGACGTCGCGGCCTCGTTCCAGTTCCTGGTCGACGCGCTGCAGGGGCGCTGGCATGCGATCGCGCCGGACTGGCGCGGCTTCGGCATGAGCGGCTGGCCCACCCGGCATCCGGGCACGGCCTCGTACTGGTTTCCCGACTATCTGGCCGATCTCGAAGTCCTGCTCGACCACTATCAGCCCGACGGGGCGGTCGATCTGGTCGGTCACAGCATGGGCGCCAATATCGCCTGCTTCTACGCGGGCGTGCGTCCCGAGCGGGTGCGCCGCGTGGTCGATCTGGAAGGCTTCGGCATGACGGCCACGCGGCCGGATCAGGCACCGCGGCGCTTCGCGCGCTGGCTCGACGAGTTGCGCGAACCGCCGACGCTGAAGACCTACGACAGCGTCGAGGCGGTGGCGGCGCGGCTGAAAAAGACCAATCCGCGGCTGCGCGACGATCGGGCGGCGTTTCTCGCCGAACACTGGTCGCGGCGCAATCAAGACGGCCGCTGGGAGATTCTCGGCGACCCGGCGCACAAGATGATCAATCCGGTGCTGTACCGCGTCGACGAGGCGATGGCGATCTGGGCCGCGGCGACCGCGCCGGTGCTGCACGTCGAGGCGCGCGACTCGGAGACGCTGCGCCATATCGCCCACAAGCAGAGCATCGCCGAATTCAAGCAGCGCTTTACGGCATTCCGCGATTTCCGCGAGGTGGTCGTCGACGACGCGGGCCACATGCTGCATCACGATCAGCCCGAGGCGGTGGCCGCGCTGATCGAGTCGTTCTGCAGCCGAGCCTGACCGGCGTTTGACGGAGCTCAGTCCGTTCCGTGCGTCAGCGCCTCCTTGAGCGCGGCGTTGTTGCTGGTGTGCACGTGGACCAGCGCCTTGTCGGGGAAGGCATAGTGATAGGCGCGGCGCAGCGCCAGCGCGGCCTCGTGAAAGCCCGACAGGATCAGCTTCTGCTTGTTCGGATAGAAGGCGATGTCGCCGGCGGCGAAGATGCCGCGGCGCGAACTCTCGTAGGTCGTGGTGTCGACCAGAATGCGGCCGGCGCGCATGTCCAGGTCCCAATGGGCGATCGGGCCAGGCTCGGACACCAGCCCGTACAGCGCGACCAGTTCGTCGGCCGGCAGCGTCAGCGTGTCCTCGCGCGTGCGCACCTGCGCCGCCACCAGCGTGTCGCCCTCGGTCTGCAGGGCGCCCAGCATGCCGACGACGAAGTCCATCTCGCCCGCCGCGACCGCGGCGCGCATCTCGGCGACAGTGTGGTCGGCCGCGCGGAAGCCCTCGCGCCGATGCAGCAGCGTGACGCGCGCGGCCACTTTGCGCAGCGCCAGCGCCCAGTCCAGCGCCGAGTCGCCGCCGCCGGCGACGATCACGCGCTTGCCGGCAAAGCGCGACACGTCGCGCACCGCATAGTGCAAATGCCGGCCCTCCAGCGGCGCCGCCTCGGGCAGCGACACGCGCTGCGGCGCGAACGCGCCGGCGCCGGCGCAGATCAGCACGGCCGCCACGTCGAAACGCTTGCCGGCATCGGTGCTGACCAGCAGCCGCTGCGGTTCGCCCGGCAGCTCCTGCACGCCGTCGGCGCGCTGGCCGAAATGCATCGGCACGGCGAACGGCGCGCATTGCTCCAGCAGCCGGTCGACCAGTTCCTGCGCCAGGCAGCCGGGTACGGCCGGGATGTCGTAGATCGGCTTTTCGGGATAGAGCTCGGTGCACTGGCCGCCAGCGCGATCGAGCACATCGACGATCTCGCATTGCAGGCCCAGCACCCTGGCCTGGAAGGCGGCGAACAGGCCGACCGGACCGGCGCCGACGATCAGCACGTCGGTGCGGACCGGTTCGGCGCCGGCGGTCGCCGGGGTGGTCGTCGTGGCGGGCAGGGAGGAAGCGTCGTGGGAGGGGGAGGCCGGATGGATGTTCTGCATGATCGGATCGTGACGGTCGGCGTGCCCGCGTGGCGTGTCCGGTGGGGTGCCCGGTTGGGTGCCGGTGGACGTGCCATGGGAGCAGGGCGCCGCGCGGAGAGGCTGGGGAGGCGTCCACTATACCCCGGCACCGTCGCGCTTCCGGCTACGCCAGCGTTGGCGGCATGGCTTTGGCGAGCGGGCAGCTCCTTGGCCCCGCGTCTGCGGGCAGGGTAGGCCCGGGAGTAGAATGGCGGAATGCACGCTTCCCACGCCATCAACGCCGACCTGCATTGCCACTCGACCATCTCGGACGGCACGCTGCCACCCGCTGTCGTGGCCGAGCGGGCGCACGCCAACGGCGTCGAGATCTGGTCGCTGACCGACCATGACGAACTGGGCGGCCAGCTGATCGCGCGCGAGACCGCCGAGGCGCTCGGCATGCGTTATGTGCCGGGCGTCGAGATCTCGGTGACCTGGGCCGGCCAGACCGTCCATATCGTCGGCCTGCAGATCGATCCGCTGTGCCCCGAACTGATCGACGGCCTGACCGCGACCCGCTCCGGCCGTGCCCGCCGCGCGCAGGACATCGGCGACGCGCTGCAGGCGGTCGGCATCGAGGGCGCCTACGAAGGCGCGCTGCGCTACGTCGGCAACCCCGACCTGATCTCGCGCACCCACTTCGCCCGCTGGATGGTGGACGAGGGCATCTGCAGCAACATCTCCGAGGTGTTCGACCGCTATCTGACCGAAGGCCGCCCGGGCTACGTCGGCCATCGCTGGGCCACGCTGGGCGAGGCGGTCCAATGGATCCGCGCCGCCGGCGGCATTGCCGTGATGGCGCACCCCGGCCGCTACGACTACACCGACACCCAGCACGACGCGCTGTTCGACGAGTTCACCGCGCTGGGCGGCGGCGCGGTCGAGGTGGTGACCGGCAGCCATACGCCGGACCAGTACCGGCGCTATGCCGAGGTCGCGCGCCACTACGGGCTGCTGGCCTCGCGCGGCTCGGACTTCCACGGGCCGGGGGAGGGGCGGGTCGAGATCGGCACGCTGCCGCCGCTGCCGTCGTCGCTGACGCCGGTCTGGCACGACTGGTAAGCCCCGCACCGCGCCATGTCGCAGTTCTTCGATATCCATCCGCTCGACCCGCAATCGCGCCTGATCAAGCAGGCCGCCCAGATCGTCGGCAAGGGCGGCCTGATCGCCTTGCCGACCGACTCCAGCTATGCGCTGGCCTGCCGTCTCGACGACAAGGCCGCGGTCGAGCGGCTGCGCCGGCTGCGCGGCATCGACGACAAGCACCACCTGACGCTGATGTGCCGCGACCTGTCCGAGCTCGGCAACTTCGCCCGGGTCGACAATCGCCAGTACCGCTGGATCAAGGGCGCCACGCCAGGGCCCTATGTGTTCATCCTCGAGGCCACCAAGGAGGTGCCGCGGCGGCTGTCCCACCCGGCGCGCAAGACCATCGGCGTGCGCGTGCCCGACCATGCCATCCCGCAGGCGCTGCTGAACGAACTCGGCCAGCCGATCATCAGCGCGACGCTGCAATTGCCAGGCGACGTCGCGCCGCTGGACGACCCGCTGGAAATCCGCGAACGTCTGCAGAAGCAGCTCGATCTGGTGATCTGCGGCGGCATCGCGCCGGCCCATGCCTGTACGGTGATCGACCTGACCAGCGGCGAGCCGGTGCTGGTGCGCCCCGGACGCGGCGATGTCGCCCGCTTCGGCCTCTGAGCGCGGCCGGATGCTGCTGCCGAGCCGGCACCGCTCGATGAAACGGCGTGGCGAGCGGTGCCCGCCGTTACAATAGCGCCCCATGGACGCCTCTCTGATTCAGACCTTCGCGGTCTACGCGCTGCCCGTGCTGTTCGCCATCACGCTGCACGAGGCCGCGCATGGCTATGTGGCCAAGCTTTTCGGCGACAACACCGCCTATATGCTCGGGCGGGTCAGCCTCAATCCGGTCCGCCATATCGATCCGATCGGGACCATCGCCGTGCCGCTGCTGCTGTATCTGGTCACCAGCGGCCAGTTCGTGTTCGGCTATGCCAAGCCGGTGCCGGTCGCCTTCGGCCGGCTGCGCAATCCGCGCTGGCACAGCATGTGGGTGGCGCTGGCCGGCCCCGGCGCGAACCTGGTGCAGGCCTTCGCCTGGGCGCTGGTCGCGCTGGGACTGGTGCTCGCGCAGGTCGAAGAACCGTTCTTCGCGCAGATGGCGCGTGCCGGCGTGCTGGTCAACCTCGTGGTGGCGGCGTTCAACCTGTTTCCGATTCCGCCGCTCGACGGCGGGCGCGTGCTCAGCGCCTTGCTGCCGCAGCGGATGGCGTATGCGCTGTCGAAGATCGAGCCGTACGGCATCTTCGTCGTGCTGGCGCTGGTCGCGGCCGGCGTGATCACGCGGGTCTGGATGCAGCCGGTGATGGGCCTGCTCGGCTCGCTGGTCCAGCTGCTGCTGGCACCGATCCTGGCGTTGGTGCAATGACGCTGATGCAATGAATTCCTGAAAGACTGATTACAACGACATGTTCCCCGATCGCGTTCTCTCCGGCATGCGGCCTACCGGCGCGCTGCATCTTGGCCACTACCATGGCGTGCTGAAAAACTGGGTCAAGCTGCAGTCGGAGCACCCGTGCTTCTTCTTCGTCGCCGACTGGCACGCGCTGACGACGCACTACGAGTCGCCCGAGGTGATCGGGCAATCGGTCTGGGAGATGCTGACCGACTGGCTGGCCGCCGGCGTCGATCCGGAGCAGGCGACGCTGTTCATCCAGAGCCGCGTGCCCGAGCACGCCGAGCTGTTCACGCTGCTGTCGATGGGCACGCCGCTGGGCTGGCTCGAACGCGTGCCGACCTACAAGGACCAGATCGAGAAGCTCAAGGACAAGGACCTGGCGACCTACGGCTTCCTCGGCTATCCGCTGCTGCAGGCGGCCGACATCCTGATCTATCGCGCCGACAAGGTGCCGGTGGGCGAGGACCAGGTGCCGCACGTCGAGATCACGCGCGAGATCGCGCGCCGCTTCAACTTCCTGTACGGCCGTCAGCCCGGCTTCGAGGAGAAGGCGCAGGAGGCCGCGAAGAAGCTCGGCGGCAAGCGCGCGCGCGTGTTCCTCGACCTGCGCAAGACCTTCCAGGAGCAGGGTACCGACAGCGCGCTGGAAGAGGGGCGCGCGCTGGTCGCGCAGTCGCAGAGCCTGTCCAATGACGATCGCGAATTGCTGCTCGGTTATCTGGCCGGCTCGCGCAAGACCATCCTGGTCGAGCCGCAGGCGCTGCTGACGGCGGCCTCGCGGATGCCCGGGCTCGATGGCCAGAAGATGTCGAAGTCCTATGGCAACACCATCCGCATGCGCGAGGACAAGGACTCGGTCGAAAAGAAGGTCCGCACCATGCCGACCGACCCGGCGCGCGTGCGCCGCACCGATCCGGGCGAGCCGGCCCGTTGCCCGGTGTGGCAACTGCACCAGGTGTATTCCGACGAGCCGACCCGGGAGTGGGTGCTCAAGGGCTGCCGCAGCGCGGGCATCGGCTGTATCGAATGCAAGCAGCCGGTGATCGAAGGCATCCTGCGCGAACAGCAGCCGATGCTCGAACGCGCCCAGCCGTACATGGACAACCCGGCCCTGCTGCGCGACATCGTCGACCACGGCTGCGCCAAGGCCAGCGCGGTCGCGCAGGAAACCATGCGCGAAGTGCGCGAGGCCATGGGGCTGGGATACCGCTGATGGGCTCGTTGCCGCCGTCCGTGCCGCCCTCCGTGCCGCCGTCCATGCCGTCGTCCCTGCCTGTCGCTGCGCCGCATGCCGCGATCGGCGAGCCTTCGCCCTGGGTGGTGCGATGGACGCCGTTGCTGCGTGCCGGCGGGCGCGTGCTCGACCTGGCCTGCGGCAGCGGGCGCCATGCGCGCTGGCTGGCCGAGCGCGGCTTCGAGGTGCTGGGCGTCGACCGCGATGCGGCCGCGCTGTCAGGGCTGCCGAGCGCCGTGCGGACCCGCGAGGCCGACCTGGAGCAGGGCGTCTGGCCGCTAGGCGACGAGGCGCCGTTCGACGCGGTGATCGTCACCAACTATCTGCATCGCCCCTTGTGGCCGCATCTGATCGATGCGCTGGCGCCGAGCGGCGTACTGATCTACGAGACGTTCGCGGTGGGGAACGAGACGGTCGGCAAGCCGTCCAACCCCGATTTCCTGCTGCGGCCGGCCGAATTGCTCGATGCGGTGGGCGGCAGCTTGCGGGTCGTCGCCTACGAGGACGGGGTGCTCGAAGTGCCCCGGACGGCGTTCGTGCAGCGCGTGTGCGCCGTGCGCGAAGCACTGGACCGTGCCGGAGGGGCGGCCCCGCCACGCTACCGGCTGGACGGCTGAGCGCGCGACGCGATGCCGGCGCGGTTTGGGAGCGATTGTCGGCGCACAAGCGTGCCGATGCGTTGATCCACCTAGTGTTTGCCCGGGTAGGCAAGGGTTGCCGGTGTGCTTCGGCGGCCAATTCGTATCCGGTACAATCCCGCTATTCGAATCCCGAAAACCATACAAGCTATGACACAGATTACCGGCAGCATCGTCGCGATCGTGACGCCGATGCAGGAGGATGGCAGCCTGGATTACGCCGCGCTGCGCAGCCTGATCGACTGGCACGTGGCCGAAGGCACCGATGGCATCGTGATCGTCGGTACCACGGGCGAATCGCCCACCGTGTCGGTCGAGGAGCATTGCGAGCTGATCCGGGTCGCGGTCGAGCAGTCCGCCGGGCGCATCCCCATCATTGCCGGGACCGGGGGCAACTCGACGCGCGAAGCGATCGAGCTGACCGCCTTCGCCAAGCAGGTCGGCGCCGACGCGTCGCTGCAGGTGGTGCCGTACTACAACAAGCCGACGCAGGAAGGGATGGTTCGGCATTTCCGCACGATCGCGGAAGCGGTCGATCTGCCGGTGCTGCTGTACAACGTGCCGGGACGCACCGTCGCCGACATGAGCAACGACACCATCCTGCGCCTGGCACAGGTGCCGGGCATCGTCGGCGTCAAGGAAGCCACCGGCAATATCGACCGCGCGGCCCAGCTGATCAAGGACGCGCCGGAAGGCTTCGCGATCTACAGCGGCGACGATCCCACCGCGGTGGCGCTGATGCTGCTGGGCGGCCACGGCAATATCTCGGTGACCGCCAACGTGGCGCCGCGCAAGATGCACGAACTGTGCGTCGCGGCGCTCAAGGGCGACGCCATCACGGCCCGCCGCCTCCATATGGAACTGATCGACCTGAACAAGGCGCTGTTCATCGAGGCCAACCCGATCCCCGTCAAGTGGGCGCTGCAACAGATGGGCAAGATGGGCGCCGGCATCCGCCTGCCGCTGACGCCGCTGTCGCCGGACCACCACGAGACCGTGCGCCGCGCGCTGGCCGGCGCCGGGCTGCTCGCCTGATCGACCCTTTTTTCTTTCGCGCCAAGCGGTCATTCCCTTCACTAGGATTGCGTGTCAATGAAACTCAAGCTTAACCGCCATGGCGTGCCGCAAGGCCGCCGTGCCGCCCTGGTCTTGCCGCTGCTCGCCGTCGGCATGATCGCTGGCTGCAGCACCGTCAACGACATGATGCAGGCCGACAAGATCGACTACAAGTCGGCCGCCGCGGCCAAGCGCACCTCGACGCTCGAGGTGCCGCCGGACCTGACCAAGCTCGACGGCGATCGCCGCTACTCGGTCCCCGAGCAGGCCAGCGCGACGTTGTCGGGCTACCAGCAGGCCACCAGCACCCAGCCGAAGGTCGCCGGCACCAACGTGCTGCCGTCGGCCGAAGGCATCCGCGTCGAACGCGACGGCAACCAGCGCTGGCTCGTCATCAGCAACGGCATGGCGCCCGACCAGCTGTGGCAGACCATGCGCGAGTTCTGGCAGGAGAACGGCTTCCTGCTGGTACAGGACTCGCCCGAGACCGGCATCATGGAAACCGACTGGGCCGAGAACCGCGCCAAGATTCCGCAGGACTTCATCCGCAACACCATCGGCAAGGTGTTCGACAGCCTGTATTCGACCTCGGAGCGCGACAAGTTCCGCACCCGGGTCGAGAAGGGCCAGAACGGCAACCTGGAAGTGTTCATCAGCCATCGCGGCGCCAAGGAAGAGCTGACCGGCCTGGACAAGTCCCAGACCGTGTGGACGCCGCGCGCGGCCGATCCTGAACTGGAAGCCGAATTCCTGTCGCGCCTGGCGCAACGCCTTGGCGTGCAGAAGGAACAGGCCGACCGCATGGCGAAGAACGGCACGCTGCCCGCACCGGCGGGCGCCGCCAAGCCGGCCGCACCGGCCGACGCCGGCGCCGGCGCCGGCAAGACGGCCGCCGCCGCTGCCGGTTCGGCCAGCTATCTGACGCAGGTCAACGGCGCGCAGGCGCTGCAGTTGCCCGAGCCGTTCGACCGCGCCTGGCGCTCGGTCGGCCTGGCGCTGGACCGCGTCAACTTCACGGTGGAAGACCGTGACCGCGGCCAGGGTCTGTACTACGTGCGCTATGTCGACACGCGCGACACGGTGGACGACAACCGCGGCTTCTTCTCCAAGCTGTTCACCCGCAGCGGCGGCGATGCCGCGCGTCAGGCGAAGAAGTATCGCGTGGCGCTGAAGGGCAGCGGCACCGGCACCACGGTGACCGTGCTGAACGACGCGGGCCAGCCCGAGTCGACCGAGATCGCCAAGCGCATCCTGACGTTGCTCGACGAGCAGCTGCATTGAGCGCTGCGTTGAATCGGCCGCTCATGCCGAACCGTTGCGCCGCCGCGGTCCGCCCCATGGGGTGGGCGCGGCGATGATGCGGTTCGGCTTTCTCGGCAGCGGCAGCGAGGGCAATTCGCTGCTGATCGAATCGCGCGACGGCGCCAGCGTGACCCGTGTGCTGCTCGACTGCGGCTTCGGTCTGCGCGAAACGGCGCGGCGGCTCGAGCGGCTGGGCGTGACGCCCGACGGTCTCGATGCGGTGCTGGTCACGCACGAGCACGGCGACCATGTTGGCTCGGCCTACGCCTTTGCCGCCCGGCACGGTCTGCCGGTTTTCACGACGCATGGCACCTGGCTGGCGACGTCGCATCTGCGCGGCGCCGACAAGGCCGATGTGCGCGTGATCGGCGCCGACTATGCGTTCGAGATCGGCAGTCTGCAGGTGCTGCCTTACACGGTGCCGCACGATGCGCGCGAGCCGGTGCAGTTCGTGCTGTCCGATGGCGATGCGCGTCTGGGCGTGCTGACCGATGCGGGAATGGAAACGCCTTATCTGGTGGCCCGTCTCGCTGGTGTCGATGCGCTGGTGCTCGAGTGCAATCATGACCGCGAGATGCTGCGCAACTCGGTCTATCCGCCTTCGCTGAAGCGGCGCATCGGCGGCGATTTCGGCCATCTGGCCAACGAGGTCGCGGCGGCCATTCTGGCGCGCGTCGCGCACGGCGGTCTGTGCCGCGTGGTGGCGGCCCATCTGAGCCAGCAGAACAATACGCCGGCATTGGCGACCGGGGCGCTGGCCGCGGTATTGGGCGCGGGACCGGACGACATCCTGGTGGCGGACCAGCACGAGGGGCTGGGCTGGCAGACGGTGAAGGGATGAAGCAATAAAGCGATAAAGCAATCGAGAAGCAGGCGTCGAGCCGGATGGGAATGGCAACCCGGCGAGCGCCCATAAAAAAACCGGCCCGAAGGCCGGTTTTTTCGTTCGGGCGAACGCTTACTTGGCTTCCGCAGCCGAAGCGTCAGCGGCCGGAGCCGAAGCGTCAGCAGCCGGGGCCGAAGCGTCGGCAGCCGGAGCAGCAGCGGTGTCAGCAGCCGGAGCCGAAGCTTCGGTAGCCGGAGCGGTAGCAGCCGGAGCAGCGGTGTCAGCTGCGGGAGCGGCTTCTTCCTTCTTGCCGCAAGCGGCCACGGCAACAGCAGCCAGCAGGGAAGCGATCAGGAGAGACTTCTTCATTGTTCGTCCTTTAACTTGTAATAGAAAGAAAAACAGGCGATGAATAATTACCGGTAATTATCGCTCGTGAACTTCAATTTAATGGCTCTCCCCGGTGCCGTAAATGCATTGGTCCACAGTACGAGCCAGCTGGCGATTATATCCACGTTTTCCCGGCTTGTGTAGCGGCGTCATTTGCTGACCACACTGTTACGCATTATTACACCGCCGCCGGTGCCAGCTGCAGCCAGCCCTCCAGCGTCCAATGATGAAATGTCTCCATCAACTCGGGCAGATCGGCGCATTCCCCGACCTCGGCTGCCGTCAAATGGCGCCGGTCGGCCAGGCGCCGCAGCCAGCCGGCCAGCTCGCCGGGGACCTCGTACGCTTCGCCGTTGAGGAAGAAATGGCTGCGGTCGTATAGCGCGATCGAGGCGGGCGCCAGCACAATGCCGTGCGTTGTTGCCAGCTTCGCGTATTTTCCCGGCGCGATTTGCGGAACCTCGGCGAACTCCACGCCGGGCTTCGGTTCCGACAGATGGGTACCGATAAACTCGGACACCATGTCATTGGACCAGCGCAACGCCTGCAGCCTTTGTGCAACCGTTCGCGCCAGATCCGCGGGAAGTTGTGCGGGGCGCGAAGTAGCCGGCTGACCCGGATCGGCATAACGGCCCGACAGCGCCTCGTTGTCCTCGACGGTTTCCGAAAGCCAGGCCAGAAAATGCCCCGCCAGCTCGCGGTACGCCGGCGCGCGGAAACCGATCGAGCAGGTCATGCACTCGCCCTCGGCGATGCCGTCGTGGGCGTATTGCGGCGGCAGGTACAGCATGTCGCCGGGCTCCAGCACGAACTCCTGTTCCGCTTCGAATTCGGCCAGTATCTTTAAAGGGAGATCCGGCACCAGGTCGAGCCGGTCTTGCGACGAGATGCGCCAGCGGCGCCGGCCCGAAACTTGCAGCAGGAACACATCATAGGAGTCGAAGTGCGGGCCGACACCGCCGCCATCGGTGGCATAGCTGACCATCACGTCGTCCAGGCGCGCATCGGGAATGAAGCGGAATTGCCCCATCAGCGCGGCCGCCGCGCTATTGTGGAGGTTCACGCCCTGGACGAGCAGCGTCCATTGGCGCGCCTTGGTCGACGGCAGATTGTCGGCAGCAAAAGGGCCGTGCGCCAGTTTCCAGCGGTTGCGGAAGTGGGTGACCAGCCGCGATTCGACATCGTCGCGGTCGGCCAGCTCGAAAAGCGCTTCCCGGGAGACAGGGGGCACGATATCAGGGATGGCTTGTCGAACCAGCAGGGGTTTGCGGTGCCAGATATCACGCATGAATGCGGCGGGCGTCATGCCCCCGAGCAGCTGAAGTGGCGCATCCGGATCCACCGGGCCGCGGGGCAGGGCCTGCGCGTATAATGCGGAATCGTTCATGGAGTGAAGAATTGAAAATCGCGAAGAACACGGTTGTGTCCGTGGTGTACAAGCTGTCGGATACGCAGGGCAATCTGATCGAAGAATCGGATGAGCCGATGGTCTACTTGCACGGCGGCTATGATGGCACGTTCCCCAAGATCGAGGAAGCACTCGACGGTCATGCCGCAGGCTTCGAGACGCAGTTGCAGCTCGAGCCCGAGGATGCCTTCGGCGACTACGACGCCGAACTCGTCAAGGTGGAGCCCCGCGATCGTTTTCCCGAACCGCTCGAAGTCGGCATGCAGTTCGAAGGCGTGCCCGAGGACGGCGACGAAGAGGATTCGGTGATCTACACCGTGACCGATGTCGCCGAAGACAAGGTGGTGCTCGACGGCAATCATCCGCTGGCCGGCATGGCGCTGCGTTTCTGGCTGAAGGTCTCCGAGGTCCGCGAAGCGACCGCCGAGGAAGTCGAACATGGCCATGCGCACGGCGCGTCGGGCATCGAAGTGGTCGACGAGGACGAGGACGACGACAGCCCGCGCACGCTGCACTGATCGACGTATGGATCCATCGAACGGAAAAGCCGGCAATGCCGGCTTTTTCGCTTTCTGGCGGGCCAACGCCGCGGGCTAGTTCTTGCCTGCGCCGTCCTGCAGCGCCACCGAGAACAGCGAGCGCGAATCGGGCGAGATCGTCAGCTCGGTCCATTGCTTCGACGAGCCGACCGGCAGCGCCACCCGCGTGAAGCTGCGGATCGTCTTGCCCTTGGCATCGCGCAGCGGCGTATCGATGCCGAAGCCGCCGATGCTGCTGTGGATCAGCAGCACCTGGCCGCGATAGCCGCTGACCAGCTCGCGCAGCTGCCGTTTGAATTCGAGATAGCCGTCGCGCTGGCGATGGCGCAGAAAGCCATCGAGCAGTGTCGGCTTGCCGCGCTTCTCCCAGCCGTTGGCGAACTGCGGGTCGCCGTGAATCACCAGCACGATGCCATCGAGCGATTCCTGCTCGGCGACCGAGAATGCGCGCGCCAGCCATTGCCGGTTCGCTTCGCGGCGATCCTCGAATTCACCGTTGCGGCCGGCCTCGGTGCGATAGTGGTTGTTGTCGTCGGGCACGTTCATGCCGACCATCAACACCTTGCCCGCGGTCCAGCGTACGTTCTCGCGATAGCTGCGGAACTTGGCCTGGTCCGATTGCCGGATCAGCCGAAGCTTGCGGTGGCCCAGCGAATTGTCGTCCGGAAAGGCCAGCTCGCGCAGCCGCGCCAGCCGTTCGTCGGGATCGAAGCTGCCATTGATCGCTTGCTCGCATTCCGCCCAGTCGGTCTCGCCCGGGATATAGATCAGCGGCAGCGGGGACTCGTCGAGCAGCCGCAGCCGCCCGGCCAGCATCGCATCGGCGCACGACTCGGTGTCGCCCTTGATGCCGCCGGCATGGATCACGAAGGCGAGCTTGCGCTGCGCCAGCGTCTCCAGCAGTTGCCGCGTCGGCCCCTCGGCCTCGGGCCACTGCGGCAGGTCGGCAATCAGCGCGACGCGGACCAGCCGCGAGTCGGCGGCCTTGCCGCTGGCCGGCTGCGCCTTGGCCGCCGCTGGCTGCACGGTGGCGGCGCTGTGCGTGGACCACGTGCCCAGCAGCGTCGCGGCCATCGCAAGGGCCAGCAGCGGTCGGCACGACAGTGCCCGGCGGCGCGCGCTTCGCATCGTCATGCCGGCTGGCCGGATTCCTCGGCGAGCGCCTTCAGGCGGTACAGCGCGTCGAGCGCCTGCCGCGGCGTCATGCTGTCGGGATCGAGGTCGCGCATCGCCTCGCCCAGCGCATCGTTGGCCGGGGCGACCGCGGCCGAACTGCCGTCGCTGTCGTCGTCGCTGTCGTCGTCGGCCCCGGGCACCGTCGGCGCCGCAAACAGGTCCAGCTGCGGCGTCGGCGTGGCGTCGGTCGATTGCTGTTCCAGCCAGGCCAGATGCTTGCGCGCGGCGCGGATGACCGGCTGCGGCACGCCCGCCAGTTGCGCGACCTGCAGGCCGTAGCTCTGGCTGGCCGGGCCGTCCTGCACGGCATGCAGAAAGACGATGCCGTCGCCGTGCTCGACCGCGGACAGATGCACATTGGCCGCCTGCGGAAACTCTTGCGGCAACTGCGTCAGCTCGAAATAGTGCGTGGCGAACAGCGTGTGGCTGCGATTGTGGGCCAGCAAATGGCGGGCGATCGCCCAAGCCAGCGCCAGTCCGTCGAAGGTCGATGTGCCGCGGCCGATCTCATCCATCAGCACCAGGCTGTGCGGCGTCGCGTTGTGCAGGATGGCGGCCGCTTCGGTCATCTCGACCATGAAGGTCGAACGGCCGCCGGCAAGATCGTCCGCCGCGCCGATGCGGGTGAAGATGCGGTCGATCGGCCCGACCGTCGCGCGCCGGGCCGGCACGTAGGCGCCGACGCAGGCCAGCAGCACGATCAACGCGGTCTGCCGCATGAAGGTCGACTTGCCGCCCATGTTCGGGCCGGTGATCAGCAGCAGCTTGCGCGCCTCGGTCAGCTGGCAGTCGTTGGCGATGAAGGGCGTCGATTCGGCGGCCAGCTGGCCTTCCACCACCGGATGGCGGCCCTGCACGATGTCGATCACGTTCTCGTCGACGCGTTCCGGACACGACCAGTCCAGCGTGCGGGCGCGCTCGGCCAGCGCGGCCAGCACGTCCAGGCGCGACAGCGCCGCGGCCACGCGACGCAGCTCGCCGATATGCGGCAGCAGCAGTTGCAGCAGCGCCTCGTAGAGCTGCTTCTCGCGCGCCAGCGCGCGGTCCTGCGCCGACAGCGCCTTGTCCTCGAAAGCCTTCAGCTCCGGCGTGATATAGCGCTCGGCGTTCTTCAGCGTCTGGCGACGGCGATAGTCGTCGGGCACCTTGTCGGCCTGGCCGTTGGTGACCTCGATATAGAAGCCATGCACGCGGTTGTATTCGACGCGCAGATTGGCGATGCCGGTGCGCGTGCGCTCGCGCGCTTCGAGGTCGATCAGGAACTGCCCGCAGTTCTCCGAGATGTCGCGCAGCTCGTCGAGCGCGGCGTCGTAGCCGCGTGCGATCACGCCGCCATCGCGCACCGCCGTCGACGGCTCGGGCGCGATCGCGCGCGACAGCAGGTCCAGGCAGGCCTGCGGCACCGCCAGCTCGGACAGCGTCTGCGCCAGCAGCGGGGCGGTGTCGTCGGGTGTCACGCAAGCCTGCACCTCGGGCAGGGCGCCCAGCGTATCGCGCAGGGACGACAGATCGCGCGGACGCGCGCTCAACAGCGCCAGCCGCGCGGTGATGCGCTCGACGTCGGCGAGCCGGCGCAGGCGTGCACGCAGCGTATCGAGGTCCTGCGCCAGCAGCGCGCCGATGGCCTGCTGACGCGCCTGCGGCACGGCGCGCTCGCGCAAGGGGTGGTGCAGCCAATGCCGCAGCAGACGACTGCCCATCGCCGTGGCGCAGGTGTCGAGCAGCGAGAACAGCGTGGGCGCCTCGCCGCCGCGCAGCGTCTCGGTCAGTTCGAGATTGCGACGCGTGGCGGTGTCCAGGCCGACAAACTCAGATTCGTGCTCGACGGTGACGCCCTGCACATGGCGCAGCGATTGCCCTTGCGTGCTGGCCGCGTAGTTCAGCAGCGCGCCGGCCGCCCCGAGGGCCGCACCGAGGGTGCGGCAGCCGAACGGATCGAGACTGGCGACGCCCAGTTGCTCACGCAGGCGCCGTGCGCCGGCGTCCTGATCGAAATGCCATTCGGGCAGGCGCGTGCGTGCGCACGGATGCGCGGGCAGCTCGATGCCATCGGTATGCAGCAGTTCGGCGGGGCGGATGCGTTCGAGTTCGCGCGCGAGTTGCGCCGCTTCGCACTCCATCATCCGCAGTTCGCCGCTGGCCAGATTGAGCCATGCCAGGCCGGTCTTGCTGACGCCGCGACGCGTGGTCTGCTGGTGGACCGCCATCAGGAAGGTATCGGCCTTGTCGGGCAGCAACGCCGCGTCGGTCAGCGTGCCCGGCGTGACGATGCGCACTACCTTGCGTTCGACCGGGCCCTTGCTGGCCGCCGGATCGCCGATCTGCTCGCAGATGGCTACCGATTCGCCCAGCTTGACCAGCCGGGCCAGATACTGGTCGACCGAATGAAAGGGAATGCCGGCCATGCGGATCGGCACGCCGTTGGAGCTGCCGCGCGCGGTCAGCGTGATATCGAGCAACCGCGCGGCCTTTTCGGCATCGTCGTGGAACAGCTCGTAGAAATCGCCCATCCGGTAGAAGAGCAGGGTGTCCGGATGGTCGGCCTTGATGCGTAAATACTGCTGCATCATTGGCGTGTGTTTTTCCGTGGCACCAGCCGATGCGCTGGCGACTGCGGTAGTTGGCAGGTCTTCGGACATGCAATCCTCTCGGCGGGCCGCTGCGAATGGGCAGCGGCCGGGTTCGGCGCGTGCGCGAGGCCGTGGGCTCGGACGCAAACGCGCATTTTACTGCGCGTTGCGGCGGGGAACGGAGAGGAATTGGGTGAAAAACTGTGAGGGGCGGCTGGGGGCCCGGCTCATCCCGGGCCGCCATCGCTCAGGCCGCCGGTCCGCCGTTATCCAGCGAATACGGCGCCAGCAGGCGCACCATCTGCGCGAATGCCTTCGGGTTGCCGGCCAGTACCTCGCCCTGCTCGAGCTGGCGGGCTTCGCCGGCGTAGTTGCCGACCAGGCCGCCGGCTTCGGTGATGAGCAGCATGCCGGCCGCCATGTCCCACGGCTTCAGGCCCGTCTCGAAGAAGCCGTCCAGGCGGCCGCAGGCGACATAGGCCAGGTCCAGCGCGGCAGCCCCGGGGCGGCGCAGGCCGGCGCAGTTCTGCGTCATCAGCGCGAACACTTCGACATAGGCCTCGAGGCCGTCCAGATCGCGGAAGGGGAAGCCGGTGCCGATCAGGCAGTCGGCCAGCTTGTCGCGGCGGCTGACGCGGATGCGGCGGTTGTTCAGGAAGGCGCCGGCGCCCTTGGTTGCGGTGAACAGTTCGTCGCGGGTGGGATCGTAGACCACGGCCTGTACCGGCGAGCCCTTGTGCATCTGGGCGATCGACACGCAGTACTGCGGGAATCCGTGGATGAAGTTGGTGGTGCCGTCGAGCGGGTCGATGACCCAGGTGTACTCGTGGCCTTCCTCGCCCTCGCGCCAGGATTGGCCCGACTCTTCCGCTAGAATGCCGTGTTCCGGGTAGGCGGTACGGATGATCTCGATGATCGCGGCCTCGGCGGCGCGGTCGACCTCGGTGACGAAATCGTTGTGTTGCTTGCGCGAAACCCGCAGGAGATCCACGTCCATCGACGCGCGGTTGATGATGGAACCGGCCTTGCGGGCGGCCTTGATGGCGATATTGAGCATCGGGTGCATGAATCTCTCCAGCCGCCGAAAAGCGGGCAGCGCTGCGGACGGCATGGCGCGCGCGGCTCCCGGCGGACAACACAACGGATTGTAGAAGAACGGGCGCGCTGACCGGATCGCCGGTGGCCGGCATCGAAGCCTGGGCCGGGGTGGCGGAGCGGCGCGCCAAAAATGGAACCCTGCATTGTATAGGAACTCGTCAATGGACACGAGCGAGCACGCCAACGAGGCACCGGCCGCGCAGCAGGCGGCCGTGGAGGCAGCGTTCGCGCGCGTGCGCTTCGTGCTGGTCGAAACCAGCCATCCCGGCAACGTCGGCTCGGTCGCCCGCGCCATCAAGACCATGGGCTTCGGCGCGCAGCCCGGGGCACTGGTGCTGGTGTCGCCGCGAGAGCCGGCGGTGCGCGAGCATCCCGAAGCGGTCGCGCTGGCCAGCGGTGCCGACGACGTGCTGCGCGCCGCGCGTGTGGTCGACGATCTGGAGACGGCACTGGCGGGCGCGTCCTATACCGTCGCGATGACCGCGCGCCAGCGCGAGTTCGGGCCGCCGCGGCTGTTGCCGCGCGAGGCGACGGCGCGGGCCGGCCAGTATTTGCTGGCGGCCGCGGCTCCAGCGGCCGAGGCTCCCGCCGCAATGACGGACATCGCCTTCGTGTTCGGCAACGAGCGCTATGGCCTGCCCAACGAGGCGGTCGACCGCTGCTCGGTGGTGACCCATATCCCCGCCAACCCGGCGTACGCTTCGTTGAACCTGGCGCAGGCGGTCCAGTTGATCGCCTACGAGATGCGGCTGGCGCTGCTGCAGGACCGCGCGGCGCCGCCGAGCGATATCGGCTATGCTGGCCAGGCCGCCACGGCCGAGCAGATCGAGGCGATGTTCGGGCATCTGCAGCAGGGCCTGGAGGCGATCGGCTTTCTCGATCCGGCTCATCCGAAGAAGCTGATGCCGCGTCTGCGCCGGCTGTTTGCGCGCAGCGGGCTGGAGCAGGAGGAGGTCAATCTGCTGCGCGGCATCGCCAAGCAGATGACGCTCGCCGGGCGCGGACCTCGCGGCGGCGACCGCAGTCGCGACGGCGGTTGCGACCGCAGTGGCGATACCACGGAGGCATGACATTGGCGCCAATCGCCGCCCGTTCTCGATGGCATCCGGCCCGTCACGCAGGACGTGATCGAGCGGGCCGTCTGTCGCTCGATCGACGCGATCTCACCGCAAGCACTGCCGCGCCCGCTTTCCACCGCGAGCGATGTTGACGCCCGCGCCGCGCACGCCGGGGCTTCTCCCGCGCGTGTCGATGTAGCGGCGGGGCAGGTGCGGCGCCCGATGCCCATGACGGCATCAGGGTGCCAAATCTCTTACACTCCCTGCTTCCGTTTCCCCAGGGCATTGCCCGGACACGACCCTGACGGCATGCGCGCCCATATGGCCCCGATGCGGACAACCCATATGCGCGCGCGGCACGGCGGGGCAATCGCACACGACCAAGATGTTCTCTCGCCTCAAGGAAGATATCGATACCATCATGCAGCGCGACCCCGCCGCGCGCAGCCGGCTGGAGGTGCTGACGTGTTACCCGGGCCTGCATGCGGTGGTGTTCCACCGCTTCGCGCACGCCTGCTGGAACGCGGGGCTGCATTGGCTGGGCCGCTGGATCTCGCACTGGTCGCGTTTCCTGACCGGAATCGAAATCCACCCCGCCGTGAAGATGGGCCGGCGCGTGTTCATCGATCACGGCATGGGCGTGGTGATCGGCGAGACCGCCGAGATCGGCGACGACTGCACGATCTATCAGGGCGTGACGCTGGGCGGTACCTCGCTGTACAAGGGCCAGAAGCGCCATCCGACGCTGGGCACCGGCGTGGTGGTCAGCGCCGGCGCCAAGGTGCTGGGCGGCTTCACCATCGGCGATGGCGCGCGCGTCGGCTCCAATGCGGTGGTGCTCAAGCCGGTGCCGCCGGGCGCCACGGCGGTCGGCGTGCCGGCCCGCATCATCCTGCCCGATGCGCCGCCTTCACAGCAGGGCGCGCGGCAGGAGTTCTCGGCCTACGGCATCACGCCGAATGCCGACGATCCGGTGTCGCTGGCGCTGAAAAGCCTGATCGACCATGCGGCCAGCCAGCAGGAAAAGCTCGAGGCCGTGCAGGCGGCATTGGACCGGCTCGGCGAGCATCTGGAGAACACGCCGAACGATCGCTTCGATGCGAGCGAGTTGCGCAAGCTGATGAAGTAGCGCGATGCCATGAAGGACGTGGGGCAGGGCGCATCGACCTTTGCCCCATGTTGCTCAGCCCAGCTGCTCAGTCCAGTTGCGGCAACTCGCGAAAGCCCTCGGCGTCGAGCTGCAAGGCCGCGGCGCGCGGATGCGCGCCATCGAGGTCCCAATCGGTCAGCACCCAGCGCAGGCCATGCGGCTCGTCGTGCCTGGCCGGCCGGTGCGTGTGGCCATGCACCATTGCCGCAGTGCCGCTGTCGCGCAGCAGCGCGGCCACCGCTGCCGGCGCGACATCGCCATAGTCGCGCGGCGGTCCGGGCCGCTGCCGGCCCGCCTCGCTGTCGCTGCGAAGCTTTTGCGCGATGCCCAGCCGCCATGACAGCGGCAGCGCGAGAAACAGCCGCTGGATCCAGGGTTTGCGCGTCCAGTGCCGGAAGCGCATGTAGCGGGTGTCATCGGTGCACAGCATGTCGCCGTGGGTCAGCACCACGCGATGGCCGGCGCAAACGATCACGGTCGGGTCGGGCAGCAGCGTGACGCCGGCCTCGCGCGCAAAGCGGGGCCCGAGCAGGAAGTCGCGATTGCCGTGCATCAGATAGACCGGCACGCCGCGCGCGACCAGCCGGGCGAGGGCCGCAGCAACGGCGCGCGGAAACGGCGCCTCGCTTTCCTCGTCGCCGATCCAGAATTCGAAGAAGTCGCCAAGGATGAAGAGGGCGCGCGCCTGTTCGGCGGCACGTTCGAGCACGCGCTCGAATGCGGCCAGCGTGCGCGGCATCCCGGGCGTCAGATGCAGGTCGGAAATGAACCACGCCGGCGCCTCCACCGCGAGGGCGGAGGCAGCCGGCGTGCTGGCGGCAGAGCTCATCGATTCGGAACGATCTCCATGAACGAAGGCATGCCGCCGCGATGGGCGCGCGCTGTGCCGCAAAGACGCAGCACGCGCCGTGCCGTAAAGACGCGGCGCACGATTACTCGAGCACCACCGCCTTCTCGATCACGACGTCCTCGAGCGGCACGTCCTGATGGAAGCCGGCGCTGCCGGTGCGCACGGCCTTGATCTTGTCGACCACGTCGGTGCCTTCGACGACCTTGCCGAACACCGCATAGCCGAAGCCCTGCGGCGTCGGCGAGGTGAAGTTCAGGAAGTCGTTGTCGACCACGTTGATGAAGAACTGCGCGGTGGCCGAGTGCGGCGCGTTGGTGCGCGCCATCGCCACGGTGTAGCGGTCGTTCTTCAGGCCGTTGCCGGCCTCGTTGTCGATCGGGTCGTCGGTGGGCTTCTGCTTCATGCCCGGCTCGAAGCCGCCGCCCTGGATCATGAAGTTCTTGATGACGCGGTGGAAGATCGTGTTGTCGTAGTGGCCCTTGCGGACATAGGACAGGAAGTTCTCCACCGTCTTGGGCGCCTTGTCGGCGTCGAGTTCGATGACGATGGCGCCGTGATTGGTTTGGAGCTGGACCTTGGACATGGCTTTCCTCTGTTACTTGACGATGGTGGCCGACTCGATGACGATCGGCGTGGCTGGCACATTACGCATGGGGCCGTAGGCGGTGGTGGGCGTCTTCTTGATGCGATCGACGGTGTCCATGCCTTCGACCACCTTGCCGAACACGGCATAGCCGTTACCGTCCGGCTGCGGATAGTCGAGACTCGGATTATCTACCACATTGATGAAGAACTGCGCCGTCGCCGAGTTCGGGTCGCCGGTGCGGGCCATGGCCACGGTGCCGGCCTTGTTCTTCAGGCCGTTCTGCGATTCGAGCGGAATCGGCGCACGCGTCGGCTTCTGCTTCATGTCGCGGTCGAAGCCGCCGCCCTGCACCATGAAGCCGTTGATCACGCGGTGAAAGATCGTGCCGCTGTAGAAGCCGCTATTCACGTACTCGAGAAAGTTGGCTACGGTCTTCGGCGCGGCCTCGGGATAGACCTCGATGGTGAAGTTGCCGGCGCTGGTGGTGAAGCGCACGCGCTCCGCTGCCTGAGCGGGCTGAGCGGGCGCCGAAGCGGAAGCCGAACTCGGCGCCTGTGCCTGTGCGGCACCGAAGCTCAGGGTGCCGGCCATCAGCGCGGCCAGCATGGCGCCAAGGGCGCCGCGTCGGTTGAGGGACATGGGGTTCTCCAGGGATTGGGCGAGGGCGATCGGCGGATGCCGGCGCTCGATGGAGCGGCCGCCTCGACGATCGCCTCGCATGGGTCGCTTGGGTATCGGCATGGATATCGATTACGCCCGCTGGCTACGCATTGCCGGGGCCTCGCCCAAGCCTCGTATCGAGCAGCGGCGCGAGCGGGACAGCGCTGCGGACAGGTCAGTCCAGGTCGCCGCGATCGGGACCGGGCGGCCTGGGCAGCGGCGGCGGTGCGACCGGAGCCTGCGGCGCGGCGGCCGGCTCGCGCGTGCGCGGCGGCGTTGCGGTGGGCGCGTTGGCGGGTGCATTGGCGGCAGCCTTGGTACCGACCGCGGCCAGCCCGCTGCGGGCGCGCGCGTCGCCAGGATTGCGCTTGAGCGCTTCGGCATAGGAGCGCTCGGCAAGCTTGCGGTAGACGTCGCCCAGATTGGTATAGCCGATCGCGAAACCGGGCTTGGCTTCGAGCGCAGCCAGCAGCTCGGCCTCGGCGCGCTTCAGGTCGCCGCGGCGCGCATAGATCAGCGCCAGATTGTTGTGCGGCTCGGGCAGCTCGGGATATTCCTGCGCGATCTCGTGGAAGGCCTGCACCGCTTCGTCCTCGCGGCCGGCCTGCGACAGCGCCCAGGCGCGCTCGAAGCGGGCCTGCACATTGCGCGGATTGGCGGCGATCACCTTGTCGAAGCGGTCGATCGCCTCGGCATAGCGGCGCTGCTGCGCTGCCTTCTCGGCTTCGGCCATGCCGGGGTCGGCCGAGGGCTGGAAGCCCGTCGCGCCGGCGCCGCCGCCGCCGGGGAAGCCGAGCGACTGCGCCAGCGCGGGCGCGGCGGGCAGCGCGCACAGCAGCGCGGCGCTCGCCGCCGTGACGGCATGCGCGCGCACCGTGCGCGCGGTGGCTGCGGCGGCGCGCCGGCACACGGTCATGATGCCGGGCGTGACGTTGGGCATGACGTTGGGCGCGGCGTCGGTCGCGACGTTGGGCGTTGGCAAGCTCATGTAGGTGCGGTCCTTTATACTTCGCGGCATTCTAGCAAAGCGCGGCATCGACGCCGACGCGCGAAGGCTTCCGGTAAGATATGGCCTCGCTCGGCGAACCGATGTCGACGCCGGCGGCCACGACGCTGCGGCCCCGCCGATCGACCGGCGGGCAACCGGCAAGTCGGCTCCGGCTGCCGCGCGGCGGGCGCCACGCATTCTCTTCGAACACCTCGTTTCATGCATCCACTGAACATCTACAACACGCTCGCGCGCGAGAAACAGCCCTTCGTGCCCATCGAACCCGGCAAGGTCCGCATGTATGTCTGCGGCATGACGGTGTACGACTACTGCCACGTCGGGCATGCGCGCGTGATGGTGGTGTTCGACATGGTGCAGCGCTGGCTGCGCGCCGCCGGCTACGAGGTGACCTATGTGCGGAACATCACCGACATCGACGACAAGATCATCCGCCGCGCCGCCGAGAACGGCGAGACCATCGGCGAGCTGACCGAGCGATTCATCGGCTATATGCACGAGGACGCGGCCGCGCTGGGCATCCAGCGCCCCGACCACGAGCCGCGCGCGACGCAGTTCGTGCCGCAGATGCTCGACATCATCGGCAAGCTCGAGGCCAAGGGTCTGGCCTATCAGGCCAGCGACGGCGACGTCAATTACGCGGTGCGCAAGTTCAACGGCTACGGCAAGCTGTCCGGCAAGTCGCTGGAAGACCTGCGCGCCGGCGAGCGCGTGGCGGCCAACGATGCCAAGCACGACCCGCTCGACTTCGTGCTGTGGAAGTCCGCCAAGGACAGCGAGCCGGCCGAAAGCAAGTGGCCGTCGAAGTGGGGCGTCGGCCGTCCGGGCTGGCATATCGAATGCTCCGCGATGAGCTGCGCGCTGCTCGGCGAGCATTTCGACATCCATGGCGGCGGTGCCGACCTGCAGTTCCCGCATCACGAGAACGAGATCGCGCAGTCCGAAGGCGCCAGCGGCAAGCCCTTCGTCAACGTGTGGATGCATAACGGCTTCGTGCGCATCAACGACGAGAAGATGTCGAAGTCGCTCGGCAACTTCTTCACGATTCGCGATGTGCTCAAGCAGTACGACGCCGAGGTGGTGCGCTTCTTCATCCTGCGCGCGCACTACCGCAGCCCGTTGAACTACAGCGACGCGCACCTGGACGACGCGCGCCACGGCCTGACCCGCCTGTACACGGCGCTCAAGGACGTGCAGCCCGACACGCAACCGCTCGATTGGGACGAGCCGCACGCGCGCCGCTTCGCCGAGGCGATGGGCGACGACTTCAATACGCCGATCGCCGTCTCGGTGCTGTTCGACCTGGCCGGCGAAGTCAATCGCAGCGGCTCGCCCGCCGCGGCACGGCAATTGAAGGGCCTGGCCGCCACGCTCGGCCTGCTCGGGCGCGATGCACACGCCTTCCTGCAGGGCGGCGCCGATGCGGGCGGCATCGCGCCGGAGCAGATCGAGGCGCGCATCGCGGCGCGCAAGCAGGCCAAGGCCGATCGCAATTTCGCCGAGGCCGACCGCATTCGCGCCGAGCTGCTCGAGGCCGGCATCGTGCTCGAGGACAAGCCGGGCGGCGTGACCGAATGGAGGCGTGCTTGAACGCTGCCGTGCGCAAGACGCCCGGCACGGCGGCCAGGACCGCCAAGCCGGCGCGGGCCACCGGAGAACCGGCCATCAAGGCCGCCAAGGCGACCAAGCCAGCAAAGGTCGCCAAGGCGCCGGCCGCCGGCGGCACGGCCGCGTCCAGCGCGCCCTCCGCGCCCACGGCTCCCAAGAGCCGCAGCGTGACCAAGGCCGACGGCAAGCCGACCCTGAAGACCGCGCGCGCCGGCAAGACTCTGCCCGAGGCCGCGGCGATTCCGCTGCCGGTCGAGACGGTCGAGGGCGCCGTGCGTCCCGCCTATTGGGACGAGGCCTGCGCCGACCTGATGAAGCGCGACCGCATTCTGCGCAAGATGATCCCGACCTACGGGCCGGCCCATCTGGTCTCGCGCGGCGATCCCTTCGTCACGCTGGCGCGTTCGATCGTCGGGCAGCAGATCTCGGTCAAGGCCGCGCAATCGGTGTGGGAGCGGCTGGCCGCGGCCTGTCCGAAGCTGACCCCCGCGCAACTGCTGCGCGCCGGCGTCGACAAGCTGGCCGCCTGCGGCCTGTCGCGCCGCAAGGCCGAGTACATCGTCGATCTGGCCGAGCACTTCAAGGCGGGGCGCGTCCATGTCGACAAATGGGCCGAGATGGACGACGAGGCGGTGATCGCCGAGCTGACGCAGATCCGCGGTATCGGCCGCTGGACCGCGGAGATGTTCCTGATGTTCAACCTGATGCGGCCGAACGTGCTGCCGCTGGACGACATCGGCCTGATCAACGCGATCTCGGCCAACTATTTCAGCGGCGAGCCGGTCACGCGCAGCGAGGCGCGGGAAGTCGCGGCCAACTGGGAGCCGTGGCGCACCGTGGCGACCTGGTACATGTGGCGCAGCCTTGATCCGCTGCCTGTCACTTACTAGTCTGGCATTCGATAGCCGGAGCACGAAAGTGCTCCTTTCACCATCTTCAGGCGGCGAATTCGGCGCATTCGGGGCGATTTCGGCCCCCGGAGCGCCAGGAAATTCCGGTAGAATGCGCCCCTTCACAGACAGGTACGCGTGATTCAATGAAAACCACCTTTCTGGATTTCGAGCAGCCGATCGCCGAACTCGAGGCAAAAATCGAAGAACTGCGCTTCGTGCAGGACGACTCGGCGGTCGACATTTCCGAAGAGATTTCGCGGCTGGCCGGCAAGAGCCAGCAGCTGACCAAGGACATCTACGCCAACCTGACCCCGTGGCAGGTGGCCCAGATCGCTCGCCATCCCCAGCGTCCCTACACGCTGGACTATGTGCGCGAGATCTTTACCGACTTCCACGAACTGCACGGCGACCGCGCCTTCGCCGACGATCTGTCGATCGTGGGCGGGCTGGCCCGCTTCAACGGCCAGGCCTGCATGGTGATCGGCCACCAGAAGGGCCGGGACACCAAGGAGCGCGCGCTGCGCAACTTCGGCATGTCCAAGCCCGAGGGCTATCGCAAGGCCAAGCGGCTGATGGAACTGGCCGACAAGTTCGGCCTGCCGATCTTCACCTTCGTCGATACGCCGGGCGCGTTCCCGGGCATTGATGCCGAAGAGCGCGGCCAGTCGGAGGCGATCGGCCACAACCTGTACGTGATGGCCGGCCTGAAGGTGCCGCTGATCGCCACCATCATCGGTGAAGGCGGTTCCGGCGGCGCGCTGGCGATTGCCGTAGGCGACGTGGTGCAGATGCTGCAATTCGCCACCTACGCGGTGATTTCGCCGGAAGGCTGCGCCTCGATCCTGTGGAAGACGGCCGAGAAGGCGCCCGAAGCCGCCGAGGCACTCGGCCTGACCGCGCATCGCCTGAAGGCGCTGGGCCTGATCGACAAGATCGTCAACGAGCCGCTGGGCGGCGCGCACCGCGATCCGAAGGCCATGGCCGCGATGCTCAAGCGTTCGCTGGCCGAGTCGCTGCGCCAGTTCCAGGGCATGAGCGTCAAGGAACTGCAGGCACGCCGCCACGAGCGGCTGATGGCCTATGGCAAGTTCAAGGAAACCGGCGCCCAGGGCCACGGCTGATCCCGCCGCGCCCGGCTTGCGCGATCCGACCGCCACGCTGACCGACAAGGTCGCACAGGCCCTGCAGGCCGGTGCGGCCTTTGTCGTTTCCGGGGCCGGCCAATATGGTGCGCATGATGGCAGGGCGGTGGCGGTGGCGCTGTCGGGCGGCCGCGATTCGGTCGCGCTGCTGCATGCGGCCCGCGCCGCGCTGGCCGCCACGCGCGTCGACGATGCGCAGCCTGCGCCCCTGCTGGCCCTGCACGTCCATCACGGCCTTCAAGCCCAGGCCGACGAATGGGACCGCTTCTGCGCCGAGCTGTGTCGCGACTGGGGCATCGAATACCGCGCGGCCCGGGTGACGGTCGTACCCGCGCATGGAGAAGGGCTGGAAGCCGCTGCCCGGCGCGCCCGCTACCAGGCATTGACTGATCTGTGCGAGCAGCACGACGTCGGCTGGCTGCTGTTCGGCCATCATCTGGACGACCAGGTCGAGACCGTGCTGATGCGGCTGTTCCGCGGCAGCGGCGTGCACGGCCTGGCCGGCATGCCGGCGCAGCGCCGCCTGGCCGAGCAGCGCGACATCGCGCTGTTGCGCCCCTGGCTCGAAGTCGAGCGGCGCGACATCGAGGCCTATTGCCGTGCGCACGGCCTGCGCTGGATCGACGATCCCTCCAACGACGACACCCGCTTCGCCCGCAATGCGCTGCGCCAGCAGCTGCCGGGCCTGCTCGCCGCTTTCCCGGCGCTGCGCGCCAATGTTGCGCAGGCCGCCGCGCATCTGGCCGAAGCCGCGCAGGCGCTCGATGCGCTGGCGGCTCGCCAGCTGGCGAGCCTGGCGCATCCGGGGCGCGATGCGTCGACGCTGGCCGAACTGGACCTCGACGGGCTGCGCGCGTTGCCGGCGGCGCAGGGCGACGCCGTGCTGCGGCTGTGGCTGCGCGACCTCGGCGTGCGGGCGCCGTCGGTGGCCCGGCTGGCGGCGATGCGCGAACAGTTGATCGCCCACCATGGCGGCGAACCGGCGCTGCCGCACGATGGCCTGGTGCTGCGCCGCTTCCGCTCGCGGGCGCTGGCCTGCGTGCCGCCCGGGGCGCCGCCCGTGGAGACGGTCGCACTGCAGTGGGCCGGGGAGGGCAGCCTGGCGGTTCCGGCCTGGCACGGCGAACTGCGCTTCACCCGTGACGATACCTTCGGCATCCCCGAGGCCGTGCTGCGCGAGCCGCTGACGCTGGGACCGCGCGCCGGGGGCGAGCGCATCGTGCTGCGGCCCGGCGGCCCGGCCCGGGCGCTGAAGCAGGCCTATCAGGAGGCCGCCGTGCCGGCCTGGCGCCGTCCGTATCTGCCGCTGCTGCGCGCGGGGGAGAGGGGAGAGCAAATCGTGCTGGCCGCCGGGCTCGGCATGCATCGCCGCTGGCCGGACGCGGCGCCCGCGCCGCGCTGGCGGGTCGAGTGGCACGCCTGGCGCCCGGAGATCGGACCGGCGCAGTGACCGGCCCGTCGAGCGCGTCCTTCGCTCGCGCCCGCCATGCCGCCTACCGCACGGGACATCGTTCCCGCAAGGCTTGACAAGGCGAAACAACGCTATTCCGCCTTGCCGGGCGCCAGTGCTTGGTGTATTTTCAGTGGTTTTGCACAATCGCTGGCGTCGACAACAAGATGGCTCTCATCGTTCACAAATACGGCGGCACTTCGATGGGTTCCACGGAACGCATCAAGAATGTCGCCAAGCGCGTGGCCAAGTGGCACCGCGCCGGTCACCGCGTAGTCGTGGTGCCTTCGGCCATGTCGGGCGAGACCAATCGCCTGCTGGGACTCGCCAAGGAGATTTCGCCGCAGCCGGATCCGCGCGAGCTCGACATGCTGGCCTCGACCGGCGAACAGGCCAGCGTCGCGCTGCTGGCCATCGCGCTGCACGGCGAGGGCATCGACGCGATCAGCTATACCGGCTGGCAGGTCCCGGTGAAGACCGATTCGTCGTACACCAAGGCACGCATCGAATCGATCGACGATGAGCGCATCCTGGGCGATCTCGACGCCGGCCGCGTGGTGATCGTCACCGGCTTCCAGGGCATCGACGCGCTGGGCAATATCACCACGCTGGGCCGCGGCGGCTCCGATACCTCGGCCGTCGCCATCGCGGCCGCGATCGAGGCCGACGAGTGCCTGATCTATACGGACGTGGACGGGGTCTACACCACCGACCCGCGCGTGGTCGAAGACGCGCGCCGGCTGGACCGCATCACCTTCGAGGAAATGCTGGAAATGGCCAGCCTCGGTTCCAAGGTGCTGCAGATCCGCTCGGTGGAATTTGCCGGCAAATACCGCGTCAAGACGCGCGTGCTGTCGTCGCTGACCGACCCCTTGATGCCGCTCGAGCAGGAAATGCATTCGGGCACGCTGATTACTTTTGAGGAAGACCCTGACATGGAAGCAGCCGTCATCTCCGGCATCGCCTTTGCCCGTGACGAAGCCAAGATCACCGTTCTCGGCGTGCCCGACAAGCCCGGCATCGCCTACCAGATCCTGGGCCCGATCGCCGACGCCAATATCGACGTCGACATGATCATCCAGAACCAGTCCGTCGAGGGCAAGACCGACTTCACCTTCACCGTGCCGCGCGGCGACTACCAGCGCTCGCTGGCGATCCTGAACGACGCGGTCAAGGGCCATATCGGCGCGGCCAGCGTGTCGGGCGATCCGAAGGTCTCGAAGGTGTCGGTGGTCGGCGTGGGCATGCGCTCGCATGTCGGCATCGCCAGCAAGATGTTCCGCACGCTGTCGGAAGAGGGCATCAATATCCAGATGATCTCGACCTCGGAAATCAAGATCTCGGTGCTGATCGACGAGAAGTACATGGAACTGGCCGTGCGCGCGCTGCACAAGGCGTTCGAGCTGGAGCAGGCCTGATTTCCGGCGCCTTCGGGTGCCGGTTTGGCGAGGGTGCGCAAGTGCCGTTGTCATCGATTCGTCGTTGACCAATTGCCGCACCCTCGCTAGAATACGCGCTTCGTTGTGCGGCCTCCCTCGCACAACGCAAGTTTGGGAGACGTGGCCGAGAGGTCGAAGGCACTCCCCTGCTAAGGGAGCATCCGGGCCAAAACCTGGATCGAGGGTTCGAATCCCTCCGTCTCCGCCAGTACATCAGTACATGGCGGCGGAACCCCGGAAGATCGCGGTCTTCCGGGGTTTTGTTTTTTGTGGGCCCGGCACGAGACCTCTGCAAGGCCGGCTTCCGCGAATGTCTAGGCCGCGTTGTCCGGAACGGCGTGCACCACGCCCACCCCCAGCCCGCCGTCCACCAGCATCGCGTGCGCATTGACGTAGCTGGACTCGTGCGAGATCAGGAACAGGCAGGCGTAGGCCACTTCCCAGCCGGTGCCCTGACGGCCGAAGGGCACGGTCGCTGCGCGCGCCGGCCGGCGCCGACTCGCATCGCGCCCCATCGGCGTATCCATCAAGCCAGGCAGCAGCGAATTGCAGCGGATGCCGCGCGGCTCCCCGGCGGCCGCAATGCTGCGAGCCAGCGCGACCTGCGCCGCCTTCGACGACTCGTAGGCGGGATTGCGGCCGGTACAACGCTGGCTGGCCAGCGACGACATCAGCACGATGGCACTGCCCGGTTCCATGATGCCGAGCGCAGCCTGGCTGAACAGCATATGGCTGCGCACGTTGACGGCGTATTCCCGATCCCAGGCAGCCGCGCTCTGATCGGCCAGACTCAGCGCCCCAGAAATTCCCACATTGAGGACCATACCATCGAGGCCGCCGAGCTCCGCAGCCACGCGCGCGACCAGCGGCGCGATGGTGTCGGGTTGGCTCACATCGCACACGTAGGGACGCGCCTTTCCCCCTTCGGCCTGCACCAGTTCGCAGGTTTCCCGCACCGCGGCTTCCGACATGTCGACGCAGGCCACGCTGGCGCCTTCGCGTGCGAACAGCATCGAAATGGCACGGCCGTTGCCGACCGGCGGCGAGGGCTCGGGAATGGCGCGCTGGCCGGCGCCGATCACCAGCACGCGGCGGCCTTGCAGCCGTCCGCGGCCGGGCTGTCGGCCGAGCGATTCGGCGAAGATCTGAACGGAGGGATCGATGTCGTTGGGAGGCAGATGCATGGCGGGGCTCCGGGTACGTTGAAGGTAGGAGGGGCTGGTTCAGGAAATCGCGCCGGGCGGTTCGAGATCGATTTCCAGGTTTTCCAGAAAGCGGCTGACCAGCATGTAGAAGCCGATGGTCAGCAGCACCTCGCTCAGCTCCCGGTGGCTGAGCTGCGCCGCCAGCGCGTTGAAGGTGACCTCCGACGCCTTGACCTGGTGCACAACCTCGTCGGTGAAGGCCACCAGCAAGCGTTCCAGTGGCGACAGGGCCGACTGGTCGGCGCCGGGCTCCAGTGCCGCGATCTTGTCTTCGGCGAGTCCGACCTTGCGCGCCACTCTTTTGTGCTGGTGGACCTCATAGCTGGCGCCGCTGAGCAGGCCTACCCGCAGGATCACGATTTCGCGCAGACGGGAGTCCAGCGCGTTGTCGCGCAGAATGGCGCTGCCCAGCGCCAGGAATCCATTTGATGCGCTGGGACCGGCGTGCGGCAGCATGCGATACAGGTTCAACGGGGGCCGTCCCTTCAGTCGTTCGAGATAGTCGGCGGGGGCCTGCGCAAGATCGAAGTACGGAATACGGGCCATAAGGGCTCCTGCAAGTGGGACGACGGCAAAGGTGCCTCGCCAGCGGACCGCGGGCGAGCGTTCGGTTTGTACTGCGTGGTGAAGGCGTGAAGGCGTGAAGCCATGAAGGCGGCTTCGACGAGTTCGGCGAGCTATTGCGCGGGTTTGTCGAGCCACATCGCGCGCACGCGGATCAGGCTGTTCTGCATCGGGGGCAGGCCCTTGACGTACGGCCGCGCGACGGCGAAATAGGTGACCCGGACCGGAATCAACTGGAACGCTTCATCGGACACCTTCTGCGCGACCTCGCAATACATCGCATGGCGCTTGGCCCGGTCGGTTTCGATGCGCGCCTTCGCCAGCAGCGGGTCGACCTGGCTGGTGTCGTGCCGGCTGACGGGCTCGCCGGCCTCGCCGCCGAAGTAGTACGAGAGCACCAGATCGGGATCGCCGCCGATATCGGAGAAGCGCCAGACATCCATCTGGTAGTCGCCGCTCAGGCCCACGCGCACGTTCTGGCTTTGCTCCACCAGCCGGATGCGGGCGTCCATGCCGGCCGCCTTGACGAACTGCTGGACCATCGCGGCCTGGCGTCGTCCCGCCGGCGTATTGGTGCTGACCAGCTCGAACGAGATCGGCTTGCCCACTTCCTTGACCAGGGATTTTGCGCGTGCCAGGTCGTAGCTTCGCCATTTCAGGTTGGGGCAGTGCCACTCCGAATTGGCGCCAAGCAGATCGCGCGTCGGTTGGGTGGTGCCAAGAAAGAAGGTGTCCACCATCGCCTGGCTGTTGAATGCGTGCACGACGGCTGCCCGTACGCGCTTGTCGTCGAAGGGCGGCTTGCTGTTGTTGAAGTTCCAGGAGATCGCTCCCGATCCCTCGTAGCTGTGGACCTTCAGCGACGGGTCCTTCCTCGCGTCGAGCACATGCGTGGCGGTATCCATGCGGCCGATATCGACTTCGCCCGAACGGATGCTCTGATAGCGCGTGTTGGCATCGGGCAGCACGCGGTAGATCACCCGGTCGAGGTAGGGCAACCGCGCATCCCAGTAGGCCGGATTGCGTTCCATCACGATGCGGTCGCCGGCTTGCCATTCCTTGAAGACGAAGGGGCCGGTGCCGATCGGCTTGCGATGGAAGCCGGCCGGGTCCCGCCGCAGCGCGGTCGGGGAGCCGATGAAGTTGGTCAGTCCTTCGAGCGCCAGCGCCGAGCGCAGGGCGGTCCATGGATGTTTCAGCACGAAGCGCACGGTGTGCTCGTCGACCACCTCGACGGCTTTCACCGGCGCGATCATCGACACGTTGACGCCTGAATCGGGCGCGAGCAACCGGTTGTAGTGAAAGGCCACGGCCTCGGCGTTGAACGGCGTGCCATCGTGGAACTTGACGTTCTTGCGCAGCGTCACCGTCGCGCTCATGCGATCGGGCGCCTCCTGCAGCGCGAGGCCCAGGCGGGGCACGATCTGCTTGCCCTCATAGGCGAACAGGGTCTCCATGACCGAGGAGGCGGGCGCGGCCGTGTTCTGGTTGAAGATCTTGGCGGTCAGATGATTGAAGCCGCTGAACTCCGCCTCGGTGCCGATCGTCAGGGTGCCGCCTCGCTGTTGCCCTAGGGCTCCGCTACTGAAGGCGCCGGCCGTGCAGACGGCGATCAGCATGGCAGCAAGCCGCAACGCGCTGGTGTTCATCGATATCTCCTTGGGTTGGCGTCTGGTCACAGGACTGCCGTCTGGATCGGTATCGGCGCTGCCGCTGCGTTGCGACCGGCCGTGTCGAGCGGGAAATGGCAGGCGACGCGCTGCTCGGGCCTGCCTGGCAGGGAGGTCAGCACCGGTGCGCTGTCGCTGCAGACGGCCGCGGCGCGCGGGCAGCGGGTGCGAAAGCGGCAGCCGCCGGGTACCGCGAGCGGTGACGGCATGTCGCCCTGCAGCGCGATGCGCTGGCGTGGCGCGTCGGGATCGGGTTCCAGCACGGCGCTGATCAAGGCCGCGGTGTACGGATGCGTGGGGCGCTCCAGCACGTCGGCGGCCGGCCCGGTCTCGCACAGCGTCCCCAGATACATCACCGCAATGCGATCGGCCACATTGCGCACCACGGCCAGATCGTGCGAGATGAACAGCATCGCGAGGCCAAGTTCGCGCTGCAGCGCGTTCAATACGTTGAGGACTTGCGCCCGGACCGAAACATCGAGCGCGGACACCGGCTCGTCGCAGACCAGCAGCGCGGGGTCGAGCAGCAGGGCTCGTGCGATCGACAGCCGCTGGCACTGCCCGCCGGAGAACTGGCGCGGATAGCGCCGCAGCACGCCGTCGGGGTCCATGCCGACCTGCTCGAGCACGGTACGCACGCGTGCCTCGCTGTCGCCGCGCCGGTACAAGCCATTGAGCTTCAGCGGTGCCATCAGCGCATCGCCGATGCGTCGGTGCGGATTCCACGACGACACCGGATCCTGGAAGATCATCTGGAAACGCCGGCGCAGCTTGCGCAGCGTGCGCTCGGGCAAGCTGGCGAGATCCACGCCGTCGAGCAACACGCGTCCCGCTTCGGGCCGCACCAGCCGCATCATCGCCTTTGCCACCGAGGATTTGCCGCACCCGGATTCGCCCACGAGCGCAAGCGTCTCGCCGGTACGCAGGGTGAACGAGACGTCGTCGACCGCTCGCATGCGCCGGCCGTCGGAAAGACGGTACGACAGCCGCAGATGTTCCACCGACAGCAAGGTGGCGGCGGCGGACGGCAGGGCGGTCACGCGAGCGTCGTTCATGCGCCCTCCAGCGGATGCCAGCAGCGGCACAGCCGTGCTACCTCACCGCTCGGGTCGGCAGCGCGCACAGCTGTCTGCGGCCGGAGGTCCGCCCCTGGGGGCGGCGCCAGGGGCGGCACCGCGCGATCGCAATCGTCGAGCCGCCGCGCGCAGCGCGCGGCAAAGTGGCAGCCGGGCTGGCGCACGGTCATGACCGGCGGCCGGCCGGGAAGAGCGTCGAGCCTGGCGTGCGCCGCCGCTTGCAGCGACGGCACCGCGCGCAGCAGCGCCGCGGTATAGGGCATGCGGGGCTGCCGCATCAGGGCGCGCACGCTGCCTCGCTCGACGATCTGGCCGGCATACATCACCGCCATCTCGTCCGCATGGTGTGCGGCCACGCCCAGGTCGTGCGTGATCAGCATCATGGTCATCTGGCGGCGTTGCTGCAGGCTTCGCAGCAGTTCGAGAATCGCGGCCTGCACGGTGACATCGAGCGCGGTGGTGGGCTCGTCGGCAATCAGCAGGTCGGGCTCGCAGGCGATCGCCATGGCGATCACCACGCGCTGCCGCATGCCGCCCGACAGCTCGTGCGGGAATTGGTCGACGCGCCGTTCGGCCGCCGGGATACCGACCTCGCGCAACAGCGCGATCGCGCGGCGGCGCGCGACGTCGGCCGGCATGCGCAGCTGCACGCGCAGCGCTTCCTCCAGCTGCACGCCGATGCGCCGCACCGGGTTCAGCGCGGTCATCGGATCCTGAAACACCATGCCGATGCGACGGCCGCGCATCGCGCGCATCGCCTCCTGCGGCAGGCGCATCAGGTCGGTCCCGTCGAACCGGGCGCTGGCGGTGTCTGCAATGCGCGCGGCGGGCGGCAGCAGCCGCAGCACCGTACGCGCCAGCACCGACTTGCCGCTGCCCGATTCGCCGACGACGGCCAGCGTGCGTCCGCGCGGAACATCGAGATGGACGTCGTCGAGGGCCCGCAGCAGTCCGCCGGGCGTGGGAAAGTCGACCGTCATGCCGCTGACGGCCAGCAGCGTCGTGCCGGCCGCGGCGGGGCGGGTCTGGGCCCGGTTCATTGGATCCGGGTTCATCGCACGCTCCCGGTGGCTGCGCCCGCGCGCCGGCGCAGCGCGTCGCCCAGCAGGTTCAGGCTCAGCACGGTCAGGAACATCACGGCGGCTGGAATCAGGCTGACATGCGGCACTCGCTCGAGCGCCTCGCGCCCGTCGGCGATCATGCTGCCCCAGCTGGGCGTCGGCGGCGGTACCCCGACCCCGAGAAAGCTCAGCGAGCCTTCGGCGACGATCATTACCGACCCCATCGTCAGCGCATAGGTCAGCAGCGGCATGGAGATATTTGGCAGGACCTCGCGCAACATGATCCATGCGGTCGAGGCGCCGGCCGTGCGTGCGGCCAGTACGAACTCGCGCGTCATCAACGGCAGGATGTTGGCCCGCGCGATCCGTGCGAAGGCGGGAATCGACATGATCCCCAGCGCCAGCGTGACATTGCGCAGCGACGGACCGAACACGACCGTCAGCCCCAGTGCGAAGACCAGGTTGGGGAAGGCCAGCATCGCATCGAGCACGGACAGCACGCTCTTGCGCACCCAGCCGGGGCCACCCGTCGAGAGCATGGCCAGCAGCGTCCCGAACAACAGGCCAATCAGCGGCGCCGCCACGCAGACAGTCAGCGATACCCGCGCGCCATGGGTCAGCCGTGCCAACAGGTCGCGGCCGTCCAGATCGGTGCCGAGCCAGTGTGCGGCACCGGGCAACTGTTCCGCGGCCAGGAAGTCCATTTCGTCGGGCGCCGGCAGCGGCAGCCAATCGGCGCCGATCGCACAGGCGAGCACCAGCGTGAGCCAGAGGATCGGGGCGGTCAGGCGCCAGGGGATTCGGCGGCCGAGGGCGCCGGTTGCGCCGGCCGGCCGCGCGGGCCTGCCGCCGGCGTGGGAGTCGAGCGTGTCAGTCGGCATGGTGATGGGACAGGCGAGGATCGAGCAGGCGGTAGAGCGCGTCGACGGCCAGGTTGACGCCGACGAAGGCCACACCGATGAACAGCACGACGCCCTGCAGCGTCAGGTAGTCGCGCCTGGTGATCGCTTCGATCAGCAGGCGGCCAACGCCGGGCAGGGCGAACAGCGTTTCGATGATGACCGCGCCGCCGATCAGATGGCCGATGTTGATGCCCATCACCGTGATCAGGCTGAAGGACGACGGCCGCAGCGCGTGGCGCCACAGGATGGTTGATTCGCGCAGCCCCTTGGCGCGCGCCACGGTGATGAATTCCTGGCCGAGCGTGGCGACGATATCGCTGCGCAACAGCCGCAGGTACACCGGCGCCTCGACCAGTGCCAGCGTCAACGCGGGCAGCGTCATGCTGCGCAGATTGCCGAGCGGATCGTCGCTGAAGGGAACGAAGCCAGTGGCAGGGAACCAGCGCAGCCAGATGCCGAACACGAGGATCAGGATCAACCCGAGCACGAAGTGCGGCACCGCCAGTACGCCGAACGCCCCGGTCGTGATCAGGCGATCGGCGGCCCCGCCTTCGCGCCACGCCGCCCACAGAGCCAGCGGCACCGCCAGGGCGAGCGCGAGCACCTGCGCATAGATCATCAGCTCGAGCGAGACGGGCAGGCGGTGCGCGATGGCGTCCGTCACGCGCTCGCCGCTCAGCGGCGAGGTACCGAGGTCGCCCCGCAAGGCATTGCCGAGCCAGCTCACGTAGCGCTCCGCCAGCGGTTTGTCCAGGCCAAGTTCCGCCTGCAGCCGCGCAATGTCCTCGACGCGCGCGTTGTCGCCCAGCAGGGCATCGACCAGATTGCCGGGCAGCAGCTCGAGCATCAGGAAGGTCGTGGCGCTGAGCAGGATCAGCACGATGGCAATGTGCGAGGCGTGTCCGCCGAACCGCAGAGTCGATCGCGCCATGGCGGTGGTTGGGGTTTGCATGGCGCCCAGCATAGGCGATCCGATGAAACGGTTCATCGGTAAAAATACCGAGCGCTTTCGGCGGCCGGCTGGCGTCGTTCTTGCGATTCTTTTGTCTTGCGTTGCCGTGGCAATTCGATGAACATGCATCGATCGCAAGGCGGATATGCGCTACGTTCATGCGCTGGCTGGCCATGGCAACTTCCGCTTGCCGCCCCGCATGCGCGGTTGATGAATCGTTTCATGGCGTGCTACATTGCCGAGAACGCGGCACCCCTTTCCAATCGCGATCCACGGCATACCATGACGACCACCGTACAAGGCGCGCCCGCTGCAAGTCGGGCCGCCACCCCCGCCACCACCTCCGCCGACATCGTGCCGCCCGCCGTGTACCAGGGCGGCACCATCGGCGACATGATCCTGTCCGCGATCGACCGGTTCCCCGAGCGCGTCGCCTTCATCGAGGAGGGCTGCCAGTGGACCTATCGCGAGCTTGGCCGGCATATCGGCCGCGCGATGGGCGCCTTTGCTGCGCTGGGACTGCGCCGTGGCGACGGTGTGGTCCAACTGTCGCCAAATCGCGTCGAGATGTTCGTCTTGATGGCCGCCGCCTATCTGAGCGGATTGCGCTCGGTGACTCTGCACGGCATGGGCGGCCTCGACGACCACGCCTACATCGTCAACGATGCCGAGGCGTCGGTCTTCATCGCCGATCCGGCCTACGCGGATCGCGCGATGGCGTTGCGCGACCGATGCACGCACGTCCGCCACTGGTTCTGCCACGAGACGGCGCCGGGGGATGGCATGGCTCTGCCCAATTTCTGGCGGTATGCCGACAGCGTGGGCCACGTGCCGCTGGTCCAGCAGGCGCAGCCGACCGATATCGTCCGGCTCGCCTATACCGGCGGCACGACCGGCAAGCCGAAGGGCGTGATGCTGTCGAACCGCTCGATGTGGATGCAGGCCGTGCTGCTGCTGGCGGCGCGCAGCGTGCCGGACGATGTGCGATTGCTGTGCCCGACGCCGATCTCGCACGGAGCCGGGGCGATGGTTGTGCCGACCCTGTGGCGCGGCGGCACCGTGATCCTGCAGCGCGGTTTCGACGCCGAGCGCTTTATCGACGCACTGGAGCGGCATCGCGCCAATCTGGCCTTCCTGGTGCCGACCATGATCTACACCTTGCTGGACCATCCCCGCAGCCGCACCGCGGACTTTTCGTCGCTGCGCACGCTGTCCTATGGCGCCGCGCCGATGTCGCCGGCGCGCATCCGGGAAGCGCTGGCGCGCTTCGGCCCGGTGCTGGCACAAAGCTACGGGCAGACCGAATGCCCCAGCAACATCCTGCAGCTGACCCAGGAAGACCACTGCCGCGACGACGGCGAGACGCTGACCTCGGCCGGGATGCCGTATCCCGGCGTGACCGTGGCGCTGCTCGACGATGACGACAGGCCGGTCGAACGGGGCACGGTGGGCGAATTGTGCGTGCGCAGTCCGCTGGTGATGGACGGCTACTGGAAGCAGCCGGAGCAGACCGCGCAGGCCCTGCGCAATGGCTGGCTGCACACCGGCGACATGGCCTACCAGGACCCCTCGGGCTATTTCCATTTGGTGGACCGCAAGAAGGACATGATCGTCTCCGGCGGATTCAACGTCTATCCGCGCGAAGTCGAGGACGTTCTGACCGCTCACCCCGCCGTGGCGGCCGCCGCCGTGATCGGCGTGCCCGACGACAAATGGGGGGAGGCCGTCAAGGCGGTGGTGGTGCTGCGGGCCGGAGCACAGGCGAGCCGCGAAGAGCTGAGGGCGGCGGTCCGTAGCGCGAAGGGCGCCGTCAATACGCCGAAGAGCATCGATTTCGTGACCGACCTGCCGCTGACCGCGCTGGGCAAGCCCGACAAGAAGCGGCTGCGCGAGCGTTACTGGCAAGGCCATGCCCGTGCCGTGCACTGAATCGGCCGCGCTCAACCGTGGCCCGCCCGTCAATGCAATCTCGAGGACCATCGACATGGATACCCTGACGCAGTCGAACCGCCGTTCCCTGGAGGGCCGCGTCGCGATCGTGACGGGCGCCGGATCGCGAGCCGACGGCATCGGCAACGGCCGTGCCGCTTCCATTCTGCTGGCACGCGATGGCGCGCGCGTGGTGCTGATCGACAACGTGCCGGAATGGGCGGAGGTCACGCGGCGCATGATCGAGGCAGAAGGCGGCGAAGCCGAGGTCGTCGCGTGCGACGTCAGCCGGGACGCCGATTGCCAGGCCGCGGTCGAACGCGCGGTGGCGCGGTGGGGGCGTGTCGACATCCTGGTCAACAACGTGGGGATCGGCGGGCCGCCCGGCACCGCAGTCGATGTCGACCTCGCCGCCTGGGACGCCGCGCTGCGCATCAACGTGACATCGATGATGCTGATGGCGCGCCATGCCATCCCTCCGATGCGCGCGAACAAGCGCGGCGCCATCGTCAATGTGGCGTCGGTGGCCGGCCTGATGGGCGGCCATCCCAGCCTGCTCTATCCGACCTCCAAGGGCGCGGTGGTCAACATGACGCGCGCCATGGCTGCCCATCACGGCGAGGAGGGCATCCGGGTCAATTGCGTGGCGCCCGGCATGGTCTACACGCCGATGGTCTATGCCAACGGCATGAGCGAGGAAAAACGCGAGATCCGCCGCAACCGTTCGCTGTTGCGCACCGAGGGCAGCGGCTGGGACGTCGGCCATGCGATCCGCTATCTGGCCGGGGACGAATCGGCATGGGTCACCGGTGCGGTGCTGCCGGTCGATGCCGGCGCGACGGCGGGACGCCATTCGTATTGATCGCAATGCGCCGCTTCGACGCGTGCGGCGACAAGAGGAGCAAGCAGCCATGAACGGCGGACAGACAATGCGGGCAGTGATCTGCCGGAACGGCGCGCCGGCATGCGTGCAGATGCCGGTGCCGCGGCCCGGGCCAGACGAGGTGCTGGTGGAGGTGGCGGCTTGCGCGCTGAACCGCGCGGATCTCGCCATGGCCGCCGGCGCCCGGCATGGCGCCATCGGCGGCGACGGCACGGTGCTTGGCATGGAATGGTCCGGCGTGATCGCGCAGGTGGGCGCGGCCGTCCAGGACCTGCACGTCGGGCAGCGGGTGATGGGATCCGGCCGCGGCGCCTTTGCGGACTATACGGTCGCGGACCGTGGCCGCGTATTGCCGCTTCCGGAAGGCATGGACGATCTGCGGCAGGCGGCCTGTCTGCCGGTTGCGCTGCAGACGATGCACGATGCGCTGGTCACCCACGGCGGCCTGCGGGCAGGGACTTCCGTGTTGATCCTTGGCGCGGCGAGCGGCGTCGGCCTGATGGGCATGCAGATCGCCCGTGAGTTGGGTGCGGCCCTGGTCATCGGCAGTTCCACCGATTCCGCGCGGCGTGCCAGGCTCGCCCCCTTCGGCGCGCAGCTTGCCGTCGACACCGGCGACGAGGGGTGGACCGGCCAGGTGCTGGAACGCACGGGCGGCCGCGGGGTCAATCTGGTCATCGACATGTTGTCTGGAACGGTGGTCAATGCGGCGATGCTGGCGACCGCGCTGGGCGGCACCATCGTCAATGTGGGGCGGCTCGCCGGCAAGGCCGCGACGTTCGACTTCGACCTTCACGCGTTGCGGCGGATCCGCTATGTCGGCGTGACGTTCCGCACCCGGACCGTGGAGCAGGTGCGAGAGATCACCAGCCGGATGCTCGCCGACCTGTCCGACCCGTTGGCGCACGGCCGGTTGCAGCTTCCCATCGACAGCGTCCATCCGCTGGAACAGGCGCCGCAGGCGCTCGAGCGGATGCGGGCGAACACGCATTTCGGCAAGATCGTGCTGGCGCTCCGTTGAGCGGGGAGGGCGGCGGCCCGGTAAGGGGGACCGCGCGCCGCGGCCGATGTCGCCAACCGCGCCAACGCTAGCGTCGCGGGCCGCAGGATTCGCGCACCACCAGCTCGTATGGCATCAGCTCATGGCGCGGGGGCGCCGGCCTGGCCCGGGCGTCGCGTTCGGCGATGCGCCGCAGCAGCAGCGTCGCCGCCATGTCGGCCACCTCGTCCGTCGGTGTCCGCAGCACCGTCACCGGCGGGTCGAAGGTCTGCGCAAATTCGGTGTCGCCGATGCCGATGACCGAGATATCGGCCGGCACGCGCAAGCCCTGCTTGCTGATCGCGCGCAGGGTACTGGTCAGCGTATGGGTGCCCTGCGCCAGGATGGCGGTGGGCGGATCGGCCTCGCGCAGCAGCCGGCAGACATCGTCGAAGGCGGAGCTGGTCGAGGTGGCTTCCTGGATGATCAGGTCCGGCGCCGGCATGCCCGCTGCCTTGAAGGCGGCGCGATAGCCCTGGATGCGCCGTCGCACGGGCCGGCTTTTCACCTGCCACAAGGCCAGCGCGATACGCCGGTGGCCCAGCGACAGCAGGTAGGCGATGGCGGCCTTGACCCCATTGACGTGGTCGAACAGCACCGCGTCGGCCTCGACGTCCAGATCGCGGTCGTAGATCACGGCGGGCATGGTCAGCTGGCGCACCGCCTCCAGCACGCCGGGATGCCGCTCGTTGCCCGGCGCGATGATGACGCCGTCCATGCCGCGGAGCTGGAAGGTGCGCAGGATGTCGATTTCCCGTTGCGGATCGTTCAGGCCGTTGGCCAGCAGCAGCATGTAGCCGTCGCTGCGCAGGCGCTCCTCGAGCGCCCGGAATGCTCGCGCATACAGCGGGTTGGTGACATCCGAGAACATGCACCCGATGGTCTTGCTGGTGCGCGAGCGCAGCGTCTGGGCGGCGTGATTGGGCTGGTAGCGCAGCGCGGCGATCGCGCGTTCGACCTTTGCCTTGACCTCCGGTGTCACATTGGCCGCGCCATTGATCACGCGCGAGGCGCTGCCGACCGACACGCCGGCCAGGGCGGCGACGTCCCGGATGCTGATCTGCTTGTTCGCCATATCGCTCCTTCGATTGCGCGGAAGTATATCGCCACGCAATCGATCGAAGGAGCAAGAGGGCCCGCGCTACAGCATCACGAAGCCGCCGGACGCGCCCAGCGTCTGGCCGGTCACGAACAACGCGCGTTCGGACGCGAGAAACGCCACCACGCCAGACACATCTTCCGGCCGGCACAGGCGGCCCAGCCCCTTGGCGATGGGATAGAGATTGAGCATCTTCCCCAACCGTTCGTCGGTCTCGACGGTGGCGTTGACGCTCAGCGGACCGTCCTTGATGCCGGCGTGCGACACGGCGCCGAGGGCAACCGAATTGACGGTGATCCGGTGGCGGCCGTGCTCGCGCGCGATCGCCTTGCCGAAGGCGGCGATGGCGCCCTTGGCGCCCGAGTAGACGGCCAGCTGTGCTTCGCCGACGCGGCCGGCCTCCGAGATGATATTGACGATGCGCCCGCCGCCACGTTCGATCATGCCGGGCAGCACCGCGCGGCAGCAGTGCATGGTGCCGTAGACGTTCAGGTCGACCACCTTGGCCCAGTCGGCCACCGGCATGTCGAGGAACAGAGGCGTGCGTCCCCCTTTCTCGCGGCGCTCCGGCACGATGCCGGCATTGTTGATCAGCACGCTCACCGGTTTGCCGAAATGCTCGGCGGCCTGCCGGACCATGGCGTCGATCTGTTCGGGGCGCGTGATGTCGGCGGGCGCGGCCAGCGCGCGGCCGCCGGCCGCTTCGATGTCGCCGGCGACAGATTGCGCCCGTTCGGCAAAGAGGTCGTTGACGACCACCCAGGCGCCTTCGCTGGCCAATTCGATGCAGATCTGACGGCCGACGCCCTGGCCGCCGCCCGTCACGAGGGCGACTTGTCCTTCCAGTCCGAGGTTCATGCTGTTCCTTTTTGCTGTTGATGGGTGTTGGCGGCCGTGTCCCTAGCGGCCGGTAAAGACCGGCTTGCGCTTTTCGACGAAGGCCCTCATGCCTTCCTTGCGGTCATCGCTGTCGATGATCATGGCTGCGGCATAGCGCTCGAATTCGAGCCCCGAATCGAGGTCGGTCTGCATGCCGCGGTCGATGGCCTGCTTGGCGAAGCGCACTGCCAGCGGCGGTTGCTCGGCAATGCGCTGCGCCAGGGACAGCGCCGTCTGCATCAGCGCCTCGGCCGGCACTACCGATGTCACGATGCCGTAGCGCAGCGCCGTCTCGGCGTCGATCAGGTCGGACGTCAGCACCAGTTCCTTGGCGCGCGCCGCGCCGATCAGCCGCGGAAGCCGTTGCGTGCCGCCGGCGGCCGGGATCACGCCCAGCTTGACCTCGGGCAGGCCGAAACGTGCGGTCGCGCTGGCGATGCGGATGTCGCAGCAGAGCGCCAATTCCAGGCCGCCGCCGAGTGCAACGCCGTTGATGGCGGCGATGACCGGCTTTTCAAAGGCTTCGATATCGCGGAACAGGTCGTGCGTGGCGCGCTGCGCGAAGAAGTAATCGGTGCCCCGCACCTGGTTGCCGGCCCGTTCCTTGATATCGGCGCCGGCGCAGAAGGCGCGGTCGCCGGCGCCGGTCAACAGCACGGCGCGCACGCGCTCGTCCTCGCGGGCATAGTGGAGGAAGGCGCGGGCGAGGTCCGGCTTCATGCTGCCGCCCAGCGTGTTCATGCGGTCGGGCCGGTTCAGCGTGACCACGGCGACATGGTCGCGGACCTCGTAAAGCAAGGTGTCGAGCGGGGCCAGGGAAGGTTCGGTCATGCGTGTTTCCTTTGGTGTGATGGCATGGGTGGCATGTCGGAGCGTGAGGGCGCGTGAGCGGGCGATGCCATGCCTCACCGGCCCGCGGCGGCAAGGACATGGGCGATCGCCACCGAGCCCAGGCCGATCATGTGCGCCATGCCCAGCCGCGCGCCCTCGTGCTGACGGCCGCTTGCCTCGCCGCGCAACTGGCGCGTCAGCTCGGCGATCTGGCCGATGCCCGTGGGGCCGAGCGGATGCCCCATGCCGATCAGTCCACCGGACGCGTTGATCGCGCAGCGGCCGCCGATTGCCGAATCACCGCGAGCGAGGTAGTCCGCTCCCTCGCCCGGTCCGCAAACGCCGATGGCTTCGCTGTACAGCAACTCCTCCACCGAAAATGCGTCGTGCAGCTCCACCAGGTCGAGGTCCAGCGGCGCTACCGCAGCCTGTTCCAGCGCTGCGGCGGCGCTGGTTCTGACCAGCTCGATCGCGCCGTCGCCATACTCGGCTTCGTCCCGCTCGCTGGTGGCCACCGACGACAGCACGCGCACGCAGCGCTTCGGTTCCAGCCCAAGCCGTCGCAATGCGTTGCCCGACACCACCAGCACGGCTGCCGCGCCGTCTCCGCGCGGGCAGCACTGCTGCACCGTCAGGTCGCCGACTACCTTCGGGGAGGCCAGCACCTGTTCCAGCGTGCGCGGCTTGCGGAACTGCGCGAACGGGTTGCGCGCGGCGTTGCCATGGTTCTTGACCGCGACGTTGGCCAGCGCCCGCAGGTCGGCGCCGCGCTCGCGCAAATAGCGGCGCGCCATCATCGCGAACTTCACCGCCGGAATGGTGGCGGTATCCGACAGCCGTTCCAGTCCATCCTTGTTGGCCGCGCGCCGTCCGTCGCCGTGCTTGTCGACGCCGATGGCCAGGACCACATCGCTGATGCCCAGTGCCACCTCCTGGCAAGCCTGGCGGAAGGCGAACGAGCCGGACGCAGAGGCGTTCTCGACCTGCGTCACGGCCAGGCCGGTGGAGCCCAGATGGCGCAGCATCACGCGGCCCGCGGCCATGCCGATCGAGGTGGTGCCGACATACGCGCTCTGCACCTGGTCGAAGCGCAGCCTCGCGTCCGAGAGCGCGGCGCGCACCGCCGTCAGGCCGAGATGGGTGTAGGGCGTGTCGTTGGGAAACTGATAGGGGTGCAGGCCGATGCCGGCCACGTAGACGCCACCATTGCCTTCGATCCATTGGCTCATTGCCGGTTCTCCTCGGCGGGAACGAACGCGCAGCGGTAGGTCAGGCCGTCATCGTCGAATGCCGCGATGGCGGTCAACGCCATGCCGGGCCGCAGGCCGCTTTCGTCGGCGACGCCGATCACGCCCTGTTCGACGACGCCCTCGGCGATGCGGACATCTCCCGCGATGGCCGGCACCGGCATGCCGGGCACCAGGGCGACATGCAGCGTGACGTATTCCATCAAGGTGCCTTCGCCCGGCAGGCCCACCTGTTCGGCTTCGTCCAGGGGCGCGCCGCAATGCATGCAGCCGGGTGCGTTGGCGGGAAAGGTTAGACGCTGGCAGCCGGGACAACGTGCGTACAGGAATTCCAGCGAGCGGCCATTGGCGGCGAGCCGGTACAGCGTCGGATGGCGTGGCCGAGGTTCAGCGTGTGTAGCGGTCATGGGATGGGACGGGTCGTTTGAGGAAGAGGGGTGTGGCGGATGGCAGGGATAGGGCAGCTAGTCGAGCTTGGCGCCGGACTGGCGCACCACCTCGCGCCAGCGCACCATCTCGGACTTCACCATCGATTCCAACCGCTGATCGCGGACGTCGGTCAGCGGCGTGCTGCCGAACTTCTCGGTGATGGCCAGCATTTCCGGGGAGGCGATCGCGCGTGCGATCTCGTCGCCGAGGCGCCTGGCGATCTCGGGCGGCGTCTTGGCGGGCAGGAACACCGCGCTCCAGGCACTGGTCTCCGCGCCCGGGTAGCCGGCCTCGGCGATGGTCGGCACATTGGGCACCACCTTGAGCCGCGACTTCGCGGTGACCGTCAGCGGGCGTAATTTGCCCGACTCGATCATCGGCGTCACCACGACGGGGTAGTCGAACATCAGGTCGACATTGCCGGCGATCAGGTCGTTCAGGGCCGGGTTGCTGCCCTTGTACGGAACATGGGTCATCTTGATGCCCGCGGCCTTCTGAAACACCTCGGCCGTCAGGTGCGTGCCGGTTCCCGGTCCCGCCGAGCCGAAGTTCAGCTTGCCGGGATTGGCCTTGGCATAGGCAACCAGGTCCGCCACGGTCTTGAAGGGCAGCGACGCGTTGACGACCAGGATCAGCGGCGTCGCCGAGATGCCATGCACCGGTACGAAATCGGCAACGGGGTCGTAGCGCAGGTTCTTGTACAGCGCCAGATTGGCGGCATGCGTGCCCTGCGTCCCGTAGATCATCGTATAGCCGTCCGGCGGCTGCCGGGACGCGGCTTCCACACCGATGGACCCGCCTGCGCCTGGCTTGTTGTCGACCACGACCGATTGTCCGAGCTGCTCGCCCAGCTTCTTGGCCAGCATGCGGGACACGTTGTCGGTAATGCCGCCCGGCGTGAAAGGCACGACGAAGGTAATCGGCTTGCTTGGCCATGCCGCGGCCGATGCCGGTGCAGAGGTCCACGCAGATCCCAGCGCGGCTACCGTCGCCAGCACACTGGCCAGCGCACGTTTCAGGGTTTGCATTGCTGTCTCCTTGTCGTTCTCGTTTGTATTTGACTTCGGTGTGTCGTACTATAGGCCAGTATTTCGTAGACATACAAGCACGAAGATCGATCCCAAAACGAAGCGACGACGAAGGACATGGCGCGTTTTTTCGCCGTAATCAACGGTGCTACGGAGAATCCTGTCGATATAATTCGTGTACTTCTACGAAATTTCGGAGACCTTATGCCTACCCTGGTTCCCGCCGCCGCCCGTACGATGGCCCTGCTCGAAGTGTTCGCCCGCGAGCGGCGCGAGTTGTCCAATTCCGACCTGGCGCGCCTGATGGACCTGCCGGAAAGCAGCTGTTCGGATCTGCTCCATACGCTGCACGAGCTTGGCTATCTGGTGCGCACGGCGCGCAGCCGCCGCTTCTATCCCACTGCGCGGCTGCTCAGCGTGGCGCGCGAGATTTCGGCGAGCGATCCGCTCTATGCGGTCGGCGCCGAAGCCTGCGAGCTGCTGCGCGATCGCACAGGTGAAACCGGGCTGTTCGGCCGCGTCGAGGGCGGCGTGGTGCGGGTGCTTGCGTTTACCGAGGGACGGCATCCGCTGCGCTATATGCAGAACGTCGGCGACAAGCTGGCACTGCACGTGTCGGCCCTGGGCAAGGCGATCCTGGCCCTTGGCTCGCCGGAAGAGGCAGCGCGGCAGTTGCGGCTCAAGCCGCTGAAGAAGATTGCTCCCGGCACCATCGTCGACCTGGCGACGCTCGAGGCCCAGGTGGCCAAGGCGCGCCGGCAGGGCTGGATCTGGGTGGAGAACGAGGGCGGCGATGGCCTAGGCGCGATGGCGGTGGCCGGCTACGTCGGCGGCGAGCCGCTCGCGCTGTCGGTGGCCGGACCGGTCGACCGCCTGCGGGCCAACAAGGACACGGTGCTGCAGGCTCTGCGTGAGGTCCAGGCGATCGTGTTCCGTGCGGAACCGGAGGAGGGGCCGGCGTCGCCGCCGGCCGCGGCCCCGCGGCGAACAGGCAGGGCGAAGGCGCCGGCGCTGTAGCGCCCGCCCCGGGCCATCCGTGGCCGCCGACCTGCCGGGAGGATTGACTGGGTAGAAGCGGGGTAAAAGCGGCGCGCAGGTGCGGGCCGCGAACATGCATGCCATCGAGGCAAACAAGACCAAAGGAGACAACCCATGCATTTCGTACCGGACAACGAGCAGGTGCTGTTGCGCGACAGCATCCGTCGCTTCATGAAGAGCGAGGTCGCGCCGCTGGTCGCGCAACATGACAAGGCCCAGACCTTTCCCTTCGAGATCCTCGAAGGCCTGGCGCAGTTCGGCTATATCGGCGGACGGTTGCCCGAGGCCGAGGGCGGCATGGGGCTGGACCATCTGACCTGGGCGATGCTGATGGAGGAGGCCGGCTATACGTGGCTGTCGCTGCGCACGATGCTCAACATCACCAATGGCGGCATCCTGAAGCTGGCCAGCGAAGGCACGGCCGAGCAGAAGGCGCGCTTTCTGCAGCCGCTGCTGCGCAACGAGCGGCGTTGCTGTACCGCGATCTCCGAGCCGGGAACGGGCTCCAATATCGCGCAGATCCAGACCCGTGCCGACCTCGACGGCGACGAATACGTGCTGAACGGCCGCAAGCTGTGGATCACCAATGGCGCGTTTGCCGATTTCGTCATCGTGGTGGCGCGCACCTTCAGCCCAGAATGCGACGGACAGCTGTCGACCTTCATCGTCGAACGCGAGGCCACGCCATATGACGTCAGGCGGGTGGAGACCATGGTGCTGCGCAGTACCGGCACCGCCGAACTGAGCTTCGACAACGTCCGCATCCCGCGCGCCAACCTGCTCGGCACCGAGGGCAGCGCCCTCAAGCGCATGCTAAAGGGGCTTGACGCCGCGCGCGTCAATATCGCGATGGGCGCGGTGGGCGCGGCGCAGGCCGCGCTCGACCTGTCGATCGACTACGCCCGCACGCGAACCCAGTTTGGCCGGCCCATCGGCAGCTTCCAGCTGGTGCAGAAGCATATCGTCGACATGACGGTCCGCGTCGAGGCGGCGCGGGCGCTGGGATATCGCGCCGCCGCCGCGCTCGATGCCAACCACGATGCGCGTACTGCCTGCTCGATCGCCAAGCTGTACGCCACCGAGGCCGCCCACGAGGTGGCCGACATGGCGCTGCAGGTGCATGGCGGCCTGGGATACGCGACCGACTATCCGATCGAGCGGATCTTCCGTGACACGCGCGGCGGCACGATTCCGGAAGGCACCACCGAGGTACAGACCCTGATCGTGGGCCGCGAAATCCTCGGCATGTCCGCCATCGCCTGAGCGCGATGCCTGGCTGCTGCGCCTCCACGCGCGCGGTCGTTGCCGTTCCCCGCCATTCTTCCGCTACCGCCCCTCCGGAGAACCGAGTCATGCATGCTCAGCATACGGACCTGTCGCACCTGATCCACCCTCGTTCCATTGCGCTGGTCGGCGCATCGGACCGCGCCAACAGCATCGGCGAACGTACCCTGATCAACCTGGTGAAGCACTCGCGTTTCGACGGCGACCTCTATCTCGTCAACCCGGGCAAGAGCGAGTTGATGGGGCGGCGCTGCTGGCCGAGCGTGGCGTCGTTGCCGGAGACGCCCGACGTCGCGGTGGTGGTCGTACCGGCGACCGGGGTGCTCGCGGTGCTGGAGGAATGCGCGGCCCGCGGCGTACGCTTTGCCGTTATTCTCAGCTCCGGCTTTGGCGAGACCGGTGCCGAAGGCGAGCGCGAGCAGCAGCGCATGAGCGCGATCGCCCAGCGCAGCGGCATGCGCCTGTACGGACCGAATTGCCCGGGCCTGACCAACGTCAACGCGCAGCTCGGCATGACGTTCTCGCCGTCGTTCCCGCACGATCTGGTCAAGGGGCCGATCGGACTGGCCACGCAAGGCGGCGGGCTCGGGCGCAACGTGATGCAGGCGATGGAGCGCGGCATCGGCATCGGCCTGTGGGCGTCGACCGGCAACGAGGTCGACCTGCAGGTCGCCGATTTCATCCACTACATGGCCGATGCCCCCGATATCAAGGTCATCGCCACCTTGCTGGAAGGCATCAAGGACGGCGCGCGCTTCGCCGCCGCGGTGCAGCGCGCGGCAGCCAACGGCAAGCCCGTGGTGGCGCTGAAGGTGGGCCGGTCCGAATATGGCCGTCGCGCGGCGCAATCGCACACCGCATCGCTGACCGGCTCGGCGGAGGTCAACAGCGCGGTGTTCCGCCAGCTTGGCGTGATCGAGGTCCATGACATCGACGAGCTGGTCGACACGGCGTGGCTGCTGGCGCGGGCCTTGCCCACTGAACGCGATGCCCTGGCGATCTACTGCTCGTCGGGCGGTACCTCGGCACTGACCGCCGATGCGGTCGGCGCCGAAGGACTGACGCTGGCCGCGTTCGCGCCGCCAACGACCGAGGCGCTGCGCACCGCGCTGCCCGGCTACGCGGCGATCGGCAACCCCGTCGACACCACCGCCGCAGTGCTGAGCGACGCGACGCTGATCGAAAAGACGCTGGGTGCGGTGGCGAGCGATCCGAATGTCGGACTGGTGGTGGTGCCCATCACGCTGGACTACGGCGAGACCACCACGCGGATGGCCAGCCATATCATCCAGGCGCAGCAGGCCACCAGCACGCCGATCGTGCCGATCTGGATGAGCGATCGCCTGGGCGACGGCTACAAGCTGCTGGTCGAGCACGGCTTCGCACCGCCGCGCTCGGTCAACAAGGCCATCGCCGCCGTGCGCCGCTGGACCGAATACGGCCACTGGCGCCGCCGCAATGCGGGCCGGCAGTTGGCGCGCGTGCCCACAGTGCCATCGCAGCCGGGAGAAAACTCGATCGCGACTCGTGCGTTGTCGGAGGCGGAGGCCAAGGCGCGGCTGCGCGACGCCGGTATCCGCCTGTTGCCGTCCGAGGTCGCCGGCTCCGCCGAGGACGCCGCGCGGATCGCACAGGCGATGGGATTCCCGGTGGTGGCCAAGATCGCCAGCGCACAGATCCTGCACAAGTCGGATATCGGCGGCGTGCGTGTGGGCTTGTCCGATGCGACCGCGGTGCGGCAGGCGTGGTCGGATATCATGTCGGCCGCCGGCAGCCATTGTCCCGATGCGGCCATCGACGGCGTGCTGATCGAAAAAATGGCGCCCGCCGGCGGCCTGGAACTGATCGTCGGCGTGACACGCGACCCGACCTTCGGCCATGTGCTGACATTTGGCATCGGCGGCATCCATGTCGAAGTGCTGCGCGACGTATCCCGTCGCATGCTGCCGCTGGCCGATGGCGATGCCGCGGCCATGATCCGCGAGATCCGTGCCTGGCCTCTGCTGGCCGGTATCCGCGGACGTCCTCCGGTCGATGTGGCGGCGCTGGAAGCGCTGCTGCAGCAGGTGTCGGACTTTGTCCGCGACAACGCGGCCTGGATCGACGAGATCGATCTGAATCCGGTCTGGGTCGATCTGGCCAGGGAAGCCGGCAAGCCGGCGGGCGGTGCGATCCCGCTCGACGCGGTGATCGTCGCGCGGCAAGCGGCCGAGGCTTCGGCATGAGCGGGATCGAGCCCCAGACCCATGCCGCCGCCAACAGCGGCGTCGGCGACGTGGCCCCGCCGCTGGCCGGCATCACGGTCGTCGATCTGAGCGAACTGCTGCCGGGGCCGTTCTTCACCCAGAACCTGGCGGAACTCGGCGCCCGTGTGATCAAGATCGAACGGCCGCCGCATGGCGACAATGCACGGCGCATGGGGGCGGGCGTGTTCGAGGCCGTCAACCGCGGCAAGCAGAGCCTGCTGGTCGATCTGAAGGCGCAGCGCGGACGCGACGATGTGCTTGCATTGCTGGCCGATGCCGATGTCCTGGTGGAATCGTATCGGCCCGGCGTGATGGGGCGGCTGGGCCTGGATGCCGCGACGCTGTGCGAGCGTTTTCCACGCCTGGTGTGCGTCTCGCTGAGCGGTTACGGCCAGCAGGGGCCCTGGGCGCAATTGCCGGGCCATGACATCAACTACCTGGCCGCTTGCGGGGCGCTCGCCGTATCTGGCGAGGCGGGAGGCGGGCCGGCGCAGTCGTTCGGGTTGCCGCTGGCGGATCTGTGCGGTGCCATGTACGCGCTGTCCGCCACGTTGGCGGCGTTGCTGCAGCGCGACCGCACCGGGCGCGGCCAGCATCTCGACGTGGCCCTGGCCGATTGCGCCCTGCACTGGATGAACGTCCGCTTCGGGGCATGGCGCGAGGCCGGCGCGCAGACCTTGGCGGCGCAGCGCGACATGGCCCTGGTCAAGCCCGCGTATGGCGCATTCCGCTGCGCGGACGGCCGTTATCTGTCGGTGGCGGCGCTGGAGGACCACTTCTGGCAGCGCCTGTGCGAGGTGCTGCCGCTGGCCCCGTTCGATGGGGACGCCTGGCGCACGTTATCGGCGCGCAAGTCCGAAGCGCAGGCGATCAATGCGCGTCTCGCGCAAGCGCTGGCCGCGTGGGATGCCGATCAGGCGTTCGATCTGCTGGCGCGAGCCGACGTGCCGGCCGCGCCGGTGGTCGAGCCCGCCGACGTGGCCGCGTTGCCCCAGTTCAGTATCAGGGACAAGTTCCCACACGAGGGGGCGGGAGACGTCCTGCCGCTCGCGCGCTTTCCGGTGCCGATGGCGGGGCTTGCCCCCGGCGGGCCTGGCCACGCGCCGACGCTGGACGATGCGAGGGCAAGCCGTGGCGATGGCCGGCTCTGATCGGTCGAGCGCGCAGCCCGCGTCTTGCGCCGAGGCCGGCGTCCCCATTCGGGACGCAGCCCGCGCGCCGTTCCGCACACGGCTCACCGAGCTGTTCGGCATCGACCATCCGATTCTGGGCGGCGGGCTGATGTGGCTGTCGCGGCCGCGCTATGTCGCTGCGCTCGTCAACGCCGGCTGCATGGGCTTTGTCACGCCGCGTTCCTTCGATGACGCGCCGGCGTTCGCAGCCGCCTTGCGCGAATGCGCGGCGTTGACCCAGGGAAGGCCGTTTGGCGTCAATCTGACGCTGTCCGGACGTGGGGGCGGCAACGATGGCGTGCTCGCGTCGCTCGATATCGCCCTGTCGCAGGGCGTGCGACATTTCGAGACAGCGGGACGTGCGCCGGGCGAACTGATCCGCCGCATCCACGACGGCGGCGGCATGGTCATCCACAAAGCCTCCAACCTGCGGCACGCCCTCGCCGCCGAGCGCGACGGCGCCGACGCCATCGCGCTGGTGGGCATGGAGGAGGGCGGCCATCCCGGCCTCAATGAACTCCCGGCGATGTTGCTGGGCGCGCTTGCGCAGGAGCGTTTGCAGGTGCCGATCGCCATCGGCGGCGGCATTGGGCATGGCAGGCAACTGGCGGCCCTGCTGGCGCAAGGCCTCGACGGCGCGGTGATCGGCAGTCGCTTCCTGGTCTGCGACGAGATCGAAACCCATCCCGACTACAAAAGGCATCTGCTGTCGTGCGACGAACACGCGACCGTGACGGTGCTGCGCTCGCTTGGCAATACCTGGCGGGTGTTGCGCAACGACACGGCCGAACAGGTGGCGGCGCTCGAACGCGACGGCGTGCGAGACTACGCGGACTTCGGCGATCTGCTGAACAGCCGCATCACGCGCGAGCACTGCTATGGAGAGGGCGAGTGGCAACGCGGCATGGTCTCGCTCGGCCCGTCGATCGCGTTTGCCGACCGCATTGCGCCGCTTGGCGACATCGTCGCGATGCTGCTGGCGCAGGCCCGAGCCAGTCTGGATCATCTTCACCACACGGTATGCGCCGAGCGATGACGACACTTCCCTTTATCGATCGACTGGTGCTGCCGGTCATCGCCGCGCCGATGCTGCGCGTCTCCGGCATCGAGCTGGTCTCCGCCGCATGCCGGGCCGGCGTGGTCGGCGCCTTCCCGACCGCCAATTGCCGCTCGCTCGATGAGCTGGACGCGTGGCTGGCGCGCCTGTCCGCCGAAGCGGCCGCCGGAGCGGCGGCGGCAAGCAGATCCGGCCGGCCGCATGGTCCCTACTGTCCCAACCTGATCATGCGGCGCGATCCGGACCGATTGCGCGCGGAAGTGGAACTGATCGCCAGCTATCGGCCGGAAGTGGTGATCACCAGCGTCGGCTCTCCCGCGGCCGCGGTACCGGCGCTGCACGCCGCCGGATGCCGCGTGCTGGCCGACGTCGCGTCGCTGCATCACGCACGGCGCGCCCTCGAAGCGGGTGTCGACGGGCTGGTGCTGCTGACAGCGGGAGCGGGCGGCCATACCGGCTGGGCCAATCCCTTTGCCTTCGTGCGCGCGGTGCGTGCCTTCTTCGACGGACCGCTGGTGCTGGCCGGCGGCATGGCGGATGGCGTCGCGGTGCGTGCCGCTACCGTGCTGGGCTGCGACCTCGTGTCCATGGGCACGCGCTTTATCGGTACGCGCGAAAGCCTTGCGAGCCCGGCTTACCGGGACATGTTGCGCGACAGTTCCCTCGATGACGTGCTGACCACACGCGCCTTTACCGGGCTGCCGGCCAACTTCCTGCTGCCGTCGATCCGACGCGTCGGACTCGATCCGCAGTCGCTCGACGAATCCGTCACGGTGCAGGAGGCGCGCAGCCGTTTCGGCGGTGGCGCCGACGGGGCGGTGATTCAGCGCTGGGCCGATCTCTGGAGTGCGGGGCACTCGGTGTCGGGCGTGGAGCAGGTGGCGACGGTCGCGGAAATCGTCGAGACCTTGCGCGACGAGTTCGCATCGGCAGCGCCAGAGGCGCGAAGTTCGAGCGCGCGGCTATCGGACTGACGATATCCCGGGGTTGCGCTGGTTGGCCCGCTCGTTGGCCCGCTGGCCGGGCCATTCCGTCGCCCGTTCCCCGCCCCCGCGTAGACCTCGACCGGAGACCGCCTCGGACTCGCATTCCGCCTCCCCGCCAACCAGCTGCACCTTCCGCACCGGCACACCAAACTCGACACCAAGCTTGGCCAGCTCCGTGACCATCGCCAGATTGATCGCCTGCTGGATATCCATGTACAGGTTGTAGTCCGGATCGGTGACGAAATAGACCACCTCGAACTCCAGCGCGCTTTCGCCGAAGCCCTTGAAATGCGCGCGGTCGAAGCGCGTTCTGCCTGCGGCGACGACCGCCGACTTGATGAGCTCCGGGATGCGGCGCAGCGTTTCCGGCGGCGTCTGGTATGTCACGCGGAAATTGAACTGGATGCGGCGTTCGGCCATGCGCTTGTAGTTGTGGATCGTCGTCTTCAGCAGCTCGGTATTGCTGCAGACGATCTGCTCGCCGCTCAGCGCGCGCAGCCGCGTGGTCTTCAGGCCGATGCGTTCGACGCTGCCGGCGATGTCGCCGAACACGATGAAATCGCCGTTCTCGAAGGGTTTGTCCAGGCCAATGGCCAGCGACGCGAACAGGTCGCTGAGGATGTTCTGCACGGCCAGCGCCACCGCCACGCCGCCGACGCCGAGGCTTGCCACGAAGGCCGTGATGTTGACGCCCATGTTGGCCAGCACGGCCAGCAGCAACACCGACCACAGCATCACGCGCATCCCCCACGCCATCACCGTGGTGAACACGGGATTGTGGGCCGTGGGGCCCGTGCCGGTCAGCCGGTCGTGGGTCCATAGCGTGACGGCATGATTGATCCAGATGGCGATCTGCAGCCCGATCAGCAGGAACCACAGATGGCCGATGCGGCTGGCCCATTTCGGCGGCAGATCGAGAAAGTCGACGGCGATCAGCAGCGCGGCCAGCAGCAGCACGAAGCGCGACGTATGCCGCAGCATGTCGGCCATGCGATCGATGATTACCGGCCGGGTCCGGGCCGCGAGGCGGTCCAGCCGTGCGCAGGTGAAGCGCAGCAGCGTGATCAGCACCAGATAGCTGACGACGGCGGCGATGCCGGCATGCAGCCAGTGGAGCGCCGAAATCCCCAGAAAGACGTTCAGATCGAGCCATTCCTTCATGCCTTACCTCCTGTGCCGAGACGGACGCATGGGGGAGGGGGCTTGCAGGATTGATGCCACTGTGCGAACGGAGATCGGCGCGCCTTCGGCACATGGCCGGAAATCGCGCTATTTCAAGCGATGAGGCGGTCGACCGTGGCCGCTGCCGTCGCCCGGCATGGCGACGGCAACGGATGCCCCATCTTCCAAAATTCAAACGCGCGCAACGCTGACATGGTGCCCCGGGCCGCAGACGGTCCATCGGATGGAATCCCCTACAATCGTCCCGTTACCCCACATCCACAACAATCGACGGTGGGCACGCACGATGCAGAGCGTTCTGTGATCGGCGAATGCCCGACCCAAGGAGGCAGCCAGCATGTTCACCCCGTGCCCCACCGAACGCAGCCGCGTCATTGCCGACCGCGTCGAACGCTTTGTCCGCGATGTCGTCGTTCCGTATGAAGCCGATCCGCGCTGCACGGCGCACGGACCGTCCGGCGAACTGATCGACGAGATGCGCGCGAAAGCCCGTGCCGCGGGCGTGATGACCCCGCATATCCTGCCCGACGGTTCGCATCTGACGCAGCTCGAGACCGCGGCCGTGCTCAAGCGCTCGGGGCTGTCGCCGCTGGGACCGGTGGCGGTCAATACGATGGCGCCGGACGAGGGCAATATGTTCCTGCTCGGCAAGGTGGGCACACCGGCGCAGAAGCAGCGCTTTCTGGAGCCTCTGGTGCGCGGCGACGCCCGCTCGGCGTTCTTCATGACCGAGCCGGCCGAGGAGGGCGGCGCGGGTTCGGATCCGTCGATGCTGCAGACCACGGCAACCCGGGATGGCGACGACTGGATCCTCCGCGGCCGCAAGAAGTTCATCACCGGCGCCGAGGGCGCGCAGGTGGGCATCGTGATGGCGCGGACCGGCGAACATGCGCAGGCCACGATGTTTCTGGTGGACCTGCCGCATCCGGCGATCCGCACCGAGCGGATCATCGACACGATCGACAGCTCGATGCCGGGCGGGCACGCGCAGATCCTGCTCGACGACCTGCGCGTGCCGTCGGACCAGGTGCTCGGCGAGGTCAACGAAGGCTTCCGCTATGCGCAGGTCCGTCTGTCGCCGGCGCGGCTGTCGCACTGCATGCGCTGGTTCGGCGGCACGGTGCGCGCCGACGAGATCGCCCGCGCGTATGCCACCACGCGCAAGGCCTTCGGCAAGCTGCTGATCGATCATGAGGGCGTAGGCTTCATGCTGGCCGAGAACCTGATCGATCTGCAGCAGGCGGCCCTGATGATCGACTGGTGCGCCGGTGTGCTCGATGGCGGTGCGGCCGGCACCGCGGAAAGCTCGATGGCAAAGGTGGCGGTGTCGGAGGCGCTGTACCGCGTGGCCGATCGTTGCGTGCAGATCATGGGCGGCATGGGCGTGTCGCGCGACACCATCGTCGAGCAGATCCTGCGCGAGGTGCGGGCCTTCCGCATCTACGACGGTCCCACCGAGGTCCACAAGTGGTCGCTGGCGAAGAAGATCAAGCGCGATACGCTGGCCGGTACGCAAACACGCTGACGCTCTGACGATATGCCGTCGCGTCCTTCCCCGGTCCAGCGCGCACTTGCCGTGCTGCGTGCCCTGTCCGATCCCGAGGTGCGCCGCATGAGCGATGTCGCGCGGGCGACCGGACTCGACCCGGCCACGGCATCGCGCATGCTTGACCTGCTGGTGCAGGAGGGCTTCGCCACGCGCGACGAGATGCGCCGCTATGGCATCGGGCCGGAGATCTTCCAGCTGGCCGACGTCGCGCAGCGCCGGGCGGAGCTGCGCAAGCTGGCGCGCCCGGCCTTGCAGCGGCTGGTCGAGGAATTCGGGGACACCGCGGTGCTGACCGAGGCGAGCCGCGGCGAGGCGGTGTGCTCTGACGTGGAGCCGGGCACGGTGGCGCTCAGCGCGAACTACGTCTCCGTCGGCACGCGTCGGCCGCTAGGCGTGGGGGCGGGCAGTCTGGCCGTGCTGGCCTGGATGCCGGCCCCCGAACGCGCGCGCCGGTTGCAGCAGACTTCGCGCAAGCTCGCCAACTATCCCCGGCTCGACGCCGCGGCCATCGCCGCCGAGATCGAAGCCGCCCGGCAGCGCGGGCACGTGATGTTTCTCGACTGGGTGGTGGAGGGCATGGGCGGCATCGCGGTGCCGATTCTCGATGACCAGGGAAGGCCGATCGGCGCGCTCAGCGTGGCGGCGCAAACGGTACGGTTGCGTGCGCGCGAGGCGGCGCTGGCACGGCGGCTGCGGACGGAGGCCGGGCGCATCGCCAGCGCGTGGACGCGATCGGTGCTGTTCTCGCCGGGCGAGCGAAACCGTGGGACGGCGGTACGTCTATCGCGCCGGCCCGCGCAGCAGGGGCGCTAGCTCCTCCGGAATCTCGACTTCGAAACGCAGCACCGCGCTGGCCAGCGCCTTGCCGTAGTTGTCGATCGCCAGACTGCGCGACACGCCGCCGCCAAGCGCACCCTCGGCAACGAAGTTCAGCACCTGCAGCCCGTCGACCTCGTAGCGGGTCACCTCGCCGGCGATCAGCCCGCCGTACAGCGACTTGAATGCTGCCGCGGTCAGCTGCGCCTTGATATGCGGGTAGAACTCGGGCGCGTAGGCGATCACGGCGGTGTTCGACGTATTGCCCTTGTCGCCGGAGCGGCTATGGGCGAGACGGCGCAGGGGGACACGCATGACGTCTCCTCACAGATAGTGGATTTCGGAGCGGATCAGCGCGCGCGGCACCAGCGCCGACCAGACGCCGATGATTTCGCGCGTCCTGTCCTGATGCGGCACACGCTTGCCGGTGGATGCCAGCCCGCAGACTGCCATGCTGTCGATCTCGCGGCCGACCTTGGCCGCTTCCTCGCGGGTCCGCGTGCGGGCCGCCACGCGCACCGCGATTTCGTTCGGCTCGCACGCCGGTTCGGGCGACGCTGCGCCGTGCACGGCGTTGACGCCGAGAAAGTCGATGCGCAACGCATCCGCCTGCAGCTTCGCGATGGCGAAGCGCTCCTCGAGGATGCGTCTGGCCAGCTTCGCCTTCTCCAGGCAGCCGGGCCCCGCGTAGAAGAACATGTCCTCGCCGATATGGCCCTCGGTGCAGCCCAGAGATACCTTCAGCGTATCGGTGGCCGGCAGTCCGCCGACGCCGCCGATGCGCACGCGGTCCGGGCCGACTTGCTCGAGCACCGCGGTCGAGAAGTCGACGATCACGTCCGGCGTGATATAGCGGCGCGGATCGTGGACCTCGTAGAACATCTGCTCCTTGACGGTCTGCAGATCGATGCGCCCGCCGCTGCCTTCCACCTTGGCGATCACGGCGCTGCCGTCGGCTTGCACCTCGGCGATCGGAAAGGCGAGATTCCACGGCTCCGGCACGTCCTTGTAGCCGGGGTCGCCGAAGTAGCCGCCGGTCACCTGCGCGCCGCATTCGAGCAGATGGCCGATCGCGCTGCCGCGTGCGAGACGTGTCACGTCATCGGGCGACCAGCCGAAATGCGCGATCATCGGCGCCAGGAACAGCGACGGATCGGCAACGCGGCCGGTGATCACGATCTGCGCGCCGGCGCGCAGCGCTTCGACGATCGGCGCGGCACCCTCGTACGGTTCGGCGCTGATCAGCGTGTCGCGCAGCGAGGACACCGGCGCGCCGCTTTCCAGCAACGTCAGGTCGAGTTCACAGATGCTGCCGGTCAGATCGGTGGTGGTGATGGCGGCGATCTTCACGCCCGGCAGGCCAAGCTCGTCGCACAGCTCGGCCACCCGCCTTGCCGCGCCGAGCGGATGGATCCACCCCTGATTGCTGACGATGCGCGTGCCGTTGGCGATGCAGTGCGGCAGCACGGCGCGCATGCGTTCGTCGAGGTAGGTGTCGTAGCCCGCGAACGACGGGTCGCGCCGCTTGCGCACCTGCGCGGCGGAGACCGTCGCTTCCGCCATGGTCTCGAAGCAGAGGTAGTCGAGTTTGCCGAGGCGCGCGGAGCGTTCGGCCGGTTCCACGCGATCGCCCCACCAGCCCGATCCCGAGCCGATGCGAAGCGTGTCAGGTGTCGTCATGGTTTTGTCCTCGGGTCGTGAAGCGCAATCATTGCGCCTTGATGCCGGCGGTCCGGATCACGCGCGACCACTTGTCGGTATCGGCCTTGATCTGCGCGGCGAACGCGGCCGAGCCTTCGCCTCCGGGCTCGGCACCGAGCTCCTGGATGCGCTTGCGCACGTCCGGCAAGGCCAGCACCTTGTCGACGGCCTGCTGCAGCTGGCGCAGGCGCTCCGGCGGCGTGCCGGCCGGCGCCAGCAGGCCAAACCAGGAATTGACTTCGTAGTCCGGCAGCCCCGATTCGCGCACCGTCGACACCGACGGCAACACCGACGCGCGCTTGACGCCGGTGACCGCCAGCGCCTTGATCCTGCCGCCCTGGATCTGCGCCAGCGCGGACGGCAGGTTGTCGAACATCAGATTGACCTGCCCCGCAAGCAGATCGGTCATCGCAGGCGCCGCGCCCTTGTAGGGCACGTGCTGCATCTTGACGCCGGCCATCATGTTCAGCAGCTCCCCCGACAGATGCGGCGAGCCGCCGGTGCTGGTCGACGCGTAGTTGATCTTGCCGGGTTCGCGCTTGGCCAGTCCGATCAGCTCGCCGACGGAGTTCGCCGGCAGCGTGCTGTTGACCAGCAGCACGTTGGGCGAATTGGCGACCAGCGTCACTGGCGCGAAGTCCTTCGCGCTGTCGTACGGCATGCGCGGATAAATGAACTGGTTGGTGACCTGCGTGCCGAGCGTGCCCATCAGCAGCGTGTAACCGTCGGCCGCGCTGCGCGCGACTGCCTCCGCGCCGATGTTGCCGCCGGCGCCGGGGCGATTCTCCACGACCATCGGCTGACCCAGCGTTTCGCCCGCCTTCTGCGCGACCAGTCGCGCGAGGATGTCGGTGGTGCCGCCCGGCGTGAACGGGACGATCAGGCGAATGGGCCGGCTCGGGAACGCCTCGGCCGCGATGGCCGGCATGGCGGCGCCGGTCGCGCTGCACAACACCGCAATACCGGCAAGCACGGCGCGCCGCCGCGCATGGGAATGACGCTGCATAGGGTTGTCTCCTCGGCGCGAGGCCGCGCACGCTGGTTTCGTCAATGGAAACTCTGTGCGGCACAGGGTAGGGCGCCGTCGAAAGCAGCGTCAAACGAAGGGGGCAGATTTTCATTGGATGAAAATTTCTGTGCGTGAAGCGGTCGGGACCGCCCGAGTTCGAATTCTCATCAAGCTCACGGTCACCCCGGCAGTGCCGGATTGCTAAGGTTCGGCGCCTTTTCGACATAGTCGCCGCGCCATGCGGGCGGATACGATGGCCGCGCGGCACTGCAGTCATTTCGCCGCCAACCTTTAGCCCTTATCGAGGACCCATATGAGCTTCATTTCGTCGCTGAAGTCGTTCATCACGATGCCCGGACGCCTGGCCCAACACGAGACGCAGTCCATGTCGCATCCACCGGGCGCGCTGCCGGGCAAGCTCGCCGGCGCCACCGGTGCAAACGGTGCGAGCGTGATTGGGGATCTGAAAGCGATGCTTGCGCCGATGCCTGGCGCTGCGTCATCGCAGGTCGATCTGCAGGTCGATCTGCAGGCCGAGGCGGCGCGGTCGATCCGGCAAGCGACTCGCCTCTACGTCTGATCGGACAGACGCACCACGCACGCAGTAGCGGGTAGAAAACGAAAAAAGCCCCGGAATATTCCGGGGCTTTTTGCCGTTCCGAGGGTCTTTCACTCGGCGGCGCCGTACATCGCGCGAATCGACACGCCGGCGCTTTTAGCGCGCCGTCGCCGCCATCAGCGACATCCCACCGACCAGTACCAGGCTTAAGGCCCATGCGGCGTCCGTATTGAGCCAGCTGCGCGATACCAGCGCGAGGCCGACGTGGCGATAGGTGATCCACGCCATCGCGCCGCCGCCGGCCATCATTGCCGCGGCATGAACGATCGAGACCAGTACGGCCATGCCGGCGTTGCCGAAGGCGAGCGCCGCGGCGGCCTGGTGGCCCGTGTCGACGGCTGTGCTGCAAAGGCCGAGATAGATCGGTACCAGCATCAATCCCGCGCCATGCGCGAGCGCGATCGCAAAGGACCACAGCGTCAGCCGCGACGGCGGGATGCGGGCCAGGGCGCGCGCGTGGCGCCGCCGCGCCAGCAGCGCGACGCCATAGCCGATCACGAGCGCGGCGGCGACGAAGCGGATCTCGCGCTGCCAGGTGGCCAGCGACGCGAGCAGACCGAATGGCAGCATCAGCGTCATCACTGCGGCGGCATGACCGAGGCCGAGACAGCCGAGCGCGGCGAACACGGCGTCGTCGCGCCGGGCCATCAGCCCGTTCGACACCGCCAGCGGCCAGCCCATCGCGGGACTCAGGCCGTGGTACAGGCCGCTGACCATCACACCGGTCCACAGACCGGCCTGTTCCCACGTCATCGCGGTCCGACGGACGGATAGCAGAACGAATCGGTCGAGCAGTCGCCGCCTTCAAGGCGGATCTGATGGGCGCGGTAGCCCGCAGGAAAGTCGACCCAGAAGTCGTCGGCCAGCGTCAGGCCGCCGTCCGGGTCGGCATGCGCCATGACCTGCGCGGCGGGCACGCCGTCGGGATAAAACTGGTTGTCCCAGCTCGAATAGAGCGAATTGGACCAGTACACGCGGCGGCCGTCGCGGCTGATCTCGACCATCTGCGGTCCTGCGGCGAACGACTTGCCGTTCGGATGCGGCGTGCGCCGCGCGATGCCGCCCAGATGCACCGAGCCGGTCAGCTTCGGCTTGCGCGGATCGGTGACGTCGTACTGGCGCATCTCGCCGGTGCCCCAGCAGGACACGTAGAGAAAGCGGTCGTCGAGCGACAGGTCGATGTCGGTCACCAGCGGCGGCACGGCGCCGAAGCCCTGCAGCAGCGGCGGCAGCACGTCGGCCGGGGCCGGTTCCGCAGGAATCGTCGCCGTCTTCTCGACGTGGAATTGGCCGTCCTCGCGCCACCACGTCCAGATCGATCCTTCGAGGTTGGTGGTATCGACCACCACGCCGACGAAGCCGTACTCGCGCACCGGGTCGTGGGCAGGGCGTACTTCCAGCGCCATCTGATGCTGTGCGCCCAGGTCGATGGTCTGCACGTTGCGCCGCGCGCGCAGGTCCCAGAAGTGCAAGCGGTGCCCATAGCGATGGGACAGCAGATCCTCGGGCACCAGGCCGTTCTCGAATTGCGGCGGCAGCGCCCATTCGCTCGACACCATGTAGTCGCGCGGCAGGTTCCACCAGAAGTCGTAGTGCTTGTCCTGCGGACCACGATCGATCTCCCAGCGTCCGAGCACGTCGAAGGTTTCGCAGTCCATGATGAAGATGCCGGGCGCGCCGTCGGTTCCGTCCTTGCCCCCGCCGCCGAGCGTGCTGACGTAGATACCCTCGGGACCGCAATGCACGGTGTGCGGCCGCGAATACCCGGTCTTGCGGAAGATCTCGTCGGGCTCGATCACGCGGTGGATCGCCGCCTGGGTCGGATGGGGTTTGGTATCGACGATGTAGATGCGCGAGGAGCGCATGCCGGGGATGATCAGGAAGCGCCGTTCCAGAAACGCGTGCCCCGTCAGCGGCGATAGCGCCGACGAGCAGGCATTCCAGCCGAAGTGGTGCAGTTCGTCGCCGCGGTGGGTCATCGGCACCGTATGCACGACCTGGCTGTAGGTCGGCGAGCCCGGCTTGACGTCGATGACGGCGAGCGCATCGGGCTGCGAGGCATCGGGGCTGAGCATCACCGTGTAGGCGTACTCTTCCGCCGGCGCCTGCATCGCCAGCGCCGGCGATGCGTGGAATGTGGGATCTGGCCGCAGGCTCATCGGAGGCCCCTCCTTGCAGCGGATATGTCGAGCGAACCTATCTACACTAGGTCGCGACAGAAGGGGCGTCAACGAAACGGGGGCCTTGTCTTACGACGGATTTCGAATGAGCTTATGCGGCCGCGGGCCTTACACCACCTTGCCCGGATTCATCAGCCCCAGCGGATCCAGCGCCTGCTTGATTGCCCGCATCATCGCCAGTTCGACCTCGCTCTTGTAGCGCCGATTCTCGTCGCGCTTGAGCTGGCCCAGACCGTGCTCGGCGGAAATCGAGCCGCCGTGCGCATGCACGCTGTCGTGCACGATGCGGTTGATCTCATCCTGGTTGGACAGGAAGGCGTCGTGGTCCTGTCCCGCGGGCGGCGACACGTTGTAGTGCAGGTTGCCGTCGCCCAGATGGCCGAAGGTGACCATGCGCACGCCGGGAAACGCGGCCTGCAGCCGGGCGTCGGTGCTGGCGATGAAGTCGCCGATGCGCGAGATCGGCACCGCGATGTCGTGCTTGATGTTCTTGCCTTCCTCGACCTGCGCGAGCGGAATGTGCTCGCGCAGATTCCAGAAGTCGCGCGATTGCTGTACCGATTCGGCCACCACCGCGTCGACGACGATGCCATCGTCGAAGGCCGCTTCCATCATCGTCTCGAAGGTGGCGCGCGCATGCTCGGCGCTTTCGCTGTCGGACAGCTCGAGCAGCACCACCTGGGGATGCGGCCGGTCGAACGGATAGCGCAGCTGCGGATAATGGCGAGTCACCAGCTCCAGGCACATCGCCGACATCAGCTCGAAGCCCGTCAGCATCGCGCCGGCATGACGCTGGGCCAGCCCCAGCAGCGCCAGCGCGGCGCGCGGGTCGGCGACCGCGGCCAGCGCCGTCACGCGCGCGCGCGGCGCCGGGTACAGCTTCATCACCGCGGCGGTAATCACGCCCAGCGTGCCTTCGGCGCCGATGAACAGGTCGCGCAGATCGTAGCCGGTGTTGTCCTTGCGCAGGCCGCGCAGCCCATTCCACACCTCGCCGCTGGCGGTCACGACTTCCAGGCCCAGGCACAGCTCGCGCGTGTTGCCATAGCGCAGCACGCCGGTGCCGCCGGCATTGGTGGCCAGATTGCCGCCGATGGTGCAGCTGCCTTCGGCGGCCAGGCTCAGCGGAAACAGGCGGTCGTGCTCGGTGGCCGCCTGCTGGACCTGCTGCAGGATGACGCCAGCCTCGACGGTGATCGTGTTGTTCAGCGGATCGACCTGGCGGATGCGGTTCAGGCGCTTGAGCGACAGCACCACCGAGGGCTGCGACGCATCCGGCGTGGCGCCGCCGCACAGGCCGGTGTTGCCGCCTTGCGGCACGATGGCGATCTGGTGCGCATGGCAGGCGCGCACCGCCGCGGCCACTTCTTCCGTGGTGCCGGGCAGCAGCACGGCCAGCGCATCGCCGGTATAGCGCCGGCGCCAGTCGGTCAGATAGGCGGCCTTGTCGTCGGCCTCGGTCAGCACGTGGGTCGGTCCGAGCGCAGCGCGGCACAGCGACAGGAAGGAGTGGAGGCGGGCGTCGGTCGGGGCTTGCGTCATGGCGATGGGCTGTCGATGGAAGCGGCGGGTGGATCGGATCGTGCGGGGCGGTCAGCGCCGCGCGTGCGGAGAAGCCGGCGCGTCGGCGCTGGCCTTCGCCCGCGCACGGCGCTTGTACGGCCGCAGATAGAAAATGGTCGCGAAGAAGAACAGCAGCGTCAGCGCGACCTCGCACCATGCGAGCCACGACGACGGCGCGCGGTCGCTGGTGGCGCGCACGATGCCTTCGGTGAAATACAGCAGGATCAGCATCGACGACCACTGCATCGTGTAGCGGTTGCGCGTCAGCATGCCCCGCAGCGGCAGCAGCAGCGGCAGGAACTTGATGATCAGCCACGAGCCGCCCGGCCGCAGCGGCGCCAGAAACCATTCCCAGGCGATCGACAGCACGATCAGCCCGAGCAGGCTGGCGATGCTCAGGCGGTACAGCAGCGGGCTATGCAGCGCGGCGTCGTCGCGGGTGTCGACTGCGGTCATCGCGCGGCTCCGTTGGCAGGGGCGTTTGCTGCCAGCCGCAGCGCGGTCTGCGCCAGCCGCTTGCCCATCGCGATCGCCAGCGCCGCTTCATCTTCGCTGACCGGCCGGCTGTTGTCGCCGAGCGCGTGGTGGCTCGGGCCATAGGGCGTGCCGCCGCCGACGGTGGTCATCAATCCGCGCTCGCTGTAGGGCAGCCCCATCAGCAGCATGCCGTGATGCAGCAGCGGCAGCATCATCGACACCAGCGTGGTTTCCTGGCCGCCATGCAGGCTGCCGGTCGAGGTGAAGGCGCAGGCCGGCTTGCCCGCGAGCGTGCCCGACAGCCACTCGGCGATGGTGCCGTCGAGGAAATACTTCATCGGCGCGGCCATATTGCCGAAGCGGGTGGGACTGCCGAGCGCCAGGCCGATGCACTCGTGCAGGTCGCGCAGTTCGACGTAGGGCGGGCCGTCGGCCGGAATGTCCGGCGCCGTCGCCTCGCACACCGTCGAGACCGGCGGCACCGTGCGCAGCCGCGCGTGCGCGCCGGGCACGCTGTCGATGCCGGTCGCGATCAGTTCGGCGAGCTTGCGGGTGCTGCCGTGGCGGCTGTAGTAGAGGACCAGGATGTCGGACATAAGGGCGCGCAGCAGAGCGAGAACGGAGAGAACGGAGCGAACGGGGCGAACGCGGCGAACCGGGCGAACCGGGCCGGAAGGAAGCGGCCGCCAGCGAGGAAAGCATCGCCATGCCCCGCTGCCTGATCGTGGCGGCACCGGCATGGTCTGCGATGCAACCGGCGTATTATAGTGGCGGGCTCGGCGCCCGCCGCCATGGAGTTTGCCCCGCATGTCCCATCCCAGCCTGCTGTCTCGCTGCACCAGCCGCTGCACCAACCGTATCGCGCGCCTGCGGCGCGAATGGAACTGGCAGAAGCTGCGTGCACTGCTGCGCTATGCCGCGCGGCGCGCCGGCGAGGACCGCTTGCCGCAGGTCGCGGCCAGCCTGACCTTCACCACCGTGCTGTCGGTGGTGCCGGTGCTGACGGTCGCGTTCGCGCTGCTCGCCGCCTTTCCGATGTTCGCGAACTTCCGCAACGCGATCGAAGGCTTCCTGTTCCAGAACCTGATTCCGGGCAATCTGACCGATTCGATCACCGGCTATCTGGGCCAGTTTGCGCGCAATGCCAAGGGGCTGACCGCGGTCGGTCTGGTCGGCCTGATGGTCACCGCGGTGCTGACCATGCTGACGGTCGAGGACGCGCTCAATGCGATCTGGCGCGTCAAGCAGAAGCGCCGCTTCGCGCAGCGGGTGCTGGTGTTCTGGGCGGTGCTGACCTGCGGTCCGGTGCTGATCGGCGGCAGCCTGTCGATCAGCTCGTATCTGATCTCGATCTCCGCCGGCTATGTCGGCACGATGCCGTTCGGCGTCGGCTTTGTGGTGAGCCTGGCGCCGGTGCTGCTGTCGGCGATCGCCTTCGCCTTGCTCTATACGGCGGTGCCCAACGCCTATGTCGAATGGCGCGACGCCATCCTCGCGGGCCTGGTGGCGGCGCTCGCGTTCGAACTATCGAAGCGGGGCTTCGGTTACTTCGTCACGCGCTTCCCGACCTATACCGCGGTCTACGGCGCCTTTGCCGCGTTGCCGATCTTCCTGCTGTGGATCTATCTGAGCTGGCTGGTGACGCTGCTGGGTGCCACCATTGCCGCCAACCTGCCGGTGGTCCGCCAGGGCTACTGGCGCCGCCGGACCTTTGCGGGCAGCGACTTCTACGATGCGCTCGGCGTGCTCTACGTGCTGTACCGCGCGCGCGAACAGGCGCCGCGCAGCGTCGGCGAACTGGACCTCGGGCGCAAGCTGCGCGTCGAGGCCGATTACCTGGCCGTGCTGCTCGGCAAGCTCGACGCGATGCATCTGGTCGGCAAGCTGCAGCACCACCGCGGCCAGGCGCACTGGGCGCTGCTGTGCGATCCGGCGCGCGTACCGCTGCGCCTGCTGCACGACCGGCTGGTGCTCAACCTGCCGCGGCTGCCGCGCACCGCGGTGGCGCAGCTGCTCAATGGCGCCGACGTGCTGCGCGGGGTGCTGGAGAATCCGATGCTGGACAAGACGCTGCAGGAGATCTTCGATAGCGGCACGATGTCGCCACCGCAGACGCCCGAGACGCCCGAGACGCCCGAGACGCCCATTGGCGAGGGGCAGCGGCGCACGCTCGAGGTGGTGCCGCCCGGCTGGCACGGCCAGGTCTGAGCGCAAACGAGGAACGGCGCGGTGTGAACCGCGCCGTTTTTTATCGGATCGGCGAGATCAGCGGACCTCGGCCACCACGCGCCGCGCGAATCCGGCCAGCGCGTCCAGCACCTCGTCCGGCTTCTCGCCCATGATGTTGTGGCCGCAGGGCAGCTCGACCACGCTGGCGCGCGGCATCGTCGCGGCCAGTGCGCGTGCTGAGCGGGCCGGCGTCATCATGTCCTTGCTGCCGACCACCACCAGCGCCGGGCACTGCAAACCGGCCGCGGCGTGCTCGCCGTTGGCGTAGGCGTTGCACGCGGCAAAGTCGGTATGGAAGACCTGAGCCTGCGGATTGCGCCGGCCGACCCGTTCCATCAGCCGCTGGCTGACGCCATGCATCCAGAAGCCCGGTCCCGGCGACGACGGCTTGTTGGCCAGGCTCGAATGCGACCACGCGTTGACCATCGCGATGGCCTCGTGCTCGCGGTTCTGGGCGGCATCGAGCAGGGCGTCGGAGACCTTCATCGGATAGGCAGTCGCCAGCATGCCGATGCCGCGGACGGCGTCGGCATGGCGCGTCGCGCATTCGAGCGCGATCAGCGAGCCCATGCTGTGGCCGAACACCAGCGCGGGCGCCTTGACGCCGGCCGCGCGCAGCAGCGCGACGACCCAGTCGGCCATCTGCTCGACGGTGGCCAGCGGCGGCCCCTCGCTGCGGTTGTGGCCTGGCAGGTCCACCGCCAGCACCGAAAAGCCATGATGCGCGAACCAGCGCGTCTGCAGGCCCCAGACGCTATGGTCGTTCTGCGCGCCGTGCACGAACACGGCGCAGGGCAGGGCGGGGTCGAAGGGTTTGCCGCCGGTATAGGCGTAGGCCCGCTGGCCATTGACGTTCAGATACATCAGGCTTGCCCTCCGTTGGTCTTGTTGCCGGCATTGCTCCCGCCGCCTTTCTCCATCGACTTCTGCGCTGCCTTCAGCCCGCGCTTCAGGTCATCGATCAGGTCGTCCGGGTCCTCCAGCCCGATCGACAAGCGGATCGTGCCCTCGGCGATGCCGGCCGAGCGCAGCGCGGCCGCATCCATGCGGAAGTGCGTGGTGGAGGCGGGATGGATCACCAGCGAGCGCGCGTCGCCGACATTGGCCAGATGCGAGAACAGCGTCAGGCTTTCGATGAAGCGCTGGCCGGCGGCGCGATCGCCCTTCAGATTGAAGCTGAACACCGCGCCGCAGCCGCGCGGCAGCAGCCGCTTGGCCAGCGCGTGGTCGGGGTGCGATTCGAGCTCGGGGTAGGCCACCGACTCGACCATCGGATGCGAGACCAGGAACTGCACCACGCGGCGCGCGTTGTCGACATGGCGCGCCATCCGCAGCGGCAGCGTCTCGATTCCCTGCAGCAGCTGCCACGCGGCCATCGGGTTCATGCAGGCGCCGAAGTCGCGCAGGCCCTCGCGGCGCGCGCGCAGCAGGAAGGGCGCGACCGTGCTTTCTTCGGTGAAGACCATGTTATGAAAGCCCGCGTACGGCTCCGACAGCTCGGGAAAGCGCCCCGAGGCCTCGAAATCGAAGTTGCCGCCCTCGGCCAGCACGCCGCCGATGGTGGTGCCATGGCCGCCGAGGAACTTGGTCGCCGAGTGGTAGAGCAGCGCCGCGCCATGCGCGAACGGCTGGAGCAGATAGGGCGTGGTGAAGGTCGAGTCGACCAGCAGCGGAATGCCATGTTCGTCGCCAAGCTGGGCCAGCGTCGGGATGTCGAGTACGTCCAGGCCCGGATTGCCCAGCGTCTCGCCGAACAGCAGCCGCGTCTCGGGGCGGATCGCGGCGCGCCAGGCGTCGATATCGCGCGCCTGCACGAAGGTGGTCTCGATGCCGAAGCGGCGCAGCGTGTAGTGCAGCAGGTTGTGCGAGCCGCCGTACAGCGCGGACGAGGCGACGATATGCGAGCCGGCACCCATCAGCGTGGCGATCGCCAGATGCAGCGCGGCCTGGCCCGAGGCCGTGGCGATCGCGCCGACGCCGTTCTCCAGCGCCGCGACGCGCTCCTCGAACACGGCCACGGTCGGATTCGAGATGCGCGAATACACATGGCCGGCGCGTTCCATGTTGAACAGCGAGGCCGCGTGCTCGCTGTCGCGGAACACGAAGGAGGTGGTCAGGTGGATCGGCGTGGCGCGCGCCCCGGTGGCGGGGTCGGGCGCGGCGCCGGCGTGCAGCGCGAGGGTATCGAAGCGGGTATCGGACATGTCTCTCTTTACTCGTGGATCCAGCGAAGCGGTCTGACGGCGGCCGGTTCCGGCACGGACGCGCGGGGGCGGGCGTGCGCGGCGGCATGCGGATGTGCCGGCCTGCATCGTAGCATTGGCCGGCGGCGCCGGACCGCGCAGGGCCGAAGGGCTCCGGCTTTACTTGGGCGCCCGCTTTCGGCTAGGATCGGCCCATCTATCGCGGATGGCGCGCAACGCCTGCGCGGCCACGCGGTTCGGGCGGATCACGTGGAGCGGGCGGGGCGATGCCCGCCGCCCGCCGCACCGGCATCATCGAGGGGAGACCATTATGAAAGTCAGCGACATCCTGCAGATCAAGGGCAATACGCTCTATACCGTCAAGCCGGATACGTCACTGCTGGAGGCGGTCACCACGATGGCCGAGCACGACATCGGCTCGCTGGTGGTGATGGAGTACGGCGAACTGGTCGGCATGCTGACCTTCCGCGAGATCATCCAGACCCTGGCCTCGAACAACGGCAATGTCGGCAACGCGACGATCCGCCGCGTGATGGACGACGCGCCGCTGACCTGCACGCCGGAGACCGACGTCAACGAGGTCCGCCGCATGATGCTCGAGCGCCATGCCCGCTATATGCCGGTGCTCGACAGCCGCACGCTGATGGGCGTGATCTCGTTCTACGACGTGGCCAAGGCAGTGGTCGAGGAGCAGAGCTTCGAGAACCGCATGCTGAAGGCCTATATCCGCGACTGGCCGGAAGAGAAGGCCAGCTGAAGGGGCAACCGAGCCCCTCGGACGGCGGGCGGACCGTAACGGTACCGCCCGCGACTCTCTCGCCTGATCCACCCATTCCGCATCATCGCGGCCCGATCGCGCCGCATCGTTGCCCGTCACATCCCTCGCGCCGTCCCTCGCGCCGTCCCTTTCTCCAATCGCCCCTCCCATGAGCCAATCGAGCCAGTCCCGCCTGCTGCGCGAGCGCCGCTTTGCGCCGTTCTTCTGGACCCAGTTCCTGGGCGCGATGAACGACAACGTGTTCAAGGTCGCGTTCACCTCGCTGGTGACCTACCAGACCGCGCGCTTCGAGGGTGTGGACGGCGCCAGCGCGGCCTTCCTGATATCGGCGATCTTCATCGCGCCGTTCGTGCTGTTCTCGGCGACCAGCGGGCAGATCGCCGACAAGATCGAGAAGTCGCGGCTGATCCGGCTCGTCAAGACGCTGGAGATCGCCATCATGCTGGTCGGGCTGGCCGGCTTTGCCTGGTATAGCGCGCCGCTGCTGTACCTGACCACGTTCCTGATGGGCCTGCATTCGACGCTGTTCGGCCCGGTCAAGTACGCCTATCTGCCGCAGCATCTGCAGGAGAGCGAGCTGGTCGGCGGCAACGGGCTGGTCGAGATGGGCACCTTCGTCGCGATCCTGCTGGGCACGGTGCTGGGCGGCGAGCTGGCGGCGGTGAGCGGGGCGGGGGCACAGGAAGGCCTCTCCGCCACGCTCTATATCGGCGGCGCCTGTGTGGCGCTGGCAATCGCCGGGCGCGTGGCGGCCTCGCGCGTACCGCTGTCGCCGGCGCCGCAGCCGGACCTGAAGCTGAACTGGAATCCGGTCACCGAGACCTGGCGCAACCTGATGCTGGCGCGCGAGAGCCGCACCGTGTTCCTGAGCCTGCTCGGCATCTCGTGGCTGTGGTTTCTCGGCGCGACCTTCCTGACCTCGTTCTTCGCCTTCGCCAAGACCGTGCTCGGCGGCGACCAGAGCGTGGTGACGCTGCTGCTGGCGGTGTTCTCGGTCGGCATCGGCGTCGGCTCGCTGCTGTGCGAGCGGCTGTCGGGCCGGCATGTCGAGGTGGGGCTGGTGCCGTTCGGCTCGATCGGCATGACGGTGTTCGCGATCGACCTGTACTTTGCCAGCCGCGGCCAGGCGCCGGCCACGCTCAGCGGCGTCGCGGCCTTTATCGCCGAGCCCGCGCACTGGCGCGTGCTGGCCGACCTGTTCCTGCTGGCGATGTTCGGCGGCTTCTACAGCGTGCCGCTCTACGCGCTGATCCAGAGCCGCAGCGCGCCCACCCATCGCGCGCGCATCATCGCCGCCAACAACATCCTGAACAGCCTGTTCATGATCGCCTCGGCGCTGCTGGCGATGGCGATGACGGGCGCGGGCTACAGCATCCCGGAGCTGTTCCTGGCAGTGGGCTTGCTCAATGCGGTGGTGGCAGTCTACATCTATTCGGTGGTGCCGGAATTCCTGCTGCGCTTCGTCGCCTGGATTCTGGTGCATACGGTGTACCGGCTCAAGCGGATCCACGCCGACCGCATTCCGGCCGAAGGCCCGGCGGTGCTGGTCTGCAACCACGTCAGCTTCGCCGACGCGGTGGTGCTGATGGCGGCCAGCCCGCGGCCGGTGCGTTTCGTGATGGACCACCGCATCTTCGGGGTGCCGCTGCTGTCGTGGTTCTTCCGCCAGGCGCGCGCGATTCCGATCGCGCCCGCGCATGAAGATCCGCAGACGCTGAAGCATGCCTATGACGAGGTCGCCCGCGCGCTTGCCGCCGGCGAACTGGTCTGCATCTTCCCCGAGGGCAAGATCACCGCCAGCGGCGACATCAATCCGTTCAAGCAGGGCGTGCAGCAGATCGTGCGGCGCACGCCGGTGCCGGTGGTGCCGATGGCGCTGCGCGGCCTGTGGGGCAGCTTTTTCTCGCGCAAGGGCGGGGCGGCGATGACGCGGCCGTTCCGGCGCGGCATCCTGAGCCGGCTGGAGCTGGTGGTGGGCGAGCCGATCGCGCCGGAGCAGGCCACGCCCGAAGGCCTGCAGCAGGTGGTGCAGGGGTTGCGCGGCGACTGGCGATAAGCGGGGCGGCGCGGCGCAGGGCGGGCGCCGCGGCGATGCAGTGCGGTGTGGTGCGGTGCGGTGCCGCGCCGTGCGGCAGGCCGTACAATGTAGGCCTTTCCCAATTCCTGCGTGGTTTTCATCATGTCCGGCAATACCCTCGGCCTGCTCTTCACAGTCACCACCTTCGGCGAGTCGCACGGACCCGCCATCGGCGCGGTGGTCGATGGCTGCCCGCCGGGCATGAGCCTGTGCGAGGCGGATATCCAGGGCGATCTGGACCGCCGCAAGCCGGGCACGTCGCGCCACGTGACGCAGCGCAAGGAGCCGGACCAGGTCGAGATCCTGTCGGGCGTGTTCGAGGGCAAGACCACCGGCACGCCGATCTGCCTGCTGATCCGCAATACGGACCAGCGCAGCAAGGACTACGGCAATATCGTCGAGACCTTCCGCCCCGGCCACGCCGATTACACCTACTGGCAGAAATACGGTATCCGCGACCATCGCGGCGGCGGCCGTTCGTCGGCGCGCTTGACCGCACCGGTGGTGGCGGCCGCGGCGGTCGCGCGCAAATGGCTGCGCGAGCAGTACGGCACCGAGATCCGGGGCTATATGTCGCAGCTGGGCGAGATCCAGGTGCCGTTCACCGACTGGGCCGAGGTGCCGCGCAATCCGTTCTTCGCCGCCGATGCCAATATCGTTCCCGAGCTGGAAACCTATATGGATGCGCTGCGCCGCGACGGCGATTCCGTCGGCGCCCGCATCGAGGTGGTGGCCAGCGGCGTGCCGGTGGGCCTGGGCGAGCCGCTGTTCGACAAGCTCGACGCCGATATCGCGCACGCGATGATGGGCATCAATGCGGTCAAGGGCGTGGAGATCGGCGCCGGCTTCGCCAGCGTGGCGCAGCGCGGCAGCGTCCATGGCGACGAGCTGACCGCGGCCGGTTTTCGCACCAACAATGCCGGCGGCGTGCTGGGCGGCATCTCGACCGGGCAGGACATCACGGTGTCGCTGGCGATCAAGCCGACCTCGAGCATCCGCACCCCGCGCGAATCGATCGACAAGGCCGGGCAGGCCGCCACGGTCGAGACCTTCGGCCGCCACGACCCTTGCGTGGGCATCCGCGCCACGCCGATCGCCGAGGCGATGCTGGCGCTGGTGCTGATGGACCACGCGCTGCGCCATCGCGCGCAATGTGGGGATGTGCGGGTGGAAACGCCAAGGATTCCGGCGCAGGCGCCGAAGGCCCAAGGGTAACCTCCGGTTTTCTCCCCTCTCCCGCTTGCGGGAGAGGGGCGGGGGAGAGGGCAAGGGCGTATCAAGGGCTGGCCACGCTGGCTTTGCGACCGCCGTGCCCTCTCCCCCAACCCCTCTCCCGCAACGCGGGAGAGGGGAGCCAAACCAGCGGCAATGTGAAGCGCTGAGCCACGCTGTATGTGTTCTCCCCTCTCCCGCTTGCGGGAGAGGCGAGCTGACATCGGGGGCGCTCACTATTCCGCGATCGCCGCCACCGCCTCCCCGATCGCCAGCGACGCCGTCAGCCCGGGCGATTCGATCCCGAACAGATGCACCAGCCCCGGCACGCCGTGCACCGCCGGGCCGTCGATGCGGAAGTCCGCGGCGGGCTCGTTCGGTCCGCTGATCTTCGGGCGGATGCCGGCATAGCCCGGCTGCAATGCGCCGTCCGCCAGCGCGGGCCAATAGCGCCGCACCTCGTCATAGAAGCTGTCGGCGTCGTGCGGATCCACCCCGTACTCGATCTCGTCGATCCATCGCACATTCGGGCCGAAACGCGCCTGGCCGCCCAGATCCAGCGTCAGATGCACGCCCAGGCCGGCCGCCTCCGGCACCGGATAGATCAGCCGCGAGAAGGGCGCCCGGCCCGCCAGCGTGAAATAACACCCTTTGGCATAGAACTGCGGCGGGATATGCGTCGCCGGCATGCCTTCGATCCGGCGCGCCAGCTCAGGGGCCGTCAGCCCAGCGGCGTTGACGACGGTGCGGGCCAGCAGCGTGGTCGCGGTGTCGCCGCCGACCTGCAGCACGATGCCGTCAGCGGTCACGGCGCCGCTCAGCACCGGCGAACACACCGCCAGCATCGCGCCGGCCTGCTCGGCATCGCCCAGCAGCGCCAGCATCAGGCCGTGGCTGTCGACGATGCCGGTCGAGGGCGACAGCAGCGCCGCCTCGCATTGCAGATTCGGTTCGAGCGCCAGCGCCTCCTCGCGCGACAGCAGACGCAGATCGTCCACGCCGTTGGCCGCGGCCTTGGCGCGAATGCCTTCCAGCGTGGCGATCTGGGCCGCGCTGGTGGCGACGATCAGCTTGCCGCAACGCTGATGGGCGATCTGGTGGCTCGCGCAATAGTCGTACAGCATCGCCTTGCCGCGCACGCACAGCTGCGCCTTCAGCGAGCCGGCCGGGTAGTAGATACCCGCGTGTATCACCTCGCTGTTGCGCGCGCTGGTGATCGTGCCGAAGGTGTTTTCCGCCTCCAGGATCACCACCTCGCGCCCTTGCTGCGCGAGCGCCCGCGCCACCGCCAGGCCGACCACCCCGGCGCCGATCACCACGCAATCCACTGATTCCATGCCGTGCTTCCCTTGCTTTGCTTGTTGGCTTGCTGCGTTTCCAATTGCCGACTGTTTGCACGAGGGAGCGCATGCAGGCAGCGGCCTGCCATCGCGCCAGATCCCTCGTGTCGTCGATCAGTCCAGTTCGAGTCCCATCCGCGCCGCGGCCGCTTCGAGATGGCGGCGCGCGGCCTGCCGTGCCGCGCCCGCGTCGCCGGCGGCGATCGCATCGGCCAGCGCGGCGTGTTCGGCCTCGGCCGCGCCTGGCCCGCCGCGATAGCGGGCGGCGTTCTCCCAGGCGAGCCGGCGGGCGACGAGCAGCTGCTGGCCGACGAAGTCCGTCAGCCCGGCGATGCACGGGTTGTGCGCCGCCTGCGCGATGGCCTGATGGAACGCGACGTCGGCCGCCGCGGCGCTGACCGGATCGTCACGCTGCAGGCGCATCGCGGCCAGCGCGGCGGCGATCCCCTCCAGGTCCGCCTCGGTGCGGCGGCGCGCGGCCAGCTCGGCGCAGGCGGTCTCGACCATCACGCGCAGTTCGAACAGCTGCGCGAGCGTTGGCCCGTCGCCGGGGCCGCCGTCCGGGGCGCCGGCATCGCCGCGCAGCCGCCAGACCTGTCCGCCGGGCGTGTCGGAGACGTAGGCCCCGGAACCCTTGCGCGTGACCAGCACGCCGTCGGCCTTCAACTGCGCGATGGCCTCGCGCACGATCGGCCGGCTGACGCCGAAGGCCGCGGCCAGGGCGGACTCGGCGGGCAGCCGCGCGCCGGCGACGAAGCGGCCGGCGCCGATGTCGGCGCGGATCGCATCGGCGATGCGCGAGGCGAGGGAGGAGGGGCGGGTCAGGCGTTCCAAGCGGACTCGGCAGGTTGGGCGCACGGCAGGCGGCATGAGGCAGTGGCCAATCGTCGCCGGTTATCTGTAAGGCTGTCAGACAGCTTTGGCGGGATTCTGGCTTGGCGCGGTGCTTGCGTCAAGTGGCGCGCCATCCGCCGCTGCATCGCGGCCGGTCCGCCAGCCGCTGCCTCGTCCGCTCGCCTATCCCCCTTAGGTAGGGGGTCGCTAAACCTTTGGGGCATGGCGCCGATACCTGTGCAATCGGGAAGACGCGACCGCGGCCCGGCGGTCCGCTCCGTACTGTCGCCCACGCCGGTGGGCATTGAATTGGGATGCCCATGATTCCTTTGACACCGAACGACCTGCCGGTCGGCCAGCCCTTGCCCTGGTCGTTGCTCGACGGGGAGGGCAATCTGCTGCTCGGCAGCGGCAAGGTACTCGCCGACGGTCGCGACGTCGCGCTGGTCTTTCGCCACGGTTCGGTATGCCGGCCGGATCCTGCGCCGCAGGACGACGCCGTGCCCTCGGAGATGGCCCCCACGCAGGCATCGGGTCCGCTCGGGCTGCAGGTCGGCACGCTGCTGCAGATCAAGTCGCCCGACGATGGCGGCCGGGCTGCGGCGAGCCGGCTGATCGGCTTTATCGAGCAGGGCCTGTTTGTCAGCTGGCCGCAGTTCGGCGGCAACGATGCCACCTTTCAGGCCGGGGAAGACGTGCTGCTGCGCGGTTTTACCGGCCAATCGATCTACAGCTTCCGCTGCACCGTGACCGCGGTGTGCCGCAGCCCGTTCCGCTATCTGGTGCTGTCCGTCCCCACCGAGGTGCAACAGGTGCCGGTGCGCAGCAGCCCGCGCGTGCAGACGCGGCTGGCGGCGCAGTTGCTGCATGCGGACGGCGACACGGCCGGCGCCCCGCGCCTGGCGGTGCTGTCGGACATCAGCGCCGGCGGCGCGCTGGTGCGGACCGCGGCGCCATTGCCGGCACCGGGCACACGCCTGCAGCTGCGATTCGTGCTGCGTACAGTGGGCACCGACAGCGAGATCACCGTGGACGCCTGGGCGCGCAATCCGGCGGGCGACGACGGCGACGCCGAGTTTCCGGCGTTCGGCGTGGCGTTCGATCTGCTGGGGGAAAGGGAGGCGGCGCTATTGCACTGCTACATCTACGAGCAGTTGCTGGCCGCGGCGAGCATGACGGTGTAGAGGCGCGGGGAGAAATGTGCTCCCCTCTCCCGCGGCGCGGGAGAGGGGAGAGAAGAGCCGAGAACGGGTGCTTCCTTACATCCCCACGTAGTTCGGACCGCCGCCGCCTTCCGGCGTCACCCAGACGATGTTCTGGGTCGGGTCCTTGATGTCGCAGGTCTTGCAGTGGACGCAGTTCTGCGCGTTGATCTGCAGCCGCTGGCCGCCGCGCTCCTCGTCCGCGACGAACTCGTACACGCCCGCCGGGCAGTAGCGGCTTTCGGGGCCGGCGTACTTGTCCAGGTTGATCTGCACCGGCACGCTCGCGTCCTTCAGCGTCAGGTGAGCGGGCTGGTTTTCCTCGTGGTTGGTGTTGCTGATGAACACCGAGCTGAGGCGATCGAAGGTCAGCTTGCCGTCCGGCTTCGGATAGACGATCTGCTGGCATTCGGCGGCCGGCTTCAGGTAGACGTGGTCGGGCTTCTCGCGGTGCAGCGTCCACGGCGGATTGCGGATGCCGAGCTTGGGCAGCAGCCATTGCTCGATGCCGGTCATCAGCGTGGCGGTGGTGCGGCCCTTCTTGAACCACTGCTTGAAGTTCTTCGCCTGCAGCAGTTCCTTGTACAGCCAGCTGTTTTCGAACGCGGCGGGGTAGGCGGTCAGCTCGTCGTGCTGGCGGCCGGCCTGCAGCGCCTCGAACGCGGCCTCGGCGGCGAGCATGCCGGTCTTGATCGCGGCGTGGCTGCCCTTGATGCGCGAGGCGTTCAGATAGCCGGCGTCGCAGCCGACCAGCGCGCCGCCCGGGAAGATCGTCTTGGGCAGCGACAGCAGGCCGCCCGCGGTGATCGCGCGCGCGCCGTAGCCGATGCGCTTGCCGCCCTCGAAGTACGGGCGGATCTCCGGATGCGTCTTGAAGCGCTGGAATTCCTCGAACGGCGACAGCCACGGGTTGGTGTAGTCGAGCCCGACGACAAAGCCGACCGCGACCTTGTTGTCCTCCATGTGATAGAGGAAGGAGCCGCCGTAGGTGGCCGGGTCCAGCGGCCAGCCCGCGGTATGGACCACCAGGCCGGGCTTGTGCTTGGCCGGGTCGATTTCCCACAGCTCCTTCAGGCCGATGCCGTAGCTCTGCGGATCCTTGCCGGCGTCGAGGCGGAACCGTTCGATCAGCTGCTTGCCCAGATGGCCGCGCGAGCCTTCCGCGAAGATCGTGTATTTCGCGTGCAGCTCCATGCCGAGCTGGAAGTTGTCGGTAGGCTCGCCGTCCTTGCCGACGCCCAGGTTGCCGGTGGCCACGCCCTTGACCGAGCCGTCCTCGTTGTACAGCACCTCGGCGGCGGGAAAGCCCGGGAAGATCTCGACGCCCAGCGCCTCGGCCTGCTGGCCGAGCCAGCGCACGAAGTTCGACAGGCTGACGATGTAGTTGCCTTCGTTATGGAAGCACTCGGGCAGCAGCGCCGGCGGCGTGCCGCGCGAGCCGGTCTCGTTCAGGAACAGGAACTGGTCCTCGGTGACCGGCTGGTTCAGCGGCGCGCCCAGTTCCTTCCAGTTCGGCAGCAGTTCGTTCAGCGCGCGCGGATCCATGATCGCGCCGGACAGGATGTGGGCGCCGGGCTCCGAGCCCTTTTCCAGCACGCAGACATTGACGTCGCTGCCTTTGTCCTGCGCCAGCTGTTTCAGGCGGATGGCCGTCGCCAGGCCGGCGGGGCCGCCGCCGACGATGACGACATCGTATTCCATGGATTCGCGGGGGCCGAACTGCTCCACGAGCTGCTGCTGGTCCATTGTCTCTAACCCTCTTTTGTTGCTGCGTACTTGTGTATGGGGAAGCGGTGATCCGGGGTGGCCTGTGTCGCCGGAACCGGGCGGCGGCAAGGACGGCGGGGATGGCATTGGGCCGGCAGGCGGGGACGGATGCTGCAGATTGGCGCGTGGTCCGGCTGCTTGTGGTCGGCTTTCTGCTGGATGGCGATGGATCGGCACGCGGTTTGCCGCTTGCACAGTTTCGCCTCGCTGTTTCCTTTTTGTGCCCGAGTTCTTAGAATCTCCGGCATTGTCCGGGACTCGACACCCACAGGCAAGCAATTTTTTGGAACGATCGTTCGTTTTTTAATATACTGCCTTCGTTCCTGCGGTTCGAGGGCAGCCATCGAACGCGATCTCCGGCGCAGCCGGGACGCGTTCCACTGCAGAGGTTCATATGGGTTTGTCGATCAATCTGGAAGGGAAGGTCGCGATGGTGACCGGTGCGTCGAGCGGACTGGGCATGCGCTTCGCGCAGGTGCTGTCGGCCGCCGGCGCCAAGGTCGTGCTGGCCTCGCGCCGCACCGAGCGGCTCAAGGAACTGCGCGCGGCGATCGAAGCCGATGGCGGCAGCGCGCATGTGGTGCGGCTTGACGTGACGGACCCCGACAGCATTCGCGCCGCGGTGGCGCATGCCGAGACCGAGGCGGGGGCGATCGACATCGTCGTCAACAACTCGGGCGTGTCGACCACGCAGCGGCTGACCGATGTCACCGCCGAGGACTTCGACTTCGTCTTCGACACCAATACCCGCGGCGCCTTCTTCGTGGCCCAGGAAGTGGCCAAGCGGATGATCGCGCGGTCCAAGGGCGCCGAGCGCAACGGCACGCCGCTGCCGCAGTCGCGCATCATCAATATCGCCTCGGTGGCCGGCCTGAAGGTGCTGTCGCAGATCGGCGTCTATTGCATGAGCAAGGCCGCGGTGGTCCACATGACCAAGGCGATGGCGCTCGAGTGGGCGCGCTATGGCATCAACGTCAATGCGATCTGCCCGGGCTATATCGACACCGATATCAACCACCATCACTGGGACACCGATGCCGGCCAGAAGCTGATCCAGCTGCTGCCGCGCAAGCGGCTCGGCAAGCCCGAGGATCTCGATGGCCTGTTGCTGCTGCTGGCTTCGGACCAGTCGCAGTTCATCAACGGCGCGGTGATCACCGCCGACGACGGTATGGTATAAAGCCAGCCGCGCGCGCCGCCGATATCGCCCCACAGCGAATCGGCCGGCGCGCCCGACGGCGTTCGCCTGTGTCCGCCGCCCGCCAGAAGCGGGGCGGACCTGTCCAGCCCGGGGCTTATCCGGTCCCCTCGGGCGCCATGGCCGACGCCAGGCCACCTGCATGCCGATGCCATCCCCTAGGGTATTGGAGGTGTCCGCCCATCGCCAGTGTGGGCATAATTCGCTGGTGCCAAATTCCATAAGCCCTTGAATAGCCGCGCCGGCTCGCCCGGGACGGCGCGCCTTCAGGCGTACGTCGTCGACAGCGGCAACAGGAAGGGCATTCACAGAAGCACGCCGCCAAGGCGTCATGCAGCAGCTGCCGCGGACCTGCAGGCCACGGCAGACCGGACCGGAGGCCGGGGAGATGGAGCAGCAAGAGCAGGCACGGCGCGACGCCGCGCCACAGCACGCGGTCGATTCGGCCTTGATCACCGAACCCGTGGACCAGGCAGCGGATGCCGAATTCCGCATCAGCCCCCGCATCGAAGACTGGATCGGCATCGTCGTGATGATGCTGCTGGTGGTCATCACCTTCGCCAATGTCGCGGTGCGCTATCTGACCGACGAATCGTTCGCCTGGACCGAGGAGTTCTCGGTCTTTCTGATGATCGTGCTGGCGCTGGTCGGCGGCAGCGCCGCGGTCGCGCGCGACCGGCATATCCGCATCGAATTCTTCTTCGAGCGCGGCAGCGCGGCACGCCAGCGCCGGCTGGCGGTGGTGTCGGCGCTGGCGGTGGCGATCATGTTTATCGCGCTGGCGGTGCTCGGCGCGCGTATCACCTGGGACGAATACACGTACGGCGAGACCTCGCCGGGCATCGGCGTGCCCAGCTGGTGGTACTCCGTCTGGCTGCCGCTGCTGTCGGCCTGCATCGCGCTGCGTGCGCTGGCGCTGGCCGGCCGCAATCTGCGCGCGCTGAAGGCGCTGCATGCGCAGCGCCGGCAGGACGGCGGGGAGCGCCAGCCATGACGCTGATCGCCATCGTGCTGTTTGCCGTCTTCATCGTGCTGATGCTGCTCGGCGTGCCGATCGGCGTCGCGCTGGGCCTCGGCGGCCTCACGGCGATCGGACTGTCCAATCTCGATACGCAGATGTTCGGCCTGCTGGCCGTGCCGCAGAACTTCTACGCGGGGCTGGCCAAGTACCCGCTGCTGGCGATTCCGATGTTCGTGCTGGTCGGCTCGATCTTCGACCGCTCCGGCGTCGCGCAGCGGCTGGTCACGCTGGCCATTGCCGTGGTCGGACGCGGTCCCGGCATGCTGCCGCTGGTGGCGATCCTGGTGGCGATGTTCCTCGGCGGGATTTCCGGCTCGGGCCCGGCCAATGCGGCCGCGGTCGGCGGCGTGATGATCGCCGCGATGTCGCGCGCCGGCTATCCGGGCTCGTTCAGCGCCGCCGTGGTCGGCGCGGCCGCCGCCACCGACATCCTGATTCCGCCGTCGGTCGCCTTCATCGTCTACAGCGTGCTGGTGCCCGGCGCCTCGGTGCCGGCGCTGTTCGCCGCCGGCATGATTCCCGGCGTGCTGGCCGGCATCGCGCTGATCGTGCCGGCGGTGTGGCTGGCGCGCAAGCACAAGATGGGGGCCGCCGAAGCGTCATTGCCGCGGCCGCCGTTCTGGCGCAGCCTGCGCGAGGCGGCCTGGGGCCTGTTCGCGCCGGTGCTGATCCTGGGCGGCATGCGCGCGGGCTGGTTCACGCCGACCGAGGCCGCGGTGGTCGCGGTCGTCTACGGGCTGTTCGTGGGCATGGTGGTCTATCGCTCGATCGGCCTGCGCGATCTGTACGTGATCTTCCGCGAGGCCGCCGAGACCTCGTCGGTGATCCTGCTGGTGGTGGCGCTGGCCGGCATCTTCGCCTACGCGCTGTCGACACTGGGCGTGATCGATCCGCTCGCGCAGGCCATCGCCAATTCGGGCGTCGGCGAATACGGCGTGCTGGCGCTGATCGTGCTGTTGCTGATCACGGTCGGCATGTTCCTCGACGGCATCTCGATCTTCCTGATCTTCGTGCCGCTGCTGCTGCCGATCGCCAATGCCTTCCAGTGGGACCCGGTGTGGTTCGGCGTGGTGCTGACGTTGAAGGTCGCCCTGGGCCAGTTCACGCCGCCGCTGGCGGTGAACCTGATGGTATCTTGCCGGATCGCCCGCGTGCGGATGGAGGAGACCGTGCCCTGGGTGATCTGGATGCTGCTGGCGATGTTCGGCGCGATGCTGCTGGTGCTGGCGTTTCCGCCGCTGGCCACGTGGCTGCCGGCGCGGCTGGGCTATTGAGGTGCGCGTGCCCAGCCCCTGTATTTCTGCTTGATCTTCAGTCCAAATAACGATTCCCGAGAGGAGAACTGACTCATGAAACGCCGTGCCCTGATGCTGTCGATGGCCGCCACCATCGCCGCCGCTGCCCTCGCGCCCGCCGGTGCGATGGCGCAGACCTACAAGTCCGAATACAAGATGTCGCTGGTGCTCGGCCCCGCCTTCCCGTGGGGCAAGGGCGGCGAGATCTGGGCCGACCTGGTCCGCCAGCGCACCAACGGCCGCATCAATATCAAGCTCTATCCGGGCACCTCGCTGGTGGCCGGCGACCAGACCCGCGAGTTCTCGGCGATCCGCCAGGGCGTGATCGACATGGCGATCGGCTCGACGATCAACTGGTCGCCGCAGGTGCGCGAGCTGAACCTGTTCTCGCTCCCGTTCCTGATGCCCGACTACAAGGCGCTCGACGCGCTGACGCAGGGCGAGGTCGGCAAGCATCTGTTCGCTACGCTCGAAAAGGCCGGTGTGGTGCCGCTCGCCTGGGGCGAGAACGGCTTCCGCGAGGTGTCGAACTCCAAGCGCGAGATTCGCAAGCCCGAGGATCTGAAGGGCCTGAAGCTGCGGGTGGTCGGCTCGCCGCTGTATATCGACACCTTCAACGCGCTGGGCGCCAATCCGACGCAGATGAGCTGGGCCGATGCGCAGCCGGCGATGGCCTCGGGCGCGGTCGACGGCCAGGAGAATCCGCAATCGGTGTTTGCCGCCGCCAAGCTGTACACGGTCGGCCAGAAGTTCGTGACGACCTGGGGCTATGTCGCCGATCCGCTGATCTTCGTGGTCAACAAGCAGATCTGGGAAAGCTGGACGCCGGCCGACCGCGAGATCGTCAAGCAGGCGGCGATCGACGCGGGCAAGCAGGAGGTCGCGCTGGCCCGCAAGGGCCTGGCCGAGCCCGGCGCGCCGGCCTGGAAGGAGATGGAGGCGCACGGCGTCAAGGTCACGCACCTGAGTCCGGCCGAGCACGATGCCTTCCGCAAGGCGACCGCCAAGGTCTACGACAAGTGGAAGAAGCAGATCGGCGCGGACCTGGTCGGCAAGGCCGAGGCGGCCATCGCCAAGCGCTGATCCGATTCCGATGCGATCGGGATTGCGTTCCTGAACCGTTCCCGCGCTCGAGGCGCGGGAACGCCTGTCCGGCCACCATTAGCCAAAACGCGATGAAACACGTCTTCACGCTGCGCATGCCGATCCGCTGGGGCGACATGGACGCGATGGGCCATGTCAACAACACCGTCTATTTCCGCTACCTCGAGCAGGCGCGCATCTCGTGGTTCGAGTCGCTCGGCTGCAGCGGCCGCGACGAGAACGGACAGGGGCCGGTGCTCGTCAACGCCCACATGAATTTCCGGCGCCAGCTGCGCTATCCCGGCGAGATCGAATGCTGCGTCTTCGCCGGCGACCTGGGCCGCAGCAGCTTCGAGACGCGCACGGAGATCCGCCGCTGCGACGACCCGGACACGGTGTTCGCCGATGGCGGCGCGAAGGTGGTCTGGTGCAATTACGAAGCCGAGAAATCGGTGCCGCTGCCGGCGGCGATCCGGGGTTTGCTGGAGGGCTGATGGTGTAGTGGAAGGCCGAAGGTTTGGTGGAAGGCTGAGGGTTTGCTCCCCTCTCCCGCTTGCGGGAGAGGGGCGGGGGAGAGGGCAAGGGCGCTGGCTATGCTAACGCCGTGTCGGTATGGCGACCGCCGTTTCCCTCTCCCCCAACCCCTCTCCCGCGGGGCGGGAGAGGGGAGCGAACAAGCGGTAAGAAACGCCTCGTCCGGTCAATGATTGACCAGCCGCTGCACCAGATCCACCGCGGTATGCGCCCCGTACTTCTTCATCAGCCGCGCCCGGTAGATATCGACGGTGCGCGGGCTGATCGATAGCGACTTGCCGATCTGCTTGCTGGTCTTGCCCTCGACCAGCTGGGCCGCGATGTCGCGCTCGCGCGCGGTCAGCTGCGCGGTCACCGGGCGCTTCTGCGACAGGTCCTCGAAGCTCCAGATGCCGGCCCCCAGCGGCTGCTGCCGGTCCAGCGCGCGGCCGGTGACATGGCACCAGAACAATTCCCCGTTGGCCCGCTTCATGATCCGTTCGTCGGAATAGAGCCCGCGCGCGTTCATGATCGGCACGATGCGCGCGCCCGTACGCTCGAACTCGTCGGCGGTCGGATACAGTACCTGGAACGACTGGCCGATCAGCGTCTCACGGGTCGTGCCGAAGATGCGGCAGACCTCGTCGTTGCAGTCCTCGATCCTGCGCTCGCGCGAGAGCACGAGGCCGACCGGCGCCAGCTGGAAGGCGGTCTGGTAGTCGATGGCAGGCATTGTCCTTATGTATTTCTACGTACTGGCGTCCGCTGCGGGGCTTGCGTATCCTTTGGAGCGCTGTCGACGGCCGGCGCGCGGGTCCCGCGTCCGGCGCGGGCCGTAGCGATTGTAACGTTACCCGCGAGCGGCGTCGCCGCCTCGTCCGGGAACATCATCGAGGAAGGAGAGACGATATGAACAAGGTCTACGCCAGCGCCGCCGAGGCGCTTGCCGGCGTGGTCCGCGATGGACAGACCATCGCGGTCGGCGGCTTCGGCCTGTGCGGCATCCCGGAAGCCCTGATCGCGGCGCTGCGCGACAGCGGCGCCAAAGGGCTGACCTGCATCTCGAACAATGCCGGCGTCGATGGCTTCGGCCTGGGCCTGCTGCTGGCCACGCGGCAGATCCGCAAGATGATCTCGTCCTATGTCGGCGAGAACAAGGAATTCGAACGCCAGTACCTGGCCGGCGAACTCGAACTCGAATTCACGCCGCAGGGCACGCTGGCCGAGAAGCTGCGCGCCGGCGGCGCCGGCATCCCGGCCTTCTTCACCAAGACCGGCGTCGGCACCATCGTGGCCGAAGGCAAGGAAATCCGCGAATTCGACGGCGAGCAATACGTGATGGAGCGCTCCCTGACCGCCGACGTCGCGCTGGTCAAGGCGTACAAGGCCGACAAGGCCGGCAACCTGATCTTTCGCCGCACCGCGCGCAACTTCAACCCGATGTGTGCGATGGCCGGCAAGGTCACCATCGCCGAGGTCGAGCAGATCGTCGAGATCGGCGAGATCGACCCGGACGACGTTCACACCCCGGGCATCTTCGTGCAGCGCATCGTGCTGAACGCCCATCCCGAGAAACGCATCGAGCAGCGCACCGTGCGTGCCGCGGCCTGACGATCAAGGAGACAGATCATGGCATGGACACGTGACGAAATGGCGGCGCGCGCCGCGCGCGAGCTGCAGGACGGCTTCTATGTGAACCTGGGCATCGGCCTGCCGACGCTGGTGGCCAACCATGTGCCGCCGGGCGTGGAGGTCTGGCTGCAGTCCGAGAACGGGCTGCTGGGCATCGGCCCGTTCCCGACCGAGGAAGAGGTCGACGCCGACATGATCAATGCCGGCAAGCAGACCGTGACCACGCTGCCGGGCTCGTCGATCTTCTCGTCGGCGGACTCGTTCGCGATGATCCGCGGCGGCCATATCAACCTGGCCATCCTCGGCGCGATGCAGGTCAGCCAGAAGGGCGACCTCGCCAACTGGATGATCCCGGGCAAGATGGTCAAGGGCATGGGCGGCGCGATGGACCTGGTGGCCGGCGTCGGCCGCGTGGTGGTGCTGATGGAACATACCGCCAAGAAGAAGGACGGCAGCGAGGACCTGAAGATTCTCGAGGCCTGCACGCTGCCGCTGACGGGGGTGGGCGTGGTCGATCGCATCATCACCGACCTTGGCGTGATGGACGTCACGCCGGAGGGGCTGAAGTTGGTCGAGACCGCACCTGGCGTCAGCCGCGAGGAAATTCAGAGCAAGACCGGCGTGCCGCTGCTGTAAGGCGTTGCAAGGCGGGCGCGATCGCCCGGCACAACGTTAAACCCCGCCTCGATCGAGGCGGGGGTTTTTATCGACTGCGCCTGCGTCGCGAGGCCGGTGGGCGACGCGAGCCGCCACAAGCCTCCGCAAGCCGCTGGCACGGCGCGGGGTCAGCGTCCCACGGCAGGGGCGGGATAGCGCGCGAATACCGACGCGCCGCCATCGGCGCGCACCAGCAGCACCGAGTATGGGTCCACCCGCGAGCCCTGTTCCATGCCCGGCGAACCGACCGGCATGCCCGGCACCGCCAGCCCGACCGCCTTGGGCCTGCCTGCCAGCAGCTTGCGGATCTCCGCGGCCGGCACATGGCCCTCGATCGCGTAGCCGTCCACTACGCCGGTATGGCAGGAGCCGAAGCGCTCCGGCATGCCCAGGCGCGCCCGATGCACGCCGGTATCTTCGACGTCGTGCACCTTGACGTCGAAGCCGCGCTCGCGCAGATGCGCGACCCAGCCTTCGCAACAGCCGCACAGCGGGCTCTTGTAGACCTCGATCGGGGTTTTCACCGCTGCCCCCTTCGCGGCGGGCGCGGCTGCCCGCGCGAGCGGTCCCAGGCCGGCCGACAGCGTCGCACCTGCAAGCAGGCCCTTCAGAACATCTCTTCGCTTCATCGTCTTAGCGGAGCGCGCCATCACTGCGCGACCCAACCTCCATCCATGTTCCAGATCGCGCCGCGCACCTGACGCGCGGCATCGCTTGCGAGGAAGACCGCCAGCGCGCCGAGCTCATCGGGCGTGACGAACTGCCCCGAGGGCTGCTTCTCCAGCACCAGCTCGCGCTTGGCCTGCTCGATCGGAATGCCCTCGCGCTCGGCGCGGGCTTCGACCTGCTTCTGCACCAGCGGCGTCAGCACCCAGCCGGGGCAGATCGCGTTGGCTGTGACGCCGGTCTGCGCGGTCTCCAGCGCGGTGACCTTGGTCAGCCCGACGATGCCGTGCTTGGCGGCGACATAGGCCGACTTCTGCGCCGAGGCGACCAGCCCGTGGGTCGACGCGACGTTGATCACGCGGCCCCAGTCCTTGCGCTTCATGCCGGGCAGCGCCAGCCGCGTGGTGTGGAAGGCGGAGGTCAGGTTGATCGCGATGATCGCGTCCCAGCGCTCGATGGGGAAGTCCTCGATATTGGCCACATGCTGGATGCCGGCGTTATTGACCAGGATGTCGACGCCGCCGAACTCGCTGTCGGCATAGCGCATCATGTCCTCGATCTCGGCGGCCTTGCTCATGTCGGCGCCGTGATAGCCGACGCGGATGCCGCTGCCGGCCTGCTCGATCTGGCGCTTGGCGCCCTCGACATCGCCGAATCCGTTGACGATCAGATGCGCGCCCTGCGCGGCGAGCGCCTGGGCGATGCCCAGACCGATTCCGCTGGTCGAACCGGTCACCAGCGCCGTCTTGCCCTTCAGCATATGAGCCTCCGTGGAGAAATGGGGTGGCAATGCGCCGTGCCGCGGCGGCACGGTCGTCGTTGCTGTCGCATTGTAGCGCTGGCGTACAATCGGGCTTTGCCCAGCCGGCGCTGCAGCCACGGCGCCATGCGCGACGCTCATGTGTCGCGGTTTTCGTCGTGCGCCATTGCCGCGCCTTATTCGCGTTCCTCGCGCAGGGAGTCAAGATGTCAGCCAGTCCGCGCCTCGGCTTCGTGCAGTGCATCAGCCCCGCTGGCCTGCACCGCATGGCGTATCACGAGTGGGGCGACCCATCCAATCCGCGCGTGCTGATGTGCGTGCATGGCCTGACCCGCACGGGCCGCGATTTCGACGAGGTCGCGCGCGCCTTCAGCGGCGAATATCGCGTCGTCTGCCCGGACGTGGCCGGTCGGGGCCGCTCCGACTGGCTTGCCGATCCGCGCCGCTACATCGTGCCGCAGTACGTCTCCGACATGGTCACGCTGATCGCGCGCCTGAACGTCGAGCAGGTGGACTGGTTCGGCACGTCGATGGGCGGACTGATCGGCATGGGGCTGGCCGCGCTGCCGAAGAGCCCGGTGCGCAAGCTGCTGCTGAACGACGTCGGTCCGCGCATCGCCGCGTCGGCGCTCGAGCGGATCGGCTCCTATCTGGGGCTGCCGGTCCGCTTCAAGACGTTCGAGGAGGGGCTGGCGTATCTGCAGACCATCAGCGCCTCGTTCGGCCGGCATACGCCGGAACAGTGGCGCGAACTGAATGGCGCGATCCTGAAACCGGTGCAGGGCGCGGAAGGGCTGGAATGGGGCTTGCATTACGATCCGGCGCTGGCGGTGCCGTTCCGCGAGACCACGCCCGAGATGGCCGCGGCCGGCGAGATGGCGATGTGGCGCATGTTCGAAGCGATTCCGGTGCCGGTGCTGGTGGTGCGCGGCGCGCAGTCCGACCTGCTGACGCGCGAGACCGTCGCCGAGATGGTCGCGCGCGGCAAGCAGGTGCGCTCGGTCGAGGTGCCGGACGTGGGCCATGCGCCGACCTTCGTCGATCCCGCCCAGATTGCGATCGCACGCGAGTTTTTTGTCGGCGCGGCGGGAGCCTGAGCCCGGGCCGCGCTTTGATGTCGTGGCAGGGCCGGGCAACGGTGCCGGCCGTGTCGAACCACCAATCGCAGCGCAAGCTGCATGTCATATCACGATGAGCACGACCGAACTGAAACGCGCCCATGTGGGCAAACGTCTTTCCGAATATGCCGTCTACAACGGCGTGGTCTATCTGGCGGGCCAGGTGCCCGAGGTCGACCCGGATGCCGATATCCGCGGCCAGACCCGCGAGGTGCTCGGCCATATCGACCGGCTGCTGGCCGAGGCCGGCAGCGACAAGACCCGCATCCTGTCGTGCCAGATCTTCCTGACCGATATCGCCGACATCGGCGCGATGAACGAGGTGTGGGACGAATGGGTGCCGCAGGGCAATACGCCGCCGCGCGCGACCGTCGAAGCGAAGCTGGCCAATCCGAAGTATCGGATCGAAGTGGTGGTCACCGCGGCGCTGCGTTGAGCGTCGAGCGGCAACGCGTAGTGATTTGAATTGGCGTGGCAGGTGCAGCAGGGGAAGTGGTGACATGGTGACGTCCACCGACGCGACCGGGCAGATCGCCGGCACGCCGGACGCGGGCCTGGTCGAGCAGGCACTGGCGTATGCGCGCGAACATGGCGAAGCGGTGGCGCTGCCCACCGGCGAAACCGTGCTGTCGCATGCCGAAGGGATGCTGCGCATTCTCGATGGCTTGCGCATCGACGACGCGGCCCGCGCCGCGGCCTGCCTGTTCCCGGTGGCGGCCTTCGTGCCGGAGACCGAGGCCGAGATCGCCGAGCGTTTCGGCGACGAGGTCGCGCGCCTGGTCAAGGACGTCCGCCAGTTGCTGCGCATCGGCGCGATTGCCGTCAATCGCGGCGACAGCGGCGACGTGCCGCAGTCGCGCAACGAGGCACAGGCGCGCCACGAACAAGTCGAAGCGCTGCGCAAGATGCTGCTGGCCTTCGCGCAGGACATCCGCGTGGTGCTCGTGCGCCTCGCTTCGCGGCTGCAGACGCTGCGCTGGCTGGCGCAGACCAGGAACGCGCCGCTGCCCGGCGTGGCGCGCGAAACGCTCGACATCTACGCGCCGCTGGCGAACCGGCTCGGCATCTGGCAGATGAAGTGGGAGCTGGAGGACCTGGCCTTCCGCTTCGAACAGCCCGACACCTACAAGCGCATCGCCCGCCTGCTCGACGAGAAACGCATCGAGCGCGAGGGCTATATCTCGCAGGCGATCGAACGGCTGCAGCGCGAGCTGGCGGCCGCCGGCATCCGCGCCGAAGTCAGCGGCCGGCCCAAGCACATCTACAGCATCTGGAAAAAGATGCGCGGCAAGGACCTGGACTTTGCCGATCTGTACGATGTGCGCGCCTTCCGCGTGATCGTCGACGACATCAAGGACTGCTATGCGGTGCTCGGCATCGTGCACCACGTGTGGCAGCCGATCCCGCGCGAGTTCGACGACTACATCTCGCGTCCGAAGGCCAACGGCTACAAGTCGCTGCACACGGTGGTGATCGGCGACGACGGGCGCGCCTTCGAGGTGCAGATCCGCACCCACGAGATGCACCACTTCGCCGAATACGGCGTGGCGGCGCACTGGCGCTACAAGGAGGCCGGCGGCAAGGGCTACAGCGGACAGTTCGCGGCGAACGAGAGCTACGACGAGAAGATCGCCTGGCTGCGGCAGCTGCTGGCGTGGAAGGACGACGCCGACCATACCGTGGCGCACGACGAGTCGCCGTGGGAGCAGCTCAAGCATGCGGCGATCGACGACCATATCTACGTGCTGACACCGCAGGCGCGCGTGGTGGCGCTGCCGCAGGGCGCGACGCCGGTCGATTTTGCCTACTACCTGCATACCGACCTGGGCCACCGCTGCCGCGGCGCCCGCGTGGACGGCGCGATGGTGCCGCTGAACACGCCGCTGAAAAACGGCCAGACCGTCGAAATTGTCGCGGTCAAGCAGGGCGGGCCGTCGCGCGACTGGCTGAACGCGGACCTCGGCTATCTGGCCAGCTCCCGGGCACGCGCCAAGGTGCGGGCCTGGTTCAACGCGCTCGATTCGCAGGAGACCATCGCGCAGGGACGGGTGCTGATCGACAAGACGCTGCAGCGCGAGGGCAAGACCGCGGTCAACCTTGACGTGCTGGCGACGCGGCTGGGCTTCAAGACGCCGGACGAACTGTACGCGGCGGTGGCCAAGGAAGAATTCAGCCTGCGCCATGTCGAGCAGGCGCTGCGCCATCCGGAGGGCGAGGCCGCGCCGCAGGTCAGCGAGGAAGAGGCGGTCACCAAGAAGAGCCGCGCCACCAGCGTCGCCCGCGGCGCCAAGAGCGGCGTGCTGGTGGTCGGCGTCGATTCGCTGATGACGCAGATGTCGCGCTGCTGCAAGCCGGCGCCGCCCGACGACATCGTCGGCTTCGTCACGCGCGGACGCGGCGTGTCGATCCACCGGCGCCAGTGCCATACCTTCCAGCAGCTGGCGGCGCGTGCGCCCGAGCGGATCATCCAGACCGAATGGGGCAAGAAGAGCGACGCGGTTTATCCCGTCGCGATCCACGTCGAGGCGATCGACCGCCAGGGGCTGCTGCGCGATATCTCCGAAGTGCTGTCGCGCGAGAAAATCAACGTCACCGGCGTCAAGACGCTGAGCAGCAAGGGTGTGGCGCGGATGCAGTTCACGGCCGAAGTGGCGGAGGCCACCCAGCTGCAGCGCGCGCTGGGATTGATCGAAGATGTGTCCGGGGTGTTGCAGGCTCAAAGAAAGTGATGCTATACTTGCGGCTTCGCTAGGCTCGTAGCTCAGCTGGTTAGAGCACCACCTTGACATGGTGGGGGTCGTTGGTTCGAGTCCAATCGAGCCTACCAACGAATTGCAGTACCGAAGACAGCAGTACCCAAGACATTTCACCGAAGGACATCCAGACGCCATGGTTATGACACCGCGAACTACTACCGCTGACAAGCGACAGTAGGTCGAGGTGCGTCTTCGTCCCAGGTCGCCCGGAACATCGGGTGGATCGATCGGGTGAAATTATGAAAAACGCGGCCTTGGCCGCGTTTTTTTTCGCCTGTCGCCTGCCAGCACCCTGATAAGCTGCCGGTCGCCCTGTCCCGTGCGGGGCGGCCAGTCGAGAAATATTCATCCGCCCCAGGCAACGACCTTGCCGGCGGATTCCCTGTAAGAGGTCCCAAGATGATCGCAATCACGCTGCCGGATGGCTCCCGCCGCGAGTTCCCCGAACCCGTCACGGTTGCCCAGGTCGCGCAGAGCATCGGTGCCGGTCTGGCCAAGGCCGCGCTGGCTGGCAAGGTCGACGGCAATCTGGTCGATACCAGCTATCTGATCGATCGCGACGCTTCGCTGGCCATCGTCACGGACAAGGATCCGGAAGGCGTCGACGTCATCCGCCACTCCACGGCCCACCTGCTGGCCTACGCGGTCAAGTCGCTCTATCCCGACGCGCAGGTCACGATCGGTCCGGTGATCGAGAATGGCTTCTACTACGACTTCGCCTACAAGCGCCCCTTCACGCCGGAAGACCTGGCCGCCATCGAGAAGAAGATGGCCGAGCTGGCGAAGAAGGACGAAAAGGTGACGCGCGAGGTCTGGAATCGTGACGAGGCGGTCAAGCTGTTCGAGTCGATGGGCGAGAAGTACAAGGCCGAGATCATCGCGTCGATTCCCGCCGGCGAGGAAATCGGCCTGTATCGCGAAGGCGACTTCGTCGACCTGTGCCGCGGCCCGCACGTGCCGTCGACGGGCAAGCTGAAGGTCTTCAAGCTGATGAAGGTCGCCGGCGCTTACTGGCGCGGCGATGCCAACAACGAGATGCTGCAGCGGATCTACGGCACGGCCTGGGCCCGCAAGGAAGACCAGGATGCCTACCTGCACATGCTGGAAGAGGCCGAGAAGCGCGACCACCGCAAGCTCGGCAAGCTGCTGGACCTGTTCCATCTGCAGGAAGAGGCCCCGGGCATGGTGTTCTGGCACCCGAAGGGCTGGCAGATCTGGCAGGCGGTCGAGCAGTACATGCGCGGCCGGCTGACGGAGGCAGGCTACAGCGAGGTGCGCACGCCGCAGGTGATGGATCGTTCGCTGTGGGAGAAGTCCGGCCACTGGCAGAACTACAAGGAAAACATGTTCGTCACGGAGTCGGAGAAGCGCGACTACGCGATCAAGCCGATGAACTGTCCGGGCCATGTGCAGATCTTCAACCACGGCCTGCGCTCGTATCGCGACCTGCCGCTGCGGCTGGCCGAGTTCGGCTCCTGCCACCGCAACGAGCCCTCTGGCGCGTTGCACGGTCTGATGCGCGTGCGCGGCTTCGTGCAGGACGATGCCCATATCTTCTGCACGGAAGAGCAGATCGTCGCCGAGGCCAAGGCCTTCAACGATCTGGCGTTCTCGGTCTACGACGACTTCGGCTTCAAGGACGTGGCGGTCAAGCTGTCGCTGCGCCCGGAGCAGCGCGCCGGTTCCGACGCAGTCTGGGATCACGCCGAGGAAGGGCTGCGGATGGCCTTGCGGGCCTGCGGTGTGCAGTGGGAAGAACTGCCGGGCGAGGGCGCCTTCTACGGTCCGAAGGTCGAATACCACATCAAGGACGCGATCGGCCGTTCCTGGCAGTGCGGCACGCTGCAGCTCGATCTGGTGCTGCCGGAGCGCCTGGATGCCGAATTCGTCTCCGAGGACAACTCCCGCAAGCGGCCGGTGATGCTGCATCGGGCGATTCTCGGCTCTTTTGAGCGCTTCCTCGGCATCCTGCTGGAAAACCATGCCGGTGCGCTGCCCGCCTGGCTGGCCCCCGAGCAGGTCGTCGTGATGAATATTGCAGATTCCCAGGCGGAATATGCGGAAAACGTCGTGCAACTGCTGCAAAAACAAGGGTTTAGGGCCAAGGCGGATTTGCGTAACGAGAAAATTACGTATAAAATCCGCGAGCACTCGCTGCAGAAGGTGCCGTACCTGATCGTGGTCGGCGACAAGGAGCGGGATGCCAATCAAGTGGCCGTGCGTGCCCGTGGCAACGTGGATCTGGGTGTGATGCCCGTCTCCGCGTTCGTGGAGCGTCTGAACAACGACGTCGCCACCAAAGCCTGATGGGAGCACGGCTTGTTTTTTTCTTCTTGAGGTAACGGAACATCGCTACGGACAAAGGTCATCGCATCAACCGCGAGATCAGCGCATCGGAAGTGCGGCTGGTAGGGGTTGATAACGAGCAGCTGGGCATCGTCAAATTCATGGACGCATTGCGCCTGGCCGAAGAGAAGGACTTGGATCTGGTGGAGATCGCGCCCAACGCGGCTCCTCCCGTGGTTCGCATCATGGACTACGGCAAGTTCAAGTACGAGGAAGCCAAGCGCGCTCACGAGGCCAAGCTGAAGCAGAAGATCATCCAGGTCAAGGAAGTCAAATTCCGCCCTGGCACGGATGATGGCGACTACAACGTCAAGCTGCGCAATCTGAAGCGATTCCTGGAAGAGGGCGACAAGACCAAGATCACGCTGCGTTTCCGTGGTCGCGAGATGGCCCACCAGGAAATCGGCGCGCGCATGCTCGAGCGGCTCAAGAGCGATCTGGAGGAGTTCGGCCAGGTCGAGCAGATGCCGAAGATGGAAGGCCGCCAGATGGTCATGGTGCTGGCGCCCAAGAAGAAAAAGTAAGCCTGGTTTTGCGTGGCGTGCGGGCCCCGGTTGGGTGCCCGGACGACGCGCGAACACAGCGCGGGCCGCTCGCGGCGCCGTGCAAAACAAGTGGATGCGGGTCTTGCAAGCGTCGGCGTCAGCCGTCCACCTGCATGCATGTCATAGAGCTGGAGTTTTTCATGCCGAAGATGAAGACCAAGAAAAGCGCTTCCAAGCGCTTTACTGCGCGTCCGAACGGTTCGTTCAAGCGTGGCCAGGCCTTCAAGCGTCACATCCTGACGAAGAAGACCACCAAGAACAAGCGTCAACTGCGTGGCACTCAGGACGTCCATGAGACGAACCTGAAGTCCGTTCGCGCGATGATGCCCTACGCCTAACCCCTGACGAAAACGAAAGGAGAGTTTCATGCCTCGAGTCAAACGTGGGGTCACCGCACGGGCCCGCCACAAGAAAGTCATCGACGCTGCCAAGGGTTACCGCGGCCGTCGCAATAATGTCTATCGCATCGCCAAGCAGGCGGTCATGCGTGCTGGCCAGTACGCATACCGCGATCGTCGCAACAAGAAGCGCGTGTTCCGCGCCCTCTGGATTGCACGTATCAACGCGGCGACGCGTGAGCATGGCATGACCTACAGCGTGTTCATGAACGGTCTGAAGAAGGCCTCGATTGAACTGGACCGCAAGGTGCTGTCGGACATGGCGATTCACGACAAGCCTGCCTTTGCCGCCATCGTCAACCAGGTGAAAGCCGCCGTTGCCTGATGCCGGTTCCGGTCGCGCAAGCGACCGGGCGCATGCACCGACCGCAAGGTCGAAAGCGGCCTCCGCCAAGGGGCCGCCGAAACGGGGCTCCGAATCGAGTCCCGTTTTTTTTTGCCGGTCCTGCCGCGTGCAGGGCCGGGAGCCATACACCACTCATCGCCGACCACCGCCATGTCACTGGATCCGGACCAAATCGTCGCCGACGCGCAGGCCGCCTTCGCCGCCGCCAACGACAACGCCACGCTGGAAAACGAGAAAGCGCGCTTTCTCGGCAAGACCGGCGCGCTGACCGAGCTGCTCAAGGGCCTCGGCAAACTGGACCCGGAAGCCCGCAAGGAGCAGGGCGCCCGCATCAACCAGGCCAAGCAGCAGGTCGAGGCCGCGCTGCAGGCGCGCCGCCAGGCGCTGGCCGACGCGCTGATGAACGCCCGGCTGGCGGCCGAGGCGATCGATGTCACGCTGCCCGGACGCGCCGTCGCGCGCGGCAGCCTGCATCCGGTGATGCGCACCTGGGAGCGCGTCGAGCAGATCTTCGGCTCGATCGGCTTCGATGTCGCCGACGGTCCCGAGATCGAGACCGACTGGATGAATTTCACCGCGTTGAACAACCCGGACAACCACCCGGCGCGTTCGATGCAGGACACGTTCTACGTCGACGGCCGCGACAGCGAGGGCAAGCTGCTGCTGTTGCGCACGCATACCAGCCCGATGCAGGTCCGCTATGCGCGCATGCACGTCGAGAAGTACCGCGGCAAGGCGATGCCGCCGATCAAGGTGATCTGCCCCGGCCGTACCTATCGCGTCGACAGCGACGCGACCCATTCGCCGATGTTCAATCAGGTCGAGGGTTTGTGGATCGGCGAGAACGTCAGCTTTGCCGACCTGAAAGGCGTCTACACCGATTTCCTGCGCAAGTTCTTCGAGCGCGACGATATCCAGGTGCGCTTCCGTCCGTCGTACTTCCCCTTCACCGAGCCCTCGGCCGAGATCGACATGGCCTTCGAGGAGGGCAAGAATGCGGGCCGCTGGCTGGAGATCTCCGGCTCGGGCCAGGTGCACCCGAACGTGCTGCGCAACATGGGGCTGGACCCCGAGCGCTATATCGGCTTCGCGTTCGGCTCCGGGCTGGAGCGGCTGACGATGCTGCGCTATGGCATCAATGACCTGCGCCTGTTCTTCGAAGGCGACGTGCGTTTCCTGCGCCAGTTTGCGTGAGGACGGAAGGCGCGTGGTTTTGCCGCGCCTTGCCTGCATCCCCGAACGGCCGTAGCGTCATCGTCGAACCCTGGCGGCGCCATGCCGCCGCCCACAGCATACCCACCGGATCAGTAGCGCCATGCAATTCTCGGAATCCTGGCTTCGTACCTTCGTCAATCCCGACAATCTGACCACCGATGCGCTTTCGCACCGCCTGACCATGGCCGGGCTGGAAGTCGAGGAGGTCGGGCCGGTCGCGCCGCCGTTCGACAAGATCGTGGTCGCGCGCGTGCTGGCCACCGAGCGCCATCCGAACGCCGATCGCCTCAACGTCTGCCAGGTCGATGCCGGCACCGGCGAGACGCTGCAGATCGTCTGCGGCGCACCCAACGTCAAGCCGGGCATCCTGGTGCCGTGCGCGCTGGTGGGCGCGGTGCTGCCGCCGACCGAAGCGGGCGGCAAGCCGTTCGAGATCAAGGTCGGCAAGCTGCGCGGCGTCGACAGCTACGGCATGCTGTGCTCGGCGCGCGAACTCAAGCTGTCCGAAGACCATGAAGGGCTGATGATCCTGCCCGACGATGCGCCGGTCGGCGAGAACATCCGCCGCTATCTGGACCTCGACGATCAGGTCTTCGTGATCAAGCTGACGCCGAACAAGGCCGATTGCCTGTCGATCCACGGTGTCGCGCGCGAAGTCGCCGCGCTGACCGGTGCACCGCTGACGCTGCCCGCGATGGCGCCCGTGGCGGTCACGATCGACGACCGCCTGCCGGTCAGGATTTCCGCGCCCGATCTGTGCGGCCGTTTCAGCGGACGCGTGATCCGCGGCGTCAATGCCCGCGCCGCGACGCCGGCGTGGATGGTGCAGCGGCTCGAGCGCGCCGGCCAGCGCAGCATCTCGGCGCTGGTCGACATCTCGAACTACGTGATGCTCGAGCTGGGCCGTCCGTCGCACGTCTTCGATCTCGACAAGATCCACGGCGGACTCGACGTGCGCTGGGGCCGCAAGGGCGAACAGATCAAGCTGCTGAACGGCAACACCGTCGAGGTGGATGAAACCGTCGGCGTGATTGCCGACGACAAGGAAATCGAGAGCCTGGCCGGCATCATGGGCGGCGACAGCACCGCCGTGACGCTGGACACGACCAATATCTATCTCGAAGCTGCATTCTGGTGGCCGCAGGCCATCCAGGGCCGCGCGCGCCGCTACAACTTTTCGACCGATGCCGCGCATCGCTTCGAGCGCGGCGTCGACTATGCGACGACCGTCGAGCATATCGAGCGCATCACTGCGCTGATCCTGCAGATTTGCGGTGGCCAGGCCGGTCCGGTTGACGACCAGATCGTCAACCTGCCGCAGCGGCCGCCGGTGCGGCTGCGCGTCGCGCGCGCCGAGCGTGTGCTCGGCATCGCGCTGAACACGGCCGAGATCGCCGATGTATTCCAGCGGCTGGGCTTGCCGTTCTCGCAGAGCGAGGGCGCCGAAGGCACCGTGTTCGAGGTCACGCCGCCGAGCTATCGCTTCGATCTGGAAATCGAAGAGGACCTGATCGAGGAAGTCGCCCGCATCTACGGCTTCGAGCGTATTCCGGCCCGGCCGCCCGTCGCCGAGAGCGAGATGCGCCCGACCGGCGAGGCGCGTCGTTCCACGCATGCGGTGCGCCACGCCGTCGCCGCCCGCGACTATCAGGAGGTGATCAACTTCGCCTTCGTCGAGGAGAAGTGGGAGCGCGATTTCGCCGCCAACGACAACCCGATCCGCCTGCTGAACCCCATCGCCAGCCAACTCGCCGTGATGCGCTCGACGCTGATCGGCGGGCTGCTCGACAAGGTGCGCTACAACCTGAACCGCAAGGCCGCGCGCGTGCGCCTGTTCGAGGTCGGCCGCGTGTTCCTGCGCAATGCCGGCACCGCGGACGGCGGCCTGACGGTGGCCGGCTACGATCAGCCGATGCGCGTGGCCGGCATCGCCTACGGCCCGGCCTTCGAAGAGCAGTGGGGCGTGCCGACGCGACCGGTCGACTTCTTCGACATCAAGGGCGATGTCGAAGCACTGCTGCAGCCGCGCCAGGCGCGCTTCGAACCGGTCTCGCATCCCGCGCTGCATCCGGGCCGGGCCGCCACCGTGCTGCTCGAAGGCAAGCCGATCGGCGTCATCGGCGAATTGCATCCGCAGTGGCTGCAGGCGTATGAGCTGAGCCATGCGCCGGTGCTGTTCGAGCTGGACCTGGACGCCGTGCGCGATATCGGGCTGCCGGGCTATGCGGAGATCTCGAAATTCCCGGCGGCGATGCGCGACCTCGCGCTGGTGGTCAAGCAGACCGTGCGCGTGCAGGACATGACCGACGCCATGCGCGCGGCGCTCGACAAGCAGGGCTTCGGCCGCTATTTGCAGAGCCTGGTGCTGTTCGACGAATTCCGCCCGAAAGCCGCTTCGGCGGCCATCGGCGCGGACGAGAAAAGCCTTGCCTTCCGCTTGACCTTGCAAGATACTGGGGCGACCCTCCAGGACGAGACCGTCGACAGCGCCGTGCGCTGCATGGTCGAAGCCGCCACCGCCGCCTTCGGCGCCCGGCTGCGCGGCTAGCCACAGCCCGAACCCTGAATGGGCCGCCCGGGCACCCGCATCCGGGCGGCAGACTGACGAGATGAACGACCAACACGCGACTCTGATGACCGCAGCAGCATTGGGCGAAGCTGACGACCGGCACGCGGCTACGCAGGCGGATGACACGCCGGAACCGCGCGTCGCTGAGGTGCCCACCCTGACCAAGGCCGAACTTGCCGAGATGCTGTTCGACCAGGTCGGTCTCAACAAGCGTGAATCGAAGGACATGGTCGAAGCCTTCTTCGACGTGATCCGCGAAGCGTTGGAGCAGGGCGACAGCGTCAAGCTGTCCGGCTTCGGCAACTTCCAGTTGCGCGACAAGCCCCAGCGTCCCGGCCGCAATCCGAAGACCGGCGAAATCATTCCGATCACCGCCCGCCGCGTGGTGACCTTCCACGCCAGCCAGAAGCTCAAGAGCCTGGTGGAGGAACGCGCCGGACTGGCGTCCAGCGACTGACTCACACTGACAGCCCACAGCCGCACGGTCCATTGCCGCTCCCGCGGCCAATCTGTATGCTGCTGCTGCGCGCCAGGTCGGCGCGCCATCCCATTCCAACCACCGCCGGCGCGGCCTGAAACCCGTCCGTCCATTGCATGTCGGATAAATCGAGCGAGCGCATCACGTTGCCGCCCATTCCCGCCAAGCGCTATTTCACCATCGGTGAAGTGAGCGAACTGTGCGCCGTCAAGCCGCACGTGCTGCGCTATTGGGAGCAGGAGTTCACGCAGCTCAAGCCCGTCAAGCGGCGCGGCAACCGGCGCTACTACCAGCACCACGAAGTGCTGCTGATCCGCCGCATCCGCGAGCTGCTGTACGAGCAGGGCTTCACCATCAACGGCGCACGCAACCGGCTCGACGAAGGGCGGCATCACGCCGAACCGCCCATGCCGGAAGAGGCGGCACCGATGCGGCCTTCAAGCGCTGGCGTTCCGCCTTCGGCATCGGTGCTGACCGTCGACGTTCGAGCCTTGCGCGCGGAACTGATCCACGTACAGCACGTGCTCGCGCAGCTCAAGCAGATCGCCGCCAAGGACTAAAAAATGCGCTCCACCGCCTATTCATTTCGGTGGGGCTTCTGATATACTCTTGTGCTTTCGGGGCGTAGCGCAGCCTGGTAGCGTACCTGCATGGGGTGCAGGTGGTCGGAGGTTCAAATCCTCTCGCCCCGACCAAATTGAAGCCCGCATAATCGGAAGATTACGCGGGCTTCACCATTTCTGCGATGCCGCGTTTCAGTCCTGATTTCGGCAGTGTCCCGTACCAGCGGCCGCAACAGCAAGCTGCACGGTCGAGGGTGAGTCCGCGGGCTTCATTCGCGACGCAGGTCTTGCCACCCAAGTTCGAAGGCTCGGGCCCCAGCCTGGATTGTAGTGTCACGTCACCACATCCGAAACGCCGCGTCGGTGCCGACGTCTTGCAGTGCCGACAATCATGCCGGCGTCTGTATGGATTAAGGAATTAACGGGGCGCGGGAAAGGCCATAACGCCGCAGGTTAAACAGCCTGCGCCGCAGCCCTTGTGTGCCATTGATGAGTTCACGCTGCAGTTTCCGCCATTTCGGACGTCGACCCGGCGCGCGGAATCCGATGGTGGAATTGAATTCTGGTTCAAGGGCGATGGCTGGCGGGAAAAGCGTATAAAGGTGCAGCTTGTGTTCCCAATAGAAGTCCATCACTTCGTCGATGGGCCACACAATGCGCCGCGCCAAGGTCAGGAGTTCCCGAGCCGCTTTGGGCGTCAGCAGATAGCCTTGTGTTCCTGCCGGCTGTCTGTCGTAGGCGCGCAAGGTGTGCATACCGTCCAGATGGGCGTATGTCCAACTGCCTCGGCGTGGGATCAATTCCATCAGCCGAACGACATCCCACTTGTCACGGTGCGACATCAGGATTCGGATTCGCTGTGTGAAGTCATCCAGCAGGACGATATCGTCCTCGAGAATGCACCACACCTCGCCGTCCTCGGCTTCCGCGCAACGCTTCCAGAGTTCGCGGTGGCTTAGATAGCAGCCAACTTCGCCAGGGCGCAGGTCGTCGCCGAACAGGCGGCGCCGCGCGCGGCTGTCGTAATCTTTTGGGTACTGGCTGCGGTCATTGATTCGGATTCCGTCGAAGAACTCGTAACGGATTTCCGGAAATCGGCTGAATTGCTGTCTCATGTGCCGACGGCGCTCGACATCGCTGGGCAGCGAAACAATAAAGACCTTGTTGACACCTGGCGCGCTTTGACCGAAAGCGCAGGTATTCGTCGCGCCGCCCGCGTTCGACGCCGCGGTGATATGCGCATTAATGACCCGCATAGATTTCCCGTTTATCTGGCTACCTTGGAGGCGCCGGTTTTATCGGGCATCTTTATCGTGCCCGTGGAATTAAAGGCCGCCATTATATGGGTGAGATGCCTACCGCGCCATCCTTCAAGGGAGTGGGGGTAAAGTTGAACCATGCTTGGGGGCTGAGGCGATAAAAAGGGTTCGGTAAAAAGCCCGTCTCAGCTTGGTGGTCGGGAACCATGCAAGTTCATTCCATTCATTGCGCCGCCCGGGACGGCCGTTGTTCCGGAGCCAGCCCTTGGGTCCTTGGCGCCGCGTCAGGCCTCTGCCGTAGGCTCTGCCAGCGTGAGCCGCAGCATGGGGCGCGATCGTCTGATCGAGACGGCTTATGCGATGGACATCCACGTTGCGCCATGTCACCGCGGCGCCTCATAGATGCAGAAGGCCCGAAGACGTGCAGGGAAAACCTTCGATTTCCGACCCGGTATCCAAGGTTCTCGTCACCGCCCGCTTCTTTGTTCCCGCGCGTCTTGGCACCATGACAGCTCCCCAACCCTCTTGGAGGAAACTATGGACGCAAGCCATTCGCAAGAGCTGGTCAAGCATCTGAGAGAGGTCGTCGAACGTCTCGACGACATGTCGTACTACGGCGCCTCGTCGACAAGCCAGCGCGTGCATTTGGCGGCTTTGGCGATGCAAGGATTGGTCACGAGCATGTCGGGAGAAATGGAAGTCTCGGCTGCCGCCAAGCGAGCCGTTCAGTACGCGGACGCCTTGATTTCCGCGTTGGAAGACGAGTAGTACCGCAGTAGGGTAGCGAGATGAAAAGCCCGCGTGGTCACAGCCACGCGGGCTTTTTGTTGTCGACTGGCATGTCCTCTTCGCGATGATCTGCCCGTCATAGCCGGGCGCTTTCGCCCAGGCCGTCGGTTATCTACAGAAGCCAGCCCGTTTTCAGTATGAGAGACGGTAGGCTGCCACTAATGTATCGGGAGGCAAGGGCGGGATGCGTTGGGCGGCAACGATGCCGCTGCCCCCATCAACGGCAACGCGTCGGTCACCGCGTCTCGTCCGAGCCTATTTCCTAGTCGGTTGTATTTGCCCGATACCTTCATTGGTATCGGGCTTTTTTCGTTGCGCACAAGCCGTCCCGAGCAGGGCCGTCGTAGGTACCACCGATTGCGAGCGTCCTCCGGAGGCGGGAATGCAAAACGCCCGATGAGGGTCATCGGGCGTTTCGTACCGGCCGGATAAATCAATCAAAAAGCGGGCATCGGAAATTACGGGTGAGTCGTTCGCGCGATCAGCCGCCAGCGAATGTGTCCCTGCAGCACCCCGTGAACATGGTGGTTCGGCGGTGGCAAAGGATGTTCACGGGGCGAGATGGCGCTGGAACCGCAGCCCTCGCATCGGTAGATGCCTGAGTACGGGGCCTGGGCACCCGGGGCGAGCACGAGCTCGTAGGCGGGGTCTTCCTCTTGCGTGAAATAGCGCGTGTCGTTGCAGAAAGGCATATCTCCTCCGTGGAAAAGGCCGGGGAGCCATTACGCCATCAGTTGGCGCCGCTTCTGTCGTAATCGAGTGACCTTCTTTCGGATCCGATGCTGAGCCCTACGACTTCCACCTGAGGAGCCTTCGCCAAGGGGGGGGCGCCGTTGGCGCTAGTCACGTCCCTTTCCCGACGATTGGACGGTCATGGTCGGGGGCGTCCATCGGTGCCGTCGGTTGTCTACAGAACCGAGCCCGTTTTCAGTATGACGTGGGGCACGCTGGAACTAAGGTACTGCCAGGCGAGGACGAGGTGCCTAGGCCGGTAACACGTCGGTGCCCCCATCAGCGGCGTTGCACCGGTCACCGTGCCTCGTCTGAGCCTATTTCCTGGTAGGTTGTATTTGCCCGATGCCTTCGTTGGCATCGGGCTTTTTTCATTGTTCGAGGCGCTATCTCGCTCTGCTACCGCCGCTCTACTTGCCACCCTCGAACTTCGCCTCGAAGGACGTCGCTCGTGCCGTTTGCGGGTCGAGCGCGCAGGTGAACGTGAAATTGCGCCATCCCGTGCGCCCGCGGGCCTGGCCGCTTCCTTCGAGGACGGTATTGCCTTTCAAGCTCAGGCTTTGCGGCGTGTCGTCGCCGAGGAATACGCGGTCGACCTTGGCGTCGGTGCGTTTCAGTTCCTGCAGGGCCAGCGGGCGGCACATGACTTCGGCGACTTTCTTGGCGTCGCTCCATTGACTCGCGACATTGCGGTCCGCGGGCGTGCGCAAGGTGCCGATGGCCCGGTCGAGCGCCTGCCGCTGCGAGTCGGTCAACGGGCTGTTGTCCTGGGCGACGGCAGGACAAGCGGTCATCGCGAAGAGGGCGGCCAGCAGGGCGCGATGCAGTCGGTTCGAGCGTGCCATACGAAGTCCCATCGGGTTGGAATAGCGCCGATTCTACGGCGATGCCGGCGGCGCGGCATCATTGCCCGGGCCGGACACGTCTAGCGCGAGCCGCATTGCGCAGCGCAGATGCACCGGCAAGCCGAGTTCGCGTTCGTGCTCCAGCACGGCGGTGAGCCGTTCGCCCAGTGCGTTGCCTTCGATCGGGTCGAATCCCAGCTGTCGGTAGAAGGGCCCGTTCCACGGGAGATCGCGGAATGTGGTCAGCGTGACCGCCGACAATTGTTGCCGGCGCGCATGCGCAATGGCCTCTGAAACCAGCGCGCGCCCGCAGCCCTGGCCTTGGCTATCGCGATGGACGGCAAGTTCCCAGATATGCAGCGCGTCATCGAAGCGCTCGGCGCTCAAGAATCCCCGCACCTTGCCGGTGTCGTCCACCGCGACCCAGGCAGTGCCCGCGGCAATGAAGCGAAGGTGAACGTCCGCCGAGAGGACGTCGTCGTCGGCAATCCATGCCAATGCCGGCACGGTTCTGAACAGCGCGGCGGCGGAGCGTTCGATGTCCGGCAGCGATGCCGCGTCGCTGCTTGTCGCGGGCCGGATCAGCGGCGCCATGGCCGACGCATGCGGCGAGCGCGCGACGCCATCATGCCTCGGTGCCATCGTTCGCTGGCTGTGCGATCTCGCGGATCACGCGCGCCGGATTGCCGACCGCGACCACATTCGGCGGAATATCGCGTGTGACCACCGCGCCTGCGCCGATCACGCTGTTCTCGCCGATCGTCACGCCCGCGAGCACGATGGCGCCACCGCCGAGCCAGACGTTGTTGCCGATCACGATCGGTTTGGCCGCCTCGTATTTCTGCCGCCGCAGTTCCGGATCGACCGGGTGTGTCGGCGTCAGCAATTGCACATTGGGCCCGATCTGTACGTCTTCGCCAATCGTGATCGGCGCGACGTCCAATGCCATCAGTCCGTAATTGACGAAGGTACGTGCGCCGACGGTGATGTACTTGCCGTAGTCGACGTAAAGCGGTGGCTTGATATTGACGTCCGGCCCGACGGCGCCAAGCATTTCGTGCAGAACCTGTTGCGCGCTGTCGAGATCGACGGCATAGCGCGTCTCGTATTCGCGCGACAGGCGATAGGCGCGGCGCGATGCGGCCTGTAGTTCAGGGTCTTCGGCGATATAGAGATCGCCGGCAAGCATTCTTTCCTTTTGACTGCGATGGTCGTTCTTGTCGGTGTCGATGTCGGTGTCGGTGCTCGACATGGGTATTCCGATGGCTTGTTGTCGCGCGGCCGATCATAGCAGGGGCGAAGCCACCTTCCGCGAAGCGAGTCAGTCGCCGCCGTCGCCACCACCGTCGCCACCACCGTCACCAGCATCGCCCTCGTGGCCGTGGCCATCGCCACGGTCATAGCGCGTGCGCTGCTGGATCTGCCCATCGGGCCCGTGAATCACCAGTTCGACCTTGTCCTTGCTCGCTTTTTCGCGTCCGGCCGCGATGGCCTCTTCCTGCGATGGATAGTGCGAGGTGGCGCCGTCGGTATCTTCGACGGTCACCGCCCAGCCGCGGTCGGCGGGCAAGACGTGGACGGTACGATTCATGGCTGTTTTCCATTCCCCGGCAGGCAGCGTTGGCAGTGCCTCCACTGCCTGCCGGGGATCAAGCCGCGAGGCTTTCCTGTTCGGTGAGGCGGCGGATTTCGCCGTCGGCTTCCTGGACCAGCAGTCCCACGCCGCGCCGGCGGGCGGCGGCCATGGCGAGCTGCAGCGCGTCATCGCGGCCGTCGTAGCGCAGGATCGATTGCGCCTGGCCTTCGACGGTCAATTCCCATCCGGTATGGGTGGCTTTCAATACGAAGTTGCGTGGCATGGTCTTCGGTCGAGAGCGGAGGGAATCTGCATCGTAGTGCATCGCGATGGCGGCCAGTATGCGAGTTCGTCCTACGTCATCCTTTGGACGCCGCCGGATCGTGGCCGAAGCTGTTGCGCATGCGGATCTGCCCATCGCGGCCGTGCACCAGCAATTCGACGCGGTCGCGCCGCGCCGCATCGGTGGCGACTTCGATCGCTTCTTCCTGCGTGTCGTGATGCGAACTGGCTTGCGGTTCGCCTTCGCGGCTGACATTCCAGCCGCTGCCATGCGGCGTCACATGGATATTGCGTCCTGCCATGGTGGCACCTCGTGCTTGGAGAGCTTGTTGGCGACTTTCTTCCTTTCTAGAGCGGGGGCGAGGCGTGTGGTATCGGTGGCTGTCCGACAGTGCGGGCGCGTCAGCCGCGCCACCACCGCCATGCGAGCAGTGCTGCCGCGAGCCACAGTGCCACCACGATGGCCGCACCCCAATAGCTGCGCGGCTTGCCGCGCCGCTCGTCGAGCCAGCACTGCGCCTGGGCGCGGCAGGAGTCGGCAAGCGGAGCAGGCAGGGTGCGCAGTGCGCACCAGATCAGCGCAGGCAGCAGGACGATTTCGTCGAGGTAGCCGAGCACCGGCACGAAGTCCGGAATCAGGTCGATGGGACTGAACGCATAGGCGACGATCAGCGCGCACAGCCCGCGGGTCAGCCATGGCGTTGCAGGGTGGCGGCAGGCGAACCAGAGCGTCAGCACGTCGCGGCGCAGTCGTGCGGCCCACGCACGCAAGGTGTCGAACATGGCGGGATGTCGGGATGGCGAGATGCCGGGGAAGTCGCGGCGCTGGAGCGGATACCGCACGTTGGCACGGCAGCGCGCATGCTAGCATGCCCGCATCGAGGTCACGGGAGAGAACATCATGGCCAAGCGCGAACGGCCCGCACGTGCGCTGCAGGATGAAGTGAGCCGCCGTATTCAGCGGCTCGATGAAATCGTCGACGAAGGTCTGAAGGTGCGGGTGCCCGTGCCGCAGCGGCATCCGCGCGACGCGCGCGGGCGCAATTGGGATATGCAGGGCTTCGGCCATGTCCGCGGCCATGAGCGCGTGATCCGCGCGGTGGTCGACAAGGTGCGCGACGAATTCGATCTGTCCGACAATCCCGCCACGCCAACGGACCCGTTCACGCCGGCGTCCTGATTTGGCAGGTCGATCGGCGCACCGAAAACGCACCGAAAATTCACCACCGGCGCACGTTCAGCGCCCCATCACCGCCTCATGCCGGCTCGCGTTCCGGCATGTCGGTGCAGGGCCCGTTCCGGCAAGGCCGCGGCGAATCGCCGCCCAGGATGGCGGGCGCCAGCGCGCGCCCGCGTTCGCCCAGCGCGCGATACCGCTCCAGCAGATCGAGGTTCTGGCGGATATGCTGCTCGGAAAACATCGAGGTGATGACGATACCGTGCTCGCCGGCAAGGCTGAGCGCGAAATGCATGGCCAGTTCCTGCTCGGTCAGATCCTCCAGTCCGAGCTTGCTGACGGCCTCGCGCACCGGCCGGCTGGCCGCGCTGCCTGCCAGGCTGTCGGGCCCGCCGCCGTAGGGCCGCGACAGAAAGCGCTGCCGCCCGGCGCCCATGCCGGCATGCAGGCGGTCGAGCACGTTCAGGTTGGCCTCGAACAGCCATGCCGGCGCCTGCTGCGCAAGCGGGGTTGCCATGATCTGCGGCGAATCGATCGTCACGCCCCACTGGCCGATCTTGCCGTCGCGCTGCGCGTCGTCCAGGAAGCGCTGCAGCTCGTCGGTCAGCACCTCGGGCGAGTGCGGCTCGTGGATCAGGTAGTAGTCGATGCGCTCGCTGCGCAATTGGCGCAGGGATTGTTCCAGGCAGCTGCGCGCATAGCCGACCTCGTAGTTGCGCTGCGACAGCGCAACGCGCGAGGCGGCATGGACCATGCGGCTGCCACCGGGCATGCGCTTGAGCCAGCCGCGGGCGAAGCTCTTGGCCAGGCTCAGCGCGCGCGTATTGCGTGGGGGCACCACACCGAACTTGCTGGTGACCGTCACGTGCTGGCGCTTGCCGGCCAGGAATTCGCCGAGCAGCGCCTCCGCCTCGCCGAAGCCATAGGAGCGGGCCACGTCGAAGTGGCGGATGCCGTTGTCGTACGCGATCGCCAACGCGCGCAGCGATTCCTTCCTGCCCACCCGGCCCAGCATGGGAGCACAACCGAAGCCCAATCGTCCAGACAGTTCCTTGGAATGCTCACTCACCTTGGCGCTCCTGCGGTCGCTACGGCAACGGGCTCGTCGAGCGGTTCGACGGAAGGGGGGATCCGGGCCGCCACGGGCGTGGCGTCGGTCGCCATGTCGTTAGTCATGCGGGCGTCGTTTCGGTTCGCGGCATCGTTGGCCGCTTCGTTCGCCAGTTGTGCCGCAATGTCGTCGGCAATGCGCGCGGACAACGCGACGATGGTCAGGGTCGGGTTGGCCTGTCCCGACGACGGGAATACCGCGCTGCTGGCAACGTACAGATTGTCGGTGCCGAACACGCGGCAGCGCGGGTCCACCACGCCGTCGCGCCAGTGCGCCGCCATGCGCGCGGTGCCGATCTGGTGAAAGCCGTCCGCCGCCTGGGCCAGCACCGCGTCGATGCGCTCGGCTTCCGGCATCCAGTAGTCGAGCCGGCCGGCACCGGTCTTGCGCAGATGCCGGTCGAGCAACGCGTGGCAGCGGACCACCGAATCGGCATCGGCCTGCTGATAGCGCAGATCGATCCGCAGCCGGCGCATGCCGTGGCAGTCGGTGCTGTCGGCGAGCGTCACGCGGCTCTCCCGCGAGGGCAACTGCTCCGCATGATAGTGCAGCGCATAGACATTGTTCGGGCTCGGCAGAAAGAAGCCGGGCAGCCGCGGTCGTGCGAAATAGCGCCGGTAGACGAAGGGCGGCACGAACGTCGCAATCTTGGTTAGGTCCTTGCAGACATTGCGGACATGGGCGCCGCGGTCCTTGCGCGCGCTGGCGTTGGCAACCAGCTTGGCGATCGCGGGCGGCGCCAGATAGCGGCTGATCACCGGCGTGCACAGCGCGAGGTAGGCGAACGAGAGGATGCCGTTGCCATGCGCGGGATCGGCGGGCGGATGGTTGTCGAGCCACATCGCGGTATTGAGCAGCCGCTGCTCGCGTTGCACGCGGGCCGGCACGGTGAAGCGGCGGCGCGCATAAAAGCCCTGCGCATCGCGCTCGAAATGATAGATGGTGCGCGACGCCTCCGAGTCGAAACGTACGCTGGCAATCTTGCCGGAGATGTGCCCCATGTAATGCCGTCCCAGCAGACCGCTGCGATTGCCGAGCCGGTCGCCGTGCCGCGCATTGACGTTCAGCAGCAGCCGCGTCGCCTCGAGCCCGCCGCAGGCCAGCACGAAGTGGTCGGCGACGATGCGCGTACGCGCGGTGCCACGGGCCACCACGATGCTGGCCACATGCTCGCGATCGGCGCTGGGTTCGATATCGACGCAGGTCGCGCCGAGCAGCAGCTGCACGGTGGGATCGCGCTCGAACCAGTCGCGATAGCGGCGCGCAAAGTTGGGTTCGCCGCTCCAGCGCTCCAGATCGGAGGCGATCACGTCGCCCGGCTGGAAGCGCGCGGTGATGGGGCGGCTCGCCGATTCCGCGGCGAGGCGATCCAGTGTGAAGGCCGGCTGGCCGCAGTTGGTGTACTCGCAGGCGCGGGCGTAGTAGGGCAACAGCTCTTCGTAGCGGATCGGCCACGCGGTGTCGGGCGCGTAGTCGCGCGCCTCGAAATCGATCGGATCGAACGGGATGCAGCGCCCGCCCCAGAGCCAGGACGTACCGCCGAATGCGCGTCGCACGGCGTCCTGCATCGTGGCATGGCGGCGCGCATCGGCGATCTCGGCATCGCACATCGCCTGCGCTTCTTCCTGGAAGGTTTCGCCGCCGCTTTCGACCAGGATCACGGCGATGCCGCGCCGGGCGAGTTCCCTTGCGCAGGTGATGCCGGCCGGCCCTGAGCCGACCACGCAGACGGTCGTACGCAAGCTCGCTTGGTGCGAGGGGGGACGCAGTACCATGGGGGTTCTCCGGCAGCCTGGCGATCGCGGGATGACGCGGGACGGCCTGCCGCACGCCCGGTGGGGCGCGAGAGGCATGGGCCGGTTCGACACGCTCAATCTATGGGTCCGGTTGACCAGCGTCCGTGCGTTGCCACACGCAGTGCTGCACTGCGCAAGAGCGCGTGCCAGCGTCGCGGGCCAGTCAGGCCGCGTGCTCCAGCATGCCGATCTCGCGCGTGGCCACCGACAGCATCGACAGCCCGGTGGCGCCGGCCGCGCGCTGGTCGGCCAGCATGCGGCCGAAGCGTTCGAGCGGCGCGTGCCGCGCCTGGCGCCAGCGCTCGATCAGCCCATCGGCGCCTTCCTCGCGCGTGCCGCCGCCGGCCTGCTGCAGCACGCTGACGGTCAGCGCGCGCTTGAGCCGGTCCAGATCGTCCAGCGTGGTGGTGCGCGCGAGCAGGTCCCAGTGCGTGTCCGCCGGCAGTGCCTGCGCGCGTTCGCGCAGCCAGCCGAAGCTCAGATGCCGGTCCAGCGCGAAATAGACATCCGCCACCTGCGCCAGGCTGCGTTCGCAGCCCGAGGCCACCTCGGCGATATCGAGCGCGGCGACGGCGATATCGCCGGCCGCCACCTGCAGGGCCAGCGTGTCGTCGATGCCGAGCGCGGTCAGCGACTCGCGCCGCTGGGTCAGCGCGGCGGCCTCGTGCTCGGCCAGCAGCGTCGGCAGCCGCGGCGTCAGCCAGACCGCCGCGGCGGCATAGTCGGGCCGCGCGCCGGCCGGTGCGCCGTTGGTGGGGCGTCGCCGCAGCAGCCATAGCGTTGCGCCCTCGAGCAGCCGCGCCAGGCCGGCGAACATGCCGGCCTGCACCTCGTCGGCGACGCGGTTGTCCAGCGCGTCGATGGCCTGCCACAGCCCGGTCAGGCCGAACACATCGCGGGCGGTCAGGCAAGCGCGCACGATGTCGGGTGGACGGGCGTCGGTCTCCTCCATCATCCGGTGCACGAAGGTCGGGCCGACGCGGTTGACCAGCGTGTTGGTCAGATAGGTGGCGAGGATCTCGCGGCGCAGCGGGTGCCGCTGCATCGTGTCGGCGTAGCGCGCACGCAGCGGCTGCGGGAAATAATCGGCCAGCAGGCCGGCCACGGTCGGGTCCTCCGGCACGTCGGAGGCAAGCAGCGCGTCGTACAGCCACATCTTGCTGTACGCGAGCAGCACCGCGCGCTCGGGCGAGGTCAGGCCGAGCCCGGCGGCCTTGCGCTCGACGATCTCTTCGTCGGGCGGCAGAAATTCGATCGCGCGATTGAGCCGGCCCGCGCGTTCGAGTGCGCGCATCAGCCGCGCCTCGATATCGAGCACGTCGGCGGCACGCCGGTTGGCGATCGACAGCGCCTGGGTCTGGTAATAGTTGTCCTGCAGCACCAGCGCCGCGACTTCGTCGGTCATCTCGGCCAGCAGCTTGTTGCGCTGCTTGTCGGTCATCTCGCCATCGGCGACCACCAGCCCGAGCAGAATCTTGATGTTGACCTCGTGATCGGAGCAGTCGACGCCGGCCGAATTGTCGATCGCATCGGTATGGATGCGCCCGCCGGCGCGCGCGAATTCGATGCGGCCCAGTTGCGTGAAGCCGAGGTTGCCCCCTTCGCCGACCACCTTGCAGCGCAGTGCCGCGCCGTTGACGCGCACCGCGTCGTTGGCGCGGTCGCCGACCTGCTGGTGGGTCTCGTCGGTGGCCTTGACGTAGGTGCCGATGCCGCCGTTGTACAGCAGGTCGACCGGCGCGGTCAGGATCGCCTGGATCAGCTCGGCCGGCGTCAGAGCCGCCGCCTCGATGCCGAGCGCGGCACGCACTTGCGGCGTCAGCGCGATGGTCTTGGCGCTGCGCGGATGCACGCCGCCGCCGGCCGAGATCTTGCTGGCATCGTAGTCGGCCCAGCTCGAACGCGGCAACGCGAACAGCCGGCGCCGCTCTTCCAGGCTGGCGGCGGGATCCGGATCGGGGTCCAGGAAGATATGGCGGTGGTCGAACGCAGCCAGCAGCCGGATATGGGGCGACAGCAGCATGCCGTTGCCGAACACGTCGCCGGACATGTCGCCGATGCCGACGACGGTGAAGTCGGTCGACTGGATATCGATGCCGAGTTCGCGGAAATGCCGCTTGACCGATTCCCAGGCGCCGCGCGCGGTGATCGCCATCTTCTTGTGGTCGTAGCCGACCGAGCCGCCGGAGGCGAAGGCATCGGCGAGCCAGAAGCCATATTCGGCCGATATCGCGTTGGCGTAGTCGGAGAAGCTCGCGGTGCCCTTGTCGGCGGCGACCACGAGATAGGGGTCGTCGTCATCGTGCCGCACGACCTGGGGCGGCGGCACCACCGCGCCGCCGGCCAGGTTGTCGGTGACATCGAGCAGGCCGCGCAGGAAGGTCTGGTAGCAGGCCACGCCTTCGGCCATCCACGCATCGCGATCGGCGGGCGAGGGCGGCCGCTTGACGACGAAGCCGCCCTTGGAGCCGACCGGCACGATCACGGTGTTCTTGACCATCTGCGCCTTCATCAGCCCCAGCACCTCGGTGCGGAAATCCTCCCTGCGATCGGACCAGCGCAGTCCGCCGCGCGCGACACGGCCGCCGCGCAGATGCACGCCTTCGACGCGCGGCGAGTAGACCCAGATCTCGAACATCGGCCGCGGTTCGGGCAGGCCGGCGATGCGGGCCGGATCGAGCTTGAACGACAGGCAGGGGCGGGGCGTGCCGTCCGCGCTCTGGCGGAAGCCGTTGGTGCGCGTGGTGGCCTGGATCACGCCGAGGAACTGCCGCAGGATGCGGTCCTCATCGAGATTGGGCACCTGGTCGAGCGCGGCGCCGATCGCCTCGAGCAACTGCGCGCAGCGTGCCTCGCGCGCCGCGGTCGAGCCGGCATCGTTGGCGGGATCGATGGCCGGATCGAAGCGCGCGGCGAACAGCGCCACCAGCAGCGCGGCAATGCGCGGATTGCCGGTCAGCGCGCGCTCGATATAGGCGTCGCTGAAGGTCGAGCCGACCTGCCGCAGATACTTGGCGTAGGCGCGCAGGATCGTCACGTCGCGCGCCGGCATTTCGGCCAGCAGCACCAGCCGGTTCAGGTCGTCGTTCTCGATCGCGCCATCCCAGGCCCGGGCGAAGGCGTCTTCGAACAGATCCTTGGCGCGGGCCATGTCGAGCTCGGCGCCGCCGATCAGTTCGAGGCCGAAGTCATGGATCCACAGCGGCGCGCCCTCGTCGGGCTCGATCCGGTAGGGCCGTTCCTCGTGCACGCGCACGCCGAGATGCTCGAGCATCGGCAGGCTGTGCGACAGCGCGATCGGCTCGCCGGCGCGGTAGACCTTGAAGCGGAACGCGCCCGGCGGGGCCTCGATCGGCCGATACAGATTCATCGACAGGCCGTTGCGCCGCCGCGCCAGCTCCATCAGTTCGATATCGCGCACCGCGGTGCGCGCGGGGTAGTCCTCGCGATAGCCGGCGGGAAACGAGTCGCCGTAGCGGCGCAGCAGCCGGTTGCCCTGTTCCTCGCCGGCCTTGTCGAGCAGGGCCGCCGCGAGATCGTCCTGCCAGCGGCGTGTCGCCGCGACGATGCGTTCCTCCAGCGCGCGCGTATCGACCTCGGGCATGGTGCCCGGCTCGCCGCGCACGGTCAGATGGATGCGCGCCAGCGGGGACTCCGACAGCTGCGGCGTGAACTCGCAGCTGGTGCCGCCGAACGCGTGCATCAGCAGCTTCTGGATGCGCTGGCGCAGATCGGTGTTGTACTTGTCCCGCGGCACGAACACCAGGCAGGAGACGAAGCGGTCGAAGCGGTCGCGCCGCACGAACAGCCGGATGCGCTGATGTTCCTGCAGGCGCAGGATGCCCAGCGCGATGTCGAACAGTTCGTCCTCGCTGGCCTGGAACAGTTCGTCGCGTGGATATTGTTCGAGGATCGTGACCAGCGACTTGTACAGATGGCCGCGCTGCAGAAAGCCGGCACGCGCCAGGATATGGGCGCATTTGCGGCGCACCAGCGGAATCTCGCTGGTCGACACCATATAGGTCGTCGACGTGTACAGCCCGAGAAAGCGCCGCTCGCCGAACAGCTTGCCGTTGGCATCGAGCAGCTTGATGCCGATGTAGTCCAGATAGCCCGGCCGGTGCACCGTCGAGCGCGAGTTGGCCTTGGTCAGGAAGATCGGCGATTCGCCCTGGATGATGGCGGTCGCCGCAGGCGGCAGCGGCGTCAGGTCCTCCGCGGTGGGGGCGCGCCGGCTTTCGCGCAGGATGCCCGCGCCGGAGCCCGCCACGCCGCGCAGAAAGAAGCGGCCGTCCTGCTCGACCAGCTGGTAGTCGCGATGGCCGAGGAAGCAGAAGTGGTCGTCGACCATCCACTGCAGCAGCGCGCAGGCTTCCGCGGTATCGCCCTCATTGCCGCCGGGCAGGCGCTGCAGATCGGCGATGCTGCTGCGTGCGATGTCCAGCATCTTCGGCCAGTCTTCGACCGCGGCCCGCACATCGCCGAGGATGCGCGTGATGCCGGCCCGCAGCGCCTCGAGCTGTGCCGGCTCGCTGCAGCGGTCGACCTCGAAGTGGATGAACGATTCGAGCCGCGATTCGGGGTCGGGCGCCTTGTCGCCTCCCAGCGCGATGCGGGCGATGCCGCCGTCGTGCCCGCGCCAGACGCGCAGCACCGGATGGAAGGCCGAATGCAGCGTCAGCCCATGCCGGTTGATCTCCATCGTCACCGAGTCGACCAGGAACGGCATGTCGTCGTTGACCATCTCGATCACGGTGTGGTCGGAATGCCAGCCGTGCTGTTCGAGGTTGGGGTTGTAGACGCGCACTTGCGCGCGGCCCGGCACGAAGCGTTGCGCGGTCTGCCAGTGGGCCATTGCGGCGCCGTAGAGGTCGGCGATATCGCGCTCGGCCAGGTCCTCGGCATCGGACACGTCGTAGTAATGCCGCAGCAACGGTTCGGCGATGGCGAAGACGGCGTCCGGCAGGCGGGCTCGCGCAAACTCCACCAGATCGGCCAGTTGTTGTTCGACGCGTTCTTCGCTGTCCGCTTGCATGATGTCTCCTTCGGGGGAGGCGAGTGCCGGTGCCTGCTCTTAATGTAGAGCATAAACACGACGGTGGCGGGACAAGGGGAAAGC
>NZ_JAGFTW010000002.1:0-222925 GCF_017598945.1 Cupriavidus gilardii
TGGTGCCCTACACGCTCGATTCGAACGACATGCGCTTTGCCACGCCGCAGGGCTTCAATACCGGCGAGCAGTTCTTCCAGTATCTGAAGGACGCGTTCGACGTGCTGTACGCCGAAGGCGATCCGCAGGGGCTGAACCAGCCGAAGATGCTGTCGATCGGCATGCATTGCCGGCTGCTCGGACGCCCCGGCCGCTTCCGCGCGCTGCAGCGTTTTCTCGACTACGTGCAATCGCACGACAAGGTCTGGATCGCACGCCGCATCGATATCGCGCGGCACTGGATCGAGACGCATCCGTATGCCGGACCCACGCCCCAGGCGACGCTGACCGCCGTGCAGGGCGATCTGTCGCTGGCGCTCTGAAGGAGCGGGGCAAATGGCGAGATGGGACGTTTCGGGCCGGTGCCGCCCGCTTTGTGTACGATATGCGGATCGTTCGTCGCCAATCGCGGTGACAAAGTCCACCGCGCATCGTCACAATGTCATCACTTCGCAAGTCGAACGGCGGCAAGACGGCCGCCGCCTCGGCGCCCACGCCGGCCGCGCGCAAGACCGCCGCCGGCAAATCCGCCGCCCGCAAGACGGCGTCCCGCACCGCCTCGTCGCCCGCTGAAGACGCGCAGACCATGACCGCCGAGGCAGTCAACGCAGCCGCCAATGCAGCCGCCAATGCAGCCGAGACGCCGGAAAGCGGCACCGCGGAAGCCTCGGCCACCGAGGCGATCTATCTGAGCCTGCTGTCCGCGATCATGGAACACCGGCTGCTGGCCGGCACCAAGCTGGTCGAGGAACGGCTGTGCGAGGTCACCGGGGCCAGCCGGGCGCGCATCCGCCAGGTGTTCGCCCGGCTGGCGCACGAGAAGCTGGTCACGCTGGTGCCGAACCGCGGCGCCTTCATCGCCAGCCCGACGGTCGAGGAGGCGCATCAGGTGTTCCAGACGCGCCAGGTCATCGAGCCCGAACTGGCCGCCACGTTGGCTCGCCACGCGACGCCCGCCAAGGTCCGCAGCCTGCAGCGGCACGTGCAGGAGGAGGACGCGGCGCGTGCACGCGGCGACCGCGCCGCGGTGATCCGGCTATCGGGAGAGTTTCACATCCTGCTGGCAGAGATGGCGGGCAACGCCATTCTGGAGAAGGTCATCCGCGAGATGGTCTCGCTGACCTGTCTGATCATCACGCTGTACGACCGGCCGGGCGCGCCGGCCTGCCCGGAGCATGAGCACCGCGATCTGATCGGGGCGATCGAGAAGCGCGACGAGAGCGCGGCCCGCGCGCTGATGCGCGAGCATCTGGAGCATATCGAAGGGTCGCTGGACCTGACGGTGACCGAGGCCGGCGCGCCGGACTTCTACAGCATCTTCAACAAGGGCTGAGCCCGGCCCTGCCCGGGCCATTCGGCACAATCGGGGCAATCAGGACAGCAGCTGCTTCATGTCCTTGACGATCGGCTCGGTGCCCTGGCCATGGCGGATGAACAGCCGCAGCCGCCCTTCCGGGTCGAACACATAGCTGCCGGCCGAATGGTCGACCGTGTAGTTGCCGGGCGCGCTGCCTGGCACCTTGGCGTAGAACACCTTGAAGTCCTTGGTCAGCTGGCGCAGCGCCGCTTCGTCGGCGGGCCGCATGCCCAGGAAGCGCGGATCGAAGGCCGGCACGTACTGGGCCAGCAGCTGCTGCGTGTCGCGCTCCGGATCGACGGTGATGAACAGCACCTGGACGCGATCGGCGTCGGGGCCGAGCTGTTCCATCACGTTCTTCCACTCGACCATCGTGGTCGGGCAGACGTCGGGGCAATGGGTATAGCCGAAGAACATCACCACCGCCTTGCCCTTGAAGTCGGCCAGCGTGCGCTCCTTGCCGGTGTGGTCCGTCAGCTTGAAGTCCTTGCCGAATTCGCTGCCGCCGGTCACGTCGATATTCTGGAAGGTCGGCTTCTGCTGGCCGCAGGCGGCCAAGCCCGCCAGCGCGAGCGCCAGCAGCGCGATCCGCAGAATGCGCGGCAGACTGGCCAGGGACGGGAAGACGGGCGAGGAAAACAAGGCAGTGCGCATGGTGTCGGTTCGGTTATCGGCTTGTCAGCGTGTCGGCATGGAGAGCCGGAGGTGGCGCGGCAGGCGCGCTGGCGGCAGCGGCTAGTATCGCCGATCGCGGCGCAGCGGGCCGCCGCCGCGACATCTTGTCGCGGCCATCGCGGCATCGCGGCCGTGATGCCATCACGCCATCACGGCTGCGGCACGAACTTGAAGTAGTGGTCGATCAGCAGCGCGGCGAACAGCAGCGACAGATAGAGGATCGAGAAGCGGAAGGTGCGCTGCGCCAGCGCATCCGAGTACTGCCGGTACAGCTTCCACGCATAGGCCAGGAAGATGCCGCCCAGCACCAGCGCCGCCACCAGATAGATGTAGCCGCTCATGCCGTAGACGAAAGGCAGCAGCGTGGCCGCGATCATCACCAGCGTGTACAGCAGGATGTGCAGCAGCGTGAAGCGCTCGCCGTGCGTGATCGGCAGCATCGGCAGGCCCGACTTCGCATAGTCGGCACGGCGGTACAGCGCCAGCGCCCAGAAGTGCGGCGGGGTCCAGGTGAAGATGATCAGCACCAGGAACCAGGCCTCGGCCGGCACGTCGCCGGCCACCGCGGCCCAGCCCAATGCGGGCGGCATCGCGCCGGACAGGCCGCCGATCACGATGTTCTGCGGCGTGGCGGGCTTGAGCAGGATCGTGTAGACCACCGCGTAGCCGACGAAGGTGGCGAACGTCAGCCACATCGTCAGATCGTTGGTGAACACGTGCAGCAGCCACATGCCGGCGCCGCCCAGCACCAGCGAGAACATCAGGATCTGGCTGGTGCCGATCTCGCCGGTGGCCGACGGCCGCCACGCGGTGCGGCGCATCAGCGCGTCGACCTTCTGTTCGACCAGGCAGTTGATCGCGAACGCGCCGGCGGCCAGCAGCCAGATGCCGGCGGCGCCGCCGATCAGCACGCGCCACGGCACCATGCCCGGCGTGGCCAGGAACATGCCGATGATGGCGCAGAAGACCGCCAGTTGCGTCACGCGCGGCTTGGTCAGCGCGGCGTACTGGCGGGCGAGGTGGCGCAGCCGGCTGGGCGGTTGCTGGGTCTGGGTAGCGGTGGTGGCCACGGGAGTCTTGTCTTTCATGAGGCGCGCGCGGTGTCGGCCGGGCGGTTTGCGCCGGCGGCATCGGGGGCCGGGGCAGCATCGGCAACCCGGTCGGCAGCGGCGCGATCGAATGAAGCGGGGGCCGCGGCAGTGACGGCACGGGTCGCAAGCCCAATATTGTAATTGAGCCGGACCAACAGCATCAGCAGCACCGCCGCGCCGCCATTGTGGGCGACTGCCGGCAAAAGCGGCCAATCGAGCACGATATTCGACAAACCGGTCGCCAACTGCAACACCAGCACCGCCAGCAGCCAGTGCGAAGCGCGCGCCAGCGGCGCGAAATGGCGGGTCCGCAGCGCGAACCACGCCAGATAGCCCAGCACCACCACGGCAAACCCCCGGTGCACCCAATGGATGGCCACCAGCGCCGAATGGGGAATGTAGGCGCCGTCTGCCGTCATGCCGAGCGGGCGCCACAGCGTAAAGCCATGGCGAAAGTCCATTTCCGGAATCCACTGGCCGTTGCACAGCGGGAAGTCGGTGCAGGCCAGCACCGCGTAATTGGTGCTGACCCAGCCGCCGAGGAAGATCTGGAGCACCAGCAGCGCCAGCGCGATCCGTCCCGGCCAGCGCAGGCGCGCCGCCGCGGGGGCAATCGCGCGCGGCGGGTCGCTGCGCGAACCCAGCCAGATCAGCGCGGCCAGCAGCGCCATGCCGAGCAGCAGATGGGTCACCACGATGATCGGCTGCAGCTTCATCGTGACCGTGAAGGCACCGAAGGCGCCCTGCACGCAGACCAGCAGCAGCACGCCGGTGGCGAACCACGGCGATTGCTTCAGTTCGCGTCGCTTGCTCCAGGCCAGCACCGCCAGCGCGATGATCAGCACGCCCACCGCCATCGCAAAGTAACGGTGCAGCATCTCGATCCAGGCCTTGGCCCAGGTCACCGGCCCGCTCGGCAGCGCCGTTTCGGCCGCGCGGATATGCTCGACCGCCGCATAGGGGTTCGAATGGCCGTAGCAGCCCGGCCAGTCCGGGCAGCCCAGGCCGGAGTCGGTCAGCCGCGTGAAGCTGCCGAACATGATCAGGTCCAGCGTCAGGAAGGCGGTGATCCAGACCAGCTTGCGGTATTTGTCGCGGCTGCCGCGGGCCAGCACATAGCTGAGCGGCAGCAGCGCCAGCAGCAGGCCGATCAGGGCGAGTTGAGTCAGCATGGGCCCTCCATCAGCCGATGCGGTTGTACTTGAGCAGGCGGCTGAGGTCCGAATGCACCTTTTTCGGGTCCGGGTCCTTGGGGAACCGCATCATCAGATTGCCGAGCGGGTCGACCAGGTACAGCGTGGCCTCGGCCGGCTGTCCCTCGGCGGGCGGCAGCCAGCCGCGGATCTGCTCCCGGTTCATGCGCAGGAAGCGCACGCCGGCATAGGGCTCGTTGTAGGCGGCGCTCAGCCGCGGATCGATCGGGCCGTCGTCGCCGATCAGCCAGACCGGCACGATGCGCTCGCGTTCCTTGCCCTGTCCGGCGCGGATCTGGCGAATCGTGAACAGCTTCTTCGCGCAGGCCTCGTCGCAGGCGGCGCTGTCGGTCGACACCAGCAGCCACTTGCCCTTGAAGTCCTGCAGCGGCACCGCCTGGCCGCGCTCGTCGGTCACGCGCACCGCCGGCGCCGGGCGCTGCGGTTCGATCAGCGTGCCGTAGTTGGTCTGCCCGCCGGCCGGCCGGAACACGTAGTAGGTCAGATACGAGGCGATGACCGGCGAGGCGCAGACCAGCAGCAGCAACAGCATCTGGATCCGTCCGCGGCGCGTGCGGGCATCGATGCGCGGATCGCTGCGGGAGTCTTGCGGCGCGGCCGGCTTGGCCGTGGCGGGATCGGAAGGCATGGATAGTCGTCGGAGTGATTAATCGTCGTGGCGGGCGCCGCCCGCGGGCGCCGTGGCCGTGGCCCGGCCGTCATCCGCCGGCGTGGCGCGGCGGCGGGCACGCCGCCAGGTCAGCACCACCAGCAATACGAGCGTCAGCGCGGCCAGACCATACCACTGAAACGCATAGCCGTAGTGGCGCTCGACGCCGAGGTCGGCCGGCGCCCAGTCGCGCGCCAGGCCATCGCCGCTGTCGCTGCGCTGCTGCAGCACGAACGGCTGCAGGGGCGTACCCAGTTCGGCGGCGAAGGCGTCCAGGTCCAGGTTCTGCCGGATGCGCTCGCCGCGCTGGGCGTCGGGGCCGCCCAGCTGATAGACCTTCGGCACGTCGGCCAGTGCCACGCCCTGCACGGTCACCGTGCCCTCGGGCGTCGGGAACGGCGCAATGCGGGTGCGGTCCTGTGCATCGCGCGGCAGCCAGCCGCGCAGCACCAGCACGGCGCGGGGGGCTTCTGTGCCGGCCGCATCGTCGGGCCGCAGCGGCGTCAGCACCAGAAAGCCGGAGCGGCTGTCCTGCCCGTTGCCGTGCGGCCGGTTTTCCAGCAGCACGGTGTGGGCCGGATCGAAGCGTCCGCGCACGACTACGTTGCGCGAGACCAGTTCGGCCGCGGGCAGCGGGGGCGGCGCCGTGCCGATCCGCAGCGGCGGCGCATCGGCCAGCGCCCGCAGGCGCTCGGCGCGAGCGATCTTGTCGTGAGCGCGGCCGAGCTGCCAGTTGCCCAGCGCACAGGTCACCGCGATGACCGCCAGAGCGGCCACCGTCGGAACCGGGCTCAGCGCGCGCAGCAGTTTCATCGCGGGAACGGCCCCACAGACGCGGTGCGATAATGACGCACCATTGCCCCGACCGCCGCCATGCGCATCGTCATCGTCATCGCCTTCATACTGATCGTCTCCAGCCTGGCTTCCGCCCTGTTCTTCATGATGCGCGACCGTGGCAAGTCGAGCGCGCATATGGTCCGTTCGCTGACGGTACGAGTCGGCCTGTCGATCGCGCTGTTCCTGTTCATCCTGTTCTCGTACTGGATGGGATGGATCGAAAGCACGGGCATCCGCACGGGGCCGTAGCACCGGGCAGCTTCAAGACAGCCGACAAAAAGCAAGCGCCGCAGGGGTGGACTCCTGCGGCGCTTGCTTCTTGTGCTGGCAGGGAACGCACGGCAATCCAGCATTCTAAAGGATCGCCGCGGCGGGCCGCCCCTGCATCCGTGTCGCCGCGATCACCGGCATTTCGGTACATAACTGAAACGCGATTTGTAAATCATGCGAATGAAACGCGAGCCGCTGCGTCATTCGCCCATTTTGATTCAGATCAAAGAAACTTTTCGTTCCGTTTTTACCGATCGATATGGCATGTTAATGTGGCTTGCACGCGAATTTGCAATTTCGCGTTCGCCCACTACTATCAAAAGCCGCCCCATAAATCGCCTCGTCGGTGCGCGTGCGCATGCACGTGCGGGATGGCTGTTGCCGCGGTTTTCCGCAGCGCCGACACGCGGGCACGATCGGAGCCGTCATGAGCCATTTTCTCGACCGCTTGCGTTACTTTTCGACGGAGCGCATCGCATTCTCCAATGGACACGGTGCCGTCACCGACGAAGACAGAAAATGGGAGGACGGTTATCGCCAGCGCTGGCAGCATGACAAAATCGTGCGCTCCACGCATGGGGTCAATTGCACCGGTTCCTGTTCCTGGAAAATCTATGTCAAAGGCGGCATCGTGACATGGGAAACCCAGCAGACCGACTATCCGCGAACCCGTCCCGATCTTCCCAATCACGAACCGCGCGGCTGCTCGCGCGGCGCCTCCTATTCCTGGTATCTGTACAGCGCCAACCGGCTCAAATATCCGCTGGTGCGCAGCGCATTGGTCAAGCTGTGGCGCGAGCGCCGCCAGTCGATGGAGCCGGTCCAGGCCTGGGCCTCGATCGTCGACGACGAGCAGGCGCGGCGCGGCTACCAGGCGCGTCGAGGGCTGGGCGGCTTCGTCCGTTCGAGCTGGGACGAGGTCAACGAGATCGTCGCCGCCGCGAACGTCCATACCATCGCCCGGCATGGCCCGGACCGCGTGGTCGGCTTCTCGCCGATTCCGGCGATGTCGATGGTGTCCTACGCCGCCGGCGCGCGCTATCTGTCGCTGCTGGGCGGCGTCTGCCTGAGCTTCTACGACTGGTACTGCGATCTGCCGCCCGCCTCGCCGCAGACGTGGGGCGAGCAGACCGACGTGCCGGAATCGGCCGACTGGTACAACTCGACCTTCATCGTGATGTGGGGTTCGAACGTGCCGCAGACGCGCACGCCCGATGCGCACTTCATGACCGAGGTCCGCTATCGCGGCACCAAGGTGGTGTCGATCTTTCCCGATTATGCGGAGGGCGCCAAGTTCGGCGATATCTGGCTGCATCCGAAACAGGGCACCGACGCGGCCCTGGCGCTGGCGCTGGGCCATGTCGTGCTGAAGGAATTCCATCTGGCGGCCGGCCGCAGCCATTACTTCGTCGATTACTGCCGCCGCTATACCGACATGCCGTGCCTGGTCCGGCTGGTGCCGCATGGCGACGGCTATGTGCCCGAGCGGCTGGTGCGTGCCGCCGATTTCGACGACGCGCTCGGACAGGCCAACCGGCCCGAGTGGAAGACCGTGATGATCGACGAGACCACCGAGCGCGTGGTCGTCCCGCTCGGCTCGGCTGGTTTCCGCTGGGGTCAGCAGCAGGACGGCAAGCCTGGCGAAGACGCCGGCAAGTGGAATCTGCGGATGGAAAGCGCCGACGGCACGCCGATCGTGCCGCGGCTGTCGCTGGCGCAGGGGCACGACGAGGTCGTCGACGTGCAGTTTCCCTATTTCGGCAACGTCCCGCATCCGCACTTTCCGAATACCGGCCATGCCTCGGTGCTGTCGCGCCGGATCGGCGCGCGCCGCATTGCCACGCGCAACGGCGACATGCTGGTCGCCACGGTCTACGACCTGTTCATCGCCAACTACGGGCTGGACCAGGGCCTGGGCGGCCGCGATGTCGCCGCCTCGTACGACGACGACCTGCCGTACACGCCGGCCTGGCAGGAGGCGATCACCGGCGTCAAGCGCGCCGACGTGATCGCGGTGGCGCGGCAGTTCGCCGAGAACGCGCACAAGACCGAGGGCAAGTCGATGGTGATCCTCGGCGCGGGGCTGAACCACTGGTTCCATATGGACATGTCCTACCGCGCGATCATCAACCTGCTGATCATGTGCGGCTGCGTCGGCAAGTCGGGCGGCGGCTGGTCGCACTACGTCGGCCAGGAAAAGCTGCGTCCGCAGACCGGCTGGACGCCGCTGTCGTTCGGCCTCGACTGGTATCGCCCGCCCCGCCAGATGAACGCGACCTCGTTCTTCTACGCGCATACCGACCAGTGGCGCTACGACCCGATGGACCCCGGCGCCCTGCTGTCGCCGCTGGCCGACAAGTCGCAGTTCCATGGCGCGCCGATCGACTACAACGTGCGCGCCGAACGGATGGGATGGCTGCCGTCCGCCCCGCAACTGCTGCAGAACCCGCTGGAGCTGGGCCGCGAGCTGGGCCACCGACTCGCCGATCCGGCCTCGGCCGGCAGCGTCGTCGCCGACGGCCTGAAGTCCGGCGCGCTGCGCATGGCCTGCGAGTACCCCGACGATCCGCGCGCCTTCCCACGCAATCTGTTCGTCTGGCGCTCGAACCTGCTGGGCTCGTCCGGCAAGGGGCACGAATACTTCCTCAAGCATCTGCTGGGCACCACGCATGGCGTGCAGGGCGAGCAGATCGGCGAGGGGCGTCATGGCGAGGTGCCGCGCCCCGAAGAGGTGGCCTGGCACGAGCGCGCGCCCGAGGGCAAGCTGGACCTGCTGGTGACGCTGGACTTCCGCATGTCGACCACCTGCATGTACTCCGACGTCGTGCTGCCGACGGCGACCTGGTACGAGAAGGACGACATGAACACGTCCGACATGCATCCGTTCATCCATCCGCTGTCGGCGGCGGTCGATCCGGCCTGGCAATCGAAGAGCGACTGGGAGATCTTCAAGGGCATCGCCAGGCGTTTCTCCGAACTCGCGGAAGGCCATCTCGGCGTCGAGCGCGACGTGGTGCTGTCGCCGATCGGCAAGGACACGCCGGCCGAGCTGGCCCAGCCCTTCGATGTCCGCGACTGGAAGCGCGGCGAATGCGAGCCGCAGCCCGGCCGCACGATGCCGTCGGTGACCGTGGTCGAGCGCAACTATCCGGCCACCTATCGCCGCTTCACCTCGCTGGGGCCGCTGATGGACAAGCTGGGCAACGGCGGCAAGGGCATCGCCTGGAATACCGAGGACGAGGTCCGGTGGCTGGGCGAGCTGAACCAGCGCACGCCCGATTCGAATGATCCCGACCACGCCGGCCCGAGGCCGCGCATCGATTCGGCGATCGACGCGGCCGAGGTGATCCTGTCGCTGGCGCCGGAGACCAACGGCGCGGTCGCGGTCAAGGCATGGCGGGCGCTGTCGGCGCTGACCGGCACCGACCACACGCACCTGGCGCAGGCGCGCGCGGACGAGCGGATCCGCTTCCGCGACATCCAGGCACAGCCGCGCAAGATCATCTCGTCGCCGACCTGGAGCGGCATCGAGTCCGAGCACGTGTCGTACAACGCGGGCTACACCAATGTGCACGAGCTGATTCCGTGGCGCACGCTGACCGGGCGTCAGCAGTTGTACCAGGACCATGCGTGGATGCGCGCGTTCGGCGAATCGCTGTGCGTCTACAAGCCGCCGATCGACACCGGCAGCTATGCGGGCATGGTCGGCACGCGCTCGAACGGCAATCCCGAGATCGTGCTGAACTTCATCACGCCGCACCAGAAGTGGGGCATCCACAGTACCTACACCGACAACCTGCTGATGCTGACGTTGTCGCGCGGCGGACCCATCGTGTGGATCGCCGAGGACGACGCCAGGCAGGTCGGCATCGTCGATAACGACTGGATCGAGTGCTACAACGCCAACGGCGCGCTGTGCGCGCGCGCCGTGGTCAGCCAGCGCGTGCCGCGCGGCATGGTGATGATGTACCACGCGCAGGAGAAGATCGTGAACACGCCGGGGTCCGAGATTACCGGCGGGCGCGGCGGCATCCACAACTCGGTGACGCGTGTCTCGCTCAAGCCGACCCACATGATCGGCGGCTACGCGCAGCTCTCGTACGGCTTCAACTACTACGGCACCGTCGGCGCCAACCGCGACGAATTCCTGATCGTGCGCAAGATGCGGCGCGTGGACTGGCTCGACGATGCCCCGCCCGATCCGCTGAATCCGGCCACCGAACACAAGATCCGCGAAGGAGAGGCCCGATGAAAGTGCGCGCGCAGATCGCCATGGTGATGAACCTGGACAAATGCATCGGCTGCCATACCTGCTCGGTGACCTGCAAGAACGTCTGGACCAGCCGCGAGGGCATGGAGTACGCCTGGTTCAACAACGTCGAGACCAAGCCCGGCATCGGCTACCCGAAGGACTGGGAGAACCAGCAGCGCTGGCGCGGCGGCTGGACCCGCAAGGCCAACGGCCGGCTGGAGCCGCGCCTGGGCAGCAAGTGGCGGATCCTGGCGCAGATCTTCGCCAATCCGCGCCTGCCCGAGATCGACGACTACTACGAGCCGTTCACCTTCGACTACGCGCATCTGCAGGACGCGGGCGACAGCCGCGCGATGCCGGTGGCGCGGCCGCGCTCGCTGATCAGCGGCGAACGCCTCGAGAAGATCGAATGGGGCCCGAACTGGGAGGAAATCCTCGGCGGCGAATTCGAGAAGCGCTCGCAGGACTACAACTTCGAGCAGGTGCAGAAGGACATCTACGGGCAGTTCGAGAACACCTTCATGATGTACCTGCCGCGCCTGTGCGAGCACTGCCTGAATCCCGCCTGCGTGGCGGCGTGTCCGTCCGGCTCGATCTACAAGCGCGAGGAAGACGGCATCGTGCTGGTCGACCAGGACAAATGCCGCGGCTGGCGCATGTGCGTGTCGGGCTGCCCCTACAAGAAGATCTACTTCAACTGGCACAGCGGCAAGGCGGAGAAATGCATCTTCTGCTATCCGCGCATCGAGGCCGGCGAGTCGACCGTCTGCTCGGAGACCTGCGTCGGCCGCATCCGCTATCTGGGCGTGCTGCTGTACGACGCGGACCGCATCGAACAGGCGGCGAGCGTCGAGTCCGAACAGGACCTGTACGAGGCGCAGCTGTCGCTGTTCCTCGACCCCAACGATCCCGAGGTGGCGGCGCAGGCCGAGCGCGACGGGGTGCCGGCCAGCTGGATCGAGGGCGCGCGCAAGTCGCCGGTCTACAAGATGGCGATCGACTGGAAGATCGCCTTTCCGCTGCATCCCGAGTACCGCACGCTGCCGATGGTCTGGTACGTGCCGCCGCTATCGCCGATCAACGCCGCCGCCAACAGTGGCGAGCTCGGCATCAACGGCTACCTGCCCGACGTCGGCTCGCTGCGCATTCCGCTGCGCTACCTGGCCAACCTGCTGACCGCCGGCGACGAGGCGCCGGTCAAGCTGGCGCTGGAGCGGCTGCTGGCGATGCGCGCCTATATGCGTGCGCGGCATGTCGACGGCATCGACGCGCCCGGCGTGCTGACGCAGGCGGGGCTGAACGTCGCGCAGGTCGAGGAGATGTACCGCTATCTGGCGATCGCCAACTACGAGGACCGCTTCGTCATCCCGACCTCGCACCGCGAATACGCCGAGGATGCCTTCGACCTGCGCTCCTCGTGCGGCTTCTCGTTCGGCAACGGCTGCTCGGACGGACGCTCCGAGACCAGCCTGTTCAGCACCAAGAAGGGCAATCGCAAGATCCCGATCCGCCAGGAGTTCTGACATGTTCGCCGACGTCTTCCCGCGTTCCGCAGCCCCCTCGCCGGCCACCTTCTCGCTGTTGTCGGCGCTGCTCGACTATCCCGAGCCCGCGCTGCTCGACGCCGTGCCGGAGGCGCGCCGGCGCGTGGGCGGGGACCGCTCGCTGCCGCGCGACAGCCGCACCGACATCGCACGCTTTCTCGACTATCTGGCCGCGCGCGGGCCGCTGACGCTGCAGGAGAACTATGTCGCGCTGTTCGATCGCGGCCGCGCGACCTCGCTGCATCTGTTCGAACACGTGCATGGCGAATCGCGCGATCGCGGACAGGCGATGGTCGATCTGCTGCAGATGTACGAACGGCACGGGCTGCGGCTGCAGCCGGGCCATCTGCCGGACTACCTGCCCGTCTTCCTCGAATACCTGTCGCGGCTGCCGGGGCCCGATGCGCTGGCGCTGCTGGCGGAGACCGGCGAGATCCTGCAGTCGATCGCGACCCAGCTGGCGCAGCGGCGCAGCCACTACGCGCTGCTGCTCGGCACGCTGCTGCGGATGATCGGCGAGCGCCCGCCTGCTGTCACGCTGCCCGACCTCGCGGCGGCGGACGCGGACGATGCCGCGCGCGTGCCGAGCGCGGCCGACTATCGCGAACTCGACGCGGCCTACGCCGACGAGCCGGTCCGCTTTGTCGGCGCCGGGCAGCCCGCGGCAGAGCCGGTCCGCTTCTACGACAAGCGCCCGGTGCGTTGAAACCCCGCGCTGAAATCGCGCGCCGAACCATTCCGAACGAGGGCCGCCATGACGCACTACCTGCATACGTTCCTGTTTGGCATCTACCCCTATATCTGCCTGGTGGTGCTGCTGCTCGGCAGCCTGATCCGCTTCGACCGCGAGCAGTACACCTGGAAGAGCGACACCTCGCAGCTGCTGCGGCACCGCTCGCTGCAGATCGGCAGCAATCTGTTCCATTGGGGCATCCTCGTGGTCGTGATCGGCCATTTCGTCGGCTTTCTGGCACCGCACTGGCTGGTATCGCCGTTCCTGTCGGCCTCGGGCCATCAGCTGCTGGCCATGGTCGGCGGCGGCGCGGCCGGCGTGGTCGCCATCATTGGCCTGTCGATCCTGATCTGGCGGCGGATGTTCGACGCGCGGATCCGCCGCAACAGCCGCGTCTCGGACATCGTGATCGTGCTGATGCTGTGGGTGCAGCTGGCGCTCGGGCTGTGGACCGTGGTGCTGTCGATGCGGCATATGGACGGCGTGCTGTTCGAATCGCTGACCAGCTACGTCAAGGGCATCGTGACCTTCCAGCCCGCCGCCGCCGACATGCTGCGCGGCGTGCCGCTGACCTACCAGCTGCATATCCTGCTCGGCTTCACGCTGTTCCTGGTGTCGCCGTTCACGCGGATGATCCATATCTGGAGCGGCATGGGCACGGTCGCCTATCTGGTGCGGCCGTTCCAGCTGGTGCGCAAGCGCTGACCCTGCCGTGATGGAGACATCGTGATGAACGACACCACCATGGCGGCCATCGCCCCGGCCAGCGTCAATGGCGTTGCGATCGGCGCCGATGCGATCCACGCGGAGAGCCTGCTGTACCCCGAAGACCCGGACGCGATCGCCAACGCCCGGCGCGCGCTGGCGATCCGCGAACTGCTGCGGCAACGCGCGGTGGCGCTGGGCATTGTCGGTGCCGGGGCCGAGCTCGACGACGCCACGGTCGACGCAGCGGTCGACGCACTGATCGCGCGCGAGGTCAGCGTGCCGGCGCCGACCGAGGCCGATTGCCGCCGCTATTACGACGGCCACCCCGCGCGGTTCCGGCGCAACGACATCGTCTACGCGAGCCATATCCTGTTTGCGGTCACCGGCGGCGGCGCGCTCGCGCCGGTCCGGCACCAGGCCGAGCAGACGCTGCGGCAGCTGCTGGCGCAGCCCGAGGACTTCGAGGCGGCCGCGCGCGAGATGTCGAATTGCCCGTCGGCGGGCGTCGGCGGCAGCCTCGGCCAGCTGCTGCGCGGCGACAGCGTGCCGGAGTTCGAGCAGGCGCTGTTCGACGGCCAGGCGCTGGGCGTACTGCCGGGGCTGGTCAAAACGCGCTTCGGTTTCCATATCGTGCGGGTCGAGCGCCGCGTGCCCGGCGAGGCGGTGCCGTTCGACGAGGCCAGGGCCGAGATCGCGCGCTTTCTCGGCGAGCGCGTGCGGCACAAGGCGAACCAGCAGTACATCGCGATCCTCGCCTCGCAGGCCAGCCTCGTCGGCGTGGAGCTGGGCGAGGCCAACGGCCCGCTGGTGCAGTAGCGCAGCGGCGATCATCGATCCTGAAGCTCCCCGAGGAGAACGACATGAGTTCGACGGCGAACGTGACGGCGGTCGGCAGCGGCACCAGGGTGTCGGCGCAGGCGTGGTCGGTGCTGATCGCCAGCACGCTGGCCTTCATGGTCTGCTTCGTGGTCTGGATGATGTTCGGTGTCATCGGCGTGCCGCTGCGCGACGAGCTGGGCCTGAACAGCACGCAATTCGGCCTGCTGACGTCGACGCCGGTGCTGACCGGCGCGCTGATGCGGCTGCCGCTGGGCGCGTGGACCGACCGCTTCGGCGGCCGCATCGTGATGACGGTGCTGCTGGCGGTCTGCGCGCTGCCGGTGTTTGCGGTCAGCTATGCCACCGCGCTGTGGCAGTTCCTGCTGATCGGGCTGTTCCTCGGCTGCGTCGGGGCGTCGTTCGCGGTGGGCACGCCCTATGTGGCGCGCTTCTTCCCGGCCGAGAAGCGCGGCTTTGCGATGGGCTTCTTCGGCGCCGGCACCGTCGGCGCGGCGGTGAACCTGTTCATCACGCCGGCGCTGCAGCAGGCCTACGGCTGGCGCGCCGTGCCGCGCGTCTATGCGGTGGCGCTGCTGGTCACCGCGGTGCTGTTCTGGCTCGCCTCGGCACGCGACCCGGGCGCCGGCAAGCAGGGCGGCTCCTGGACCGAATCGTTCAGGGTGCTGCGCGATCCCAGGGTCTGGCGGCTGTGCCAGTACTACTCGATCACCTTCGGCGGCTTCACCGCGCTGTCGCTGTGGATGCCGCAGTATCTGCAGGGCCAGTACGGCATGACGCTGATGGCGGCCGCCGCCTTCGCCGCGGGGTTCTCGCTGCCCGGTTCGGTGCTGCGCGCGGTCGGCGGGCTGCTGGCCGATCGGCTGGGCGCGCACAGCGTGACGTGGTGGGGCCTGTGGGTCGCGTGGATCTGCCTGTTCCTGCTGTCGTATCCGCCGACCGATTTCACGATCCACACCATCGACGGTCCGCTGACGATCGCGCTGCACACGCCGATGGCGGCCTTCGTCGTGCTGACCTTCGTGCTGGGCGCGGTGTTCGCGTTCGGCATGGCGTCGACGTTCAAGTATGTCGCCGACGATTTCGCCGGGAACATGGGCGTGGTCACCGGCATCGTGGGACTGGCCGGCGGCGTCGGCGGCTTCCTGCTGCCGATCCTGTTCGGCGCGCTGATCGACCTGACGCGAGTCCGCTCGAGCTGCTTCATGCTGCTCTACGGCATCGTCTGGGTGTCGCTGATCCTGATCTATTTCGCCGAGGTGCGGCGTACGCCGGTGATGGGCGGCGGGGGCGTTGTGCGGGCCGGTGCCGCCTGAGGCAAGGTCGCAAATCCCGCAAACCCGCCCAATGAAAAAGGGGGCGCGATGCGCCCCCTTCCTTGCTCCTGCGAGCGGGTGCCCGCTTACAGCCAGTACACCACGACGTACAGGAACAGCCAGACCACGTCGACGAAGTGCCAGTACCAGGCGGCGCCTTCGAAGGCGAAGTGATGGTCCGGCGTGAAATGTCCCTTCAGCACGCGGATCAGCACCACCGTCAGCATGATGGCGCCCATCGTCACGTGGAAGCCGTGGAAGCCGGTCAGCAGGAAGAAGGTCGAACCGTAGATGCCCGAGGTCAGCTTCAGGTTCAGGTCCGCGTAGGCGTGCATGTATTCATAGACCTGGAAGCCCATGAAGACCGCGCCCAGCAGGATCGTCAGCACCAGGCCCTGCACGACCTGGCTGCGCTTGCCGGCCAGCAGCGCGTGGTGCGCCCAGGTCAGCGTGACGCCCGACATCAGCAGCAGCGCCGTGTTGATGGTCGGGATCGGCCACGGGCCCATCGCCTCGTACGGCTCGACCGTGCCGGCCGGACCGGCGTTCGGCCACACCGCGGCGAAATCGGGCCACAGGATCTTGTTGTTCAGGTCGCCCAGCCACGGCATCGTGTAGACGCGGGCGTAGAACAGCGCGCCGAAGAAGGCGCCGAAGAACATCACCTCGGAGAAGATGAACCAGCCCATCGACCAGCGGTACGAGATGTCGATGCGGCGGCCGTACATGCCCCCTTCCGACTCGCCGATCGCGTCGCCGAACCAGCTCTTGAGCACGAACAGGAACCACAGGATGCCCAGCACGCAGACATAGGGCGCCCACGGCTGGCCGTTGACCCACCCTGCCGCCCCGGCGGCGGTCAGCAGCAGGCCGAGGCTCGCCGTGATCGGATGGCGCGACGGGCCCGGTACGAAGTAGTACGGAGCGTTTGCGCGATTCGCACTCATTCTGTTTTCTCCAGCTCAGATCTCTGATTCATCGTTATACGCCGGCTGCCCGAGGGCGGACGACGCTCTGTCTTCTGTTGCCTGTTCCGGCCGGCTTGCCTGCTCGCCTGCTCGCCTGCCCGCCTGATCGCCTGCCTATCCGCCAACCACCAGGCGGACGATGCCGATCAGCACCACCACCAGGATCACGGCGCCCAGCACACCGGCGACGATCACATGGATCGGGTTCAGGTTCGCCATGTCGCGATCGTGTTCCGCACCCTTGCGCAGGCCGATGAACGACCAGAACACCGCGCGCAGCGTCTGCCAGAACGACATCTTGCGTTTGACCGCGTCCTTCAGTTCGTCCATGGCAGCCCCTCCTCTACTGCGTTCAGCTGCCGGCGCTGGCCGGCGGCTGGTCGAGATGGCCCTGCGGCGCGGGCGCCAGCGGGGTGCCGATCTCGAAGAATGTGTACGACAAGGTGATGTTCTCGACGTCCTTGGGCAGGTCGGGGTCGATCACGAACACCACCGGCATCTCGCGCGATTCCTTTGCCTTCAGCGTCTGCTGCTGGAAGCAGAAGCACTCGAGCTTCTTGAAATACTGGGTCGCCTGCTTCGGCGCGTAGCTCGGAATGGCCTGCGCCGAGATATCGCGGCTCTGCCCGTTGGCGACCTCGTAGACGATGGTCGCCATCTCGCCCGGATGGACCTGCATGCTGGTCTTGACCGGACGGAACGCGAACGGGCCGCGGGCGTTGGAATCGAACTCCACCGTGACCGTGCGGCTGGTGTCGACCTGCGTGTTCTGGCTGACCTTGCCGGCGCTGGCGCCGTAGAGCTCGCGCGTGGTGACGACGTTGATGCCGGTGATCTCGCAGATCTTCTTGTACAGCGGCACCAGCGCATAGCCGAAGCTGAACATCACAGCCACGATCACCAGCAGCCGCAGCATCATGCCGCGGTTGAAACGCTTGTCGTCGACGTCGCCGGTCGGAACCGGCTGCTTCGTGCTCATCTCGATACCTTGCAGCGGGGGTCAGCCAAGCCAGGTCATCTTGGCGAAGAAACCCAAAAAGAAGACCAGCACGATCGACAGCAGGATCAGGCCGAGACGGCGATTGGCGGCCTTGCGATCGGTCGGCGATGGGCTTTTGTTTGGATGCTGCATCGAATTCTCGAATAGGGAGCGGCCGCGGTGGCCGCCGTGGCCGGTGCGGCGGGCGGGGCCGCAACCTGCAACCCCGTATGCCCGCCACCCCGCCTTGCCGAATGCCGTTACCGGACCTGCGGCGGCACCTCGAAGGTGTGGAACGGCGCCGGCGACGGCACGGTCCACTCCAGGCCCTCGGCGCCTTCCCACGGCTTGTCGGCCGCGACTTCGCCGCCGCGGTACGACGGCAGCACCACGAAGAAGAAGAAATACACCTGCATCAGGCCGAAGCCCAGCGCGCCCAGCGACGAGATCGCGTTGAAGTCCGCGAACTGGATCGCGTAGTCCGCATAGCGGCGCGGCATGCCGGCCAGCCCGAGGAAGTGCATCGGGAAGAAGGCGATGTTGAAGAAGATGATCGAACCCCAGAAGTGGACCTTGCCGCGGGTCTCGTTGTACATGAACCCGCTCCACTTCGGACCCCAGTAGTAGAAGCCCGCGAACAGCGCGAACAGCGAGCCGGCCACCAGCACATAGTGGAAGTGCGCCACGATGAAGTAGGTGTCCTGGATCTGGATGTCGATCGGTGCCACCGCCGGGATCAGGCCAGTGAAGCCGCCGATGGTGAACACGAAGATGAAGCCGATCGCAAACAGCATCGGGGTCTCGAAGGTCATCGAGCCCTTCCACATGGTGGCGATCCAGTTGAAGATCTTCACGGCCGTCGGCACCGCGATCAGCATCGTCGCGTACATGAAGAACAGCTGGCCGGTCACCGGCATGCCGGTGGTGAACATGTGGTGGGCCCAGACGATGAACGACAGGATCGCGATCGAGGCGGTCGCGTAGACCATCGAGCTGTAGCCGAACAGGCGCTTGCGCGAGAACGCCGGCACCACCTGGGAGATGATCCCGAACGCCGGCAGGATCATGATGTAGACCTCGGGGTGGCCGAAGAACCAGAAGATATGCTGGTACATCACCGGGTCGCCGCCGCCGGCCGCCGAGAAGAAGCTGGTGCCGAAGTGGCGGTCGGTCAGGACCATGGTAATGGCGCCCGCCAGCACCGGCATCACGGCGATCAGCAGGTAGGCGGTGATCAGCCAGGTCCAACAGAACATCGGCATCTTCATCAGCGTCATGCCGGGCGCGCGCATGTTCAGGATGGTGACGATGATGTTGATCGAACCCATGATCGACGAGGCCCCCATGATGTGCATGGCGAAGATCGCCATGTCCATGCCGGGGCCCATCTGCACCGACAGCGGCGCGTACAGCGTCCAGCCCGCGGCGGTGGCGCCGCCCGGCACGAAGAACGACAGCGCCAGCAGCAGCGCGGCGGGCGGCATCAGCCAGAAGCTGAAGTTGTTCATCCGCGCGAACGCCATGTCGGAGGCGCCGATCTGCAGCGGGATCATCCAGTTCGCGAAGCCCACGAAGGCCGGCATGATCGCGCCGAACACCATCACCAGGCCGTGCATCGTGGTGAACTGGTTGAACAGCTCGGGGCGGAAGAACTGCAGCCCCGGCTCGAACAGCTCCAGGCGGATCAGCAGCGCGAGCACGCCGCCCGAGATCAGCATCGTGAAGGAGAACAGCAGGTACAGCGTGCCGATGTCCTTGTGGTTGGTGGCAAACAGCCAGCGGCGCCAGCCATGCGGATGATCGTGGTGTTCGTCATGCGCGTGGTCGTGCGGATGGGCGAGTGCGTCCGGGGTAGCAGTACTCATCGCGAAAACTCCTGAATTCCTGTTCTAACGTCCACGCGCTCAGCTCGCGGCGCCCTGGGCGCCCGCGCTGGCTTGTTCGGCGGCGGGCTTGGCGTCCGCCGGTGCGCCCTGCGCCGACTTGGCGCCGCCGCCCTCGGGGAACTTGCCCGCGCGCGCATTGACGAAGTCGGCCGGCTGGATCACTTCGCCCGTCTTGTTGCCCCAGGCGTTGCGGGTGTAGGTCATCACGGCAGCCAGCTCGGTGTCGGACAGCTGCTTCCACGACGGCATGCCGCCCTTGCCCTCGAGCAGGATGTGCATCTGGTCGGCCTGCGGGCCATTGACCATCTTGGAGCCGTCCAGCGCCGGGAAGGCGCCGGCGCCCTTGCCGTTGGGCTGGTGGCAGACCGCGCAGTTGGCGGCGTAGACCTTCTCGCCGCGCACCTTCAGCTCGTCCAGGGTCCAGGTCTTGTTGGGATCGTCGGCCGCGGCGGCCATCGCCTTCTTCTTCTCGTCGACCCACTTGGTGTATTCGGCGTCGGTCACCACGCGCACCACGATCGGCATGAAGGCGTGTTCCTTGCCGCACAGCTCGGCGCACTGACCGCGGTAGACGCCGGTCTTCTCGGCGCGGAACCAGGTGTCGCGCACGAAGCCGGGGATCGCATCCTGCTTGACGCCGAAGGCCGGGATCATCCAGGCGTGGATCACGTCGTTCGCGGTCGTGACGATGCGGATCTTCTTGTTGACCGGCACCACCATCTCGTTGTCCACCTCCATCAGGTAGGTGTTCGACTTGGGCGCCTCGTTGTTGATCTGCTCGCGCGGGGTGGTCAGGGTGGACACGAAGGAGATCCCCTCGCCCTCACCCTTCAGATAGTCGTAGCCCCACTTCCACTGGTAGCCGGTGGCCTTGATGGTGATGTCGGAGTTGGTGGTGTCCTTCATCGCGACCACGGTCTTGGTCGCCGGCAGCGCCATGCCGATCACGATCAGGAACGGGATGATGGTCCAGACCACCTCGACCGTGATGCTTTCGTGGAAGGAGGCGGGCTTGGAGCCCTTGGCCTTGCGGTGCGTGAAGATGGAATAGAACATCACGCTGAACACCGCGATGAAGATCACCGTGCAGATGATCAGCATCATCCAGTTCAGCCAGTGAATCTGCTCGGCGATCTTGGTGACCGGCTCGGTCAGGTTCAACTGACGAACGGCGGGACCGCCCGGCATGTCTTCGACAGCGAGGGCTGCCTGGCTGGCGAGCAGGGAAGCGCCTGCCAGACACGCTGCGGATGCCTTCTTCCACATTTTCATTTGTTGTCTCTACCCAAATTACAGATTCGAATCTGCCCCTCGCTCCCAGCGGTGCCGCCCTTTTTTTACAAGGCGTGCAAGGCTGAAACGAGTTCCTGCGCGAACTTTCGTCGCTTGTACGGGTCCAGAAAACACCCCACCTGCACAGCGTGCGTTCCAGAGCGCACCACCACCAGCGCCGGAAACGATTCGCCCAGTTCGACCCGCACCCAGTGCGGGTTGAATTCGTCGCGGGTCACCTCACCGGCGCTGGCCTTTTCGACCACCAACCTGCCCTCGCTGAGCGTGACGCGCTCGTAGTCTGTCGCATGCTGTGCATAGGCGAGCAATGCCACGCCGAGCCCGGCCAGCTCGAGCCCCGCAAAGGGCAGCACGAGCCATGCTCCTCGCCACGCGAAGAACAGGGCGATGGCAAGGGAAATACTGACGATGGAGAGGTAAAACCAGCCGACCTGGCGTGGAGACAGCGAGCAATTTCGCTTCATCAGCCAGTCGTTGTTCGGCACGGCATGGGCTCCGTTTGAACGTTCACCGGGCCCGTCACGCGCCGTCTGGAGTGCGATACCGAGTTCCTGCATCGCCAACCACTCTGCATCGCTGCATCGGTTGCACGCCTGGAATTCTGCCGGCTTCACCGCACTGCTGCACTGCTTCGGTGCTAAAACGCCGATCTTCTGTGCCAGGGGACCACTGCGACAAACTGGCGCATTATAGGGCGCTTCGTCAACCGTAACAAGCCAAGCCCGGCGCGGCAAGGCGCCCACGCCACAGCGCGACGATGCACGAAGGCAGTGCGGCGGCGCGCTGCACTGGGGTTCAGCCGCGCGGGCGGCCGCGGCCGATGCGGTCGATCGGCACGACGGTACGGCCCAGTTCGTCGCGGACCTGACCGCCCTTGGGAGGCAGCTTCCACGCGTGCCCGTAGACGATCTCGAAGGTCAGCGCGATCACGCCGTCGCGATTGCGCCGACGCTCCAGCGCCGCCAGCAGCGCCTGGTGCCAGTGGCGGCCCTTCAGCCCCCGCGAGCCTCGCTGCTCCTCGGCGCCGCCCCCGGGCCGGCGCATGCCGCCGAAGGCATGCACGTCGCGCAGCAGCCGCTCGGGCGTCTCGTAGGTGACGGTCAGCGTTTCCATGTCCATCACCGGCGTCGACCAGCCGCTGTGAACCAGCATGTCGCCGATATCGTGCATGTCGACAAAGCGCAGCGTATGCGGCTCGGCGTCGACCTCGGCGAAGGCATCGCGCAGCTCGCGCAAGGTGTCCGGGCCGAACAGCGAGAACAGGGCCAGGCCATCGGTCCGCGTCACGCGATGCCATTCCGGAAAGACGCGATGCGGCTCGGGATGCCAGTGCAGCGCCAGGTTGGACCACAGCAGATCGAACGTCGCCTCGGCAAAGGGAAGCGTGGCAAGATCGCCCTGCACCAGATCGAAGGTCGGCCGCTTGCCCAGCAGGCGGCCGAGCCAGCCGGGCTGCCGCTGCGGATCGCGCTGCGCCGCCTGTGCCAGCATCGCGGCCGAGATATCGAGGCCGGCGATCTGCGCATCGGGATACTGCGCGCGCAGCGCCGCCAGGCCCTGCCCCTGGCCGCAGCCGATATCGAGCGCGCGTTCGGGCTGGATGCGGATCAGCGGCATGCGCTCCTGCATGCGCCGGCCGATCTCGCCGAGCAGGAAATCGAGCTGGGCGAAATCGCGGCTGCGCCGATCGAAGGCAAGCCGGGTCAGCCGCGCGGGCGGCAGATAGGATTCGGGGGAGTCGGCGTGAGGCGTGGACACGGAAGCGGCGGCAAGGACGAGGATCGGCACGGCGGGGCGCGCCGCGAAGGCGCAGCGGGTACGCGCGCAGGCGCCGGGCCGACAGGTGGGGTGACTGCTGGGGCGACAGTATACGCGCGCCTCGCCCGGCTTGCCGGCGCCCTGCGCGAGCGGCTGGCGCACTGGTGGCTGCCGTGCGCCTGCGTGCTGTGCGGTCAGGTGCAGGCCGACGTGGTCTGCGTCGGTTGTGCCGACGACCTGCTGACGCCGACGCCGCGCTGTGTGCGCTGCGCCTTGCCACTGGCGAGCGCCGGCCTCTGCGCGATGTGCCGGTACCAGCCGCCCCCGTTCGACGCCACCATCGTGCTGGGCGACTATGCGCCGCCGCGCGAGGCGCTGGTGCTGGCGCTGAAGTTCGGCGGCGTGCTGCCGCTGGCGGGCTGGCTGGCGCGGGAGCTCGCGTCGGCGTGGGCCGCACGACGGTTCCTGCCATCGGGCGATCCGATCGACCCTTCCACGTTCGATGGGAACGACAAACCCGGCCTCGTCGTGCCGATCCCGCTGGCCCCGGCGCGGCTCGCCGAGCGCGGCTTCAATCAGGCGTGGGAAATCGCTCGCCGGCTGGCACCGCTTGTCGGCGCAGCCGCCAGCGCCGACCTGCTGGTGCGATCGCGCAGCACCGCCCCCCAAACCGGGCTGGCGTCCGAGCGGCGCCATCTGAATGTCGCCGGCGCCTTCGCGCTGGCGCGCCATGCCGACCCACGCCGCCTGCACGGCAGGCATATTGCGCTGGTCGACGACGTGATGACCACCGGCGCCACGCTGGCCGACGCGGCCGCCGTGCTCAAGCGCCACGGCGCGGCGCGCGTTACCGCGCTGGTGGCGCTGCGCACGCCGGCGCCGTCGTGATGACGTTCAATAACAGCCGCGGGATGACAGCGGCGCCCCGGCACGGTAAGCTGCGCGCGCCATGTTCCATGTCGTCCTAGTCGAACCCGAGATCCCGCCGAACACCGGCAACGTGATCCGCCTGTGCGCCAACACCGGCGCCCAATTGCACCTCGTCAAGCCGCTCGGCTTTCCGCTGGACGACGCGCGCATGCGCCGCGCCGGCCTCGATTATCACGAGTACGCCAGCATGAAGGTGCACGAGAACTGGGACGCCTTTCTCGCCGACGAACGCCCCGATCCGGCCCGCATGTTTGCGCTGACCACGCATGGCTCGACGCCGTTCGGCCAGGTCGCCTTCGCCCCCGGGGACTGGTTCGTGTTCGGCTCGGAGACGCGCGGCCTGGCGCCGGAGCGCCGCGAATGGTTCGCGCCGTCGCAGCGCATCCGCTTGCCGATGCGGCCCAACAACCGCAGCCTGAATCTGTCGAACACGGCGGCGGTGGTGGTGTTCGAGGCCTGGCGCCAGCAGGGCTTCGCCGGCGGCGCCTGACCCTGGGGTCTGCCCTTTCTTGAGGACCGCTCGAGGACTATTCCGGTCGAGGACTATTCCGGTTCAGGCCTATTCCGGCTGCACGCCGGCCGCGCGGATGACCTGGTCCCAGCGCGCCTTTTCGGTTGCCATGGTCTGGCGCAGCGACGCCGGTGCGGTGCCGGCCGGCATGAAGTACTGCGCCCGCATCTGCGCGCGCACACCGTCGCTGCCGATGATCTTCACCAGCTCGCGATAGAGCCGATCGACGATCGGCGCCGGTGTTCCCGCCGGTGCCAGCACGGCCTGCCACGAGATCGCCTCGAAGCCGGGATAGCCCGATTCCGCCACGGTCGGTACCGAGGGCAACAGGCTGGTGCGCCCGCTGGTGGTGACCGCCAGCACGCGCAGCTTGCCGGCATTGACCTGCGGCATCGCGATCGCCGGCACCATGAAGGCAGCCTGAATCTGCCCGCCGATCATCGCCGCAGCGATCTGCGGAAAGCCGGGATACGGGATGTGTTCGAGCGAGATGCCGGCACGCGCCTTCAGCTGCTCCATCGCCAGATGCGCGGCGCTGCCGTTGCCGACCGAGCCGTAGTTCAGCGCGCCGGGCCGGGCACGTGCCAGCGCGACGAATTCGCGCAGATCGCGCACGCCGGTGCGTGGGTCGACCACCAGTACATTGGGGGACGTTGCCACCAGCGTCACCGGCGCCAGCTGGCGCACCGGATCGTAGGGCAGATGGCGCGACAGCGTCGGCGCCGTGACCAGCGGACCGTTGATGGTGAACAGCAGCGTATAGCCGTCGGGCGCGGCGCGCGCGACCTGGCCGGTGCCGATATTGCCGCCGGCGCCCGGCCGGTTCTCGATCACCACCGGCTGGCCCAGCGCCTGCGCCAGCGGTTCGCAGACCAACCGCGCGATCAGGTCCGGGGACGAGCCGGGCGGAAACGGCACCACCATGCGGATCGGCCGCGCGGGCCAGTCCTTGTCGGCCGCCAGCAGCGTTCGCGGCAAGGCCAGCGCACCGCCGCAGGCAGCCAGCGCGCCGAGCCAATGCCGGCGCTGTTTCAGGCGAATCGGTACCGTCATTCGTCGCGCGCGTCGCGTTGCAGCAGCTGCGCGACCGCGTCGGCCACCGCCAGCCCTTCGAACAGCACCGCGCAGACCGCGCGCGTGATCGGCATCTCGACGCCGTGCTGGTCCGCCAGCGCCGCCACCGCCTGCGCGCAGCGCACGCCCTCGGCAACGTGGCCAAGGTCCGCCAGCACCTGCTCCAGCGTCCTGCCGCCGGCCAGCTGCTGGCCGACCTTGCGGTTGCGCGACAGATCGCCGGTCGCGGTCAGGATCAGGTCGCCCATGCCCGCCAGGCCCATGAAGGTCTCGGCGCGCCCGCCAAGCGCCAGCCCCAGCCGCGTCATCTCGGCGAGGCCGCGCGTGACCAGCGCGGCGCGCGCGTTGAGCCCGAGACCGAGCCCGTCGCTGGCGCCGGTAGCGATCGCCAGCACGTTCTTGACCGCGCCGCCGACCTCGACGCCGACCAGATCGTCGCTGCCGTAGATGCGCATCGCGCGATGATGGAAGGCGCGCTGCGCGAGTTCGGCCACCGCCGGTGCGTTGCCGGCCACGGTCAGCGCGCACGGCAGTCCCAGCGCAACTTCGCGCGCGAAGCTCGGCCCGGTCAGCACGCCGTATTCGACCGGCACCGACGCGCCGGCCGCGGCCAGTTCCTCGGCCACCATCTGATGCGGCATCGCGTGCGTGCCCGCCTCGAAGCCCTTGCACAGCCACAGCATGCGCAGCGGCACGCCGTGCGCGGCGGCCTCGGTGGCCAGGCGCCGCGTCATCTCGCGCAGGCCCGACACCGGCGTGGCGACGATCACCAGCCCGTCGGGCGCGCGCAGCGCGTGCGCGGCCGCCCTGGCGAAATCCGCTTCATAGGCAAGGCGGTCGGACAGCGGCACGCCCGGCAGATAGGCCGCATTGACGCCGGAGGCGGCCATCGCGGCGAGCTGCCCGGCGTCCCGCCCCCACAGCACGACCTGATGCGCGCTAGCGGCATGGCTGGCCAGCGCGGTGCCCCAGGCGCCGGCTCCGAGAAAGGCAAGGTTCATGGTCGATGCGGTAGTCGATGGGGTCATCGATGCGGTGGTCGATGCGGTGATCGGGGGGTGGAGCCGCTGCCGGCACAACGCCGGCCGGCACGCCGAACTGTAGACGCAAAAAGGCGGAACGGGGCCGCAGCCCCGTTCCGCCGGCAGAGTTGGCAGCGATCAGTGACGCGCCTGCGTACCGTCGGGCATCACGATGCCGGCGCCGCCGCCTTCGGCCTGCGCCTGCTCCATCGCCGCCTGCAGGCGCTGCTCGTACAGCGCCTGGAAATTGATCTCGGACAGATGGATGGCCTGGAAGCCCGCGCGCGTGATCACGTCGGCGATATTGCTGCGCAGGTACGGATACAGGATGGTCGGGCAGGCGATGCCCAGCAGCGGATCGAGCTGTTCGTCCGGCACGTTGCGGATATCGAAGATGCCGGCCTGATGGGCCTCGACCAGGAAGGCGACCTTGTCCTGCACCTTGGTGGTGACCGTGCCCGTCACGACGACCTCGAAGATGCCGTCCGTCAGCTGCGAGGCGCCCACATTGACCTGCACCTCGACCGAAGGCGCTTCGGTTTCGAGGAAGATCTGCGGCGAATTGGGCTGCTCCAGCGACATGTCCTTCAGATAGACGCGCTGGATATTGAAGTACGGTTGATCGTCCTGCTGCTGATTGGTTTGCTGGTCGCTCATGGATGGCTGCCCGAAAGGCGGGAATCGAACGTGGGGGAAGGGGACGGGCCGCAGGCGGCCGCGCGCACTGGCGGCGGCCCACCGCGTGGTCCGGTTGGAAAACGCATATGGTACATGACGCGGATGACGAATTCATCCGCGCCCGGGGCCGATCAGGCTGCCAGCAGCGGCGCCAGGCCCCCCTGGCGATCGAGCGCGGACAGATCGTCGAAGCCGCCGACGTGGCGGTCGTCGATATAGATCTGCGGGACGGTACGGCGACCGGTGCGGCTCATCATTTCCTCGCGCTTGCCGGGCTCGCGGTCGATCATGATCTTCTCGATCGTCTCGACGCCCTTCGAGCGCAGCAGGCGCTCGGCCATCTGGCAATACGGACACACCATCGTGCTGTACATGACGACGCGGGCCATGCGCTTATCTCCTTGCATCTTGCGGTTCGGACCGGCCCCGCCACGGCATCTGGGCGGCGGCCGGTCGACATGTCGATCTCTGGACTTTACCAGCGTCGGGCCGAGCCTGCCGGCAGCGCCTTCCCCCCGGCCCGGCGCGGCCCGCCCGCTTACTTGACCAGCGGCAGACCGGCCTGCTGCCAGGCGGCCACGCCGCCTTCGAGCGAATAGACCTCGCCGAAGCCGGCCTGCTTGAGCGCCGCGTGTGCCTTGGACGAACGCTGGCCGGTCTGGCATACGACGATGATGGGGGCGGACTTGTCCTTCGCAAGGCCGGCGGCGCGATTGGCCAGCTCGGCCAGCGGCGCGCTCTTGGCCTGCGGCAGGTGGCCCTTGGCATATTCGGCCGGTTCGCGGATATCGACGACGACGGCGCCGCGCTTGTTGATCAGCTGCGTCGCCGTGGTCGCATTGACCGTCTTGCCGCCCGCGCTGCGCGAAATGGTGGGCCAGGCCAGCAGGCCGCCCGACACCACCGCGAGGGCGATCAGGGCAAGGTTGTTGTAGTCGGCGAAGAAATTCACGTTGGGTTTCCGGTGGGTTGTGTCGGCGGCATTATAAAATAGCCGGTTTCGCGCCCAGGCCCATCTCCGCGGGGCTCGGTTCCCGTGTCGCGGAGTGCCTGGCGAACGGCTGGCAAGCGGCGCGCGCAGCATTCTCACTCTTTGGAAGCAGCATGTACAAACTCGTTCTCATCCGCCACGGCGAATCGACCTGGAATCTGGAAAACCGCTTCACCGGCTGGGTCGACGTGGACCTGACCGAGACCGGCGCGCAGCAGGCCCGCCAAGCCGGTCAACTGCTGAAGGACGCCGGCTTCGCCTTCGACGTGGCCTATACCTCGGTGCTCAAGCGCGCAATCCGCACGCTGTGGCACGTGCAGGACGAGATGGATCTGATGTGGATCCCGGTTCGCAACGAATGGCGCCTGAACGAGCGCCACTACGGAGCGCTGGCCGGCCTGAACAAGGCCGAGACCGCCGCCAGGTTCGGCGACGAGCAGGTCCTGGTCTGGCGCCGCAGCTACGACACGCCGCCCCCCGCGCTGGAGCCGACCGACCCGCGCGCCTCGTTCGACGATCCGCGCTATGCCAACGTGCCGCGCGAACTGATTCCGCTGACCGAATGCCTGAAGGACACGGTGGCCCGCGTGCTGCCGCTCTGGAACGAATCGATCGCACCGGACATCAAAGCCGGAAAGCGCGTGGTGATCGCCGCCCATGGCAACAGCATCCGCGCGCTGGTGAAGTACCTCGACCAGATTTCCGATGATGATATCGTGGGCCTCAACATTCCGAACGGCACGCCGCTCGTGTACGAGCTCGACGCCGAGCTGCGGCCGATCCGGCATTACTACCTGGGCGACCAGGATGCGATCGCCGCCTCGCTGGCCGCTGTCGCCAGCCAGGGCAAGGCGCGCTGAGCCGGACGCGCCAGGCCCGGCGCATCAAGGCCCGCGCCGCATCGCGGCGCGGCCTTTTTTTCCGCCCGCTCTTATACTGTCGGTCAGACCGGACCGGCAGCGCCCCTTGCGCCACGCCGCAACCGGCGCAATCCACGGCGCCCTGCCCGGCGCCATCCAACGTTCAGGCAGCCCACATGCGTAAGACGCTCAAGAACATCAGCCTTGTCTCCGCGGGACTCGTTGCCGGCGTGCTCGCCACGCTGCAGCTTTCCGCGACCGCACAGAATTCCTCGGGGCCGCTGCCCCTGGAGCAGTTGCGGCTGATGGCGGACATTTTCGGGCAGATCAAGCGCGAGTACGTCGAACCCGTCGACGACAAGAAGCTGCTGACCGAAGCCATCAAGGGCATGGTGGCCAGCCTCGACCCGCATTCGTCGTATCTGGACGCCAGGGACTTCAAGGAACTGCAGGAAGGCACGCGGGGCCGTTTCGCCGGCCTCGGCATCGAGATCTCGCAGGAGGAAGGCCTGGTCAAGGTCATCAATCCGATCGAGGACACGCCCGCCTTCCGCGCCGGCATCCAGCCCGGCGACCTGATCACCCGCATCGACGACAAGCCGGTGCGCGGCCTGCCGCTCGAACAGGCGGTCAAGCGCATGCGCGGCGAGCCCGGCACCAAGGTCACGCTGACGATCTACCGCAAGAGCGAGGAACGTACCTTCCCGGTGTCGATCACGCGCGCCGAGATCCGCGTGCAGTCGGTCAAGGCCAAGATGGTCGATCCGACCATCGGCTGGGTCCGCCTGACCAGCTTCCAGGAACGCACCGTGTCCGACCTGGGCCGGCGTCTGGCCGAGCTGGCGCAGAAAAATCCGAACATGAAGGGTCTGGTGCTGGACCTGCGCAACAACGGCGGCGGCGTGCTGCAGGGCGCGGTCGGCGTGTCGGCGGCCTTCCTGCCCGAGGACGTGACCGTGGTCTCGACCAACGGCCAGGTGCCCGACGCGAAGCGGGTCTACAAGACCAACTTCAACAATTACCGGCTGTCTTCGGTCGAGGACGATCCGCTGAAGGAACTGCCGCCGCTGTTCAAGAAGATCCCGATGGTGGTGCTGACCAATGCCTATTCGGCGTCGGCCTCGGAAATCGTCGCGGGCGCGCTGCAGGACCACAAGCGCGCGCTGATCATGGGCAAGACCACGTTCGGCAAGGGCTCGGTGCAGACCGTGCGGCCGCTGACCAACGACACCGGCATCAAGCTGACCATCGCGTACTACTACACGCCGTCGGGCAAGTCGATCCAGGCCAAGGGCATCCGTCCGGACATTCCGGTCGATCAGAACCCGGAAGGCGATCCGGACGACGCGCTGATCACGCGCGAAATCGATACCGAGCGCCACCTGCACAACAAGCAGGAGTCCGAGGAAGCCGAGATGACCGAGCGCGAGCAGCGCCGCGTCGAGGAACTGCGCCGGCTCGAGGAAGAGAACGCGAAGAAGTCGCCGGAGGAACGCGAGAAGGATCGGCGCAAGAAGCCGGTCGAGTTCGGCTCCGCCGAGGACTTCATGCTGCAGCAGGCCATCGCCCAGCTGAAGGGCCAGCCGGTCAAGCGCTCGCATTCGAAGCTCGAAGCCACGCCCGTGTCCGACAGCAAGGCGCCCAAGGGACCGGTCAAGGCCGATCCGTCCAAGCGGGCCCCGGCGCCGGACGCCAAGCCGGCCGCACCGGAAGTGAAGCCGGACAGCAAGCCGCCGGCCAGCGCGCCGATGGGCAAGCCGCTCGGCACGCCGACCGGCAAGGCGCCCTGAGCGGAACGCCTGAACCACGTCTGTACAACGCGTAGACCGACGCATCGCGGCGGGACCCCGGTCCCGCCGCCCGCCCGATGAACGACGACCAACTGCTGCGCTACTCGCGGCACATCCTGCTCGATGAACTGGGCATCGAAGGCCAGAGCCGGCTGCTGAACGGCCGCGCGCTGGTGATCGGCGCCGGCGGCCTTGGCGCCGCGGCGCTGCCCTACCTGGCCTCGGCCGGCGTCGGCACCATCGTCGTGGTCGACAACGACGATGTCGACCTGACCAATCTGCAACGCCAGATCCTGCATACCACCGCCAACGTCGGCCGGCCCAAGGTCGAGTCGGCGCGCGAGGGCATGCTGCGGATCAATCCCGAGATCGATGTGCGGCTGGTGCCGGCGCGCGTCGGCGACAGCGAACTCGATGCGCTGGTGCGCGACGCCGACGTGGTGCTGGACTGCTGCGACAACTTCGCCACGCGCCATGCGGTCAACCGCGCCTGCGTCGCGCATCGCGTGCCGCTGGTCTCCGGGGCCGCGCTGCGCTTCGACGGGCAGATCAGCGTGTTCGACCGCCGGCGCGACGAGGCGCCGTGCTACGCCTGCCTGTTTCCGCCGTCGGAAAACGCGCCCGAGGCGGCCTGCGCGACCATGGGTGTGTTCGCCCCGCTGGTCGGCATGGTCGGCACCGTGCAGGCGGCCGAGGCGTTGAAGCTGATCGCCGGTGTCGGCGAGACGCTGGCGGGGCGGCTGCTGATGGTCGATGCGTTCCGCATGGAATGGACGACGATGGCGCTCGCGCGCACGCCTGATTGCGAGGTTTGCGGCGGGCATTGAGGCCATGATGTTCCTCCCCTCTCCCGCTTGCGGGAGAGGGGCCGGGGGAGAGGGCAAGGGCGGTCGTCATGGCTACCGCGTCGGCATGGCGGAAGCCTGTTTCCCTCTCCCCTACCCCTCTCCCGCACGCGGGAGAGGGGAACACCAGCCGGCGTGCGAGTTGCGTCTGTTCATTCGGACTTAGCGGCGCCCTGCCCGCTCCCGCAAATATTCCCGTACCGCCGCGCGATCGCCGCGAAAGGCGATGCGGCTCTCCCTGGCCTCGCGCTGGTAGTCGTACATCGGGTCGTAGTAATGGCGCAGCAGCACCGCGATCCAGAGGCGGTGCTCGTCGACCTCGCCGCTCTGTGCCTGGCGTTGCAATGCATGCGCGAGCAGCGCGGCCAGGCGCTGGTAGCGTGCCCCGCCAAGCCGGCGCGCGATGCCGGCCAGCGCGTCGCGCATCCGTTCCGAGAACGCCTCGAAGCCCTTGTCCGCGCCATGCGCGGCGATGAATTCCGCCGCCAGATCGACCACGTAGTCCTGCAGCACGCGTTCGACGCGCGCCTCGAACGGTTCGTCGAGCCAGACCAGCGGGCTTGCCTGCATGCGGGCGTACAGGCGCGGCGGCACGTCGCGGCTGCCGATGAATCGGCCCTCGTCCTCGACCACCAGCGCGGCGGCGCCGGCCGCGCGCCGCCGCAGCAGATCGATGGCCAGCCCGTTCTCGAAATCGATCTGGGTCGGCTGCGGACGCGCGCGGCGCCCGAAGCTGGAGCCGCGATGCGCCGCATGGGCTTCGAGATCGACGCCGTTGTCGAGCTCGGCCAAGAGCGCGGTCTTGCCGCTGCCGGTCAGCCCGCCCAGCACCAGCCAGTCGCATTCGGTCACGGCGGCATCGAGCGTGTCGATCAGGAAGGTCCGCATCGCCTTGTAGCCGCCGATCACGCGCGGATAGTCGATGCCGGCCTCGCGCAGCCATTGCTGCGAGATCTGCGAGCGCAGCCCGCCGCGGAAGCAGTACAGATAGCCGTCGGGATGGCGCCGCGCGAACTCGGCCCAGGCGGCCACTCGCCTCGCCTTGACCTCGCCGCCGACCAGCGTGTGGCCGAGTTCAATCGCTGCCTGCTGGCCTTCCTCCTTGTAGCGGCAGCCGACGCGGTGGCGTTCGTCGTCGTCCATCAGCGGCAGATTGACCGCGCCCGGAAAGGCGCCGCGCGCGAACTCGGCCGGCGCGCGCACGTCCAGCATCGGCACGCCGGACAGCAGCAGCGCGCGATAGTCGGCGCTGTCCGGCCGGGCGGTCACCGCCGCTGACGCAGGCAGACTGTCCATCAGCACACCATCACCGCGTGATCGCCGCGCTCGGTCATCTCGCCGATGCATTCGAGCGTGAGGCCGCACTCCGCCGCGACGGCAAGGAATTTCGCTTCGCCCGCGGGCTCGACCGCGACCAGCAGCCCCCCGCTGGTCTGCGGGTCGCACAGCACGGCGCGCCGTGCCGCATCGAGTTCGCCATCGACACAGGCAATGCGGTGCCCGTAGCTGGCGAAGTTGCGCTGGGTGCCGCCGGGCACGCAGCCGGCCGCGACGTACTCGCGCACGCCCGGCAGCAGCGGCACCGCGGCATGGTCCAGCCGCGCGGTGAGCCCGCTGCCGTCCGCCATTTCCACCAGATGGCCGAGCAGGCCGAAGCCGGTCACGTCGGTCATCGCGCGCACCGCTTCCAGCCGGCCGAAGCGGCTGCCGAGACGGTTCGGGCGGCACATCCAGTCGGTCGCCAGCCGGCTATGCTCGTCGCGCAGCTTGCCCTGTTTGCCGGCGGTGGTCAGCACGCCGATGCCCAGCGGCTTGGTCAGATACAGCCGGCAACCGGCGCGCGCGGTGTCGTTGCGCTTCAGATGTGCACGCTCGACGATGCCGGTCACGGCCAGCCCGAAAATCGGCTCGGGCGCGTCGATCGAATGTCCGCCGGCCAACGCGATGCCGGCCTCGTCGCAGGCGCGCCGCCCGCCGGCCACCACTTCGCGCGCGACCTCGGGCGGCAGCACATTGACGGGCCAGCCCAGGATCGCGATCGCGAGCAGCGGATCGCCGCCCATCGCATAGACGTCGCTGATCGCATTGGTGGCCGCGATGCGGCCGAAGTCGAAGGGGTCGTCGACCACCGGCATGAAGAAGTCGGTGGTCGACACCAGCGCGCGGCCATCGTCGGTGCCATCGATCGCGTAGACCGCCGCGTCGTCGCGCGAGGCATTGCCGACCCACAGCCGCGGATCGAGATGCTGCGGCCCGCTGCCGGCCAGGATCACGTCGAGCACCTGCGGCGAAATCTTGCAGCCGCAGCCGGCGCCGTGGCTGTATTGCGTCAATCGGATGGGTTCCGGCATGAAGGTGTCCTCGCTGGAAGATCGGACCGCGGAGGGGGCGGCAGTGCTGAAGATCGGTGACCGGCAATGGACCGGCAAGTCGGGACCGGAGATGAGAAACCGAATGGGAATGAGAGGGATTCAAGCCGCGAAGCGCGCGGCGGCGGGCGGCTCGGTGAGGCGCCGCTGACGACCGCCTGGCCCGGAAACTGGCGTCGCGGGGCCTTGCGGGTCCTGCCGCGGCCGGGCTTACTGCTCGCCCGGCTCCATCTGCGATTGCAGATAGTTCTGCAGGCCGACCTTGTCGATCAGATCCAGCTGGGTTTCCAGATACTCGATGTGCTCTTCGGTATCGGTCAGGATGTCGACCAGAATCTCGCGGCTGACATAGTCGCCGACCGATTCGCAGTAGGCGATGCCTTCCTTGACCGTCACGTGAGCGGTCTGCTCCAGCTTCAGGTCACACTTGAGCATCTCGGGCGTGTCTTCGCCGATCAGCAGCTTGTGCAGGTCCTGCAGGTTGGGCAGTCCGTCGAGCATCAGAATGCGGTCGATCAGCCGGTCGGCATGCTTCATTTCGCCGATCGATTCCTTGTACTCCACGTCGCCGAGCTTTTTCAGGCCCCAGTGGCGATACATACGGGCGTGCAGGAAATACTGGTTGACCGCGGTCAGCTCGTTGGTGAGCTGCGCGTTCAGATACTGGATGACCTTCTTGTCACCTTTCATGGGGGCTCCTAATTGCTACGGGCCCGCAAAAACACGACGCGGCGCTGGTTGCGCCGCGTGCAGTCAGAGGAAAACGACGAAGACACGCGCCGATCGCCGCTCTGCGATCGGCCAGCGTGTTCAGGCAACCAGCTCGGTTTGCTGGTCGTTCGCGACTGCCGGGTCCCGTGTGTCCATTATGGCACGCGGTCCCGACGAGGAACAGGAGGAAAACTGGACGACGTGGACGGTCTGGGCCGTCACGGCGGAGGCGCTGTGGCAGGACGCTGCAACGCCCTCGGCAAGGACCTGCTGCGCGCAATCACGGCAGCGGCCGCAGCAAGTGCCGACGCCGAGCGTTTCGGCCAGCTCGTCGAGCGTGGAGACGCCCAGCTGGACGGCGCCATGAATCTCGCGATCGGTTACCTGGTTGCAGATGCAGACGTACACAAAGCCTCCTTGGGGCAGCGCGGACACCGGCATGTCCTGACTGGTGGAGGCAGAATAACAGAGATCAAAAATGATAACAATTCCCATTAAGAAACAGAAACACTAAAGGGAATCGGCATCACTTTGCTGCGAAATCAAGGGCTTACCGCATCACCTCCCAGAAACAGAAGAGACGCACGAAGCATAAATACGCCGCCCTATAACCCCGCCGGTTTCAGGGTTGCGACAGTCTGGCCAGCGCGGCCGCGGCCTCTTCCGGCTCGTACGCGCACAGCACCTGCTCGACCAGGCCCTCCAGCCGCCCGCAGTCGGCATGCAGGATCTCCTGCTTGACGCGCAGCAGCTGGGCCGGATGCATCGAGAACTCGCGCAGGCCCATGCCGAGCAGCAGCCGGGTCATCGCCGGGTCGCCCGCCATCTCGCCGCAGACGGCGACCGGCACGCCGGCGTGGTTGGCCTCGCGGATGGTCCGGGCGATCAGCTGCAGCACGGCGGGATGCAGCGGGTCATACAGATGCGCGACCGCGTTGTCGGCGCGGTCGATTGCCAGCGTGTACTGGATCAGGTCATTGGTGCCGATCGACAGGAAGTCCATGCGCCGCAGGAACAGCGGCAGCAGCAGCACCGCGGCCGGGATCTCGATCATCGCGCCGACCTTCAGATTCGGGTCGTAGGCGACCCCGCGCTGATCGAGCTCGTGCTTGGCGCGCGCCAGCAGCTCCAGCGTCTGGTCGATCTCGCGCGCATGCGCCAGCATCGGGAACAGCAGCTGCACCGGTCCGAAGGCCGAGGCGCGCAGCAGCGCGCGCAGCTGGGTCAGGAACATCGCCGGCTCGGACAGCGACCAGCGGATCGCGCGCAAACCCAGCGCCGGATTCAGCGCGGTCTCGTATTCCTCGCCGCGGCCGTCGCGCCCGTCGCGAAAATCCAGCAGCGGCTTGTCGGCGCCGATGTCGATGGTGCGGATGGTCACCGGCATCCCGCGCATCGCCTCGACCGCGGCGCGGTAGGCCTCGAACTGCTCGTCCTCGCCGGGCAGTTCGCCGCGCCGGTTCATGAACAGGAATTCGGAGCGGAACAGGCCCACGCCCACCGCGCCTGCTGCCAGCGCGGCGGAGGCGTCCTCGGCCATCTCGATATTGGCCAGCAGATCGATCTCGATGCCGTCCAGCGTCACCGCCGGGGTATGCCGCAGCCGCTGCAGCCGCTTGTTCTCCAGCGCCCGCTCGCTCTGCCGGTGCCGGTACTCCTCGAGAATGATCGGCGTCGGATCGACGATCACCAGCCCGGCATCGCCGTCGATGATGATCCAGTCGTCCTGACGGATCAGCTCGCTGGCGTTCTGCACGCCGACCGCGGCCGGAATGTCGAGGCTGCGCGCGACGATCGCGGTATGCGAGGTGCGCCCGCCCAGGTCGGTGACGAAGCCGTGGAACACGGTATGGCGGAACTGCAGCATGTCCGCCGGCGAGATGTCGTGGGCGACCACGATGACCCCCGGCGCCGGCTGGCCGTCGGCCGCGATCGCGGGCACCGGCGCCGGCGTCAGTACCGGCGCGCCGGCCAGCACCTTCAGGATCCGCTCGACCACCTGCTCGATATCGGCCTTGCGCTCGCGCAGGTACTCGTCCTCGATCTCGTCGAACTGGCGCATCAGATCCTCGAGCCGCGTCGTCAACGCCCATTCGGCGTTGTAGCGGCGCTCGCGGACCAGCCTCTCGGCCTCGCGCGACAGCATCTCGTCGTCGAGAATCATCGCGTGCACGTCGAGAAAGGCGCCCATCTCCTCCGGCGCATCGCGCGGCAGGTCGCGCTTGAGCGCCGCCAGTTCGGCCCGCACCGCGGCCCGCGCGTTGCGCAGGCGCTGCACCTCGTCCTCGAGCCGGTCTTCGTCGACCAGGTAATGGGACACGTCGAGCGCGGCGGGCGCCAGCAGGTGGGCGCGCCCGATCGCTACGCCGCGCGAGACTGGGATGCCGTGCAGGGCGAATGGCATGAACCGCTCCGTTCAGGAACGTTGGTGAAATCCGGACAGGGCCTGCGCCCTCATTCTCCCTCGCCGAACCGATTGGCGATCAGCGCGGTCAGCGCGTCCATCGCCTCCTGCTCGTCGGGTCCCTCGGTCTCGATCGTGACCGTCGAGCCAATGCCCGCGGCCAGCATCATCACACCCATGATGCTCTTGGCGTCGACCTGGCGCCCGTTGCGCGACATTCTGACCTGACTGACAAAACTGCCCGCCAGTTGCGTGAGCTTGGCGGAGGCGCGGGCATGCAGCCCGAGCTTATTGATGATGGTGACGTCCCTCTGCAGCATACTTGTCGGGGTGGTTGGCGATCTGGTTCTGTACGGTGGTCGAGCCGATCTGCAGCACGCCCTGCGAGCCGCCGGCGAGCGCCTTGGTGGCGAGCTGGTCCAGCTTTTCGGAGCGGTAGCAGATCGCCCGCACGAGCATCGGCAGATTGACGCCGGCGAGCACCTTGATCCGGCCCGGCTCGGCCAGCCGGGCGGCGATATTGGCGGGGGTGGCGCCGAAGATGTCGGTCAGCACCAGCGCCCCATTGTCTTCGATCACCGAGGCGAGGCACCGCCGCGCCTCGGCCAGCACGGCCGCCGGCTCCGCATCGGGAGCGACGTCGATCGCCTCGAGCCGCTTCGGCTCGCCGCAATAGACATGCGCGGCGCAGTCCCGCAGCGCGGAAGCGAGCGGCGCGTGCGCGATGATCAGAATGCCTGCCATGATGGTGAATCCTGTGGATTGGCGCGATTGTAGCAGGCGGGGTAACGGCGACGCCGCGCGCAGTGTGCTGGAGCGCGCAGGCGCCGACGCTCAGGCGCCCTTCGCAGCGGCGCGCGCTGCGACCGCCCGCTCCAGTGCGTCGATGAACATGCCGGCAACCGGGAAACCGGTCTGCTGCATGATCTCCTGGAAGCAGGTCGGGCTGGTCACGTTGACCTCGGTCAGGTAGTCGCCGATCGCGTCGAGCCCGACCAGCAGCAGGCCGCGCTGCCACAGCACCGGCGCCAGCGTCTGCGCGATCTCGCGGTCGCGTTCGGACAACGGCTGGGCGCGGCCCGTGCCCCCCACCGCCAGATTGCCGCGCACCTCGCCGGCCATCGGCACCCGCGCCAGCGCGTACGGCACCGGCTCGCCGCCGATCAGCAGGATGCGCTTGTCGCCGTCCTTGATCGCCGGGATATAGCGCTGCGCCATCAACGTACGCACGCCGTTCGCGCCCAGCGTTTCGATGATCGCGCCCAGGTTCATGCCGTCGGCACCGACGCGGAACACGCCCATGCCGCCCATGCCGTCCAGCGGCTTGACGATGATGTCGCGATGCTCGGCGTGGAAGGCGCGGATCCGGGCGGCATCGCGCGTGACCAGCGTGGGCGTGATGAACTGCGGGAACTGCGCGATCGCCACCTTCTCGGAATGGTCGCGGATCGCCTGCGGCTTGTTGAAGACGTTGGCGCCCTGCGACTCGGCCAGTTCCAGCAGCCAGGTGCTGGTCACGTATTCCATGTCGAACGGCGGGTCCTTGCGCATCAGCACCGCGTCGAACGACGGCACCGGCATCGCGGCGGCGGCATCGAGGCGGAACCAGGCAGGGTGATCGTGGCCGTGATCATCGCCGGCGCCCGTCAGATGCAGCCGCTGCGCCACCGCCTCGACGGCACCACCGACCAGCGACAGCTGCGACTGCAGGCAGAAGAACAGCTCGTGGCCGCGCGAGGCGGCCTCGGTCATCATCGCGTAGGTGGAGTCCTTGTAGGTCTTGAAGGTCTCGAGCGGATCGGTAATGAACAGAATGCGCATGCTGGCGTGTTCCGGTTGATGGTCCCGTTGGCAGCGCCCCGGCGCCGGGGCGGGCGATCAGAGGATCGGATTGGGGTCGGTCTTTTCCAGTTCCAGCGAGGCCGCCAGCAAGGCCAGCCGCGCCACCACGCCATACATGTAGAACCGGTTCGGCACCGCGGCACCCGGCTTCGCATGGGTGTCGGGAATGCTGTTCGGCGCAAACGCCAGCGGCACGAAATGCATGCCCGGCGCGTTCAGGTTCTCGTCGACGCCGCGGCCGGTATGCACCCGGTAGAAGCCGCCAACGACGTAGCGGTCGATCATGTAGACCACCGGCTCGGCCACCGCCTCGTTGACCTTCTCGAAGGTATGCACGCCTTCCTGGATGATCACGTCGTTGACCTCGAGGCCTTCCTTGACGACGCTCATCTTGTTGCGTTCCTTGCGGTTCAGGCCCTTGACCTCCGCCGGATCGCGCACCGTCATCACGCCCATGCCATAGGTGCCGGCATCGGCCTTGACCACGACGTACGGCGTTTCCTTGATGCCGTACTCGCGGTACTTCTTGGCGATCTTCTTGAGCACGCCCTCGACCGCGTCCGCCAGCGCGTCCTCGCCGACCCGCTCATGGAAGTCGATGCCGCCGACCTTGGCGAAATACGGATTGATCATCCACTGGTCGATGTCGATCAGCTTGGCGAACTTCTTGGCCACCTCGTCGTAGGCCGAGAAGTGCGAGGACTTGCGCCGCGTCGACCAGCCCGCGTGCAGCGGCGGCAGCACGTACTGCTCGTTGATGTTTTCCAGGATCGGCGGCACGCCGGCCGACAGGTCGTTGTTCAGCAGGATCGAACAGGGGTCGAAGTCTTTCAGGCCCAGCCGGCGGTCCTTGGTACCCAGCCGGGTCAGCGGCTCGACCACCAGGGTCTGGCCGTCGGGCAGCTCGATCGGGGTCGGTTCGGTGATGTCCTCGGACAGCGAGCCCAGCCGGACATTGAGGCCGGCCTGGCGCATGATCAGCGACAGCCGCGCCACGTTCTGCAGATAGAACATGTTGCGGGTATGGCGCTCGGGGATCAGCAGCAGGTTCTTGGCATCCGGGCAGATCTTCTCGATCGCCGCCATCGCGGCCTGCACGGCCAGCGGCAGCATTTCGGGCGCCAGATTGTTGAAACCGCCGGGGAACAGGTTGGTATCGACCGGGGCCAGCTTGAAGCCGGCATTGCGCAGATCGACCGAACAGTAGAACGGAGGGGTATGCTCCTGCCATTCCAGACGGAACCACCGCTCGATGGACGGGGTGGCGTCCAGTATCTTCTTTTCCAGTTCGAGCAGCGGGCCGTTCAGCGCGGTGATGAGGTGCGGGACCATATCCATCCTATTGATCGTCTTTATCGTCCGCCCCGATTGTAGAGGAACGGCCAATTGCATGCAGTTCGCATGCCAATGCCGGCGGGACCGGTCAATGTCCGATCGTTTCCGCCTTGGGCTAACAATATGGGGATGGGCCGCCGATTTCAAAGAGCGCGAGGAGCGCCGTCTTCAGGGCAAAAAAAAACGCGGCATCGCCGCGTTTCAAGTGGCCTGACAGATACGGGGAGCGTTCTGCAGGTGGAGGAAACTGCCTCACCTGCACTCTATGCGGGTGCTGTCCTTAACACAAATGAAGGATTTTGAATTCGGATTTAAGCGGATGGCGAACAGTGCTTGCCTATCTGCCCGGTATCCCGCGCCGGCGCTGGCTTTGCGGGCGGCCGGCCAATAAAAAAGCCCGGCACGCGGCCGGGCAAAACTCCTGAGAGAAGATTCCCAATCAGCTCTCCAGCACAACACCGTTGCCGATGCGGGGGCGGCAAGCCGTGGGGCCCCGCATCGCGCGTTCGTTCCGATCAGGCCTCGTAGGCGGTCTCGCCGTGCGAAGTAATGTCCAGACCTTCGCGCTCCTCGTCCTCGGGCACGCGCAGGCCGATCAGCAGGTCCACCAGCTTGAAGGCGACGAAGGCCACCACCGCCGACCACACCACGGTGGTCAGCACGCCTTCGGTCTGCACCCAGACCTGGCTGGCGATCGAATAGTTGTCCGATACCTTGTTGGCGACGTAGTCGTAGATGCCGACACCGCCCAGGCTCGGCGCCGCAAACACGCCGGTCAGGATCGCCCCGGCGATGCCGCCGACGCCGTGCACGCCGAACACGTCGAGCGAATCGTCCGCGCCGAGCATCCGCTTCAGGCCGGTCACGCCCCACAGGCACAGCAGGCCGGCCACCAGGCCCATCACGATGGAGCCCATCGGGCCGACGAAGCCCGCTGCCGGGGTGATCGCCACCAGGCCGGCGACCGCGCCCGACGCACCGCCCAGCATCGACGGCTTGCCCTTGGTGATCCACTCGCCGAAGGTCCACGCCAGCACCGCGGCACAGGTCGCCAGCAGCGTGTTGACGAAGGCCAGCGCGGCGCCGCCGTTCGCTTCCAGGCCCGAGCCGGCGTTGAAGCCGAACCAGCCGAACCACAGCAGCGAGGCGCCCACCATCGTGAAGGTCAGGCTGTGCGGGCGCAGCGCCTCGCGGCCGAAACCGATGCGCTTGCCGAACATGTAGGCACCGACCAGACCCGCCACCGCGGCGTTGATATGCACCACGGTACCGCCGGCGTAGTCGAGCGCGCCCTTCTGGAACAGCCAGCCGGCCTTGGCCGTGGCCGCTTCGGCCGCCGCCGCATCGGTGTACGCATCCGGACCCGGCCAGAACCAGACCATATGGGCCATCGGGATGTAGGCGAAGGTGAACCACAGCACGATGAACACCAGCACCGCCGAGAAGCGCGCCCGTTCGGCGAAGGCGCCGATGATCAGGCTGCAGGTGATCGCGGCGAACGCGCACTGGAAGGCGAAGAAGCCCAGCTCCGGAATCACCACGCCCTTGCTGAAGGTCGCCGTGACCGCTTCCGGGGTCAGGCCCTTCATGAACAGCCGATCGGTGCCGCCGAAGAAGGCGTTGCCCTCGGTGAAGGCGAAGCTGTAGCCGTAGATGGCCCACAGCAGCGCGACCAGCGAGAAGATCACCAGGCACTGCATCAGCACCGACAGCATGTTCTTCGAACGGACCAGGCCGCCGTAGAACAGCGCCAGGCCCGGCAGCGTCATCAGGATCACGAAGGCCGTGCACATCAGCAGCCAGGCGACATCGCCCTTGTTCGGCGTCGGCGCGGCGGCCGGCGCCGCGGCTTCCGCGGCCGGCGCGGGGGCCGCTGCCGGGGCGGCGGTTGCGGCAGCCGGGGCGGCCGGCGCCGTGACGGCGGCCGAAGCCTCGGCGGCGGGCTTGTCCTGCGCCGCGGCCGGGCCCGACAGGGCCATGCCCGCCGTGCCCAGCGCCAGCGCCATGGCGCCGGCAGTCAGCAATCGTTTGAACCAGCTAGTCATCTGCATACCCTCTTGTCGCTCTGTTCGCGCTTGTGTGGCGCTTGTGTGGCTCGTGTGTTCGCGTCGGCGTGCCGTTACAGGGCGTCGCCGCCGGTCTCCCCGGTACGGATCCGGATGACCTGCTCGATCGGCGCGACGAAGATCTTGCCGTCGCCGATCTTCCCGGTGCGGGCCGACTTCTCGATCGCCTCGATGGCGCGATCGACCACGTCGTCGGGCACCGCCACCTCGATCTTGACCTTGGGCAGGAAGTCGACGATGTATTCGGCGCCGCGATACAGCTCGGTATGGCCCTTCTGCCGACCGAAGCCCTTGACCTCGGTGACGGTGATGCCGGACACGCCCACATCCGAGAGCGCCTCGCGCACCTCGTCGAGCTTGAACGGCTTGATGACGGCGATGATCAGTTTCATCCGTGTTCTCCTGACAGCGCAGCCCCGTTGCGACCGGGGCACCCGCTCGTGCTGATCCTGTTTCTGTTTAGAAAGTCTTGGTGAGCGTCGCGACCACCGTGGCCTTGCCCATGTAGCGGCCGGAGGTGTTGGTGTAGACGCCGCGCTTCGCATTGGTGTCGATGTACGCGACCGCCGCCGAGAAGCCGTTGCCCAGGTCCTTGGTCAGGCCGAGCTTCCAGTCGGTGTACGAGGCGTCCGCCACGTTCTGCACCTTCTGGTAGCCGACGTGCGCGTTCAGCGTCAGGCCCCAGAATTCCAGCGGCACATTGGCCGCCAGGTCGACGTACCAGCTGTTCTTGCTGTCGTAGAAGCCGAACAGATTGGTCGGCGCGTACGAGTACTTGAGGAACACCGGACCGTAGCCGATGCCCGCGTAGATCTCGGTGGTGTACGGCCGCGTGAAGTTGGCCGGATAGTCGCCGGGGTAGTAGTACTGCAGCACGCCGACGTCGTAGTTCCACTTGCCGTCGCCGAAGGTGTTCTTGAAGCCGGCGTAGAAATCCATCTCGATCGGCGCCGACACCTCGTCGTTGCTGTCGTTCAGCCAGCTGATGCTCGAATTCCAGTTGCCCGCGTAGAAGCCGCTCACATGGCTGTAGTCGAAGCCGCCCTGGATCGCCGGCCGGCGATTGGTCTGCATGATGCCGCGGTAGCGGTATTCGGAGGCCAGCGTCACGTTCGCCGTGAACGTATGCGGCGAGGCCGCTTCGGCGGTCGCGGGCGCGCTCTGCGCCAGCGCGGTGGTGGCGGAACCGCACAGCGTCAGCGCGCCGATGGCGAGGGCCAGCGTCTTCATGGATTTCTTCTCCTTTTCCTTTGGGCTCGGGACTTCTTTGTCAGCCGGATACTGCAACTGCCATGCCAGGATGAGGAGGGCCGCGGACGCGCATCGACTGCCGCGGCGACGCGCGCGTGGCGCCGGTCGCAGGACGGTTTCAATCTGCCTTCAGAAAGCCCGCCACACGGGGCCGCACGGGCCGTGCCGGGTTAAATGCTGTGTCCGCCAGGTCGAAGCCGCTTTTCCCCGCGCGCTTCACGGGCCATAATCGGCCCATGCCACCGGCTGGTGCCGGCCGCCGCCACGGGCGCGCGCTGCACCGATAACGTGCAGATGCGCCCGTCCGGTCGCCCCCGCCGCCCCCGATCGATGCACCCCGACGGTGCAGAAGGAGAAACGATGAAACCGACCGATCTCTTCAACGACCTGCAGAGCAAGGTCAGCGAGGTCCTGCGCAATTCGCCCGCCAAGGACATCGAAAAGAACGTGCGCAGCATGATGACCCAGGGCTTTGCCAAGCTCGATCTGGTCACGCGCGAGGAATTCGACGTGCAGTCGCAGGTGCTGGCCCGCACGCGGGCGCGGCTCGAGGAACTGGAAATGCGCGTCGCCGATCTGGAACGGCGCGCCGGCATGACGGGGACCGCTGGCGTGGGGCCGGCCACGGTCGGCACCGCCGGCGTCGGCACGCCGGGCTCGGCGGCTTCGGCCACGTCGGTACCGGGCTCGACCACGCCCGAGCCGGGCACCGGGCCGACCAACCCGGGGCTGGCTGGCTGACCCAGGCAGACCCACACCGCGCGAAGGCCGCCGGGCAACCGGCGGCCTTCTGCGTTTACGGCGGCGTTAATAGATCGGTGACATGCCGGAACGCCGTTCCCCCCTCTCCTTTCTCCCTTTTCCCCGGATCGCCTCCATGCACCTCGCCGTCCTGCGCAGCCGCGCACTGACCGGCATCGACGCGCCGCCGGTCTCGGTCGAAACCCATCTGGCCAACGGTTTGCCGGCCTTCGCCATCGTCGGGCTGGCGGAGACCGAGGTACGCGAGAGCCGCGAGCGCGTGCGCGCGGCGATCCTGAACTGCGGCTTCGAATTCCCGAACCGCCGCATCACCGTCAATCTGGCGCCGGCCGATCTGCCCAAGGAATCGGGCCGCTTCGACCTGGCCATCGCGCTGGGCATCCTCGCCGCCAGCGGCCAGATCCCGGCACCGGCGCTGGAGGGCTACGAATTCGCCGCGGAACTGTCGCTGTCGGGCGCGCTGCGGCCGGTGCGCGGCGCGCTGGCGATGGCGATGGGGCTGGCGCGCGATCACGCCGGCGCAGCGGGCGGCGCGCCACGCAGCTTCGTGGTGGCGGCCGGCAACGGCGCGGAGGCCGCGCTGGTCGACTCGGTTACCGTGCTGGCGGCCGCCTCATTGCCGGAGGTCTGCGCGCACCTGGCCCGCACCGGTCCGCCGCTGGCGCGCGCCCGGCCGGTCGCGTCGGCTCCTTCCGGCGGCACGCTGGCCGGCATGCCGGACATGCGCGACGTTCGCGGCCAGGCACAAGCCCGGCGCGCGATGGAGGTCGCTGCCGCCGGCCAACATTCGGCCTTGCTGATCGGCCCGCCAGGCACCGGCAAGTCGATGCTGGCGCAGCGCTTCCCCGGGCTGCTGCCGCCGATGACGCTGCAGGAGGCGCTCGAATCCGCCGCGGTGCTGAGCCTGACCGGAGCCGGCTTCCAGGCCGAGCGCTGGGGCCGCCGGCCGTTCCGCGCGCCGCACCATACCGCCTCGGCGGCGGCGCTGGTCGGCGGCGGCGGCGATCCGCGCCCCGGCGAGATCTCGCTGGCGCATCACGGCGTGTTGTTCCTGGACGAGCTGCCGGAGTTCGAACGGCGCGTGCTCGAGGTCCTGCGCGAGCCGCTCGAGTCTGGCCGCATCACGATCTCGCGCGCGGCGCGGCAGGCAGAATTTCCGGCGCGCTTCCAGTTCGTCGCGGCGATGAACCCCTGCCCTTGCGGCTACCAGGGCCATCCGACCCGCGCCTGCCGCTGCACGCCCGACCAGGTCCAGCGCTACCAGTCGCGGCTGTCCGGGCCGCTGCTGGACCGGATCGACCTGCAGATCGAGGTGCCGGCGCAAAGCCAGCAGGAGACGCTGGACGGTCCGCCCGGCGAGGACAGCGCGGCGATCCGAGCGCGCGTGCTGACGGCCCGGGCGCGGCAGCTGGAACGGCAGGGCAAACCCAACGGGGAACTGGCGGGACAGCAGATCGACCGGCATTGCCCGCTGGACGAGCAGGCGCAGGGGCTGCTGCGCGCGGCGATGGCGCGGCTGGGCTGGTCGGCGCGGTCCTACTTTCGCGTGCTTAAGGTGGCGCGCACCATTGCGGATCTGGGCGGCGCGGACGTCATCGACGCGGCGCATGCGGCAGAGGCCGTGCAGTACCGGCGGGTGCTGCGCCCGGTTTAGCGACTCACGGTGGTCATCGGCTCCCCTCTCCCGCTTGTGGGAGAGGGGAGCAAACCGGCGGGGTGGCGGCGCGTTGCTGTCAATCAAACCTGCGCGCCTCGGGAGGCTCGCCCGGCGGTTCGGGCTCGTCCTCGATCGGCGGATGATCCGGCGGCACGCCGGGCGGGGGCGGGTCTTCTATCGGTGGAACGGTATGGTCGGCGCGGCGCGGCATCGGTGGCTCCAGGGGGCGAGGTAACCACCATTGAAGCAAACCGGCCCGGGGATCGCCAGCCGGCTCCCTCCGACATCGCTCAGCCCGGCTGGCGCCGCACGAAGAACAGCGCGGCGCCGACCGCCATCAGCACGCTGCCGAACACGCGGTTCTGCCAGCGCATCGCGCGCGCGTCGCGGAACAGCCCCTGCATGCGCGAGGCCAGCAGCGCGTAGCCATGCATCACGATCAGGTCGACCGCGCACATCGTCACGGCGAGGATCGCCAGCTGCGGCGCCAGCGGCCGCGCTGCATCGATGAACTGCGGCAGCACCGCGACCATGAACACGATGCCCTTCGGGTTGGTGACATTGGTCAGCAGGCCGGTGGCAAAACGCCGGCGCGGACTCATCGCGGCCACGCGGATGCCGCTCGCGGCCTTGCCCTCGCCGTTCGCTTCGGCCGGCTCCAGCTCGACGCGTGCCCGCCATTGCTGTACGCCCAGATAGATCAGGTACAGCGCGCCGATCGTCTTGACCGCCGCGAAGGCATGCTCGGACGCGATCAGCAGCGCACCGAGCCCGCCGCCGGCGACCAGCAGCACGATCAGCAGCCCGGTCTGCAGGCCGAGGATCGTCGTGGTGGTCTTGCGCAGCCCATAGGACAGCCCGTGGCTCATCGATAGCACGGCCCCCGAGCCCGGGGAGACGGCGATCGCCCAGCAGGCCGCGAAATAGGCGAGCCAGATTTCCCAACGCATGATTTGCTCCCTTCCTGTTTTTCCAGATTCAATCGGCGACGCTCAGACCGCGGCCCGCCGCCACAGCCGCGGCACCAGCGCATACCACAGATACCCGGCCAGCTGCAGCGCCAGCAGGCCGCCCAGCGCCGCGCGGAAGGCGTCGGCCTGCGGCAGCCCGGCCCCGCGGAACAGGTCGATCGCCACGCCCAGCCCCCACTGGATCAGGAAGCTGCCGCCGAACACCAGCAGGTTGTAGGTGGTATTGGCGCGCCCCGCCACCTCGGCGGGAAACGCCAGGCTCAGCGTGCTGAGGATCAGCGACAGCGTGCTCGCGCACATCGCGAGCAGCGGCCACAGCAGCCAGGCCGCCGGCGCGGTCCAGGCGACGATCGCCGCCTGCAGCACCAGCGTCAGCCCGGCGCCGATCATCACCAGCCGCGCGGACTCGACCGGGTCGCGCGCGCGCCGCGGCGCCAGCCAGCCCAGCAGCAGATAGCCGGACAGCAGCGCGATATTGAACAGGAACAGGATCTGCGCGCTGCGGTCCGGCGCGAAGCCGAGCACGTCGACCAGCCACGGGCCGACCCACAACGTCTGCACCGCCATGAAGCCCGCCTGATTCAGCAGGCCGAAAGGCAGCACGCGGACGAAGGCCGGATGGCGCAGCAGCGCGCGATAGCCGCCGGCCATCTCGCCGGTCGGCAGCGCGGGCGTGTCGTGAAGGCCGTCCGCGCTGTCGACGAACGCCCTGGTCCGCTCGGCGCCGCGCGCCAGCCGCGCACTGCGCCGCTCGACCCGCGCGAGGCCCCGATACAGCGCGAGCGCCGACACCAGCAGCAGGCCGGCCATCACCAGGAACACGCCGCGCCAGCCGAGCCATGGCAGCACCGCCTGCACCGGCAGCGTCGTCATCAGCGCGCCGCCGCTGCCGGCGACCAGCATCCAGACCGACAGCTGGCTCTGCCGCGCGGTCGGAAACCAGCGGCGATAGGCGGTGTAGGAAGCCATCAGGCAGGCCGACACGCCGGCGCCGATCAGCGCCCGCCCCAGCCACAGGCTCGCCGCGGAGCCGGCCAGGGCAAACACCAGCGCGCCGAGGGCGGCGATCAGCAACAGCACGGTTTCGACGCGCCGCACGCCGCGCCGGTCCAGCCACTGGCCGACCGGCAGCTGCATCGCGGCGAAGGCCAGAAAGTAGGCCGACGACAGCAGGCCCAGGTCGGCGTTCGACAGCCGCATGTCGGCGATCAGCTCGGGCGCGATCACCGCGTTGATGGTGCGCAGTCCGTACGACAGCACGTAGGCCGCGGCGAAGCAGACGAACACCAGCGCCCCCTCGCCGCGGCGCAGCAGCGAGGACGGACGCATGGACAAGCCGGGACGGCTGCTGCGCGGGCCGGTACGGGAACGCATCAGAACGGATGGAAGCCGGCCAGGAACTGCTCGACCTGCTCGGCCTGGCGCTGGTCGCGCGCGGCATCGCCGGCCTCTAGCACGACCGCCTGGTAGACCTTGCTGCCCTTGGCGACCAGCCGCGCGGTCAGCCGGCGCGGCGTCTTGTCCTGCGGCGAGACGCCGGCCACCCGGATCTCGATCCCGGGCAGCGCCACCGGCGGCTGGGCCGACGACATCACGGTGACCGCGCGCGTCTGCACCGGCTCGGTCGGCGCGTTGCCCAGATTGGCGAGCAGACCGGTCTGCATCGCCGACAACGCCTCCGCGCGCAGCGCCGCGTCGTCGCCCGGGAGGCTGACCACCCCGACCGCGAACAGCGTCTCGTCGACGCGCGCCGCCTCCATCGTCATCGGCAACTTGCGGCCGGCAATGGCGACATCGCGCGCGGCGCTGGTCGGCTTGCCCGGATAGAGCGCGGCGTACCCGCCCTCGTTGGACTGGATCGTGCGCCAGTCGTAGCGCGGCGAGCAGGCGAGCAGCGCGGCCACCGCCAGGCCGGCGCAACACCGGGCCGGCCGGCGGAGGAACGAAAGGCGAGACATCGAAAGTCGGGGAAAGACGGGTCGGAAAAAGGGTACGGCAGGCCACCCCGGCAGGGGTGCAGCCAAGCCGCTATTATCGGGGATCAGGCACTGGCGCAGTGTCTTTCTAATCTCGATATTTCATTATGTTTTTGGACTTTTCGGCACGCGGCATCGGCGCGGCATGGCGGGGGGGCGCCGCCCTGACCCTGCTGACCGGCCTGCTGCTGACGCTGGCCGCGCCCCCGGCGCAGGCGGCGGGCGCCGCGCATCTGCCGGCGGTCAGCGACCTGGCGGCGGAAACCCGCGCGGCCAGCCAGCGCGGCGAACCGCTGGTGGTGCTGGTGACGCTGCCGAACTGCGGCTATTGCGAGGCGGTACGGCGTAACTACCTGGGACCGCAAGCCGCCGCCGGCCAGATCGCGGCGCGCGAGCTCGACATGAGCGCCGCCACGCCGATTCGCGACGCCGAGGGCCGGGTCACCACGGCCCGAGCCTGGGCCCGCGCGCACGGCATCCGCTTCGCGCCGACGGTGCTGTTCCTCGACGGCAGAGGCCGCCCGGCCGCGCCGCCGCTGCGCGGCATGCAGCCCGATTTCTACGGTGCCTATCTGGAACAGTCGCTCGACACCGCGCGTGCCGCGGTCGCGACGACGACCGGCGGACGCTGACCATGACGCCAGCGCCCTCCCCACCCCCAGCGCTAGAATGGCGGCTTCTCCCCCTTCCTTCGGTCGGCCCATCATGACTTCGTCCGCCTCCCAACCGGAACGTCCCGCCTCCGCCGCGCCGCGCAAGCGCTGGCCGCTGATCGTGGGCCTGCTGGTGCTGGTCCTGCTCGGCTGGTTCGGCTACCGCGCGCTGACGCCGGCCCGGCACGCCCCGCAGGCCACCTTCGTGCTGCTGTCCGGCGAGCGCGTCAGCACCGCGCAGCTGCAGGGCAAGGTCTATATGGTCAACTTCTGGGCCACCAGCTGCACCACCTGCGTCAAGGAGATGCCGGACATGGTGCGCACCTACCAGCAGTTCAAGGACAAGGGCCTGGACTTCGTCGCGGTGGCGATGAGCTACGACCCGCCGATGTATGTGACCAATTTCACCGAGACGCGCCAGCTGCCGTTCAAGGTCGCGCTCGACTCGGACGGCTCGGCGGCCAAGGCCTTCGGCGACGTGCAGCTGACGCCAACCACCTTCGTGGTGGACAAGGACGGCCGCATCCTGAAGCGCTATGTGGGCGAGCCGGAATGGGACAGCCTGCACAAGCTGCTGGATCAGGCGCTGGGCAAGGCGGTTTGATGAGCTGACAGGGAGAGGGTCGGTGGCGGTATGCCGGCGCCCTTGCCCTCTCCCCGCCCCTCTCCCGCAAGCGGGAGAGGGAGAACCCCGCAAGCACTCGGCAAGGCTGCCGGTTTGCTCCCCTCGCCCGCTCGCGGGAGAGGGGCCGGGGGAGAGGGCAACTCGGGCGTCACCACAGCAAAAGCGCCCTTCACGTCCCTTCGGCAATCCCCCGCTTGCCCAACACATCTGTATGGATATACAGTCTGCGGCGAACATTTCCGCTTTTCGCCCTCGCCCGCTCCTGTGTCCGTCGCTCTCGCTCCTGCTCCCGCCTCCGCTCCGGCCGCCCCCGCCGACCCGGCCGATCCGGCCGACTATCTCGCCGCGCTCAACCCCGAGCAGCGCGAAGCGGTCGAGCACGCCACCGACCGGCCGCTGCTGATCATCGCCGGCGCGGGCTCGGGCAAGACCAATACGCTGGCGCACCGGGTCGCGCATCTGCTGCTGGGCGGCGCCGATCCGCGCCGCATCCTGCTGCTGACCTTCTCGCGCCGCGCCGCGGTCGAGATGGGCCGGCGCGTCGAGCGCATCGTCGACCAGGCGTTTGCCAAACGCAACGGCACCGCCTCGTCGGCCAATCCCGGCCGCGCCGCGCTGCAATGGGCCGGCACCTTCCACGCGGTCGGCGCGCGCCTGTTGCGCGAATATGCCGAAACGCTGGGCCTGTCGCCGTCCTTCACGATCAGCGACCGCGGCGATTCGGCCGACCTGATCAACGTGGTGCGCCACGACCTCGGCCTGTCGGCACAGAACGCGCGCTTTCCGCGCAAGGAAACGTGCCTGGCGATCTATTCGCGCGTGGTCAACACCCAGTTGCCGCTGGAAGAGGTGCTGCAGCGGCAGTTTCCGCGCTATGCGATGTGGGCGGACGCACTGCGCGCGCTGTTCGCCGGCTATGTCGAGGCCAAGCAGAAGCAGCAGGTGCTCGACTACGACGACCTGCTGCTGTACTGGGCGCAGGCGCTGGCCGAGCCGGCGCTGGCGCGCGACATGGGCGAGCGCTTCGACCACGTGCTGGTCGACGAATACCAGGACACCAATGCGCTGCAGGCGTCGATCCTGCTCGCGCTCAAACCCGACGGCCGCGGCCTGACCGTGGTCGGTGACGACGCGCAGTCGATCTACGCGTTCCGCGGCGCCACCGTGCGCAATATCCTCGACTTCCCGCAGCGGTTCTCGCCGCCGGCCGGACAGGTCACGCTGTCGCGCAACTATCGCTCGACGCAGCCGATCCTGGCCGCCGCCAACGCGGTGATCGGGCTGGCGGCCGAGCGTTTCACCAAGGACCTGTGGTCCGACCGCGCCAGCGCCGAAAAACCGGGCGTGGTGGTGGTCAACGACGAGACCGAGCAGGCCCGCTTCGTGGTCGAGCGCATCCTCGCGCGGCGCGAGGAAGGGCTGGCGCTGATGGCGCAGGCGGTGCTGTTTCGCGCCGCCGATCACAGCGCACAGCTCGAACTCGAACTGGTCCGCCGCAACATCCCGTTCGTCAAGTTCGGCGGCCTCAAATTCCTCGAGTCGACCCACGTCAAGGACATGCTGGCGGCGCTGCGCTGGCTGGAGAATCCGCGCGACCGCATGGCGGGCTTTCGCACGCTGCAGCTGATGCCGGGCGTCGGGCCGAAAACGGCAGCGCGCGTGCTGGACGGGCTGGAGCTGGCCAACGATCCGCTGTTCGCGCTCGAATCGTTCGAAGCGCCGCCGGCGGCGGCCGAAACGTGGTCGGAACTGGTCGCGCTGGCGCGCGAGGCGATGGCGCCGGCGGCGGCATGGCCGGTCGACTTCGAACGCGTGCTGCGCTGGTACGAGCCGCACCTGGAACGCCTGCACGACGATGCCGCCGCACGCGCCGCCGACCTGCAGCAGCTGGCGCGCATCGCGGCCACCTACGGCTCGCGCGAACGCTTCCTGACCGAGCTGACGCTGGACCCGCCTGACGCCTCCAGCGACGAATCGGGCGTGCCGCTGCGCGACGAGGACTATCTGATCCTGTCGACGATCCATTCGGCCAAGGGCCAGGAGTGGAAGGCGGTCTACGTGCTGAACGCGGTCGACGGCTGCCTGCCGTCCGACCTGGCCACCGGCACGACCGAGGAGATCGAGGAAGAGCGCCGTCTGCTCTATGTCGCGATGACCCGCGCCCGCGACCATCTCGACATCGTCGTGCCGCAGCGCTTCTACGTGCATCAGCAGCCCGGCATGGGCGATCGCCACGTCTATGCGTCGCGCACGCGCTTCCTGCCCAATCGCGTGATGCCGCATTTCCACAGCCGGGCCTGGCCGCCGCCCCCGCCCGTCGATGCGGCCCCACAGCGCGCGTCGCTGCCGGCCGTCGATCTGGCGGCGCGCATGCGCAATATGTGGCGATGAACGTCGGCGCAAATGCTGTGCGTCATAGCTAACACCTGGCACGGTTCCGCGCCGCAGACGCCGCCGTGCGGTCGAAACGGCCCCCGGCTCGCCGTATAATTCCGAGCTTCCCACCGTTCCGACCGGCACTAGGCCGCGCGCGGCTCCGCCGCACGTGCCGCACGCCCTCCCACGCATGAGCAGCTACTACCAGCACCACGTCTTCTTCTGCCTGAATCAGCGCGAGCCGGGCGAAAACTGCTGCGCCAACCACAACGCCAAGGCGATGCAGGAATACGCCAAGAAGCGTTGCAAGGAGCTGGGCATCGCCGGCGGCGAGGGCCGGGTGCGGATCAACAAGGCCGGCTGCCTGAACCGCTGTGAACTCGGCCCGGTACTGGTGGTCTACCCGGAGGCCGTTTGGTACACATTCGTCGACGAGCAGGACATCGACGAAATCATCGACAGCCATCTGATCCACGGCAAGCCGGTCGAACGTCTGATGGTGGATCGCTGAGCGCCGCGCTCGGACCGCATCCGCCGCCATCGCCGCCCACTTTCGTTCCCGATTCGTTCCCGGATTCGTTCCCGGATTTTTGCCTTCCTGCCATGAACGCGCATACCCAGGTACTCACCGTTGCCGGTCCCGCCGGCGCGATCGACGTCTCGGTCGACCTGCCGCAGGCCGCGCCGGTGCGCGGCCTCGCGCTGGTCGGCCATCCGCATCCGCTGTTTGGCGGCACCAAGGACAACAAGGTCGCGCAGACGCTGGCGCGCGCCTTCGTGCAGCTGGGCTATGCCACCGTGCGGCCGAACTTTCGCGGCGTCGGCGGCACCGCCGGCCAGCATGACAACGGCCAGGGCGAGCAGGACGACCTGCTGGCGGTGATCGCATGGATGCGCCAGCAGCGCGACTGGTCCGCCGACGCGGCGACGCTGCCGCTGGCGCTGGCCGGCTTCTCGTTCGGCAGCTTCGTCGTCAGCCATGTGGCGCGGCGCCTGGCCGAGGCCGGCACGCCGGCCGAGCGCCTGGCAATGGTCGGCACCGCGGCCTCGCGCTGGCAGGTCGCCGACGTTCCCGCCGACACCATCGTGATCCATGGCGAGCAGGACGAGACCGTGCCGCTGGCCAGCGTGCTCGACTGGGCGCGGCCGCAGGAGCTGCCGGTCACGGTGATCCCCGGCGCGGACCATTTCTTCCATCGCAAGCTGCATCTGATCAAGCAGCTCGTCGTCAATGCGTGGCAGCGCTGAGCCCGGGCATTGAGCGGGCGGCCATGGCAATCCGTGGCCGCCGTTCCTTGCCCCGCCGCCACGTCCGCGTGGCGGCGCGATGCTGCCCTTTCTCTCTTGTCGGAACCTGAAAACATGTTCAATCAAGCTTCGCCGCTGTTCTCCCACCGCATCGCCCACACCCTGCTGGCCAGCGCCGCCGCGCTCGCGCTCGCCAGCGCACCGCTGACGGTGCGCGCGCAGGCCGTGCCGATGCCGCAGGTGGCAGCCAAGGCGTGGATGCTCTTTGATGTCACCAGCGGCCAGGCGCTCGGCTCGCAGAATGCCGACGCCCGCATCGAACCGGCTTCGCTGACCAAGATCATGACCGCCTACCTGGCCTTCCAGGCGCTGAAGGAAAAGCGCCTGACGCTGGACCAGGCCGTGGTGCCGACCAATCTCGTGCTGAAGGTCAAGAGCGACGAGTCGCGCATGTTCATCGAGCCGAACAAGCCGGTCACGGTGCAGGACCTGCTGATGGGCCTGATCGTGCAATCGGGCAACGATGCCGCGCTCGCGCTGGCCGAAGCGGTCGGCGGCTCGGAGGAAGGCTTCGTCGCGATGATGAACCGCGAGGCCCAGCGCATGGGCATGAAGAGCACGCACTTCACGAATACCGACGGCATTCCCGACCCGAACCACTACACCACCGCGGCGGACCTGGCGATCCTGACCACGCGCCTGATCCAGGACTTCCCCGAGTACTACAGCATGTACTCGCAGAAGGAGTTCACCTATAACAAGATCAAGCAGCCCAACCGCAACCGCCTGCTGTACATCGATTCGACCGTGGACGGCGTCAAGACCGGCCACACCCGCTCGGCGGGCTACTGCCTGATTTCCTCGGCCAAGCGCCCGCTGGCCAACGTGCCGAACGGCTCGCGCCGGCTGATCTCGATCGTGATCGGCACCACCAGCGAACAGGTCCGCACGCAGGAAAGCCTGAAGGTGCTGAACTACGGCTTCCAGTTCTTCGACACGCTGCGCCTGTACGACAAGGGCCAGGTGCTGGCCACGCCGGACATCTACAAGGGCAAGAACGACACCATCAAGATCGGCGTCCGCGACGAGACCTATGTGACCGTGCCGAAGGGCACCGCGGGCCGTCTGAAGCCGGTGCTGGAACGCCAGGAGCTGCTGGTGGCGCCGATCTCGGCCGGCCAGCAGGTCGGCACCGTCAAGCTGATGGACGGCACCAGCAAGGTGGCGGAATTCCCGGTGGTGGCGCTGGAAGAGGTGCCGGAAGCCGGCTTCTTCGGCCGCATCTGGGACACCATCCGCCTGTGGTTCAAGCGCAAGTAATACGCAACAAGGAGGCCGCCGCGATGAGCGCCGACAACACCGACAACGGGCGCGACCAGCCTTCGCTGATCGAATACCCGAGCGATTTCCCCATCAAGGTGATGGGCGCCATGCAGGACGGCTTCGCCGAGGCCATCGTCACGCTGGTGCAGGAATTCGACCCCGGCTTTCATGCCGGCAAGATGGAAATGCGCCCCTCGCGCAACGGCAACTACCTGGGCCTGACCGTGACGGTCTGGGTCACCAGCCGCGAGCAGCTCGACGATCTGTATCGCGCCCTGACCGCGCATCCGATGGTCAAGGTGGTGCTGTAACGTTTCAGCGGCTTTCAACGCTGCTTGCCCTCTCCCCCGGCCCCTCTCCCGCAAGCGGGAGAGGGGAGCAACCAGTGAGCACGGATCTCGCGCTCGCTGCCTCCCTCGAATCATGAATACGCTGACCCTGAAGCCCGGCAAGGAAAAATCCCTGCTGCGCCGCCATCCCTGGATCTATGCGACCGGCATCGACCGCGTCGAGGGTCGCGCCGAGCTCGGCGCGACCATCACGGTGCGCGCCGCCGACGGGCGCTTCCTCGCCAAGGCGGCCTACAGCCCGCACTCGCAGATTCGCGCGCGTGTGTGGACCTTCGACGAGAACGAGCCGGTCGATCATGCGCTGATCAAGCGCCGCGTCGCCACCGCGGTCGCGCATCGCCGCCAGTGGGTCAGCGACAGCGATGCGGTGCGGCTGGTGTTCGGCGAGGCCGACCGGCTGCCGGGCCTGGTGGTCGACTACTACGGCGCCGGCCGCGGCACCGAGCACGCGCAGCTGGTCTGCCAGTTCAACGCCGCCGGCGTCGAGCAGTGGAAGGACGCGATCGTGCAGGCGCTGATCAAGGAAACCGGCTGCCCGAACGTCTACGAGCGCTCCGACGCCGCGGTGCGCGAGCGCGAGGGACTCGAACTGGTGACCGGCGTGCTGGCCGGCGCCGAACCCGACCCGGAGCTGTCGGTCACCGAACACGGCGTGCGCTACTACGTCGATGTCCGCAACGGCCACAAGACCGGCTTCTATGTCGATCAGCGCGACAACCGCAAGCTGGTCGGCGATCTGGCCGACGGGCGCGAGGTGCTGAACTGCTTCTGCTATACCGGCGGCTTCTCGCTGGCGGCACTGCGCGGCGGCGCGGCCTCGGTGGTGTCGATCGACTCGTCGGGCGAGGCGCTGAAGATCGCCGAGGGCAATGTCGCGCTGAACGGCTTCGATGCGGCGCGCGCGACCTGGCTCGACGCGGACGTGTTCAAGTCGCTGCGGCAGTTCCGCGCCGAGGAACGCCAGTTCGACCTGATCGTGCTGGACCCGCCGAAGTTCGCGCCGTCGGCCCAGCATATCGACCGCGCCGCGCGCGCCTACAAGGAAATCAATCTGGTCGGCATGCAGCTGCTGCGCCCGGGCGGGCTGCTGTTCACCTACTCGTGCTCGGGCGCGATCGGCATGGAGCTGTTCCACAAGATCGTCGCCGGCGCGGCGACCGACGCGCGCGTCGATGCGCGCATCCTGCGCCGCCTGTCGGCCGGCACCGACCATCCGATGCTGGCGGCCTTCCCCGAAGGCGAATATCTGAAGGGGCTGCTGCTGCAGCGCGTGTGAGCGCCAGGCAGCCCAGGCGATCCCTTCATCGAGACGTCACCGGCTCGACGCCGGATCGTCATATTGCCGCTCTACCATGCCGTTGACGGCTTCGGCATTGGCAGGTGCCCGCCGTCGATGTATCAGTCTTCGTGGTAATTGCCCCGCCCCGGACGCGGGGCTTTTTTTTGCCGCTCGGCGCACGGCGAGCGCTTACGGCGCAGGATCGAGGGCCGCCAGCGAGACCATGGCCTGCTGCCACTGTGCGCGCATCACGCGCCACTGGGCCTTCAGATCCGCCATGCCCCCATCGCCGCGTGTCAGGAAGATCGGTTCTTCGCAGAACAATGGCGCGGTGGCGAAAAGCAAGGCCGACCGGTCCTGCAGCGGTATCTCGTCAACCGCCTCGCACCATTGCATCATTTCGTCCCGCCAGAGGTTCCTGCCTCCGACAGAGGCGTGTAGCCGGTCCAGCAACAGCGGCACGCGCAGCATTGGTGGCAGCGAACGAATCAGTCTCAGCATGTGCCTGGTGCCAAACGCCGTCCGCTCCACATTCCAGCCGTGCTCGGCATTGCGTGTTGCGAGCAGCCGCAGCGCGGCTTGCCGCTGCTCTGCCGGTATGGCCGCGAGCCTGGCGAACGCACGGTCGACGTCGACCACCAGCTGGCGCAGTTCGGCCTCCGACAGCGCATCGGCCGGCGGGTCCCCGTTGGACCTGGAGGCCACCGCGCGATGGAGGGCCACGATGGCCAGGGCGGCCAAAGCCTGGGCCAGGGCGGGCTCGCTGCCCAGATCGAGATCGGCGATGCGGTCCAGCAAACCGGCAAGGCAGCGCGCAGCGGCTTTCGCGCCCGACGCATGGGCGACCAGGATCTCCGCCACCTCCGTCATCGACGCCGCCCGCTTGCGGCGTTCCATATCGTCGTGCTCCAGCGCGGCCAACGCCTCCAGCATGCCGTTGACCGCTGTCAGGTCGACCCAGCGGTGGCCGGCGCTCGCCCGGATCAGCCAGTGCAACCGCATGCGCGGGCCCAGTGCATCGAAGCGCGACGCCAGCAGCGCCTGCGACCGCTTGCGCTCGACAAAGGGAAGCAGCCTGCCGCTCAAGTCGTCACGCAGGGATTGCGCCGGCAGGAGCAGGATGCCGTTCAGCAGCCGCTCCGCCCATGCCGACGACGTCAACGAGACGGGATTGCCGGGCAGCAGGATCATCGCGCCATGGATGCGGGGAAACTGGTCGATCAAGGGCCGATACAAGACGGCGGCCAGTTCGGGGGCGTGCGGCGCCAGCAAGTCGGCACGCCGTTGCACTTCCAACTGGCTGGGCAGCCATTGCGGGTCGCCGGTCCAGCCTGCCGACATCTGCGCGGTCAGCCGGTAAAGCGGCTCGCGTCTTGCCGCATCCAGGCCGTGGCGAATGCAATCGTCGAGCAACGTCTCCCTGGCTTGCCACAGGCGTTCGCGCGGCAGCAAGGGGGCGGCCGCGGCCCACAGCGCGGCGCGTTGGGACGAAGCGAGTTGCGGCAGCCCGGCCAGTTCCCAGATGTCCTGCGCGAGCGCCTCGGGTCCGAGGACCTCGGCCGGCCCGGCATCGTCGAGCACGGCGCTCGCCAGGGCCACGATCTCGGTCCCCGGCAGGCTCGCCGCATCGGCCATCACGGCGCGCCAGATTCGGTCGGGGCCGGCGACCAGTCCGATGGGCGGCGCATCGATCAGCGGATTGATCGTCGCCAGCGCTTGCCACGCCATGACGCGATCGGCCGGGGCCCAGCGGGCCGCTTCGGCCAGCACCGCCCGGCACACCGCCTCGGCACGGGCGGCGCGCGCCTGCGCCGGCACCATGATCAACGCGCAGCCCGCGGCCGCATCGAGCGCGGCGCGACGGTCGGACCGGTTCAGGGTCGCAATGCGTTCGAGCCATACGGCGATGTCGAACGGCCAACGCTGATGGTCCCAGGGCAGGGCAGCCTTGGCATGCAGGAACGCCAGCGCACCATGGACCGTGAGCATGGCGTGGGTCTGCCGCCTGGGGTCGTGCAGCGCGCTGGCGAACTCGCGCAGGGCATCGAGACCGTGCGCGCATGCGGCGAGCACCGTCCCGGCATCCGGACAGTCGGGACGGTCAAATGGAAGGAACGGGAGCGGGCACAGGCGCCGGTACGGTTCGCCAATTGCCCACTGCGCAAGGGTACGGCGCACGTGTTGCGCCAGGCCGGCGCACAGGCTGGCGCGCGCATGCGCCGTCGCCAAACCTTCGCCGCCCGCTTTCAGGACCGCCTGCCATCCCGCCAGGGCTTCCTTCCACGGCAGCCAGCGCAGCCGCTCGAGCAGGGCGAGCAGCACGTCGAGCCTGCCCTGATCGTCGACCGGCATGCGGGCCAGGCTGCCGAGCACTTCGCGCAGGCGCCACAGCGAGCCGACCTGCTGTGCGCGGGTCCGCTCGATACCGATATGCGGCCGCACGATGCCGCGCAGGGTCGCGCTCGTCGCCGCCAGACGAACGCCGTCGCGCAAGGGCAGAAATCGGGCGACGCGCGCCAGCGGTTGGGCCAGTTGCCACCAGTCGCGCCCGCCGTCGGCCGGCCTGGCGGCAGGCTCGAGACGGATGGCGGCGGGAGCCTGGCTCGGCAGCGGCAACGCAGCCGGCTGCATGGATTGGGGCGGGGACGGAGGCGGGGACGGAGGCGTGGACGGGAGCGGGGATGGCAGGTTCGCGGACCAGTCGGCGGCGGACCGCTCGGGTCCGGTCAGGCGCATTCTTTTCATCGGAGTCTCCTGGCAAGGGGATCCGATTGTCGAGTCCTGCCCCCACCGGCACTATTGCGAAATCGACGTCTTCATTGGCACTGGAACGGCCGGGCTTCGCGGTCATTTCGGGTCGGCTGCCGGGCGCCGCACAGGGTCGCGCGCCGTTCTGTTCCTAGACCGTCGCTTCTAACGGCGAGCAGAAGAAACTCCCTATAATCGAACGACCGTTCAGAACACCGATGCCACGCCTCGCTTCCGTGGTTCAGGAGACACCATGCCCGCCGCCAAACACATCCCCCCAGCCCTGCAGAACCTGACGCTGCCCGTGATCGCGTCGCCGATGTTCATCGTCAGCTATCCGGAACTGGTGCTGGCCCAGTGCAAGGCCGGCATCGTCGGCTCGTTTCCGGCGCTGAACGCGCGCCCGGCCGAGCTGCTCGACGAATGGCTGACGCAGATGCAGCAGGAGCTGGCGGCGTACCGCGCGGCCAATCCGGATGCCAGGGTCGGCCCGATCGCGGTCAACCAGATCGTGCACGCGTCCAACGCGCGGCTGGAGCAGGACGTGCGCGTCTGCGTCGAGCACAAGGTGCCGATCTTCATCACTTCGCTGCGCGCGCCGGTCAAGGAGATGATCGACGCGGTGCACAGCTATGGCGGCATCGTGCTGCACGACGTGATCAACCTGCGCCACGCCGAGAAGGCGATCGAGGCGGGCGTCGACGGCCTGATCCTGGTCGCCGCGGGCGCCGGCGGCCATGCCGGCACGCTGTCGCCGTTCGCGCTGGTCGGCGAGGTGCGCCGCATCTTCGACGGCCCGATCGCGTTGTCGGGCTCGATCGCCACCGGCGAGGCCGTGCTGGCCGCGCAGGCGATGGGCGCGGACTTCGCCTATGTCGGCACGCGCTTCATCGCCTCGCAGGAAGCGCATGCCAGCGACGCCTACAAGCGTTCGATCACCAGTGCGGCGGCGGCCGATATCGTCTACACCAACCTGTTCACCGGTGTGCACGGCAACTACATCCGCGAGAGCATCCTCAATTCGGGGCTCGATCCGGAGAACCTGCCGCAGGCCGACAAGAGCAAGATGGACTTCTCCAGCGGCAGCTCCAAGGCCAAGGCGTGGAAGGATATCTGGGGCGCCGGTCAGGGCGTGGGGCAGATCGACGCGATCCAGTCGGCCGGCGAGATTGTCGCGAGCATGAAGGCCGAGTACGATGCGGCCAAGGCGCGTCTGTGCGCCGCTGGATGACCGGATGACCGCGACCGCGGTCGATCCTGCCGACCGCCGGAGATTCCCCGCTGGACAAACCCCCTGTCGTCATTGCCGAGATCCGGCGCAGCCGCCGCGAACGCATCGTCCGCGCGGCCTGGGCCACGCTCGGCATCGTCTGCATGCTGCTGGCGGTGCTCGGCGTGTTCCTGCCGGTGCTGCCCGCCACGCCGTTCGTGCTGCTCGCCGCGGCCTGTTTCGCGCGCGGCTCCGAACGCTTTCATGACTGGCTGATGCGCCATCCCCGGCTCGGGCCGATCGTGCACGACTGGCAGCGCCACCGCAGCATCCCGCTGCGCGCCAAGATCCTGGCAATCGCGATGATGTGGATTTCGTTGCCGACCACCGCCTGGCTGCTGCGCGCCAGACCGGCGTTCTCGATCGCGGTGCTGGCAATCGGCGTCGTGGCGACCGCCTATCTGCTGTATCTGCCGACACGGCCGCGTGGCGGCTATGGCAGGTCGGCCTCGCCTTCGAACCCCGAACCGCCGCCGCGACGCTAGCGGTACCGGTACCGGTAGCGGTAGCGGTCGGGGCGGTTCGGCGGATCCGGACTAGTCGTAGCTGCGCGCGTCCTCGATGACCTTGCCGTCCTGCGGCAGCGAACCGGCCGGCACGAACTTCACCTCGCCCTTGAGCCGCATCACGTCCCGCATCGACACGACGATCGCATCGGCCAGCGCCTGATCGTCCCGCGTGGCGTCGCAATGCAGCGTCATCACGTCGGCGCCGGGCGCGCCGGTCACCACCAGGCGCACCGCGCGCAGTTCGGGATGGCGACGCATCACCTCGCCGATCTGGCCCGGATGGACGAACATCCCTTTGACCTTGGTGGTCTGGTCCGCGCGTCCGAGCCAGCCGCGCAGCCGGATATTGGTGCGGCCGCACGGGCTCGGTGTCGTCGACGATCCGGGCACGATCGCCGACAGGTCGCCGGTGCCGAAGCGGATCAGCGGATAGTCCTCGTTGCCCAGCACCGTGACCACCACCTCGCCGACCTCCCCCTCCGGCATCGGCCGCGTGCCGCCCGGCTCGACGATTTCGACCAGCACGCCCTCGTCGACCACCCAGCCGTCGGCGCCCTCGCTTTCATAGGCGATCAGCCCGACATCGGCGGTGCCGTACATCTGATGCACCTTGATGCCGCGTTCGACGAACCACGCGCGCAGCGAAGGCGGCAGCGCTTCGCCCGACACCAGGGCCTTGGCCAGGCTGCACGGCTGGCCCAGCTCGGCGCCGCGCTCGAGCAGGATCTTCAGGAAGGACGGCGTGCCGGCGTAGGCGGCGGGCCGCAGCATCGACAGCGCCTGCACCTGGGACTCGGTCTGGCCGACGCCGGCCGGGAACACGCAGCAGCCCAGCCGGTGCGCGCCGGTTTCCATCATCATGCCGGCCGGCGTGAAGTGATACGAGAAGGTGTTGTAGACCAGCTCGCCGCGACGAAAGCCCGCCGCGTACATCGCCCGCGCGGTGCGCCACCAGTCCGGACCGTGGCCGTCGGGTTCGTGCAGCGGACCGGGCGATTGAAAGATATGGCGCAGTGCGCCGAGCGGTGTCGCGTTCAGTCCGCCGAGCGGGCCATTGGCCTGCTGCAGCGCGCTCAGCTGCGCCTTGCGCGTGACCGGCAACGCGGCCAGCGCCTCGCGCGACGTCAGCGTTTGCGGATCGACATCGCGCAGCGCCTCGACAAAGTAAGGCGCGTGCGTCCTGGCATGCGCGACCTGGCGCGACAGCGCGGCCAGCAGGGCCTGTTCGCGCGCGGCGGGGTCGCGCGTCTCGAGAGCGTCGAAGTGTTCTGACATGGTGGCGGATGTCGGTGTGAATGGGTGCCGGGCGGTGTCGCCACGGCCGGGCAAGGCAATGTGTCGGCGCAGGAGGCCGCGCGGTCCCGCGTGTCCGCGGCCGCTCAGGCCAGCCAGCGTTTGCGCCGGCGGTAGCTCTTGACGTCGCGGAACGACTTGCGGCCGCCACCGTCGGCATCGTTGGCGGCCACGCCGAGGTAGAACTCCTTGACGTCCTCGTTGGTGCGCAGCGCCTCGGCTTCGCCATCCATCACCACGCGGCCGTTTTCGAGGATGTAGCCGTAGTCGGCATAGCGCAGCGCGACCATGGTGTTCTGCTCGGCGAGCAGGAAGCTGACGCCTTCGCGCTGATTCAGGTCACGCACGATCTCGAAGATCTCCTCGACGATCTGCGGCGCCAGCCCCATCGACGGCTCGTCGAGCAGCACCATGTTGGGCTTGGCCATCATGGCCCGGCCGATCGCGCACATCTGCTGCTCGCCGCCCGAGGTATAGCCGGCCTGCGATTTGCGGCGCAGCTTCAGGCGCGGGAAGTAGGTGTAGATCTTCTCGAGCTCGTCGCGCGTCTCGCCGCGCGACAGCCCGCGCGTGTAGGCCCCGGTCAGCAGGTTTTCCTCGATGGTCAAATGGGCGAAGCAGTGGCGGCCCTCCATCACCTGGATCACGCCGCGCTTGACCAGATCGTTCGGCGTCAGCTGGTCGACGCGCGCGCCGCGGTATTCGATCGAGCCCTTGGTCACATCGCCGCGCTCGGCGCGCAGCAGGTTCGAGATCGCCTTCAGCGTGGTGGTCTTGCCCGCCCCGTTGGCCCCCAGCAGCGCCACGATGCTGCCCTCGGGCACGTCGAGCGACACGCCCTTGAGCACCAGGATCACGTGGTCGTAGATGACTTCGATGTTGTTGATGGACAGCAGGGTCATGGTGGACCTCGGTAGTGATATCGCGCGCGCTGGGGTCAGCGTGCTAGGCGCATGCATGCCTGGGGTGTTCTCCCCTCTCCCGCTTGCGGGAGAGGGGCGGGGGAGAGGGCAAGGGCAGTGGCCATGCCTTCGCGTCTGCAAACCACCTCCCTCTCCCCCTGAGGGGGAGAGGGAGAACACCATGGGGATGGCGGAGCGTGTTCAGCGCATCACGACTTCGCGCAAGCCGGCGTAATCCCCTTCTCCTTCGCGTACTGCGCCGCGTTGGCCTTGAACAGCGGGTGGATCAGGCTCTTGTTGCCTTCGATCCAGTCCGACACCACGGTCCACTTGGCGCCGTCCCATTGCTGGATCTTGACCTTGCCCGAGCCCTCGTGGTTTTCGCAGCTGGTCTTGATCTCCGGCAGCAGGCCGGTGGCGCCGAGCTGCTGCAGCCGCGCGTTGGTCAGGTTCAGGTTCTCGAACGCCCAGCGCATCTGCTCGCCGCTCATCGGCTTGCCCTTGCCGAACTTGTTCTGCGCGACGCGGATCGCCTCGACCGTGACCACCGCGGCCGACACGCCGCGGTTGTACAGCACCGAGCCGATCTTGTTGCGGTCCTGCATATTGCCCTTGCCGCCGCCGTAGACCACCTTCTCGATGTCGGCGATCAGCGGTACGCCCTTGCCCGCCACGTTCCAGGTCGCGCTCATGTAGCCCTTGGCGGCGTCGCCGGCCGGCACGGTGTCTTCCTCGGAGCCGGCCCACCACGAGCCGATCATCTTGTCGCGCGGATAGCCGACCTTCTGCGCCGCCTTCAGCGCGGTCTGGTTCATCACGCCCCAGCCCCAGAAGATCACGTAGTCCGGCCGCTCCTGGCGGATGCGCAGCCATTGCGCGCCCTGCTCGTTGCCCGGGTGCGCGACCGGGATCTCGATCAGATCGAACTTGCCCAGCTTGGCCTCGGCCTGCAGCGCGACGATCGGCTCCTTGCCGTACGCCGAGTCGTGATACAGGTAGACGATCTTCTTGCCGGCCAGCGAGCCGCCGGTCTTGCTGGCCAGGTACTTGACGATGGCCGACACCTGCATCTGGTAGGTGGTCACCAGCGGGAAGGCATAGGGAAACACCGAGCCGTCGACCGCGTCGGTGCGGCCATAGCCCATCATCACCAGCGGCACCTTGTCGGCCGCGGTCTTGTCGACCAGCGCATACGAGATGCCGGTGGACATCGAATGGTAGGCGGTGCCCTTGGTGGTCGGGTTCTTGCCCTTCAGCCGCTCGTAGCACTCGACACCCTTGGCGTTGTTGTACTCGGTCTCGCACTCTTCCCAGCTGAGCTTGACGCCGTTGATGCCGCCTTCCTTCAGGTTGACGTAGTTCAGATAGTCGATGAAGCCGCCATACCAGGACTGCCCGTTGGCGCCGTAGGGCCCGACCCGGTAGCTCGGCAGCGCGATGAACTGCTCGCCGCTCTGGGCCTGTGCCGGCAGCGCCGGCACCAGCAGCGCGGCGGCCGCGCCGACTGCCAGCGCGACGCGCTGGGCATTGCGAATCAGGTTGCTCATCACTGTCTCCTTCACCTTGGCAGGTGCGTTGTTATCGCGTGGTTAGCGCGTTCGTATGGCGTTGGCATCCAACTACCCGTTTGCATGACATTGAAGCGTGCCCCGTCGACACGGCGTCAATGCGGGAACGGCCACAACCGCAACTTCTCCTTGCCGATCTGCCACAGCCGAGCCAGGCCGTGCGGCTCGACGATCAGGAAGAAGATGATCAGGCCGCCGAACACCATCATCTGGATGTGCGAGACCGTCGCGTTGGTGAACGGCAGGTGCAGCAGCGCCGCCAGCGGCGGCAGCATGTTGTCGAGCAGGATCGGCAGCAGCAGGATGAACGCGGCGCCGAGGAAGGAGCCCAGAATGCTGCCGACCCCGCCGATGATGATCATGAACAGCACGCGGAACGACAGGTCCAGCGAGAAGCCGTCCGGCTCGACGGAGCCGAGGTAGCAGAACGCATACAGCGCGCCGGCCACGCCGCAGTAGAACGAGCTGACGGCGAAGGCCAGCAGCTTGGTGCGCATCAGCGGAATGCCGATCACCTCGGCAGCCACGTCCATGTCGCGCACCGACATCCACGCGCGTCCGGTCGACGAGCGCACCAGGTTCTTGGCGACCAGCGCCAGCACCGTGACGATCGCCAGCACGAACAGGTACTTGCGCATCGGCGTGTCGATCGGCAGGCCGAACAGGTCCAGCTGCTGCGCGGTGATCACGCCCGAGGAGCTGTTGTTCGAGAACCAGGGAAACTTGGTCAGCGCCCACACCACGAAGAACTGCGCCGCCAGCGTCGCCACCGCGAGGTAGAAGCCCTTGATCCGCAGCGAAGGCAGGCCGAAGGCCACGCCGACCAGCGCGGCCGACAGCCCCGCCAGCACGAAGGTCAGCAGCACCGGCAGCCCCTCGATGCGCAACTGGAAGTTGTAGGCGGCATACGCGCCCACCGCCATGAAGGCCGCGGTGCCGAGCGACAGCTGGCCCGCGTAGCCGGTCAGGATATTGAGCCCGAGCGCGGCGAGCGAGAAGATCAGGAACGGGATCAGGATCGCCGAGAACCAGTACTCGCTGCCGATCAGCGGCACGCCGACGAAGGCCACCGCCAGCAGCACGGCGAAGCCGATGCGGTCCTGCCGGATCGGAAAGATCTGGCTGTCGGCGACATAGTCGGTCTTGAACTGGCCGGCTTCACGATAGAACATGCGAACTCCTTGTCGCGGCAATACGCCGTGTCACACGCGGTCGATATGTTTTTCGCCGAACAGCCCTTCGGGCCGCACCAGCAGGAACAGCAGCGCGAACACATAGGGGAACCAGCCTTCGATGCCGCCGAAGTTGCCGCCGAACATCGACTGGAACACCGGCGGGATATAGATCTCGGCCAGCTTCTCCGACGCGCCGATGATCAGCCCGCCGACGATCGCGCCGGGCACCGAGGTAAAACCGCCGAGGATCAGCACCGGCAGCGCCTTCAGCGCGGTCAGCGTCAGCGCGAACTGCACGCCATTGCGCGAGCCCCACAGCATGCCGGCGACGAGCGCGACGAAGCCGGCCACGCCCCAGACGATGGCCCAGATATGCTGCAGCGGAATGCCCAGCGACAGCGCCGCCTGGTGGTCGTCGGCCACCGCGCGCAGCGCGCGGCCGACCTTGGTGTACTGGAAGAACAGCGCGAGGGTGGCAACCAGCACGCCGGCGATGCCCGCCGCCGCCAGGTCGAACTTCGAGATCACGATATTGAAGCGCGTCAGGATCGCCTCGATCGGTTCGTCGACGATGCCCAGCTGGATTGGCCGCACCTCGTTGCCGAACAGCAAGGGCCCGAGCCCTTCGAGGAAGAACGACAGGCCGATGGTCGCCATGAACAGCGTGATCGGCGGCTGGTTGACCAGCTTGCGCAGCACGAAGCGTTCGGTGCCGATGCCCACCAGCGTCATCACGAAGAAGGCGCCGATCACCGCCGCCCACATCGGCATGCCCTTGTCCATCAGGCCCACCACGGCGAGTGCGGCGAAATAGACCATCGCGCCCTGCGCGAAGTTGAACACGCCGGAGGCCTTGTAGATCAGCACGAAGCCGAGCGCCACCAGCGAATACATCAGCCCGGACAGCAGTCCGCCGAGCAGGATTTCGAAGAAGAAGGTCATCGGCGTGGTCTCGATGGAAGACGAAGGGTCGGCCCTGCGCAAGCGGCCATGCCGTTCAGTGCGATGCGCCCAGGTAGGCGCGGATCACCTCGGGGTTGGACTTGACCTGCTCGGGCGTGCCGTCGCCGATCTTCTTGCCGTAGTCGAGCACCACCACGCGGTCTGAGATGTCCATCACCACGCCCATGTCGTGCTCGATCAGCACGATGGTGGTGCCGAACTGCTGGTTGACGTCCAGGATGAAGCGGCACATGTCCTGCTTCTCCTCGACGTTCATGCCGGCCATCGGTTCGTCGAGCAGCAGCAGCTCCGGCTCGGCCGCCAGCGCCCGCGCCAGCTCGACGCGCTTCTGCAGGCCATAGGGCAGGCGTCCCACCGGGGTCTTGCGGATCGACTGGATCTCGAGGAAGTCGATCACCTCCTCGACCTTGCGCCGGTGCGCGATCTCCTCGTTGCGGGCCGGGCCCCACCACAGCGCGTTGGCCAGCAGGCCGGAGCGAAAGCGCGTGTTGCGCCCGGTCATGATGTTGTCGAGCACGGTCATGCCCTTGAACAACGCGATGTTCTGGAAGGTGCGCGCGATGCCCTGGCGCGCGGCGGCGGTCGGATTCATCTTGCGCCGTTCCTCCCCGCGGAACACGATGCGTCCCTGCTGCGGGTGATAGACACCGTTGATCACGTTCAGCATCGAACTCTTGCCGGCGCCGTTGGGGCCGATGATGGCGCGGATTTCGTGTTCGCGCACATCGAACGAGATATCGGTCAGCGCCTTGACGCCGCCGAACGCCAGCGAGATATGCTGCAGGTCGAGAATCACGTCGCCTTGCCGCGTCGATGTTGCCTCTGTCGCCTCCTGGTTGGGCATCGACTCCGCCGCGATCGCCACGCCGCCTTCGGCCAGCGGTTCGCCGGCGGCACCGTCACTGGCGCCCGTGCTCGGGCCGGTCCATTCGGGCGAGCCGTCGGCCCGCCGCTCCACGCCTTGCCACGCCATCTGCGTCATCCTCCTGCCCCTGCTATGCCGCTTGCTCGGCGGGGGCTGCCGCCGGCGTTGCCTGTGCGGCTTGCGCCGATCCCGCCGGCGGGAAGCGTTTCGCATCCACCAGCTTCAGCGTCGCGCTGACGCTGCCTTCGCGCCCGTCCTCGAACTTGACGCGCGTCTCGATGAACTGCTCCGGCCGACCGTCGTACAACGCCTCGATCAGCACCGCGTACTTCTCCGCGATGAAGCCGCGGCGCACCTTGCGCGTGCGGGTCAGTTCGTCGTCATCGGGGTCGAGCTCCTTGTGCAGGATCAGGAAACGCGCGATCTGCGAGCCCGACAGCGCGGGGTCCTTGGCCAGGTCCGCATTGACCTGCTCCACGCATTCGGTGATCAGCTCGATCACCTGCGGCTGCGCGGCGAGGTCGATATAGCCGGCGTAGGGCAGATGGCGCCGTTCTGCCCAGTTGCCGACCGCCTCGAAATCGATGTTGACGAACGCGCAGACACGATCGCGGCCGGTGCCGAAGGCCACGGCCTCCTTGATGTACGGGAAGAACTTGAGCTTGTTCTCGATGTACTTGGGCGCGAACATCGAGCCGTCCGCCAGCTTGCCGACGTCCTTGGCGCGATCGATGATCTTCAGATGGCCGTCGGCATCGATCACGCCGGCGTCGCCGGTCATGAAGTAGCCCTCGTCGTTGATCGCCTCGCGGGTCGCGTCGTCGCGCTTGTAATACGCCTTCAGCAAACCGACGCCGCGCACCAGCACCTCGCCGTTCTCCGCGATGCGGATCTCCATGCCGGGCGCGGCCGGGCCCACCGAATCGAACTTGACCTGGCCGTCCGGCTGCAGGCAGACATAGGCGCAGGTCTCGGTCTGGCCGTAGAACTGCTTCAGGTTGATGCCGATCGAGCGATAGAAGCGGAACAGGTCCGGGCCGATCGCCTCCCCGGCGGTATAGGCCACGCGGATGCGGCTCATGCCCAGCACATTGCGCAGCGGACCATAGACCAGCGATTCGCCGAGCGCGTAGCGCATCCGCTCGAGCAGCGGCACCGGACGGCGGTCGAGGATGTCGGCGCCGCAGCGGCGCGCCACGGCCATGGCCCAGTCGAACAGCTTGCGCTTGACCCAGCCGGCGTCCTCCATGCGGATCATCACCTGGGTCAGCAGGCTTTCGTAGATGCGCGGCGGCGCGAAGTAGTAGGTCGGGCCGATCTCGCGCAGATCCGTCATCACGGTCTCGCGCGATTCCGGGCAGTTGACGGTGAAGCCCGCGGCCAGCGCCTGCGCGTACGAGAACAGGTTGTCGCCGACCCAGGCCATCGGCAGGTACGACAGCACGTCGTCGTCCGGGCCGAGCCGGTCGAACTCGCAGCCATGCATCGCCGCGCCGATCAGGCCCCGGTGCGAATGGCAGACGCCCTTGGGCTTGCCGGTGGTGCCCGAGGTGTACAGGATGATCGCGGTATCGTCGGGGTCGCCGGCGGCCACGGCCTGGTCGAAGAAGCCCGGATGCGCGCGGTCGTATTCGCGGCCGATCTCCTGCAGGCGTTCGTACGACATCAGCGACGGATGATCGTAATCGCGCAGCCCGCGCGGGTCTTCGTAGACCAGATGCCGCACCGCACCACCCTGCGCGGCCAGTTCGGCCTCGACCTCGAGCAGCTTGTCGACCTGCTCCTGATCCTCGACCACCGCGAACGCGATGTCGGCGTCGCGCAGCACGTAGACCATCTCGCTGGCGATCGCGTCCTGGTACAGCGGCACCGGCACGCCGCCCAGCGCCTGCGCGGCGGTCATCGCCCAGTACAGCCGGGGACGGTTGTCGCCGATCACCGCCAGGTTCATGCCGCGGCCGAAGCCGAGCGCGGCCAGCCCGCACGCCAGCGCACGTACCTCTTGCGCCGCCTGCGACCAGCTGCTCGTCTGCCAGATACCGAGATCCTTCTCGCGATAGGCCGGATGATCCGGCCGCTGCTGCGCATGCGCCAGCAGCAGTCGCGGGAAGGTCGTTGCCGACCTGTCCTGCATCGCTGTCTCCTGTCCCTCCGGCGGGTGGGTTCCCGCCGGTGCCAAGCGCCGGGGCCGATCGTTATACTTGCCCCTGGTCGCCCGACGGCCAGGGGCCGCGACACGCCAGGGATATCGTGGCCGCGCCATCGCGCGCGGGTCGGTCCGTGGTGAACGTAAGATAGCCGATGCCCCTCCCCCCGGTTGTCACGTCGGTGACAATTCCGGGTTAATCCCTAGCGGAGTCCATATCGGACTCCCTGCCGGAGTCTCGCAGGCATGCTCAACGACTTTCTGGACCGGTGCATCTGGGCCGCCGACCTCAGCGACGAACAGCGCCGGCGCGTGCGGCAGGCCATGTTCGTGCGCGAATTCAACCCCGGCGATTACGTCTGCCACAAGGGCGAGATGGCCGAGCACTGGCTGGGCGTGCTGGAGGGGATCGTCAAGATCACCACGGTGTCGCCATCGGGCAAGTCGGTGACCTTCACCGGCGTGCCGACCGGCGGGTGGTTCGGCGAAGGCGCCGCGCTGAAGCAGGAGATCCGCAAGTACGACGTGATGGCGCTGCGCCATTCGCGCATCGCGTTCCTGCCGCGGGAAACCTTTCAATGGCTGCTCGATACCAGCCTGCCCTTCACGCGCTTTCTGCTGACCCAGCTGAACGAGCGGCTCGGCCAGTTCATTGCCGCGGTCGAGTACGAGCGCCTGCTCGATATCGACTCGCGCGTGGCGCGCGCGGTGTCGTCGCTGTTCAACGAACACCTCTATCCGGGCATCGGCACCAAGCTGGAAATTTCGCAGGAGGAGATCGGACTGCTGGCCGGCATTTCGCGGCAGCGGGCAAACCAGGCCCTGAAGGTGCTCGAACAGCAGGGCCTGGTTCGGGTCGACTATGGCGAGATCGAGGTGCTCGATCTCGAAGGCTTGCGTCAGTACGGGGAATGAGGCATCAGGCGTTGGCCGGCACCTTGTCCTCGGCCGGCACCTCGTTATTGGCCTGCACCGGACTTTCGGCCGGCTCCGGCTTCTCGGCTGACACCGGCTTCTCGACGGATACCTGCTTCTCGACGGATACCTGCTCCTCGACGGATACCTGCTTCTCGACTGACACCTCCTTCTCGACTGACACCTGCTTCTCCGCCGGCACCTGCCTTTCGGCCGGCACCTCCTTGTTGGCGGTCGGCGCCTTCGCTTCCGTGTGCGGCGGCGCGGACGGCGGCACCGTGGAAGATGCAGCGGAAGAGGAAGACGGCGCTGACGGCGGAACGTTCAAGGACGGAGGCGCGGACGGCGGCACCGTGACGGTCTTGGGCGCGGGGGACGGAGTCGGGTGCGGCTGCTGCTTGCTCTCTTCCTTGCTCTTTTCCTTGCCCTTTTCCTTATCTTTTTCCTTCCCTTTTTCGATGTCCTTCTTGTTGCCGTTGTCGATCGGATGCAACTCCTGCGACTCGCCGCTCGTCGTACGCACTGCGGTCGTGGCAAACGGCTGTACGGATTTGAACTTGCCGCCGGTGTAGAGCGTGACCGGCTTGTTGCTGTCCGACTCGGTGACGTTGGCGATCGAGCCCACCGCGTACCGCAGATCCTGCCTGAGAGCGTATGCCGCGGCTTGACGCTCCGAGATCGGGTTCGCTGCGATCAGGCTGTCACGCAGCCCGACCTCTTCCGGCACGATGACCCGATCGGCACGAGCATTGGCCTGCGCGGGTACGCCATGGTTTGCTCCAGCTGCCTCGTCGGCCCAGCGATGAAGGTAGCCAAGCGTGGTATTGCCGATCCGCACGCTGCCCATCAGCGTCAGCAGCAGCTGCTTTGCGGCACCTCTGCCGGCCCTGTCGTTCGCAGCCTGGAAGCCGAAATCCCGAAGAAATGCTTCCACGCCCTGATCGAGAAGCGGCCGGATTTCGCCCTCGTAGAACCGCCCCAGCGATTGGTCGAAAACGGTTCGATGCAGCGCCTTGGCATCGCTTTCGACGTCCTTTGGCACCTTGGTCAGCTTGATCGTTTTCCAGGCCCACGTCGCCATGTCGGTCCGGCCCAACGGCACGAAACGCAGGGCATCGCCGTCCTCCCGCGACGCGACGGCGAGCACCTCCACGCCCGGCTCCTCGCCGGACAGGCGCTCCAGCCAGTCAGGCTTGCGGGTGTATTGCGCCAGCCGCACGCGCGACGGCAAGGGGCTGCCCACTGTGATGTTCGTGTGCAAGGCCGTGGCCGCCATATCGTCCACGCCGCGCTCCTGCACGACCTGTCGCACGAACGCGGCAAGCCGCCTTTGGGCCAGGAAGGGGCTGACTTTCTGCCCGATGGTCTCGATCAGCTTCTCGCGTGCATCCAGCGCCGCGGACACCAACGTGTCGGTCTTGTCGCGGCACGCGCCGTCGAGGATCGACTGGAAGCGCTGTTGCGCTGCCGCGCGGCACGACGCCATCGTTTCGTCGACTGCCTGGGCAATGGCTCGCCGCGTCGCGCGATCCGGTTCCAGCGTGCGATCGGCCTTGACCTTCCCGCTCAGCAGCGGCGCGGCATCGTTGTTCCGGTTTTCCTCAACGATGTGGCGAACCGCTTCCTCCAGCTGCCGAGGCGCTTCGTCTTCGATGGTCGCCACCATGAACCGGCCCATCAATTCGGCCATGTTCCGATAGTCGCAGTCCTCTCTGTCCCCCCTGGCGATTCCCAGCAACCGTTGCATGTCCCGGTCAACACGCTCCGCGCCCCTGACCATGCCGCCAGGCCGAGCCTGAAGACGAAACTCGATGGCGTCGCTGCCGCGCTTGAAGGACAGGATCAGAATGCCGTCCTCGATTCTGCTTCTGCCTCGGTCGATATGGTCCAGGCTTACCGGACCGCCGTCGGGACAGCGCATCCACGCATCGATTTCTCCGGGATTGAGCGGCACCAGCGTTTCGAGGCAGCCTTCCGTTATCGGGCGCCGTTCCGCCGGCGCCGCGCTGCCCCCGGCCGCGGAAGAACCTGGACGCGCTTCGGCGTTCGCGACGTCCGTCTCGGGCCAGAGTTGCTTGACGATGCGCTGCGCCTTCGGGCGCATGACCGTCACCATGGCGGTCTTGATGGTGGCTTCGCTGCGCAATGCGCGTTCCATGATGCGCGTGCTGCTGCGGAAGAACAGCGCATCCATCAGCCCCACCATGCGCATGTGCAGCCACGACTTGCCGTCCTCGACCTCACGTTTGATGCACAGCTTCTGGGTCTTGCCTTGGGTCGTCAGCGTCAGCCTGAAGGTGTCGTTGCCGACCCTGAATGTGCCGCTCGGCTCTGCCGCCGCGGGGCCATCCCCGACCTTCGCATCCTGCAAGACCCGCTTCACGAAGTCGCCTGGATTGCTTTGCACGTCCCTGTAGTAGTGCGCGTAATTCGTCTTCTCCACCGTTCCCGTAAATGTCGCCATGACTTTCGATCCTCATAGGGTGAGCGAGGCGGTCATCGTACGGATCGCTGGCAGGCCACTTTTCGGAAAGCGCACGTTTCTTCCGCAGGCGCTCACGCATCGAATGTCCGTAAGGGGCCGTCAGACAAGGCGTGCGGCAGCCGTGGAGATGCTGTATCGATTGCGGTCATGCACGAGGTCGGCGGGAGGACCGCAATCGCGGTCCTCATCGATCGATGCGGCGTCGATGCCGCCGAGCGAGCGCGGGCGGCCGCTCGCGTCCAGCACCGTCAAATTGAGGGACTCGATGCCGTCGGCCAGCAAGGCACCGTTCGCCGCCACCGGCTCGCCGCCCAATGAAGCGAGATACCACCAATAGGCGGCCTGCTGGGCCGTCTCGGCACGGGCCAGCCGCGTACCGGGCAACGACGTGAGCGCCGGTTCGGCTGGTTGCGTTGGGTTCGCCGGCTGACCGGCGGCGGGATCGGCGGCCGGATCCGCCGCGAGGCCCGCGGCGGGGCGGCCGGCCCGCCAGAAGTGCTCGACCTCGGCCCGCGTCCACGCGTTGAACTCGCCCAGTGTCGCCTTGCCAATGCGCATCGTATCCAGCCGCCGGCGCAAGGCGGTCTCGTCCGCCATCAGTCGTTCGTGCTCCTGATCGATCTGCGGAATCAGCGACGCAAACGCGTGCGACAAGACCGAGTGAGGATGCGTGGATCGGGCATGGTCGCTGTCGCTCAGGATGCCTGACGCCTCCGCCCAAACCTGTGCATCGACGCCGCCGCAAAGCCGGCCCAGGTGAGCCGTCGCCTGGCTCAGCGCCTCGTCCGCTCGCCTGCTCGCATGGTGCGCCGACCTGGCGGCAGCGTCCGCATGCGCCATGGCCCGGAGCATTGGCAGCGAGGGCGCCTCGATCACGGCAAGCGCCTTTTTTGCCGCGACATCGTGGACCATCGCCGTGGCACACACGTCTCGCGCCGCGCGTGCCTCGAGGAAAGCCATGCGCGTGGCGACCACGGCGGCGACGACATCCCGGCGCACGTCTTCGCCCAGCATCCCGGCTAGCGGTGCCGACAAGGAATCCCCCGCCAGCAGGCCGGCCAGCGTCTCGCGGCGCTCGTTGCGCATGTCGCGGACCGCTTGATCGACGGCCAGCCGCACCTGGGGCACCACGGCGATGTGCATGTGGTCGTCATGGATCGTCGTATGAAGTTGCTCGTACAGCTTCGGCAGGCCGAGATAGGTCTTCGCCGCCGCCAGATCTGCCAGCTTCGACCTGGCGATCGGCACATTGGCGCCGATCGGGAAATGCAGTGCCATCGGATAGGCGCGCAACATCACGGCGTGGCGCTTGACCACCTCGCCCGAGGCGGCATCGCGCAGGTATCGCGTCTCGCCGGCATGCAGCACCTGTTTCGCGTCGGGGGCGACGGCATGCGCCTTCGCTCGCGGGTGGGTCAGATTCAACCACAACGTCTTCAGCAACGACACGTTCTGCTGGAAGACCATCGCCGCCATGCCGCGGACCCCACCTTCGGGAATCCCGACGAATGCGGCGTGTCGGGGCACATGGCCTGAGGCCGGCCCGGCACCGGGCTTGCCCCGCTGCTGGCTGCATGCCTGCAACGATGCGCATTCCTGCGGCGTGGCGCCGACCTGCTGCTCCACGCGCCGGCGGAATGCCTCGCGCGAATGGCCGGCGAGCTGGTCGCGGGCAGCCGCCTGCGCCCGCTCCATCGCGATATCCGCATACTTCTCCACGATCGGCCGCGCAGGCACGGGCCAACACCCATCTTCCTGCATGATCCTGTTTGCCTTCGAGGCCGCCAGCAGGACGAGGTCCCTTGACAGGCGCTGTAGCGCCAGTTCGATGGCCGCCCCGGTTTCGTCGGCGATCGCGGAGTCGGAAGCAAGGATGGGGGCGTACAGATAGCCGGGCGGGTGGCCGAGTCGATCGCGGCTTTCCACGTGAAGGACAAGCGGGACCTCGCGCAGCACCCGCGCGCGGACGATCCTGGCCAGTTCGGCCGGCGCCTCGTCCTCGATGCTGGCCCGAACGAACTGCCCCAGCAACTGGCGCAAGTCGGCATACTTGCCGAAGCGCTCGGCGCAGGGCCCCGTTCCGGTGGCCAGCGCATGCAGCCGCGCGAGCGCACGCGCGCCTTGCTCGCCCGGATGGCCGGTGAAGACCAGTTCAATCGTGTCGTTGTGGTGTCGGAAGGCCAGCACCAGCCTGTCGTCATCGAGGCGGGTGTGATGCGGGTCCAGCCGGTCCAGCGCAATCGGGCTGTACGGCGCGCGCTTGGCGCTCCAGGCCAGCGTCTCGGCGTCGGGCGGGCACAGGCCCACGCTGTCGAGCATCGTGCCGATCGCTCCGTCCGGACAAATCCGGCCAATCACCGTGTCGCGATCATGCTGCAGATCCCTGGCGATCTGGTTCGCGATGCCGTGCACGTTTCGAAACGCCTGCTGGAGCTTGCGCTGGCCGTTGTCGCCCCACAGGTCGATGGCCAGGCATTTCACCTTCTGCAGCCAGGACGCGCCGTCGGCGTGCTGCCGTGTGACGGCCAGCCGGGTCAGCTTGCCCTCGGTGACATATTCGAGCTTGAAGGTGCCGCCACCGTTGATGTAGAAGACCCCTTGGTGCGCGCCGAGCAGATCGGCCAGCAGGTTGTTGCGGTCGCCATCCAGCTGCTCGCGCAGCTGAATGGTCGTGAACTCCATGGTCATGATCGTGCGACTCCGACATTGAATCGCGCAATCATATGAACCAAAAGCAAATCCAGCTTTGCTAAAACACTCTGCGTTTACGCATTAAAACGCGCTGCGCGGTGTCCGGCACGCCGGACCTGGATTGCTATTTCGCCCCGTTGTAGACGTAGACGCCTCTGCCCGTCTTGCGGCCCAGATAGCCGGCGGCCACCATCTCGCGCATCAGCATCGCGGGCCGGTACTTCGGATCGGCGAACTCGGCGTACAGCACCTCCATCACCGCCAGCATGGTGTCGAGCCCGATCATGTCGGCCAGCGCCAGCGGACCGATCGGATGATTGCAGCCCAGCTTCATGCCTTCGTCGATTTCCTCTGGCGATGCGAGCCCTTCGCCCAGCACGCAGAACGCCTCGTTGATCATCGGGCAGAGGATGCGGTTGACGACGAAGCCCGGGCTGTTCTTCACCGTGATCGGATACTTGCCGAGCTGCTTCGACAGCTGCTCGACGGCCGCGTGCGTGGCGTCGCTGGTCTGCAGGCCGCGGATCAGTTCGACCAGCGCCATCATCGGCACCGGGTTGAAGAAGTGCATGCCGATGAAGCGCTCGGAGCGAGTGATCGCCGCGGCCAGCTTGGTGATCGAGATCGACGAGGTATTGGACGCGACGATGGTGTCGTCGCCGACCAGCGCTTCGATCTGCTTCAGGATCTTGAGCTTGAGCTCGTAGTTCTCGGTGGCGGCCTCGATCACGATCTGCGCGGCCTTCAGGTCCTCGTAGGCGGTCGAGCCGCGCACGCGCGAGAGCGCCGCGTTCTTGTCGGCCTCGGTGATCTTGTCCTTCTTGATCAGCCGGTCCAGGCTGCCGGCGATGGTGGCGATGCCCTTGTCGACCGCAGCCTGGCTGATGTCGACCATCACGACATCGAGTCCGACCGCCGCGCACGCCTGCGCGATGCCGTTGCCCATGGTGCCTGCGCCGATGATGCCGACGGTTTGGATTGTCATGCTGTCTCCCTGCTTGCGAATGGAACTGGAATGGAGGAAATGCGGGCGGTCCTGGACCGGGCCGAGGTCATGCGAGCGGATCAGCCCAGCGCCGCGACGATGCGCGCGGCGTGCTGCTGCAGCACCGCCGGATCCTGCGGCTCGCTGGCGTGGCCGCGCAGCGGGCGGTCGGCGTAGCGCGGCACGATATGGAAGTGCACGTGCGGCACGGTCTGGCCGGCGGCGGTGCCGTTGAACTGGCCGATCGACAGGCCATCGGGCTGGAACGCCTCGCGCACCGCGCGCGCGACGCGCTGCGTGGTGCGGATCGCGGCCTGCGCGGCGCCTTCGGACAGATCGAACAGCTCGGCGGCGGCCTCCTTCGGCAGCACCAGCACGTGGCCGTCGGACTGCGGCATGATGTCCATGAAGGCCAGCGTGTCGGCGTCTTCGTAGACCTTGTGGCAAGGCAGCTCGCCTCGCAGGATTCGGGCAAAGATATTGTTCGGGTCGTACACCGTGTGCTCCGGTTCGGGAATGTGCGACTGCGCCGCGATGGTCCGCTGAAATCGCGCGGGAAATCCGCTGAACATGCGGCTGGCAACGCAGCCTGCGAGTTTAACGCACGGTCGTGCGAATCTGCCCGCGAAAGAGAACGACCGCGCCGGGCACGGATGGCCGGGCGCGGTCGCGGCCCTTCGGCGGACGCTACATGTTGCGCCGATACTGTCCGCCGACCTCGAACAGCGCATGCGTGATCTGCCCGAGCGAGCAGACCCGCACCGCATCCATCAGCACCGCAAACACGTTCTCGTCGTCGATCACCGCCTGGCGCAGCCGCGCCAGCATCGCCGGCGCCGCGTCGGCATGGCGGGCGTGGAAATCCTCCAGCCGCCGCAGCTGGCTCTGCTTCTCGTCCTCGCTGGAGCGCGCGAGTTCGAGCGTGGCCGGCGTCGGATCGCCATCCGGATTGCGGAAGGTATTGACGCCGATGATCGGCAGCGAGCCGTCATGCTTGCGCTGCTCGTAATACATCGACTCTTCCTGGATCTTCGCGCGCTGGTAGCCGGTCTCCATCGCGCCGAGCACGCCGCCGCGTTCGGCGATGCGCTCGAACTCCTGCAGCACCGCCTCTTCCACCAGGTCGGTCAGCTCCTCGATCAGGAAGCTGCCCTGATTGGGGTTCTCGCACTTGGCCACGCCCCATTCGCGGTTGATGATCAGCTGGATCGCCAGCGCGCGCCGCACCGACTCGGCGGTCGGCGTGGTAATGGCCTCGTCGTAGGCGTTGGTGTGCAGCGAATTGCAGTTGTCGTAAATCGCGATCAGCGCCTGCAGCGTGGTACGGATGTCGTTGAAGTCGATCTCCTGCGCATGCAGCGAGCGGCCCGAGGTCTGGATGTGGTACTTCAGTTTCTGGCTGCGCTCGTTGGCGCCGTACTTGTCGCGCAGCGTGACGGCCCAGATGCGGCGCGCGACGCGGCCCAGCACGCTGTACTCGGGGTCCATGCCGTTCGAGAAGAAGAACGACAGATTGGGCGCGAAGTCGTCGATATGCATGCCGCGCGCCAGATAGGCCTCGACATAGGTGAAGCCGTTGGCCAGCGTGAAGGCCAGCTGCGAGATCGGATTCGCGCCGGCCTCGGCGATGTGATAGCCGGAGATCGACACCGAGTAGAAGTTGCGCACCTGATGATCGACGAAGTACTGCTGGATGTCGCCCATCACCTTCAGCGAGAACTCGGTCGAGAAGATGCAGGTGTTCTGGCCCTGGTCCTCCTTCAGGATGTCGGCCTGCACGGTGCCGCGCACGTTCTGCAGCACCATCGCGCGGAGCTTCGCGGCCTCCTCGGCATCGGGCTCGCGGCCCTGCTCGCGGCGGAAGCGGTCCAGCTGCTGGTCGATCGCGGTGTTCATGAACATCGCCAGGATCGCCGGGGCCGGCCCGTTGATCGTCATCGATACCGAGGTCTGCGGATCGATCAGATCGAAGCCGTCGTACAGCACCTTCATGTCGTCGAGCGTTGCGATCGAGACGCCGGAATTGCCGACCTTGCCGTAGATGTCGGGACGCAGGTCCGGGTCCTCGCCGTACAGCGTGACCGAATCGAACGCGGTCGACAGCCGCTTGGCCGGCATGCCCTCGGAGACCAGCTTGAAGCGGCGGTTGGTGCGGAAGGCATCGCCCTCGCCGGCGAACATCCGGGTCGGGTCCTCGTTCTCTCGCTTGAACGGAAACACGCCGGCGGTGTAGGGGAAGTAGCCGGGCAGGTTCTCGCGCATCAGCCAGCGCAGCAGTTCGCCCTCGTCGGTGAAGCGCGGCAGCACCACCTTGCGCAGCCGCGTGCCGGACAGCGTGGTGGTGACCAGCCCGGTGCGCAGCTCCTTGCCGCGGATCGTGACCACGTGCTCGTCGCCGCTGTAGGCATCGCGCAGCGCCGGCCAGCCGGCCAGCAGCGCCCGCTCGGTCTCGCCCAGCGCGGATTCGCGTTCGGCTTCGAGTGCCTGCAGGGCCTGCTGTGCCTGCGCGCCCGCGGAGGCGTTGCTCTGCGCCAGCATCCGCCGCGACTCGCGCAGCTGCTGCCGTTCGCGCGCGATCCGGCTCTGCGCGGCCACGCGCTGGTGATAGGCCCGCACGGTATCGGCCAGCTCGGCCAGATAGCGGCTGCGCGCCGGTGGCACGATGGCATTGCGGCCGGTGCTCTGCCGCCCCGCCAGCCGCGGCAGCGTGCCGTCGCGCAGCACCAGGCCGCGCTCGGCCAGCGCCTCGCGCAAACCCAGGTACAGCATCGTCACGCCGTCGTCGTTGAAGCGCGAGGCCTGGGTGCCGTAGACCGGCATGTCCTCGGCGCGCGCATGCCATTGCTCGCGGTTGCGCTGCATCTGCTTGGCGACATCGCGCCACGCGTCCTGCGCGCCCTTGCGGTCGAACTTGTTGATCGCGACGAAATCGGCAAAGTCCAGCATGTCGATCTTCTCGAGCTGGCTGGCGGCGCCGAACTCGGGCGTCATCACGTACAGCGACAGGTCGACATGGGGCACGATCGCCGCGTCGCCCTGGCCGATGCCCGAGGTCTCGACCACGATCAGATCGAAGCCGGCCACCTTGCAGGCCGCCAGCGCGTCCGGCAGCGCGCGCGACACCTCGCTGGCAGCGTCGCGCGTGGCCAGCGATCGCATGTAGATCTGCGGATGGTGGATCGCGTTCATGCGGATCCGGTCGCCCAGCAGCGCACCGCCAGTACGCCGGCGCGACGGGTCGATCGAGATCACCGCGATGCGCAGGCTGTCCTGCTGATCGAGGCGGAAACGGCGGATCAGCTCGTCGGTCAGCGACGATTTGCCAGCGCCGCCGGTGCCTGTCACGCCCAGCACCGGGGTCGCGATGGCGGCGGCGTCGGCATGCAGCGCGGCCGCCATCGCGGGGTCGGCCTTGCCGTTTTCCAGCACGGTGATCCACTGCGCCAGCGCGCGGCGGTCGCCGGCGCGCAGCGAATCGAGCGTCGCCGGCGCGTGGCGCGACAGATCGAAGTCGCAGCGCCGCACCATGTCGGCGATCATGCCGGCCAGGCCCATGCGCTGACCGTCCTCGGGGCTGTAGATGCGGGCCACGCCGTAGTCCTGCAGCTCGCGGATCTCGGCCGGCACGATCACGCCGCCGCCGCCGCCGAACACCTGGATATGAGCGCCGCCGCGCTCGCGCAGCAGGTCGACCATGTATTTGAAGTATTCGACGTGGCCGCCCTGGTAGCTCGATACCGCAATGCCCTGGACGTCCTCCTGCAGCGCGGCCGCGACGACTTCCTCGACCGAGCGGTTGTGGCCGAGGTGAATCACCTCGCAGCCCTGCGCCTGCAGGATGCGGCGCATGATGTTGATCGAAGCATCGTGGCCGTCGAACAAGGATGCGGCCGTGACGAAGCGGACCTTGTGGGTCGGCGCGCCGGCTGGCGCGGGTGCCGGCGCCACGGTAGCGGCCTCGGCTTCGGCGCCTGCCTTTTGCAGGTCGGAAAGATCGGTCATGGTCTCCACCCGGTGAGGCCGGGGCGGGCGGACAGACTGCGCCGCCGAAGCACCGGCCATCGCGTTGTGCGGCCATTGCTGGCCATATTGTCTTGGGTTGTCTTGGGTTGCCCCGGGCCGGCTCTCCCGCCGGCGGGCCAGTCGATTGTAGGCTCACCTGCCGGACGTGACCAGCGGGCAGCAAACGGCACGTGACGCCCCCTGCCTTCGGCTACAATCCAAAGCATCCGCCGGGACTCGGACCTCCGGTCGGCACAACAAAGGACACGCACAGCCGGCCGTGTCGACCTACTGAAGGGAGATTCCTATGCGGCATTGCGTGCCGTGGCTGCCGCGCCTTGCGCTGCTGGCGGGCCTGATCGGCCTGCCTGCCAGCGCCATCGCGTGGGACTACACGCCTGCGGCCATCTCGGGTCTGACCAGCCTGTACGGCTACCTGACCAACCAGAACGCCACGCTGGAGCGCGCCGCGGCCAAATACCCGTCGCTGCGCAACGACATCCAGCAGGTGCGGGCGGCGTTCGACCGCCAGTATCCGGATGCGCTGGCCATGGTGACCCGGCTGTTCCAGGACATTCCGCTGCCGGCGACCGACCGTGCCCGGCTGGCGACCAAGGTGCTGGAAATGGACCGCGAAGCGATGCAGTCGGCACTGGCCTCCGAGCCCGCGATGCAGGCCTATCTGCAGCGCGTGCGCGAAAGCGCCCAGGGCGACATGGAGAAGGCATCGCTGCAGCTGCTGCTGGCCGCGGTCTACGAGGACAAACCCGCCGCCGAACTGGCCTCGCCGATGGCCAGGAGCTACACCACCAAGGGAATCCGGCAGGCGGGTGCGATCGACCTGATGCTGCGCATGCCGCTGTCCTGGGAGCGCGATCCGGCCCGGGAAAAGCTGCTGCCGGACAACGCCATCTTCGCCTTCACCAGCCAGGGCGGCAACGGCCTGTCGACCATCGACCTGCTGGCGCGCCCGCTGCCGAAAGACAGTGCAAAGGAAGGGGCGAAGGAAAGTGCAAGCGCGGCGGTGGCCGCGCGCGCGACCGAGGAACTGAAGGCGCTGACCGGCGCCAGCGCCAAGGTCATTGCCCAGGGCACGGTACGGCTGGCGAATCACCGCGCCAACTGGGCCAGCTTTTCCATCGCCGGCGACAGCGGCCGCCTGCAGTACGGCCGGGTCTGGTGGGTGCCGCTGCCGGAGGCGGGCCAGACCGCGGTGCTGCTGTGCCGGACGCCGTCGTTGTCGCCGCAGGCCGCCGACAACGAGCGGCAGCGGCTCGAGCCGCTGTGGCAGGCGGGCGCCGCCACGCTGTCGACGGCGCCGCCGGCACGCTGAGCCCCCCCCGTCCGGCCCCGCCCCCGTCCGGGCCGGACGTTCCGCGTTATCGCGACAGATGCCGCGCCGGCCACCAGCCCGCTGACGGCTCCGGTAGCCGTACCGGGTCCGGCCGCGGCCGCCGGCGCAGCAGTGCAAGCAGCCCGCGCCAGGACAACGGCGCAGCCTGCTGGGCCACGGTGAAGCGCGCCCCCGGCGCGTCGCCCGAAATCCAGATCCAGGCGCCCTCGGGCAGCGCGAAGGACTGGCCCGGCGCCAGCCAGACATCGCGGCGCTGCCCCTCCACCGTCAACCAGATGTGTCCGTGCCGGGCGACGATGCGCTGCCCCGGCCGCGCGCGCCAGCTGACTGGCGTGCCAACCTCGTCCAGTTCGAAGTCCCTGAGTTCCTGCATGGTGCTGCTCCTGTCGATGCGCATCGAGCGGAGCCGGCCTTGCCAGGCTTGCCGCCCGCCGGTCGCGCGGCAGCGGACCGGTGTTGCCAAGGCGGGCATATTGGGCAGCGATGGCCGCGAAGCCTTTCGGTATTGTCCGGCGGTTGTTGCTCGCCGCACCGGCCTCTTGCCGATGTGGCCGACCGCACCGACGGCCGCGCCACCCCGTGCTCCGATGCACGATTGCATTATGGACAGCCGGTGCGGCAATCCCAGCGACAGTTCCGAACAGTTTCCCAAGTACTGTTCCGGCGTTTTTTCTGACAGTTACGGACAGCCAGGACCGGCGCCCTAGCGATGCAGCACGGCGTTGCGCCGCGCATAGCCGAAATAGATCAGCAGACCGAGCGCCAGCCACAGCAGGAAGGCGATCCAGGTGAACGGCTGCAGATGCGCCATCAGGAACAGGCAGAAGCCCACCGACAGCAGCGGTACCACCGGCACGCCCGGGCAGCGGAAGGTGCGCGGCAGATCCGGCCGGGTTCTGCGCAGCACCAGCACCGCGATCGAGATCAGCGCGAAGGCCGACAGCGTGCCGATATTGATCAGCTCGGCCAGCACGTTCAACGGCACCAGGCCGGCGATGGACGAGAACACGATGCCGACCGCCCAGGTTGCGTGAAACGGCGTCGCGTGCACCGGGTGCACCTGCGATAGCTTGGCCGGCAGCAGCCCGTCGCGCGACATCGCGAACAGGATCCGGGTCTGGCCATAGGTCATCACCAGGATCACGGTGGTCATGCCGAGGATCGCCCCGAGGTCGACGAAGCCGGCGACCCAGTTCTCGCCGGCGTACTGCAGCGCCAGCGAGACCGGATGGTCGATGCCCTCGAACTTGGGGAACGGCACGATGCCCGTCATGATCGCCGCCACCGCGACATAGAGCAGCGTGCAGACCGCCAGCGAACCGATGATGCCGATCGGCAGGTCGCGGCGCGGGTTGCGCACCTCCTCCGCTGCCGACGTCACCGCGTCGAAGCCGATGAAGGCGAAGAACACCAGCGCGGCCGCATTGACGATGCCGGCGAAGCCGAACGGCGCATAGGGCTGCCAGTTGAGCGGCTTGACATGCCAGACGCCGACCGCGATGAACAGCAGCACCACCGCGACCTTGATCGCCACCATGATGTTGTTGACCCGCGCCGATTCCCGCACGCCGTACGACACCACCCAGGTAATCGCCAGCATGATCAGCACCGCCGGCAGGTTCAGCACCGTCGGCACGCCGGGCACCGCGCCGGGCGCGGCGGTCAGCGCCGCCGGCAAATGCACGCCGAAGCCGGACAGCAGCGACTGGAAATAGCCTGACCAGCCCACCGACACCGCCGAGGTCGCCAGCCCGTATTCGAGCAGCAGGTCCCAGCCGATCATCCAGGCGACGATCTCGCCCAGCGTGGCGTAGCTGTAGGTATAGATCGAGCCGGACACCGGGATCGCGGTCGCGAATTCGGCGTAGCACAGCGCGGCGAAACCGCAGGCCAGCGCGGCGATCACGAAGGACAGCGTCAGCGCCGGGCCGGCGGTCAGCGCGCCGGTACCGGTCAGCACGAAGATGCCGGTGCCGATGATGGCGCCGATGCCCATCATCACCAGATCGACCGGGCCAAGCACCTTTTTCAAGCCATCGTCGCGGCTCGCGGCCAGCATCGTTTCGATGTCCTTGGTGCGGAACAAGCTCATGAAGGGATCTCCTGCATTGGCGGCATCCGCCCCGGGGTCGGTCACGCGGTGTCGCCTGGATCGAGTTGGCCGGCCTGTGGATGACCGGTCGCCAGTGCCCGCACGCGCCGCCGCCTGGGCGGACGCGCGAGCAGCCCGCGGGCCGGCAAGGTGTGCCGGCCGGGGCAAAAAAAGGCGCCTAGTTTAGCGAACCGCTCGAGCCGAACCGTCACTTATGGAGGCGGGCTTTGGGGTTCTGGGCAGGAGATGAAGGGGGGAAGAATAATTCGAGGGGTAGGTGTTCTCCCTCTCCCCCTCACGGGGGAGAGGGTTGGGGAGAGGGGGTGGTGTCAAACCGCGACGGCATGTTCACCGCCCCGCTGCCCTCTCCCCCGCCCCTCTCCCGCAAGCGGGAGAGGGGAGAAAACCGGCCGACCGCACGAACGCGGCTGCGCCGCCTTACTGCACGTCCTTCAGCACCTGCCGCACCGTGTCGAACATCTCGGCGATCTGCGCCTCGGTGATGATCAGCGGCGGCGAGAAGGCCAGGATGTCGCCGGTGTAGCGCACCAGCACGCCGCGCTCCAGGCACTTGAGGAAGACCTCGTAGCCGCGCGCGCCCGGCTGTCCCGGCCGCGGCTCGAGTTCGATGCCGGCGACCAGGCCGAGGTTGCGGATGTCCTTGACGTGCGGGGCGCCCCGCACGCCGTGCGCGGCCTCCTCGAACAGCGGCGCCAGCTTGGCCGCGCGCCCGAACAGGTCCTCGCTGCGGTACAGGTCCAGCGTGGCGATCGCCGCAGCGGCGGCCAGCGGGTGGCCCGAATAGGTGTAGCCATGCGGCAGTTCGATCGCGCCCGCTGCCGCGGCGTCGATCACGGTGTCGTGCACCTCGCGCCGCACCGCCACCGCGCCCATCGGCACCGCCGCGTTGTTGATCGCCTTGGCCATCGTGATCAGGTCCGGCGTGACCTTGAAGCGCTCGGCCGCGGTGGCGGCGCCCAGCCGGCCGAAGGCAGTGATCACCTCGTCAAAGATCAGCAGGATGCCGTGCTTGCTGGTGATCTCGCGCAGCCGCTCCAGATAGCCGACCGGCGGCACCAGCACGCCGGCCGAGCCGGCCAGCGGCTCGACGATCACGGCGGCGACGTTGGACGGATCGTGCAGCGCGATGATGCGCTCCAGGTCGTCGGCCAGGTGCGCGCCCCAGGCCGGCTGGCCCTTGGAGTAGGCCGCCTCGGCGATATTGAGCGTGGCCGGCAGATGGTCGGTGCCCGGCATCAGGTTGGCCGAGAAGGCCTTGCGGTTCGGACCGATGCCGCCGACCGCCATGCCGCCGAAGCCGACGCCGTGATAGCCGCGCTCGCGGCCGATGAAGCGGGTGCGCTGCGCTTCGCCGCGGGCCCGGTGGTAGGCCAGCGCGATCTTCAGCGCGGTATCGACCGACTCGGAGCCCGAGTTGGTGAAGAAGATGCGGTCCAGGCCGGACGGCATGATCGCCGCCACCTTGCTGGCCGCCTCGAACGACAGCGGATGTCCCATCTGGAACGGCGGTGCATAGTCCAGCGTCTGCACCTGGCGCGCGATCGCGTCGGCGATCTCCTTGCGGCAGTGCCCTGCGGCCACGCACCACAGGCCGGCGCAGCCGTCGAGCACCTTGCGGCCGTCGTGGGTCGTGTAATACATGCCGCTGGCCGAAGCCAGCAGCCGCGGCGCCGCCTTGTACTGACGGTTGGCGGTAAACGGCATCCACAGCGCATCGAGATCGGGAATCACTGTCTTGGCGGCGTCCATTACTTCCTCCTTGGTTTTGTCCGGGTGTCGTCGGGGTGTCGCCCCGGGGTATCGACCATCGTGCCGGAGCGCGCGATGGTGCGACAGTGCGATCCGGCCACTGTAGCGAGCCCGGCGCAAGCTAAAAATATACGGTCGTGAAATGCTCGCCTTACCGTACAGGTTTTTCCGCACGAACCGTACAGGTCAGGCGACGACAGCCCCGCCCGCCAGGGCGCTCGCATGACCGCATCCGCCCGGAATAGGCGCCATCGCGGCATGCCGCAACGGCAAGGCGTCGCCCTTCGCCACGCTTGAACTGTACAGGCAACCCTCGCACAATGCGGTCGCATGATCCAGCTCGAACTGACCCGCAGCCGCCGTGGCGGTGACACGCTGACCGAACAGATCGTCGCCGGCATCGCGGCGCTGGTGGACCGGCGCGCGCTGCGCCCCGGCATCGCCGTGCCCTCGGTGCGGCGCTTCGCCGCGCAGCACGGCGTCAGCACCTTCACGGTGGCCGAGGCCTATGGCCGGCTGACCGCGCTCGGCTATCTCGCCGCGCGCGCCGGCTCGGGCTACACGGTGGCGCATCGCCAGGCCAGTTCCGAACAGGCCCCCAGCCCGCGCTGGGAAACCCCGGCATTGAATGCGGCCTGGCTGCTGTCGGACGTGTTCGCCGACCACTCGGTGCCGATCAAGGCCGGGGCCGGCTGGCTGCCGGGCGACTGGCTCAACCAGGAGGGCCTGCACCAGGCGATCCGCGCCGCCGCCCGCGTGCCGGCCGGGCAGGTATCGGGCTATGGCCACCCCTACGGCTTCGCCCCGCTGCGCGAGCACATCGCCACGCGGCTGGCGCAGTACGGCATGCCGATGCAGTCCCAGCAGGTCGTGCTGACGCAGGGCGCGACCCAGGCGCTGGACCTGGTGGTGCGCACGCTGCTGCGTGCCGGCGATACCGTGCTGGTCGAGGACCCGTGCTACTGCAATCTGCTGCAGATCCTGCGGCTGGCGGGGCTGAAAGTGGTCGGCGTGCCGCGCGGCGCGGCCGGGCTCGACACCGACGCGCTCGACGTCGCCATCCGCCGGCACGGGCCGCGCGCGCTGTTCGTCAATACGGTGCTGCAGAATCCGACCGGCGGCACGCTGACCAGCATGAACGCGCACCGCGTGCTGCAGCTGGCCGAGCAGCATCGGCTGCTGGTGGTCGAGGACGATATCTACCGCGAACTGGCGCCGGCCGGCGCGCCGATGCTGGCGGCGATGGACGGGCTGTCGCACGTGGTCTATGTGAACGGGTTCTCGAAGACCATCACGCCGTCGCTGCGCGTCGGCTATCTGGCGGCGAGCCCGGAGCTGGCCAAGGCGTTCGCCCGCACCAAGATGGCGGTCGGGCTGACGTCTTCGGAGGTCACCGAGCGGCTGGTCTATGCGGTGCTGACCGGTGGCCACTACGCGCGCCATGTGGACGCGCTGGCCGCACGCCTGCGCGCCCAGCAGGACCGGGTCACCGAGAAGATGGAGGCGCATGGCCTCGAAGTGCTGCTGCGCCCGGAAGGCGGCATGTTCGCCTGGGCACGGGTCCGCGGCGCGCCCGACGGCGCGGCGGCGGCGGCGCGCGGGCTGTCCGGCGGACAGTTGGCGACGCGCGCGCTGTCGCACGGCGTGTGGCTCGCTCCGGGCAGCTATTTCGCGCCGGACGAGACCGATTCGCCGTGGATCCGCTTCAATATCGCGACCAGCGATGCGCCGGCGCTGTGGGACTTCTTCGACGGCGTGCGCGCTGCGAGCTAGCCGCGCACGCCGTTTGCGACTGCAGGCGTTCTCAGAAGCGGTAACGCACGTAGCCGGTATAGAAGTTGGTACCCGGGTTCGGCCGCTTGATGCTGGCGTTCGAGATGTGCTGGAAGCGGAAGCCCGCCTCGGCACGCTTTTGCGGGCCGAACGCCACGCCGACACCGACCATGTCCGAGAACTGGAACGCCGTGCTGTAGTCGTGCGAGTCCGAGGTCGAGGTGGCGCTCATCAGGCGCAGGCCCACCGACAGCTCGGCAAACGGCACCACGCTCCAGCCATGCTTTTCGACGCGCAGGATCGGCGAGAAGCCGAGCTCGGTCACGTCGCGGCGGTTGTTGCCGGTGCGCGCGTTCCAGCGGGCCAGTTCGACTTCCCATTGCAGCTTGGCCAGCCAGCCTTGCGGATTGCCGTAGGCGAAGCCCGAATCCCAGTTCAGGCCGATCTCGTACTTGTTCAGACCGTGGCCGGGGTCGCGGCCGTAGGCCACATGGACGGCGGGATCTGCCTGGGCAGGCGCGGCGACGAGCAGCGCTGCGGCGGCGCAGCATAGCGCGGCCGATCGGCGCAGCGAACGCGCCGCCCGTTCTTGTTGTTGTGTCATGGTCGAGGGGAGAGGAGTTGAAAGATGCCGGCGAAGGCACTGGCACAGTCCGTGCCAGGCAGGAAACGCCACCCGCATCGGCGGCGCACGAACGGCCCGGGGACTAGGCCCAGAGCCGCTCGATCAGCCACCCGGCGGTGGCGCACAAGCCGAGCCACGCCACCATGCAACCGGCAATGAATCGATAAGTCATCGTACTTTTGGCAAGCAAAGAGCGAAATTACGCAAAATCGTGACTCGGATGATACATGCATTCATGAATGTATGTTATGCGGCGATAAATCCATTTTGCGTCTGGGGGTAAACGTGCGATCACCCGCCGAACTTTAGGGCCGGCCCCGGTCGGCGCACCGCCAGCAGGGATTTGCGCCTGCCGCGGCGCGCATCCTGCTACCCTTGCGGCCATCGAAAAAGAGGCCAACCGATGCATACCCACGATCTGTCCCCCTGGACCCATTCGCATGTCTTCGATCGCGGCAACGCCGCCGGCGAGCGCGGCACGCGCCTGGTGCTGCTGCTGACGGCGGCGGCGATGGTGGCGGAGATCGGCGCCGGCTGGTGGTTCGGCTCGATGGCGCTGCTGGCCGACGGCTGGCACATGAGCTCGCATGCGCTCGCGATCGGTCTGTCGGTGTTCGCCTATGCCGCCGCGCGCCGCTTCGCCAACGACCGCCGCTTCGCCTTCGGCACCTGGAAGATCGAGGTGCTGGCCGGCTTCGCCAGCGCGGTCTTCCTGATGGGCGTGGCGGCGCTGATGGGCTTCGCGTCGATCGAGCGGCTGTTCGCCCCGGCGGCGATCCGCTATCCGGAGGCGATGACGGTCACCTGCCTCGGCCTGCTGGTCAATCTGGCAAGCGCCTGGCTGCTGGGCGGCGCGCACCACCATCATCACCACGGGCACGACCACGATGATCACCACCATCACCACCACCATCGCGACCATCACCACGACGATCACGGTCACCACCACGGCCACCACCACGCGCACGGGCATGGCCATGCGCATGGCCACGACCTGAACCTGCGCTCGGCCTACCTGCACGTGCTGGCCGACGCTGCCACCTCGGTACTGGCGCTGCTGGCGCTGGCCGGCGGCTGGTGGCTGGGCTGGAACTGGCTCGATCCGGTGATGGGCATCGTCGGCGCGGTGCTGGTCGGACACTGGGCGCTGGGCCTGATCCGCCAGACCTCCGCGGTGCTGCTCGATCGCGAGATGGACCACCCGGTGGTCGACGAGGTGCGCGAGGTGCTGGCGGGCTTCGACCAGGGCCGCGACGGCACCCGCGTGACCGACCTGCACGTCTGGCGGGTCGGCAAGGACAAGTTCGCCTGCATCGTCGCGCTGGTCACGCACGATCCCACGCTGACGCCGGCGCGCGTGCGTACCGCGCTGGGCGTGCACGAGGAACTGGCGCATGTGACGGTGGAAATCGCGCGCTGCGACGATGGCGCGATGATGACGCCGGCCGGTTGATCCGGGCCGGTTGATCGCGGCCGGCTAGCGGCGCTGGCTCGCGCCGATCGCATCGGCGCGGGCAGGAAGTCTGGAGGCGGGGGAACGGGATCGAACCGTCGTACACGGCTTTGCAGGCCGTGGCATGCCACTCTGCCACCCCGCCGCTGGTCTGAAGCGGTGCGCTGCGGACAGCGCGGGCCGAAGTGTAGCCCGATTCTCCCGATCGTGCAGGCGGCCATCGTATGGGGCCGAGCCGGCCCGGATCGACGATGAGCCGGAGCGGGCACCGATCTCTGCTATCGTCTCGGCCATCGTTGAAAGGCCACTCCGCCCCCCAGGCATGCGACTGCTGCACACCTCCGACTGGCACCTCGGCCAGACCCTGCATCACTACGACCGTACCCACGAACACCAGCAGTTCCTCGACTGGCTGCTCGATACGCTGGACGCCGAGGCGACCGACCTGCTGCTGGTCGCCGGCGATATCTTCGACACCGCCAATCCGTCGGCCGCGGCGCAACGGCAGCTGTACCGCTTCCTGACCGAGGCGCGGCGCCGGCGCCCCCATCTGGCGATCGTGATGATCGCCGGCAATCACGACTCGCCGGCGCGGCTGGAGGCGCCCGCGCCGTTCCTGGACTGGTTCGGCGCGGCCTGCGTCGGCCAGGTCCACCGGCTGCCCGACGGCGCGATCGACGTCGAAAAACTGGTGGTGCCGGTGCGCGATGTGGGCGGCCGGATCGCTGCGTGGTGCCTGGCCATCCCGTTCCTGCGTCCCAGCGATGTGCCGCGTGTGGAGGCGGCTCACGATGACACTGGCACCGACGCCGACCCCTACCAGGCCGGCGTCGCCGCGCTCTATCGCAGCGCGCTCGAGCTGGCGCTCGCCCGCCGCCAACCCGGCCAGCCCATCGTCGCGCTCGGCCACTGCCACATGCGCGACGGCGAAGTCTCGGAGGATTCGGAACGGCGCATCGTGATCGGCGGCGCCGAGGCGCTGCCGGCCGGCATCTTCGATCCGGCCATCGCCTATGTCGCGCTAGGCCATCTGCACCGGCCGCAGAAGGTCGGCCGTCACGAGCACATCCGCTACTGCGGCAGTCCGCTGCCGATGTCGTTCTCCGAGATCCACTACCCGCACCAGGTCGTCAGCGCCCGGCTCGACGGCGAGACGCTGGCCGAGTGGCACGCGATCCCGGTGCCCAGGCCAGTCGATCTGATGCGCGTGCCCCTGACGCCCCGGCCGGTCGAACAGGCGCTCGACGCGCTGCGCGCGCTCGACCTGCCGCCGTTGCCCGACGCCCTGCAGCCCTATCTGCAGGTCCGCGTCGCACTGGACGCGCCCGAACCGACGCTGCGCGCGAAGATCGAGGCCGCGCTCGACGGCAAGCCGGTTCGCCTGGCGCGCATCGAGGTCAGCGCCGTCGCGGCCGGCGACACGGCCGCACCGATGCTGTCGCTCGACGACCTGAACCGGCTCGACCCGGCCGCGGTGTTCGCCTCGCTGTATCGCGAGCGGCATGGCGCCGAGGCGCCCGCCACGCTGGCGGCCGCGCTGGCCGAACTGCTGCACGCCCCGGACGAGGTGGCCGCGCCATGAAGATCCTCGCCATTCGCGGCCGCAACCTCGCCTCGCTGTCGGGCGAGTTCGACATCGACTTCACCGCCGAACCGCTGGCCTCGGCCGGCCTGTTCGCGATCTGCGGCCCCACCGGCGCCGGCAAGAGCACGCTGCTCGATGCGCTGTGTCTGGCGCTGTACGACGAGACCCCGCGCGTGGCCCGCGTCGGCGGCCGCGCCACGGTGCTGCCCGATGTCGCCGGCGAGACCATCGGCGCCCACGACACGCGTACGCTGCTGCGCCGCGGCGCCGCCGAGGGCCACGCCGAAGTCGACTTCGTCGGCGGCGACGGCCAGGCCTACCGCGCCCGCTGGAGCGTGCGGCGCGCGCGCACCCGGGCCGGCGGCAAGCTGCAGCCGACCCAGATGTCGCTGGCGCGGCTGCCCGGCGAAGAGCCGGTCGGCGGCGGGCTCAAGAGCGAGGTCCAGGCCGCGATCGTCGAACGCGTGGGACTGACCTTCGAGCAATTCACGCGCGCGGTGCTGCTGGCGCAGAACGAGTTCTTCGCCTTCCTGAAGGCCGGCGACGACGAACGTGCGGCGCTGCTGCAGGCGCTGACCGGCACCGGCCGCTTCGAGGCGATCTCGCGGCGCGCCTTCGAGCGCAACAAGGCCGAGCAGGAAGCCTTGCGCCAGTTGCGCGAGCAGGCCGCCCAGCACCAGCCGCTGGACGCCGAGACGCGCGCGCAGTGCGAGCTGCAACGGCGGCAGCAGCAGGACGCGGTCAACGCGCTGGACGAACGGCTGCGGCAACACGAGGCCCAGTTGCGCTGGCATGCCGACGCGGCCGAGCTGGCGCGCCTCGAACAGCAGGCGATCGGCCGGCACCAGGCCGCCGCCGCCGCATACGATGCCGCGGCACCGCGGCGCGCCCGGCTGGCCGACGCGCACGCGGCGCAGGGCGCGCGAACGCTGGTTGCCGAGGTCGACCGGCTCGCCGCGGCGGGCGAAGCGCAGCGCCAGGAGCTGGCGCGCGCGGCACAAGCACAGGCCGCGTCGGAACGCGCGGCGCAGGACGCCCAGGCCGAATGGCAGCGCGCGGTGGCGGCCCTGGAAGCGGCCCGCCGCGCCGAGGCCGAGATGGCGCCGCGCCTGGCACAGGCGCGCGAACTCGACGCCGTGATCGCGACGCTGACGCCGGACCGCGAACGCGCCGCGCAAGCGGAGCGGCAGGCCGCGCAGGCGCTGGACGAAGCGCGCCGCGAACAGGCGCGGCTGCGGGCCGAGCGGGAATCCGCCGGCGCCGCGCTGGCCGCCGCCGAGGACTGGCTCGCCCGCCATGCCGGACTCGAAGCCCTCGGCACGCAATGGCCGCGCTGGCAGGCGCTGTTCGTGCAGGCCGACGATTGGCACGGCCGGCACGCCGCCGCCATGCAGCAGGCCGGGCAACTGGCCGAGCGGCTGGCCGCGGCGCAGCGCGACGAGGCCGCGGCGCAGGCGCGGCTCGCCGCAGGCGCCGCATCCCTGCAAGCCGCGCAGCAACAGTACGCCGAGGCGCAGCGCGCGCTGGCCGGGCACGACCGCGATGCCATCGCAGCCCGGGCGTCCGATTTGCAGCGGCACCGCGACGCGCTGCAGCAGGCCGCGGCGCGTTGGCGCGACCGGCTTGCCGCCGAAGCGCGGTTGGCGGAGCTCATCGAGCAGCGCGACACGCTGTTCGCGCAACGGCAGCAATGCCAGCAACGCATCGACGCCGCCCGCGCCGCGCGGCCCGCCGCACAGCAGGCCGCCACCCAGGCCGAACGCTCCTGGCAACGCGCGCTCGCCGCCTGTCAGCAAAGCGTCGAGCAATTGCGCGAGACGCTGGAGCCGGGCGAGCCCTGCCCGGTCTGCGGCGCCAGCGAACACCCCTACGCGCATGACGATTCGCCGCTGCGCGCGGCGCTGCAGGCCACGCTCGGCGCGCTGGAGGACGAATACCGCCGGTGCCAGCAGGCGCTGGCCCAGCTCGACGCCGACGAACGCAGCGCCGCCGCGCTGGCGCACAGCCACGGCGAAGCGCTGACGCAGCTGGACTCGCGCCTCGCCGCGGCACGGCAGCAGCGCGATCAGGCCGAACGCGAGTGGCAAGCCGACACGCTCGCCGCGCAGGCCGAAACCATCGATGCCGACCAACGCACCGACTGGTTTGCGCGGCAGCTGGCTGACGCCGATGCGCAGCAACGCAGCGCGGCCGCGCTCGAAGCCACGCTGCGCGCGCTCGACAAGCAATTGCAGGCCGCACGCGCGCGCCTGGACGCCTGCCAGGCCGAGCAGACGGCGGCCGACAGCGCGCTGCAGCGCGCCCAGGCGCTGGCCGCCGAACTGGCGCTGCGCCATGGCGCGGCGAACGAGTCGGCGGCGGCAACGGCGGCGCAGCGCGATCAAGCCCTGCACGACCTGGACCGCGGCGCGCTGGGGCAGGCGGCCGGCGTCGACTGGCGAGACCAGTGGCACGACGATCCCGCGGCATTCCGCACGCGCTGCGCGGCGGATGCAGGCCAGTGGACGCGGCATCGCGACGAACGCGACGCGCAGCGCCAGCGCATCGTGCAGCTCGACGGCGCCCTGGCCACCGCCACGCAGGCGCACGAGCATGCCGTCGAAGCGCATCGCCAGGCCGCTGGAGCGTTGGCGTTCGCCGACGCGCGCCTGTCCGAGCAGCGCGCGCGCCGCGACGCGCTGTTTGCCGACACGCCCGATGCGGGCCTGGCGGTCGATGCGATCGCGGCCCGACTCACGCAAGCCAGTGCCGACGCCGCGGCGCGCGTCGACGCGGCACAGCGGGCGAGCCAGGCCGCCAGCGAACAGCGGGCGCGACAGACCGCGCGCGCCGAGCAGGCCCGGTCTCAAGGCAAGGCGCTGGACGAGCAGGCACGCGACGCCGCGGCGCGGCTCGATGCGTGGCTGGGGGCATGGCAGCGCGGGCACGACGCCCAGCAAGACGACGAACAGGACGACGAACAGGACACGCGCATCCCGCTCGACGAAACGGGCCTGCGTGCGCTGCTGGCGCTCGATGCCGACTGGCTGGCGCGCGAGGAAGCGGCGCTGCACGCGCTGCAACGCGACGTCGATGCCGCGCATGCCGTCGTGCAGACGCGCCGCGCCGAGCGCGAACGGCATCTGGCGCGACGGCCCGGCGAGGACGACGCGGTCACCGTCGAAGCCGCGCTCGCGGCGGCCCGCGCGGAGCTGGAGCGCGCCAAGCAGGCGCTGACCGAGGCCGATTTCACGCTGCGCCGCGACGACGAGCGGCGCGCGCAGGCCAGCGAGCTGATCGCGCGCATCGATCGGCAGCAGGCCGCCGCGCACACCTGGCAGGTGCTCAACGAACTGATCGGCTCGGCCGACGGCAAGAAATTCCGCAACCATGCCCAGCAGATGACGCTGGACATCCTGCTCGGCTACGCCAACCGGCATCTGGCCACGCTGTCGCGCCGCTACCGGCTCGAACGCGTACGCCAGAGCCTGGCGCTGCTGGTGATCGACCAGGACATGGCCGACGAGGCCCGCTCGGTGCATTCGCTCTCCGGCGGCGAGTCGTTCCTGGTATCGCTCGCGCTGGCGCTGGGCCTGGCGTCGCTGTCGTCGCATCGCGTGCGCGTCGAATCGCTGTTTATCGACGAGGGCTTCGGCAGCCTCGACGCCGACACGCTGCGCGTCGCGATGGACGCGCTCGACAGCCTGCAGGCCCAGGGCCGCAAGGTCGGCGTGATCTCGCACGTGCACGAGATGACCGAACGGATCGGCACGCGCATCGAGGTGCGCAGGCTATCGGGCGGGCAGAGCCGGGTGATGGTGGGTTCGTAGGGTGTAGCGAGCGGGGGTTGCCCTCTCCCCCAACCCCTCTCCCGCAAGCGGGAGAGGGGAGCAAACCATCGGGATTCGATCCACGTGGTAGTACTCCCCTCTCCCGCGCGCGGGAGAGGGGGCGGGGGAGAGGGCAACAGCGCCTGCCATTCCCCGAACGCTCCACCAGACACTGTGTTCGCGATCACGAACAATGGCTCGCCATCCCGCGCCATGCCGTGACCCGCCATCGCCGACTCCCGGCGGCCGCGTCCCCGCCCCGTGCAAGCATCCACCCTAGGGGTTACCCTTACGCGATGCTGCCGCCTGCCAACCCCCTGGCCCGCGGGCGGCCTCTGTTGCAGCGGCGGTGCCCCCGCCGCGCGCTTCGCCCGACGCCGGCGCACGCATGCCCGCGCATGATCGCCGGCGTCCTACTCAGCGATCTCCTATGACAGAACTGACCAGCACCACCATTCCGGCCGGCCCGGCGGACCATGACAGCCGCCGCCGCGTGTTCGCCATCGTCGCGGCGTCGTCCGGCAATCTCGTCGAGTGGTTCGACTTCTATATCTATGCCTTCTGCGCGATCTATTTCGCGCATTCGTTCTTCCCGCAGTCCGACCCCACCGTGCAGCTGCTCAATACCGCGGGCGTGTTCGCCGCGGGCTTTTTGATGCGGCCGATCGGCGGCTGGGTGTTCGGCCGCATCGCCGATCGCCACGGCCGCAAGCATTCGCTGCTGATCTCGGTCGTGATGATGTGCACGGGCTCGCTGATGATCGCGTGCCTGCCGACCTACGACAGCATCGGCGCCTGGGCGCCCGCCCTGCTGCTGCTGGCGCGGCTGCTGCAGGGCCTGTCGGTCGGCGGGGAGTACGGCACCACCGCCACCTATATGAGCGAGGTCGCGCTCAAGGGCCGGCGCGGCTTCTTCTCGTCGTTCCAGTACGTGACGCTGATCGGCGGCCAGCTGCTGGCGGTGCTGGTGGTGGTCGTGCTGCAGCAGCTGTACACCGAGCAGGAACTGCGGGCCTGGGCCTGGCGCATCCCGTTCGTGATCGGCGCGATCACCGCGGTGGTGGCGCTGCTGTTGCGCCGGACGCTGAAGGAAACCTCGAGCGCGGCCTCGCGCAACAGCGAGGGTGCGGGCAGCGTCGTCACGCTGCTGCGCGACCACAAGGCGGCCTTCTTCACGGTGCTCGGCTACACCGCGGGCGGCTCGCTGATCTTCTATACGTTCACGACGTATATGCAGAAGTACCTGGTCAATACGGCCGGCATGCCGATCAAGACCGCCAGCTACGTGATGACCGGCGCGCTGTTCGTCTACATGTGCATGCAGCCGATCTTCGGCGCGCTGTCGGACCGCATCGGCCGGCGTACCAACATGATGCTGTTCGGCGCGCTCGGTGCGCTGATCACGGTGCCGGTGCTGACCGCGCTGCATACGATCACCAATCCGGCCGTCGCCTTCGTGCTGATCACGCTGGCGATGGCGGTGGTCAGCCTCTATACGTCGATCAGCGGCATCGTCAAGGCCGAGATGTTCCCGCCCGAGGTGCGCGCGCTCGGTGTCGGCCTGGCCTATGCGATTGCGAATGCGGTGTTCGGCGGCTCGGCGGAATACGTGGCGCTGAACCTGAAGGCGGTCGGACACGAGTCCGCCTTCTACTGGTACGTGACCGCGATGATGGTGCTGGCCTTCCTGGTCAGCATGCGGCTGCCGCGCCAGGCGAAGTACCTCCATCACGACGATTGACCCGCCTGTCGTCCCCGCCGACGCGGGGACCCAGCGGCCTGGCTTTGTCAGGACGCCGGATTCCTCTCCAGAAGATCCGGCTCCCTCCTGCCCGCCGCCGCTTCGCACCCGCCTAGGCCGCCGCCATCTGCCGGCAAGCCTGCGCGCAGTCCCGGCAGGCCTGTGCGCATTGCTGGCAATGCTGGGCCTGATGGCGCGCACACTCCTCGGCGCAGCGTTCGCAGATCTGCGCGCACAACGCACATAGCTGGCGCGAATGTTCGCTGCCGCGCGACATATAGGCCACCGACAGTTCGCAAATGCCGGCGCAGTCCAGGTCCAGCCGGATGCACTCGGTCATCTTTTGCACATCGTGTTCCTGCAGGCAGGACGCCGCACAGTGGCGACAGGCCTGCGCGCAGCGCGTGCAGGCATCGATACAGGCTTGATATTGCTCGTGAGGCATGACATCCCTCCTCGGTCGGTCGACGCCGGATCGGCGACACGCCGAATGCAGCAAGGCGCGGACCACCGCGGCGCGGCGTTGTCCGCCCTGCCCGCCGCGATCCGCGCCTTGTCCCCGCCCGGGATCGGTCTTACATGCCTTGCAACTTCTGCCTGCCTTTCAGCGGACGCTGGCCGTTACCGGCACGAGAAACTGGCCGCATCGTCGGTACTGCCGCTGCCCAGATAGACCGCCTTGCGCGGATACGGGCACAGCGGCCGCGTGCGCGTTACCGTGCCGCCGCTGACCGCGGAGGCGACGATCCGGTCCGGTGCGGTGCCGCGCGTGACCCACGCATCGAGCGCCTCCAGGATGTCGTGGTTCGCGTCGACCACCGGCGCCGGCGTATCGCCATTGCCGAACTGGGTCGTCCCCGGTCCGCCCGAGCAGTGCCCCATGCCCGGCACCATGAACAGCCGGAAGAACTCGTCCACCGCCCCCTGCGAGCCTTGCGCGGCCTTGACGCGATCGTAGTAGGCGATGGTGTCGACCGCATTGACCACCGGGTCCTGCCAGCCGTTGTAGACCAGCAGCTTGCCGCCGCTGGCCTTGAACGCCGACAGATCGGGGTTGTTCTGGTCGACCATCGCGCCGACCCTGGCATCGGCATAGGCCAGATCGCGGTCGAAATCGAAGGTCCACCAGTTCCACTGCGGATTGTCGAAGACCCAGTAGCGCCAGAAGTCCGCGCGCGTCGGCTCGGTGGTGCCCCAGTAGGTATTCCAGCCCACCGGCGAGCCGCCGACCGTGAACAGCGCCTCGCTGGTCTTCGGCCAGCCGGGGTACACCTGCTCGCGGGTGCGGGGATTGCGCGCGCCTGCGTACATCGCCTTCAGGGCCGACACCTGCTCCGCCGTCAGGCAATTGTCGGCGTCGGCGCCCGTGCATTGCAGCGTGGCCGGATCGAAGCCGCATTGCCGCGGGTCGTCGACCACGCCGTCGGTGACGCCATCGTCCGCATCGCAGGCCGCCACCGCCGCACGCGTGACCATCGGCAGCTTGGCCGCCGGGATGATCGGCGACAGATTGTCGTTGGGCCGGTGATTGGCCAGGAACTGCCACAGGAATCCGGCATTGAGCCGCACCCGGTTGTTGCCCGGCGCGCCCGCGATGATGCCGTCGAAATCGTCGGGGTAGCGCTGCGCCTCGGCATAGCCCTGGTGGCCGCCGGTCGAGCAGCCGTAGAAGTACGCGCGTTCGATGTCGCGCGCGTGCATGCCGGCGACCAGGCGTTTGCCCGGCACCGTGATCGCATGGATCGAGCGCGTGCCCCAGTCGACGATCTTCTCCGGATGGTTGACGCCGAACAGCATGTCGTTCGGATTGGCGGACTGGTGGCCGGTATCGCCGCCGACGGTGGCATAGCCGCGTTGCAGCCCCATCGCCATCGCCCGGTAGCCCAGCGCCGGGCTGTAGCCGCCGTTGCCGGTGACGAGCAGCTTGCCGTTCCATTGCGCCGCCGCCGGAATCCAGACCTCGAAGCGGATCTCCGAATCGCTGCTCGGCCGGGCGACAGCCTGCACGCGGCAGAAGGCGGGCACCGTCACCGTGGTGCCGGCGCTGGGCGAAAAGCTGCCGGCCGGAATTTCGGTGGCCGCCTGCACCGTGGCGCCGTCGAGCGTCGCTGCCGCCATCTGCGCGCAGGACTTCGGTTGCTGGTTCGCCGTCGGTGGCGGTGCGGGCGGCCGGTCGCCGTCACCGCCGTCACCGCCGCAGCCGGCCATCGTCATGGCGATCGCGGCAAGCGCCGCCATCGCGGGCGCGCGCCAAGGTCCTGGCTTGTCTCCTGGCTTGTCCATCTCGTCTCCTCCGTTCTGTCGGTACCGCCTCAAGGCAACACCGGATTGGCCTGCGCCCGCGCGATCGCACGCTGCGCGTCGGCCGGCAGCAGGAAGCGCTGCGCCACCAGCGTATCGGCCGCGGCCCGCAGCTTGGCCAGATAGCCGGCCTGGTCGCCGTACAGCGCTTCGAGCGAAGGCCGCTGGTCGCCCGCCGCCGTGCGCGCGGCCTCGGTCTTGTGGAAGGGGATATAGCTGCCGGTCAGATTGACCAGATCGACGATGCCCGGCGTGGCTACGTAGTTGAATTCGAGGCTGGTGCCGACCGGCACCTGCACGTCCAGCGCGCGGATGCCCGCTTTCGCCAGCCCCGTCGTCGGGTCGAGCTGCGGCACCAGGATCGCGTAGTCGCGGCCCAGATAGGCGGGCGGCAGCACGGTGGCGATGCCGGACTCGTCCTGCGGCCGGTACTGCGGGCCGTAGTCGAGCAAGGGGAAGCCGTTGTAGCGGCCCAGGTACCGGAAGTCCGGGATCGGCACGGTTCCGCTTGCACCGGTCCAGCTGACGCCCTTGATCACCGGCACCTGCAGTTGGTCGGGGCGCACCAGCGTGCCGTCGGCGATGCGGGGCACCTGGTTGTCCGGCGGCGCGATGTCGCGCGCCACCCAGTCCTCCAGCGCGATGAACAGCGCGCGGAAGGTATCGGCGAAGTCGATCATCGAGCCGGCCGGATAGACGGTCTGCGAGGGGTTGTAGTTGATCTGCGCCGAGCGCCCGCCGTGATGCGTGCTGGCGTAGTAGTAGATCCGCGCGTTGTCGGGCTGGGTCAGATCGGTGAAGCCGTAGGCGTCGGTCAGCACCGGCGAGCCCTGCAGCTGCCAGAACTCGGTGCCCGACAGGCCGAGGAAGAAGCGCGGGCAGGTTCGCGTCTCGCTGCAGCGCTTCATCACGCCGCCGGTGCGGCCGGCGATTGCGTCCTCGTAGTCGGGCGCCAGGCCGCGCGGCGCGGTCTGGCCGAAGGCGCGATGGTCGGTGCGCAGGCCACCGCCGCCGCCCGGCACCGCGAAGCGCGTGTTGATATTGGTCTGGCGCGCGGCCACATGCGCGAAGATGCCGTCGAACACCTTGCCGCCGTCCAGCGCCGCGTTGAAGCCCAGATGCAGGAAGGTCTTCATCGCATTGCCCGACTGCGAGGTACCCTGCCCGATCGCGTAGCGGATCGCACCGGCGATCGGATTGGGCATGCCCGCCGCGTCGGCGCTGCGATGACGGAAGAAGGTCACGGTATCGCGCAGCGCGGCCAGACCGACGCCCATCACCTTCGGGTCCTTGGCGACATAGGTGAGCTCGTACAGATAGCCAGGCTGGAAGCCGTCCTTCAGGCAGACCTTGCTGCCGTCTGGCTTGCCGGGAAACGGCGCACCGCTGGCGCCGCAGTCGGCGAACTTCCACTCGGACGGCGCGATCGGCACGCGCGGATCGGTCTCGTTGACGCGGCGCGTCAGCGTGTAGCCGGGCTGCGTGTTGTCCAGACTCGCCGGTGCGTAGGGAATCATCGAGCCGTTGAACACGCCGCCGGGCAGGCTCATTGTCGAGGTGGCGACGCTGGGCACCAGTTCCGTCGCGTAGGGGCCCGTGATGCTGCTGCCGTCCTTGTTGCGCGCGACCGGCACCGTCAGCGTCAGCCGGGCCGGCGAGCTCTTGGGCACGTCGCCCTGCCACGCGGCGTACAGGAACACGTAGCCGCGCTCGAAATAGACGGCATCGCCGGGCACCGCTGCCGGGTTCGGCATGGTCAGGATATTGCCGCGATTGGGCGCGTCGTAGCGCAGCACGCCGCCGGCCTTGCCGATGTCCTTCGGCTTGAGCATCACGAACTCGGTGGTGTACTCGACCATGCCGCGCGCGTTGACCGGCGCCAGGTCGAGGTCCTGGATCACGGCATTGCGCGGGTCCTTCGGATCGACCTCGCCGTGCAGCGAGCCGGTCAGCTTCTCGTAGGCGCCGACGCTGCCGAAGTTGCCGGGAAAGTCCTCGCGTGCGGAAATCGTCAGCGTGATCGCCGGCGTGACCGGCTGCCCGCCGCCTCCGGGCGGGCCACCGGCCGGCGGGCCGTCATCGTCGCTGCCGCAGCCGGCCAATAGGGACGCCGCGGTCACGGCAGCCAATACCCATCCCATCGCCCGCGCCGTGCCGACGCGGCGAGCGTGCCTGATCTCCATGTCTTCTCCTGCCCTGGTGGTTCTTCTTCGGGTCGCTTGTCTTCACGCCCACTGACGGAGCGTTGGCGCCAAGTCTAGAAAGCGAATTGATGCAGGAGAAATGGATAATCTCGATGGATTCAGCGGGGTTTTGGCTTAATCGGTTTCGCGGGTGTTTTGGGTTGGGCAGGCGATGGCGGTCGGCATGGCGCGGCTGCCCTCTCCCCCGCCCCTCTCCCGCTTGCGGGAGAGGGGAGCAAACCCACCGCAAAGGCGAAGACGTCCACGGGTTCTCCCGCTCCCCGCCCCTCTCCCGCAAGCGGGAGAGGGGAGAACACCCGCGGCGTGATGCCCTGCCCCTTGCGTTCTCCCTCTCCCCCTCAGGGGGAGAGGGCTGGGGAGAGGGAGGTGGTTTTTTTCAGCGCCCCACGGCCCCCATCAACGCCGCAATCCGCTCCTCCCCGACACCGGCCTCGCGCAACACCTCCTCCGTATGCTCGCCCAGCGACGGTGCCGGCCGCCGGATCGCGGTCGGCGTGCGGGCAAAGCGCGTGGTCGGCCTTACCTGACGGATCGGACCGACGACCGGATGTACCGATTCCTCGAACAGCCCGACCGCCGCCAGATGCGGATGGCCCGGCAGATCCTCGAGCCGATAGATCGGCGTGGCCGGAATATCGAGCCGCTCGCACAGCGCCATCCATTGCGCGGTCGTGCGCAGCGGCGCCAGCTCGGCCAGATGGCCATACAGCGCCTTGATGTTCGCGTTGCGCTCGCGCCGGCTGGCGATCTGATAGCGCTCGGCCAGATCGTCGCGGCCCAGGTCATGGAAGAACGCCTTCCAGTGCCGCTCGGTGTAGGGCAGCATGCTGATCCAGCCGTCGGCGGTGCGCACCGGCTTGCGGCCGCCTTCGAGCAGCCGCGCATAGCCGGCCTTGGCGCTCGACGACGGAAACATCATGCCGCCCATATGCTCGGTCAGCACGAACGCTGCCATCGTCTCCAGCATCGGCACCTCGACGTACTGGCCCTCGCCATGGCGTTCGCGCCGGAACAGCGCGGCCAGCACGGCATTGGCCACCGCGAGTCCGGTGGTCTTGTCGGCGATCAGGCTTGGCAGATAGTGCGGGTCCGCACCGGACGCGCTGGCCGCGCCGACGAAGCCGCAGGCCGCCTGGATGATGTCGTCGAACGCCGGCTTGTCGCGATCGGGACCCTCCTGGCCGAAGCCCGGGGCGGCGCAATAGACGATATCGGGCCGCAATCGCGCCACCGCCTCGTAGCCGAAGCCCAGCCGTTCTATCGCGCCGATCCGCATGTTGTGGACCAGCACGTCGACGGTCGGAATCAGCGCGCGCAGCGCGGCGGCGCCCTGCTCGTCCTTCAGGTCGAGCACCACCGAGCGCTTGTTGCGATTGAGGGCGAGGAAGATCGAGCTCATGCCCGCGTGCTCGACCACGCCGTTGGCACGCATCAGGTCGCCTTCGGGCGCTTCGATCTTGATCACGTCGGCGCCCATGTCGGCCAGCACCTGGGTGCCCATCGGCCCCAGCACGACCGAGGACAGATCCAGCACCCGCACGCCGTCCAGCGGCCCCGCCACGGCGGCGCGGCCGCCCGCATTGTGTTCGTTCACTGACGCACTCCTGTGATGCCGCATCAGCGGCGCTGGAAATTGGGCAGACGCCGTTCCGCCATCGCGGCCACGCCTTCGCGGAAGTCCTCGGTCGGGAACTGGGTCAGCTGGACCTCGAGCTCGTGCCGGTTGATCTGCGCGATGCGATCGGCCAGCCCGGCGCGCAGCGTGGCGCGCGTGCTTTCGACCGCCAGCGGCGCGGAGGACGCGATCTCGCAGGCCAGCGCATGGGCGCGGGACAGCACGTCGGCCTGTTCGGCCAGCTCGTCGGCCAGACCCATCTCGACCGCGGTCGCCCCGTCGATGCGGCGGCCGGTGTAGAACAGCAGCGCGGCGCGCTGTTCGCCGATCAGCCGCGGCAAGGTCAGGCTCAGGCCGAAGCCGGGATGAAAACCGAGCCGGTTGAAGTTGACGCTGAAGCGCGCCTCGCGGCAGGTCACGCGAAAGTCGGCGACCAGCGCGAGCCCCACGCCGGCGCCGATCGCCGCGCCGTGCACCGCGGCGACGATCGGCTTGCGCGTGCGGAACAGCCGCATCGCCTGCCGGTAGAACGGGCTCGGGTCGCGCCGGATCGACGGGTCGGGCGTGCCGAAGTCGGCGCCGGCGCAGAACGACTTGCCTTCGGCGGCCAGCACGATGGCCCGGCAATCGTCGTCGGCGTCGACCTGCTCGAAGGCGTCGGCCAGCGCGGCCATGCAGTCGACGTCGACATGGTTATGGGGCGGGCGCTGCAGCACCACGTGGGCGACGTGGTCCTGCGGCATCCGGTGCAGCGTAACGGGAGAAGGTTTGTCCATGGCAGTGGGCTATGACAAGGAAGTCGGTGGCAAGGAAGCCGGAGACGAGGAAAGCGGCTTGGGAAATTGCCGATGGGCCGGCGCGGCGCAGGTCCGGGATAATGTCGCCACCCGTCCGGACGGATTCATCCGGGCCAGCCAAGCGAAAGCGGGCGCAGGCATTGGCCTGCCGGACCCGCTCACCAGGAGCGCAACGCGAATCGAACGATGCCTAGCGGAGACCATCGAGAGGGCGAGCCGACGCCCGCCAGCGACCACCGGCGCCTGCCGCTGGCCGAATTGCGGCACAAGGATCTGAACCTGCTGGTCGTGCTGGCCGCGCTGCTGGAGAGCCGCAGCGTCAGCGAGGCGGCGCGGCGTCTCGACAGCAGCCAGCCGTCGACCAGCCGCATGCTGGAGCGGCTGCGCGAGGAATTCGGCGACCCGCTGCTGATCAAGAGCGCGGCCAGGATGCTGCCGACGCGCCGCGCGCAGGAACTGCAGCAGGCGCTCGACACCGCGCTGCGCACGATCGAAAGCATCTACACGCAGACCGATCGCTACGACCCCGCGCAGGAGACCGGCTCCTATGCGATCGGCATCAACGACTCGCTGCAGGCGCTGATCGCGCCGGCCTTCCTGGCCCGGCTGCGCGAGGTCGCGCCGCGTGCGCGGGTGCGCATGCATCCGGTGCCGATGCCGAGCGGACTGAGCGCGATGACCAGCGGCGCGATCGACGTGATGGTCGCCTTCTACCCAGTCGAATCGGACGCCCTGCGCTCGGAACTGCTGTTCAACGCGCCGTTCGGCTGCCTGTGCGATGCCGGCAACATCCAGCTTGGCCGGACGCCGCAGGCCGCGGACCTCGCGCCGCTGCCGTGCCTCGACATCTCCCAGTTCGGTGTCGTCACCCGCATGGTCGACCGCTACTTCGCCCGGCACGGCCAGCAGCGCAATATCGCCTGCACGATGACCAGCTATCTGGCCGTCGCCGACGCGATCACCGGCACCGACATGTACGCGATGGTGCCGGGCTATCTGGCGCCGGTACTGTGCCGGCATCCGGGCGTGCGCTTCATTCCGATCGACGACCCGGCGCTGGCCATTCCGGTGCATCTGTGCTGGCACAACAATGTCCATACCCATCCTTTCGTCTCCCTGCTGCGCGCGCTGCTGACCGAGGTCGCGCGCGGGCTGCCGGTGTAGCCCTTATTCGGTCGTTCGGTCGTTCGGTCGTTCCGTCATTCCGGCTGGATGCCGGCCGCCTGCGCGACGCGCCGGAAGCGCGCGATCTCGGCCTGATGGAAGGACCGCATGGCTTGCGGACCATAGGGCATCAGGTCGCTGCCCTTGGTCGCCAGGAAGGCGATCGATTCGGGTGTCTTCAGGATCGACTGCATCGCGGTGGCCAGCTTGTCGGCGATGTCGTCCGGCGTCTGCGCCCGCACGTAGAACGAGACCCAGCTGTATTGCACGTAATCCGGATAGCCGAGCTCGCGCACCGACGGCACCTCGGGCAGTTCGTGGTGGCGCTTCTCGCCCGACACCGCCAGGGCCCGCACCTTGCCCTGCCGGATCAGCGTCAGCGCGCCGCTGGTGTCGACCACCGCCAGGTCGAGCTGCTTGCCGATGATGTCGGTCATGATCTGCGCCTGGCCCTTGTACGGAATATTGACCAGCTTGATGCCGGCCAGATTGCCGAACCATGCCGCGGCCAGCCGATACCCCGCCGAATACGTGCCGACGCTCAGCGGCTTGCTCTTGCCGGCGGCCACCACATCGGCCAGCGTCTTCCACGGCGAATCGACCGGCACCAGGAAGACATTCATGTTCCGGCTCAGGCCAGCCACCGGACGCAGATCGGCAAGCGGGTCGTAGGGCAGGTTCTTCAGCACGATCGGATTGACCGACAACGGCGAATTGCTCGCCAGCAGGATCGTGTAGCCGTCGGCCGGCGCGCTCTTGAGCGCCTGGATGCCGATCACGCCGTTGGCGCCGGGGCGGTTTTCGACCACCACCGGCTGTCCCAATGCACGACCGAGCGCTTCGCCGTAGAAGCGGGCCGACGAGTCCGAGCCGCTGCCCGAGGTGAACGGCACGATGATGCGCAGCGGCCGCGACGGAAACTCGCTGGCCGATTCGGCAGCTGCCATGCCGCTCCCGACGACGCTGGTGAAGGCAATGCTGGCAAGCAGCAGCGCCCGAAGCAAACCCGGTACTCGCATCGATGTCTCCTGAAGTGGGCTTGTTGATCCCTGTGTTTTTTGCCATGCGGCTCAGGCCGCCTGCGGCGCGGTGATGCGCGGCCACAGCGCGGCGCCGCCCTCGCGGATCGCGCGCGTGCCGATCTCGCGGGCCCAGTGCGCCTCGCTGCCGTACTCGGCGCGCCAGCTCCATAGCCGGCGCGTCGACCAGTGCAGCGTGTGCTCGTACGTGAAGCCGATCGCGCCATGGACCTGATGCGCGATCGCGGCGGCGCGGCCGGCCGCGTTGCCGCAGACCACCTTCGCCACCATCGCCTGCCCTTCCCAGCCGGCGGCACGCATTGCCGCGCAGGCGCTGGCCACCGCCATGCGCGCGGCGACCACCTCGTTGGCCAGCATCGCGAGCTGCTGCTGGATCGCCTGGAACCTGGCGATCGGCCGGCCGAACTGGATCCGCTCGGTGGCGTACTGCACGGTCTGATTCAGCACGCGCTCCAGGACGCCGGCGATCTGGATCGCACGCATCAGCACGCCGAGCGGCGAGGGTTGCGACGAGGAAGCGCCTGCGCCCAGCATCGCTTCGTCGGCCGGGTTCTCCACCACCACCGCGGCGGCAGCGAGCGTGTCGTCGAAGCGCAGCCGGTCGCGCGGCTCGCCGGCCAGATTGGCGCTGGTCTCGACGCGAGCCCCAGCGGTCGGCACCAGCAGCCACACGGCCCGCCCAAACGGCTGGCGATCGACCGCACGCACCACCACATGGCGCACATGCCGGCCCCAGGGCACGTCTACCGTGCCGTCGAGACGCCAGCCTTCGGCGCTCGAGCGCGCCGAAGGCCGCTCCGATTCGGTGCCGCCCACGTGCGCGGCCAATGCCATCGGTCCATCGGGCATCGCGATGCCCAGCTGCGCCAGCACCCATCCGCACACCGCGGTGTCGATAAAGGGAATCGGCGCCAGCGTGCGGCTGGCCGCCAGCAGCGCGGGCAGGCCCTGCTGCCAGTCGGCATCGGCGCCACCGTCGTCCTCGCCGGCGAACAGCCGCGTCAGGCCGCTGTCCTCCACGGTTCGCCACAGCTGCGCCTGCCATTCGCCGCGCTCGGCCGCTTCCAGCTGCGCGGTAGTGACTTCGTTGCCGAACAGCCGTTGCGCGCTGTCGGCCAGCATCTGCTCGAGTTCGAGTTCGAGTTCGAGTCCCTGTTCCTGTTCGCGTTCGTTCATCGGACCCCCAGCCCTCTGGCAATGATTCCCCGCAGGATTTCGCGCGTGCCGCCCCGCAGGGAGAACGAGGGCACGGTTTGCGTCAGATGGCAGTGGGTGGCGACAAAGGACGAACCGTCCGGACGCAGCTCGTGGCCGAACAGCTGGTGCGCAACCTCGGGAATGCGCTGCTCGAACAGCGCGCCCAGGTCCTTGACGTTGGCCGCCGCCAGTTGCGGGTTCTCGCCGCGATGAAGCATCGCCGCGATGCCGCGCGACATCTGCCGCAGATTGCTCAGCTCCGCCACCAGATAGCCGAGCTCGACCGCGTGCCGCGCGTCGTCGGCATCGGCGTGATCGACCATCTCGGCCAGCAGCGCATAGCTGCTCAGATAGCGCTCCGGACCGCTGCGCTCGAAGGTCAGCTCGGCGGTGACCTGGGCCCAGCCCTGCCCCGGCTCGCCGATCACCATCCGGTCGGGCACGAAGACGTTGTCGAACACCACTTCGTTGAAGTGCTCTTCGCCGGCCAGATTGCGGATCGGCCGCACCTGCAGGCCCTCCGACTGCATGTCGACCAGCAACTGCGACAGCCCCTTGTGCTTGTCGTCGGCGCTGCGGTCGGTGCGCACCAGCGCGATCATGTAGTGCGAGCGATGCGCGTTCGACGTCCACAGCTTGGTGCCGTTGACGACCCAGCCGCCATCGACGCGATCGGCGCGGGTGCGGATCGACGCCAGGTCCGAGCCCGAATCGGGCTCGCTCATGCCGATGCAGAAGCGCAGTTCGCCGCGCGTGATGCGGGGCACGATCTCGCGTGCGACTTCGGGGTCGGCGTAGCGCATCAGCAGCGGACCGCTCTGCCTCTCCGCCACCCAATGGCCGCCCACCGGCGCACCCGCCGCCAGCAGCTCCTCCAGCACGACATAGCGCTCCAGCATCGAGCGCTCCTGCCCGCCGAAAGCCTTCGGCCACGTCATGCCGATCCAGCCTTTGGCGCCGAGCGCGAGACTGAATGCGGGGTCGAAGCCCGACCAGCTTTGCGCCCGCTTCTGCGGCGGGCGATCGCCGACGGTCTCGGCGAGAAAAGCGCGTACCTGCGCTCGCAATGGCGCAAGATCCCCATCTGGCTGCGCCGGTCGAATCACGATTTGGCTGGCCGTGTCCACTTCCCCTCCTGTCGATTGATTCGCTGCGTTCGTCGATGCAGCGATGCCAGCCAGCTTAGCGACGGGGACACGGGCCGCCCATCGCGGCGGCGGCATAACAAAAATCCGGTTCGGCGGCGGTCTGCGGCGAATGCTCCTGCTCTCGCTCCTGCTCGTGCTGTCGCGATGGGTTGCTCCCTCTCCCCCTTAGGGGGAGAGGGTTGGGGAGAGGGAGGTGGTTCCAAACGGCGGTGACATGACGACCGTCGCTCGCCCTCTCCCCAACCCCTCTCCCGCGAGCGGGAGAGGGCAGCGCTCCGAGGGCTCCATGCGGCATGCGCATAAGCGATATGCCCCTGCGACAATTGCCCCGGCCGCCGGTGCGCGCTTAGTCTGTGGACTGGTTCGACAGGACGGGATCACACCGTCCGCAAGGAGACAGAACGATGCGTCATCAGTGGATGAATACCTGGAAGGTTGTGCGGCTGGCGTCTTTGACGACGGCATCGATGGTCGCGGTGGCGGCGCTCTCGGCGCTGTCGTCTTCGCCGGCGCGCGCGGGCGATGCGGCCGCCTATCCGAGCAAGCCGGTCAAGATCGTGGTGTCGTTCCCGCCGGGGACCGGTTCGGACAGCACCGCGCGCTTTCTCGCGCAGAAGCTCGAGGCGCGCTTCGGCCAGCCGTTCGTGGTCGAGAACCGGCCCGGCGCCAACAGCTTCATCGCGGCGCAAGCGGTGGCACGCGCCGCGCCCGACGGCTACACGCTGTTCGTCGCCAGCAACTCGCCAATGGCGACCAATGCGGTTCAGTTCAAATCGCTGCCCTACGATCCGATCAAGGATTTCGCGCCGGTGGCGCGGCTTTATTACGGCGCGATGGTGCTGTCGGTGCCCGCCAGCTCGCCCTATCGCACCGTGCAGGACCTGATCCGCGACGGCAAGGCCAGGCCCGGCAAATTGAGCTACGGCTCGGGCTCGGCCTCGTATCAGATCGCCACCGAGCTGTTCCTGAAGCAGGCCGGCGTCAAGGCGGTGGCCATCCCCTACAAGGGCGCGGCACCGGCGGTGGCGGACCTCGCCGGCGGCCAGGTCGACTTCGCGCTGTCCGACTACACCGCCGCGGCGGCGCTGGCGCAGGCCGGCAAGACGCGCATCCTGGCGGTCACCGGCGACAAGCGGCTGGACGTGGAGCCCGACGTGCCGACGCTGCAGGAGCTCGGCTTCAAGGACTACTACATGATCAACTGGGTCTCGCTGTTCGCGCCGGCCCGCACGCCCAAGCCGATCGTCGACAAGCTGAGCCAGGCCGCGGTGGAGATCTTCAACAGCAAGGAAGCCGCCGAGTTCATCGGCCGCACCAATGGGCAGATCTTCGCCGGCGGCGCCGACGTGCTGCGCAAGTTCCAGCTCGACGAAATCAAACGCTGGTCGGCGGCCGCCACGTTGGCGGGTATTCCGAAGCAGTAAGGGAAGCAGTAAGCGAAGCAAGGAGCCCAGGCGGTGAGGCGCATCTACGGTGCCACCGCCGGTTCCGCTTCGTAGGCACGATGCAGCAGCGCCAGGAAATCCCGCGCCTCGGGAATCGCCACCGCGCCGATGCGCCGGACGGGCACGCCGGGCGTCCATGAGTTCATCACCACGGCACCGGAGAGCGACGGCAAATCCGTGATGGTGACCTCGCGCGAGCGCTGCGAGATACCGAGACGGTCCAGCTGACGCCGAACGATGCCCATCGTGGTGCCCGTCAACATCTCGGCCACCGGCCATACCACCGCCTCCCCATCCCAGAACGCGAGGTTCCAGATGGTGCCTTCGCTGAGCCGTCCCTGACGGTCGACGAAAGCCGCATCGTCGAACCCTTGCGCAACCGCCTGGCGCAGGTAGTAGGTCTTGGCGATTTCGCCGACGTGCTTGATGCCGGGCAGGATCCGCTCGTGCTCGACCGTATCGAGCGCCAGCGGCCCCGTGGGGCCCGACGAAGGCGGCCCGGTCCGGATCAGCAGTCGAGGCGCTCCCTCGCCCCGCGCCGTGAATTCTCCTTCCGGCGAATACACCGTCGCGGTCAGCGAGAGATCGGCAGGGCCCGACTGCAAGGCGGTCCGCAAATGCTGCCGCACCTGCTCGTCGGACAGCGCCGTGCCGAACAGCGCCATCGATGCGGACTGCAGTCGAGACAGATGCAGATCCAGGCCGCGAATGCGCCCGCCGCGGACCTGCATGGCGGTGAAGTGGGCATAGCCGGCGAAGGCGATCGGGGCCAAGGCTTCCGCCGAGGCGGGCCGGCCGTCGAGATGAACGATAGGGGGGTTCCATTGCGCTGACATTGCTCGCTCCTGCTTCGGACCCCGACACGACGGATGCCGTGTCGCGGGCCCGAACATCATTGATCAGCGCGAACTTTCGCCTATCGAGCGCAATTTCGGAAACGAGTATTTCTGTCGGAATCGTCAAGCCTCGCTTGAAGATCCCGATCGCGCTTACGCGCCTGCCACGGTTGCGGGTGCGGGGACGGCATTCGGCTCGCCTTCCCGGCACCAGGCCGCGAAGCCCTGCTCGCCACCTCGGCGGTAGGCACGGAAGCCGTCCCGGCAGAAGTCACGAAAGCCGCGCTCGGCCTCGGCCATGATGGCGGCGCGCTGCGCTCTGGCGGCGTCCTCTGCCTGCGCCGACTCGGCGCCCCCGGCATCGGCCTGCGCCAGCCGTTCGCGCACGGTCCTGTCGGCGCGGGCCACGGCTGTGCTGCGGACACGTCGGATCAGGGCCTGCCAGGGTTTCCAGTCCGCCATGAATTCATCGAGCCGCCGGAAGTCGTGCGCGGATTCGCGTGTCAGCACGCCGTCCCGCACACATTGCGCCCATATCTCGCCGTAGTGTTCGTTTCCGTACCAGGCCAGGGAGAAGTAAGGCCGGACCTCGATGGGCAGGTCAAGCGCAAACGCCATATCGTATTGCACCCGCCGCTCCAGGGCCGGCGACGGCGCGTCCGTGGACCAGACATCTCGCACGGTTTCCTTGAGCAATGCCATCCGCAGCACGCTTCGGCCCAGCGCGGCGGCGACGCGTACCGGAACATGGCTGCGTTCGACCAGCATTTGCGCGAGCGCCAGTTCGAGATCGTCCAGCCTGTCCAACAGCAGTTCGGCCGAGAACCGCGCCGACGCACGGAGCTCCGGCGCATGCAGGCGATACAGGTCCGCGTCGGTGACAAGAAGGCGCCTGACAAGCTCGAGCCGGTACGCCATGATGTGCGGCCAGCGCGGCAACAGGATCGGCGGCGTACGCGACCGTTCCAGCTTCGCCAGCGATGCCTGCATATCGGCGACCAGCCGCTCGACATCTTCGCGAAGTTCCGGGCCACATTGCCGCGTGTCCGCCGCGTCTGGCAATGCCGGACCCGCATTGCCTGGCGCGCCGTGGATCAGCACCGCGAGCCGGCCAAGCTGCGAACGGCCAGCGGGCCATAAATGGTCCGTCGTACCGGGTCGATTCTCATCGAACGCCTCGTGATGGAGCGGCGAGCGGCGACACACATCCACGCCGAGCACCGCATCGTACGCGGCATGGTTCGATAGCGGGTTACCGCGCAGAAAGACCTCGAACTTTGCCGGGTAGAACGGTGACCCGGGCCACAGTTCGGCAATGCGATTGTCCTCCAGCCAGACGAAGGCGAGCTGGGGCAGCCTGTCGATACATTGCGGCCATGCAGTCAGCCGGTTTCCGCTCAACGACAGCACCTGCAGCGCTTTCAATTCCCCCATCCACGGGGGCAGTTCGCCGATCCGGTTGTCGGCAAGCTCGAGCACCCGCAGCCCGGTCAATCTCTGCACCGCCGGCGGCACTGCGGTCAGGGCATTGCCGCTCAGACGCAGCGCCGTGAGCTGCTCCAGCCAGCCGAGCACCAGCGGAACGCTCGTCATGCCCAGATGGCGAAGATCGAGCACGGTGCCGTGCCGCTCGTGACAGGACAGGATGCGGCGGGTTGCCTCGATGCAACGCTGGTCCGGCTGCGTCGCCATCCAGTCATCGAGCACCTTCACCATGCATTGGAGCACCGCTTCCCGGCTCGAGCGCAGATGGCGGGTCAGCTGGGACGCGTACGAATACACCGTGCCGTTCAGCAATCGATGTGCGAAGAAGTCCTTCATGCCTGAGGCAGGCCCGTCGCGCACGACGGTCGGTCCGTCGGCGCGGTAATGGAGCCGATAGCAATGGGCCTGAAAGCGGAATGCCCCGGCCTGGCACATTTGCCTGGCGCCGTCATGACTGCCGGCGATATGGGTGAACTGCGTGAAGGAATCGAGCGACAACTCACTGATCGTCATGCCATTCCCCTGGTGGTGGATTACGTTGAACGCGACGGAAGGCCGGCATTGCCGAACGCTGCACGGAACTACTTCGACGGCGAATCGACAAGTGAATCGATGCGTCGATCGACGCGCGGATCGACGTCCGAATCGGTGTGCCGGCGTGCCCGCGATTGCGCCGTCGGGCCATCGTCCAGCCGCGCCACGGCGGCACGCGGCCGGCTGCCCATCGCACTGTCCGAGACCGTCCTGCCCGGCGCTCGCGACACCGTATGGGCGGCGCCCCGTTCCGCCTGTCCAACTTCCGCGCGAGGTTGCGCAATTGCGCCGGAGATGGCGCCGGGGTCAGCACCGGGAGGAACCGGTTCACCGGCAATGGCGGGCGGCTGCTCCGCAGCGTCCGGGACAGCGGGACGAGGACGCAGGTCCGCGGCATGGCGCATCTCCCCGCGGTGCCAGCGGTCGAATTCGCCAAGCGTAGACCGGCCTACCACCATCAGGTCCGTCCGCGCACGCAGTTCCCTTTCCCGTTCGTCGACCAGCGTGTCCATGCGCAGCGCCATGTCGCTGGCGCGCTGTGCGGCTTCGCGCATCGCGTCCAGCCGTCGGTCCAGTTCGCCGGGGGGAAGGGAAACATGTTGGGTCGGGCGAACGAGATCGGCCCGTTGACCCTGATCCAACGCTGCCATCACATAGTCGGCCTCGTTTCGGCTCATCCCTGCGTCCATGCACAGATTCAGAATGACGTCGCGCATCGCCATCATGTTGGCGCGGCATTGGATCTGACGATGGTTCGCTCTGGCTTCGCCGACATGGGCGGCCTCGAATGCCTTGGCGCGGCCGCTGTCGGCATGCAGGCCGCCACTGTCGGCCAGATACCGCCATGCTTCCAGATGGCGCCTGGCCTCTTGCGCCTGGACGTGGGCAGCAGCCCAATCGTGCCTCGCATGCATGAACGCCACCAGGGCCTCCGCCAGCCTGAGCGCGGACGCGGGCTTGCCGACGACGTCCGCGCATGGCAGATGCAACCGCCCTGCCTCGGCGAACGAAGGCGGAAGCAAGCCGGCCTCGAATGCGTCATGCAGCGCGAACGTCATGCTCTGCCGCCATCCCGCATCGGCCTGTGCGCCCGGCCCTTGCCGCACCGAGGCGCCATCGCGCCTGCCGGCTTCATGGGCGAGCCGGGCCTGGACACCGATCGCCAGATCCTCTCTGTCAGCCGCCTGGCCTTGCAGGCCCCTATCGTAGGAGCGCAAAAGGCGTTCCCGCTGCTCGGCATCGATGCTGCCGCCTGCCTGCTTCAGACACGCCCGTCCCTGCTCGAACGCGGTGCGTCGCAACGCAAGCTCCGCCTGCGGCAAGCCGTTCGGCAGGCCGCGGAGAAACTCGTCGGCATGGGCCTCGGCAACCAGTCCGCTGCGCAGGTTCGCGCGCATGTCGGCACGCATCCGTTGTACTTGCCCATCGATCTTTTCTCTGACCTCCGCCGCGATCCGATGCATGCGGTCGTCATGGACCGTCTGGTACAGATCGTCGGCGAGCTGGTCGAGGCTTCGGTAATGCAACCTCGTCAGAAGCCCCGGCATATCGGCGGTGGCCGACGCGAGGTCAAAGCGCAGACAGGCGGGAAACTTGTTGATGCAAAGCCTGTACAGCATGCGCGGCACATTGCCTTCCCGGGCCGCCGCGACGCCGATGGACGACACCGGCATCCGGTCGCTGCGTACGCTGCTTGCGTCGAACGTGAGCAGGCGCAGGGCGACTTCCGACGGCGACAGTTTTCGGTTGAAGAGGACAATCTGCGTGCCGGGGGGCGCACCATCGTTCGGCTTCGTGCTCGCATGGCGATCGCCGAGATTTTCCTCTCGCCATCCTTTGCTGTTGCCCAATTCGGCGGCATGCGTCTCCAGCAGTTCGATGTCCTTGATCGAGGCACCGATGTCCAGCTTGAATCTGTCGCGGAACGCGCTCGCGCGGTGATCGCGCAGCAACGCGGAGATGGCGCGCTCGGCGACGGCGAAGGTTTCTGCCGTGTGATATTCGAGCAGGTCGCGCGATGCGATGTCATGCGAGCTTTGCGCTGCCGGTTGTGTGAACCTCAGGGCGACATCCCGCGCTTGCGTGAGGATCGTGCCGGAGCACAGCAACAGGGCCAGGTCGATGGTCCTCGCCGTATCGCTGGCAAGGGCTGCGGATTCGGTCGCGACGGACAGATAGAACGCCTTGGCCGGCAGATTTCCTTCAGGCCCGGCGACGGGGTGACCGCCCGCGATGTCGTGCGGCTGCGGCACCAGCGCATGCGCTCGCTTCTGGAGCTCCAGCCTGGTTTCCTCGATCACGGTAACGGTCTTGAAGATCGCCATCATCTCTCTGGCCGAACGGTAGTTGCCGAACCGTTCCGCGTATTGACCGCGAATCACCCGCTCCATCCGGTAGAGATCGCGCGATGCGCGTTCGCCCTGTTCACGTGTCTCCGCGCGGGCGGTGCGAAATTCGACGCGCTGCGTATGCTTGCCCAGCGCAAACGTGACGGTCAGCGTCCGCTCGCCCTGCCGACCGTCGTGCCGATCGATCGCCGCGACGCATTGCTGTTGGAACATGCCGCTGCGCCGCGGACTGCAGAGCCATGCGTCCACCTGATGGCTGTCGAAGCGGTCGTTCTCCGCCTGAAGTTGAAGCGACAGCTCCTGGTTCCACAGGCCGTCGACGATGGCCGGAACGTGGGCCTCGAGTTGGCGTGCAAGGGCCTGGCTCTTGTGGGCGACGTCCTCAATCTTGCGTCGGATCTTGCCTATCTCCCCCAGGTTGTCCAGGACAGCGTGAAAGACACGGTCCAGCCGGCTCGCCGATTCGGGCAGCTGACGCGTCATGACGAGCCGGCTAGCCCCTTTCGCGTTCACATAGGCGATTCGGAAGGTACTGCCGTCGGCCAGCCGCACCTCGCCGCGGGGGCGCGCAAGGATGGCACGAATCTCGGCGTCGAAGTTGGTATCGAGCGCGCGCTGGAACGCCTTCTTGTTGACGTGATTGTTGTAATCGAGGGTGGCAATGCCGATGGCGGTATGGGGAGCGGGCAGAACGGAGGGCTTCGGCATGGGAAGGCATAGGACGTGGACGATGGGGGAAATCTATCGACGCACATGCCCCGCCGCTTCAGGAATGGGGTAGCCAACTAAAGCAATAGGAACTATCGGAAAATGGGCGGCCGCGATTTGTGCAGTGCGCGATCAAGGTCGCGAGGCCGCATTCGCCGCTTGTCGCGGGCAGGACGCCTATAAGCAGCCGTGCAAAGCACTTTTCTTCCGAACCAAGCCCGCACGCGACGGTCTGACAGCGGTTGACAGCCATTCAAGGAGAGCAGCCATGCACTGTCCCGTTTGCCCCGAAACCACACTGGTGATGGCCGAACGCCAGGGCGTCGAGATCGACTACTGCCCGAAATGCCGCGGCGTGTGGCTCGATCGCGGCGAGCTCGACAAGATCCTGGAGCGCGCCTCGGCCGAGCAGGCCCCGGTTGCCCAGGCGCCCCAGGCGGCCGCGCCCCAGCGGCCGGTCGATCCGCGCGGCTATGATCGCGGCCATGACCGCGGCTACCGCGACGACGACCGCTACCGCGAGCAGAAGCACTATCGCAAGAAGAGCATCTGGCACGAGATCTTCGACTGACGCGCTTTGATCGGCCGGCTTCGACCGACGATCGGCGATGCGGAGGTTAACCGGCACGGCGCCCCTCGGGGCGCCGTCTTCGTGAAAGCTCCAGCCTCAGAACGCCAGCGTGCGCGCCGCCACGTTGGCGGCGAGATCGGGGTCGTGCGTGACCAGCATCAGCGCGCAATCCGATTCTTCCGCCGCCTCGACGATCAGGTCGATGGTATTGCGCTGCGTGACCGGATCGAGCCGCGAGGTCGGCTCGTCGGCGAACAGGAAGGCGGGCCGCAGCAGCAGCGCGCGCAACAATGCGAAGCGCTGCAGTTCGCCACCCGATACCGCGCTCGGCAGGCGCTCCAGCAGCTCGGCGGATAGCCCGAGCCGTTCCATCCACGGCCCCAGCGGCGCGCGTTCGATCCGGTGCAGCGCGATCAGGTCGTGCAGCGCGCGGCCCAGCGAAACATGCGGCGCGAAGGCGCCGGCCGGATCCTGATAGAGCTTCTGGTAGCGAACCCGCGCGATGCCGGCGGCGCGGCGCACGCTGCCGCGATCGGCGCGGGCCAGGCCGAGCAGGACGTTGCCCAGCGTCGATTTGCCGCTGCCGCTGGGACCGGTGACGGTCACGCGTTCGCCGGCGTGCAGCGTCAGGTCGAGCCCGTCGAACAACACGCGATCGCCGAAACGCTTGCTCAGGCCGCTGGCGCGCAGCACCTCCCCGCCGGTGCCCGGCATCGCCCGACGCGGCCATGCCGCCGGCTCGGCGGCGATCAGCGCGCGCGTGTAGTCGTGCGACGGGTCGCCCAGCACCGCGTGGGTCTGGCCCCGCTCGACGACGCGGCCATCGAGCATCACCATGGTGTCGCCGCCCAGCGCCCGCGCCACGCCGATGTCGTGCGTGATGGTCAGCACCGCGCAACCCTGCTCGAGCGCCGCGCGCAGCCGCGCCACCAGATCGTCGCGCCACACCCGGTCCAGGCCCTTGGTCGGTTCGTCGACGATCAGGATCGGCGCATCGCCGGCGCGCGTGATGGTGAACGCCGCGCGCTGCGCCATGCCGCCGGACAAGGTGCTCGGCCATGCGCGCGCGGCATGCCCCAGTCCCACCGCGCGCAGTGCCTGCGCGGCGTGGTGCGCGGCGCGCTGGCGCGATTCGCCGGCGACATGGCGATAGGTCTCGGCCAGCTGCGCATCGACGCGCATCAGCGGGTCCAGCGCGAACCAGGGTTCCTGCGGCAGCAGCGCCAGCTCTCGTCCCCACAGCGGCCGCCGGGCCCGCAGGTCGCCGGCATCGCAGTGCCAGCCATGGCCCGCGAGACGGCCGCTGGCGCGCAGTCCCGCGGGCAGCGAACCCATCACGGCATGGGCGAGCAGGCTCTTGCCGGAACCGGTCTCGCCCAGCAGCGTCAGCGCGCGGCCGGCCTGCAGTTCGAACGACACCGGCTGCAGCAGCACGCCGTCGGCGCTGGCGACCGACAGGTCGCTGACACCAAGCAGGCGGCCGCTGCGGTCGCCGTGCAGGCGGCCGTGCCGGTCGTTGTGCAGGTCGTCGTGCAGGTCGCCGATTACGAGGTCATTCCGCGCGTTCATGGCGACACCTCGGCACGCGTACGAGCGTTGAGCAACGCCAACGCGAGGATCGCCAGCGCCAGCACGGCAATCGGACTGGCAATGGCCCACGGCGCCTCGGCCGCATACGGCAGCAGTTCGGTCATCATCAGGCCGAGCTCGGCCATCGGGGGCTGCACGCCCATGCCGACGAAGCCCATCGCGGCGAGCGCCAGCACCGCTGCGCCGAGGCCGAAGCTGCTCAGCGTGCCGAGCACCGGCGCAAGCTCCGGCAGCAGATGCCGGCGCACGATATAGGCCGGACCGAAGCCGAGCAGACGTGCGGCCTCGACATGGTGGCTCTGCAGCACGATCTGCGCGCTGGCGCGCGCGACGCGGAAGTATTCGACCCACAGCACCAGCGACAGCCCGAGATACAGCGGCCACATCGCGCCCGGCGCCAGCGCCGACAGCAGCAGCACCAGCAGCAGCCCGGGCAGCGCGAGCACCGCGTCGGCCAGCGCGCCGGCGATGCGATCCGCCCAGCCGCCGCGCCATGCGGCAAACAGGCCCAGCAGCGTGCCCGGCAGCGCGGCCGACAGCACGCACAACAACGCAAGGCCAAGCGACAGCCGCGTGGCATGCGCGGTGCGGGCCAGCACGCTGCGGCCCAGATGGTCTGTCCCTAGCGGCTCGGCCATCGTCGGCGCTCGCAGCACGGCGTACAGATCCTGCTGGAACGGCTCGCGCGGCGCGGCCCACGGGCCGACGATGGCGAACAGGGCCAGCAGCACGATCAGCAGCAGCGCGACAAGACGGCGCGGTGTGCCCCTCGCCAAACCGCGCTTGCCGGTCAGGGTCGCCGTTCCGTTCATCGCGCCACCTTCGCCCGCAGCCGCGGATCGATCGCCATGCAGGCCAGGTCGACCGCGGCGTTCAACGCCACGAACAGCAGGCCCATCGTCAGCGCGGTGCCCTGGATCATCGGCACATCGCGGCCGAAGATAGCGTGCACCAGCGCATGGCCGATGCCGGGCCAGGCGAACAGCGTCTCGACGACCACCACCCCCTCCAGCAGATAGACCAGCTGCACGCCGAGATAGGCGACCACCGGCACCGCGGCGTTGCGCACGCCGTGCCGTGCCATCGCGACCCGGTCCGACAAACCCTTGGTGCGCGCAAACAGCCAGTACGGCGCGGCGACCACGCCGGCCATCGCATCGCGCGCCACCCGCATCGCGGTGGCGGCCAAGCCAAGCCCCAGTGTCAGCGCCGGCGCGATCCAGCTGCCGTGCTCGCCGTGGCCTCCCGCCGGCAGCCAGTCGAGCTCGACCGCGAAGGCGAGCACCAGCAGGATGCCCAGCACGAACGGCGGCAATGCCCGCAGCAGCACCGACAGCGCCAGCGTCGCACGATCGGTGTTGCCGCCGGCGTGCCGGCCGGCGGCAAAGCCCAGCGGCAGCGCGATCAGCGTCGACACCATCAGCGCGGCCAGCGCCAGCCACAACGTATGGCCCAGCTGATGCGCGATCTCGGCGGCGACCGGCGCGCCGGTCACCGTCGAGGTGCCGAGGTCCAGATGCAGCAGCCGCGACCACCAGGCCAGCAGGCCGTCCAGCCATGGACCATCGAGCGCCAGTTCGGCGCGCACCGCGTCGGCGGCCTGCGCGGTCACCATGTCGTAGCCATAGCGTCCGGCGGCGATGCGGAATGCCATATCGCCCGGCAGCAGGCGCATCATCAGAAAGCTGAGGCTGCCGACCAGCGCGGCAACGACCCCGGCCTGCACGCCGCGTTGGAGCAGCACGCGGGCGATCAGCCCGGCGGCAGCGTGAGCGTTCCGCTGGCGCAAGGCATCGGGCGTGGCATCGGGCGATGCCGATACGGCGTCGCCGAAGCTGGCGGTGGCGACCTGCGTGGTCTGAGAGTTCGGTGGCGTCATCGGGTCCATTGCAATTCGGTGAGCCGGTAGCTGCGTTCGAAGGGGTCGATCGACACGCCGGCCAGCTGGGGGCTGGCCGCCAGCGTCTGCTGGTACCACAGCACCGGCACGAGCGGCAGGCCGTCGTGCAGCGCCGCGGCGATCTGCTCGCGCAGCGTCTGCGCACGCGCAGCATCGGCGGTCGACGACATCGCCGCCAGCGCGCGCGTCAGCGCCGGCGACGACCAGCCCATCGCGCCCCAATCACCGCCCTTGCCCTCGGGCGCGCCAAAGTCCTGCGCAACGGCGCCGAACGCATCCGGCACCGCGCCATAGTTGCGCGCGATCAGTGCCATCTGCAGCGTGCCATCGCGGTGGCCCAGCGGAATTTCGCTGGAGTTGCCCACCGCCACGCGAACCTGCACGCCGATCCGGCGCAGCTGCTCCTGGATCGCCGCGGCGATCACCGGCAGTTCGGGGCGATCGGGGAAGGTCTGCAGCGTCAGCGCGAAGCGCTTGCCGTCGCGCGCGAGCAAGCCGTCGGTGCCGGGCCGCCAGCCGAGTTCGGCCAGCAAGGTGCGGGCCCGGACGGGGTCGTGGCCAAGCGCCGGCAGATCGGGGCGATGCCAGCCGGCCAACGCCGGCGGGAACAATTGGGTAGCGGCGAGCGACGGCTCGCGCAACACCGCCTGCGCAATGCCGCGCCGATCCAGCGCCAGCGACAGCGCCTGCCTGGCACGCGGATCGGCGAGCAGCGGGTGGCCCGCATTGAGCTTGAGCGCGGTGGTGCGCGGAATCGGCTGCTGGTGGACGCGCACCGCGTCGCCCCGCTGCAGCCGCACCACGCTGCCCGGGTCGAGACCATAGGCGAGTTCGGCCTGGCCGCCCTCGGCCATCAGCGCACGCATCTCCGCGCGGCCGACCGCCAGATAGCTGGCGCGGCGCACCGCGGGCACCGGTCCTTGCCAGCCGTCGAAGGCCACGACCGAGAAGCGCTGCGGCGGCTCCAGCGTGACGATGCGGTACGGACCCGAGCCGACGATCGCGCGCACCGCGCCATCGGCGCCGAAGGAGGCGGGTGCGAGGATCTGCGTGCTGCTGTGCGACAGCAGCGCCGGCAGCGCGGGAAACGGTTGGTGCAAGCGAATCCGGACGATCGCGTCCGACTCGGCATCGATCGCGGCGATCGGCGCCTGGCCCAGCACGCCGGCCGGATGCAAGGCACGCCGCAGTGCCTGCACGACAACCCCGGCGCGCACCGGCGAGCCGTCATGAAAGCGCGCGCCCTCGCGCAACACGAAGCGCCATGCGAGCCCGTCGTTCGATACCTGCCAGCGCGACGCGAGCCCTGCGACCGGCCGCGCCTGCGCGTCATAGTCGACCAGCGTCTCGGCGACCTGCATGCGCGCGAACAGATAACCGCCGCGCAACGGGTCCAGGCTCGACAGCTCCCATGGGCCGATCACGCGGACGATCCGATCGGCCGCGGCCCCGGCTCGGCTGGCCCGTGCCAACACGGGCGACAGCACTGCCGCTGCGCCGGCACCCAGCAGCAGCCGTCGGCGGCTTGTCGAACGCAGCGGCATCGATTCGATCGCGGGCATCGCAGCAGTGCTTTGCATCGCTTCAATAGCTCAGCCGCAGCCCGAGCCGGATCGTGCGCCCTGCCCCGGGCGCGATCCACAGTGGGCTGTAGGAGCTGGCGTAGTAGTCGCGGTCGAACAGGTTATGGACGTTCAGCGTCAGCCTGGCCTGCTTGCTCAGTTGCCAGTAGGCGAGCAGATCGACCAACGTGTACGACGGCAGCGTGAAGCTGTCGGCGGTATCGCCCGAGCGTTTGCCGATGTAGCGCACGCCGGCGCCGACGCCGTAGCGTTGGCCCCACGGCGCCGCGTCCTCGTAGACCGCGAGCGCGCTGGCGCTGGTGCGCGGGATATTGCGCAGCGGCGTGCCGGCCGGCAGCCGGGTATCGGCGGTGATCTCGGCATCGGTCAGCGCGACGCTGCCCGACACGCGCCAGTGCTGGCCGACGCGGCCGGCCACATCGAGCTCCAGGCCGCGGCTGCGCGCCTGGCCGGCGGTGGTCGAGAACGACGGATCGGCCGGATCGGCGGTCAGCACATTGCGCTTGTGGATCGTGAAGGCGCTCAGCGTCGCGCCGAGGCGGCGATCGTCGGTTTCGAACTTGACGCCCGCTTCGACCGCGCGGCCGCGCTCCGGCGTAAACGGTTCGCCGGCGGCATTGCTGCCGGGATTGGGGCGGAACGAGCGGCTGGCATTGGCGAACAGCGTCACGTTGTTGCTGGCCAGATAGGCGATGCCAAGCCGCGGCGACACCGCGGTCTGGTCCTGCTCGACGCGCGTGCCGCGCAGGCGGTTGTCCAGCGTCTGCCGATACGAGTCGACCCGCAGGCCGCCCAACACGCGCCAGCGTTCGCCGAAGGCAATCTGGTCCTGCGCGTACAGGCCGACATTGGTCTGCCGCTCGTGCGTATCGGTGTTCGGCAACAGCGGCGGCGGCGTCGATCCGTAGACGGGCTCGTAGATGTCGATCGGATACGGCGTCGCGGCGGTGGGGTTGCCACGCAGCTGCACCTGGCTGCTGCTGAAACGATAGGCGTCGAGGCCGACCAGCAGCGTATGGGACAGCGGCCCGGTATCGAAGCGGCCGGTCAGGTCCGCCTGCAGCGCGGTGTCGTCCGACTGATAGTCGCGATATCGGCGCTGGCGCCGCAGCGTGCGGTCATCTGCCGCCAGCACGGAAGGCTCGGTCGAATACCCTTCCAGCGAACCGCCGCGATAGGCCAGCGACAGCCGGCCCTTCCAGCCAGGCGAGAACTGATGCTCGACGCCGAGCTGATGCGACTGGCTGTCGAGACGGATGTCGCCATCGGACGGTTCGCCCAGGAAGGTCTTGCGGCCGACCGCATCGAGACGACCGTCGACCGCGACGATGCCGCGGTCCAGCGGCGTCGAGAAGCGCTGCCATTCGCCCGCGTACTGGATCACGGTATCCGCACCGAGCGTCCATGTCAGCGACGGCGCCAGCAGATAGCGCTGGCTGTCGACGAAGGCGCGCTGGCTGCCCTGATGGTCGCCCACCGCAATCAGGCGGCCGGCGACGTTCTCGCCCAGCGGACCGGTGACATCGGCAGCGACACGATAGCGGTCGCGATTGCCCACTTCCAGCTCGTACGTCTGCGCCGGCTTGAATTGCGGCTGCCTGGTGACGAGGTTCAGCGTGCCGCCCGGCTCGCCGCTGCCATACAGCGACGAGGTCGGGCCCTTCAGCACCTCGACCCGCTCGATGGTGGCGACGTCGCGCGGCGCCGTGAAGCCGCGATTGGCGACGAAGCCGTTGACCAGATAGCCGGTGCCAGTGTTCTCGTTGCCGGCGAAGCCGCGCACCGCGAAGTTGTCCCACAGTCCGCCGAAGCTGTCCTGGCGCGCGATGCCGCTGACATAGTCGAAGGTCTGCTCGAGCCGGGTCGCGCCGATATCGTCGATCATCGCGCGCGGCACCACGCGCACCGCCTGCGGGACCTCGCGCAGCGGCGTGTCGGTGCGCGTCGCGCCGCTGGCCTCGTCGGCGTTGTACGATGCGGCGCCGGAGGTGACCACCGCCACCTCGGGCAGCACCGCTTCCTCGCGCTCCGCGGCCTCGGCGGGTTCGGCGAACGCGGCAACAGCCAACATGGCGGCGGCAAGAGGCGACAGCGGATGAACCGCGCGCAGTGGCCGCGCGGGCGAAGAAATCGGCGTGGACATGGTCGATGAAGGGTGAACGAAGGCGGGCGACCACCGCGACCGCCATGCTGCCCGCGCGAGCGGAGCAGCAACGGACGCCGCAAGCAAGACAATAAGCGGCGACAATACGGTCTGCGGCGACGCTGCCGAGCGACGGCGCGCCTTATTGAGAACGGTTTTTCATTATCATTCTAGCTATGGAACGCATGACCCGTCAACGCGAGGCCGTGCTGGGCGCGCTGCGCGAGGCCGCCCGGCCGCTGAGCCCAGCCGAGATTCTGGCCGCCGCGCAACGCACGGTGCCGACGCTCGGACTCGCGACGGTCTACCGCAATATCCGCGCCATGCTGCAGGAAGGAGGACTGGTGGCGGTGCCGCTGCCAGGGCAGGCCGACCGCTACGAAGTCGCGGCGCCGCCCGACGCGGTCGTGCACAAGCACTACTTCCAGTGCCTGACGTGCGACCGTGTCTTTCCGCTGGAAGGATGCCCCGGGCATCTGGAGGAAATCACGCCGCCCGGCTTCCTGGTCGAGCAGCATGAACTGACGCTGCGCGGCCGCTGCCGCGAATGCGCGACCAAAAAGGTCGGCAAGCGGCGCGCGGGCTGAGCCCGATCAAGAAAGGAAGAAAGAAAGCCGACTCAAGGCTGCGAGATCGCGAACTCGTGCGCGGTGGTGTCGAGCCGCGAGACGCGGCGCTCGACGCGCCGTTCGTGATAGGACGAGGCGATCCGCGTGATCTGCAGCAGCGGGCCGCCCACCGGCACCTCCAGCAGCCGATGGTCGTCCTCGTCGGCCAGCACCGCGCGCAGCCGCTCTTCGGTGCGGATCACGTTGATGCCGAAGGCGTCCTGATAGAAGTTGTAGAGCGTGTTGGGCCGCTCGCGCAGCAGGGTCTCGGTCAGCCCGTCGAACAGGGCCTCGGGCACCGTGATCGCGTCGGTCATCACCGGCCTGCCGTCGAGCGACAGCACGTTGACGAAATGGAAGACGCGATCGCCGGGCGCAATGCCGAGCGCCAGCGCCTCTTCCTTGCTGGCCTTGCCGCGCCGGAACCTGGCCAGCCGCACGCTCGGAAAGGCGCGATGGCCGTCCTCGTGCACGACGCGGAAGAAGCGGAAGAAATGATCCTCCTGCCGATGGGTCGCGACGAAGGTGCCGCGCCCCTGATGGCGGATCATGATGTTCTCCGCCACCAGTTCGTCGATCGCCTTGCGCAGCGTGCCGATCGACACGCCGAAGCGCTCCACCAGCTTGCGTTCGGCCGGAATCGCCTCGCCCGGCTTCCACTCGCCGGCGGCCAGCGCGGCCAGGATGGCCCGCTTGACGTCCTTGTACAGCACGCCGCCGATTGCCGCGCCTGCTTCGAATTCTGCGCCCACCTTCAACGATCTCCCTGGACGGATGGATTGGCACGATGCCGGTGCCGACGCCGCTGCTGTCCAGCGGCGCCGCACGACCCGTCTATATAACATGGATGACTGCCGTCACCGGCTCCGCCCCGCCCTGCCGTGAAGATCGCCTTGTTCCTTCGGTTCGATGCTTTCGCTCGACTTACTCGGCGCGGATGCCCTTCTGGTCGATCAGCCTGGCCCAGCGCGCGACCTCGCCCTGGAAGTAGTCGGCAAACGGCGCGCTGGCCTGCGGGGCGGGCGAGAAGCCCGCGGCCACGATGCGGTCGCGCACCGATTTGACCTCGACCATCTTCGCCACCGCCGCGCCGACCTTGTCGACGATCGGCTTGGGCGTGCCCGCCGGCATCATCAAACCCGTCCAGTTTTCGACCAGCAGATCGGGAAAGCCTACTTCGCCGACCGTCGGTACATCGGGCAGCAGCGGATGGCGCTCGCGCGTGGTCACGGCCAGCGCGCGCAGCTTGCCGCCCTTGACGTAGGCCAGCGACTCGGGGAAGTTGGAGAACACCACGTCGATCTGCCCGCCGATCAGGTCCGTCATCGACGGTGCACCACCCTTGTAGGGCACGTGCGTCAATTTGGTGCCGGTCAGGCTCTCGAACAGTGCAAGCGTCAGATGCGGCGGCGTGCCGTTGCCGCTCGAGCCCGCATTGAGCTTGCCCTTGCGTGCCGCCTCGACCAGGTCCTTCATCGACTGGATCGGCGAATTGGCCGGCACCACCACGGTCATCGGCGACGAGGCGATGCGCGCGACCGGCACCAGGTCCTTCTGCATGTTGAACGGCAGCTTCGGAAACAGCGTGACGTTGGACGCGTGCGTCAGCGTGACGGCCAGCCACGTGTAGCCGTCCGCCGGGGCCTTGGCGACCTGGTCGGCGCCGATATTGGCGTTGCCGCCCGGCTTGTTGTCGATGACGATCGGCTTGCCCCACTCCTCGGACAGCTGATGGCCGACCATGCGCGCCATGATGTCGGTCAGCCCCCCGGGCGCGAACGGCACCACATAGCGGATCGGCTTGCCCGGATAGTCGGCGGGACCCTGGGCCGCCGCGGGCGCGGCCGCGGTGACGGCGGTGATGGCGGACAAGGCAACGGACAACGCGGCCACATGCCGCAGCATGGAGCGAATCAACAGGCGATGCATGGTTTGTCTCCTTTGTTTGCCGCCATCCGTACTTTGCGGACCTCGGCGTATGTGGGGCCAGCCAATGGGTCGGCCCGGAGGCCGGCGTGAGCTGACGCTTGCTATGCCGGACTACCCTCCCCGGCCAGCGCCTCCAGTTCGGCCAGCAACGCGGCGGGCACGGCGATGCCCTCGCGGCTGGCGCGTCGTTGCGATGCCTCGCGGCGCGCGCCCGGCAGGCGCGTGCCCGGGTCGGCCAACATCGCCGCCAGCAGCGCCTCGACGCGATCGTGATAGACCTGCGCGCCGCTGAACGCGCCGGGGTCCAGCACCAGGAAGACCTGCCCGATGCGCGGACGGCCGCCGGCGTCCTCGAAGAAGGAATCGGCCTCGGCACCGAATTGCGCGCCGGCCAGCGACACCACCAGCAGCTCGACCAGCAGCGCCAGCATCGCGCCCTTGACGCCGCCGGCGGGCAGCATCGAGCCGCGCAGCGCGGCCGCCGCGTCGGTGGTCGGCTCGCCCGCTTCGTCGAGCGCCCAGCCCAGCGGGATCGGTTGCCCGGCCTTGGCGGCGACCATGATCTTGCCGCGCGCGACCTCGGACAGCGACAGGTCGATCACCACCGGCGCCGCGCCGCGGCGCGGAAACACCGCGGCGATCGGATTGGTGCCGAACAGCGGCTTGCGCCCGCCCCAGGCCGGCATCGCCGCCGGCGAGTTGCCCAGCGCGATGCCGATCATGCCGGCCTCGGCCACCGGCTCCAGATGCGAAGCGGCCGCGCCGAAGTGGTGGCTGTTGGTGACCGCGGCCACGCTGACGCCAAGCTCGCGCGCGCGGACGATGGCCTGCTCGATCGCCATCGCACAGGCCGGGAAGGCGAAGCCGGATTGCGCGTCGACCAGCAGCGCGGCGCGTTGCTGCGGGCCCGGTTCGTTCGGTCCGTTGGCCGTGCGCAGCACCGGCACCGCCGCGCCGTCGACGCGGTCGCGCCGCAGATGCGCGACATACATCGGCACGCGCGACACGCCGTGCGAGGCCAGGCCGGCCGCATCGGCGCGCACCAGCGCCGCGGCGGTGGCTTGCGCCTGCAGCGCGCTGGCGCCGGCGCGGCGCAGCGCAGCCTCGGCCAATTGCGTCAGGCGGCCGGCATCGACCGCGATCGTGCTGGCGGCGCTCATGTCGATGCCTCCTGCAGGGCCTGGCGCACCTGCTGCGCGATCAGCATCGACACGCGCGCATTGGCTTCGCGCGTGACCCCGCCGATATGCGGCGTCAGCACCAGATTGGGCACGCCCTCCAGCGGCGAGCCGGCGGGCAGCGGCTCGCGCTCGAACACGTCGAGCGCGGCGCCGGCCAGATGGCCCTCGCGCAACGCGGAGGCCAGCGCGGCCTCGTCGACCACGCCGCCACGCGCCGTGTTGACCAGCACCGCGCCCGGCCGCATCTGAGCCAGCCGACGCGCATCGAGCAGATGCCGGGTCGCCGGCACCAGCGGCACGTGCAGGCTGACCGCATCGGCTTCCGCCAGCAAGGCGTCGAGGCCGCGCGGTGCGACCTCGCTGCGTTGCCAGACCGGATCGTCGTCGCGCAGCATCGGATCATGGGCGACCACGCGCATGCCGAAGGCCTGCGCCAAGGCCGCGGTCTGCCGGCCGATGTCGCCGAAGCCGATCAGGCCCAGCGTCTTGCCCAGCGCCTCGCGGCCCTCGGAAAGACGCGCGCGCGGCCACTTGCCCTGCATCACCTCGCCGCTGCCTTGATAGGCGCCGCGCAGCAGCATCGCCACCGTGGTGACGACGTACTCGGCGACCGAGCGCGCATTCGCGCCGGTGGCCGGGATCACGCGGATGCCGCGGGCCTTGCACGATTCGACATCGATGTTGTCCAGGCCGACGCCGAGCCGCCCGACCACCCGCAGCCGCGGCGCGCTGTCGAGCAGCGCGGCATCGACCTGCGTGCGGTTGCGCACGATCAGCGCGTCGGCGGAAGGCAGCGCCGCCAGCAGCTCGGCGCGCCGGTCGACCCAGTCAGGCTCGTAGCGCAGTTCGAACCCGGGCGCCAGCGCGGCCACCGCGTCCGGGTCCATGAACTCGCTGATGCAGATCCGCTTCATCAGGCCGACTCGTGGATGCGGGTCAGCACGAACTCGCGGTGGCCCAGCGCCTCGGCCGCGGTCCAGCGGCCGTTGGCGGTGGCCAGCATGCATTCGAGCAGCTTGTCGCCGGTCTGGTCCAGATTCAGCTCGCGCTGCAGCAGGCCGGAGCAATCGACGTCCATGTGCTCGCTCATCAGGCGCACGGTACGCGGATTCGCGCACAGCTTGATCACCGGCACGATCGGGTTGCCGATCACGTTGCCCTGGCCGGTCGGGAAGAAATGCACGACGAAGCCGGCGGCCGCGCACAGCGTCACCATCTCGGCCGCGGCCGACGACGAATCCATGAACCACAGGCCCGGATGGGTCGGCTCCTCGGCCTTGTCCAGCACGCCGTCGACGGTGCATGTCTTGCCGATCTTCTGGATGTTGCCCAGCGCCTTCTCTTCGATCGTGGTCAGGCCGCCCGCGATATTGCCCTTGGTCGGCTGCGACTCCGACAGATCGGTGGTCTTCCAGCGGTCGATCATGCCCTGGTAGCGCTCGAACATCGCCATGAACTGGTGGCGCACCTCGTCGTTGGCGCAGCGCGCCGCGACGATATGCTCGCCGCCGGTCAGCTCGGAGGTCTCGCCGAACACCAGCGTGGTGCCGAGCGGATGCAGCTTGTCGAAGGCATTGCCGACGGTCGGGTTCGCGCCGCAGCCGGAGGTGGTATCCGACTCGCCGCACTTGGTCGACACCCACAGATCGGCGATCGGGCATTCGACGCGATGCAGCGCGGTGGCGTACTGCACGAACTCCTTGGCGGCCTTCGACGCGCGCTTGATGGTCTCGTGATCGCCGTGGCCCTCGATGCCGAAGCCGACCACCGGCTTGCCGGTCCTGGCGATACCGTCGACCACGCGCTTGGTCCAGCCGTCCTCGATGCCGATCACCACCACCGCGGCGACGTTGGGATTGCTGCCGGCGCCGATCAGCGTGCGGAAGTGCAGGTCCAGATCGGGTCCGAACTGCAGGCGGCCATAGGGATGGGGAATCGCCATCGTGCCCTTGATCGCATACGCGACCGCCTCGGCGGCGGCGTTGGACAAGTCGTCCAGCGGCAGGATGATGACGTGGTTGCGGACGCCGACCCGGCCGTTGTCGCGGCGGTAGCCCCAGAAGGTGGTGTTTTGATCGATGATGGACATGGCGTGGTATTCGGTTCTCGGATTGCTGAATTCGCCTGAGTGGCTGTGATCGCCTGAAAGGGCTGGAAGGGCTGGAAGGCTGCGATGGCGGGGCTCGAAGGACCTGCCCGCGCAGCGGGCGGCGCCGCTTACCAGCGCTTGGTCTTGATGTTGTGCACGTGAGCGTGCTCGCCGGCCTTGATCGGCGCGACCACCTTGCCGATGTCGACGCCGTACTTGTAGACCGTGTCGTTCGGCGCCATGTCGCGCAGCGCCACCTTGTGGCCGATCGGAATCGGCTGGCGCGCGGTCACCGTGATGGTGCGGTCCTCGTCCATGATCCAGGCGTTGAGCTCGGTGCCCGCCTCGATCCCTTCCACCACGGCCACGGCCACCGTGTCCTTGGCGTCGTGCAGTACGACGTGAATCATCGTTGTGTCTCCTCTGTGGGTTGGTGCGTGCATCGGATCATAGGCCGGTAACTCATAAAGGTCAACCAACTCATCTATATGAATTAGATGTATAGGCTTGTGCGTCGCACGGCGAGCGGACTGGCCCCGTCTCGGCCGGGCGGGCGCTGCCGCCAGAGAAAGTAACTTGCCGCGGTAATGAGAAGCGTTTGCTGTCGCACGGACGCGGGACTGTGGGGTGGCGGAAGATCGGTGTCGCGGAGCTTTCCCTGGCCGCGGCCGCCCGGAGCCAAAGGGAGATCGGCCGCCCAACCTCCGCTCATCGGGAGAATCGGTCATGCGTCCGATCAGACTGCTATTGGTGGCGTCGCTGTTGCTGAACCTGGCGTTCGTCAGCGCCACCGTGATGGCGATCCACCGCCTCGGCGGCATCAGCTATCTCGCCTTCAAGCTCAAGCATCGCGACGACGGCTCCGGCTACAGCGCCGGACGCCTGCAGCATCTGCGCTCGCTCGACGCCGCGCTGCCCGCCGGCAAGATCGTCTTCGTCGGCGATTCGATCACCGAAGCGGGGGAATGGGGCGAGTTTCTGGACCACGACGACGTGGTCAACCGCGGCATCGGCGGCGATTCGACGGCACGCATCCTGGACCGCATCGAATCGGTGGCGAAGACGCTGCCTTCGAAGCTGTTCCTGATGGCCGGCATCAACGACCTCGGCGCGTTCGACGAGCGCGATGTGTTCGATCGCTATCGGCAGATCATCGACACGGTCAAGCGCGTGTCTCCGGGCACGCGCATCTATGTGCAGAGCACCCTGCCGGTCAACCGCGAGATCCGCGACACCGGCCGCGACAATGGCCGCGTGGCTCAATTCAATGCGCTGCTGGCCGACCTGGCGGCCAAGGACGATCGGGTCGAGTGGATCGACGTCGGCCGGGCGCTGGCCGACCGGCATGGCAATCTGGACCGCTCGCTGACCTATGACGGGGTCCATCTGAATGCCGAGGGGTACGCGCGCTGGAAGGCCGTGATCCTGCCGTATCTGCACGGCACGAGCGTGGCCGCGCGATAGGCTCGCGCCCTGGCGCGCATCGATTCGCGCGGGCGTGAGGGGCGCCCCGGAACCGGCTTCTGGTATGTTCGGCGCGATGGACGGCGCGAGACATGCGTTCGTCGCATCCCCGCCGCCTCCCGGATGACCCTCATGTTTCAGGTGATCGCCCCTTGCCCCGCGTTGGCGCCCTACGTCAACGGCTACTGGTTCGTCCAGGATCTGGAGGGCGTGTATGAAGGACAGCCGATCGTGACCTGCCCTTACCCGGGCGCGGTCCTGTCGGTGAACTTCGGCCGCCCGAACGCGATGGAGGGCGGCCCCACGGTACCGAAGGTCTCGCTGCTGGGGTTCCAGTCCACCAGCCGCCGTTGGCGCTCGTGGTCGGACACGTATTTCGTCATGGCGATGCTGAGCGGCATGGGGCTGGCGCGGTTGTTTCCCGGCGTGGGGCCGGACTGCAGGGACCGCCTGATGGATCTTGCGGCGTATCTGGGGGATGGGGCAACCTGCGCGCTCGAGGCCGACCTGAGCGCCGCCTGGTCGCCGCGCCGGATCGCCGGCCAGCTGGACGCCTGGCTGCTGCGGCGCCTCGACGCCACTCGAGCGCCGATCGAGTTGCCGACGCTGGCGGCGGCACACGCGCTGTTGCGCGAAGGTCGGCAGGTGCAGGACATCGCCCGGCTGACCGCCGTCAATCGGCGCCAACTGCACCGATGGTTCGAGCGGCACCTTGGCCTCGGCCCCAAGCAACTGATGGATCTGGAACGGCTGCAGTCGAGCATCCAGGCCGTGCAACGCGGCGACGGGGACGCGCTGTCCGGCTATAGCGACCAGGCGCACCAGATCCGCAACTGGCGGCGGCGCCTTGCCCAGACGCCGGGCGGCTACGCCCACGGCGGGCCCTCGCCACTGGCCGAATACTTCGGCCGGCAGCCGGGCGACGGCCCGGCCTTCTATCTCTGACGGAGCTCACCGAACGTCCCAAACGTTCAATACGACGCGTCGGCGCTGCGGCATCCTCTGCACTCGACAGGAGGTGCGTATGGACGCTGAACACATTGCGCTGGAACGAACGCTCGTCGACTACACCGACGGCACTACCACTTTCGAGGGTTACGTGGCCCGGCCTGCCGGCCTGGGGCCGTCCGCGCCGTGCGTGCTGCTGGCCCACGAGTGGAGCGGTCTGAGCGAGCCCATCAAGCGCAGCGCCGACCGGCTGGCGGCATTGGGCTACGTCTGCTTCGCGGCCGACGTCTACGGCAAGGGCGTGCGCGGCGACCCGATGGGCGACAACTCGCATCTGATGGAGCCGATGCTGGCCGACCGAGCCCTGCTGCGGCGACGGCTGTTGGCAGGACTCGACGCCGCCGCGGCGGTCCCTGGCGTCGAGCCAAGCCGCATCGCCGCGGTCGGCTACTGCTTCGGCGGCCTGTGCGCGCTCGACCTGGCCCGCGCCGCCCCGCCCAACCTCGTCGCCGCCGTCAGTATTCACGGGGTACTACAGCCACCGCAGGTCACCGAGCAGGGTCAGATCAACGCGAGTGTGCTGCTGTTGCACGGCTGGGAAGACCCGGTCGCGCCCCCCGCCGATGTGCTCGCCATCGCCCAGGAATTGACCGACGCGGGGGCCGACTGGCAGTTGCACGCCTATGGCCACGCACGCCATGCGTTCACGTTCGCGGGCGCGAATTTCCCGGAGCGGGGCATCATTTATGACGCGCGGGCCGACAGGCGATCGTGGGCGGCGATGAAGGGGTTTCTGGCCGAGGCATTGGGGGTAAAAGCCTAGCGGCGGGGCCACAGATCGCCGAGACGACTTTCAAATAGAGGCGCCGCTGAGCGAGAAAAAAGCGCTATCCAGTCGCCGTTACCAATCTTCCCAGCGCGCCCGGCCAGACTTGCCTTTGGTCGATATCTACACGGCAGCGCGGGAGCTACCGATGGAACAGCGGAAAGTACTGGACGAGCGGGCCATGCAGCTCGCTGAAGCGCTAATACCCGAGTTGGCCGAATATGCATTAAGACGAGCCTACGTTCGCGCGTTGGCTCTTGGCGGCGCGGTCCTGGAAGCGATCGATGGCAAGCTGATAGAGACAAGCGTCGACGGGAGTCACCGCTTTATCTCCGATTTACCGCTGCCTACGCCCACGAGGCCGGGGACGAAGCGCTTTCGGTCCCCCGGCGGATGATCTGACATCGATCGCGGAGGCGGTTCTTCGGGCTTTTCCTGGACACAGAAAACAAGCGGCAGACGCATCCCGGCATCTGCCGCTACATCTGCGCATCGCGCCGCTTACTTCTGTTGCTGCTGCTTGCGCTCGCGCTGTTGGCCGCCTTGCTGCTGCTGGCCGCCCTTGCTCTGCTGCTGTTGTTGCTGCTGCTTGCTGCCGCTCTTTTGGCCTTGGCCTTGCTGTGGCTGAGTCATGATGGTCTCCGGATGTGCGGACATGACGTCCGGACCTGAATGGATGCATCGAGCGTGCCAGCGCGGAGATCGGGTGTGATGCCGGCGTGGGGAGACGTAAAGTGCGCGCAGTAGGCTCCGTCGGCCGGCTTAAGCCAGTCGATGTCGCAGAATCTGCACGAAGTATTGTCAATGCTGCAAACGGGACCTCGCCCGCGCCAGCGAACAGGCTCACAGCGGCTCCGGCGACAGCGTGCCGAGCCATGCGACCAGCGCCAGAATGGCGGCGGCGCAGCCGGTTTCCAGCCACAGGCTGCGCCGCAGCGCGCTCGCGGCCGGTTCGGAATCGCCCGACGTCAGGCGTGCGGCAAGGCGGGGGCTGAACCGGTAGCGGTTCAGTGCCGCGAGGCCCAGCATCGCGCCGAACAGACCCAGTTTCGCCAGCAGCAGCACGCCGTAGGCCGTCGAGACGATGCCGGCCAGTGAAGGGCCGACGATCAGCCAGTAGTTGAGGGCGCCGGTCAGCACCAGCGTGGCGACGACCAGCGTGCCGGCGAAGGCGAAACCGCTGGCGGTGCGGCTCAGCATGGCAAGGTTTTCCGGCGCGGCCCGGCGTGCACGAACAGCGATCCAGAGGAAGGCGAGCAGCGCGCCGACCCAGGTACCGGCGGCAATCAGGTGAGCGATGTCGGCGCCGAGATGGAGGTAGCGTCGGGCGCCCTCGTCCATCGCGCCGTGGCCGGCCCACGCCAGCGTGGATAGCGCCACGGCGGCCGCGACGGTGACGATGCCAAGGCAAGCCGTGCGCCGCCTGCCACAGAGCGGGACGGCCAGCAGCACCGCCAGCAGGGCCACCATCCGCGCGGACCAGGCGAGGCCGAAATCGGTTGCGGTTACCACCATGCCGAGGGTCTCCGCATCGAGGTCCGCGTATTGCGCGACACCGGACAACGCCTTGGCCATCATCGCCAGACTGCAAAGAGACAGGAGCAGGCCGATCAACGCGCCGCCGGCTGCCGCGTGCAGCATCGACGTAGCGAAGCTTGAATGGCGCTCGTCGCGCCGCAACGCATGCAGCGCAAAGAATGGCACGCCAAAGACCAGCATCAGGTCCAGGTACAGCGCGAACCGCACCAGAACGGTCGGCCAGTCCGGCGGCATCGGGTCACTTCACCTGGAACGAGATCTTGCCGCTGACCGGATGTGTGTCCGACGCGACCGCACGCCATTCCAGACGGTAGCTGCCGGGCACCAGCGGCTTGGCCGGCGTGACGACCATCGTCTTCCCGTCTTCGCCCGGCGACACGGCGGCCGCAATCTTCATCGGCCCATGATTGGCCATGCCGGGCATGCCGGTCATCAGCAGATTGGCGCCGGAGAACTGCTTCACCAGGCTTTCCGAGAAGCGCAGCTCGATCCGCTCCGGTGCGGACACCTGGGCGTTGTCCGCCGGCGTCGACGACAGCAGTTTGGGATGCGCGAAGGCGCTCTGGCCGCTCAGCAGGGCGGCGCCCAGCAACAAGGTATGGATGGTCGTGCGGATCGCGCGCATGGGACGCTCCCGGAGAAGTCAGCGATAAAGACGATACGGCTCAGAACCAGACGCGCACGCCGGCAACGAAGCGGGTCTCGCCGCTGCGGCCGCCGGATGCGCGCACCATGTCGGCCGTGTTGCCGAAGGTCTGGTAGCGCTCGACACCGATGTACGGCGCGAACTGCCGGTTGAACTCGTAGCGTAGCCGCACCCCGACCGCGCCGTTGGACAGGCCGCTGCCGACGCCGACCTCGCGGTCGTTCTTGCCATAGAAGTTCGCCTCGATGCGAGGCTGCAGGATCAGCCGCTGCGTGATCAGCAGTTCGTACTCGGCGGATAGCCGCAGCGCCGTGCGCCCTTCGGTGCCGAGGTAGCCGGTGGCGTCGACTTCGAACCAGTAGGGCGCCAGACCCTGCACGCCGAACGCCAGCCAGTTGCGCGCGGGACGGCCGTGGCCGGCGTCGTTGCGGATACCGAGCTGGGTGTCCCAGTAGCTGGCGATGGCATGGCCCCACAGCAGCTCGGTGCGGGCCTCGTGCACCTTGCCGCGTTCGACTTCGCCCTCGGCCTTGATCACCAGCCGGTTGTAGGTGCTGCCAAACCAGGCTTGCGCCTCGTAGGCGGCGGCGTTGGTTTCGCTGCCGCGCGCCCACTCGAGGCGGTCCACCAGCACCGAGCCGAACAGATGCTCGTCGGCCATATGCAGCTGGCGATGTGGGCCGAGCGCGTACTGCCCGACGCCAAGGCGATGGCCGCCGGAGTAGGCGTGCGGGTCGCGCGCGTCGGGCGGCGCGCTGCCGCCCTGCATCTTCATGTCGCCGTGGTCCATCACGGGTGGCGGCGCGCCGCCGTGGGACGGGGCCGGCCTGGTGCCGTGGTCCATCGGCTGGTGCTGGTGCTGGTGCTCGTGATGCTGCCCGTGCTGCTGGTGCTGCTGGTGCTGCTGGCGCTGCTGGCGCTGCTCGTGCTGCTCGTGCTGCTGGTGGTCAGCATGATCGTGCTGGTGCGCTTGCTGCCCCCACGCGGCATGGATGCCGGCGGACGCCAGCAGGATGGCAAGGAGTGTTTTCGTCGGCATGGCTCGGGCCCGGTGCGTCTTGGAATTCGGAGGGAAGCTCGGGCCCATCAGGCCACCAGCACTTCGCGGAACATGCCTGCGTCCATATGCATCATCAGATGGCAATGCCAGGCCCAGCGTCCGAGCGCATCGGCGGTGACGAGGAAGCTGATGCGCTGCGCCGGCTGCACCGGAATCGTGTGCCGGCGCGCCTGGAAGTCGCCGTCCGGGGTTTCCAGCTCGCTCCACATGCCGTGCAGATGCATCGGGTGGGTCATCATCGTGTCGTTGTGCAGGATCACCCGCAGCCGCTCGCCGTGGCGGAAGTACACCGGCGTCGACTTGCCGAACTCCAGGCCGTCGAACGACCAGGTGTAGCGCTCCATGTTGCCGGTCAGGTGCAGCTCCACCTCCCGGCCCGGCCCGCGCGGGTCCATCGGACCGCCGATGGTCCGCATGTCGGCCAGCGTCAGTACGCGCCGCCCGTTGTTGCGCAGACCAATGCCCGGATCGTCGAGATTGGTGCGCGCCATATCGACCCGCATATCGGTGCTCGGGCCGTACTCGGTACGCGCATGGCGGGCGGTCTTGCTGGGGACCTTCAGCGAGCGTTCGGCCGGCATCGCGGCCATGGCGTGCTGGCTGTGGTCCATCGCCATGCCGCCATGGTGAGCACCGTGGTTGCCGTGGGCGCCGTGGTTGCCGTGGGCGCCGTGCATGGCACCGTGGCCATGAGCACCGCCGTGATCCATGCCGGCCATCCCGCCCATGGCGCCCATGTCTCCCATCATGTCCGCCATGGTCAGCCATTCGGCCTTGTCGAGCGCCGGCACGGCCGCCTGCAGCCCCGCACGCGTCGACAGCGTGCCGCGCGCATAGCCGGTGCGGTCCATCGACTGCGAGAAGATCGTGTAGGCCTCGTCGCGCGGCTCCACCAGGACATCGCAGGTCTCGCCGGGGCCAAAGCGGAATTCGTCGACCGTCACCGGCTCGATGTTCTGGCCGTCGATCTGCACCACCTTCAGCTTCAGCCCGGGAATGCGCACGTCATAGAAGGTATTGCCGCTGCCATTGATGAAGCGCAACCGCACCTTCTCGCCCGGCTTGAACAGGCCCGTCCAGTTGCCGGCCGGCGTCACGCCGTTGGTCAGATACGTCAGCGTGTAGGAGGACAGATCGGCCAGGTCGGTCGGGCTCATCCGCATCTGGTTCCACATGCGGCGCTTGTCGACGGCGGCCTTGACGCCGTCGTTGGCGACATCGCGGAAGAAGTCGACGACGGTGGGCTGGTTGTAGTTGTAGTAGTCGCTCTGGGTCTTGAGCTTGGACAGCACCCGCATGCCGTCCTCGTCGGTCCAGTCGGACAGCAGCACGGTATGGTCGCGGTCCGCGCGGATGGGATCGTCGTCGCCGTCGATGATCAGGCCGCCGTAGACGCCGGTCATCTCCTGGAAGCCGGAGTGCGAGTGGTACCAGTAGCTGCCGCTCTGCACGACCTTGAAGCGGTAGGTGAAGGTCTCGCCCGGGGCGATGCCGGGGAAGCTGATGCCTGGCACGCCGTCCATCTCGAACGGCAGGATGATGCCGTGCCAGTGGATCGAAGTCGGCTCGCGCAGCCGGTTGGTGACGCGGATGGTCACCGTGTCGCCCTTGCGCCAGCGCAGCGTCGGCCCCGGCAGCATGCCGTTGATGGTGTGGGCGATGGCCGGCTTGCCGGTGAAGTTGACCGCGGCCTCCTCGATGACCAGATCGAACTCGGTTCCGCTCAGTACCGGCGCGCTGCCACTGCCCGCGCGTCGCGGCGCCCCTGCGTTCTGCGCCCATGCCGCGGCCGGCAAGCCCGACAGCGCACCGAGCACGCCGCCGGCGACCAGGCCTTGCACGAAGCGCCGGCGGGACAGATGGGGCGGCAGGGCCAACGCGGGTGAGGCAAAACGAGGCATGGAGACGGTTCCTTGAGGTCTATCGCGTTAATTGCGTTTATCGCGTCGCCAGCATAAGGACGGCGCAGTAACCGGCCAATTACCTCGACATTACATTCCGGTAATGTTCGCGTCATGTTGGCCCGCCTCGCCCTACACTATCGCGACAGTGGCTCCGGGCGCCGATCGTGGCGCCGCGCGAGACGGGAAGCGGGAGCGGAAGCGCAGATGAAATTGCTGGTAGTCGAAGACGAGGCCAAGACCGGGGAATACCTGCGGCAGGGCCTCACCGAAGCGGGGTTCGTGGTGGACCTGGCCGCCAATGGCCTGGACGGCCAGCATCTGGCCATGACGGAGCCGTACGACCTGATCGTGCTCGACGTGATGCTGCCCGACATGGACGGCTGGCGCATTGTGCAGACGCTGCGCGCCGCGGACAACCGGGTCCCGGTGCTGTTCCTGACCGCGCGCGACAGCGTCGCCGATCGCGTCAAGGGCCTGGAGCTCGGCGCCGACGACTATCTGGTCAAACCGTTTGCCTTCGCCGAGTTGCTGGCGCGCGTGCGCACGCTGCTGCGCCGCGGTGCGACGCAGGTCGCCCTGGACCGCATCCAGATCGCCGACCTGGTGCTCGATCTGGCCCGTCGCCGCGCGACGCGCGCCGGCCGGCGCATCGTGCTGACCAACAAGGAGTTCTCGCTGCTCGAACTGCTGGCGCGCCGGCGCGGCGAGGTGCTGCCGCGCTCCTTGATCGCCTCGCAGGTCTGGGACATGAACTTCGACAGCGACAGCAACGTGATCGACGTCGCCATCCGCCGGCTGCGCGCGAAGATCGACGACGATTTCGACCTCAAGCTGATCCAGACGGTGCGCGGCATGGGCTACGTGCTCGAAAACCCGGAGGACGCCGACTGATGCCGCGCCTGTCGCTGACGGCCCGGCTGACCGCGCTGTTCTCGCTGACTTCCGCGTGCGTGCTGCTCGGCCTGGGATGGCTGATCTTCTCGGCGATGGACCGGCACTTCGCCGATCAGGACTACGCGCTGCTTGGCGACAATCTGCGGATGGTCGAGCGGATCGCCATGGCCGGTTCGGCCGACGGCATGGCGGCGCGGCTGGCCGATGCGCAGAAGCACCACGGCGGCCTGCTGATCCATGTTCGGGGCGGGACAGCCGAGCCGCTGTTTGCGAGCCCCGGCGTCGATTTCCGCCCGGCTCTCGATGCGGCGACGCGAGGCGGCGCGGACAACGACGCGCTCGAATGGCGGCAGAACGGCCAGCTGTATCGGGGCATGGCGCGTACCGTGCGCGACCCGGCCACGGGCGAGCCGCTGCGCATCCTGGTCGGCATGGACACCGAGATCCACGACCACTTCATTCACGCCTTTCGCCAGTCGCTGGTGTTCTATATCGCGCTCGCGGCGCTGGCCAGCGGCGTGCTCGGCTGGTGGGCGGCGCGACGGGGACTGTCGCCGTTGCGCACCATGGCCTCGCGCGCGCAGACCGTGACCGGCAGCAAGCTGTCCGAGCGGATGCCGGTCGAAGCCGTGCCCGTCGAAATGGCCGACCTGGCAGCGAACCTGAACGCGATGCTGGCCCGACTGCAGGACGATTTCCGGCGGCTGTCCGAGTTTTCGTCGGACCTGGCGCACGAGCTGCGCACGCCGATCACCAATCTGATGACGCAAACCCAGGTCGCGCTATCGCAGCCGCGCGACGCCGCCAAATACCGCGACATCCTCGCCTCGAACGCCGAGGAACTGCAGCGGCTCGCACGCATGGTCTCGGACATGCTGTATCTGGCCAAGATGGAACACGGGCTCGATCTGCCGAACACCGAGGCGATCCGCATCGCCGACGAGGTGCGCGCACTGTTCGAGTTCTACGAGGCGTTGGCGGAGGACAAGGCGGTGCGGCTGGCGCTGCAGGGAGACGGCCGGATCCGAGGCGACCGGCTGATGTTGCGGCGGGCGTTGAGCAATCTGATTTCGAACGCGCTGCGCTACACGCCGCCGGGCGGCAGCATTGTCGTCGACGTGGCCGATGCCGGCGAACACGTCGAGGTCGCGGTGGAGAACGACGGCGCCGGGATCGACCCGGCCCTGCTGCCTTCGATCTTCGATCGCTTCTCGCGAGGCGATAAATCGCGGACGAGGCCGGAGTCGGACAGCGTGGGCCTGGGGCTGTCGATCACCAAGGCCATCATGCTGGCGCATGGCGGGGATATCGCGGTGCGGTCGGAGCGGGGCAAGACGCGGTTTGCCTTGCGGTTTCCGAAGCAGGCGAGCTGACGGCTTAGGGCGTGCGGCTTCTCGCTGCCGACAAAGAAAAAGGGCGCTGCGGCTTGCCTCGCCGCAGCGCCCTTTCCGGGACCGATCCGCTTATTCCACCGTCACCGACTTCGCCAGATTCCGCGGCTTGTCGACATCCGTACCCCGCGCGCAGGCCGTGTGATACGCCAGCAATTGCAGCGGCACCACGTGCAGGATCGGCGACAGGTCGCCGTAGTGCTCGGGCAGGCGGATCACCTGGATGCCGTCGGTAGAGGTGATGTGGGTGTCCGCGTCGGCGAACACATAGAGGCGGCCGCCGCGGGCCCGCACTTCCTGGATGTTTGACTTGAGCTTTTCCAGCAGCGCGTCGTTCGGCGCGACGGTGACCACCGGCATCGCCTCGGTCACCAGCGCCAGCGGGCCGTGCTTGAGCTCGCCGGCCGGATAGGCCTCGGCGTGGATGTACGAGATTTCCTTCAGCTTCAGCGCGCCTTCCAGCGCGATCGGGTAGTGCAGGCCACGGCCGAGGAACAGTGCGTTCTCGCGGCGGGCGAAGTCCTCCGACCAGGCGATGATCTGCGGCTCGAGCGCCAGCACGCCGTGCAGCGCGGCAGGCAGATGGCGCAGATTCGCCAGCGCCTTGGCCTGGCTTTCCTCCGACAGCGTGTCGCGCAGCTTGGCCAGCGCCAGCGTCAGCATGTACAGCGCGGCCAGCTGCGTGGTGAAGGCCTTGGTCGAGGCGACGCCGATCTCGGTGCCGGCGCGCGTGATGAAACGCAGCTCGGTTTCGCGGACCATTGCGCTGCTGGCGACGTTGCAGATGCACAGCGTGTGCTCGTGCCCGAGGCTCTTGGCATGGCGCAGCGCGGCCAGCGTGTCGGCGGTCTCGCCCGATTGCGAGATCACGACCACCAGCTGGCGCGGATTGGGCACCGTCACGCGATAGCGGTATTCGCTGGCGACCTCGACCTGGGTCGGGATGCGGGCGATCGCTTCGAGCCAGTACTTGGCGGTGCAGCCGGAGTAGTAGCTGGTGCCGCAGGCCAGGATCAGCACGCTGTCGATATTGGCGAACACCTCGGCGGCGCGCTCGCCGAACTGGCTCGGCTCGATGCTTTCGATGCCCTCGAGCGTGTCGGCCAGCGCGCGCGGCTGCTCGAAGATTTCCTTCTGCATGAAATGCCGGTACGGGCCGAGATCGACGGCCGCGGCATGGGCTTCGACCACGCGCACTTCACGCTCGACCGGCTCGTCGTTGAGGTCGTGGACCGTGATCGCGTCGCGCCGCACCTCGACCACGTCGCCCTCTTCCAGATAGATCACGCGGTTGGCGGTACCGGCGACGGCCAATGCGTCCGAGGCGAGGAACGCCTCGCCTTCGCCGAGCGCCGCCACCAGCGGCGAGCCGGCGCGCGCGCCGACCACGACGTCCGGCTGGTCCTTGGCCACCACGGCAATGGCGTAGGCGCCGTGCAGGCGCTTGGTGATCGCGCGCACCGAGGCGAACAGGTCGCCGCGCGTCGCGCTGCTCGGATAGGTGTAGGCCTGGTGCACCAGGTGCGCGACGACTTCGGTGTCGGTCTGCGAATCGAAGCCGTAGCCGGCGGCACGCAGTTCGTCGCGCAGCGGCTCGTAGTTCTCGATGATGCCGTTGTGCACCAGCGCGATGGTCTCGCCGGAGAAGTGCGGGTGGGCGTTGATGGTGTCGGGCTTGCCGTGGGTCGCCCAGCGCGTGTGGGCCACGCCGATCGTGCCGGACAGGCCGGAGCCGCGCGTCTGCTCGTCCAGGTCCGCCACCCGCGACACGGTGCGGGCGCGCTTGAGCGTGTCTTCGCGGACCACCGCCACGCCGCAGGAGTCATAGCCGCGGTATTCCAGGCGGCGCAGGCCTTCGATCAGTACCGGAACGATATTGCGCGTCGAAACCGCGCCGACGATGCCACACATGTTGCTCTCCCTGGTGCAGCGGCTCGTGACCGCCTGCGTTGATGCTTTGTTCGATGTCCGGATGCCGGGCGCTTATGCCGCCCGTCCCGGGCCTTGCGCGCCGGCCAGCGCGGTGCGCCTATCTTACTTCGTGCCCTGCCTGGGCTGCTTGACCGGGCGCTGCCAGCCGGGGATGGTCATCTGCTTGGCGCGCGACAGCGTCAGCTGGTCGGCCGGGGCTTCCTTGGTCAGCGTGGTGCCGGCGCCGAGCGTGGCGCCCCGCCGCACCGTGACCGGGGCGACCAGTTGCGAGTCCGAGCCGATGAAGACGTCGTCCTCGATCACCGTGCGGTGCTTGTTGACGCCGTCGTAGTTGCAGGTGATGGTGCCAGCGCCGATATTGACGCGCGAGCCCACCGTGGCATCGCCGACATAGGCCAGATGGTTCGCCTTGCTGTGCGCGGCGATCTGGCTGTTCTTGACCTCGACGAAGTTGCCGATATGGACGTCCTCGCCAAGCTCGGTCCCGGGCCGCAGACGGGCGTAGGGCCCGATCCGGCCGTCCGCGCCGACCTGTGCCTGCTCCAGATGGCAGAAGGCCAGCACACGTGCGCCGGAACCGATGCGACTATCGCGGATCACACAGTGAGGACCGATCTGCACGCCGTCTTCCAGGTGAACCCGTCCTTCGAACACGCACCCCACGTCGATCGTGACGTCTCGGCCACATGTCAGTTCGCCCCGGATATCGATCCGGGCCGGATCGAGCACGGTGACGCCGGCTTCGAGCAGGCGCATCGCCAGGTTGCGCTGGTGCAGCCGCTCGAGTTCGGCCAGTTGCACCTTGCTGTTGACGCCCAGCGTCTCCCACAGCGCGCCCGGCTGGGCGGACACTACCTCGACGCCATCGGCGACGGCGCGCTCGACGGTATCGGTGAGGTAGTACTCACCTTGCGCGTTGTCGTTGCGCAGCGTGGACAGCCACTCGGTCAGCTTCGCGGTCGGGCAGACCACGATGCCGGTATTGATCTCGCGGATCGCGCGTTCGGCGTCGCTCGCGTCCTTCTGCTCGACGATGCGGGCGATGCTGCCGGCGGCGTCGCGCACGATGCGGCCGTAGCCGGTCGGATCGTCCATCTCGACGGTCAGGATGCCGAAACGGTCCTGCCCGGCGGCTTCCACCAGACGGGCCAGCGTGTCCGCTCGGGTCAGCGGCACGTCGCCGTACAGCACCAGCGTGGGCTGCGCCGGATCGAGCAGCGGCAGCGCCTGCATCACCGCATGGCCGGTGCCGAGCTGCTGCGCCTGCAGCGCGAAGGCGACATCGGGCGCGGCGACCGCCGCCTGGACCCGCTCGGCGCCATGGCCCACGACCACCACCAGCCGCGTCGGCGACAATGTACGCGCGGTATCGATCACATGAGCAAGCAGCGGCCGGCCGGCCAGCGGATGCAGCACCTTCGGCAAATCGGAATGCATCCGTTTGCCCATGCCGGCGGCGAGAATGACGATGTTCACGAGGAGGTTCCTAAGTGAGTGCGCCCGAATTGACATCCGGATCGAAAAGACGCGCGACCAGCCCCGACGTGACAGCCGGGCGCTGGCGCAACTGGCTGGCGATGGGCCGGTCATCGGCCTCATCCCGCCATGGACAGGCTCATGCGGAAGCCGTCGCCGGCACCCTGCCATCGTCCGCAAACCGTTGCCAGACCTGGCTTGGCGGGCGGCGGCCAGCGGCCGTCAGCGCGTCCGGCGATTCTAGCATGGGGGGTATCCGCCGCTTGACGGCTGTTGCGCAAATTCACAATGTGCGGTGGCGCGAACTGATCGCGGCGGGGATGCTGGTGTTGCTGACCGCCTGCAATGCGATGAAGCTCGGCTATCAGCAGGGAGACCACCTCGCCTACTGGTGGATCGACAACTATGTCGACGTCTCCGACGACCAGGAACCGCAAACGCGCGACGCCATCGCGCGGTTCTTCGCCTGGCATCGGCGCGAGCAGCTGCCCGAAATCGCCGCCTTGCTGCAACGCGCCAAGAGCGAGGTCCAGGGACCGGTGACCGAGGCACAGCTTGAACGCGTGCGCGACGACACGCAGCGCATGGCGCGCGTGGCCTTCGACCATGCGATACCGGATGTCGCCGATCTGCTGTTGACGTTGACGCCCGAGCAGATCAAGCGGATGGAGCGCAAGTTCGCCGACGGCAACGAGAAGTACCGCAAGAAATTCCTGCGCGGCAGCCCGGAAGATCGGCTGGAAGCCCGCTACGACAAGGTGATGGAGTGGGCCACGCTGATCTACGGACGCTTCTCGCGCGAGCAGCAGGACGCCATCCGCACGGCGCTCGGTCCGGTCGTCGACAACGCCGAGGCGCGCTTCGCCGAACGGGTCAAGCGCCAGCAGGCCTGGATGGCGCTGGTCCGGCAGGTCCAGGCGGAGCATCCGCCCAAGGCGCGCGTGATCGCGCTGCTGCAGCGCTTCGGCAATCAGTGGCAGGCGCCGCCGACGCGCGAGCGCCGCGTCAGCTACGAGGCCAATACCGAGGCCGGACTGTCGGTGGCGGCGCAGATCGCCAACATGACCACGCCGGAGCAGAAGCGCCACGCGGTCGAGCGCTTCCAGAAGTGGATCGAGGATACGCAGTCGCTGATGCGCGAGGCGCCGCGGCAGCCGGCATTGGCGCCGTCGCGCGCGGCGAGCTGAAGCAGAGGGAAAAACGCGGGCGCTCGGACGCCCCGCTTTATTCGGCGGCCGGCGCCGTTGCAGCGCCGGCGGCGGCCACGGCCGGGCCGTCGGGCTGGGCTTCACGCACCGCCGGCTTCTCGAAACGGACGAACTCCATCCGGTTCTCGGCGCTGCCGCCGGCGAACACCAGCGGCTGCTGCGAAAAGGTCGAATCGCCAAACAGCGAGGCCTCGTCGACCTTGGCCAGTCCGGTGGCCAGGCCGTTGAAGTCGAACAGCTCGGTATCGGCCAGGTGCGACGGCACCACGTTCTTCAGCGCCGAGAAGATATTGTCGATGCGGCCCGGATTCTGGCGCTCCCACTCGAGCAGCATCTCCTTGACCTTCTTGCGCTGCAGGTTCTCCTGCGAGCCGCACAGATTGCAGGGGATGATCGGGAATGCCATCGCGCGCGCATAGGCGGCGATGTCCTTCTCCGAGCAGTACGCCAGCGGCCGGATCACGATGTGCTGGCCGTCGTCGGTGGCCAGCTTCGGCGGCATCGCCTTCATCTTGCCGCCGAAGAACATGTTCAGGAAGAAGGTCTGGACGATGTCGTCGCGATGATGGCCGAGCGCGATCTTGTTGGCGCCCAGTTCCTTGGCGGTCCGGTAGATCACGCCCCGGCGCAGCCGCGAACACAGCGAGCAGGTGGTCTTGCCCTCGGGCACCTTCTCCTTGACGATCGAATAGGTGTCGGCCTCGACGATCACGTACTGCACGCCGATGCCATCCAGATAGCGCGGCAGCACGTCCTCTGGGAAGCCCGGCTGCTTCTGATCGAGATTCATCGCGATCAGCTTGAAGTCGATCGGCGCCCGTTTCTGCAGCGCCATCAGCACCGACAGCATCGTGTACGAGTCCTTGCCGCCCGACAGGCAGACCAGCACCGTATCGCCGTCCTCGATCATCTTGAAGTCGCCGATCGCACGGCCCGTCTGCGACTGCAGATAGGTCTCGAGGCGGTAGAAGTTCTTGGAGTGGGTGGTTTCGGTCATGGCGGGAGGGCTATCGCCGGCACTGCGCGCGCCGGCCTTACGGCAAAGAACGCCATTTTAGCGGGTATCGGGGGAGGGGGCTGGAGACAGGAGCGGCGCGCCTCTGGTCTGGGCGGCCGGACAGGCCTAGCCGGTTGGTTCAGCCCCTTCTTGCTGGCGAAGCGCGGCAAGCAACGGGGTGATCTGCGCGGCAATCGCAGGAAGATCGCGTTTCACCGTCAGCCATACCGCTTGAAGATCTACCTTGAAATAGCCGTGGGCAAGCGCGTTTCGCATTTCGTATGCCGCGGCGAAAGGAACATCCGGATTCGCCCGGGCATATTCCGGGTAATGCCGCTCAATGTTGCGGCTCGCCTCGCCAACGATTTCGATGTTCCGGATTACCCCGTCCTGCACTAGGCGATTGCGCAGAAACTCCGATTCCTCCATGCCAGCCACATACAACTCCACCTGCTTCACCGCCTCAAGCATATGGCCGAGATATTCAATCAGCCTGCGCCGGTCTCGGCTCATACCGGGACCGCTTCATTGACGACCTCATCCCGGAACTGCTCCGGCAAGGCGTTGGGCGTCACGACGTCTACGGGGACGCCCAGCAGGCGACGCAACTCGAGCCGCATGGCCCCAATGTCGAGCAAGCTGGTCTCCGGCGTAGGGTCGATCAGGATATCGAGATCGCTTGCCGCCGTATCCGATCCATGCAGCACGCTGCCAAACACCCGAGGATTGGAGCCGTGATGGCTCTCGATGATGTTTCGGATCGCAGCGCGATGCGCTTGAAATGCCTTCGAGGGTCGCATGGCTCACCAATCTGCTAAGAGTGGGACTTCTCGGCAAATGATATGGGAAAGACGCCGGAGAGCAATAGGACAACCTCGCTCGTCTTTCGAGAGCCGGTATATCCGCCGCGTCGTCGGGCCTTACGCCGCCTTGATATGAAACACCTCGACCCCAACCGAATCGCAATCCGGATACACGTCCGGCTTCTCCGTCGACACCCGCACCGCTCGCACCTTGGGGTGGCGCAGCATCGCGCGGGCGACGTCGTCGCACAGCGTTTCCTGCAGGTGGACATGGCCCAGCGCCATCCGCTCGGCGACGGTATTGCGCATGAAGTCGTAGTCGACGACCTCGTGCAGCTTGTCGTCGTGCGGTGTGCTTTCCGCCAGCGGCACGTAGAGGTCGATATTGATCAGCACGCGCTGTTCGCCCTTCTTCTCGAATTCGTGCACGCCGATGTTGATCTGCACTTCGTAGTTGCGCAGGAACATGCGGCGGCAGTCTTGCAGGCTGGGATGGGAAAGAGCGGCGGACATGGCGGCGTGAGAGAGGGGCAGAGAGGAAGGAGCCGGGAACCGGCAAAGGCCGCCGATGGTACAGGCGGCGCCGGCTCCAGGGAAGTCATTCGGTCAGGAACATCACGTCGCGCGCCAGCGGCATCAGGTGCTGGCCGCCGTCGACATACAGCGTGGTGCCGGTGACCGCGCGGGCCTCGGCCAGATAGGCCACGGCCTGGGCGATATCGTCGGGCGTCGAGGACTGGCCCAGCGGCGTCATCCGGTGGGCGCGCTTGAAGCCGCCGCCGGACTGGTCGCCAGACACCAGCGTGATGCCCGGCGCCACGCCGACCACGCGCAGGCGCGGCGCCAGCGCCTGGGCCAGCTGCATGGTGGCGGTTTGCAGCGCGGCCTTCGACAGCGTGTAGGACAGGAAGTCCGGGTTCAGATTGTCCAGCTTCTGATCCAGCAGGTTGATCACCACGCCGCGCGCATCGTCCGGCAGCGCGCGGTGCAGCTCGCGCGACAGCAGCAGCGGCGCGGCGACATTGGTGCGCATATGGGTGTCGAGCGAGCCGTAGGAGAAGCTGGTCGCAACGTCGTACTGGAACAGCGAGGCGTTGTTGACGAGGCAGGTCGGCGTGCCCAGCGCGGCGGTACAGGCGGCGATCAGCCCGCCGGTGGCGGCCTCGTCGGCCAGGTCTGCCTGCAGCACCGCGGCGCGGCGGCCCATGGCGCGGATCTGTCCCGCCACCTCCTCGGCCTCGTCGCGCGAGCGATGGCAGTGCACCGCGATATCCCAGCCGCGCGCCGCCAGCTCCAGGGCGATGGCGCGGCCGATGCGGCGGGCGCCGCCCGTCACCAGCGCGATGCCGCGGCTGTTGCCCGGCGCAGCGGCCTGCGTCGACGAGGCGGTCGCGGCGGCTGCAGCTGAGGAGCCCACTGCGGAGCCCACTGCGGAGGCAGCGCCGGAAGAAGCGGCAGCAGAAGTGAAATCTGGCATTGCTACAATCGCGGGATGCAGAAAACCGGTAGTTTACCCCTTCCCTCCGCGGACGCGCTCGATGCCTCCACGGCATTGGCCACGCGCATCGGCGAGGCGATCGACGCCGCCCAAGGCTGGCTCGGCTTCGACCGCTATATGGCGATGGCGCTCTACACGCCCGGGCTCGGGTACTACAGCGGCGGCGCGGCCAAGTTCGGCCGCGACGTGCGCGACGGCAGCGACTTCATCACCGCCCCCGAGCTGACCCCATTCTTCGCGCGCACACTGGCGCGCCAGGTCGCGCAATGGCTCGGGCTGGACCTGGACGAAGTGATGGAGTTCGGCGCCGGCACCGGCCGGCTGGCAGCGGATCTGCTGCTGGCGTTGGAAACCGAGGGCCGGCTGCCCTCCCGCTACTGGATCGTCGAACTGTCCGGCGAGCTGCGCGCCCGGCAGCAGGCCACACTGGCCGCGAGGGCCCCGCATCTGGCCGCACGCGTGCAGTGGCTCGACGCCCTGCCCACCCGTTTCGAAGGCGTAGCGATCGGCAACGAGGTTCTCGATGCGATGCCGGTGCGGTTGTACGCGCGGGTCGGCGGCGTCTGGCACGAGCGCGGGGTGGCGCGCGCCGAGGGCGCCGAGGACAGGCACGAGGCCCGGTTCCGCTTCGCCGACAGAAAGCTCGCTCCCTCCGACATTCCGGCAGCCGTCGCGGCGATTCCCGGCGATCACGACGTCGTCACCGAGACCCATGCCGAGGCCGAGGGCTTCGTCCGCTCGCTCGGCGCGATGCTGTCGCGCGGCGCAGCGCTGCTGATCGACTACGGCTTCCCGGCCAGCGAGTACTACCACCCGCAGCGCACCGGCGGCACGCTGATGTGCCACTACCGCCATCACGCGCACCCCGATCCGTTTCTTTATCCGGGGCTGCAGGACATCACGGCCCACGTGAACTTCAGCGGCATCGCGCAGGCCGCGGTGGACGCGGGTCTCGAAGTCGCCGGCTTCGCCTCGCAGGCCCGCCTGCTGATGAATGCCGGCATCACCGAGTTGCTGATGTCGCTGGACCCGAACGATGCGCGCAGCTTCCTGCCGGCCGCCAACGCGGTGCAGAAACTGCTGTCCGAAGCGGAAATGGGCGAGCTGTTCAAGGCCATCGCACTGACGCGCGGTCTGGGCGACAGCGTGCCGATCGGCTTTGCCGCGGGCGACCGCAGCCACACCTTGTAGCCACGGAACCCACGATGCTGCGCTGGACCCTGACCATCTTCCTTTCCGTGATCATCCTGTCGTCCGCGCTGCCGTGGCTGCAAAAGATCGGACTGGGCCGGCTGCCCGGCGACGTGCGTTTCCGGCTGTTCGGCCGCGAGTGGGTGCTGCCGTTCGCGTCGACGGTGTTGCTGTCGCTGATCGCGCTGGTGGTCGGCCGGCTGCTGTAACGCGCGTTGTCGGTCGGGAGGCGGACCCCGATAGTGTCAAGGCCAGTTCTCGTTGAGGCGCCGGCGCTTCGGCGAGACGATCGGTTGATCTTCGGGATGCCGCGGCCGCTTCAGGGCCCGGCGGACCATCGCCGATTCCGAGAAGGGATCGACCGACGCGAATCCGGGCGGAATGTCGCTCGGCGATACGCCACGCAGCAGCGCCGCGAAATGCCGTCGCGCCCGATGGCGCTTTGCCGGCGGCAGATTGGCGAGCAGCTGCGCCATCTGATGCAGTGGCGCGCCGCGATAGTGCGTCGGCAATTCCCGCACGGCCTGCAGCAAGTCGATCCACACCTGCACGCGTCGGGCGGCGTTCCACCCCGGAGCGACGCCGACATGAGCGCAGTGCGCCACGCGGACGAGTACCTCGGCCCGCAATGCCGCAGGCAAATGTCCCACCTGCGTCAGGACCCATAGGCATCGCTCCGGGGCGGTGTTCCATCCGGCCGCCAGCAGACATTGCTGCCGGGCAAGAGGAGGCTGCCCGATCAGCAATGCCGCCAACGTGCGGTAGGCATTGAGCTGCGCTTCGAGGTCAGACGGGAATGTCGGGTAGATTCGCCGCAGCAGCATCTGCCACGGCGCGCTACGCTGTGCCGGCGGCAAGGCGAGCACGGATTCGGCGATATCCGACCATGCCGCGGCGCGCGCAGCCAACGGGCGCAGGTGGACGAGGCGTTCGGCAAGGTCGGCCAGTGCGGCCGCGCGCTCGGCGCCCGGCAATTGCATGATCCCGCCGCGACACGGCTCCCAGAACCGCTCGGCCGTTCCGATATCGATGCAGCCCAGCAGTACCTTGATCCGGGATGTCGTCGACAGCGGAGGCAGCGCCGCCACCAGGTCCGCCCAGCGCCCATCATCCACGCCGGCCTCCTCGGTATGCAACGCGTCAGCCAGTTGCGTCAGCGGCCCGGTCCGCAACGCGACCGGCAGTTGCCCGACGGTCTGTTCATAAAGGGCGCGCCAACGGTCCTGCCGCTCCGCCAGGTCGGCCCCGGCATGGATGCCGCGCGTCAGCATGGCGAGCACCGTGGCCTGCCCTTCCGCCGGCAACGTTCGGGCCGCCTCGTTCAATCGTTGCCATGCGTCCGCCGGTTCCTGCCATCCGTGGTTGGCGGCCAATGCCGCAAGCCAGCGCGCATACCGCGCGGGATTGGCGCCGAAACGCTGGCCGGCCTGCCACAGTACCGACCAGCGCGGCCCCGCGCCTTCGCCCGGACGCAGCGCCCCAGGTCCCGCCAGCCCGACCATCACGTCGAGCGCCAATTCGTCCGGCAAGCGGTCCGCGGCGTTCACCAGCTCGGTCCACAGGTCGTGCGCCGCCGCCTGGTTCTCGACAAGGCCATGCGTCCTGCGCTGGTCGAGTTCGATGGCCAGCGCCGTCAGCAGATCGGCCTGCTCGCTCCACGAGGGCGTGCCATCCGGCATCCGCAATTCGCCGCACACCTGCAGGAACCGCTGCACCCGGGCATCGTCGCGCGATGCGCTGACGAAGGAAAAGCGCCGTAGCACCTGCGCAAGCAAGGCACCGCGGCCCGGGATGGGCAGGCGGAGCGCGCCGTCGATCCACCGCTCGACGCTCGGCATCGCGTGCAAAGGCAGAGAACCGATGCCCAGGCAGGCGATCAGCACGGTGGCGCGCTGCGGGGGCGGCAATGCGTCTACTGCGGCGAGCAGCGGGCGCGCACCGCGCTCATGGTCGATCGGCTCCCGGCAGCGCGCCAAGCCCTGCATCAGGCGGGCGAGAGCGCCCACGCGCAGGGCCACGGGAAGCTGCGCACTGGCGCCCAACAGCAGGTCTCGCGCCGCCGACACCATACCGCCATGCAGGCTCGGCAGCCGGTCGGCCAGGGCAGCGAGCCCATGCGCCCGCTGCCCGTCCGACAACACCGGGCTGCCAAGTTCGGCCAGCGTGCGCGCCAGCGTCGAGAGGCTCGATACGCTGGCGATGCGCCAGGCGACGCGGGTCGCCACTGTCGCCGGCGCGAGCGCATCGCGGGTGCGGCGATGGGTTTGACCGAGCGCATCGATGGCCTGCCATGGCAAAAAGCTGGCGACATGAAGGCGCAGTTCGTCCGGCAGGCAATGCCAACCGGCGACGGTATCGATGTCGGTATCGATGTCGAAATCGGGATCGGCGCCGGCCTGCGGTTCGCTATCGGCGCAAGCATGAAGGGGCGCGGGGTCGTCGGAATCGGATGGCGCAATGGCCATGACGGGGAGGGGCAAACGCGGGGCGATGGGATCGGGCATGGCGTACGGACCTGGAAGGAAGCGCCGCCGCTTCGCCGCCGTATCGAGGCGGCACGACTGTCACGGGAAGTTGCGCTTCAGCGCCAGCGGTCGGCGAGTGCCGCGCGAACGCACCGTAGATGGGCTAGCGGCCGGCATTCGAGCGAGGCGCCATTCTGTTGGCCATGCCGGACAGCGGCTATCGAATTGCGGCGTCCGCTTGCTGTTGCCGCCCTAGCCGCCCGCCTGCTCGAGCGCGCGCGCCACTGCGTCGACCCGCGCCTTGTGCACGCGCTCGCGGATCTGATCGACTTGCCCCGCGCACTCGCGCGCGATGGCGCCGGCATCGACGCTGGCGGCAGCCGCGCGCGCCGCGAGCAGGCGCGCCGGTTGCGGATAGTCGCGCTGTTCGAACCCCAGCCGCCCGCGTGCGTCTGCCTCGCAGGCCTGCAGCGCTTCGGCAAAGCGCTCGGGCTTGCGCAGCGCGTCGCAGCGCTCGAGCAGCCGCGTCACCGCGGCCGCATTGAATTCGCTGGAGCGATGGATATTGCCGTGCTCGCGCGCGACCAGCACGGCGAGGTCGCGGCAATCGGTCGGCACGCGCAGCCGCTTGCAGACCGCTTCGAGCAGCGCCACGCTGCGCTGCTCGTGGCCGATATGGCGCGGCAGCACGTCGGCCGGCGTGGTGCCCTTGCCCAGGTCATGGACCAGCGCGGCGAAGCGCACCGTCAACGGCGCCCGCATCGCGGCGGCGGTATCGACCACCATCATCACGTGCACGCCGGTGTCGATCTCGGGGTGATACTCGGCGCGCTGCGGCACGCCCCACAGCCGATCGAGCTCGGGGATCAGCCGCGCCAGCGCGCCGCACTCGCGCAGCACCTCGAACATCCGCGACGGACGCGCTTCCATCAGGCCGCGCGCCAGTTCCTGCCAGACCCGCTCGGCCACCAGCGCATCGACTTCGCCGCTGTCCACCATCACCCGCATCAGCGCCAGCGTCTCGGGCGCGACAGTAAAGTCGGGCAAGCGCGCCGCAAAGCGGGCCAACCGCAGGATGCGCACCGGGTCCTCGGCAAAGGCCGGCGATACGTGGCGGAACACGCGGGCGGCGAGGTCGCGCTGCCCGCCATGCGGGTCGATCACGGGACCGGCCAGCCGGCCCGCATCGTCGACGGCCTGCGCCATCGCGTTGATGGTCAGATCGCGCCGGATCAGGTCGTCCTCCAGCGTGACATCGGGCGAGCAATAGAACGCGAAGCCCTTGTAGCCGGCAGCGGTCTTGCGCTCGGTGCGCGCCAGCGCGTATTCCTCGCGGGTACGCGGATGCAGGAACACCGGGAAGTCCTTGCCGACCGGCTTGAAGCCGGCCGCCTCCATCTCCGCAGGGGTCGCGCCGACGACCACGTAGTCGCGGTCCTGGCTCGGCGTGCCCAGCAACTGGTCGCGGATGGCGCCGCCGACGGCGTAGATCTGCATCGAGCGTCCTTCAGTGATGGATCACGATCGCGTCGTCGCGGTCGGGCGCGGTGCGGTACGGCTCGTCCGGCGCGAGGAAGTCGCGCTCCTCGCGCGCCGCGGCGATCCAGCGCTGCAGCGCCGGCAGCTCGAGCACGAGGTCGGCATAGGCCTTGGCGTGTTCGGGCAGGTGAATGCCATAGGTAGCGAAGCGGCAAACGACCGGCGCGTAGTAGGCGTCAGCAATCGAGAATTCGCCGAACAGGAAGGGGCCGCCCTTGCCGAAGCGGTCGCGCGCCTGCTTCCACAGCTGCACGATGCGGTCGATGTCGCGCTGCACCGCGACGTTCCAGCCCATGCCGGGCAGCATCGCGCTCAGGTTCATCGGCAGCTGGCTGCGCAGATTGCCGAAGCCGGCATGCATCTCGGCACAGATCGAGCGGGCGAACGCGCGCGCGGCGGGGTCCCGCGGCCACAGCGGCTTGTCGGGAAAGCGCTCGGCCAGGTATTCGACGACGGCCAGCGAGTCCCACACCACGATATCGCCGTCGATCAGCGCCGGCACCTTGTTGGCCGGCGCATAGCGCCCGATCTCCTCGGCGAAGCTCGGCGTGAACAGGCGCACCGGCACTTCCTCGAACGGAATGCCGGTATGCGCCATCACCAGCCAGGGACGCAACGACCAGGAGGAATAGTTCTTGTTGCCGATGACGAGCTTCATTTGCGGGTCCTTGGAGAGGGAGAGCGCGAGGCGCGCACGGTGGTGGCAGGCGGGAGATGGCGACATTGCACGCCATGGCGCGCCACACTGCGCTTCAGGCCGAACATTGTAGCGAGCGGCCCTGGGGCGGACCAAACGAATTGGACTCGCAAGCGGTGTCAATATGGGTCACATAGCAGTGAGCATTGGACCGCTGCTGCCCTCTCCCCCAGCCCCTCTCCCGCAAGCGGGAGAGGGGAGCCGTCCGCCGGTGTTCTCCCTCTCCGGCAAGTGGGAGCGGGGAGCGGTCTGCCGGTGTTCTCCCTCTCCCGCTTGCGGGAGAGGGCCGGGGAGAGGGCAGCTCCGACGCATGCCTCACCGCCGATGCACGCTCGACCGCAGCGCCTCGAGCCGCGTCTCCCTGCCGCCCGACAGCGCCTCTGTCATGATCGCCTCCAGGCTGGTCGGATGCACCCCAAGCTCCGGCGCCATCGGCCCGGTCAGCACATTGTCCAGCCGCATCGAATCGAGGTTGTCGCGCGACAGCAAGGCGCCCGGCATATGTTCGAGCACTGCGGCCTGCAGCCGCGCCAGCGCGTCCGGCAGCGGCAGCACCGGCCGCGGATGGCCCGAGGCCTCGCCGGCGAAGCGCACCAGTTCCTCCAGCGTATAGACCTGCGGGCCGCCGAGTTCGTAGCAGCGGCCGATGGTCGCCGGGGTCGCCATCGCATTGACCATCGCCTGCGCCACGTCCTGCACGTAGACCGGCTGGAAGCGTGCCTGTGCGCAGGCCAGCGGCACCACCGGCGCAAGCCGCTGCATGCTGGCGAACAGGTTGAGGAAATGATCGTCGGGGCCGAACACCACCGACGGGCGGAACACGGTCCAGTCCAGGCCGCTGTCGCGCACCACCCGCTCGCCGTCGCCCTTGCTGCGCAGATACATCGACGGGCCGGCGCTGTCGGCACCGAGCGCGCTCATATGCAGCAGCCGGCGAACGCCGGTACGCCGCATCGATTCGATCAGCCGGCGCGGCAGTTCGACATGGGCGGCGGCAAACTCGGGCCCATAGGGGTCGCCCCGCCCGCCGTGCAGCACGCCGACCAGATTGACGACGATACCTTCGATGCCCAGCGAGCCGATCGCGCTGTCGAGCGCCGCCTCGTCGGTGACATCGAGCACCACGACCTCGACCCGCGGCAGCGCCAGCAGGTCGCGCGCATTGTCCTCGTTGCGGGTCGCCACCACGATGCGCTCGGGGTCCATCGGCGGGATCACCACCGTCGCGTGTTCGAGCGGCGCGTTGCTGTGGTTCGCCACGCCCGACAGGCGCGCGACCAGATGACTGCCGATAAAGCCGGAACCGCCGATGACCAGTACATTGCTCGTCAGCATGATGTCCTCCGTGGCACGGTGGCCGCGGCACGGCTGCCGCGGCGGGTTTCGACCCAGCGTTCGACCCAGCGTTCAACCCAGCGGCGGACATCGCGCGGCGCCGCCTTGCACAGGCGTGCCGCGCCGGCCAGGGCATGGCCGGCAGCGGTACCCGAACGGCGCGTACCAGGAGCGCCCTCGGGGCACCGTCAGCGGATCGTCACGGCAGGCTGGTGGTGGTGACCTGCGACGGCACCACGGTGCCCAGCCGCGCCTTCAGCGACTGCGGATGTCCGTGCATCAATGCAGCATAGTACGTGGCGTTGGAGAGCACATTCTTGACGTAGGTTCGCGTCTCCGTGAACGGAATGGTCTCGGCGAAGATCGCGCCCTCGACCGGCCGCGACAGGCTGGTGCGCCAGCTCTTCGGCCGCCCCGGGCCGGCGTTGTAGGCGGCCGAGGCCAGCGTCTGCGAGCTTTCCAGGTCGGTCAGCACCATGCTCATGTAGCTGGTGCCGAGCAGGATGTTGACGTTCGGATCGCTCATCATCGACGGCGTGAAGTCCGTCATGCCGATCTTGCGCGCGACGTACTTGGCCGTGGCCGGCATCACCTGCATCAGGCCATGCGCGCCGGCGGACGAGCGCGCGTTCATGATGAAACGCGACTCCTGCCGGATGATGCCGTAGGCCCACGCCATGTCGAGCCCGGCCTCGTCGGTGGCGCGCTGCATGATGTCGCGGAACGGCATCAGGAAGCGCAGCGAGAAGTCGTGCTGCGCCTGCGTGCGGTCGGCGGTGTTGACGGTGCGGTCCAGCAACGAGATGCGGCGCGCGTACTCGGCCGCGGCCAGCAGCTCGCGGTCGCTCATGCCGCGCAGCTCCCAGTTCCACTCGCGGTTGCCCTCGAAGCGCAGGTCCATGTCGTAGAACGCCTTGGCGCGCTGAAAGCCCGGGCGGGTGCGCATCGCCATGGCCTCGGTGTCGCTGACCTGGGTACGCGGCGGCAGCGTGATGCGCTGGCCCAGTTCCTCGCTGGCGAGCTGCCCGTAGAAATTGAAGCCGCTGGCAATCGACTGGTACTGCTGGCGGGCCTCCTCGGTGCGGCCCGCGTCGGCCAGCGCCCGGCCCAGCCAGTAGGTCCAGGCTGGGTCCTTGGTGCGCAATTCGGGGCGCATCGATTCGACTGCCAGGCGCACCAGCTTCCAGTCGCCTTGACGCAGCGCCGCGCGCACGCGCCATTCCTGCGTTTCGGTCGACAACCACTGATTGCCGCCCAGCTCGATCTGGCGCCGGAAGTAACCGGCCGCATCGGGCAGCAGCTTCTTGGCGGCGAACTGGCCGACCACGCCCCAGCCCGCGCCCTGCTCGTCGCGAGACAGGCTGCCCGAACTGGCCGTCAGGTAGGCGGCGGCCTGCCCGGGATCGTTGCGGGCCATCTTGACCACCGTGGCCAGCGTGTCGCCGTCGACGGCGCCATCGGGGACGGTCGCCGCGATGCGCCCGGCCAGCGTGGTGTAGTTCTGCTCCAGCGCCGTGCGGGCCTGGAAGGCGACGTCCGCGCGGGTGATCTGGCGGCTCTGGTACAGATAGCCGATCAGGTCGACGCAGCCCTCGCCATAGTTCTTCGGCTCGGTCAGCATCGCGCGCGCCTCGGCGGCGACGTTCTGCCCCTTCAGCGCGCGCGACAGCAGCGCATAGCACTCGACCTGGGTATCGTCCTTCAGCACGAACTGCGGATACTGCGCGTCGAAGTTGGCCCAGTCGCGGCGCTTGCCCAGCACCAGCAGCCAGTCGTTGCGCATGCGGTCGGCGATCGCCTCGCCCTGGTAGCGCTGCAGGAACGCGCGCACCTCGTCGTCCGGCGCGTCGATGCGCGCGAGGCCGGTGGCGTCGAACAGCTGCGGCTTGATGCGGAAGTATTCGACGTACGACGGCACCGGGTAGTCGACCAGCGTGGCCGAGATCGCATAGGCGCGGGCCACGTCGTTCTTGCGCGCGGCGTCGCGCAGCGCCCTGAAGGCGTCGTCCGGATTGCTCGGGATCATGGTCGACGCGGCGCCCTGCCCGTTCGACGATACCGTGCGCTTCTGCGCGGCGGCCGGCGTTGCCAGCAGCGTCCAGCTCAATGCGGTGGCGATCGCGGTCAATGCGAACTGTCCCGCACGCTGCCGATATACTCCCTTGCGCATCCTGTCTTTCCTTGTTGTGGCGGCCCGGCCGGCCTTCCATGTGGCTGCCGAACCGCTTGAAAACCAATAGTCCGCGGACATTATCACACGCACTTCACACCAGCCGATCGTGGACTAACACCCCGCTTCGGCACGTATTTCTCCCGCTCATGGCCAACGCACCGACCGGTCCGATCGATCCCCTGCCCTCGCCTCCTCAGCCATCCTCGGCGTCCGGCGATCCCGCCGCCGAGCGCCGGGCGCTGCGCGCTGCGCTGCTGGAGCGTCGCGCCAGCCTGCCGCAGCGGGCGCAGCTGGACGCGCGCATCGAGGCCGAGCTGGCCGCGCTGCTCGACTGGCTGCCGGTGCGTTGCCTGGGGTTCTACTGGCCGATCCAGCAGGAGTTCGACGCGCGCGGCCTGGTTGCGCGCTGGCTGGCGGCCGCGCCCGGGCGCGACGCCGCGCTGCCGGCCGTCAGCCGCCCGGCGGTGCCGCTGGACTTCCATCGCTGGACGCCGGACACGCCGATGCGCGAAGGGCGCTACGGCATCCCGGTGCCCGACGGCACGCCGGCCGTGGCGCCCGACGCGTTGCTGATTCCCTGTGTCGGTTTCAGCGCGCAGAAGTTCCGCCTGGGCTACGGCGGCGGCTTCTACGACCGCACGCTGGCCGCGCTGCCGGGCAAGCCGGTGGCGATCGGCATCGGCTACGAAAGCTGCCGGATCGATCTGGCACCCGGGGCGCACGACATCCCGATGGACTGGATGGTGACGGAGAACGGGCGCTTCTAGGCGCTAAGGCTCGGCGGGCCGGCGGACGTGCGGTCGTCCTCCGTCGCCGGCAACATCAGCGAATCGACCAGCGCCCGCATCCGGCGCCAGTGCGAGCCCTCCCAGAACACCCGCCGGCAAGCTTCACATGTCGAAAAACGCGCGTGCCGCTCGAGTACGGCCGGCGGCACGCGGCCGGCCACTTCCTCGCTGGAGGCCGCGCGCAGCGGCACATTGCAGCTCAGGCACAGCGAAAAGGGCCGTGCCTGCCGGCGCAGGTCCAGCCGCGTGAAGATCTCGCGCAGTTGCGCCTGCGGCTTGAGCGCCCGCACGTAGCAGCCGTGCGTGATGCTGCTGCGCTTGAGCAGCTCGCGGTCGCGGGTCAGCACGATGCGGCCCTCGCGCGCCGCGATGGCCTCGATCTCGCGATCGTCGAAGTGGTTGTCGTAGAGGGTGTCGTAGCCGGTCAGCCGCAGCAGGGCGGCCAGCCCGCCCAGGTGGGCGTCGGCGACGAAACGGGTGACCCGCAGCGGGGCCGGGCGTACCCGCAGCAGCGGCGTGACGTCGAGCGCCTCGAAGGTCGGGTAGACCGAGACCCGGTCGCCGTCGGCGAGCAGCCGGTCGAAGCCGGAGGACTCGCCGTTGACCAGGATCAGCTCGACCTCGGTGTGCGGCACGCCGAGCGCCTCGATCATGTGCTTGACCGTGGCCGCGCGGGCACACGGACAGGACCAGTCCCGTCCGCGCATCGCCGGGGGGAGGAAATCGTTCAGCTCCTCGTAGAAGCGGAACGTGGCGGTAACCATGCGGCACAGTATGCCACCGGCGGTGCGCACCGCATGGCCGCCATCGCGGCTGCGCGCCTTACAGCCTTACGGCCTTACACGCTTACAGCTTCAGCCGCTGCCAGATCGCCTTGGTCGCTCCCGCTGCGTTCAGCGTATAGAAATGCAGCCCCGGCACGCCGCCGGCCAGCAGCCGCTCGCACAGCGCGGTGACCACGTCGAGGCCGAAGGCGCGGATCGCTTCGCGGTCGTCGCCGAAGCTCTCCAGCCGCTTGGCGACCCAGCGCGGCACCTCGGCGCCGCACATCTCCGAGAAGCGCATCAGCTGCGAGTAGTTGGTGATCGGCATGATGCCCGGGACGATCGGCACATCGACGCCGAGCGCGCGCACGTCATCGACGAAGCGGAAGTACGCATCGGCGTTGAAGAAGTACTGGGTGATCGCCGAATCGGCGCCGGCCTTGACCTTGCGCACGAAGTTCTCGAGGTCGTGCCGCGGCGAGCGCGCCTGCGGGTGGTACTCCGGATAGGCGGCCACTTCGATATGGAACCAGTCGCCGGTCTCGGCGCGGATGAACTCGACCAGCTCGTTGGCATAGCGGAACTCGCCGATCTCGCCCATGCCGGAGGGCATGTCGCCGCGCAGCGCGACGATATGGCGGATGCCGTTGTCGCGGTACGTGCGCAGGATCTCGCGGATGCCGTCGCGAGTCGAGCCCACGCAGGACAGATGCGGCGCGGCGTCGATGCCGTCGCGCTGGATCTCCAGCACGGCGTCGAGCGTGCCCTGTTGCGTGGTGCCGCCGGCGCCGAAGGTCACCGAGATGTATTTGGGCCCCAGCGGGGCCAGCTGCGCACGGGTATTGCGCAGCTTTTCCCGGCCCTCGGGCGTCTTGGGCGGGAAAAACTCGAAGCTGTAGTAGCGGTCTTGCATGATGGGTGGCGCCGCCCCAGGGCGGCGCTGGGCAAAGGGAGCGCCCGGCGTCAGGCCACTTCGCGATCGCGCAGCAGCAGGCCGGCCAGCAGGGTCGAGATCACGCTGTACAGCAGCGAACCGAGCAGCGCGGTCCAGAAGCCCGACACGGTGAAGCCCGACAGCAGATTGCCGACGAACAGGAACAGCAGCGCGTTGATCACGAAGATGAACAGGCCCAGCGTCAGCAGCGTGACCGGCAAGGTCAGCAGCACCAGGATCGGCCGGATCAGCGTATTGATGACGGCCAGCACTGCCGCCGCGATCATCGCCGAGCCGAAGCCCCGTACTTCGATGCCGTCGACCACCGCGCTGATCGCGAACAGCGTCAGGGCGTTGATGATCCATACCGCCAGCAATCTCATGGCTACTCCTTGTCGGTGGAAAAGGACAAAGCGAAAACGCGCCGATTGCCCTTGGTGTACTCCCTCTCCCGCTTGCGGGAGAGGGTTGGGGAGAGGGCAAGGGCGTTCGCAGTGTCTTGCGACGGCGGCATGACCACCGCTCGTTCCCTCTCCCCCAACCCCTCTCCCGCAAGCGGGAGAGGGGAGCACCATCCGGGCAATCGGCCCGCAATTAATACCGGTAGTGATCCGCCTTGTACGGACCTTCCTTCGACACGCCGATATAGGCGGCCTGCTGGTCGGTCAGCTCGGTCAGCTGCGCGTTGAGCTTCTTGAGCTGCAGGCGCGCGACCTTCTCGTCCAGGTGCTTGGGCAGCGTGTAGACGCCGACCGGATACTTGCCGCTATCGCGCTCCTGCCACAGCTCGATCTGCGCCAGCGTCTGGTTGGCGAACGAGCTGCTCATCACGTACGACGGGTGGCCGGTCGCGCAGCCCAGATTCACCAGACGGCCCTTGGCCAGGATGATCAGCTTCTTGCCGTCGGGGAAGATCACGTGGTCGACCTGCGGCTTGATCTCGTCCCACTGGTACTTCTCCAGCGAGGCGATGTCGATCTCGTTGTCGAAGTGGCCGATGTTGCAGACGATCGCCTGGTCCTTCATCTTGGCCATGTGGTCGTGGGTGATCACATGGTAGTTGCCGGTGCAGGTCACGAAGATGTCGGCCTTGTCGGCCGCATATTCCATCGTCACCACGCGGTAGCCTTCCATCGCGGCCTGCAGCGCGCAGATCGGGTCGACCTCGGTGACCCACACCTGCGCCGACAACGCACGCAGCGCCTGCGCGCTGCCCTTGCCCACATCGCCGTAGCCGCACACCACCGCGACCTTGCCGGCGATCATCACGTCGGTGGCGCGCTTGATGCCGTCGACCAGCGATTCGCGGCAGCCGTACAGGTTGTCGAACTTGCTCTTGGTGACCGAGTCGTTGACGTTGATCGCCGGGAAGCGCAGTTCGCCCTTCTGGGCCATCTGGTACAGGCGGTGCACGCCGGTGGTGGTTTCCTCGGTGACGCCGCGGATCGCTTCCAGGTTGCGGCTGTACCAGCCCGAATCCTTGGCCAGCTTTTCCTTGATCGCGGCGAACAGATAGGTCTCTTCCTCGCTGCCCGGGTTGGCGATCACCGACGGATCGCGCTCGGCGCGCGCGCCCAGATGCAGCAGCAGCGTGGCATCGCCGCCGTCGTCCAGGATCATGTTCGGCGTGCCGCCGTCGGCCCAGTCGAAGATGCGGTGGGTGAAGTCCCAGTATTCCTTCAGCGATTCGCCCTTGAAGGCGAACACCGGCGTGCCGGAGGCGGCGATCGCGGCGGCGGCGTGGTCCTGGGTCGAGAAGATGTTGCACGAGGCCCAGCGCACGTCGGCGCCGAGCGCCTTCAGCGTCTCGATCAGCACCGCGGTCTGGATCGTCATGTGCAGGGAGCCGGCGATGCGGGCGCCCTTGAGCGGCTGGCTGGCGGCGAATTCCTCGCGGATCGCCATCAGGCCGGGCATTTCGGTTTCCGCGATGGCGATTTCCTTGCGGCCCCAGCCGGCCAGGCCGATGTCGGCCACCACGAAATCGTTCCTGAGATCGGTCACAGCGTTCATGTTTCACTCCGTCGAAGAGTGGACGCCGGTGAACAGAGGGGACGGGTTCCGCGGAGCGGCTGCGGTCGGCAGGGAAGCTGACGCAGCGTGCGGATAGGTCGACTCGCCACCGTGCGAACCACGGTTCAGCGAGCGCCGTTGAAGACATTCCGAGCCTGGCGGATGGCAGAATGCGGGGTTGGGCCCGCGCACCGTCCGTTGCAACGCTCCTCGGAGTGGCGGTATTGTACCTGCCCTGCGCGGCGACGGTGTGCCGCTCTCCGATTTCTTTTCGGCAGGTCCGGACCCGGCCCGCAAGCCGCCGCCGGCCGTCCCGGACCTCGCCTTTCGACTCGCTATGACCGCCCTTCCCCCCCGTACCCTGACCATCGCCGGCTCCGATTCCGGCGGCGGCGCCGGCATCCAGGCCGACCTGAAGACCTTCGCCGCGCTCGGCTGCTACGGCATGAGCGCGATCACCGCGATCACCGCGCAGAACACGCTCGGCGTGACCGGCGTGCACGCGATCCCGGCCGAGATGGTGGCGGCGCAGATCGACGCGGTGGCCAGCGATATCGGCATCGATGCCGCCAAGACCGGCATGCTGGGCACGGCGGCGATCGTCGAGGCGGTGGCCGCCGCGGTCGACCGCCACGGCCTGCGCAAGCTGGTGGTCGATCCGGTGATGGTGGCCACCTCCGGCGCGACGCTGTCGGACGACGCCACCGCGCAGGCGATGGTGCGGCTGCTGTTCCCGCGCGCGCTGCTGGTCACGCCCAATCTGCCCGAGGCCTCGTACCTGCTGGGCCGGCCGGTCACCCGCCGCGCCGACATGGAGCGCGCCGCGCAGGAATTGATCGAACTGGGCTGCCAGGCGGTGCTGCTCAAGGGCGGACACCTGGCCGAAGCCGGTCAGGACAGCCTGGACGATCTGCTGATGAGTGCCGACGGCAGCGTGCGCGTGTTCAGCCATCCGCGCATCGAGACCCGCAATCTGCACGGCACCGGCTGCACGCTGGCCGCCGCGATCGCCTCGCAACTGGCGCGCGGCGACACGCTGGAACAGGCGGTCGGCACCGCGCTGGACTTTGTCGCCCAGGCCATCGCCGCCGGCGCGGACCTGCGGCTGGGGGCCGGCAATGGCCCGCTGAACCATGGATTCGCGCCGCGGGTGTTGGGGTGAAGTCAGTTGGGGAGAGGCGCTCGATTGCCCTCTCCCCCACCCCTCTCCCGCAAGCGGGAGAGGGGAGTGAGGTCTGCGTACGACGTAGGCGACGCTGCCGTTATCGCCGGTTTGCTCCCCTCGCCCGCTTGCGGGAGAGGGGCCGGGGGAGAGGGCAAAGAGCGCCCGCTCAGCCAACGGGGCGAATCATCGCACCACTCAATTCCCCCCGGCCGACAACGGCACCAGCTTGAACGCCGCCCGCGCCACGCACACCACGTTGCCGGCCGCGTCCTTGACCTCGCCGTCGCAGAACGCGATCCGCGCGCCGCGGCGCATGCAGCGGGCTTCGAAGGTCAGCTCGCCGCGCGCGGCGGCCAGGAAGTGGGTCGACATGTCGATCGTGATCACGCCGGTCTCCAGCGGCGCATGCGAGCGCGCCGCGCCGCTGAGCGTGAAGTCCAGCACCGCCATCAGCGTGCCGCCATGCACGTCGCCACGGCTGTTGACGAGGGCGGGATTCGCGGGCAGCCGCGTCCGGCACAGCCCCTCCTCGATATGGACGGGCTGCAGGCCCAGATGCCGCATCAGCGGGACGTCGATGCCGAAATAGGGCTTTTCGGCGGTGCCCGGCGCGACCGGAACGATCTGCGGGACGATTTGCGCACTGCTTTCCAAAACCACTTCCTTACTCGAGTTCGATCACGACCTGGCCCTCGGCGACCGCATCGCCGGGTTGCACCAGGATGGCCTTGACGACGCCGGCCTGCTCGGACTCGAGCGGGATTTCCATCTTCATCGACTCGATGGTCATCACGGCATCGCCGGCCGCAATGGTAGCGCCAACTTGCACGTCGACGGCGCAGACATGGCCGGCGACGGCCGCTTCGATTTGCTTCATGGGGAGCTCCGGGGATCAGGATGTCAGGGTGGATGCGGCTTCCGGCGTCGCGCCGGTGGTCAATGTTGCGCCGGCCAGCACGCGCTGCGCGAGGCCCGTATCGATGCGTCCGGCGATGAAATCGTCATCGCCGAGCACCCGCTGGATGAACGGGATATTGGTCTTGACGCCCTCGATGGCGAAGGCGTCCAGCGCCGCGCGCAGCCGCGCAATCGCCTGCGGCCGATCGCCACCGGTGGCGATCACCTTGGCCACCATCGGGTCGTAGTAAGGGGTGACACGGCCGCCCTCGGCATAGCCGGTCTCGACCCGCACGCCTTCGCCCGCCGGCGGCCGATACACCGTCAGCGGCCCGGGCGACGGCAGAAAGCGCACCGGGTCCTCGGCATAGACGCGCGCCTCGATCGCGTGGCCGCGCAGCCGGACCGGCGCGGGCAACACCGCCTCGATCGGCTCGCCGCGCGCCAGCCGCAGCTGCGCCGCGACGATATCGATGCCGGTGACCTGCTCGGTGACGGCGTGCTCGACCTGCAGCCGCGTGTTGAGCTCGAGAAAGACGAAGCCGGTCGCCGGCGTGTACAGCATCTCGACGGTGCCGATCACGTCGTAGCCGAGCGTGGCAAGCAGCGCGGCCAGGCGCTTTGCCATCGCGTCGATCGCGTCGGCCGGCACGTTGGGCGCGCGCGCTTCCTCGATGACCTTCTGATGGCGCCGCTGCACCGAGCAGTCGCGCTCGCCCAGCACCCGCACGCCGCCATAGCGGTCGGCCAGCACCTGAAACTCGATATGGCGCGGCCGCTCGATCAGCTTCTCCAGATACAGCTCGGCCTGGCCGAAGCTGCGCTGCGCAACCGAGCGGGCGCGCTGCCATGCCGCGGCCAGCTCGCTGTCGTCGCGCGCCGGCAGCATGCCGATGCCACCGCCGCCACCGGCGGGCTTGATCAGCACGGGATAGCCGATGCGCGCGGCGGCCTGGGCGACGACCGCCGGATCGTCGGGCAGCACCGCGCTGCTCGGCGTCATCGGCATGCCGTGGGTCGCCATCAGCGCGCGCGCCTCGGTCTTGTGGCCGAGCCGGCGGATCCAGCGCGACGACGGACCGATGAAACACAGACCCGCCGCCTCCACACGCTCGGCGAAGCCGGCGTTCTCCGACAGAAAGCCGTAGCCCGGATGCACGCCGTCGGCGCCATGCTCGCGGGCGATCTGCAGCAGCGCGTCCTGGTTCAGATAGCTCTGCAGCGGCGGGGCCTCGCCCAGACGCACGCGCACGGTCGCCTGCTGCAGGTACGGCGCCTCGGCATCGGCGTCGGAATAGACGGCGATCGATTCGATGCCCTGCGCGTTCAGCGCGCGCAGGATGCGTGCCGCGACCGCGCCGCGGTTGGCGACCAGCACGCGGCGCAACGGACGGATCTGCAGTTTGGGCGTCATCGCTTCGCCCCCTCGCCGGCGGCGCTGCGGACCACCACCGCATCCACGATGACCGGAGCGGCATCGCCGCGCGGCACGATCACCGGATTGGCATCGACCGATTCCGCCGCACGTCCGGCCTCGCTGCCGGCGAACCAGTCGCCCAGCGCCACCAGCATCGCCGCCAGCCGTTCGACATCGACCGCCGGCATGCCGCGCACGGCGCCGAACGCGCGGGCGATATGCAGGCGAGCGATGGCCTCGCGCGCCTGCGCGGCCGAGAACGGCGCGGGGAGGAACTGCACGTCGTCCAGCGCCTCGACCAGCACGCCGCCCTGCCCGATCATCACGACCGGTCCGTACACCGGATCGCGATGCGCGCCGACCGCCAGTTCGAAGGCCCCCTTGTGCTGGCGCGCGATCAGCACGCCGCCGTGTTCGACGCCCTGCTCGGCGGCCAGCGTGCGCAGCCTTGCATCGAGCGCGTCGAAGGCGGCCAGCGTGCTTTCCTCGCTGTCCAGCCCCAGCCGCACCAGCCCGTATTCGGACTTGTGCGTGATCGACGCGGACACGCCCTTGGCCACCACCGGCAAACCCAGCTCGGCAACGGCACGCCGCACCTGCTCCCGGTCGCGGCACAGGCGATGGGCCACCGCCGGCAATCCGGCCGCGGCCAGCTGCGCCAGGCTTTGCACTTCGTCGAGCGTGATCGTCGCCGACGATGCCGCCAGGCTGGCCGGGGTCTGCGGGGCCGGCGCCTCCAACACCGCGGCACGCGCCTGCACATAGCGCGACAGCAGACCCAGCGCACGCATTGCCGCGCGCTCGCTGTCGAACACCGGCACACCGTGCTTGCGGAAGGCCTGCGCGACCCACTCCTGATTGGCGCTGACTACGACCGGCACGCCGCTCGCCGAAGCGAATCGCCCGGTCTGCGCGGAGAAGTCGTCGAAGTCGTAGCCTTCTCCGCCGATCGGGAAGCCGACGTGAATCATGTCGGCGGCCCCGCGCGCGGCCACCGCGTCGAGCGTGCGGCCGAAGATCTGCGGCTGGCCGAGCAGCGCGGTGGTCATGTCGATCGGATTGCGCGCGCTGACATAGCTCGGCAGCACGGCGCGCAGCGCCTCGGTACCGGCCGCGTCGAATTCGACCAGACGCAGCCCTTCATCCTCGGCCGCATCGGCCGCCAGCACGCAGGTCGCGCCGGAATTGCTGATCGCCACCACGCCATCCCCGCGCGGCCGCTGGCCGCCGATGAAGACCTGACAGTACTCGGACAGCTCGCGGAAGTCCGCCACGCGCACGATGCCATGGCGCCGCAGGAAGGCGTCGGCGAGCGCATCCTCGCCGGCCAGCGCGCCGGTGTGCGAACTCGCAGTCAGTTGCCCGGCCTGCGTGCGGCCCGCCTTGACGGCGAGAATCGGCACGTCGCGCTGGTGCGCCAGCCGCGCGGCCTGCGCCAGCATCTGGGGGTCGCGCAGCGACTCGATATAGAGCAGCACCACGCGCACGCGCTCGTCGTGCAGCACCGCATCCACAACCTCGGCGGCGCTGACGTCGGCCTCGTTGCCCGTTGCGACCATATAGCGCACGCCGATGCCCTTGCGACGCAGCCCGCCGTAGACGATGGCCGACCCCGCGCCGCTCTGGCTGACGATGGCGACCGGGCCGTCCTGCCCCGGTTCTTCGTTGATCATCGTCGAGAAATGCGCGATCGCGCCGCTGGAGAAGTTCGCCAGCCCCTGCGTGTTCGGACCGAACAACCGCAGCCCGCCGGCGCGGGCACGTTCGACCAGCCGGCGCTGCTGCGCCGCGCCTGCCTCGCCCAGTTCGGCGAAGCCCGAGGAATAGATCACCGCGCCGCGCGCGCCGATCGCCAGGCACTGGTCGATCGCCTGCTCGACCTCCGAACCCGGCACGCTGATCACGACCAGGTCGGGCGCGGACGGCAGAGCGTCCAGCGACGGATAGGCGGTCAGCCCCTGGATCGTCGCGCGATTCGGATTGACCGGATAGATCGCGCCGGCAAAGCCCTGCCGCCGCATATAGTCGATCGGCCGACCGCCGGCCTTGACCGCATTGTCGGAGGCGCCGAGCACCGCGACCGAGCGCGGCGACAGCAGCGACAGCAGCGCGCTGCCTTCTGCCGACGCCGCCGGATTGACATGAAGATCGGTCATCGCGTCATTCCACCTTGACCTTGGCTTCGCTCGCCACGCGCTTCCACTTGGCGAGTTCGGCCTGCACGAAGCCGCCGAACTGCTCGGCCGACATCGTGCCCGGCGTGGTCGCCGATTGCGCGAGGCTCGCCTTCGAGTCCGGTGCGTTCATGCTCTTGACCGCCTCGCGGTTGAGCCGGTCGACGATCGGCTTGGGCAGATTGGCCGGACCGTAGAAGCCGATCCAGGTGGTCGCCTCGTAGCCGGCGACGCCCTGCTCGGCGATGGTCGGCACATTGGGCAGCGCGTCGCTGCGCTTGGCCGAGGTCATGCCGATCGCCTTGACCTTGCCGTCCTTGACGTACGGCGCCATCGTCATCGCGTCGTGGAACAGCGCCGGAATCTGGCCGCCGAGCAGGTCCGCCATCGCGGGCGTGGCGCCCTTGTAGGGGATATGGACCATCGGCGCCTTGGTCATCAGTTTCAGCAGCTCGCCCGACATATGGGTCGCACCGCCGATGCTCGACGAGCCGAACGACAGCCCCTCCTTCTGCTTCTTCGCATAGGCGAGGAATTCGGGCAACGTCGAGGCCGGGATATTGTTGTTGACGACCAGCACGTTGGGCGTCGTCGCCAGCAGCGCGATCGGCGTGAAATCCTTCGCCGCGTCGTACGGCAGCGTGCCGCGCACGGCGGGGTTGATCACGTGGTGCGTCGCCGAGACCAGCAGCGTGTAGCCGTCCGGCTTGGCGCGCGCCACCATCTCGGTGCCGATCTGCCCGCTGGCGCCGGCGCGGTTCTCCACCACGACGGGCTGCTTCAGATCGACCGCCATGTCCTTGGCGATGCGGCGCGCCAGCACGTCGGTCATGCCGCCGGCCGGGAACGGCACGATGATCGTGACCGGCTTGGTCGGCCAGCTCTCCTGCGCCGCGGCGGTGCCCGGCATGATGGCCGATACGGCAGTCATGGCGCTGATGGCAGCCAGCGCCAGCGTGGCGCGGCGCAGGGGTCCATGGCGTTGGTGGGTTCGATGCATGATGGTCTCCTTGATGTTGGCTGTCGTTGTTGTCGTTGTTGTTGTCGGGGTGGTGGCGGGCACGGGTACGCGCGGGACCGGCGTCATGGCCGGATGCCGAACTTGCGCACGCCCGCTTCGCGCAGCGGCGCCGCCAGGTTGGCGAACTCGCACAGCAGCGCGCGCGTATCGCGCGGATCGATGATGTCCTCGATGACGAAGGCCTCGGCGCTGCGGAACGGCGAGGTCAGGCTGCGCACGCGCTGCTCGATCTCGGCGCGCTTCTGCACCGGATCGTCGGCGCCCTCGATTTCGGCCTTGTAGGCGACCTCCAGCCCGCCCTCGATCGGCAGCGAGCCCCAGTTGCCCGAAGGCCACGCATAACGGAAGTTGAAGCGGCCCATATGCTGGTGCGCCGCGGCGGCCACGCCATAGGCGCGCCGCAGGATCACCGAGCACCACGGCACCGTGGCCTGATAGACAGCGGCCAGTGCCCGCACGCCGTAGCGCATCGTTCCGGCTTTCTCGGCTTCCAGGCCGATCTGGAAGCCGGCGATGTCGACCAGATTGATCACCGGCAGATGGAAGGCCTCGGCCATGTCGACGAAGCGCGTGAATTTCTCGGCGGTGGCGCTGTCCCAGCCGCCGCCGTAGTAGTACGGGTCGCTGGCCACCACCGCGACCGGCCAGCCGTCGACGCGCGCCAGGCCCGTGACGATGGCCCGGCCCCAATGCCGGCCGATCTCGAAGAAGGAGCCCGAATCCACCAGCGTCTGCACGATCGGGCGGATCTTGTAGACCGCGCGCCCGTCGCGCGGGATCGCCGACAGCAGCCATTCGTCGCGACGCGCCGGATCGTCGGTCGGCTCGGCGCGCGGCGGCAGCTCGAACACCGAGGTCGGCAGATACGACAGGAACTGGCGCGCGCGGGCGAAGGCTTCTTCCTCGCTCGCCACCTCGTCATCGACCACGCCGTTGCGCGTGTGGATATGGCTGCCGCCCAGCTCGTTCTTGGTCAGATGCTGGCCGATGCGCGCCACCACCGGCGGACCGGCATTGAACAGCTGCGAGGTCTCCTTGACCATCAGCGAGTAGTGGCTGGCGGCGACCCGCGCCGCACCCATGCCGGCCACCGAGCCGAGCGCCAGCGACACCACCGGCACCAGCGACATGTTCTCGACCACGTGCTGCCACACCTTCATGGTCGGGATCAGCGTATGGCCCTTGGTCTCGATATTGCGCACCGAGCCGCCGCCCCCGGTGCCGTCGACCAGCCGCACCATCGGCAGCCGCAGATCGCGCGCCATCTTCTCGGCGTGGACCAGCTTGTCGCCGACCGCGCCATCGTTGGCGCCGCCGCGCACGGTGAAGTCGTCGCCGACCAGCACCACCGGGCGGCCGTCGACGCGGGCGCGGCCCATCACCAGATTGGCCGGCGTGAAGCCGACCAGCCGGCCGTTGCTGTCGTACTGACCACTGCCGGTCAGGCTGCCGACCTCATGGAAGGAGCCGGGGTCGGCCAGCGCATCGATGCGCTCGCGCACCGTCAGCTTGCCGGCGTCCTTGTGCCGCTGGACCTTGTCCGGCCCGCCCAGTTGGGCCGCCAGTTGGCGGCGGTAGGCCAATTCATCGATTTCGGGTTGCCACGACACGCGCTGTCTCCTGTTGCTCGTTGCTGCTGCTGTGAGGACAATCAGCGCAGCAACCGTGCCAGGCAGGATCGCCGCCGCAACCCGTTGATTTTGCTGGGATAAGGCTTGCGCCGAGCGTCCGCGGCTGTTAGGGTGTCCGCGATAAAAACACATCAGGACACCATCGTGTCCGGGACGGAGACACGTTTTGTCGTCAGTGAAGACACATACGCAGACATCGACAAGGCCGGCGGACGCCCTTGGTGCGCTGGTGATCGACCGCGGCGGACAGGTAGTCACAGCGACCGGGATCGGGATGGAGGACGCACTGGCCCGCGCAACGGTGGCCGCGTTGGCGAAGGTTCGGGCTGACGATATCCCGGCGGCCAGCACTTCCGCCGACGACGATGGCGGGATTCGCCCCCACCTGTTTGAGGTCGCCATGGACGGCGCCGAGGCAGCGCGTCACATCGCACTGGCACTGGACGACGGCACGACGACGCTGGTGCTGCTGCACCGTCCCGGCGCCGCCACCGCCCTGTTCGACTTCCTCGGCGCCGTGCCCTTCGCCGGGGCCATCCTCGAACACTTCATCACCAACCCGTACCAGGCAATCACCGTGGCCGACCGCGACGGCCGCATGCGCTATATCAGCCCGGTGCACGAGCGCTTTCTCGGGCTGCGCACCGGCGAGGGCATCGGCCAGCCGGCCGAGCGCGTGATTCCCAACTCGCGGCTGCCGCAGGTGGCGGCCACCGGCAAGGCCGAGATCGGCCAGTTGCAGCGGATGAATGGCGTCACCCGCGTGGTCAACCGCATTCCCATCGTGCAGCACGGCGAGGTGGTCGGCGCGATCGGCCAGGTCCTGTTCAAGGAACCCGAGGCGATTGCCCGCATGCACAAGGAGGTCAGCGAACTGCGCTCGCAGGTCGCGCACTACCGGCGGGCGCTGGACGATCTGCGCGGCGGTCCAGGCCGGCTGATCGGCGACAGCGCGCCGATGCAGCGGCTGCGGCGCGAGATCGAAACGGTCGCGCGACTCGACGTGCCGGTGCTCATTCTGGGCGAGAGCGGCACCGGCAAAGAGCTGGTCGCACGCGCGATCCATGAGGCCAGCCAGCGCGACGGCGGCGACACGCGGGACGGCAAGCCGCTGGTCAGCCTGAACCTGGCCGCGTTGCCGGCCACGCTGATCGAATCCGAACTGTTCGGCCACGCCCCCGGGGCCTTTACCGGCAGCCGCCGCCAGGGCCAGTCCGGCAAGCTCGAACAGGCGGCCGGCGGCACGCTGTTTCTGGACGAGGTCGCCGATATCCCGATGGAGATGCAGGTCAAGCTGCTGCGCGTGCTGGAGGACCACCTGGTCGAACGCATCGGCAGCCGCCAGGCGCGCCGCATCGACTTCCGGCTGGTGGCGGCCACCAATCGCGACATCCAGGCGCTGATCGACGCCGGCCGCTTTCGCCTCGACCTGTACTACCGGCTCAGCGGCGTGGTGCTGCGCATCCCGGCACTGCGCCAGCGCCGCGAAGATATTCCGGCCCTGCTGCAGCACTTCGTGCAGGGTTTCTGCCAACGCAACAATGTGCCGGTGCCCGCCATCGACAGCGCGGTCCCGCGCCATCTGGCCGAACGCCCGTGGCCGGGCAATATCCGGCAACTGCGGCAGAAGATCGAGGAAGCGCTGGTGTTTTGCGACGGGGGCCGCCTGCGCGTGGCCGACTTCGCCCGAGGGGACGAGAGCGCGGCAACGGCATTGGCCCCGGACGCGGCGCCGCACCCGCTGGCGCGAAGCTATGCCGAGCCCGAGCTGGAAGACGGGCCGCACCGCGAGATGCCACCGCCCGTTCCAGACACGCCCGCCGTCAGACCGTCCGCACTGCGGGAACTGGCCTACGAAGCGGCACTAAAAGCCATCGCCGAACACGGCGGCAACAAGAAGCGCGCCGCGCAGGCGCTGGGGATTTCACGTTCGCATCTGTACACGTTGCTGGCACGGGGGGCGGGGGGTGGCATGGAGCGGTAAAGCGCAGACTCATATTCCCCGCCTCGAAGCTTCACCTCTCTGCTCGGGCGGGACCCGCGAAACTTGCCTCCAGCGACTCGACGTGCCGGGCGAACTCGGCCGGTCGCCGCTGGCGGAACGTTTCAAGATTGCTGAGCTTCCACCGCAATGCCGGCAGTTCGGCCGCATGCCCGCATTGAAGGAGGGACCAGTCCGGCGCACCGCGAGACAGTCCCAACAGGAAATGCTTGTGGGCTTCGGCAAGTCTTGCGGGCAATTCTTGCCTCAATCGGTTACGCGTATCCGTCAACGTCTTCAGTGAGCAGTCGACCTCGGTCATGCCGACAAAGGCGCGGTCGTATTCGGCCGCAATGTCCTTGTCATTGCCGAACAGCACTTCATGCGTCGGACGATTGTGCCCAGCCAGATAGACCACAAAACACTCCACCATGCCATCCGTGATCCCGCCCGACTCGTAAAGCTGCCACACATCAAACAGGTCGCGAGGGTGCTGTCTGTCCAATGCTGCAACAAGCTTGCCGGCGTAGAGCTCGTCGGGCGCGAGGATAGGCACGTCGAATTCAACGCCGAACAGATCGGCCGTCCTCGCGCTCAGTGCCCTCCGTTCGACGGGCAGCACGGTGCCGCGAAATACGAGGTTGACCTCCACTTTGACCTGACTGACATCGTTTCCGACGACAAGCTTGGTTTCGCTTTGGTCCCGTGCTCCGATCAGTCGCGCTCGTAAACCCATCGAGGCAGCGCGCTTCGCGACAGCGGTCAGCTCGTTTCGTATGGCATGAACCGCGTCTTCTCGACGAACGTCGCGCGGCACATATACCGCATCGATGTCGACTGACAGGCGGGGCATATCTCGCAGAAACAGGTTGATGGCGGTGCCGCCCTTCATGGCGAGCAGGTCGCCGGCAAAGACGGCGGGGGACACGGCGAGGAGGAGACGCACGGTATCTGCGTAGGCGTTATCCATGGGGCTTCAGGGTCAGCAACGTGCCGTCGTCAAGACGGCTGATCCATCGATTGTTGCTGCCTGAGCGTACCCGGTGCTGTGCCAGCAGGGCGTCGACGTCGAGGAGTTCGGTTTCCCGAGCCCATGTCAGGAAAAGCCGAACGGCTTTGACGCTGGTACAGCACGATAGCAATTGGCCAAGCAGGTCCTTGCGAGGGGCGCGTAAAACGTCGAAGACGTTACGCGCCTCCTCCAGACTCTGCTTAACACCCACCTCGTAAAGCATCTCAAGTGCGGCACGCTCCGGAACCGACACGCGCACTCCCGTCGCCATGCCGGGCGGCGTGATCAGCGTCCGCTTTGCCAGCGTCGCGTCTGGCCAATCGAACAAGCGGGCATGGACATAGCGCGCCGGATGCCGCTCTGTGAACCACTCCGGAAGGGAAAATCGCGCATCGCCCCAAAGCACGAGAGCTTGGCCGCTGCCCAGGTTGTGTCGCATCCCCTGCCAGGCGAGCGCCGTCTTGCCGCCTACGTGCAGTCCGCGCACTTGCTGCTGCAGAAAGCGTAGCGAGCCTTCGACGCCGAAGTTGTCGTTGGGAAAGGCATAGACACCTTGTGCAAGGCGAAGCAGCCAGCCGCCGTCGGCATATCGCGCCGCGAGTTGGGGCGATACCCCAAATTCGCGCAGCGTGGCCAGGTCGAAGGGCGCCCCCCGGTGCAGGCCGGTTTGCAGGCGTTTGATTATCTGGTATCGGGTAACTTCAACCATGGTTGAAGAATAGCACCAGATCTAAGCAACCGTGGGTTGGCTGATTGATTCGCCACCCAACGATTCGCGTTTTGGTTTATTTCCGTGACAAAGTCTAATCAGATGACTTCCACGGTGGTGTATCCCCCGGCGACGAACTCGCCAGGGAAATACGACGCCGCCCTGCGCGTCAGCCCGCCTGCTCGAACGCCGCCATCAGACGCGCCACCGCCGCCGGCACGTCGGCCGCCTCGGTGATCGCGCGCACCACCGCCGCGCTGCCGACGCCGGCTGCCAGCACCTGCGGCAGATTGCCCGCGTCGACGCCGCCGATGCCGACCAGCGCCGGCACCTGCTCGCGCATCAGGCGGGCGTAGGCGTAGAAGCGTCCCAGGCCTTGCGGCTGGGTCGGCATGACCTTGGTGGTGGTCGGAAAGATGGCGCCGAGCGCCAGATAGCTGGGACGCAGCGGTGCGACGCGCAGCATCTCGGCGTAGCCGTGGGTGGAAACGCCGAGCCGCAGGCCCGAGGCGCGCAGCGCGTCGAGGTCGGCTTCGTCCAGGTCTTCCTGGCCCAGGTGGATGCCGTAAATGCCGCTGGCCGCGCTGTCGTTGCCGTTGGCGGCGTGGTAGTCCAGCGCGGCGCGCCAATGGTCGTTGATGAAGAGCCGGCTGCGGCTGCCACGCGCGGCCGCCGCCGAGCGGGCGATCTGCTCGCGCACCGCGGCCGCGTCGTCGGACTTGAAGCGCAGTTGCAGCGTCGGGACGTCGAGCGGTACCAGCCGTTCGATCCAGTCGGCGGTCGGCACCACGGCGTAGAGGCCGAGGCGTGCCGGGCATGGCACGAACGGCTCGGCCGACTGCTCGGGCGCGACCAGCGCGGCGTGACGCACCCGCGGAAAGTGGGCGAACTCCGCGGGCCAGTCCAGCGCGCCGGGCTGCCAGGCGCGCGCCAGGCACAGCGCGTCGTGCGCGGGGAAATGCAGCGCCAGGGCAGCCAGCAGCGTCGCGACGAAGGCCGGCGATTGCGCGGCATCGTCGTTGGCGTCGGCCGGCGTGGCGAACACCCAGGTCCCCATCGGCGAGCGCACCGTGTCGATCCATTGGCCGCCTTCGCGCTCGGTCTGGATGAGCATGGCGCCGCGCGCGGCCACGCGTTCCAGCGTCTCGGCATCGACCTCGCCATCGGCCAGCAGCAGATCCGCCTGGCCCAGCGTTTCGGCGGCATCGGCCGTCAGCGTGTCCTGCAGGCGCCAGGCGCGCCAGCCACGGTCGGCCAAGCCGAAGGTTTCGCGATGACGCGCGACCAGCGCGGATTGCAGCGCGGTATCGACCGGCATCGGCGTCGGTTGGCGCGTCATGCGTGCTCCTGAGCGTGCCAGAACGGCATGCCGACCACCGGCGTGCTGGCCTGCGCGATCTCGCGCTCGGGCATCGGCCCGGCCAGATAGGCCAGGCGCCCGGCCTCGACCGCGCGCGCAAAGGCACGCGCCATTTCGATCGGATACGCAGCCTGCGCCACCGCGGTGTTCAGCAGCACGCCGTCGTAGCCCCACTCGAGCACTTGCGCCGCGTGCGAGGGCAGGCCCAGGCCCGCGTCGACGATCAGCGGCGTGTCCGGCAGGCGCTCGCGCAGCACCCGCATCGCATGCGGATTGACCGCACCCTTGCCGGTGCCGATCGGCGCGGCCCAGGGCATCAGCGCCTGGCAGCCGGCGTCGAGCAGGCGGCGGCACAGCACCAGATCCTCGGTGCAATACGGCAGCACCTTGAAGCCTTCCTTGATCAGCGTCTCGGCCACTGCCGGCAGGTTCAGCGTGTCGGGCTGCAGCGTGTAGTCGTCGCCGACCAGTTCCAGCTTGATCCAGTCGGTCTCGAACACCTCGCGCGCCATCATCGCGGTGGTGATCGCCTCCTGCACCGCCATGCAGCCGGCAGTATTGGGCAGCACCGGGACCTGCATCGACTTGAGCATCTGCCAGAAGGCCTGGCCGCCCTCGCCGTCGCCGACCGCGCCCTGGCGGCGCAGCGCCACGGTCAGCATGGCCGGCTGCGCGGCCTCGACCGCGGACTGCAGCGTCGCCGGCGACGGATAGCGCGCGGTGCCCAGCAGCAGGCGCGAAGAAAACGATTGGCCGTAGAGCACGAAGGGATCGCGCACGGCATCCTCGGTCGGGAAGGTCATGGGATCAGCCTCCGGTTACGGGTTGCACGAGATCGATGCGGTCGCCGGCGGACAGCGGCGTATCCGCATGGGCGGCGCGCGGCACGAAGCGGCCGTTGAGCGCGGCGGCGAACGGTGGCGGGATCTGCGCCGCGGCCACCGCGTCGGCCAGCGTGGCCGGCGCGTTCAGCGCCAGCGGCTTGCCATTGAGCAGGATTTCCATGGTGTTCAGCGCGTGAGTCATCGGTTGGGACGAACCGGGCAGTTCGACATTCGGCGAGCGCGGGTCGGGCGCGGCTGCGTCGGCATTCGCGGCGCAGGCTGACATCGATGCGGGCATCAATGCAGCACCGCGGCGCCATGCACGGGCGCGATCATGCCGGGCCAGCGCGCCGAGGCGGGCACCGCGTGCGCGGCGGGATCGCCGTCGGCAAGCGCGCGCACGACCTCGCAGGCCGCCTCGACCACCGCCGGCGCGATCAGAAAGCCGTGCCGGTACAGGCCGTTGAGGCGCACCACGCGCGCCTGCTCGTCGACCCGCACCGCGGGCAGATGATCGGGACGCGTGGGACGGCGCTGCACGTTCAGCTCCAGCACGCGCGCCTCGCCGAAGGCCGGGTGCAGCGAATACGCGGCCGACAGCAGCTCCAGTGCGGAGCGCACGCTCATCGGCGAATCGTCCTCGCTTTCCAGTTCGGTGGCGCCGATCACGTACAGATGGTTCGGTTTGGGCGCGATATAGATCGGATAGCGCGGATGCAGCAGCCGCACCGGCCGGTGCAGCGAGACCTCGGGCGCGAACACCCGCACCACCTCGCCGCGCAGGCCGCGCAGGCCCGGCATCCCTCCCCCGCCGATGGCGCCCTCGGCAGGCCAGGCGGCACGCGCGCCCAACCCGCGGCAATCGAGCACGACACGGGCATCGATGCCAAGCCGCGGCAGATCGCGCTCGTCGATCGCGCCCGCTTCCCAGACGCAATGCACGCCGGCGGAAACGGCGCAGGCCAGCAGCGCGCGCAAGGTGCCACGGTTGTCCAGCTGGCCCTCGCCCTCGAGCAACAACCCTTGCTGGAAGCGCCCGGCCAGTGCCGGCTCCAGCGCGCCGATGCCTGCCGCGTCGAGCCGGCGCAGCCGTTCGGCGACCAGCTCGGGCGGCGACACCGCGCGGATGCGGCTGGTGAACAGCGGCATCTCGCCGCGGTCGTGCGCGTGCCAGACCACCAGCGTGCCGTCCTGCTGGAAGAAGACGGGGTCGACCGCGGTGGACTCGTCCGCCTGTTCGGCGTTCTGTTCGGCGTTCAGCTCGGCCACCCATGCGCGCCACAGGTCCACGCTGGCGATGCCGAGCTCGACGATGCGGCGCTCGCTGATGGCCGATTCGGCCAGCGGCGCCAGCATCGCGGCGGCGACATGGGCGGCCGCGCCCGCGCCGTCGGGACCGGCGCGTTCGACCAGGGCCACGCGCAGGCCACCGCGAACGAGGCGCCAGGCGGCCAGGCGTCCGGCCAGGCCGGCGCCGAGAATGGCGACGTCAAACTGCTGTTTCATGGGGTGTATTGTGCCAGCCCGGCCGTGCCGGGCCGGCGAACGTCGGTTTCGCGAGCCGGTCGCTTCGTCGCCCCCGCGGCAGGCGGGGGCCCAGCGTCTCGATTCCCGTTCGGCCGAATCAAGCCGCTGGGTTCCCGCGCTCACGGGAACGACAAGCTCTCGCTTACGAGTAGATCTTGCCGCCCTTGCTGACGAACTCGATCGACTTTTCCTGCATGCCGCGTTCGGCCTGCGCGACCTCCTCGGACTTCAGCGACGCGGCGTAGTCCCGCACGTCCTGCGTGATCTTCATCGAGCAGAACTTGGGCCCGCACATCGAGCAGAAGTGCGCGATCTTGGCGCCTTCGGCAGGCAGCGTCGCGTCGTGGAAGGAGCGCGCGCGTTCCGGATCGAGGCCCAGATTGAACTGGTCCTCCCAGCGGAATTCGAAGCGGGCCTTCGACAGCGCGTTGTCGCGCAGCTGCGCACCCGGCCAGCCCTTGGCCAGATCGGCGGCATGCGCGGCGATCTTGTAGGTGATGATGCCCTCGCGCACGTCTTCCTTGTCCGGCAGGCCCAGGTGCTCCTTCGGCGTGACGTAGCACAGCATCGCCGTGCCCATCCAGCCGATATTGGCCGCGCCGATGCCGCTGGTGATGTGGTCGTAGCCCGGCGCGATGTCGGTAACCAGCGGTCCGAGCGTGTAGAACGGGGCCTCGTAGCAGTGCTTCAGTTCCTCGTCCATATTGGCCTGGATGCGCTGCAGCGGCACGTGGCCCGGGCCTTCGATCATCACCTGGACGTCGTGCTTCCACGCCTTGGCGGTCAGCTCGCCCAGCGTGCGCAGTTCGCCGAACTGGGCCTCGTCGTTCGAGTCGGCGATGCAGCCGGGACGCAGGCCGTCGCCGAGGCTGAACGACACGTCATAGGCCTTCATGATTTCGCAGATCTCGTCGAAGTGCGTGTACAGGAAGTTTTCCTTGTGGTGGGCCAGGCACCATTTCGCCATGATCGAGCCGCCGCGCGAGACGATGCCCGTCACGCGGTCCGCGGTCAGCGGCACATAGCGCAGCAGCACGCCGGCGTGGATCGTGAAGTAGTCCACCCCCTGCTCCGCCTGCTCGATCAGCGTGTCGCGGAACATCTCCCAGGTCAGGTCCTCGGCGATGCCGCCGGTCTTGTCCAGCGCCTGGTAGATCGGCACCGTGCCGATCGGCACCGGCGAATTGCGCAGGATCCATTCGCGCGTCTCATGGATATGCTTGCCGGTGGACAGATCCATGATGGTGTCGGCGCCCCAGCGAATCGACCAGACCATCTTCTCGACTTCCTCGGCCAGCGACGAGGTCACCGCCGAATTGCCCAGGTTGCCGTTGATCTTCACGCGGAAATTGCGGCCGATGATCATCGGCTCCAGTTCCGTGTGGTTGATGTTGGCGGGGATGATCGCGCGGCCCGCGGCCACTTCCTGGCGCACGAATTCCGGCGTGATGTCCTCTGGCCGCAGCGGCAGGCCGGCGCCCAGCGCATTGCCCGGATGCTGGCGCAGCAGCGCCTTGTACTCGGGCTTGTCGTACAGCGCCTGCAGGTTCAGCGATTCGCGCAGCGCGATGTATTCCATCTCGGGCGTGACGATGCCGCGGCGGGCGTAGTGCATCTGCGTGACATTGGCGCCGGCCTTGGCGCGGCGCGGATTGGTCAGCTGCGCAAAACGCAGGTGCGCGGTAGCGGGATCGTTGGCGCGCGCCTGGCCATACTCGGACGACAGGCCCGGCAGCACCTCGGTATCGCCGCGCTCCTCGATCCATTTGGCCCGCACCGGCGGCAAACCGGCCTTCAGGTCGATGCGCACGTCGGGGTCGCTGTACGGACCCGAGGTGTCGTAGACCGGGATCGGCGGGTTCGGCATCTCGCCCTGCTCGGTGCGCGTGGCGGTCTGCAGGATGGTGCGGATCGGCACACGGATGTCCGGACGGCTGCCGGTCAGATAGGTCTTGTTCGATGCGGGGTAGGCGAACTTCTGGTCGAGATCGCTGGCGAGCGATTCGAAAGATGCGGCGGGGGCAGCGTTATTGCGGGCCATGGATATCGTCCTCTCTCTTTGGGGATGGACGAAACCAGGAGTCCTGTGAGCATGTCCCTTGGGGACCATGCTGGCGCGGCTGAAATGCGCGCCGGCGGGAACTGCGGTCTTCAGTGAAACTTCCCACGCCGGTACTAACCGGATCGGGTTCGAAGGGACTCTCTCAGCCGCACGGCCAATCCGTACGGCACCCCTGTTTCATCCAACGGGCCCAATTTAAGCACAAGGGAACTGGCTGCGCCAGCCTTGTTTCGTTCGCACTGTGGTGCGCTGCGGTATCGGATCGCCCGTTCGGCATCGCACAGAGGGACGCCGCCGTCACCCGAAGCCACGGCGTCGCGCGTTGCTCTACCATGCAGACAGCGCGCCCGATGCGCGCGCGCCGGCCGCCGATGGTTGCAACGGCAACCGCAACGGCGACGGGCATGGGCAGAGACCGGAACGTCCGCCACAGGAGACACCATGAGCACCAGCGACGCCGCCACCCACCGCGTCTTCAACCAGGTCCCCGATCTGGCGCACCACAATCTGTTCGCGATCGACACCGCGCTTGGCGCCGCGCTCGAACGCCTCGGCGGCGGCTGGCATGCCGGCGAGCTGCGCGAGTTCGGCGCGACGCTGGGCCAGCCCGAGGTCCAGGCCTGGGCCGACCAGGCCAACCGCCATCCGCCCGAATTGCACACCCACAGCCGCACCGGCGAACGGATCGACCAGGTCCGCTTCGATCCGAGCTGGCATGCGCTGCTGTCGCTGCTGCGCAGCCGCCAGCTGCACGCGTTGCCATTCGCGCAACCGCGTCCCGGCGCCTGGGCCGCGCGCACGGCCGGCTACTTCCTGCAGGCGCAGCTCGAATCGGGCTCGCTGTGCCCGGCGACGATGACCTTCGCGAGCATCCCGGTGCTGCAGAAGGAGGCCGCGCTGTTCGGCGAACTGGCGCCGCGCCTGTATGCCACCGCGCACGATCCCGACGATCGGCCGTGGCGCGACAAGCGCGCGGCGATGATCGGCATGGGCATGACGGAGAAACAGGGCGGCTCCGACGTGCGCGCCAACACCACGGTGGCGCGGCCGGTGCGCGGCGAAGGCCGCGGCGCCGAGTACGCGCTGACGGGCCACAAGTGGTTTTTCTCCGCGCCGATGTGCGACGCGCATCTGGTGGTGGCCCGCATGGGCGCCGAAGAAGGGCCGCTGTCGTGCTTCTTCGTGCCGCGCTTTCGCGACGACGGCAGCCGCAACGCGATCCATATCCAGCGGCTCAAGGACAAGCTCGGCAACCGCTCCAACGCCAGCAGCGAAGTGGAATTCCGCGGTGCCAGCGGCATCCTGATCGGCGAGGAAGGACGGGGCATTCCGACCATCATCGAGATGGCCACCAATACGCGGCTCGATTGCGTGATCGGCAGCGCCGCGCTGCTGCGCACGGCGCTGGTCCAGTCGATCCACCATGCGCGCCACCGCAGCGCCTTCGGCAAGCGGCTCGCCGATCAGCCGCTGATGCGCAACGTGCTGGCCGATCTCGCGCTCGAGAGCGAGGCCGCGACGCTGCTGATGATGGAACTCGCGCACGCGTTCGAACATGCCGGCACCGACCCGCTGGCCGGCGCATGGAAGCGCATCGTGACGCCCGCCGCCAAGTTCTGGATCTGCAAGCGCGCGATCGAGGCGACCGGCGAGGCGATGGAGGTCTGGGGCGGCAACGGCTACGTCGAGGAAGGGCCCATGGCGCGGCTCTACCGCGAGGCGCCGGTCAATTCGATCTGGGAAGGGTCGGGCAACATCATGTGCCTGGACGTGCTGCGCGCGATCCAGCGCAGTCCCGACGATGCGCTGCGGCTGCTGCAGGATCTCGGCCAGCGCGCCGGCGGGCATGCCGCGGTGCGCGCCGAACTCGCTTCGCTGCAGGCGATGCTGCGCGCCGCGCCGGAAGAACAGGAAACGTGCGCGCGGCGCTTTGCCCAGGGGCTGGTGCTGACTGCGCAGGCGGCGCTGATGCTGGCGCATGCCGATGCGGACAGCGCCGAGCGCTTCGTCGCCAGCCGGCTCGAGCGGCAGCATGGGCGCGTGTTCGGCACGCTCGATGGCAGCGCGGCGCAACTGGGACGGCTGATCGACCGGGCCTGGCCAGTTTGAGCGCGCCGGCCGCGTGAGCGCGCCGGCCGCGTTGCGCTCAAGCGTAAGTACCGTAGCCGGTCGCGGGCTGCGGCGGTGCGGGTTGATCGAGAACGTGCCGGACGCAAAATATCAGGGGACCGAGCGCGACGCCGAGCGCGAAGCCGCTCAGCGCCAGGCCCATGCCGACGTCGCGCGCCGTATCGGAAGCCCAAAAGCCGACGCCAATCAAGGTCAGGGGGGAGGTCAGCAAGCTTCCGGCCGTGACGCTGCACAACATCCTGTGGCGATCGAAGAATCGGCCGATCTGCCGGATCCAGCCCACACAGCGCCGGTCGCAACAGTCGCCCTCGTCATCCGGCACCAGTTCGACAACGTGACGCCGGGCGGGCCGCACCGAAGAAGACGGCGCGTCCGCTTCATGCTCGGCCGCCATGTACAGGCTCTCGCGCAGCAGCGCTTCCATGAAGTCCATCATCGGATCCGACCGGGCCGAACTCTGGTTTGCTCTCATCCTGTCTCTCCTTGCAAGGGGGTTATCGCTACACGTTGCGGACCGGCGCACCGCCTTCGGCGACGCGATGGTTCACCACGGACACGAAACAGCAACTGCCCAGCCACATCCCGGCGCCCGCCAACGTCAGTGTCAGGCCCCGGTCCAGCGATTCCTCTCCACCGCGCGCCAGCACGACCATGCCCGCCACGGTGAGCGGCAGGGTAAGCGCCGTGGTGATCGCGGCCGTGGTCACGGCGCGATGCCGGTCCATCCAGGGCCCGCCGATCGCCCACGCGCGCTCCCATGCGCCGGCGCAACGGTCCCATGCGCTGTCGCCATCCGCGACGCCGCGTTGCTCGATCCGATATGACGACAACAAGCCGGTGGCGGCATTGGACGGATGGCCGCCGTGCGAGCGGGCCGAAGGCGCGCCGGCAGGCATGGCACGATCGACAGGTGTTGCGCCTCGCATGGTTCTCTCTCCTTGAACGTCGTTGAGGCCCGATCAGACCGGCTCATAGCGCCATCTCGGCCCGCTGCTGGGCAGGTGGGCGCAATGGCAAACGCAACAGAGGGCGCTCCAGACGATCAACGCCGTGCCGGCCGCAGGGATCGTCAGGCTCAGGCCGACCGTTACATCTCCCTTGGCGAAGAACACCAGGCCGGTGATCGCCACGGGCGCGGCGATCAACGTGGCAATGGCCGCGGTGCTGGCCGTTCGATGCCGGGTCAGCGCGCGGCAGACCGCGCTCCATGCTCGTTCGCAGCCGCGGTCCAGGCAATCGCCACGCTGTGCGTCGTGTTCGATGCGATGTACCGACAGCGAGCCCGACGTCCCCGTGCGAACCACGTGCTGCGGGCCAGCCGATTCGGCGGCAGGTGGTCGGACCCGTGCCGAAGCGCATTCCATGATCGATCTCCTTTGCGGATCGCCGCGGTCAGACGCGGTCGCCCTCGCCTGTCGGAATGGGAAGGCGGATCGCCAGCACGGCGAAGCAGATGACGACCCAGATCACCGCCGCCGACCCGATCAGGTCGGAGCCCACTTCCCGCGAGGCGGGATCTGGCCGGGATAGCAAGACCGCTGCAGCGATCGTCAGCGGCAGCGCAACGACGGCCCCAGCCATTGCGCCGATCACGGCAGGAGGGCCCTGCGGCGCGCGGGCGATGCGAACGGTCCACTGCACGCAGGCGTTCAGCCGTGGCGACGTGCACGTGAACAATCTGTAGAAGAACCGGTCGACCGCATCGCCTTGCTCGAGGTTCGCGTCGAAGCGATGCACCGAACCTTGCCCGGCGGCGGCGGAGGAGGAGGCGGAATCCGCGTTCCGGTTGGCCGACGATGGTCCGCTGGCGATAGCGCCGTACGCGGCCGCACGCGGCATGGTGGGTCTTGTACCTTGCACTGTGCCTCTCCGTGATTGGCGAAGGGCTCAGCGTAATGGCTCGGCGCCGCCACGTTGCCGATGGACGGTGTCGGGCCGTCCGGAATGGAAAGGAAATCCGCAAAAACGGGCAAAGGGCCGCCCCGCGTCGTGCCGGAGTGGCGGCTCACGCGCGCGCGAGCAAGGTCTCGAGCGCGCGCAACCGCACGCGCGGGCCGTGGCGGATCAGGTCGTGCGCGCGCTCGCCGATCATGATCGCCGGCGCATCGGCATCGCCGCCGGCCAGCGTCGGCATGATCGACGCATCGGCCACGCGCAGCGCCTCGACCCCACGCACCCGCAATTGCGGATCGACCACCGACAGCGCGTCGATGCCCATGCGGCAGGTGCCGGCCGGCCGCTCCGCCGGCTCCGCATGGGCGCGGACCAGTGCATCGATGGCCGCGGCGTCGCCAGGGTCGGCACGCATTGCGCCGCAGTACAGCGCCTTGCCGCCGAACGCGGCCAGCGGCGGCTGCGCCAGGATACGCCGCACCAGGTCCACGCCCGCGGCCAGGTCGCGCACGTCCTGCGCATCGCCGAGCAGGCCGGTGTCGATCAGCGGCCGGCGCTGCGGATCGCTGCCCGCCAGCCGCAATTGGCCTCGGCTGCGCGGACGCAGCAACAGCACGCGGCAACCGTAGCTCTGGCCGTGCGTGGCACCGTCGCCCCGCGCATGGCCGGGCCCGACGACGAAGCGCAGCTGCAGATCCGGTTCGGACAGCTCGGCCTGACTCTTCAGCAACGCACCGGCGCTGATCGGCTCGGCCTGCATCGGCGCGCCGCGCCGTCCGGCGAGCCCGGCGCCATGCCGCAGCCATTGCCATGCCGCAGCGAACGATCGGCCGAGCCACGAGTCCGCGCCGACAAACCGCGGACCGAACGATTGCCGCAGCGACGGCGGCGTCGGGCCGCGCTTGTGCAGCAGCATGCCGACCGGTTGCTGCAGGTTCAGGCCCACGCCAGGCAGATGCTGCACGACGGCGATGCCATGCTCGCGCAGATGATCGGCCGGGCCGATACCCGAGACCATCAGCAGTTGCGGCGAGCCGATCGCGCCGGCTGCCAGCACCACCTCGCGCCGGGCGCGCAGCTGGATCGTCCGGCCGTGGCGCAGCGCCTGCACGCCGACCGCGCGCCGTCCTTCGAACAGGATGCGCTGCGCCTGCATGCCGCTCAGGACCTGGAGGTTGCCGCCGACGCCGCGATGCAGATAGGCACGCGCCGCGCTCCACGGCTCGCCGCGATGGCGCGCGCTCTGGAACCAGCCGACGCCCTCCTGGCAGGCGCCATTGAAGTCGTCGTTGCGGAAATGGCCGGCGTGCGCGGCGGACTCGACGAAGTAGCGCGCCAGCGGCGAAGGTGCGGGCGGATCGCCGACATGCAACGGACCGTTGCCGCCATGCCAGGGGTCGTCGTCGCGGCCCATCACGCGGGTATTGCATTCGGCGCGGCGAAAGCACGGCAGGACATCGTCCCAGGACCAGCCATCGCAGCCAGCCTCGGCCCAGCTGTCGTAGTCCGATGGCGCCCCGCGCAGATAAGGCCCCCAGTCCGGCGCGTCATCGTCATGCCAGGCGCCCTCGAGCAGTGCGATCGATTCGCTGCCGCTGTCGGCCAGCCTGCCGGCCAGCGCGCACGCCGCCGCGCCGCCCCCGATCACGATGTAATCGAAACTGGTTTCCATTTGTCCCCTCGCACGATGGCAAGTCGGCGCGCCGCTTGCTTCGCGCGTCGGGCTGCCACGGAGGGCCGGCGGACGGGGCGCGAACGCGGTCTATGCTGCCCAGTGTAGGCGCTTTGTGAAGGGGGAAGGAGGGGAACGCAGGGGCCGCAGCGGCCTCGGGGGACGGCGGGGAGGCGGCAAGGCGCGACCCGCGCGCGCCCTGCCCTTGCGGCGGGAATTACGACTTCAGCATCGGCTTGCCCAGCATCCGCGACAGCACGGCTTCGGGCGAGTGGGTGTGGTCGGAGATCGCGCGCGGATCGAGGTAGTAGGTCTGCTCCATCATCGCGCGGCCGCGCATGGCCGCGTGCAGCACCTGATCGCTGAAGACGATCCAGGTGGAGCCCGGCGGGAAGTGGAATTCCTGCTGCGGCACCTTGGCCTGGTAGTCGAGATCGGCCTTGGCCATATCGTGCAGCTGCAGCATGCGGTGGTCGTATTCCGAACGCTCGCGCTTGGTGATGTGCAGCTGCTTCATCAGCCAGGCCTGCCCCGGCCACATGCCCTTGGTGCGGGGCACGAAGCGCGCGGCGAAGTCGGCGAACGGCTCGCCGACGCGCCACACGCGCGGGGCCTGCGGGTCGATGTTGTGGAACACGCGCAGCAGGCGCTTGCCGTGCAGCGGGTTGGACGGAAACGAGTCCACGTGCAGCCGCGTGTCGTCCTTGCGCCAGCTGACCGGACGCCCGGCGATCTCGCTGGGCCGCAGCGAGGTACCGGCGCGTTCCAGATGCGGCCCGTATTCGGGAAACAGCGACAGCACCAGACGCTCGCTGTACTCCGCGTAGCGGCGGATCAGCTCGTACAGGTCGGCCAGGTCCTTCGGGCTGCCCACCGCGCCGCGCACCGCGGTGTCGTTGGCGCGCAGATTGATGTTCTTGGACTTGCCGTCGGACCAGCGGCTGTCGAGAAAACGCTCCTCGCCCGGTTCGAAGCGGAAATGCAGATCGGGGAAATACAGCACGGCGCCCTGCTCGAGCTCGCGCCGCAATCCCGCGGCCGTTTCGGCGCGCAGCTGCGGCGCCCAGTCGGTATAGGGCTGCGGGCGGATCAGGTCGAGCCCGCCCGTGGCGGCGGACGCGGCGGACTGTGTTGCGCCGGTGGCAGGCACGGCGGGAGGGACGGCGGTTTGAACGGACATGGGATTCCTCGGCATGCTGGCGTGTGCCACGCCTGATGGCGCGATTCTACCGCCGTGCCGCCGCAGCCTTCGCGCGCCGGCGTTTTGCCCCGCATCCGACTCTTGAAGCGACGACGTCCGACACTACATTCGTGTCGGAGCGCGCCGGCCAGGTCCGGCACGCCGCGGGCCGGCCGCGCCGGTCCCAATGCACCAGTAGCAAGGAGTAGCTAGGAGCAGGAGGTAATGCCATGTACGCATCGTTGCTGAGTTCTCCGGGCAGCCTGTTTGCCGAGTTCGACCGGCTGCAGCGCGAGCTGCAACAGGTCTTCTCGACGCCGAGCAGCATCCGCGCGGTCGCGCGTGGCGCCTTTCCGGCGATCAATATCGGCATGACGCCGTCCAGCGTCGAGGTCTATGCCTTCGCGCCCGGTATCGACCCGTCCACGCTGGAGGTCAGCGTCGACCGCGGCCTGCTGACCATCGCGGGACAGCGCACCGCACAGACGGAGCGCACCGGACAGCCGACGGATCAGCAAGCCGGTCAGCAAGCCGGTCAGGGCCAGGCGGCCGCGAGCACGTCGACCCTTGGCGACGACACCAACGTCTATGTGCGCGAGCGCTTCAACGGGACCTTCCGGCGCGTGATTTCGCTGCCCGAGGATGTCGATACCGCGAGGATCGATGCCACCTATCGCGACGGGCTGCTGCGGATCTCGATCGCTCGCCAGGAATCGGCCCAACCGCGCCGGATCACCGTGAACTGACCCGATGTTTGCACCGAGCAGGAGGTTCATAATGAACGATCAAGCCGTCACCCGGACCGACCAGGACCGGAACGTCAATGCGAACGTCAGCGGGAAGAACGACAACGGCAACGCCGCCGCCAATGCGACGCTGTTGCCGCGCGTGGACGTGACCGAGGATCCGACCGGCATCACGCTGCTGGCGGACCTGCCCGGCGTGTCGCGCGACACGCTGCAGGTGCGGGCCGACCGCGACAGCCTGACCATCGAGGGCGAGATCCGGCAGGAAATGCCCGATGGGCTGGAGCCGGTCTATGCCGAGGTACAGATCGCGCGCTACAAGCGCGTGTTCACGCTGAGCCGCGAGCTGGACAGCAGCGCGATCTCTGCCGTGCTGAAGGACGGCGTGCTGAATCTGCGGATTCCGAAGCAGGCCGAAGCGCAGCCGCGGCGGATTGAGGTGAAGGTGGGGTAATCAGAGGTGGGGTGAGAGAAGGCGGCGGTGGCGGCGGTCCGCGCCGCTACCCTCTCCCCCGGCCCCTCTCCCGCAAGCGGGAGAGGGGAGGTCTTGCTCCCTCCGCCTCACGGGGAGAAGGCAGGTCTTGCTCCCTCGCCCCCTCAGGGGGAGAGGGCCGGGGAGAGGGGGTGGTCTTTCCCCCCTCTCCCCGCACCAGGCAAATTACAGCCCCGCCGCCGCGCGCAGTGCCGCGGCCTTGTCGGTCGCTTCCCACGAGAATTCCGGCTCCTCGCGGCCGAAGTGGCCGTAGGCGGCGGTCTTTTCGTAGATCGGACGCAGCAGGTCCAGCATCTGTACGATGCCCTTGGGCCGCAGGTCGAAGTGCTCCATCACCAGCTTGGCGATCGCCTCGTCGGAGATCTTGCCGGTACCTTCGGTATAGACCGTCACGTTGATCGGGCGCGCCACGCCGATCGCGTAGCTGACCTGCACCTGGCACTGGCGCGCCAGACCCGCCGCCACCACGTTCTTGGCCACGTAGCGTGCCGCGTAAGCGGCCGAGCGGTCGACCTTGGACGGGTCCTTGCCCGAGAACGCACCGCCGCCGTGCGGCGCCGCGCCGCCATAGGTGTCGACGATGATCTTGCGGCCGGTCAGGCCGCAGTCGCCCTGCGGGCCGCCGATGACGAAGCGGCCGGTCGGGTTCACCAGATACTTGGTGTCCTTCAGCATTTCGGGCGGCAGCACCGGCTTGATGATCTCCTCGATCACCGCCTCGCGGATTTGCGCCTGGGTGACGTCCGGCGCGTGCTGGGTCGACAGCACCACGGTGTCGACGCTGTGCGGGCGGCCGTCGACATAGCGGACGGTAACCTGCGACTTCGCGTCCGGACGCAGCCAGGGCAGGCGGCCGTCGCGGCGCAACTGCGACTGGCGCTCGACCAGGCGGTGCGAATAGTAGATCGGGAACGGCATCAGTTCCGGCGTCTCGTCGCAGGCATAGCCGAACATCAGGCCCTGGTCGCCGGCGCCCTGGTTCAGATAATCGTCCGAGGCACGGTCGACGCCCTGCGCGATATCGGGCGATTGCTTGTCGTAGGCCACCAGCACCGCGCAGCCCTTGTAATCGATGCCGTAGTCGGTGTTGTCGTAGCCGATGCGCTTGATCGTTTCGCGCGCGACCTGAATATAGTCGACGTTGGCCGTGGTAGTGATTTCACCGGCCAATACCACCAGCCCGGTATTGCACAGGGTTTCGGCGGCGACGCGCGCATATTTGTCCTGGGCGAGGATGGCGTCCAGAACGGCGTCGGAAATCTGGTCGGCGACCTTGTCGGGATGGCCTTCGGAGACGGATTCCGAAGTAAAGAGGAAGTCGTTTGCCACGAACTTTTTCTCCAGGTTAGCTATTGCGCGCCAACCATGCTCAGTCCGGGCGGCGACGCTTTAGCGGTATTTTTAGCGCGTCCGAATGGGACGGTATCGCCCCGCAAGTTGTCAGTTAACTCGGCGATGCGCGGTATTATACGCGCCTGCGCGGCGCGGCACACGCCCCGCCGCAACGGTGTGCCGAGGCCATCGGCGCTCGCCGAGGCGATCGGCAGCGGCCGCGAAACAATAACGGCCGAAGAATGAACCACGCCGGCCCCGGGCCGGCCCCTTGTTGGGACTCCATGACCTTCCTGTTCTGGCTGATTGCCCGCTTGCCGCTGGCATGGCTGCAAGCCATAGGCGGCGTGCTCGGCCTGCTGGCCGCGCGCCTGCCGGGCCGCTATGGCAGGCGACTCACCGAGAATTTCCGCCAGGCCTATCCGGACGCCACCGACGAGATGCTGGCCGAAGCGGCCCGCTCCACCGGCCGCATGGTGATGGAGATGCCGTATTTCTGGAGCCGCAAGACGCTGAAGGCCCGGCTTGCCGGGTTCTCCGAGCACACCTGGCCGGAACTCGACCGGCTGTTGGGCAAGGGCAACGGGCTGATCATGCTGGTCCCCCATCTGGGTTGCTTCGAGGTGCTGCCGCAGGCGTACGCGCTGCGCCACAAGGTGACCGCGCTGTACAAGCCGCCGCACCAGCCCTGGCTGCGCGACTGGATCGAGCGCATGCGCACCCGCCCCAATCTGGTGATGGCGGCCGCCACGCCGCGGGGCGTGCGCACGCTGGTCAAGGCGCTCAAGCGCGGCGAGTCGATCGGCATCCTGCCCGACCAGGTGCCCAAGGGCGGCGAAGGGGTATGGGCGCCGTTCTTCGGCAAGCCTGCGTACACCATGACGCTGGTGCAACGCCTGCAGCAACTGACGGGCGCGCCGATTGCGATGGTCTTCGCCGAGCGCACCGCGCAAGGGGCCACCTATATCGCCCATATGCGCGTGCTGGAAGACCGGCTGCCCGACGACCCCGTCGAGGCCGCCACCGTGCTCAACCGCACGGTCGAATCGCTGGTCGCCGAAGCGCCGACCCAATACCTGTGGGGCTACAACCGATACAAGCACCCGGCCGGTGCGGAGCTTCCGCCCCAGGCCGCGTAGCAGATCCCATGACGTTCCTGTTCTGGCTGATTTCCCGCTTGCCCCTGGCCTGGTTGCAGGCCATCGGCGGCGCGCTAGGCCTGCTGGCGGCGAAAGTGCCGGGCCGCTATGGGAAGCGCCTCACCGAAAACTTCCGCCACGCCTTTCCCGACGCCACCGACGAGATGGTCGACGAGGCCGCCCGTTCGATGGGACGCATGATTCTGGAGATGCCGTATTTCTGGACGCGCCAGACCATCAAGGCGAAGCTGTACGACTTCAACGAGGTGGTCTGGCCAGCGCTGGACCGGCTGCAGGACCAGGGACGGGGGGTGATCGTGCTGACGCCGCACCTGGGCTGTTTCGAGGTATTGCCGCAATCGTATGCGATGCGCCGGCCCGTCACGGTGCTGTTCAAGCCGCCGCACCAGGCCTGGCTTCGCAACTGGGTCGAGCGCATGCGCAACCGCCACAACATGACGACGGCACCGGCAAACCCGCGCGGCGTGCGCATGCTGGTCAAGGCGCTCAAGCGCAAGGAGGCCATCGGCATCCTGCCCGACCAGGTGCCGATCGGCGGCGAAGGCGCGTGGGCGCCGTTCTTCGGCCGTCCGGCATACACCATGACGCTGGTACAGCGACTGCAGCAATGGAGCGGCGCCCCGGTCGCCATCGTGGCCTCGATCCGGCTGCCGCGCGGCGGCGGCTATCGCGCGTATCTGCGCGTGATCGAGGAGCCGCTGCCGGAAGACCGGGCTGCCGCCGCGGCCGTGATCAATGGCGTGGTCGAGGAGCTGGTACGGCTGGCCCCCACCCAGTACCTGTGGGGCTACAACCGCTACAAGCACCCGGCGGGGGCGGAACTGCCGCCGTCGTGGCCGCCCGACGCGCTGCCGCCGACCACGCCATCCACGTCGCCTGCCACGCCGGCATCGCGCCCCGCCGCGGCCGACGCCGCGGCCACGGAACCGACTTCCCCGACTTCACACTCATGAGCCGTCTTTTCACCTGGCTGGGCATCGGTCTGCTGACCGTGCTCGGCAAGCTGCCCTATCCGCTGGTCGCCCGCTTTGGCGAGGGGCTGGGCAGCCTGCTGTATCTGTTCCCCAGCGGCCGCCGGCAGGTGGTCCAGGCCAATCTGCGCCTGGCGTTTCCGGACAAGTCCGACGCCGAGATCGCCGAGCTGTCGCGCCAGTCGTTCCGCTCGGTCTTTCGCAGCTTCGCCGAGCGCGGCATCTTCTGGACCGGCAGCGAGGCGCAGATGCGCCGCTGGGTACAGATCGACGACCGTGCCAATCTGGTCGCGCTCGACGGCGAGCCGCACATCCTGGTCACGCTGCACCTGTCCGGCGTCGAGGCCGGCGCGATCCGGCTGACGATCTATCTGCGCGACCACGTGGGCCGCTCGGGCGCGTCGCTGTACACCAGGCAGAAGAACGCGCTGTTCGACGGCTTCCTGAAGCAGGCCCGCGGCCGCTTCGGCGCGAACATGATCGCCCGCAACGACAGCGTGCGCGACATCATCCGTTGCCTGAAGAAGGGCGAGGCGCTGCAGCTGATCTCCGACATGGACTTCGGCGAGCGCGATTCCGAGTTCGTGCCCTTCTTCGGCGCACAGGCGCTGACGCTGACCTCGGTGTCGCGGCTGGCGCGGCTGACCGGCGCCAAGGTGGTGCCGATCTATACCGAGCAGCTGCCCGACTACCGCGGCTATGTGCTGCGCATCCTGCCCGCCTGGGACAACTACCCGGGCGAGAGCGTGACCGAGGACACGCGCCGGATGAACGCCTTCTTCGAGGACTGCATCCGCCCGCGCATCGCCGAGTACTACTGGGTGCACAAACGCTTCAAGCATCGCCCGCCGGGCGAACCCGAGATATATTGACGTTCGGCCGACATATCGGCGGCCGCAAACCCAGAAACACTGACACCGGCCGCCCGCGGCCGCCCGGTTTCCGGTCCTGACCGGTTCCCGGTTTTTCCCGACCCGCGCCATGAAAATCCAGTTCACCAAGATGCACGGCGCCGGCAACGACTTCGTCGTGCTGGACGGCATCCACCAGACCCTGAACCTGAGCGCCGAACAGTGGCGCGCGCTGGCGAGCCGGCATTTCGGCGTGGGTGCGGACCAGATCCTGATCGTCGAGAAGCCGACCCGGCCCGACGTCGACTTCCGCTACCGGATCTTCAACGCGGACGGCGGCGAGGTCGAGCACTGCGGCAACGGCGCGCGCTGCTTCGTCCGTTTCGTCACCGACCATGGCCTGACCGACAAGCGCTCGGTCCGCGTCGAGGTGATGAACGGCGTCATCACGCTGACGCTGCAGGACGACGGCCAGGTCACGGTCGACATGGGCGCGCCCGAGTTCGAGCCGGCGCGCATCCCGTTCCTGCCGGAAGGCCTGCCGACGCGGACCGAGGGCAGCGATACGCTGTACGGCATCGAAACCAACGGCCGCACGGTGTGGATCTCGGCCGTGTCGATGGGCAACCCGCACGCGGTGCAGGTGGTGGACGACACCGAACGCTTCCCGGTGCGCGAGGACGGCCCGGTGATCGAGCACCATGCGGCGTTCCCGAAGCGGGTCAATGCCGGCTTCATGCAGGTGGTCGACCGCAATACGATCCGGCTGCGCGTGTTCGAGCGCGGCTCCGGCGAGACGCTGGCCTGCGGCACCGGCGCCTGCGCGGCGGTGGTCGCCGGCATCCGGCGCGGCCTGCTCGATTCGCCGGTCAAGGTGCATACGCACGGCGGCGACCTGACCATCGCCTGGGACGGCGCCGGCACGCCGGTGCGGATGACGGGCCCCGCCACCACGGTATTCGAAGGCTCGATCGATCTGGACGCGCTGCAGCCGCGCGGCTGATCCCCGCGCTTGTCAGGAGAAGCGCCCATGCCAGCCACGCCGCTCGACCCCTACCGCATCGCCGATGGCAAGGGCTTTCGCCTGGATCGATTCGATGCGGGCGCCAAGCCCTTCTCCAGCGGGGACAAGACCAGCGACCGGGCCCGCCTGACCGAGCTGTCGACGCACCTGGACGAGCAGCAGGACATCTTCTACGCCGAGGGCTCGCGCAAGCTGCTGGTGATCCTGCAGGGCATGGACACCAGCGGCAAGGATGGCACCGTGCGCGGCGTGTTCCGCAGCTTCGATCCGCTGGGGCTGCGCGTGGTCGGCTTCAAGGCGCCGACCTCGGAGGAGAAGGCGCGCGACTACCTGTGGCGCGTCCATGCCCAGGTCCCGCGCGCGGGCGAAATCGCGGTGTTCAACCGCAGCCACTACGAGGACGTGCTGATCACGCGCGTGCATGGCTGGATCGACGCGGCCGAATGCGAACGCCGCTACCGGCAGATCCGCCACTTCGAAAGCCTGCTGGTCGAGACCGGCACCACGCTGGTCAAATGCTTCCTGCATATTTCGAAGGACGAGCAGAAGGCGCGCCTGGAGGCGCGGCTCGCCGATCCGCAGAAGCACTGGAAGTTCGATCCCAACGATCTGGCCGAGCGCCGGCACTGGGACGCCTATATGGACGCCTACCAGGACGCGATCGCCGCGACGGCGACACCGGACGCGCCCTGGCATGTGATTCCCGCCGATTCGAAGACGCACCGCAATCTGATGGTCGCGGAGATCCTGCGCGAGACCTTCGCCCGGCTCAGGCCGGCGTATCCGCCGTCCGCGCCGGGGCTGGACGAGCTGAAGGTCGAGTAATCAGACCCCGTAGCGCTGACGATACGCCGCCACCGCATCGCGCGACGCGGACAGCGCCGGATCCTTGGCGGCGTCCAGATAGGCCAGCAGGTCGGCCAGCGAGGCGATCGCAATCACCGGCACGCCGAATTCGCGCTGCACGTCCTGCACCGCGGAATGCTGGCCGATCTGCTCGGCGGTGCCGCTTCTCTCCATCCGGTCCAGCGCGATCAGCACCGCGGCCGGCTCGGCGCCGGCGGCGCGGATCATCTGCACCGACTCGCGCACCGAGGTGCCGGCCGAGATCACGTCGTCAACGATCACCACCTTGCCCTGCAGCTTCGCGCCGACCAGCGTGCCGCCCTCGCCGTGGTCCTTGGCTTCCTTGCGGTTGTAGGCGAAGCCGACATTGCGGCCCATGCCGGCGAGCGCCACCGCGGTGGCCGACGCCAGCGTGATGCCCTTGTAGGCCGGCCCGAACAGCATGTCGAATGCGACACCCGAGGCCAGCAGGGTTTTCGCATAGAATTGCGCCACCTGGCCCAGCGTGGCGCCCTCGTTGAACAGCCCCGCGTTGAAGAAATACGGCGATTTGCGTCCCGCCTTGGTGACGAACTCGCCGAAGGACAGCACGCCCGCGTCCAGCGCGAAGCGGATGAAGGTCTGGCTGAGGTCGTCCGCCGCCGGCGTGGGTTGCTGCGTCATCTTTTCTCTCTGTTCCAAAAATTTCCCGAGATGTTACGGATTATCAGTGCCAACCTCAACGGCATCCGCTCAGCCAGCAAGAAAGGCTTCTTCGACTGGATGGGCAAGCAGGACGCCGACATGGTCTGCGTGCAGGAGCTCAAGGCGCAGGCCGCCGACATGACCGAGGCCTTCCTGGCCCCGCACGGCTATCACGGCTACTTCCACTACGCCGAGAAGAAGGGCTACAGCGGCGTCGGGCTGTACACCCGCCACCAACCCGAGCGGGTGATCACCGGATTCGGCAACGCCGAGTTCGACAGCGAGGGCCGCTATGTCGAAGTGCAGTATCCGCACTTGGCCGTGATCTCGGTCTACGTGCCGTCGGGCTCCAGCTCGGAGGAACGGCAGATGGCCAAGTACCGCTTCATGGAGGCCTTCCTGCCCCATCTGCTGCAGCTCAAGGCCAGCGGACGCGAGATCGTGCTGTGCGGCGACGTCAACATCGCGCACAAGGAAATCGACATCAAGAACTGGAAGGGCAACCTGAAGAACTTCGGTTTCCTGCCCGAGGAGCGCGCCTGGATCGGCGAGCTGTTCGACGTGCACGGCTATGTCGACGTGTTCCGCAAGCTGGACCCGCGGCCCGAGCAATACACCTGGTGGAGCAACCGCGGCCAGGCCTACGCGAAGAACGTCGGCTGGCGCATCGACTATCACCTGGCCACGCCGAAGATCGCCGACACGGCCAGGGCGTGCTCGATCTACAAGGACGAGAAGTTCAGCGACCACGCGCCGCTGTCGATCGACTACGACTTCCCGCTGTAACGGGGACGTCCAGCCGCCGGGGCGCATTGCCGCTGCGGTGCCCGGGCATCCTCGCTACAATGCACCCTCACCCGTAATACCCAAGCGAGTCCACCATGGCATTCAAAGTGTTCGTCGACGGCCAGGAAGGCACCACCGGCCTTCGGCTGCTCGATTATCTGTCCGGCCGTTCCGATGTCGAACTGCTGCGCATCGCGGAAGACAAGCGCAAGGATCCGGCCGAGCGAGCACGCTTCCTGAACGCCGCCGACGTGGCCTTCCTGTGCCTGCCGGACGTGGCCTCGCGCGAGGCGGTGTCGCTGGTGACCAATCCGAATACCTGCGTGATCGACGCCAGCACGGCGTTCCGCACCGCCGACAACTGGGCCTACGGCCTGCCCGAACTGGTGCGCGGCCAGCGCGAGAAGATCCGCGCCAGCAAGCGCATCGCCGTGCCGGGCTGCCACGCCAGCGCCTTCGTGCTGGCCGTGCGTCCGCTGGTCGATGCCGGCGTGATGCAGCCCGACTACCCCGTCACCGCGTTCTCGCTGACCGGCTACAGCGGCGGCGGCAAGAAGATGATTGCGGACTTCGAGGCGGGCGGCAATCCGAAGCTCGACAGCCCGCGCGCCTATGCGCTGGGGCTCGAGCACAAGCATCTGCCCGAAATGCGCGTGCAGACCGGCCTGGCGCAGGCGCCGATCTTCAGCCCGATCGTCGGCAAGTTCTACAAGGGCCTGGCAGTCACGGTGCCGGTGTTCCCGGATCGCCTGGCGCGCAAGGTCACGCCGGAGCAGGTCGCCGAGATCTACCGCAAGCACTACGAGGGCGAGCAGTTCGTGCGCGTGATGCCCGCGGCCAGCGACGAGCACCTGGACAACGGCTTCTTCGACGTGCAGGCCAACAACGACACCAACCGCGTCGACCTGTTCGTGTTCGGCTCGGCCGACCGCATCGTGCTGATCGCGCGGCTGGACAACCTCGGCAAGGGTGCGGCCGGCGCCGCGGTCCAATGCATGAACGTGCATATCGGCGCGGACGAGGCGACCGGGCTGACCGCCTGACGCGTCCCGCTTCGCCATGCAGACGGCCCCTGTTCGGGGCCGTTTGCATTTGGGGCGCCGGCGAGCCTGCCGGCGGGATTGCTACCGCTTGAGCGGCTGCTGCTTGTCCTCGTCGCCGCGATCGACCGGCGCGTTGGCGAGGCCCCCCATATTGGTCCGGTACGCCGGCAGCCGCTCGACCGTGGTCCCGATCGCGCGCGCATACAGCGGCAGCACCTCGGGCAGATGCCGCTGCAGTTCGGCGATGCGCGACTGGCCCGACGGGTGCGTGGACAGGAAGTCCATGCTGGCACCGGCGGCCGACGATTGCGACACCTTGCCCATCTTCTGCCACAGCGTCACCGCGGCGCGCGGATCGTAGCCGGCGCGGGCCGCGATATCCATGCCGACCAGATCGGCTTCGGTCTCGTCCGAGCGGGAGAACTTCAGCGTCAGCAGATGCGCGCCGGTGCCCAGCGCCAGATTGCCCAGGTTGCCGAAGCCGAACAGCTGCGAAATCACGTTGGCGCCGAGGTTGGTGATCTCGGCCTTGGCGGCGCGCTCGCGGGCATGCTCCTGCAGCGCATGGGCGATCTCGTGGCCGATCACCATCGCCAGTTCGTCGTCGGTCGGCTTGATCTGGTCGAGGAAGCCGGTATAGACCGCGATCTTGCCGCCGGGCATGCAGAACGCATTGACCTGCTTGGCCTTGATCAGGTTGATTTCCCACTTCCAGTTGCGGGCGCGGTCGTTCCAGCGCCCGGTCTGCGGCAGGATGCGTTCGGTGATGGTGCGCAGGCGCGCCAGGCGCGGATCGCTGGACGGGGCCAGCGCGCCCTTGGCGCGCGCCTCCTGCTTGATCTGCTCGTATTCCTGCGAGGCCTGCTGCTCGATCGCATCGGCCGGCACCAGTTCGCGCACCATGCCGCCGCCGCGCTGCACGTTGATGCCATCCGACTGTGCCTGTATGGCCGGCGAGCCCAGCAGCGCAACGGCGCCGAGCACCGCCAGCGTCAGCCGGCGCAGCGGCGCGGCGACAGCAAGCGAACGCGATGAGGTAACGGCAACGGAGGGAGCGGACATGGCCAGACGCAAAGGGAGGGGCATCGTTTCAACGAGAATGCGACAGACATCACGAAGGCTGATGCAATAATACACGGCGCCCTATGGCGACTCCGGCACCTGTTCCGGCCCGGCCCCTGCTCCCGCCTTCATGACCTTCCAAGACTATCTCGATATCTTCCGCAACCGCCGCATCGGCGCCATGCTGACGCTCGGCTTCGCTTCCGGGCTGCCGCTGGCGCTGACCTCCGGCACGCTGCAGGCATGGATGACGGTCGAAGGGCTGGACATCAAGACCATCGGCTTCTTCTCGCTGGTCGGCCAGGCGTACATCTTCAAGTTCCTGTGGGCGCCGCTGATGGACCGCTACACGCCGCCGCTGCTGGACCGGCGGCGCGGCTGGCTGCTGCTGACGCAGATCGGCCTGGTGCTCGGCATCGCCGGCATGGCGTTCTGCCCGCCGCGCGAGGCGCTGTGGCTGCTGGCGGGGCTGGCCACGCTGGTGGCCTTCCTGTCGGCGTCGCAGGACATCGTGTTCGACGCCTACAGCACCGACGTGCTGCGGCCCGCCGAGCGCGGCGCCGGCGCCGCGGTCAAGGTGCTCGGCTACCGGCTGGCGATGCTGGTCTCGGGCGGCCTGGCGCTGTGGCTGGCGGACCGTGTGCTGGGCTGGCAGCAGATGTATCTGCTGATGGCGGCGCTGATGGCCGTCGGCCTGCTGACGCTGCCGTGGGCGCCGCGCGCCGAGTCGCCGCCGCGCGCGCCGCGTTCGCTGGAGGAGGCGGTGGTCGGCCCGCTGCGCGATTTCTTTGGCCGCACCGGCGCCTGGTGGCTGCTGGGGCTGATCGTGCTGTACAAGCTCGGCGACGCCTTCGCGGGCAGCCTGTCGACCACCTTCCTGATCCGCGGCGTGGGCTTCTCCGCCGGCGAGGTCGGGCTCGTCAACAAGACGCTCGGCCTGGCCGCGACCATCATCGGCGCGCTGTTCGGCGGCACGCTGATGGTCAAGCTCGGCCTGTACCGCTCGCTGATGCTGTTCGGCGTGCTGCAGGCGGTGTCGAACTTCGGCTACTGGCTGCTGGCCGTGACCCCGGCCCATCTGTGGTCGATGGGCGCGACCATCGCGGTGGAGAACCTGTGCGGCGGCATGGGCACCGCGGCCTTCGTCGCGCTGCTGATGGCGCTGTGCAATCGCTCGTTCTCGGCGACGCAGTACGCGCTGCTGTCGGCGCTGGCCTCGGTCGGGCGCGTCTATGTCGGGCCGTCCTCGGGGTATCTGGTCGAATCGTACGGCTGGGCGCCGTTCTATCTCGGCACGGTGCTGGTCGCGCTGCCGGGGCTGTTCCTGCTGCGCGCGATGCGCGGCACCGTCGAGCGGTATGAAAGCCAGACGCGCACGCCGGTTGTCGAGGCTGGGGTTGTTCCCCCTCTCCCGCGTGCGGGAGAGGGCCGGGGAGAGGGCAAGGGGGTTCGCGAGGGTTGATGCTTCGGTGGCACAGCGATCGCCCTGCCCTCTCCCCCACCCCTCTCCCGCAAGCGGGAGAGGGGAGCCGAATGCGAGCGGCCGTAGCAGAGGAGCCGAGTGCGAGCGGCCGCGGCAGAGGACCTCATCGAAGCGACATCGACCAATGCACGCGGACTGGCTCCCTCTCCCGCTTGCGGGAGAGGGCTGGGGAGAGGGCAGCCGGCGCGTCTACTGCTTGTAGTAGACGATCTGATGCGAGCTGGCCAACAGCTCGCCGTCCGGGCTCCACAGTTGCGCGCTCTGGTCGAAGAAGCCTTGCCGAAACACCTGGGCCCGTGCGCTGCCGAGCGCGTGGCGCTCGCCCAGCGCCGCCAGCGTGGCGGCATCCGCGTGGAAATAGGTGGTCAGCGAGACCGTGCCGGCCGGCACGAAGCCGGCGCGCTTCAGGAAGATGCGCGGATAGAAGCTGTCGCACCAGGCCGCGATCGACGCGTAGTCGGGCGTGCGCGCCGGGTGGTCGCGCAGCCAGAACTGCGTCAGGCTGTCGGGATGCTCGGTGCCCGGCTCGGCCGTCGCGGGCTTGGCCCCGCGCACCGGCCGCATCTCGTAGGACTTGAGCCAGCGCACCGGCGCGAAGCCGGTCGGCAGCGGCGCGATGGCATCGGCGGGCGGCACGTCCTCGGGAAAGACGGCCTCGCCGCAGCCCCAGGTGTCGCGCCGCACGGCGAACACCGCGCTGGCGGTGGTCGCCACCTCGCCGTTCTGTACCAGTTCCAGCGACCAGTGCTGGGTCGAGCGGTTGGTGCGCGAGGGGCGCGCCTCGATCGTGAACGGCCCTTCGGCGATCGGTCCGGCGAAATTGACCGTCAGCGCGATCGGGTCGCCGAGCCGCTGCGGATGCTGCAGCGCCGCCTGCAACAGCGTCGCCGCGGTGATGCCGCCGTACGGCCCGATCATGTTCCAGTACGACTCGGTCGTGCGGCCGTCGAAGCGGTGCTCGCCGGCGGGGGTCAACGCAATCGCGTCGTCGAAGGGATGCAGCTCGGATGTCGCGGACATGGGGCCTCGCCGAAAATCGAACGATCGTTCGTAATTTCCGTACGGTAGTCGCCCCGGTGGCCGCTCGTCAAGTGCCGGCCGTCCCCTCCGAAGCTTTCCTCGAAGCCCCGACTCAGGCCGAGCAGACCCGATAGACCGCCAGGCTGCCGCGCCAGTTGACGCCCCAGTTCACCGTGATGCCTTCGTGCATCACCACGCGATCGAGGATGCGCAAGCCCACTTTGGGTGCCAGCGCCTCGAAATCGCTGATCGTCAGCACGCGCACGTTCGGCGTGTCGTACCACTGGTAGGGCAGCGACTCGGACACCGGCATGCGGCCGCGGAACACCGACAGCCGATGCGGCCAGTAGCCGAAGTTCGGGAACGACACGATGCACTCGCGCCCGACCCGCAGCGTGTCGCGCAGCACCTGCGCGGTGTTGTGGATGGTCTGCAGCGTCTGCGACAGGATCACGGTGTCGAAGCTCTTGTCCTCGAACAGCGCCAGCCCGCCCTCCAGGTTCTGCTGGATGACATGCACGCCCTTCTGCGCGCACGCCAGCACGCCCTCGTCGCGGATCTCGATGCCGTAGGCCTGCACGTCGAGCTCGTCCTGCAGCACGCGCAGCAGGCTGCCGTCGCCGCAGCCGAGGTCGAGCACGGTCGCATTCGGTTCGATCCAGCGCGCGATCGCGCGGAAATCCGGCCGCCGTGCCAGCACGCCGTTGGCCGCTTCGGTGATGGACTTGGCATTCATGCGCCGATCTCCGTGGCAATGCGTTCGTAGTAGGCGCGCATCAGATTGTGGTAACGCGGATCGTCGAGCAGGAAGGCGTCGTGGCCGTGCGGGGCGTCGATCTCGGCGTAGCTGACCGGCCGCTTGTTATCGAGCAGCGCCTTGACCAGTTCGCGGCTGCGGCTCGGCGCAAAGCGCCAGTCGGTGGTGAAGCTGGCGACCAGGAAGCTCGCCCTGGTATGCGCGACCGCGCGGGTCAAGTCGCCGCCGAAGGTCAGCGCGGGATCGAAGTAGTCGAGCGCGCGCGTGATCAGCAGATAGGTATTGGCGTCGAAATACTCGGCGAACTTGTCGCCCTGGTAGCGCAGATAGCTCTCGACCTGGAATTCGACGTCGAACGAGAAGCGGATGTCCTCGGCCTTGAGCTCGCGGCCGAATTTGGCCGCCATGTCCTCGTCGGACAGATAGGTGATATGGCCGATCATCCGGGCCACGCGCAGCCCGCGCTTGGGCTTGACGCCGTGCGCGTAATAGTTGCCGCCGTGGAAGTCGGGGTCGGACAGGATCGCGCTGCGCGCGACCTCGTTGAAGGCGATGTTCTGCGCCGACAGCTTCGGCGTCGAGGCCACCACGATGCAATGGCGCAGCCGCTCCGGATACATCAGGCTCCAGGCCAGCGCCTGCATGCCGCCCAGGCTGCCGCCCATCACCGCGGCGAACTGCTCGATGCCGAAGGCGTCGGCCACACGCGCCTGCGCATTGACCCAGTCCTCGACCGTGACCACCGGGAACGTCGCGCCGAACGGCTGGCCGGTGGCCGGGTTCAGGCTCATCGGACCGGTCGAGCCGAAGCACGAGCCCAGATTGTTGACGCCGATCACGAAGAAGCGATCGGTGTCGAGCGGCTTGCCGGGGCCGACCATGTTGTCCCACCAGCCCACGTCGCGCGGATCGTGCGCGTAGACGCCGGCCACGTGGTGCGAGGCGTTCAGCGCGTGGCACACCAGCACGGCATTGGTGCGCGCGGCATTGAGCGTGCCGTAGGTTTCGACCATCAGGTCGTAGTTGGCCAGCGAAGAGCCGTTGCGCAGCGGCAGCGGCTCGGCGAAATGCATGCGCTGCGGCGTCACGATGCCGACCGAGTCGGGCGGCAGGGGCAGGTGCAGCGCGGCAGAGGCGGCGGCGGAAGCAGCGGCGGCGGAAGCGGCCGGTTCCGCGTTGGCGGACGGCGAGGCAACGTCAGTCATGTAGGCGGGCCCGTGCGAAGCGGGCATAAAAAAACCCGACCGGTCTTGCGTCTGGAATCACGCAGCCAAGTCGGGTTGTTGTCGCGCCGGGTGCTTCGCTGTCCGCCGCGCGGTGGCGTCATCCCGGGAATCCGTTTTATCGGTTCTATCGGAGAGGGGCGCCGACCAACCTCTTTAGCCGCATTTATAGTGGCGAGGATGTTCCTCGCCGCGCGCCCGCAAGCCAGTCATCAAATCGGCGCGACCGGCAGATTATAGAGCAAAGCGAAAGACACCAGCGAAAGGCACGCTCGAACGGGACATCGGAACCGCGCTTCGGTCTCGCACTGCAGCCCAGCGGATCAGCCGAGCAGCACCCGCAGCTGCGCGTCGATCTGCCCCGCCGGCAGCTTGCGAAAGCCGCTCTTGGCATAGCGATGCCAGTGCCCCTGCACCGTGGCGACGATCAGCGCGGCGCGTGCGGACACGTCGGCGTCGGGCGGAAACGCGCCCTGCGTCGCGGCGACCTTCAGGCATTGGCGGATCGACGCTTCGATGCGGTCGACCAGCTGATTGATGCGCTCCTGCAGGCGTTCGTGCTCGCCGACCAGCGCCTCGCCGGTCAGCACGCGCGTCATGCCCGGATTCTTCTCGGCGAACGACAGCAGCATCCGCACGATCGCCTGCACCTGGCGCAGGCCGTGCTCCTCCTGCGCGGTGATCTGGTTGATCAGGCCAAACACGGTCTGCTCGATAAAGGCGATCAGGCCCTCGAACATCTGCGCCTTGCTGGCGAAATGCCGATACAGCGCGGCCTCCGAGACGCCGAGGCGGGCCGCCAGCGCGGCGGTCGTGATGCGTTCGGAGCGCGGGTGTTCGAGCATGCTGGCCAGCGTCTGCAGGATCTGCACGCGGCGCTCGCCCGGGCGCGGCCGCTTGCGCGCGACCGCCGCCTCCGCCGCGCCACCGCCCTCGCCCTGCCCGGCCCGCTCGTCCGCATTCGCGGCCGGCGCGGCTGCCTCGTTGCTCTGCGTCATGACCCGTTTCTCCGCATTCGTCGATGGAGTTGATGCACCGATTGTACTTTTATGTCCACATAGCCGGGCCGGTGCACCATGCGGGCCCGCTGGCGACCAGGGTTGCGGCCCGCATTGCGGCCGGCCTGCTGCGCTTCCGGCGAAAGCCGCGGCACGGGCGCCTGGTTCTCGGCGGCGACCAGCGTCACCGCCTGCTGCCGGGCCGCGTGATCGGCGTCGCGGTCGTGCGCATGGCGTTGCGCCTCGGCGCGCAGCGCCGCCTGCTGCGCGGCATCGCGCGCGGCGCCGGCCGGCACGTCATGCGGGCGGCTCGGCGTCGTCGAACGCAGATAGCCGGTGATCCACGCGGTGCGGATGCCCAGGCCAGCATAGCGCTTCAGGTGCGAGACCGTGTCCTCGACCAGCACCGCGCGGCCCGGCGCGATCCGCAGTTTCGCCAGCAGGCGGCGCAGCATGCGTCGATCGGGCTTGGGACGCAGATCGCCATGGACCCACATCTGTTCGATCGCGATCACGCGCTCGAAACAGTGCTCGATGCCGGCCACGCGCAGCACCGCGTGCGCATAGTCCTGCGGCGCGTTGGTCAGCAGCACCTTGCGCCCGGGCAGACGGCGCAGTTGGGCTGCGAGACCGCGGCGCACGCGCACCATCTGCGCGATGTCGGGGAATTCGTGCGCGGCGCGCAGGAAGTCGGCCGGGTCGACGCCGTGATGGCGGATCATGCCGAGCAGCGTCGCGCCATAGCGCTGCCAGTAGTCGACCCGCACGCGGCTGGCCGTGGCCTCGTCGCAGGCGAGCACGCGCGCCACGTAGGCGGTCATCGCGGCATTGATCGCCGGGAAGATCGCGTGCGAGGCGTCGTGCAGCGTGTTGTCGAGATCGAACAGCCAGACCGTGTCGCCGGCGTTGTTGCCGGCCGGACGATGCCGCAGGCGGTAGGGAGAGCGGCGGGAGGCGTGGGAAGGCACGAGGGGAAGGCGCTGCGCCGCCGCAGCGACGGCGCGCGCCTGGTTGCGATGCGTCAGTGCGAGCGGATCATGGTGCCGAACGCCTGCTCGGTCAGGATCTCCAGCAGCAGCGAGTGTTCGATGCGGCCATCGATGATGTGCACCGAGTTCACGCCGCTCTTGGCGGCGTCAAGCGCCGACGAGATCTTGGGGAGCATGCCGCCCGAGATGGTGCCGTCGGCGAACAGCTCTTCGATTTCGCGCGCCGACAGATCGGTCAGCAGATTGCCCTTCTTGTCCATCACGCCGGGGATGTTGGTCATCATCACCAGCTTCTCGGCCTTGAGGATCTCGGCCATCTTGCCGGCCACCACGTCGGCGTTGATGTTGTAGGCCTGGCCGTCGTCGGAGAAGCCGATCGGCGAGATCACCGGGATGAAGGCGTCGTCCTGCAGCGCCTTGACCACCGCCGGGTTGATCGCCTCGATGTCGCCGACATAGCCGATATCGATGAACGCGCCCGGATTCTCGCGGTCCGGCATCTTCAGCCGCTTGGCGCGGATCAGGCCGCCGTCCTTGCCGGTCAGGCCGACCGCCTGGCCGCCGTACTGGTTGATCAGCATCACGATGTCCTGCTGGACCTCGCCGCCGAGCACCCACTCGACCACTTCCATGGTCTCTTCGTCGGTGACGCGCATGCCCTGGATGAAGGTGCCGACCTTGCCGACCTTCTTCAGGGCCTCGTCGATCTGCGGGCCGCCGCCGTGGACGACCACCGGGTTCATGCCGACCAGCTTCAGCAGGATCACGTCGCGCGCGAAGCCGTGCTTGAGCTTCTCCTCGGTCATCGCATTGCCGCCGTACTTGACCACGATGGTCTTGCCATGGAACTTGCGGATATAGGGCAGCGCCTCGGCAAGGATCTCGGCCTTGAGGGCGGGGGCGATGGCGGCCACTGCGGTTGCGGTGGGCCCGGAGGTATCGGAGGTCATGGCAATCCGTGAAATTCGACAGGTATCATGGCAACGCGGCGCATCCGGCGCCCCGCGGCAGGCGCCCGAATTTTACAAGAAACGGGGTGCCACGCTAGCGAGACGGCAGACCGAGGCCCGCGCGGGGCGCCAACGGTGCGTCCGACGGCCCATCGGCCGTTCTTTTCATGCAACAACCACGCCAACGGAAGCCACTGCGATGTCAGGAGAAGGCGCAGGCAAAAGCCCGGGCCCAGGCGCCGGCCCCGCTGCCGTGCTGACCGGCCAGTTGCGGCCGGTCGAGCAGTGCGCGGCCTGCGGCGCGCGTTTCGTCTGCGGTCATGCCGCCGGCCTGCCGCACTGCTGGTGCGCGACAATGCCGCTGCTGCCCGCCCGGCTGATCGTGCCGGGGCAGCACTGCCTGTGTCCGGATTGCCTGCGTCGCCGGCAGGCGCAGGCGGGGGAGTGAGCGGACTACGTCAGCGGCCCATGTCAGCCGCCGTATCAATCCAGCGCGCCAGCCACCCGCGTCGATCCGCTCCACTGCATGGCGACCACGCCGAGCACGATCAGCACCGCGCCGCCGAGCCGCGGCGCCGTCAGTTCGCGCACCGCAAAGCCGGCAAGGCCCGCATGGTCCATCCACAGCGAGCCCAGCATTTGCCCGGCGACCACCGCCGCGATAAAGCCGCTGGCGCCCAGCCGCGGCGCCAGCATCAGCGCCGCGGTCAGATAGAACACGCCGAGCGCGCCGCCGATCCATATCCACGCCGGCCCGGTGGTCCAGCCGGCGGCCGGCGGACCGACCCGAAGCGCCAGCATCAGCGCCACCACCACGGCCAGGCTGACCAGCAGCGACACCAGCGTGGCCCACAGCGGATGCCCGAGCGTGCGAGCCAGCGCGGCATTGGCGCCCGCCTGCAACGGGATCATCGCGCCGGCCAGCGCGACGATCAGCACGGGCACCGCGGCAGCGAGCGCGGGGCCGACGGGATGGGACGAGGACAACATGCGCGACCTCCGGGGTGGTGGAAGAAAGAAGAGACCGCGCCAGTCTGCCCCTACGCCGGATGGATTTCCAATTCTGGTTTCGAACGTTTAATATTCGCCGGATGAATAATCTGCGCAACGTCGACCTGAACCTGCTGGTCGTGCTCGAGGCCCTGCTGGCCGAACGTCATATCTCTCGCGCCGCGCTGCGGCTGCATCTGAGCCAGCCGGCGGTCAGCCATGCGCTGGCGCGGCTGCGCCAGCTGCTGGACGACCCGCTGCTGGTGCGCGGCCAGGGCGGCCTGGTGCTGACCGCGCGGGCACACGAACTGTCGGGACCGCTGGCCGAGGCGCTGGCGCAGGTGCGCATCCTGCTGGGACCGTCGGGCTTCCAGCCGGCCACGGCCAGGCGCACCTTCCGGCTGGCGATGTCGGACTACGGCGCGATGGTGGTGCTGCCGAACCTGCTGCGCGCGGTCCGCAAGGCCGCGCCCGGCATCGAACTGGTGGTGACGCAGGGCAGCCGCGAAGCGATGTCGGCGCAGGTGGCCGATGGCGAGGTCGATCTGGCGCTGGGCGTGTTCGTCTATCAGCCGGAGGGCGTCAAGATGGCGGCGCTGTTCGAGGAGGAATACGGCTGCGCCGTCGACGCGGCGACGGTGCGCGACCATGGCCGGCTGGACCAGGTCGCCTACCTGGCCCGTTCGCACGTGCTGGTGGCCGCCCACAACGAACGGGTCGACCCGATCGACGCGGCCATCGCCAAGCATGGCGGGCGCCGCAAGATCGCCTGCGTGGTGCCGCACTGGAGCGTCGCGCCGGCGCTGATCGCCGGTACCAACCTCGTGCTGACCACGGCCCGGCGCAGCCTTGCGGCGCTGGAGGACGATCCGCGCTTCGCGGTGTTCGAGCCGCCGTTCGCGTTTCCGGGGTTTACCTTCAGCGCGATCTGGCACGAGCGCAACGATGCCGATCCTGGCCATGCATGGCTGCGCGAGCGGCTGCTCGCGGTCGGCGCGGGTCAGGGACTGGACGAGGCGATCAGCCTGCGCGGTTGAGCGGCGGCTCGGCCGGCGCCGATGCCGGCGCATGCACCGACCGGCTTTTGCTGTTTCAGTGCTTGTGGTTGCCGGCCGCGCCGCCGCCCTGGGCGGGCGCGGTCAGCCCGCGCACTTCGGCCTCGACACGCTGCTCGATCAGCTTGCCGCCCTGCTCGATCTTCAGGGTCACGGGCACCTTGTCGCCGGCGTTCAGCGGCGCCTTCAGACCCAGCAGCATCACGTGATAGCCGCCGGGCTTCAGTTCGACGTCCTCCATCTTCGGCAACGGCAGTGCGTCGAGCGCGCGCATCCGCATCACGTTGCCCTCCATCTTCATCTCGTGCACCTCGGCCGTCGCCGCCACGGGCGTCGACACCCCGACCAGGCGCGCGTTCTGGTGCGCGTGCAGCGTCATGAAGACGCCGGTGGCCGTCTGCGCCGGCACGGTGCCGCGCGCCCATGCATTGCGGATGTCGACCTGGGCGAGCGCAGCGGTGGAAAACAGCGCGCAGCATGCGGCGGCGACGAACAGCTTGGCTTGCATCTCTATCCTTTCTCGGTGCAATTCGTTCAAACGAAAAACGGTCCAACGGCAGCGGGAAGTCCGCGTAGAAACGGGATTAGAACATGAACCGACACGGGGCCACCGCGACACGGGCACCGTGCATAGACGATGCACCGGCGCATGCGGCGCAGTCCGCCAGTCTGGCAGTGCCGCGCGCGGCGACCAATGCGGCATGGTGTCGCACGAGGCGGCCGGCGGCGGCACCGTTGCTACACTCGCGGCATGACGATGCCTGCCCACGCTGCCGCCCACGCCACCGCCTCCGACGGCCATGCCCTCCGAGCACCAGGCCTCGGCAGGGACGGCCTGCTGAGCTTGCGCCGGGTGTACTGGCTGCGCTGGGCCATCCTGGGCGGACAGGGGCTGCTGCTGGTGTGGGCCGAGACGCTGGCCGGGCTGGAGCTGCCCTATCGGCCGCTGCTGTCGATCTTCGTGCTGCAGGCGATCTTCAATCTGCTGACCGCGTGGCGGCTGCGGCAACATGCGCGCGCCGGCTCGGTGCCGGGCGACGCCGAGCTGATGGGCCAGCTGCTGGTCGACCTGACTGCGCTGTCGGCGATCCTGTTCTTCACCGGCGGCGCCACCAATCCCTTCGTCTCCTTCTATCTGCCCGGGCTGGCGCTGGCCGCCGCGATCGTGCCGTGGCGGCAGGTGGTCGCGCTGGCGCTGTACGCCCTGGCCTGCTATTCGCTGATGCTGTTCGAATACGTGCCCTTGCATCTGCACGACCCGGACAATGCGGTGGTCTACCACCTGGTCGGCATGTGGCTCAATTTCGTCGCCAGCGCGGTGATGATCGCGCTGTTCGTCGCGCGGCTGTCCGGCGTGCTGCGCGAACGCGAAGGGCAACTGGCCGACGCGCGCGAGCGGCTGCTGCGCGAGGCGCGGGTCGAGTCGCTGAACGCGCAGGCGGCGACGGTCGCGCACGAGATCGGCACGCCGCTGGCAACGCTGGCCGTGATCGCCGGCGAGCTGCGCGCCGACGCCGCCGATGCGACGCGCGGCAAGACCGCGATACGCGACTATCTGCCCGACCTGCATACGGTCGAGCAGCAGCTGGCGCTATGCCGCGGCATCCTGGCGCGCCTGCGCGAGGCGAACCGCGCCAGTGCCCTGCAGCCGGTGGGGCAGTGGCTGCCCGCCTTTGCCGATGGCTGGCAGTTGCGCCATCCGCAGGCGCGCGTCGAGACGGCGATCGCCGCGGAGGCCGCCGACGTGCCGATCGAGCCCGCACGCACCGGACAGATGCTGACCATCCTGCTCGACAATGCGGCGCGCAGCCAGCAGGCCGCCGGTCGCGGCGAGCTGCCGTTGCGTCTGTCCATCGCACCGGAACCGAGCGGGGAACCCGGCGAACTGGTACTGCGGGTCATCGACCATGGCATCGGCATGCCGGCGGCGTTGCGTGCACGGCTGGGCGAGGCTCCGGTGGCAAGCACGCACGGCGGCCAGGGCATCGGCGCCTATCTGGCGCAGAGCGTGGCGCGCCAGATGGGCGGGCGGCTGCTGTGGCAGGATCGCCCCGAAGGCGGCACCGTGGCCGAGCTGCGGCTGCCGGCAAACCCCGATGCATCGGAGCACGTGGCATGAGCCTGACATCGAGCGCTTCCCTTTCCCCTGCTGTCCCCGCCGACAATGGCGACGGCGGCGCGCCCTTCCTGGTGATCGACGACGACCCCGTGTTCTCGGACACGCTCGCACGCGCGCTGTCGCGTCGCGGCTTCGCGGTCCAGGTCGCACACCATCGCCAACAGGCGCTGGCGCTGGCCGAGAAGACCGCGTTTCGCTATGTCACGCTGGATCTGCATCTGGCCGCCGCGCCCGCGGCCGGCGTGACGGCGCCGGCCGACTCCGGCCTGCAGCTGGTGGCGCCGCTGCGCGCAATGCTGCCGTGGGCGCGCATCCTGGTGCTGACCGGCTACGCCAGCATCGCCACCGCGGTGGCCGCGGTCAAACAGGGGGCCGACGAATATCTGGCCAAGCCGGCCAATGTCGATTCGATCCTTGCGGCACTGAAGTCGGGTGTGTCGGAGGTCGCCGCCGAAGCCGCGCTGGAGGATCCGCTGCCGTTATCGGTGCCGCGGCTCGAGTGGGAACATATCCAGCGCGTGCTCGCCGAACACGGCGGCAATATCTCGGCGACGGCGCGCGCGCTGAACATGCATCGGCGCACGCTGCAACGCAAGCTCGCCAAGCGGCCGGTGTCGCGCTGAGGCATCGAGCGGACGAAAAAAGGGCCTGCAATCGCAGGCCCTTCTTCATCGCATCGCATCGCGGCCATCGCCGCGCGCCGGTTCACAGGCGCAGTTGCACGTAGTCCCAGCCGAGGTCGTCGCCGCCGTTGGCCGCACGATTGGCGATGCCGGCCGCGCCGAGGGTGCCGGCCGCGCCGGTGCTGCCAACCCGCAGCGCGTCGAACGCATGCCGGTTCGAGCGTGCACCGTACTCGGCGGACTCGCTGACGAACACCGCATGCGAGACCTTGACGTTGCCGCCGGCCGAGGCGGCGTCGATCCGCGTGGCCTCGCTGCGGTCCGGCACGGCGCACAGGAACGCGGTTGCCGCGACCAGCCCGCCCAGAACGCCTGCCGACATCAAACCGATATGCTTCATGTTGGACCTCCTGCTCTCACGGCCATGCTGCGGCCGCTAACGAGGCGCAAGCTTCTCATCGTCGCGGCGACCGTGCCAGCCTGCTTACCAACGCTTACCTGGCTTACCTGCCGTCAACGGATGTCACCGGCCGCTGTCACGGCCGATGTCACGGTCGATGTCACCAGCGGGTATCCCGCTCCCACTCGCGCATTTCCTCTTCGGCGCGCTCCTTGGTGTAGCCATAGCGCTCCTGGATCTTGCCGGCGAGCTGATCGCGCTTGCCGTTGATCTGCGTGAGATCGTCATCGGTCAGCTGGCCCCACTTCTCCTTGACCTTGCCTTTGGCCTGCTCCCATTTCCCTTCGATCTGGTCCCAGTTCATGATCTGCTCCTCAATCTGGATGGATACGTCGGTGGTCAAGACGATGGGGGCGCGCCGGAGCTGCCGCAGCGCCTGCGCGCCCACCGCTCGCCATCGTCCAGGTTGACCGCATCAGCCGCGGCCGGAACTCATCAGCGGTTGTACTTCGCCTTGACGTCGGCCTCGCAGCGGTCCTTGGCATCGCCCGACATCGCGTCGCACTTCTCCTTGTCGGCCTTGTAGGCCGCGTCGCTGGTGTCCTTGCGAGCCTCGCGGCGCGCCTCGGCCACATCGGTGCGCGTGCCGCCGCCGGCCGCCGCACGCGTGGTCTTGGCCTCGCCCAGCGCCTTCTCGTGCGCCGTCTTGGCTTCCTTCACGCAAACGTCCTTGTCGTTGCCCTTCTTGTCGTCGCAGCGCTCCTTCGCGACTTCGTATTCGCGGTCGGCCCTGACCTTCAGCACCTTGGCGCGGGCGGCTTCGGTGCCGTCGCGGCGCGCTTCGGCCTCGGCCTTCGCCACGTCGCGATCGCGCTTGGCCTCGGCCTCGCAGACGTCCTCGGCGTTGTCCTTCAGGGCATCGCACTTCGTCTTCGCGTTCTTGTAGTCCGCGTCCGCCCGCGAAACGGCGGCGTCATAGTCGGCGCGGGCACCCGACGGCGCGCTCTGCGCCAGTGCAAAGCCTGCCGGTGCGGCAACCATCATCGAACACACTGCAGCAGACAGCCATTTCTTCATCATGTCGCGCTCCTGTCGTTGTCGATCGGTTTGAGTTCGCAAGGACGACGATGACGTTCGCCTTGCTGTCTCGTCGTATATGAAGGTTATGTGCGGTGCGCTTTTGCAAGCAGGCGGGGGCTTCCGAAAGGGGAGTAAGACGATTCCCACATAGGGAGACGACGTCACTGTCGAGCGGCACAGACGAAAAAAATGCGCCTTCTCATGGCTGAGAAGGCGCACTTCATCGCGTGACTTCGTGGAGCGACGTTGGCGACGTTGGAGCGGGCTTCAGGACGGCCCGCCCGTCGCGGTTACAGCACGTAGCGCGACAGATCCTCGTTGGCCGACAGATCGCCCAGCCGTTCGTCGACATAGGCGGCGTCGATCGTCACCGTTTCGCCGCTCGAGCGGGTGGCGTGGAACGACAGGTCTTCGAGCAGGCGCTCCATCACCGTGTACAACCGGCGCGCGCCGATGTTCTCGACCTTCTCGTTGACCGAATGGGCGATCTCGGCGAGGCGGCGGATGCCGTCCGGCGCGAACACCAGTTCGACCTGTTCGGTCGCCAGCAGCGCCTGGTACTGCTTGGTCAGGCTGGCGTCGGTCTGCGTCAGGATCGCCTCGAAGTCGGCCACCGACAGCGATTCGAGCTCGACGCGGATCGGAAAGCGCCCCTGCAGCTCCGGAATCAGATCGCTCGGCTTGGACAGGTGGAACGCACCCGACGCAATGAACAGGATATGGTCGGTCCGGACCATGCCGTACTTGGTGCTGACCGTGGTGCCTTCGACCAGCGGCAGCAGATCGCGCTGCACGCCCTGGCGCGACACCTCGCCGCCGCCCAGTTCGCTGCGGCTGGCGATCTTGTCGATCTCGTCGAGGAACACGATGCCGTTCTGCTCGACATTGGCCAGCGCCTTGTGCTTCAGGTCGTCATCGTTGACGAGCTTGGCCGCTTCCTCGTCGATCAGCAGCTTGAACGCTTCCTTGACCTTCATCTTGCGGCGCAGCTTCTTGCCCTGCCCCAGGCCGGCGAACATGCTGCGCAGCTGCTCGGTCATGTCCTCCATGCCCGGCGGGCCCATGATGTCGAGGCTCGGCACCGCGGCGGCCACCTCCAGCTCGACTTCCTTGTCGTCGAGCTGTCCCTCGCGCAGCTTCTTGCGGAAGACCTGGCGGGTATTGGAGTCCTTTTCCTCGGGCTGGGCGAAGCCGATGTCGCGCGGCGGGGGCAGCAGCACGTCGAGCAGGCGGTCCTCGGCGGCATCCTCGGCCTTGGTCCGCACCTTCTTCATCTCGGACTCGCGGGTCTGCTTGATCGCCATTTCGACCAGATCGCGCACGATCGTGTCGACGTCGCGGCCGACATAGCCGACCTCGGTGAACTTGGTCGCCTCGATCTTGATGAAGGGCGCGTCGGCCAGCTTGGCCAGGCGCCGGGCGATCTCGGTCTTGCCGACGCCGGTCGGTCCGATCATCAGGATGTTCTTCGGCGTGATTTCCTGGCGCAGCGGGTCGGCCACCTGCTGGCGGCGCCAGCGGTTGCGCAGTGCCACCGCGACGGCCTTCTTGGCCTTGTTCTGGCCAATGATGTGTTTGTCGAGCTCGGAAACGATTTCCGACGGAGTCATGGTGTGGGACATGGGTCTCGGTATCCGGGTATCCGTTCAATGAAGGCCGGTCGGTGCGCCGCCACGGCGCACCGCCGCACGGTGGTGCGCCAGGCCGGCGTCACGCGCGTGAAGCGTCATGCGAACGCTCACTCGAGCGTCTCGATGACGAAATTGGTGTTGGTGTAGATGCAGAGTTCGCCGGCGATGCGCAGCGATTTCTCGACCACGTCCTTGGGCGACAGCTCGGTGTTTTCGACCAGCGCCTTGGCCGCCGATTGGGCGTAGGCACCGCCCGAGCCGATCGCCGCGATGCCGCCTTCGGGATCGAGCACGTCGCCGTTGCCGGTGATCACCAGCGTGGTGTCGCGGTCGGCGGTAATCAGCATCGCCTCGAGCCGGCGCAGCGCGCGATCCGAACGCCAGTCCTTGGCCAGATCGACCGCCGCGCGCGTCAGATTGCCCTGGTATTTCTCGAGCTTGGCCTCGAAACGGTCCAGCAGCGAGAACGCATCGGCGGTGCTGCCGGCGAAGCCCACCAGGACCTTGCCGTTGTAGATGCGGCGCACCTTGCGTGCGGTGCCCTTCATCACGATATTGCCGAGAGTGACCTGGCCGTCACCGCCCAGGGCAACCTGGTTGCCGCGCCGGACGCTGACGATGGTAGTGCCGTGATACTGTTCCATGGTGGCTTCTGAGTTGGGTTCAGGCAGCTACTTGGCGGCGCCGCCGTCGAATTCAAGGGGCCGGCGCCTGGAGCGTTCCACCACTATAGACGCCGGGCCGGTGTGGCGAAATGTGACCTCCGAACTCCCGGAGCGCCATCAAATCTCCTTTGCCTTGTAGCTCAATTGAGCTACACTGCGCCTCAGGAATTCCCATCGATCGGTCGCCGCGCCACCGCGGCGCTGTCGACTCATCCCTATCTACTCCAAGGGATTCCGTTACCGACTACCAGGCAGCAAAGGGAAATCACCATGGCAAGCACTACGTTTGTCCGCGCCCGCGTCGACGCGGATATCAAAGAGGAAGCCTCGATCGTGTTGGAAGCAATGGGACTGTCCGTTTCGGACGTTGTCCGCATGACGCTGACCCGCGTCGCGCACGACAAGGCCCTTCCCTTCGAACTGGTGACGCCCAACCCGACGACGATCGCGGCGATGAAGGAAGCGCGGGCCCGCGGGCTGCGCAAATTCTCGTCCGTCGAGGCACTGATGGCGGATCTGGAGAATGAGGACGATTGAGCTGACAGGGCAGTTCAAACGGGATTTCAAGCGGGAAAGGAAGGGTCCGCATCGCGCGACGCTGGATGCGGACTTCAAGGAAGTGGTGAGCGCGCTGGCAAAGGACCGCCCGTTGGCGGCCAGGCATCGAGACCACGCGCTGACCGGAGAGTGGAAGGATTTTCGGGATTGCCACATCAGGCCAGATCTGGTGCTGATCTACCGCAGGCCCGACGACGATACGCTGCAACTGGTCCGGCTGGGCTCACACAGCGAGCTCGGCCTGTAGCGGCGAGCAGCACAAAAAAGCGCAAACAAAAAGGCCACGCGTTGCCGCGTGGCCTCGGGTGCCGTTCCGCCGCGCCGCTGATGTGCCTGATGCAGCGGCGGCGAATCGGTCAGCGTCGGGTCAACTCAATCCGCATAGACGCCGGCCTTGCGAATCACCGGGGTCCACTTGTTGATTTCGTTGCCGAGGAAGGTCTTCAGCGACTCCGGCGTGGCGCGCTGGGCCGGTACCGCTTCGGCGCCCAGCTCGGCCATCTTGGCGCGGAAGCCCGGGTCGGTCACCGACTTCTGCAGCGCCGCCGACAGTTTCTCGATCACCGGCTGCGGCGTGCCCTTGGGCGCGTACATCGCGTGCCAGATCTTGACCTCGATGTTCGACAGGCCCTGCTCGGCAGCGGTCGGGATGTCCTTGAACGCTTCGACGCGGCGCGGCTGCATCGCGGCATAGGGCTTGAGCGCATTGGCCTTGAGCTGGCCGGCGATATTGGTGGTCTGGTCGCACATCAGGTTGACCTGGCCGCCCAGGATATCGGTCAGCGCCGGCGCGGTGCCCTTGTACGGCACCGTGGTCAGTTCGGTCTGGATGGCGCTCTGGAACAGCAGGCCGCACAGGTGCGAGGCCGAGCCGATACCGGCGTTGGCGAGCGACAGCTTGCTGGCATTGGCCTTGATGTACGGCAGCAGATCCTTCAGCGTGTTCGGCGGCAGGTTCTTGTTGCCGACCAGCACCATCGGCACGTCGGCGATTTCGCCGATGTACTCGAAGTCCTTCAGCGGATCGAAGCCCAGATTGCGGTACAGCGCCGGGGCGGTCGACATGCCGATATGGTGGATCAGCACGGTGTGGCCGTCGTTCTTGGACTGGGCCACCTTCTTCGCGCCGATCGTGCCGCCGGCGCCGCCGAGGTTTTCGATCACGATGGTCGCGCCCAGATGCTTGGACATGACCTGCGCCAGCTCGCGCGCGACCTTGTCGGTCGGGCCGCCCGCGGCGAACGGCACCACGGCCGAGACCGGCCGGCTGCCCGGATAGTCCTGCGCCTGTACCACGCCAGGCAGACCCAGTGCGGCGGCCGCAAGGGCGGCGGCCACGGTTTTTGCAACGTGTTTCATTATTTCTCCTGATTTCCCCGACTTCCCGTCGTGCAGACTGCCATGCCGCCCTGCCTCCATGGCGACGTGGGCCGCCTCACCGGAGGCCGCGGCTTGGAGCCGCCATGCTATCAACGGCGACTTGCCCCAAATATCAGGAAATACCCGGGCCGGAGCGGCTCCGCCCGGGTTCACGCGCCGACCCGTTGCCGGTCAGGCGTCGTCGGTCAATACGCCTTCGAGCCGCTCGAACACCCGTTTGGTGGAACCGCGCGCCTCGAGCGCGAACAGCAGCACCGAGCGCCCGGTGACCTGGTAGACGTCGCCGGACGAGAACTCCGGCAGCTCCTCGCGCACCGGCATATTGGTGTCGATCAGGCAGGTCCATTGGTCGCTGCCGGGAATCTGCGGCAAGGTGAACTCGACCATGTCGTGATAGGCATTGAACACCAGCAGCAGCGTCGCGTCCGAGGCCGGGCGGCGGATGCCGGTGGCGCGCGCGCGACCGTCGATCACCAGGCCGAAGCAGCGCATCGAGGCGTCGTCCCAGTGTTCGGGCGTCAGGTCGTCGCCCGCGGCGCTGATCCACTTGACGTCGGCCACGCCCAGTTCTTCGTCGAACTCGCCGGTCAGGAACCGGCCCCGCCGCAGCACCGGCAGCGCCCGTCGCAGCGCGGTCAGCTTGCGCACGAACTCGATCAGCCCGCGGCCGCGCTCGTCGATTTCCCAGTCGACCCAGCTGATCTCGTTGTCCTGGCAATAGGCGTTGTTGTTGCCCTGCTGGCTGCGGCCGAACTCGTCGCCCGCGACCATCATTGGCGTGCCCTGCGCGAACAGCAGCGTCGCGAGCAGATTGCGCTTCTGGCGCTCGCGCAGCTCGACGATCTCGGTGTCGTCGGTCGGCCCTTCCGCGCCGCAGTTCCAGGAGCGGTTGTCGCTGGTGCCGTCGTTGTTGTCCTCGCCGTTGGCCTCGTTGTGCTTGTCGTTGTACGAAACCAGGTCGTGCAGCGTGAAGCCGTCGTGCGCGGTGATGAAGTTGACGCTGGCCCAGGGCCGCCGTCCGCTGTGGTTGAACTTGTCGCCGGACGCGGTAATCCGCGCCGCCAGTTCCGGCGCCACGCCCTCCTCGCCACGCCAGAAGTCGCGCACCGTGTCGCGGAACTTGTCGTTCCACTCGGCCCATCCGGCCGGAAAGCCGCCGACCTGATAGCCGCCGGGGCCGCAATCCCAGGGCTCGGCGATCAGCTTGACGCTGGACAGGATCGGATCCTGCCGGCACGCCTTCAGAAAGCCGCTGCCGTAGTCGAAGCCGCCGGGCTCGCGTCCGAGGATGGTGGCCAGATCGAAGCGGAAGCCGTCGACCTGCATCTCGGTGACCCAGTAGCGCAGGCTGTCCATCACCATCTGCAGCACGCGCGGATGCGACAGGTTCAGCGTGTTGCCGGTGCCGGTGTCGTTGATGTAGTAGCGCTTCTCGTCCGGCATCAGCCGGTAATACGACAGGTTGTCGATGCCGCGGAACGACAGCGTCGCGCCCAGTTCGCTGCCCTCGGCGGTGTGGTTGTAGACCACGTCGAGGATGATCTCGAGCCCGGCCTCGTGGAAACGGTCGATCATCTGCTTGAGCTCCGCCACCGCGCCCGGCCCGCGGGCGAAGAAGCGCGGATCCGGCGCGAAGAAGCCGATCGTGTTGTAGCCCCAGTAGTTGGTCAGGCCCTTGTCGAGCAGATGGCTGTCGTTCAGGAAGGCATGGATCGGCAGCAGCTCGACCGAGGTCACGCCCAGCGCCTTGATATGGTCGATCACCGCACGCTGGCCCAACCCCTCGAAGGTGCCGCGCATCGCCTCGGGCACGGCCGGATGGCGCCTGGTATAGCCGCGCACATGGGTCTCGTAGAAGATGGTGCGCTCCCACGGCACGCGCACGCCCAATGGGTGCTCCCAGGTGAAGGCCTGGTCCACGACCTGGCACTTCGGCATGAATGGCGCGCTGTCGGCCTCGCTGAAGCTCAGGTCGTCCTCCCCCATTCGATAACCGAACACCGCCGGGTCCCAGCGCAGCTCGCCGACATAGGCCTTGGCGTACGGGTCGAGCAGCAGCTTGTTCGGATTGAAGCGATGGCCGTTGGCCGGATCGTAAGGACCGTGCACGCGGTAGCCGTAGACGGCGCCCGGCGCCAGCCCCTGCACGCGGACGTGCCAGACCTCGTCGGTGTATTCGGGCAGCGCGATGCGCTCGATCTCCCGTTCGCCGTTCTGGTCGAACAGGCACAGTTCGACCCTGGTGGCATGGGCGCTGAACAGCGCGAAGTTGACGCCGTCGCCGTCCCAGGTGGCGCCCAGGGGAAACGGCAAGCCTTCGCTGATGGTGTGATTGGACATGGCGTGCGGCACTCCCGTGTGGAAACGATGGTGCGGAGCACGGCGCATGCCCGCGTGCAGACCATGACGCCGGGTCGCCGCTTCCCATATTTGCCGTTGCCGGTCCGGCACCCTTGTCAAAACTACAGGGGCGGACCATCGCTCGACATGGGCGCCACGCGTCTCTCGGATCGCCCGCTGTCGCAACTCAATTGCATCTCCGTGGGCACTATGGTTAAATCGCCCCATGTCTTCGCCCACTCCCAGCCTGCCGGCCGCCGTCGATGCGGCACAGGAGCGCCTCCGGGCGCTGGGTGCGCGCGTCACGCAACCGCGCGTCTGCATCCTGGCGTGCCTCATCGACAGCGACCTCCCGCTGACCCACCAGGCCGTGATCGACCGTCTTCCGGGCGGCGCCGACGCGATCGACCGCGTTACCGTCTATCGGGTGCTGGACTGGCTGGTCGAGCAGGGGCTGGCGCAAAAGCGCGCCGGCAACGACCGCGTCTTCCGCTTCAGCCTGATCGAACATGAGGCGGCGCGTGCCGAGGTCCATCGCCAGCACAGCCATTTCCATTGCAGCCGGTGCGACCGCACCTTCTGCCTCGACGCGGAAAGCGCGCCGCCGCGGCAGGCCGCGCCGCGCGTGCCGAGCGGCTTCGCGGTCGAACACGTCGAATTGACCGTCAACGGCATCTGCGCGGAATGCGGTGCGCACACCGTGGCCGATGCGCCCGCCGCGGGTGCCACTGAAGGTGCCGCTGACGCTTCCCCCCATCCCGGAGAACCAACATGTCCAAACTGATCCCGGTCACGATCCTGACGGGCTTTCTCGGCAGCGGCAAAACCACGCTGCTCAAGCGCATCCTCAACGAACAGCACGGCATGAAGATCGCCGTGATCGAAAACGAGTTCGGCGAGGAAAACATCGATAACGAGATCCTGGTGCAGGACGGCCGCGAGCAGATCGTGCAGATGAGCAACGGCTGCATCTGCTGCACGATCCGCGGCGATCTGGTGCAGGCGCTGTCCGACCTGATCGGCCGCCGCGACGCCGGCGAGATCGATTTCGACCGGGTCGTCATCGAAACCACAGGCGTGGCCAATCCGGGCCCGGTGGCGCAGACCTTCTTCATGGACGACGAGATCGCTTCGCGATATCTGCTGGACGCGGTGGTCACGCTGGTCGATGCCAAGCACGGCAACCAGCAGCTCGACAAGCAGGAAGAGGCGCAGCGCCAGGTCGGTTTCGCCGATGCGATCTTCATCACCAAGGCGGATCTGGTGTCGGAGCAGGAGCTGGCCGACCTGCGCCACCGCCTGCTGCAGATGAACCCGCGCGCGCCAATCGGCACCGCGCATTTCGGCGAGGCGCCGATCGACTCGATCTTCGACCTGCGCGGCTTCAACCTGAACGCCAAGCTGGAGATCGACCCGGACTTCCTGCGCGCCGAGGAGCACGAGCACGAGCACGACCATGACCACGAGCATGGCGAGCACTGCGGCACCGACTGCGGCCATGACCACGATCACGACCACGGCCATGATCATGGAGACCAACACGGTCACGCGCACAACCACCATCATCACCACCACCACACCGACCGCATCGGCTCGTTCGTCTTCCGCAGCGACAAGCCGTTCCACTACGGCAAGCTCGAGGAGTTCCTGTCCGGGATCCTGACCGTCTACGGCGAGAAGCTGCTGCGCTACAAGGGCGTGCTCTATATGGAAGGGGTCGACCGCAAGGTGGTATTCCAGGGCGTGCACCAGCTGATGGGCAGCGACATCGGCGGCAAATGGGACGACGAAACGCCAGGCACCAAAATGGTGTTCATCGGCGTCGATCTGCCCAAGGACGCCATCCTCAAGGGCCTGGCCAACTGCCTCGCCTGATCGCCGGTACCAGGCCAAGGCCGCTCCGGGCCTCGGTTCCCGCCGCGCGGGCGCACCGTCTGGGGCGGTGCGGCACCCGACCGGGTGAAACGCCACCGCTGTTGCGCCGATCTACGCGGTGCGCGCCGCTCGGTGAAACACCGAATATCCGGTCCGGTTTTCCACCGTATCTCCTGGTAATTTGTTCAAGTACAATAAGCCGGATGTGATGCGGGCAGCGCGGTCTTGCCGCCGCCCCCGTCATATGCAGGACGGCGGTTGTCGTCAGCATCAGACGGCCGTCCTCGGGTGCGGCCGCTGTGCTCGTGCGATGGCCGTCGACGCGCGGGATCTCGTGCCGCAACGTTCAGGGCGTTGCCGCTGGGGCAACGACGCCGACCGATGTCGACCGACGCCGAGAAAGGGATCCCATGGTAGCCGCAGCAAAAAACAAAGAAAGCCGCAGCAAGACCGCTGGTGCTGTGGCCGATACGACGAAGGCGCAGGGACAGCAAGCTGCGCCTACCCCCCGGAACGGCTCGGCGCAGGCCGGCACCGGAGCGGCAAAGGGAGGCACGCGAAGCAGCAAGACTGCAGCCAGCCAGAGTGAAACGGTCGAACCGCGCAAGCGGACCGACACTGCATCCGCGCGGAACACGACGCCGCCGGTCGCATCAACAAGAGAATCAGCAGCAACCATGAGCAGCAATAAACTTCTGACTGAAGCTGAAATCCTGAAGATGGACGACAAGGACTACATGAACGAGGCCCAACTGGCCTTTTTCAAGAACCGCCTTGAACAGCTGCGCGACGAAATCCTGAAGAACGCCGACCAGACCACCGAACATCTGCGCGAAACGGTCATCGTGCCGGATCCGGCGGACCGCGCCACGATCGAAGAAGAACATGCCCTGGAGCTGCGCACGCGCGATCGCGAGCGCAAGCTGCTGAAGAAGGTCGAACAGTCGCTGGCCCGCATCGAGTCGGGCGAATACGGCTGGTGCGAGGAAACCGGCGAGCCGATCGGCGTGCCGCGGCTGCTGGCCCGCCCGACCGCGACGCTGTCGCTGGAAGCCCAGCAGCGCCGCGAACTGCGCCAGAAGCTGTTCGGCGATTGAGGCCTGCGCCCCTCGATCTGCGCTGACGACGGCCCGGAACACCGGGCCGTTTGCTTTTTGCGCACGGCGCGCCCCCGACGCCAGCTCGATGCGTCGCCGCGAGGCCACAGCAAGGGTGCCGCGGCAGCGCATTTCTGCTACAGTCGCAACCTTGTTGCAATAAGCTGACCGCGGCCCTTGTCGCGCCGCGGCGCGACATCCCCCACCCTCCAGACCGCCATGGCCGACCGTCTTCCCGTCACCGTATTGGCCGGCTTCCTCGGCGCCGGCAAGACCACGCTGTTGCAGCATGTGCTGGCCAACCGCGAAGGCAAGCGCGTGGCGGTCATCGTCAACGATCTGGCCGACGTCAACATCGATGCGCGCCTGGTCGGCGAAGGCGTGCTCGCGCATGCCGGCGAGCGGCTGGTCGAGCTGTCCAACGGCTGCATCTGCTGCACGCTGCGCGAGGACCTGCTGGTCGAGATCGCCGCACTGGCGCGAGAGGGGCGCTTCGACTATCTGCTGGTCGAATCGACCGGCGTCGCCGAACCGCTGCCGATCGCCGAGACTTTCACCTTTGAAGACGAGCACGGCCATGCGCTGGACAGTCTGGCCCGGCTCGACACCATCGTCACCGTGGTGGACGCCGCGCACTTCCTGCAGGACTTCGACGAGGCCGACTATCTGCGCGACCGCGGCCAGGCCCGCGACGACGAGGACGACCGCACCGTGGTCGATCTGCTGATCGAGCAGGTCGAGTTCTGCGACGTGATCGTGCTGAACAAGATCGACCTGGTCGACGAAGCCGAACGCGAACGGCTGATGGCGCTGCTGCACGCGCTGAACCCGCGCGCCGAGATCGTGCCGGCCAGCTTCGGCCGCGTGCCGCTCGACAAGGTGCTGGACACCGGCCGCTTCGACTTCGAAGCGGCGGCCGCCGCGCCCGGCTGGCAGGCGGAACTGCGCGGCGAACACGTGCCCGAGGCCGAGGCCTACGGCATCGGCAGTTTCGTCTACCGGCGCCGGCGCCCGTTCCATCCGCGCCGCTTCGCCGATCTGATCCATACCGAATGGCTGCGCGAGCACGGCAACGTGCTGCGCTCGAAGGGCTTTTTCTGGCTGGCGAGCCGCATGGACGTGGCCGGCAGCTGGAGCCAGGCGGGCGGCGTGTGCCGCCACGGCGGTGCCGGGGCCTGGTGGGCGGCGGTCGATCGCGCCGACTGGCCGCAAGACGACGAGACGCTGGCCGCCATCCGCGCCGACTCGGAGGACGACGGCGCGCCGGCACCGTTCGGCGACCGGCGCCAGGAACTGGTGCTGATCGGCCAGAACATGGACCGTGCCGCGCTCGAGGCAGCGCTCGATGCCTGCCTGCTGAGCGACGACGAGATGGCCGCCGGTCCCGAGATGTGGGCCGCTTACGACGATCCATTCCCCAGCTGGGAAGATGCCTTCGACGACGAGGGCGATCACGACCATCACGATCACGATGGCGGCCCCTGCGACTGCGGTTCCCATGGCGGCCATGCGCACTGATTGGCTGCGCGCGCTGCGGCGCCGGGGCACGGATCGCCGGACCGGCGCCCTGTGGGCCGTCTGGCTGGTGCTGTGCCTGTTGCTGGCGCAGCATGCCGGCCTGGTTCACCGCGTCCAGCACGGCGGCTATGGCGGCGCGGCTACCGGGCGGGTTTCGACCGGCCGGACATTGCAGGCTCTCCCTGCAACGGCGACGGCCGCCCGGGATCACGCTTCCCTTGCCGATACTGTCGCCGCCGCCGATACGAACACCGACGGGCATGCCCCGGACAGCCCGCGCCTGCTGACCCATTCCTGCGTGCTGTTCGACGCCGCCACGCAAGCCGCCGGCGCCTGCGGCGCGCCACCGATGCCGCTGCTGTCGCACGGCAAGCCGCTGGTGCCGCCCGGGATCACCTGGCGTTGGCCACACCTGCCCCCACAGCGCAGTTTCCTGACGCGCGCCCCGCCCTCTTCGCTCGCCTTCGCCTGAGCCCGGCCGCCCCGCGGCCGCCTGTTGACGATCCCGGCGATCCCGACGTTCGTTCACGCTGACCGGTCATACGCCGGCGCGCCCATGCCATCGCGGCGGGGCGCGCCGCGCTGCGCCGCCAGGC
>NZ_JAGFTW010000006.1:0-194107 GCF_017598945.1 Cupriavidus gilardii
GCCTCCGCCACCCCCTTCCCCTTGCGCAGCCGCGCGCGCAGGTCGCCGATCATCGGCCAGATCAGCACCAGGATGGCCAGCGTCATGATCGTGCCCACCAGCCCGTTCGACCAGAAGATGTCGAGCGAGCCCGACGACACCAGCATGGTCTGGCGGAACGCGTCCTCGGCGCGGTCGCCGAGCACCAGCGCCAGCACCAGCGGCGCCAGCGGATAGTCGAGCTTCTTGAGCACGTAGCCGATTACGCCGAAGCCGAGCATCAGCCAGACATCGAACAGCGCGTTGTTCACCGTATAGGCCCCGATCGCGCAGACCACCAGGATCAGCGGCGCGATGATCGAGAACGGGATGCGCAGGATCGCCGCGAACAGCGGCACCGTCGACAGCACCACCAGCAGCCCGACGATATTGCCCAGGTACATGCTGGCGATCAGGCCCCAGACGAACGGCCCCTGCTCCTGGAACAGCAGCGGCCCGGGCTGCAGACCCCAGATCATCAGCCCGCCCAGCAGCACCGCGGCGGTCGCCGAGCCTGGAATGCCGAGCGCCAGCATCGGCAGCAGCGCGCTGGTGCCGGCCGCGTGCGCCGCAGTCTCGGGCGCGACCACGCCTTCGATATTGCCCTTGCCGAACGAGTCCGGATCGCGCGCCATCCGCTTGGCCACGCCATAGCCCATGAACGAGGCCGCGGTCGCACCGCCGGGCGTGATGCCGAGCCAGCAGCCGATCGCCGACGAGCGCAGGATCGTCATCCAGTAGCGCGGCAGCTCCGCCCAGGTGCGCAGCACCACCTTCAGGTCGATGCGCGCCTGCTTGCCGCGGAAGGCCACGCCCTCCTCCATCGTCATCAGGATCTCGCTGATGCCGAACAGCCCGATCACCGCCACCAGGAAGTCGAAGCCGCGCAGCAGTTCGGTCGAGCCGAACGTCATGCGCAGCGTGCCCGAGACCGTGTCCATGCCGACCGCCGCCAGCAGGAAGCCCACGCACATCGCGATCAGGATCTTGGGCTTGGCTTCCTTGCCCATGCCGACGAAGCTGCAGAAGGTCAGCAGATAGACCGCGAAATATTCCGGCGGCCCGAAGCGCAGCGCGAATTTGGCGACCAGCGGCGCCAGGCAGGTGATCAAGAGCACGCCGGCCATCGCGCCCAGGCACGAGCCGGTAAAGGCCGAGGTCAGCGCCCGGCCCGCCTCGCCGCGCTGCGCCAGCGGGTAGCCGTCGAAGGTGGTCGCCACCGACCACGCCTCGCCCGGGATATTGAACAGGATCGACGTGATCGCCCCGCCGAACAGCGCGCCCCAGTAGATGCAGGACAGCATGATGATGGCCGAGGTCGGATCCATCGAGAACGTCAGCGGCAGCAGGATCGCGACGCCGTTGGGGCCGCCCAGCCCGGGCAGCACGCCGACCACGATGCCGAGCAGGATGCCGACGAACATCAGGCCGACGTTCTGCCACGACAGCGCGACCGAGAAGCCGTGCATCAGCGCATTGAATTCCTCCATGGTGCCCTCCTAGAAGCCGAGCGCCGCTTCGAGCGGCCCCTTCGGCAGCGGCACCCGGAACTGGATCTCGAAGATCCAGAACAGCACCAGATTGATCCCCGCGCCCAGCAGCGTCGCGCGCCACCACTCGGCCTTGCCGACCGCCATCATGAAGCCGGCGATGAAGATCGCCGACGCGACATAGATGCCGAGCCAGCCGATCAGTGCGACATAGACCGTCAGCGGCAGCAGGATCACGCAGACCTGACGCAACTGCTGCCAGCTGGCGAAGATCGCGTCGGCCGGCGTGCGCCAGGCCTGCCACGCCACCGCCAGGCTGCACACCAGCACGATCGCGCCGACCCGCAGCGGAAAGTAGCCGGCCTCCGGGCCGTCCGCGGCCCAGCCCGAGCCGATGCGGTGGTTGCTCCAGATCACCACGGCCGCCCCCACGAGCAACAGCGCGGCCACCACCAGCTCGACCGCGCGCAGCGACACGCCACGCTCGTCGCCATCACGGACAGCGTCGGCACCGGCGGCCGCATGCTCTTCCTGTGTTTCCATCGAACCTCTCCCAGTCGGTGCGCGCGGCCGTCCGCGTCGAGGCGGCCGCGCGTCGTTGGCGATGCCGGATCAGCGCGCGGCCATGAAGCCCGCTTCCTTCAGGATGTCGCGGTGCGCGTTCTCGTCCCTGGCGAGGAAGTCCTCGAGCGGCTTGCCGGCGAGGAACTCGCTCTTGAGCGCATTGCGCTCGAGATATTCCTTCCACTCCGGCGTGGCAACGATCTTGCGCATCAGCTCGACGTAGTACTTCTGCTGGTCGGGCGTGATGCCGCCCGGCATCATGAACACGCGCAGCATCTGGTACTGGACGTCCAGCCCCTGCTCCTTGCAGGTCGGCACATCGCCCCAGCTTTGCGACTGGGTGACCTTGGTGGTGTAGCCCATGCGGGCGGGCGCGAACACGCACAGCGCGCGGTGCTCGCCGGCGCGCCATTGGCCGATCGACTCGGACGGGTTGTTGACGTTGGCGTCGATATGCTTGCCCGACAGCTGCGTGGCCGCCTCGCCGCCGCCCTTGTACGGCACGTAGATGAACTTGGCGCCAGTCTTCTTCTGGATCAGCGTGGTGATGATCTGATCCTCGCGCTTGGAGCTGGTGCCGCCCATCTTGACCTTGCCGGTGTTGGCCTTGGCGCCCTCGACGAATTCGGCGACGGTCTTGTACGGCGCCTCGGCATTGGTCCACAGCACGAACTCGTCCTGCGCCACCATCGCGATCGGCGTCAGGTCGCGCCAGCTGAACGGCAGATGGCTGACCATCGGCACCGTGTACAGCGCCGACGAGGTCACCAGCAGCTTGTGCGGATTGCCCTGCGAGGCCTTGGTGTCCATCAGGCCCTCGGCGCCGCTGGCGCCGGCCTTGTTGACCACGATCACCGGCTGGCTCATCAGCTTGTGCTTCGCGATGATGCTCTGGATCGAGCGCGCCATCTGATCGGACGCGCCGCCCGCGCTGAACGGCACGACGATCTCGACCGGCTTGGTCGGCTCCCATGCCCATGCTGCGGCCGGCGCGCCGCCGATCGCGAGCGCCACCGCGCCGAGCGCGCCGAACGCCAGCATCGAACGCTTGCCCTGCTTGCTGTGCTTGCTTTGCATTGCCTGTCTCCTCGTTGGAATGTCACATCGGTCCGCCGCGTGCCGGCCGTGGCTCGGCCTTCTGTGGTCTGTGCGGCGGACTGGTTTGCTGCCGACACGGCAACGGTGCCGGCTGTTCTCCCTGTCCTGCTGTTGTTGCTTCCCCCCTGCTTCCCCCTCGCTATCCCGTTGCTGCGGCCCCACCCGGCAGCGCCGCCGCCAGCACGCGCGCCACGTGCCACGCCTGCGCGTCGGCGCCGTCGAAGATCTGATGGCGGCAGCTGGTGCCGTCGGCCACCACGATCGCGCCGTCCGCGCGCGCCCGCACCGCCGGCAGCAGCGACAGTTCGGCCATCGCCACCGAGGCGTCGTAGTGCTCCGCCTCGTAGCCGAAGCTGCCGGCCATGCCGCAGCACGACGACTCGACTGGCGACACCTTCAGCTCGGGAATCCAGCCCAGCACCGTCTGTACCGGCGTGAAGGCGTCGAACGCCTTCTGGTGGCAATGGCCATGCACCAGCGCCTCGCGCTGCGGCAGCGGCTGCAGCGCCAGCTGCTTCAGGCTCAGGCGCCCCGCCTGCCGCTCGCGCACCAGGAACTCCTCGAACAGGAAGGCGCTGGCCGCCAGACGCGCCGCCTCGTCGCCATAGCCGTAGCCGAGGAATTCGTCCCGCAGCGACAGCAGGCACGACGGCTCGAGCCCGACGATGGGCACGCCGCGCGCGACGAAGGGCTGCACCGCGTCGAGCAGGCGCCGCGCCTCCTGGCGCGCCTGTTCGACCAGCCCCGCGGCGAGGAAGGTGCGGCCACAGCAGAGCGGACGCTGGCCGGGCCGCATCAGCGGATGTACGGTGTAGCCCGCGGCTTCGAGCACCGCCTGCGCGGCGCGCGCGTTCTCGGGCTCCATGTGGTTGTTAAAGGTGTCGACGAACAGCACCACCTCCCGATGTCCCCCGGCGGCCGCATCGCCAGACGGATCGCCAGACGGATCGCCAGATGGTTCGCCCGACGAAGCGGCCAGGGAAGCGGTGTCCGTCGCAGCGCCGGCGCCGGCGATGGCCGGGGTGGCATCGCCGCGGCCGGCGCGCGCAATCGTCGACAAAAACGAACGCTGCCAGCGCGGCAGGCTGCGCTGCGGCGCGAAGCCCAGCGCGCGCCTGGCCCAGTCCGACAGCAGCGGAATCCGCTCGGCCAGCGCCATCAGCGCGGGCATGCGGCTCGCCAGCGGCGCATAGCGCGGCATGAAGGCCACCAGCCGGTCGCGCAGCGTCAGCCCGTGGCGCTGCGCCCAGGCGTGGCGGGCCTCGATCTTCATCCGGGCCATGTCGACGCCGGTCGGACAGTCGCGCTTGCAGCCCTTGCACGACACGCACAGATCCAGCACCGCCTTGACGTCCTCGCTGGCCAGCCCTTCCTCGCCGAGCTGGCCCGACACGGCCAGCCGCAGCGTATTGGCGCGGCCGCGCGTGACATGCTGTTCGTCGCGCGTGACGCGGTAGCTCGGACACATGGTGCCGGCGTCGAACTTGCGGCAGTGGCCGTTGTTGTTGCACATCTCGACCGCAGCGGCGAGTCCGCCGGTGCGATCGTCGCCGCTGCCCGGCGGCGTTTCTTCGCCGCTCAAAGGATCGCGCCGGACGTTCCAGGCCGACCAGTCGAGCGCCGGCTGCAGCGGCAGCCGCTGGTAGTTCGGCGGGAAGCGGAACAGTTCGCGCGTGTCCATCTTCGGCGGCCGCACGATCTTGTCCGGATTGAAGCGATTGTCGGGATCGAACAGCGCCTTGATCTCGCCAAAGGCGGCGTGGATGCGCGGCCCGTATTGCCAGGCCACCCATTCGCCGCGGCACAGCCCATCGCCGTGCTCGCCCGAATAGGCGCCCTTGTACTCGCGCACCAGCGCCGCGGCCTCCTCGGCGATCGCGCGCATCTTCGCGGCGCCGTCGCGGCGCATGTCCAGGATCGGCCGTACATGCAGCGTGCCGACGCTGGCGTGCGCATACCAGGTGCCCTCGGTGCCGTGGCGATGGAACACCTCGGTCAGCCGGCGCGTGTACTCGGCCAGGTGCGGCAGCGGCACCGCGCAGTCCTCGATGAAGGAGACCGGCTTGCCGTCCCCCTTCATGCTCATCATGATGTTCAGGCCCGCCTTGCGCACTTCCCACAGCGCCTTCTGCGCGCCGGCGTCCGGCATCTTGACCACCGAGCCGGGCAGGCCCAGATCGCCCATCAGCTCGTCCAGCGCGTCGAGGTCGTTGCGCAGCGCAGCGGCATCCTCGCCGGCGAACTCGACCAGCAGGATCGCCTGCGGCTCGCCGCGCAGCGCCGAGGCGATGACCGGACGGAAGGCCGGGTTGGCCATCGACAGGTCGATCATGGTGCGATCGACCAGCTCGACCGCGACCGGCGCCAGCCCGACGATATGCTGGGTCATTTCCATCGCCTGGTAGAAGGTCGGGAAATTGACCACGCCCAGTACCTTGTGGGTCGGCAGCGGCGACAGCTTCAGCGTGATTTGCCGGCTGTAGGCCAGCGTGCCTTCGGAGCCCACCAGCAGGTGCGACAGGTTGGCGTGCCCGTCGTCCGTATAGGCGCGCGGATTCTGGCAGTCGAACAGATCGATGTTGTAGCCGGCGACGCGCCGCAGCACCTTGGGCATGCGCTCGGCGATCTCGTCGCGCTCGCGCGTGGCGATCGCGCGCAACTGCTGCAGCATGCCCTGCACGCGCACATCGGCCGGCGGCTGCGCCAGCGAACCGAAGTGGCACTGCGCGCCATCGGCCAGCACCGCGTCGATGGCCAGCACGTTGTGCACCATGTTGCCGTAGGCCAGCGAGCGCGATCCGCAGGAGTTGTTGCCCGTCATGCCGCCGATCGTGCATTGCGCGCCGGTCGAGACATCGACCGGAAACCACAACCCGTGCGGCTTGAGCCAGGCGTTCAGATGATCGAGCACGATGCCCGGCTCGACCGTGACGGTGGCCGCGACCGGATCGAAGTCGATCACCTGGTTCAGCCACTTGCTGTTGTCGATCACCAGCGCTTCGCCGACGGTCTGGCCGCACTGGCTGGTGCCGGCGCCGCGCGCCAGCACCGGGGCATGCGCATCGCGTGCGATCTCCAGCGCCAGCAGCAGGTCGCGCTGGTCGCGCGGCACCACCACGCCGATCGGCATGATCTGGTAGATCGACGCATCGGTCGCATAGCGGCCGCGGCTGGCGCGGTCGAACAGCACGTCGCCGCGCAGCTCGCGCCGCAGCCGCGTCGCCAGCGGCGAGCCGGGCCCGCCCTCCGAGCGGACGAAATGCAGGGGCTTGACGATCGGCGAGGCGGTCAACGAGGGGGCCAATGAAGGGGCCAGCGGCGTGGACAGATCCGTCATCGCAGCTCCATCCGCTCAGGCGGCGGCCTTCAGCGCCGGCGTGTCGGCATGGGACGTCAGGTACTCCATCGCGGCCGCCACGCCGCTGCCCTGCAGCGGCACGCCCGACAGCTTCAGTCCCATCTCGCAGCCGGACAGCGTCGCCATCAGCGTCAGCTCGTTGCAATCGCCAAGATGGCCGATGCGGAACATCTTGCCGCGCATCTTGCCGAGCGCCTGGCCCAGCGACATGTTGAAGCGTTCGTAGATCAGCTTGCGCACCGCGTCGGCGTCGACGCCCTCGGGCATCATCACGCCGGTCAGCACTGGGCTGTAGACGGCCGGATCGACGCACTGGATCTCCAGGCCCCAGGCGCGCACCGCGCGGCGCGTGGCCTCGCCCAGGCGCTGGTGGCGCGCGAAGACGTTGTCCAGCCCCTCCTCCAGGATCATGTCGATCGCCTCGGACAGGCCGTACAGCAGGTTGGTGTTCGGCGTGTACGGCCAGTAGCCGTTCTTGTTGGCCTCCAGGATCTCGTCCCAGCGCCAGAAGCTGCGCGGCATGCGCGCCTCCTTGCTGGCGGCGATGGCCTTCGGCGACAGCGCGTTGAAGCTGATGCCCGGCGGCAGCATCAGGCCCTTCTGCGAGCCCGACACCGTCACGTCCACGCCCCACTCGTCATGCCGGTAGTCGGCCGAGGCCAGGCCCGAGATCGTATCGACCATCAGCAGCGCCGGATGGCCGGCCGCATCGATGGCGCGGCGCACCGCCGCGATGTCGGAGGTCACGCCGGTCGAGGTCTCGTTGTGCACCACGCAGACCGCGCGGATCCGATGGCCGCTGTCCTCGCGCAGGCGGGCCTCGATCATGTCGGGCTGCACGCCGCGCCGCCATCCCTCGATGCCGGGCAGGCCGAGGAATTCCGGCTGCAGGCCCAGCGACTGGGCCATCGACTTCCACAGCGTGGCGAAATGCCCGGTCTCGTACATCAGCACCGTGTCGCCGGGGCTGGTCACGTTCGACAGCGCGGCCTCCCAGGCGCCGGTGCCCGAGGCCGGATAGATGATCACCGGATGCTCGGTCTTGAAGATCTTGCGGATATCGGCCAGCACCTTGCGCCCGAGCGCCCCAAATTCCGGCCCGCGATGATCGATGGTCGGATAGCTGATCGCACGCAGGATGCGATCCGGTACCGGGCTCGGTCCCGGGATCTGCAGGAAGTGACGGCCGGCGGGGTGGAAGTCGAGCGAGATCATGGACAGGTGTCTCCTTGTTGAATTTTGAATTCAAAATACTGTAGCAGCGGTGATACGCGAGCCCAAGCGGAATTTGCCCCGAAACCGCGCTCGTTTACCCCGATTGCCCGCGCTGCGCGGGCTGCGGGACAGTTCCCGGCGACTGTGCGCTAGAATGGCCGCGACATCACGGACAAGGACTTTGAATGCAAAATTCCGAAGGGGAACCGCTGACCGACAGCGGCGCCACCCCGCTGCTGCCCCGGCTGGAGCGCCAGCGCCTGCACGACACCGTGGTCGAGCACCTGCGCAAGTTCATCACCGAGGGCGTGCTCAAGCCCGGCATGAAGCTCAACGAGCGCGAGCTGTGCGAGACGCTGGGGATCTCGCGCACGCCGCTGCGCGAGGCATTCAAGGTGCTGGCCGCCGAGAACCTGATCGAGATCTCGCCCAACCGCGGCGCCAGCGTGTCGCGCATGACCGAGGCCGAGATCTGGGAAACCTTCGAGCTGATGGCGGGCCTGGAAGCGTTCGCCGGCGAACTGGCCTGCGAGCGCATCACGCCGGCCGAACTGGCGCAGATCAAGGCGCTGCATTACGCGATGCTGGCCTGCCGCGCGCAGAACGATCTGTCCGGCTACTACAGCCGCAATCAGGAAATCCACGACCGCATCAATGCGGCCGCGCGCAATGGCGTGCTGCGCCAGACCTATCTGTCGATCAATCGCCGGCTCAAGGCGCTGCGCTTCCGTTCGAATCAGCAGACCGAGAAATGGGACCGCGCGGTGCACGACCACGAGGCGATGATCCAGGCGCTGGAAGCGCGCGACGGCAAGCGCCTGGCCGCGATCCTGCGCCAGCATCTGCTGGAGAAGCGCGAAGCGGTGATGCAGGGCGGGCTGGCTGTCGATCGGGCCGGCGGAGACAACTCCGCTTCCGCGGCCTGACTGGCGCCCGCCCTCCGGGGGCCGCGTTCGCCGGGCCCGTCCTTGTGCTCGCGCGGCGGCACACCCCGCTCGCCGGTCCCGCACCCGGCATGCGACTTGCAACCCTCCGCGATCCGTTGCGGGGCCTGCATCGACGGTCATGGCGGCCGTTCCGGGACCCGCGCACTTATATAATCCCGACCTGATAACAGGCATTACGCTTCCGTGATGATGCGGCGAGACGCGCCGGCCATGCTGGCCCACGCCTTGCCGCTGTTCACTGCTGCCCGCTGCCGCCGCCCCGTCGCACCGCTGCCCCGCGGTCTGCGCCGGTGCCGCGCAGTGCCGACGGACGAAGCTGCCACGACAACCAGAGCCGCCTCAGTGACATCCAATTTCCCCCCCAGGCTGGCGCTTGCCCATATCGTCAAGCGCTATCCCGGCGTGACCGCCAACGACGACGTCTCGCTGACCGTCGCTCCCGGCGAAATCCATGCCGTGCTCGGCGAGAACGGCGCCGGCAAGTCGACCCTGATGAAGATCATCTTCGGCGCGGTCAAACCCGACGCCGGCCAGATGCACTTCAACGGCGCGCCGGTCGTCATCGACAGTCCGCACGATGCCCGCGATCTGGGCATCGCGATGGTGTTCCAGCATTTCTCGCTGTTCGACACGCTGACCGTGACCGAGAACATCGCGCTCGGACTGCCGGCGGCGCAGCGCGGCGGCACCTCGATGAAGGTGCTGGCCGAACGGATCCGCGAAACCGCCGCGCGCTACGGCCTGCCGCTCGAGCCCGAGCGCCACGTGCATACGCTGTCGGTCGGCGAGCGCCAGCGCGTCGAGATCGTGCGCGCGCTGCTGGCGCGGCCGCAACTGCTGATCCTCGACGAACCCACTTCCGTGCTGACGCCGCAGGCGGTGCAGACGCTGTTCGTCACGCTGCGCCAGCTCGCCGACGAAGGCACCAGCATTCTGTACATCAGCCACAAGCTCGACGAGATCCGCGCGCTGTGCCATCGCGCCACCGTGATGCGGATGGGCCGGGTCACCGGCCTGTGCGATCCGCGCCAGGAGAGCGCGGCCTCGCTGTCGCGGATGATGATCGGCGGGGAACCGCCGCGCGAGGCGCGCGTGGCGACGCCGCGCGGGCCGCTTCGTCTCGCCGTGCGCGCGCTGTCGCTGCCGCGCGCCCATGCCTTCGCCACCGCGCTCGAAGGGATTTCGCTGGACCTGCATGCCGGCGAGATCGTCGGCATCGCCGGCGTGTCGGGCAACGGCCAGCAGGAATTGCTGGCGGCGCTGTCCGGCGAGGACACCCGCGCCGCGCGCGATGCCATCGCGCTGGACGGCAAGCCGGTCGGCCGCCTCGATGCGCGCGCCCGCCGGCGCGCCGGCCTGGCCTTCGTGCCGGAGGAGCGGCTGGGGCGCGGCGCGGTGCCCGGCATGAGCCTGGCCGACAATACGCTGCTGTCGCATCAGGACCCGCCCTATGTACGGCGCGGCCTGGTCTCGCCGAAGGCAGCGGCGGGACTCGCGGCGGCGATCATCCAGCGCTTTCGCGTCAAGGCGGGCGGCCCGGATGCGATGGCGCGCAGCCTGTCCGGCGGCAATCTGCAGAAGTTCATCGTCGGCCGCGAGATCGAGAGCGGTCCCGGCGTGCTGATCGTCGCGCAGCCGACCTGGGGCGTCGACGTCGGCGCCGCCGCGCAGATCCACAACGAGCTGCTGGCGCTGAAGGCGACCGGCTGCGCGATCCTGGTCGTCTCCGAGGAGCTCGACGAGCTGTTCGCGATCTGCGACCGGCTGCACGTGATCGCCAAGGGGCGGCTCTCGCCGTCGATGCCGGTGGAAGAGGCCACGCGCGAACAGGTCGGCCTGTGGATGAGCGGGCTGTGGCCGGGCGGACCGGGCGGCCAGGACGAGGGCCGGCATGACGTCGCGGAGGCGCGCGTCCATGGCTAAATCGCTCGGCTTCGCCTTCCCTCTGTCGCTGTCGCCGCGCGGCCTGCCCTCGCGCCCGATGGCCTATGCCTCGCCCTTCATCGCGCTGGCGCTGACGCTGACCTTCGGCGCGCTGCTGTTCGTGTTGCTCGGCAAGGACCCGATGGCCGCGTTGAAGGTCTTCCTGGTCGATCCGGTCAAGGACAAGCGTGCGCTCGGCGAGGTGCTGCTGAAAACCGTGCCGCTGGTGCTGTGCGCGCTCGGGCTGTCGGTCTGCTACCGGGCCAACGTCTGGAACATCGGTGCCGAAGGACAGCTGATCCTCGGCGGCATCTTCGCCGCGGCGACCGTACTGTGGTTCGATGTGCCCGGTCACAACGCCAACGGCGTGGCGGTGCTGGTGCTCGCCTCGCTCGCCGGCATCGCCGGCGGCATGCTGTGGGCCGGCATCACCGCGCTGCTGCGCGACCGCTTCAACGCCAACGAGATCCTGGTCTCGCTGATGCTGACCTATATCGCGCAGCAGCTGATTCTTTACGTGGTCAACGGCCCGCTGAAGGATCCGCAGGGAATGAACTTCCCGCAGTCCAAGGTGTTCTCGCCGGAGTTCCTGCTGCCCAATCTGATGTCGGGCTCGCGGCTGCATGCGGGCTTCGTCGTGATGCTGGTGCTGGTGGCGGTGATGACGGTGTTCCTGTTCCGCAGCTTCGCCGGCTACCGGCTGCAGGTCGGCGGCACCGCCCCGTCCGCCGCGCGCTACGCGGGCTTCTCGGCGCGCGCCTCGCTGTGGATGGCGCTGCTGATCTCGGGCGGCTTCGCCGGGCTGGCCGGCGCCTTCGAAGTGGTGGGACCGATCGGCCAGCTGCTGCCGTCGATCTCGCCGGGCTACGGCTTCACCGCGATCATCGTCGCCTTCGTCGGCCGGCTGCATCCGGTCGGTGCGGTGTTCGGCGGCATCGTGATGTCGCTGTTCTATATCGGCGGCGAGATGGCGCAATCGCGCCTGGGCCTGCCGTCAGCCATCGGCTGGGTCTTCCAGGGGATGCTGCTGTTCTTTCTGCTCGCCTGCGACAGCCTGATCGACAACCGTCTGCGCTGGCGCGCGGCGGCGGCCCGATAGCCAACCGATATCCGCTCATGGAACAATTCGCTCCCCTTGTCGCCACCGCGGTCAATGCCGGCACGCCGCTGCTGCTGGCTGCGCTTGGCCTCCTGATCAACGAACGCGCCGGCGTGCTGAACCTCGGCGCCGAAGGCATGATGCTGGTCGCCGCGGTGTTCGGCTTCATGGTCGGCTACCAGACCCAGTCGCCGCTGCTCGGCTTCGCCGCCGGCGCGCTGGCCGGCATGGCGATGGCCACGCTGTTCGCCTGGCTGGCGCTGGTGCTGGCCACCAACCAGGTCGCCACAGGCCTGGCGCTGTCGATCTTCGGCACCGGCCTGTCGGCCTTCATGGGCCAGCGCTTCGTCGGCTACGCGATGCCCGCGCAGGGCAGCAGGGTGCCGGGGCTGGCCGACCTGCCCTTCGTCGGCCCGGCCTTCTTCCAGCATCACTGGATGGTCTATGTCAGCGTGCTGCTGTGCCTGGCCATCATGTGGTTCCTGTTCCGCACGCGCGCCGGGCTGACGTTGCGCGCGATCGGCGAATCGCCCGAATCGGCGCACGCGCTCGGCTACCCGGTGCGCTGGATCCGCTTCGCCGCGCTGCTGTTCGGCGGCGGCTGCTGCGGGCTGGCCGGCGCCTATCTGTCGCTGGTCTATACGCCGATGTGGGTCGAGAATCTGGTCGCCGGGCGCGGCTGGATCGCGCTGGCGCTGACCACCTTCGCCACCTGGCGGCCCGGCCGCGTGCTGGTCGGCGCCTGGCTGTTCGGCGGCGTGACGATCCTGCAGTTCTATCTGCAGGGCATCGGCGTCTCCGCGCCGTCGCAGATCCTGTCGATGCTGCCGTATGCGGCCACCATCGTGGTGCTGGCGCTGATCTCGCGCAATCCGGCGTGGATCCGCCTCAATATGCCGGCGTCGCTGGGGCGGCCCTTCCGCCCCGGCAACGCCTGACCCTTTTTCAGCAAGCGTTTTCCATCAAGAGCCAACGCGCGTGTCCATTCGCGCATTCAACACAAGGAGAAATCGATGATCGTCACGCGCAGGAAGTCCCTCGCGACGCTGGCCGCCACCACGCTGCTGGCGGTCGCCACGCTGGCCGGCTGCGGCAAGAAGGACGCCGAGCAGCCCGCGCCGGGCGCCGCCTCGGCACCGGCCGCCGGCCAGGCGGGCGAGCCGCTGAAGGTCGCCTTCGTCTATATCGGACCGGTCGGCGACGCCGGCTGGACCTATGCGCACGACCGCGGCCGCAAGGCGGTCGAGGAGAAGTTCGGCGACAAGGTCAAGACCACCTATGTCGAGAACATCCCCGAATCGGCGGCCGATGCCGAACGCGTGTTCCGCGATCTGGCCAGCCAGGGCAACAAGCTGATCTTCGGCACCACCTTCGGCTACATGGAGTCGATGCTGAAGGTCGCCAAGGAGTTTCCGGACGTCCGCTTCGAGCATGCGACCGGCTTCAAGACCGCCGAGAACCTGGCCCAGTACGACGTGCGCACCTACGAGGGCGCGTATCTGGCCGGCGTGGTGGCCGGCAAGATGAGCAAGACCGGCAAGATGGGCGTGGTCGCGTCGGTGCCGATCCCCGAGGTGATCCGCAATATCGACTCGTTCGCACTGGGCGCGCGCAGCGTCAATCCGAACGCGACCGTCAAGGTGGTCTGGGTCAACAAGTGGTTCGATCCGGGCAAGGAGCGCGAGGCCGCCACCACGCTGATCGGCCAGGGCGTCGACATGCTGATGCAGAACACCGACTCGGCCGCCGTGGTGCAGACCGCGCAGGAAAAGGGCGTGCACGCGTTCGGCTGGGATAGCGACATGAGCAAGTTCGGTCCGAAGGCCCACCTGGCCGCATCGGTGATCTCGTGGGGCGTCTACTACAACAAGGTGGTCGGCGACGTGCTGAGCGGCACCTGGACCAACGGCACCACCTGGTGGGGCCTGAAGGAAAACATGATCGACCTGACCAGCTTCAACGCCGACGTGCCCGAGGACGTCAAGGCGCTGGTCGCCGAGCGCCGCCGCGGCATCATCGAGGGCAGCGCGCCGATCTGGAAGGGCCCGCTCAAGGACAACACCGGCAAGGAGCAACTGGCGGCAGGCCAGGTCGCCGACGACAAGTTCCTGCACGGCATCAAGTTCTATGTCGAGGGTGTGGAGGGGCAGATTCCGGGTTGATCGGGATTACCGCTGCACCGCCTGTGTTCTCCCCTCTCCCGCATGGCGGGAGAGGGGAGCAAACCCTCCTCCCGCTTACCGCACCAAACTGGCCCCGGGGAACTTGAACCGCGGCGCATCGGCCCAAGCTATCCTGTTGTCGTGCCGCGCATTCCAGCCGCGGGTGCACAGTGTGAAGGAGGCCTCTCATGTGGAAACGATTCTCGGCGCTTTGGACGCTCGTGCGGCGGGACGGGCGCCTGCTCTGGTATGCGCTGCGGCACCCGGATGCCCCCGGCTGGCTCAAGCCGGCGGTGGTCGGCGTGGCGCTGTACGCGCTGTCGCCGATCGACCTGATCCCCGACGTGGTGGCCGGACTGGGCATCGTCGACGATCTGGTGCTGATCCCGCTGGCGGTCCATCTGATCCTGAAGCGGCTGCCACCGCACATCCTGCGGCAAGCGCAGATGCGAACGCAATCGACGACGGTCAGGCCGCACTGACTCATGCCGCATTGACCGATGCCACATTGACCGCGCGGTAGCGGCAACGAAAAAGGGCGCCAGTTCGACTGGCGCCCTTTTCTTTTCCGCTTCTTTTCTGCCCGACCCGCAGCCTTACGGAATCAGCACCGTCGACCCGGTGGTCTTGCGCGCTTCCAGCTCGCGATGCGCCTGCGCGACCTCGGCCAGCGGATAGCGCTGCCGCACCTCGATCTTGACCTTGCCGCTGCGCACGACGTCGAACAGCTCGGCCGCCATCGGTTCGAGCAGGTCGCGCTGCGTCACATAGGTCATGATGGTCGGCCGCGTCAGCTTCAGCGAGCCCTTGGCGCCCAGCACCGAGATATCGACCGGCGGCACCGGGCCCGAAGCGTTGCCGAAGCTGACCATGGTGCCGCGCGGCGCCAGGCAGTCCAGCGAATCGTTGAAGGTGTCCTTGCCGATCGAGTCGTAGACCACCGCCACGCCCTTGCCGCCGGTGATCTCCTTGACGCGGTCCAGGAACGATTCGCGCGTGTAGACGACGGTGTGGTCGCAGCCATGCGCGCGCGCCAGCGCGGCCTTGTCGTCGTTGCCGACGGTGCCGATCACGGTCGCGCCCAGCGCCTTCAGCCATTGCGACGCGATCAGGCCGATGCCGCCGGCCGCGGCGTGCAGCAGCACCGTGTCGCCGGGCTGCACGCGGTAGGTATCGCGCACCAGATACTGCACGGTCATCCCCTGCAGCATCATCGCGGCGGCCTGCTCGAACGAGATGTCGTCCGGCAGCCTGACGACGATATCGGCCGGCATCACGCGCACCTGGGCATAGGCGCCGGTGGGTCGGCCGGCATAGGCGACGCGGTCGCCTTCGCGCAGATGCGTGACGCCGGGCCCGACCGCCTCGACCACACCGGCGCCTTCCATGCCGATCCCGCCCGGCAGCGGCTGCTTGTAGAGCCCGGTGCGGAAGTAGACGTCGATATAGTTCAGGCCGACCGCCTCCTGCCGGATGCGGATCTCGCCGGGTCCGGGTTCGCCGACCTCGACGTCGACCCACTGCATCACGTCAGGACCGCCGTTCTCGAAGATGCGGATGGCTTTGCTCATGGTTCGGTTCTCCTTGGGATGATCGGATCGGGACTGCCGCTCAGGCCGCTGGCGTCACGGTACGCCGCCGCATTTCGGCGATCAGCATGTCGGCGGTCGCCACATTGGTGGCGCACGGCACGTCGTGCACGTCGCAGGCGCGCACCAGCGCGTTGATATCGGGCTCGTGCGGCTGCGGGGTCATCGGGTCGCGCAGGAAGATCACCGCGGCGACGCGGCCCTCGGCGAGCTGCGCGCCGATCTGCAGGTCGCCGCCCCACGGGCCGGACAGCATGCGCGTGACCGTCAGCCCCACCTCGTCGATCAGCCGGCCGCCGGTGGTGCCGGTGGCCAGCAGTTCGCAGTGCACGAGAAAGTCGCGATGGCGGCGGGCGAAGGCGACGATGTCGTCCTTCTTGCGGTCGTGCGCGATCAGCGCGATGCGCGGCGGAACCGCCGCGACGGGGGTGGTCGTCATGCGCGCGCTCAGAAGGTGCCCGGGTAGGCGCCGCCGTCCAGCAGGATGTTCTGCGCGGTGATGTAGGCCGCCTGCTTGCTGCACAGGAACGCGCAGGTCGCGCCGAACTCGGCCGGGTCGCCGAAGCGGCGCGACGGATTCTGCGCGGCGCGGCGTTGCGCGACCTCGTCGACCGTCAGGTTGGCCTTCTTCGCCGCGCCTTCCATGGTCTTGTACAGGCGGTCGGTATTGAACGGCCCCGGCAGCAGGTTGTTGATGGTCACGCCATGCTGGGCGACCTCGCGCGCCACGCCCGCGACGAAGCCCGTCAGGCCCGAACGCGCGCCGTTGGACAGGCCGAGCACATCGATCGGCGCCTTGACCGCGCCGCTGGTGATGTTGATGATGCGGCCCCACTTGCGCGCGATCATGCCGTCGACGGTGGCCTTGATCAGCTCGATCGGCGTGAGCATGTTGGCGTCGAGCGCGGCGATCCAGTCCTCGCGGTTCCAGTCGCGGAAATTGCCCGGCGGCGGGCCGCCGGCGTTGTTGACCAGGATGTCGAGATCGCCCAGCTTGGCCACGGCGTCGAGCGCCTGCTGGCGGCCTTCCGGCGTGGTGATGTCGGTCGCCACCGCGATCACGCGGCGGCCATGGCGCGCGCGCAGGTCGGCGGCGGCCTTCTCCAGCGCCTCGGCGCCACGCGCGACGATCACCACGTCGACGCCCTCGGCCGCCAAGGCGTCCGCGCACGCAAAGCCCAGGCCCTTGCTGGCGCCGCACACCAGCGCATGCTTGCCTCGCAATCCGAAATCCATGCTCCCTTCTCCTTGATTCGCCAGTTGTTCAAATCGATCGAGCGCGCGTCGGCGCCCGCTCAGGTCCGCGCAGCCTTGCTGCGCGACAGCAGATAGATGCCGCCCATCACCAGCGCGCTGCCTGCCAGCTGCACCAGCGTGATCGGCTCGCCCAGCAGCCAGAAGCCGAGGAACAGCGTCGACACCGGGCCGATCATGCCGGCCTGCGATGCCATCGGCGCGCCGATGCGTGCCACCGCCATCATCGTCAGCGACACCGGCAGCACGGTGCAGAAGACGGCGTTGATCACCGACAGCCACATCACCGGCGCCGGCTGCAGCAGCTCGCGCCAGGGGCGTCCCAGCACCAGATATTGCACCACGCAGCAGGCGGTCGACACGCACATCGCATAGGCGACCAGCCGCAGCGAGCCGATGCGCGCCACCAGCTCGCCGCTGGCAATCAGATAGACCGCATAGCTGACCGCGCTGCCGAGCACCAGCGCGGCCCCGAGCCAGACCTTGCTGCCGCTGACGTCCAGATCGTGGGCCAGCACCAGCAGGATGCCGGCGTAGGCGAGCAGCAGCGAGATCCACTGCTGGCGGCTGATATGGCGCTTGAAACCGAAGGCGGTGGCCAGCACCACGAAGGACGGCGTCAGGAACAGGATCAGCCGTTCCAGCCCCGCGGTGATGTATTGCAGGCCGAGGAAATCGAGAAAGCTCGACAGGTAATAGCCGATGAAGCCGAGCATCAGCACGCGGGCGCGGTCGGCCCACGACAGCGGCGGCAGCCGCATCGACTGCCACCAGCCGATCGCCATGAACAGCGGCACCGCGAACAGCATGCGCAACGTGATCACCATCACGGCGTCGACGTTGTAGCGGTACATCAGCTTGGCGACGATGGCCTTGCCGGAGAACAGCACCGCGCCGATGGCGGCGACGGCAAGCCCGGTGCGCTGCCGCGCACCGGCGGACGCGCTGGCGGGGCTGGCGAGGGATTTCTGGGAAGCGGGCACGGGTATGGTGCAAACGGCCTGTCCGCGCACGGTCGCCGACAGGCGGGCGCGGCAAGGCACTACGTCGGGAAATGTCTGGCATGGCCGCCCGACAATGCCGCCGGACAGACGCGAGGATTGTATGTCAAAAGGCGCAAAGGCATCGGACGCCGTCACGGTCGTTGCCGCCCGCGCGGACCGCGGGGAGCCCATCCGGAAGCCCATCCATTACAATCCGGCACCATCGGGGCGATCCCCCGGACTCCGCCCTGCCCTCACCGCCAGCCGCTACCCGCCATGAAGCAAGATCCGCGTTTCCCCAATCTGTTCATCCTCGACCACCCGCTGATCCAGCACAAGCTGTCGCACATGCGCGACCGCGACACGTCGACGCGGACCTTTCGCGAGCTGCTGCGCGAAATCACGCTGCTGATGGGTTACGAAATCACGCGCAGCCTGCCGCTGACCACGCGCCATATCGAGACGCCGCTGGTCAGCATGGAGGCGCCGGTGATCGCCGGCAAGAAGCTGACCATCGTGCCGGTGCTGCGCGCCGGCGTCGGCATGAGCGACGGCCTGGTCGAACTGATCCCGTCGGCGCGGATCGGCCATATCGGCGTCTATCGCGACGAACATCATCGTCCGGTCGAATATCTGGTGCGGCTGCCCGCCCTGGAGGATCGCAGCTTCATCCTGTGCGACCCGATGGTCGCCACCGGCTATTCGGCGGCGCATGCGGTCGATGTGCTCAAGCGCCGCGGCGTCAAGGACCAGGCGATCACGTTCGTCGCGCTGGTGGCGGCGCCCGAAGGCGTCGAGGTCTTCCACAAGGCCCACCCGAACGTGAAGCTGTACGTGGCCTCGCTCGACAGCCATCTGGACGAGCACGCGTACATCGTGCCGGGCCTGGGGGATGCGGGCGACCGGTTGTTCGGTACCAAGAACTGAGGCGGGGGGCCGGGGGGCTTTCCCTCTCCCCCGACCCCTCTCCCGCAAGCGGGAGAGGGGAGAAAACCGGGCGGGCGCCTCGATGTCGGTGGGTCTGCTCCCCTCTCCCGCACCGCGGGAGAGGGGCCGGGGGAGAGGGCAGCGTCCCTCGCTACCGGCGCTTGCGCCCCGACCCCAGCAGGCTGCCCAGCACGCCGCGGATCAGCTCGCGGCCGACCTGGGAGCCCACCGTGCGGGCCGCCGACTTGGCCATCGATTCGAGGATCGAATCGCCGCGGCCGGTCTTGCCGGTGCCGCGCGTCAGGCCGCCGAACAGATCGCCGGCCTCGTCCAGCCAGCCGCGTTCACCGCTCGGCTGACCCGCCGCCTGTCCTGCGTTCTGCCCCCCGCCGTTCTGCGCGGCCGGCGCCTCGCCGCTCTGCGCGACCCTGCCCTTGAGCCGCTCGTAGGCCGATTCCCGATCGACCGCCTTCTCGTAGGTGCCCGCCACCAGCGACGAGGCCAGCAACTGCTTGCGCTCGGCCTCGTCGATCGGGCCGATGCGGCTGCCCGGCGCCAGCACCCACGCGCGCTGCGTGATGCCGGGCGTGCCCTTGGCGTCGAGCAGCGAGATCAGCGCCTCGCCCACCGCGAGCTCGCCGATCGCCTTCTCCAGATCGAGCTCGGGATTGGCGCGCATCGTGGTCGCCGCCACCTTGACCGCCTTCTGATCGCGCGGCGTGAATGCGCGAAGCGCATGCTGGACGCGGTTGCCGAGCTGCCCCAGCACCGTGTCCGGAATATCGACCGGGTTCTGCGTGACGAAGTACACGCCGACGCCCTTCGAGCGGATCAGCCGCACCACCTGCTCGATCTTCTCCAGCAGCGCCTTGGGCGCATCGTTGAACAGCAGATGCGCCTCGTCGAAGAAGAACACCAGCTTGGGCTTGTCGAGGTCGCCGGCCTCGGGCAGCTTCTCGAACAGCTCCGACAGCAGCCACAGCAGGAAGGTCGCGTACAGCCGCGGCGCGTGCAGCAGCTTGTCGGCGGCCAGGATATTGACCATGCCCAGACCCTTGTCGGTCTGCATGAAGTCGTCCAGGTTCAGCATCGGCTCGCCGAAGAACACATCGGCGCCCTGCGATTCGAGCGCGACCAGGCCGCGCTGGATCGCGCCGATCGACGCGGCCGAGATATTGCCGTACTCGGTGGTGAACTGGCCGGCGTTGTCGCCGACGTACTGCAGCATCGCGCGCAGGTCCTTGGCGTCGAGCAGCAGCAGGCCGTTGGCGTCGGCGATGCGAAACACCAGGTTCAGTACGCCCTGCTGGGTGTCGTTGAGCTCGAGCATGCGCGAGAGCAGCAGCGGGCCCATGTCGGACACGGTGGCGCGCACCGGATGGCCCTTCTCGCCGAACACGTCCCACAGCGTGGTCGGGCAGGCGCCCCAGGCCGGTTCGGGCAGGCCCAGGTCGGCCAGCCGCTTGCCGAGCTTGTCGGACAGCTGGCCGGGCTGCGAGATGCCGGTCAGGTCGCCCTTGACGTCGGCCATGAAGACCGGCACGCCGAGCCGGGAGAAGCCCTGCGCCAGCGTTTGCAGCGTCACGGTCTTGCCGGTGCCGGTGGCCCCGGTGATCAGGCCGTGGCGATTGCCCATCTGTGGCAGCAGGGCCAGTTCATGCTGGGCGTTCTTGGCGATAACGATGGGGTCGGCCATGCTGGGGCTCCGGTGGATGATGAGGCGATGGGGCGGCGATACTGGGGCGCGGGTGTGGCGCGGGTGTGGCGCGGGTGTGGCGCCATCACGCCCGCCTCGCCCCGGCGCGGCAAGGGCCGGGCCGGCGGTCTGGCGCGCAGGGCCGCGTGATAAAATCCCGGGCTGATTATATCCAGCAGTGATTGCCAGCAGTCATGGCCTGCCGCTGATGATTCCATCACCGGCGCGTGCATCGCAACAGGCCGAGTGGGCGTGCTCGAGCGCCCGCCGGTCCGGCCGCCAACCTTCGGCCATGCTGCCCTTGCCGCGCTGCACGCCTCGCGTACCTGTTCCGCCTCGGAGAGAAACATGGCCGGTCATTCCAAATGGGCCAATATCAAGCATAAGAAAGCCGCCGCCGACGCCAAGCGCGGCAAGATCTGGACCCGCCTGATCAAGGAAATCACCGTCGCCGCCAAGCTCGGCGGCGGCGAGCCCGACTCCAATCCCCGCCTGCGCCTGGCCATGGACAAGGCCATGGATGCCAACATGCCCAAGGACAACATCCAGCGCGCGATCCAGCGCGGCGTGGGCGGTCTGGAAGGCGCCAGCTACGAGGAAATCCGCTACGAGGGCTACGGCCTGTCGGGCGCCGCGATCATCGTCGATTGCCTGACGGACAATCGCACCCGTACCGTCGCCGAAGTGCGCCACGCCTTCTCCAAGCACGGCGGCAACATGGGCACCGAGGGTTCGGTGGCCTTCATGTTCACGCACTGCGGCCAGTTCCTGTTCGCGCCGGGCACGCCCGAGGACAAGCTGATGGAAGCCGCGCTCGAGGCCGGTGCCGACGATGTCGTGACGCACGAGGACGGCGCGATCGAGGTCACCTGCCCGCCCAACGATTTCGGCACCGTCAAGACGGCGCTGGAAGCGGCCGGCTTCAAGGCCGAGGTCGCCGACGTCGTGATGAAGCCGCAGAACGAAGTCAGCTTCACCGGCGACGATGCCGTCAAGATGCAGAAGCTGCTCGACGCGCTGGAAAACCTCGACGACGTGCAGGAAGTCTTCACCAACGCGGTGATCGAGGACTGAGCCGGCGCATCCGCCCCTCCCCTCTCCCCGGCGGCCGTCGCCGATTCGATGCAGCGGCCGCCGTCCCCAAAGCTTTATCTTCTGGCAGTGGATCATGAAAGTATTGGTTGTCGGCTCGGGCGGACGTGAACACGCGCTGGCCTGGAAACTGGCCCAGTCGCCCAAGGTGCAGGTCGTCTACGTGGCGCCGGGCAACGGCGGCACGGCGCTGGACAAGCGGCTGCAGAACGTCCCCGTGACCGATCCGGCGGCGCTGGCCGAGTTCGCGCAAAGCGAGGGCGTGCATTTCACCGTGGTCGGTCCCGAGGCGCCGCTGGCGGCCGGCATCGTCGACGTGTTCCGCGCGCGCGGCCTGCGCATCTTCGGCCCGAGCCGCGCGGCCGCGCAGCTCGAGTCGTCGAAGGACTTCGCCAAGGCCTTCATGCACCGGCATCAGATTCCGACCGCCGCCTACCAGACCTTCAGCGACGCGGCGCAGGCGCACGCCTATCTCGACGCGCAGGGCGCGCCGATCGTGATCAAGGCCGATGGCCTGGCCGCCGGCAAGGGCGTGGTGGTCGCCACCACGCTGGAAGAGGCGCACGCCGCGGTCGACATGATGCTGGCCGACAACAAGCTCGGCGATGCCGGCGCGCGCGTCGTGATCGAGGAATTCCTCGAGGGCGAGGAAGCGAGCTTCATCGTGATGGTCGACGGCGCCAATGTGCTGGCGCTGGCCACGAGTCAGGACCACAAGCGCCTGCTCGACGGCGACGCCGGCCCCAATACCGGCGGCATGGGCGCCTACTCGCCCGCGCCGGTGGTCACGCCGGCGCTGCATGCGCGGGTGCTGCGCGAGATCATCATGCCGACCGTGCGCGGCATGGAGAAGGACGGCATCCCGTACACCGGCTTCCTGTACGCGGGCCTGATGATCGATCGCGACGGCAATCCGAAGACGCTCGAATTCAACTGCCGCATGGGCGATCCCGAGACGCAGCCGATCATGGCGCGGCTCAAGACCGATCTGTTCGACGTGATGGAGCACGCCGTCAACGGCCGGCTCGACGCGGTCGAGCTCGACTGGGACCGCCGCACGGCGCTGGGCGTGGTGATGGCCGCGCACGGCTACCCCGACGCGCCGCGCAAGGGCGACCTGATCACCGGCATCCCGGCCGAAACCGACGACAGCGTGACCTTCCACGCCGGCACCACGCTGGCGGACGGCAAGCTGCTGACCAACGGCGGCCGCGTGCTGTGCGTGGTGGGTCTGGCCGATACCGTCAAGGCGGCGCAGCGCGCGGCCTATGCGGCGGCCCAGCAGATCCACTTCGACGGCATGCAGTACCGCTCGGACATCGGGTATCGGGCGATCAAGCGCTGAGGAATTGGTGCTTCGTCGGCTCGCCGACGTTGCTCCGCCCCGATGTCGTTCTCCCTCCCCCTTCAGGGCGGCTTCCAGTTGTTCTCCCTCTCCCCCTCAGGGGGAGAGGGCCGGGGAGAGGGGGTGGTTTCAAGCCACGTCGGCATGCGCGATGCCCTTGCCCTCTCCCCCGCCCCTCTCCCGCAAGCGGGAGAGGGGAGAAAAACCTGGACGCCACCGCCCCGCGTGCCTACCCCGCCGCACCATGACGGGGCAGCGGCTACAATCCTGACCATGCTGATGATCGATTCCCAGGCAGTCCGCGCCTATCTGTTGGGTCTGCAAGACCGCATCACGGATGCCGTCGCCGCCATCGACGGGCAGCCGTTCGCCACCGATGCCTGGGAAAAACCGCCCACCGAGCGCCTGCGCGGCAGCGGCCGCACCCGCATCCTCGAAGGCGGCGCGGTGATGGAGCGCGCCGGCGTCGGCTTCTCGCACGTGCGCGGCGACGCGCTGCCGCCGTCGGCCAGCGCCAACCGGCCCGAACTGGCCGGGCGCGGCTTCGAGGCGATGGGCGTGTCGCTGGTGTTCCATCCGCGCAACCCCTACGTGCCCACGGTCCATATGAACGTGCGCTGCTTCCTGGCGGTCAAGGAAGGCGCCGAGCCGGTCTGGTGGTTCGGCGGCGGCATGGACCTGACGCCCTACTACGGCAATGCCGACGACTGCCGGCATTTCCACGCCACCTGCAAGCGCGCGCTCGATCCGTTCGGCGCCGAGCTCTATCCGCGCTTCAAGCGCTGGTGCGACGAGTACTTCTTCCTGAAGCATCGGGGCGAGGCACGCGGCGTCGGCGGCGTGTTCTTCGACGACTTCTCCGAGCTCGGCTTCGACGACAGCTTCGCGATGATGCGCGCGGTCGGCGACGGCTTTCTCGATGCCTACCTGCCGATCCTGCAGGCGCGCAAGGACACGCCCTACGGCGCGCGCGAACGCGACTTCCAGGCCTATCGCCGCGGCCGCTATGTCGAATTCAACCTGGTGTTCGACCGCGGCACGCTGTTCGGCCTGCAATCGGGCGGCCGCACCGAATCGATCCTGATGTCGATGCCGCCGCAGGCCGCCTGGCGCTACGACTGGCAGCCCGAGCCGGGCAGCGCCGAAGCCGCGCTGTACACCGACTTCCTGCCGGCGCGCGAGTGGGTCTGAACCCGGTCCGAACCTTGTCGATGAACACCCACCGCCTCTACCGCCTCGGCATCCTCGGCGGCACCTTCGACCCGCCCCATGTCGGCCACCTGGCGCTGGCGCGGCTGTGCATCGACCATCTGCAACTGGACGAGCTGCTGTGGATCCCCACCGGCCAGTCGTGGCAGAAAGGCAACGACGTGACGCCGGCCGCCGACCGGCTGGCGATGACGGAGCTGGCCGCCGCGGCGCTGGCCGACGCGCCGGCGCGGGTCCACGCCAGCCGCATGGAGGTCGATCGCGCCGGCCCGAGCTACACCATCGATACGGTGCGCCAGCTGCGCGAGCAATTCGGTCCGCAGACGTCGCTCGCCTGGCTGATGGGCGCCGACCAGTTGCTGCGCTTGCACACCTGGCACGGCTGGGAGGACCTGCTCGACTACGTCCACCTGTGCGTCGCGACCCGGCCCGGCTTCGCGCTGGACCAGCTCGATGGCCCGGTGCGCGAAGCGCTGGCCCAGCGCCGCGCCGACGCGCACCTGATACAATCCACGCCCTCCGGCCGGATGTGGATCGACCAGACGCTCGCCGTCGACCTCTCCTCCACCGCCCTGCGCCAGCGCCTCGCCGCCGGCCAGCGCGCGGATGACCAACTCCCCCCGGGCGTGGCACACTACATCGCCACCTACGGACTCTATCGCCAGGACTGAGCAGGACCGTGGAACCGGGCCGGCCCGTAGCACTGGCCCGGGACGCGGCTACGGCCACCGATCCCTCGCTGACAAAATACAAGGGCACCACCAAGGCACCATGGATATTCGCAAACTGCAACGCGCCATCGTCGATGGCCTCGAGGACGTCAAGGCACAGGACATCAAGGTGTTCGACACCTCGCACCTGACCGAACTGTTCGACCGCGTGGTGATCGCCAGCGGCACCTCGAACCGGCAGACCAAGGCGCTGGCCGCCTCGGTACGCGACACCGTCAAGGAAGCCGGCGGCCACATCATCGCGGTGGAAGGCATGGAGACCGGCGAATGGGTGCTGGTCGACTGCGGCGACGCGGTGGTGCATATCCTGCAGCCGCAGCTGCGCCAGTACTACAACCTCGAAGAAATCTGGGGCGACAAGCCGGTGCGGCTCAAGCTCGGTGCCGCCAAGGGGCTGGCAAAGGCCAGCGAGCCGATGGACGAGGACGAGGACGCAGAGGAAAAGGCGCCGCGCCGCAGCACCCGCCGCGCCGTCGGCGAACGTCCGGCGCTGGCCCGCCTGCCCGAAGGCATGAAGGAGCCGTCGCCGCCGATGGGTCACGAGGACACCGATCCGGACGCGATCGCCACCCAGCGCAAGCCGGTCGCCCGACCCCGCACCACCAGCAGCAGCGGCGCCGCGCCGGCACGCAAGACGGCGGCACGCACGGGCACCGGCAGCGGTACCGGCGCCGCGCGCAAGACGGCGACCAAGACCGCCGCCAAGACGGCCACGACGGCCGCCAAGACCGCGGCCAGGACGGGAACCGGCACCGGCACCCGCACCGCCGCCAAGACCAGCACCACGCGCAGCGCCGCCGCCAAGACCGCGGCGCCGCGCAAGCGCACCACCCGCTCGGCCTGAGCCGGGCCACGCTGTCGCAGCGCGCCGCCGTGCAGTTGCTGATCGTCGCGGTCGGGCACAAGATGCCGGCCTGGATCGAGGCGGGCTTCGCCGAGTATGCCAAGCGCATGCCGCCGGAGCTGCGCATCGTGCTGCGCGAGATCAAGCCAGAGGCCCGCACCGCCAGCAACAACGCGGCGACCGTGATGCAGCGCGAGGCCGCGCGCATCGAGGCCGCGCTGCCGCGCCAGTGCCGCATCGTCGCGCTGGACGAACGCGGCCGCGACCTGACCACGATGCAGCTGGCCGAACAGTTGACCGGCTGGCAGCGCGAGGGCGGCGATGTCGCCTTTCTGATCGGCGGTGCGGACGGCCTCGATCCGGCGCTGAAGGCCCGCGCGCAGACGCTGCTGCGGCTGTCCAGCCTGACGCTGCCGCACGGCATGGTGCGCGTGCTGCTGGCCGAGCAGCTGTACCGCGCCTGGACCGTCACGCAGAACCACCCTTACCATCGGGTCTGACCTGCCATCGCCCGCTCCCGGTCGCCGGCCCCTGCGTTCGTCCCACCCTCGTCCCACCCACAACGTCCCACCGCGCTCCTCCGCGCCCGTGCCACCGTGCTCCACGACGTCCTCTACCTCGCCTCCCAAAGCCCTCGCCGCCGCGAGCTGCTGACCCAGCTCGGCGTGTCATACCAGCTGCTGCTGCCCGACGACGACGAAGACGCCGAGGCGCTCGAAGCGGTGCTGCCCGGCGAAACGCCGGATGACTACGTGCAGCGCGTCTGCGCGCTGAAGGCCGAGGCCGCGCTGCGCCGCCGCGAACGCCGCGCGCTGCCCGACGCGCCGATCCTGACCTCCGACACCACGGTCTGCCTGGGCGGCCGCATCCTCGGCAAGCCGGAGCATGCCGACGACGCCGCGGCGATGCTGACGGCGCTGTCCGGCACCACGCATCGGGTGCTGACCGCGGTGACCGTGGTCTCGACCCTCGGCGCGCACCATGCGCTGTCGATCTCCGAGGTCAGCTTCCGCGCGATGCGCGAGGACGAGATCGCGCGCTACGTGGCCAGCGGCGAGCCGCTCGGCAAGGCCGGCGCCTACGGCATCCAGGGCCGCGCCGCCGAGTTCGTGCAGCGGATCGCGGGAAGCTATTCGGGTATCATGGGCCTGCCCCTGTTCGAGACGGCAGCGCTGTTGCGACAGGCCGGCCTGCGCTTCTGAAGCGCACCGCCCGAGCAACGCCGAACATGGCGCCGGGTCGCCCGCCGACCGCGCCGCCAGGCATCCAGGGGACCAACCTGCTCCGCCGCGACAGAGAACAGCGGACGAGCCAGCCAGCCGGCGACGGATCGCACACAACATGACCGAAGACATCCTCGTCAATATCACCCCGCAGGAAACGCGCGTGGCCATCGTGCAGCAGGCCGCGGTGCAGGAGCTTCATGTCGAGCGCACGCTGACGCGCGGACTGGTCGGCAATATCTATCTGGGCAAGGTGGTGCGCGTGCTGCCCGGCATGCAATCGGCCTTCATCGACATCGGGCTCGAGCGCGCGGCCTTCCTGCACGTCGCCGATATCTGGCACCGGCGCGAACCGGACCGCAACGGCAGCACGCAGCTGGCGATCGAGAAGACGCTGTTCGAAGGCCAGGCGCTGATGGTGCAGGTGATCAAGGACCCGATCGGCACCAAGGGCGCGCGGCTGTCGACCCAGGTCAGCATCGCCGGCCGCACGCTGGTCTATCTGCCGCAGGACCCCCATATCGGCATCTCGCAACGGATCGAAGGCGAGGTCGATCGCGAGGCGCTGCGTGCCCGCGTGCAGGGGCTGGTGCCCGAGGACGAGCGCGGCGGCTTCATCGTGCGCACCATCGCCGAAGAGGCGACCGACGAGGAGCTGGGCAACGACATCGCCTACCTTCGCAAGATCTGGGGCGCGATCCGGCTCAACGCCACCACGCTGCCGGCGCCCAGCCTGCTCTATCAGGACCTGAGCCTGGCCCAGCGCGTGCTGCGCGATTTTGTCAACGACGCCACCGGCGTGATCCAGGTCGACTCGCGCGAGAACTACCAGAAGCTGGTCGAGTTCGCGCAGGAATACACGCCCGCGGTGCTGCCGCGGCTGTCGCACTACACCGGCGAGCGGCCGATCTTCGACCTGTTCAATATCGACGCGGAAATCGAGCGCGCGCTGTCGCGGCGCGTCGATCTGAAGTCGGGCGGGTATCTGATGATCGACCAGACCGAGGCGATGACGACGATCGACGTCAACACCGGCGGCTATGTCGGCGCCCGCAATTTCGACGACACCATCTTCAAGACCAATCTCGAAGCGGCGCACACGATCGCGCGCCAGCTGCGGCTGCGCAATCTGGGCGGCATCATCATCATCGACTTCATCGACATGGAGAATGTCGAGCATCGCGACGCGGTGCTGTCGGAACTGAAGCGGGCGCTGTCGCGCGACCGCACCCGCATCACCGTCAACGGCTTTTCGCAGCTCGGGCTGGTCGAGATGACGCGCAAGCGCACCCGCGAATCGCTGGCGCACGTGCTGTGCGAACAGTGCCCGGTCTGCCAGGGCAAGGGCCAGGTCAAGACGCCGCGCACGGTCTGCTACGAGATCCTGCGCGAGATCATGCGCGAGTCGCGCCAGTTCAATCCGCGCGAGTTCCGCATCCTGGCCTCGCAGGAAGTGATCGACCTCTTCCTCGAAGAGGAAAGCCAGCATATGGCGATGCTGGGCGACTTCATCGGCAAGCCGATTTCGCTGCAGGTCGAATCGACCTTCCATCAGGAGCAGTACGACATCATCCTGATGTAGGCGGGTGGCCGCCGCGCCCGGCGTGCCGCGGCACGCTGCGGCCACCCGAAGACATCATTCCCTGCGGGCGGCCTCGTCGGTCGATGGAGCGGCATGCAGGCGCGAGCGCGCGTACCGCACTGACATCACGACGGCGGCACCTATCAGCACGAGGCACGCCGCGCCGGCAATCGCGGCCGGGACCACCCCCACGCCCATGATCAACATGGCCAGACCGCTGCCGACCAAGGCAACCTGGGCGCCGGTGACAAGCACGTGCCCCAGTATTCGCCGCGTGGCTGGTAGCGGGTGCTGCGACGTTGCGAAGGGCCGCACCAGCAACCACACCATGTGTTTCAGCCGGTCCGTGAACCGATCCGCGTCTGGCCGTTCCGCCTTTGGCCGTTTCGCATTTGGCGCGGCGACCAACGGCGCCCTGTCGTGAGGCTGCGCGCCCTTTGCCGGCGTCGCGGCCGCAACCGTCGCGCCGACCTGCGGCGATGACAGCGGCACGCTGCGCGGGTCGGCCGGTGTGGTGGCGGCGGATGGCCCGCCCTGAGGGGCTGCGTGGTTGGTCGCACTCGGACGCATATTGACGTTCATACCGATCTCCGTGACGGTGTTTGAAGGAGGCCTGGCGGCAGCATCGGCGTTCGACGCGAATCCGCCAGGGCTCAGAGCATCGCGGTCCGGTCGCACCACCGCTTTCACATTCGGCCCTTCGCATCGCAGTTCGGCAACGACAAGCGATATTGGCCGATCGCCGCGGACGACGGCGTCGAACGCGCTCTCAGGGTCAGACCGCATGACCAACTGCACGGCGATCTTCTATAACGGAGACAAGGATGGCGCGCGCCTGGTGCGGCGGCGGAGAGCGGACGATGACACGCTGGATTGACGCAATGGCCCAAGGGCCGTCGGCGCGGCGGATCGCGCCATGGGCAGGCCTGCTGCTTGCCGCAACATTGGCGTTACCGGGCTGTGCGCCCGTGCAGGAACTGGCCAAGCGCGCGCCCTCGTTGCCCCCGGCGGCGCCCGAACGCCAGGTCACACCCGCCCCTCCGCCACCGATTGCCGCGCGCGTGATCGAGCTGGCCGGCTATTGCAGCCGCACCGAGGACGACGGCTTTCGCGAAGAAGCGCGCGTGCGCGTGACCGCCAACGAGGTGCAGGCGCTGAACTGGAAACTGTGGGTGCCCCGGCGCCGCGGCTCGTGCGCCTTCGATCTGAGCGAGTTCCGGCAGGTCCAGAAGGCTCCGCATATCGAGCTGGTCGCGCGCGACGACAGCGGCTGCAAGCTGATGGTGTGGCAGGACCCGCGGCGCGTCACGCTGGCCCATGCCAATTGCCAGAAGCGTTGTACGCCGGGAATCTATGAAGAAGCGTGGCCGGTGATGTTCGACCCGGCCAGCGGCATGTGCGCGCAGGTCAAGTAGACCCGCCGCGCAACGTACGAAACCGGCGCCGGCAAGGACGCCGGCGCCCGGCGCCGCCCTTTCAGCCCCGCTTGACCCAGACCACCAGGCCGCCCGCGATGCCCAGCGTGCGGCGGTCCGGACGGTAATCCATGGTGCCGGGGAACTGCTGCGCGTCGCGCTGGCCGATGCGCCAGGCGCAGCCGTCCAGCAGCGCGATCGCCTCGGCCTCCGGCTTGCCGACCAGCGCGTCGTCGGCCATCTTGTCGGCGGCGCAGCCTTGCGGCGTACCGGCACCGCCCATCGGCGGCGGCGGCGGTCCCGGCGGCGGTTCGCTGGCGCAGGCTGCCAGCAGGGTCACGCCGGTTGCCGCGCAGGCCAGCCGGCCGATGCCGTTCCGGCGAGGACGAAGCAGGGGAACAAGCGCGGCAAGAAACGACGAAAGAAGCGAGGAAAGAAACGATCGGTCGACGATCCGTGGCATGCAATCTCCTTGCAGGTCGGGAGCGGGCGGCATCTGCCGCCCGCGGGCGAGACGGCCGGTTTCGCAACCGGACTACGGCTTGGCCTTCGGCACGCGCCCCATCAGGAAAAACTCATCGTTGGGACGCATGCCGATGGTGTTGGCCATGCGGTTGGACAGGCCGAAGAAGGCGGTGATCGCGGCGATATCCCAGGCGTCCTCGTCGGAGAAGCCATGCGCGCGCAGCACCTCGAAATCCGCTTCGTCGATCTCGTGCGAGGCCTGGCAGACCTTCATCGCGAAATCGAGCATCGCGCGCTGGCGCGGCGGAAGATCGGCCTTGCGATAGTTGACCGCGACCTGGTCGGCCAGCAGCGGCTTCTTCTCGTAGATGCGCAGGATCGCGCCGTGGGCGACCACGCAATAGAGGCACTGGTTGACGCCCGAGGTAGCGACCACGATCATCTCGCGCTCGCCCTTGGTCAGCCCGCCCTCCTTGTCCATCAGCGCGTCGTGATAGGCGAAGAAGGCGCGGAACTCGGCCGGACGGTGCGCGAGCGCGAGGAACACATTGGGGACGAAGCCGGCCTTCTCCTGCACCGCCAGAATCCGCTCGCGGATATCGTCGGGCACCTGCTCCAGCGTCGGCACGGGGTAGCGGCTGATCGGCCTGTCGGCCGATGCAGTCGAGGACGGACTGGCTTGCTGCGATTCGCTCATCGATGTCTCCTCGGTGGTTTCCGGTCTATCCGTCTATCGGCATGGCCCCGCGCGGTGCGCGAGGCCTGCCACAGTATCGGCCAGCCACGGCAGCACGCCAAGCCTTGCCGGCCGGCGCCGAACCGCGCGGCGGGCCTACTGCGTGGCGAACTGGATGCGGTGCAGCCCGGCGTACAGGCCGTTCGCGGCCAGCAGCTCGGCATGGGTGCCGTGCTCGGCGATGCGTCCCTGATCCAGCACCGCGATGCGGTCGGCGTTCTCGATGGTCGACAGCCGGTGCGCGATCACCAGCGTGGTGCGGCCGACCATCAGCGATTCCAGCGCGGCCTGGACCTGGCGCTCGGACTCCGAGTCCAGCGCCGAGGTGGCCTCGTCCAGGATCAGGATCGGCGCGTCCTTGTACAGCGCGCGCGCGATCGCCAGGCGCTGGCGCTGGCCGCCCGACAGCTTCATGCCGTTATCGCCGATATTGGTCTGCAGACCCTCCGGCAGCCCCTTGACCACGTCGGTCAGGTAGGCGGCCTCCAGCGCGCGCTCGACCCGCGCCATGTCGATCTGGTCGGCCGAGTGCACGCCATAGGCCACGTTGGCGGCGACGGTGTCGTTGAACAGCACCACGTCCTGGCTGACGAAGGCGATCTGGCGGCGCAGATCCTTCAGCACCAGCGCGTCGAGCGGCTGGCCGTCGAGCAGGATGCGCCCTTCGGTCGGATCGAAGAAGCGCGGCACCAGATTGACCAGCGTGGTCTTGCCGCTGCCGGACGGACCGACCAGCGCCAGCACCTCGCCCGGGCTGACCCGCAGCGACACGTCCTGCAGCGCGGGGCGCCCGGCGTCGCCGTAACGGAAGCCGACGCGCTCGAACACCAGCTCGCCGCGCGCGCGGTCCAGCGGCAGTCCGCCCTGCTGCGGCTCCACCGGCTCGTCGATCAGGCGGAAAATCATTTCGGCGGCGGTCATGCCGCGCGTCAGCGGCTGGTTGATGTCGGTCAGATGCTTCAGCGGCGAGATCAGCAGCAGCATCGCCATCACGAAGCCGGTGAAGCCGCCGATCGTGGTCTGGTTGCCCTGCGCCTGCACCATCGCGATGGTGATGATCACCGACAGCGCCAGCGCGGCCAGGAACGCGGTGACCGGCTGGTTCAGCCCGCCCGCGACCGCCATCCGCATCGAATAGTTCTTCAGCCGCTCGGCCATCGCGCGAAAGCGCGCCAGCTCGTAGGTCTCGCCGCCGTGCAGCTTGACGACCTTGAAACCGCCCGCCGCTTCCTCGACGACATAGGCGGCGCTGTTGGTCAGCGTCTGGTGCTCGCGGTTGAGCTTGCGCAGGCGCCGGTTGATCTTCGACATCAGGTAGCCGATCACCGGCAGGATCACCGCGACGATCAGCGTCAGCCGCCAGTTGGTGTAGAACAGGTAGATCAACAGCGCGACCACCGTCAGCGAATCGCGCACCAGCGTGATGAAGACGCTGGTCAGGATCTGCAGCACCTGGTTGACCTCGAAGATCACCGCGTTGATCAGCGATGCCGCGGTATTGCGATGGAAGAACATCGCCGGCACATGCAGCATCCGCTCGAACATCTGCAGCCGCATCTTCAGCAGCACGCGGTTGGAGATCAGGCTCAGCAGATAACCGGAGGCGAACTGGGCCAGGCCCCGGATCAGCGCGACACCGGTCAGGATCGCCGGCACATGCCACAGCTTGCCGGCGTAATCGCCGCCGAAGCCCTTGTCCAGCAGATCGTTGACGACCTTGGGGATCACCCCTTCGCTGGCGGCCACGACGGCCATCGCAACGATGGCGGCGATGAAGATGCGCAACTCCGGGCGCAGGTAGGACCAGAGTCGGGCGGGCATGGTTTGCACACCTGGCGTCGATGGGCGGGACAAGAACACTCCTTCGGAATAATCAGAGGCGCCGGCGAGCCCGGCCGAAGACCGGAAGCGGGCACCGGCAGGGCCGGGCCGGCATGAGCCGACAAGGGGCCGACGAAGGGCCAACAAAAGGGCCGGGGTACAATGGCGCCGCGCTCGACCGGGGCGATACCGTGCCGAATGCGGTCGGATCGCGGCTGGATCGCGTCATACAGCAGGCCATACGACCACGTCAATGAAACTCTCCGTCGTCATCATCACCCGCAACGAAGCCCACAATATCCAGGCCTGTCTGGAGAGCGTGAAGTGGTGTGACGAGGCGATTATAGTGGATTGCATGAGCGCGGACGCCACCCCCGCGATTGCCCGGGAGATGGGCGCGCGCGTGATCGTGACCGAGGACTGGCCGGGCTTCGGCCCGCAGAAGAACCGCGCGGTCGACGCCGCCACCGGCGACTGGATCCTCAGCATCGATGCCGACGAGCGCGTCAGCCCCGCGCTGCGCGACGAGATTCTCGCCGCGATCGCCAGCGACAGCGCCGACGGCTACGAAATGCCGCGGCTGTCGCAGTTCTGCGGCCGCTTCATCCGCCATGGCGGCTGGTATCCCGATTACGTGACGCGGCTGTTCCGCCGCGGCCACGGCCGTTTCAGCGATGCGCTGGTGCACGAGAGCCTGATCGTGCAGGGCCGGCTCGGCCGGCTGCGCGAGCCGCTGACGCACTACAGCTATCGCGATTACTCCGACGTGCTGCGCAAGATCGACAGCTATTCGTCGGCGGGCGCACGCCAGGCCTTCAGCCGCGGCAAGCGCTCGACGCCGCTGGCGGCCGCGGGGCATGGCCTGTGGGCCTTCCTGCGGACCTGGCTGCTTCGCCGCAGCATTCTCGACGGCGCCGAAGGCTTCGGCGTCGCGCTGATGAACGCGCAGGCGAGCTATTACAAATACCTGAAGCTGTGGTACCTGGGCCGGCAGCAGCCCGGCGGCCAATGACCGCGGGGCGGCCCATGACCTCGGCTTTTGTCGCTTTCCTCCCGTCCCGATATCCGTGTCCATGAAGATCGGCATCTCCTGCAACCGCTTCGGCAAGGGCGGCGGCTTCGAACGCTATGCGCTCGATCTGGCGCGTGGCCTGATCGCGCGCGGCGAGCGCCCCGCGGTGTTCGCGCGCCGCTTCGACGGCGACATCCCCGAGTACGGGCAGGTCGACCGGCATCTGGTGCGCGTGCGCTGGCTGCCGGGCAAGATGCGCGACACGGCGTTCTCCTGGGGCATGCGCGACGCGCATCGCCACTGCGATCTGCTGATCGGCTGCAACCGCGTGGTCGGCGCCGACCTGGCGATCTGCGGCGGCACCCATCGCGGCTACCTGCGCGCGTCCGGCCGCGCGCCGACCTTCTGGGACCGGCGCCAGATCGAACTGGAGTCGCGCCACTACGCGGCCGCGCGCCACGTGGTCGCGCATTCGCAATTGATGGCCGACGAGCTGGCCGAGCTGTATGGCGTCCCCGCCGAAAGGCTCGCCCTGCTCTATCCGCCGGTCGATACCGCGCGCTTCCGGCCGGTCGACGATGCCGCGCGCGCGGCGCTGCGCCAGCGCTTCGGCTTCGGCGACACGCCGGTGTTCCTGTTCCCCTCGTCGGACCATGCCCGCAAGGGCCTGGACGTGCTGGCCCGCGCGCTGGCCGACAGCGGCCTCGATGCGACGCTGGCGGTCGCCGGACGCCCGGTCGGCAGGACGCTGCCCGGCGTGCGGGAGCTCGGTTACTGCGCCAATATGGCCGAGCTCTATGCCGCGGCCGATTTCACCGTGCTGGCGTCCAGCTACGAGCCGTTCGGGCTGGTGGGGATCGAATCGGTGCTGTGCGGCACGCCGGTGCTGCTGGCCGACAATATCGCCTGCCTCGAGGTGATGGACGATGCGGTGGCGCGGCGCTTCCCGCGCAGCGACGTGGCCGCCATTGCCGCCGTCATGCGCGAGGCGGCGGCGTGGTCGAAGGACGGCGGCGCGCGCATCGCCGAGCCGCGCTGGCATTTGCGCTACAACCCCGAACCGGCCGCGCATCTCGATGCGCTGCTGCGGCTCGGCGGCGCCTGACCGGTACAGGTATTACAGATACAGGTACAGGTACAGGTACCGGTACGCGTCCGCTCAGCGCGAGCGGGCGGCGGCTGCGGCCGCCGCTTCCAGCTGCTGCGTGCGGTTGGCGATGATGCCCAGCAGCGTGGCGGAGGTCAGCCCGAAGAAGGCGGTGTTCATCACCAGCGTGAAGACATCGATGGTCAGACCGAACACCACGGTGCCCAGCGTCAGCACCAGGCCCATCGCGGCCGCGGTGGCGATGTCCGGATCGGGCGAATGGCGATGGCGCCAGAAATAGACGGTCGAGCCGTAGTACAGCAGCAGCAGCACCGCCAGGCCCAGCAGCCCCATCTCGGCCAGCGTCGAGAACAGTTCGTTGTGCGCGTGCGGATGGATGATCGCCGGCGAGGCCTCGCCGCGTTCGGCCAGTCCCTGCAGGCTGTCCTTCAGCGTGCCCTTGCCGACGCCCAGCGCCGGCTCCCGCTCGAACAGCGTCCATGCCGCCTGCCACAGCTGCAGCCGCAGGCCGATGGAGGTATCGGCATCGCCGCGCGCCAGCCGCTCGAAATCCGAGGTGGCCGCCGCAATGCGGCTCTGCACCACGGGCGTGTTCAGGGCCGCCATCGCGCCCAGCGTCAGCGAGGCCGCAAACACCAGCATCAGCCGGCGCGGGCGCATGCGCGCCAGGTCGAAGCGGCACAGCAGGACCCACAGCATCACCGGAATGGCGATCCAGCCGCCGCGGCTTTCCGACGCATAGGACGCATAGCAGCCCGCCGCCAGGCCCAGCAGCCGCAGAACCAGTTCCCAGCGCGGACGGCCGCGTTCGGCCAGCGGAATGGCGCCCATGAAGCCGAGCACCAGCGCGGTGTCGCCGAACGGAATCGGATTGGTGAAGGGATTGCCGGCCCGCCCGGACATCACCCACTCCGCGGGCGAGAACAGGATCAGCACGGACCAGAAGCAGGCGCCCAGCGCGCCGATCACACAGCCCCATTGAAAGGGCCGCAGCCGCTCGGCCGGCACCGCGGCCAGCAGCAGGAAGATCGGCACGGACAGCAGCAGGCGCGACGGCGAATCGAAGGCGCGCGACGGCACCTCACCGGTCAGCAACGCCTGGAGGCCGATCGCCAGCGGATAGGCCGTCATCGCGACGACGTACCACTTGTAGCGCAGCAGCAGCGTGCGGCTGCGATGGCGATTCTCCGCCTGGCTCAGCCACAGCAGGCTGAAAGCCAGCACGACGAAGAAGCAGTAGCCGGTGCCGCCCTGCAGGGTCAGCATCAGCACAGGGGACAGCGCCGCGGCAATCGCGGCGACACCGGTGGACAGACGATCAATGCTCATGGATGAATTACGAATCGGCGCCGGAACGGCGTTGGCGGGCACATTGGCCATGAGCCGGAAACAAGGCAACGCTGGCTGCGGTGATCGCTCCGGGGCGCGCCAGCGGCGCATTATACCGTCGCCCTTGCGCCCCTCCTCCCGGCGAGGGGGTGCCGGGTGCCATGGTATCGTTCGGCCTTGCCCGATCGGGCGAAACGCGAGCGGCAACGAGGGAGGAGCGAGGATGAGCGGTACGGCGAATGGCAGCGATGTGCGGGAGGCGGCAGACACGGCGAAGGCGCAGGACAGCGCGTGGCCGTCCGCAACCCTGCTGCTGATCACCTACAACCAGCAGCGCTTCATCGCCGACGCGATCGCCGGCGCGCTCGCTCAGGACTATCCGGGCCTGGAGATCATCGTGTCGGACGACGCCTCCACCGACGACACCTTCGCCGCCGCGCAGCGCGCCCTGCAGGGCTATGCGGGACCCCATCGCGTGACGCTGCGGCGCAATCCGGTCAACCTGGGCATCAGCGGGCATCTGAGCCAGCTGGTCGAGCTGTCGCACGGCGAGCTGATCTTCGTCGCCGCCGGCGACGATATCTCGCTGCCGACGCGCTGCCGCGAGGTCGCGCAGGCCTGGCTCGCGCACGGCCGCAAGCCGGACCTGATCGCCACCGATCTGATCGACATGGATCACGAGGGCGCCGACCACGGCACCATCGCGCACAGCGAGCTCGGCATCTATGACAGCCTGCAGCGCTGGATGGCCGAACCGCCGGTCGTCATCGGCGCCTCGCATACCTGGACCCGCCGCCAGTTCGAACGCTTCGGCCCGATCGCACCGGGCATGATCTCGGAAGACCAGATCACCACGCTGCGCGCGGTGCTCGGCGGCGGCGCCATCACGCTGCGCCGGCCGCTGGTGCGCTATCGCCGCGGCGGCGTCTCGGGCAAGCGCAAATGGCGCACGCCGGCGGACTTCGTCAAGCGCATCCAGCTGACCAATCGCAGCGCGCTGGCAGAAACGCTGCAGTTCATCCAGGACGCCGAACTGGCCGGCGCCGGCGACGCGATGCGCCGTCACAAGGCGGGCAAGCTGGCGCGCGAGACGTTCACCAGGGACATCTTCGCCGCCACCAGCACCGGCGACCGCGTGCGGCTGCTGCTCGGCGCGCGCGGCGTGCGGCTCGGCCACCGGCTGCGGATGTTCCTCTATGCCGCCTGCCCGGGCGTGTATGCGCCGTTCTTCGCGCTGGGGAACATGGTGAAGGGGATGAAGGGCTGAGGGGCTTCGCTACTCCCCTCTCCCGCGTGCGGGAGAGGGGTTGGGGGAGAGGGAACCCGGCGCTTGATCGGGCCTCAACGCTCGTTGAACCGCCCTATTCCCTCTCCCCTACCCTCTCCCGCAAGCGGGAGAGGGAGCCGATAACGCCCGATATCGGAAAGGCGCGCGCCCTGCCAGATCGCTGCGCCACGGCCGGTTCACTCGTACAGCGTACTGACGCACTCCGGCGAGAGCGCCGCCCGCAGCGCGGCCAGCGTATCGTCCGACGGCACCACCTGCCACGCCTGCCCCAGCACCGCCTCGCAGACCGCCGCGGCGCTCGCGTACTGGATGCAGACCGGCAGGCCGGCGCCGCCCGCGGATTGGGCCAGATGCGGGGTCAGCAGCTCGCGCAGCATCGCGGTCGACGAGTTGCCGTTCAGCGACAGCTTCAGCGCGCGCGCATGGCGGATGCGCGCGGTCGTCAGGTCCATCACCGTTTCCGCGGTAAAACGCACGCCGCCGGTGAAGGTGTCGTGGCGCGCATTGCCCTGCGCGATCAGCAGTTCGTCCTCGCGGAACATCTGCCGGTTGGCGTCGAACAGCTCGTTGAACACCGTCATCTCGATCTGCCCGGTGCCGTCGTCGAGCAGCACGATCAGCATCTTGCCGCGCTGCGTCATCTGCGTGCGGATGCCGGTGATCACGCCGGCGACCATCTTGCCGCGCACGTCGCGGCCGTAGCCGCCGCCGTTGCCCTGCACTTCCTTTTCCAGCACCGCCAGCGTGCCCTTGACGAAGCGCCGCACTTCGTCGCGATAGGCGTCGAACAGGTGGCCGGAGAAGTAGTAGCCAAGCGCCTGCTTTTCCTCCTGCAGCATGCGCTTGGGCGTCCAGGCCGGCTCGTCGATCAGCTCCGGCCGGTGTGCGTCGCCATCGTCGGCCATCAGGTCGAACAGCGACACCTGGTTGGCCGATTCGGCCTTCTGCTCGGCCGCCTCCATCGCGCGCGGCACCGAGGCCAGCAGCTGGGCGCGGTTCGGATGCAGCGTGTCGAACGCACCGGCGCGGATCAGCGCCTCGATGGTGCGGCGGTTGACCTGGCGGCGGTCGACGCGTTCGCAGAAGTCGAACAGATCGGTGAACGGCCGCTCCTCGCGCGCGCGCAGGATGTCCTCGATCGCGCCCTGGCCCGAACCCTTGATGCCGCCCAAGCCGTAGCGGATGGTCTTCGCATCGGTCGGGGCGAAGCGGTATTCGCTGGCGTTGACGTCCGGCGGCAGCACGCGCAGCCCGTTGGCGCGGCAATCCTCGTAGAGGATCTTGACCTTGTCGGTGTCGTCCATCGCCAGCGACATGTTGGCCGCCATGAATTCGGCCGGATGATGCGCCTTCAGCCAGGCCGTGTAGTACGCCAGCAAGGCATAGGCCGCCGCGTGCGACTTGTTGAAGCCGTAGCCGGCGAACTTCTCCATCAGGTCGAAGATCTCGTCGGCCTTGTCGGCCGACAGCCCGTTCTTCGCGGCGCCCTCGCGGAACAGCTCGCGATGCTTGGCCATCTCCTCGGCCTTCTTCTTGCCCATCGCGCGGCGCAGCAGGTCGGCGCCGCCGAGCGAGTAGCCGCCGATGATCTGCGCCATCTGCATCACCTGCTCCTGATAGACCATGATGCCGTAGGTCTCTTTCAGGACGGGTTCGACGCGCGGGTCCGGATATTCCACCTTCTCGCGGCCGTGCTTGCGCGCGCAGAAGCTGGGGATCAGGTCCATCGGGCCCGGCCGGTACAGCGACACCAGCGCGATGATGTCCTCGAAGCGGTCGGGCTTGGCGTCCTTGAGCATGCCCTGCATGCCGCGGCTTTCCAGCTGGAACACCGCCACCGTGTTGGCGGACTTCAGGATGTCGAAGGCGGCCGGATCGTCGAGCGGGATCTGGCTGCAGTTCCAGTCGGCCTTGCCCGGATCGAGCCGGCGGATATAGCGCTCGGCCCAGTCGAGGATGGTCAGCGTGGTCAGGCCCAGAAAGTCGAACTTGACCAGGCCGGCGGCCTCGACGTCGTCCTTGTCGTACTGGCTGACCACGCCGCTCATGCCGTCGTTCTGGCCGCCCTGCGTGTACAGCGGACAGAAGTCGGTCAGCTTGCCCGGCGCGATCAGCACGCCGCCGGCGTGCATGCCGACGTTGCGGGTCATGCCTTCGACGCGCTGCGCCAGTTCGAGCAGCTGACGCACTTCCTCTTCGTTGTTCTCGCGCTCGGTCAGCAGCGGCTCTTCCTTCTTGGCCTCCTCGATCGTCACCAGCTTGCCCGGCTTGAACGGGATCAGCTTGGCCACGCCGTCGACGAAGTTGTAGCCCAGATCGAGCACGCGGCCGACGTCGCGCACCGCGGCCTTGGCCGCCATGGTGCCGAAGGTGGCGATCTGCGACACCGCATCCTTGCCGTACTTCTCCTTGACGTACTGGATCACGCGATCGCGGCCGTGCTGGCAGAAGTCGATATCGAAGTCGGGCATCGAGACCCGCTCCGGATTCAGGAAACGCTCGAACAGCAGCGCGTACTTCAGCGGATCGAGGTCGGTGATGCCGAGCGCGTAGGCGACCAGCGAGCCGGCGCCCGAGCCCCGGCCCGGCCCGACCGGCACGCCGTTGTTCTTGGCCCAGTTGATGAAGTCCGCCACGATCAGGAAGTAGCCGGGGAACCCCATCTTGATGATGATGCCGGTCTCGAACTCCAGCCGCGCGTAGTATTCGGGCCGCTTCGCCTCGCGCTCCGCCTCGTCGGGGAACAGCACCGCCAGACGGCGCTCGAGCCCCTCCTTCGACATGTGCACCAGATAGTCGTCCAGCGACATGCCATCCGGCGTCGGAAACAGCGGCAGGCGCGGCTTGCCGAGCTCGAGCGTCAGGTTGCAGCGGCGCGCGATCTGCACCGCGTTCTCGAGCGCCGACGGGATGTCGGCGAACAGCGCGCACATCTCGTCCTGCGTCTTGAAATACTGGTCGGTGGTGAAGCGGCGCGCGCGGCGCGGGTTGGCCAGCAACTCCCCCTCGGCGATACAGACGCGCGCCTCGTGCGCGGTATGGTCGTCGGGGGTCATGAACTGGATCGGGTGCGTCGCCACCACCGGCAGCTGCAGCGCCGCGGCCAGCTGCACGGCGCGTTGCACATAGGCTTCGGTACCGGGATGGCCCGCGCGCTGCAGTTCGATGTAGTAGCGCTGCGGGAACACCGCGGCCCAATGCCGCGCGGCGCGTTGCGCTGCCGCGTCGTTGCCGTTGGCGAGCGCCTGCCCGACGTCGCCGCCCATCGCGCCGGACAGCGCGATCAGGCCGGTGGACAGCGGCAGGCCGTCCTCGCCGGGTTCCTCGAACCAGGCCGGCTCGAGCTCGGCGCGGCCGCGGTACTGGTTCGACAGCCAGGCGCGCGACAGCAGCACGCACAGGTTCAGATAGCCGCGCCGGTCCTGCACCAGCAGCAGCATGCGCGCCGGCTTGTCGCGATCGTCGGCGTTGGTCAGCCAGACGTCGGCGCCGACGATCGGCTTGACGCCACCGCCGCGCGCCTCCTTGTAGAAGCGGATCAGGCCGAAGGCGTTGGCAAGGTCGGTCAGCGCAAGCGCGCCCATGCCGTCGGCGGCGGCGGCCTTGACCGCATCCTCGAGGCGAACGATGCCGTCGACGATCGAGTATTCGGAATGGAGGCGGAGATGTACGAAGCGGGGCGAAGACATGGGCGCCATTGTACCGGCGCGAGGTGGTCGCCGGACCGCCGGCGCGCGACGAAATCCGCATGCGGAGCCGGTTGCGCGGCCCCGCTGGCGTGGGGCACGGTGCCGCCGGCCTGTCCGAACCGCTATAATTTCGCGTTTCCAATCAGGCAGTTAATGGCGACGTAATCACGGCGACGTAATCACGGCGGCGCAATGAGGACGACGTAACCGCGGCGACGCGGCGCGGTCCACGGACCGGTCCCGCGACGTCTGCCATGCCGCAACGCCATCTCCGCAGTCCATGCAGATCGTCAATATTTCCGCCTACAAGTTCGTCACGCTCAGCGACATCGACACGCTGCGCCCCGCGCTGCGCGAACGCTGCGAGGCGGCGGACCTGAAGGGCACCATCCTGCTCGCGCCCGAAGGCATCAACCTGTTTCTCGCGGGCAGCCGCGAAGGCATCGACGACGTGGTGGGCTGGCTGCGCGCCGATCCGCGCTTTGCCGACCTGCAGCCGAAGGAGAGCCTGTCGGAGACGCAGCCGTTCAAGCGGATGCTGGTGCGCGTCAAGCGCGAGATCATCACGATGAAGATGCCGCTGATCCGGCCGGAGGAAGGCCGCGCGCCGTCGGTGCGGCCCGCCGACCTCAAGCGCTGGCTCGACCAGGGCCATGACGACGAGGGCCGCCCGGTGGTGGTGCTCGACACGCGCAATGCCTTCGAGGTCGCCGTCGGCACCTTCGAGCAGGCGGTCGACTACGGGCTGCAGAAATTCAGCGATTTCCCGGCGGTGGTGGCCGAGCACAAGGACGAGTTCGCCGGCAAGACGGTGGTGTCGTTCTGCACCGGCGGCATCCGCTGCGAGAAGGGCGCGATCCATATGCAGCAGGCCGGCATCGAGCGCGTCTATCAGCTCGAGGGCGGCATTCTGAAGTACTTCGAGGAGGTCGGCGGCAGCCACTATCGCGGCGACTGCTTCGTCTTCGACTACCGCACCGCACTCAATCCCGACCTGCAGCCGGCCGGGCCCAGGCAATGTTTCGCCTGCCGCGCCGTCGTCACGCCGGAGGAGCAGCAGAGCCCGCACTATGTGGTCGGGGTCAGCTGCCCGCACTGCCATTCGGCGCGTGCGGCGCAGGGCGAGTCGATCAACGAAGCGAAAGCGGCACGGGCCTGATCCCCGCGGCACCCACTCAGGACGGGGAGCGCGGCCGCGCTAGGCGGCCAGCAGGTGGTACAGATTGCGCAGCATGCCGGCCGTCGCGCCCCAGATGAAGCGATGGCCGCCCCCTTCGCGCGGATACGGCATCGCATAGAACATCCGCTCGCCGTCGACCCAGCGGAACAGCCGCCGCTGATGGTGCGACGGGTCCATCAGGAAGGCCAGCGGCACCTCGAATACATCGGCCACCTCGCGCGCATCGGGGCGCAGCGCGAAGCCGTCGCGCACCAGTCCCACCACCGGGCTGACATGAAAGCCGGTGCCGGTGATGTAGTCCGGCAGCGCGCCCAGCACCTCGACGTAATCCCGCTCCAGCCCGATCTCTTCCTCGGTCTCGCGCAGCGCCGTGGCGACGCGATTGACGTCCTCCGGCTCCCAGCGGCCGCCGGGGAAGCTGATCTGGCCGGCGTGCGCGCTCAGATTGGCGTTGCGCTGCGTCAGCAGCACGGTCAGGCCGTCGGCGCGCTGCACCAGCGGGATCAGCACCGCGGCGTCGCGCAGGCTCTGCTTGGGGTCATAGGCGCGCGACTCGTCGGTCAGCTCGGGCTGCCAGGCCGGCGGCGTCAGAAAGCGATGGCGGATAAAATCGGGCCGCAGGCGCGGCTCGGAAAGCGGGGGATGCTGGCTGTCGACCGAGACGATCGGCAGCGATTCGGGATCGAAGGCGGGGCGCATAGCGGCACAAGTATGACAGACCTCGCTGCGGCGCATCGGCGGCGCGGCCTGGCGACGGCATGGCCACCATGCAAAAAGGGCACCCGAAGGTGCCCTCGAAGACGGGGCGCAAACCCCGTCGATCGCGCCGGCCGGCGTGCCGACCGGGCGCTGCGTCTTACTCGGCAGCGACTGCGGCCTTGGAGGCCTTCGTGACGAGCTTTTCCTTGATGCGAGCGGACTTGCCCGAACGCTGGCGCAGATAGTACAGCTTGGCGCGGCGCACATCGCCGCGGCGCTTGACTTCGATGCCGGCGATCAGCGGCGAGTACAGCTGGAACGTACGCTCCACGCCCTCACCCGACGAGATCTTGCGCACGATGAAGGACGAATTCAGGCCACGGTTGCGCTTGGCGATCACCACGCCTTCGTAAGCCTGCACGCGCTTGCGGTTGCCTTCGACCACGTTCACGTTGACGACAACGGTGTCGCCCGGCGCGAATGCGGGGATGGTCTTGTTCGCGGTCAGACGCGCGATCTCTTCCTTCTCGATCTGCTCGATGATGTTCATCGTTTCTTCTCCTGTGCCATCGTGCCGGCGTTGCAAGCCTCGCCCCATGGCGCGGCCCCGACAGAGGATGGGGTTTCAACTGGCGGAGGCTTGCCCCCGCCCTTCCTTCGCCGCCCACTCCGACAAGAACTTCTCGTCGGCCTTGGTCAGCAAACCTTGACGGCGCGCGGACTCGATCAGGTCGGGCCGCTTGCGCGCCGTATTGGCCAGCGCCTGACGGCGCCGCCATTTTTCGATCTCGGCATGATGGCCGCCGAGCAGTATCTCGGGGACCCGCATGCCTTCGTATTCCTCGGGCCGCGTGTAGTGCGGACAATCGAGCAGCCCGTTGACGAAGCTGTCCTGCACCGCCGACTGCGCGTCGCCCAGCACGCCGGGCAGCAGACGCACCACCGCGTCGATCAACGCCATCGCCGGCAGTTCGCCGCCCGACAGCACGAAATCGCCGAGGCTGATTTCCTCGTCGACACGGCGGTCGATCAGCCGCTGGTCGATTGCCTCGTAGCGGCCGCAGATCAGCACCAGACCCGGCCGCTGCGCCAGCTCGACCACCTTGGCGTGCGTCAGCGGCGCGCCCTGCGGCGACATCAGCACCACGTGCGCGGCGCCCGCGTTGGCACTGGCGTCGGCCTGCGCCGCGACGGCGGCGTCGATGGCGTCCTCCAGCGGCTTGGCCAGCATCACCATGCCGGGTCCGCCCCCGTAGGGACGGTCGTCGATGGTGCGGTAGTTGTCCGTGGTGAAGTCCCGCGGATTCCAGCTGCGCAGCGTATAGCGCTGCTGCTTGGCGGCCCGGCTGGTAATGCCCCAGTCGGTCAGCGCGCGGAACATCTCCGGGAACAGCGTGATCACGTCGAACTGCATCCGCCTCACTCCTGTTCCGTTGCTCGCCGTTGCCTTGCCTTGCTTTGCCTTGCCTCTGGCTGACTGCCCTGCTGCTTTCGCAGCCGCGGCTAGTAGTCCAGTCCCCAGTCCACCACGATGCGCCGGGCGTCGATATCGACGTGGCGCAGGTAGGCGTCGACGAAGGGAATCAGACGCTCGCCGGGCTTGCCGTCCGGCAGCGCGTAGGCAACCTGCAGGATCTGGTGCGCGCCGTTGTCGATCAGTCCGGCGACTTCGCCCAGGGCTTCGCCCTGTTCGTTGATCACCGTGCAGCCGATCAGATCGACCCAGTAAAACTCGTTTTCCTCCGGCGGGGGGAAATCCTCGCGCCGGATCCAGACGCGGCGCCCCTTGAGCGCCTCGGCCAGATTGCGGTCCGCCACACCGGACGCCTGCGCCACCACCGTGCCGCTATGCTCGCGCGACTGGGCGATCTTCAGGCACAGCGGCCGTGACTCGCGGGCCGCGGACTGGGGCACCGGCCGCGAAGCGGGCGCCTCGGGCGGCAGCAGCCACCACCGCCGCGCGTGCAGCAAGCCGCCGGCATCCTGCGCATGGGGCTGGACCTTGATCCAGCCTCGCACGCCGTAGGCCGAAGCCACATAGCCGACCTCGATCAGGTCTTCCGGCAGGGCTTGCGCGTACACCAGCGCGGCCGGGATCCGCACGTCGTGCGGCGTGCCGGTTCCTGTTCCGGCCCCCATTCTCGACCCGGCAGCGCCAGGCGGAACGTTCAGCGGCCGCCGTTGCGCGCCGCGCGCGGACGTGGTCACGGCAGACGACTGCTGGCGAAAATCAGGCAGCGGTCTTGGCAGCGCCCTTGACCAGACGAGCAACGGTCGGCGACAGTTGGGCGCCAACGCCTTGCCAGTAGGTCAGGCGGTCTTGCGCCAGACGCAGACCTTCTTCGCCTTGCGAAGCCAGCGGGTTGTAGAAGCCGATACGCTCGATGAAACGACCGTCGCGACGGTTGCGCGAATCGGCTGCAACGATATTGAAGAACGGGCGCTTCTTGCTGCCGCCACGGGCCAGACGGATTACGACCATGAGTGAATTCCTCGAAAAACGGGGTGTTCGAACACGAAACGCAAGAGTATAGCCCAAATACTGAGGCCAAACAAACACTTAGGACGCCCGACGGCGGCGTGGACCGATTGACGGCCGCGTCACGCCTCGGCATCGTGGCAAAAATACCAATCGCAGGAGGGGTCGTGCGCTACCTTAGTCACTTTTCCACCGTCCTGGCGGGGCTTGCCGCCCTGCTGTCCCAGGCCATCGCGCCGAGCGCGCACGCGCAGTCTCTCGAGCAGATCCAGTTGCCGCCCGGCTTTCGCATCGAGCGGCTGACCGACGCCGTGCCGGAGGCGCGCGGCATGACCTTTTCTCCGGGGGGCACACTGTACGTCGGCAGCCGCGGCGCCGGCAAGGTCTACGCGGTGCAGGCGCCGCTCAGCGGCAAGCCCGTGGTCCACACCGTCGCCAGCGGCCTGACGCTGCCGATCGGCGTGGCCTGGCGCGACGGCGCGCTCTATACCTCGTCGGTGTCGCGCATCCTGCGGCTCGACGGCATCGAACAGCGCCTGTCCAATCCGCCCAAGCCGGTCGTCATCAACAATCAGCTGCCCAGCGAGACGCACCACGGCGGACGCTTCATCGCCTTCGGGCCCGACGGCTACCTGTACGTGCCGATCGGCGCGCCGTGCAATGTGTGCACCCGCGACGAAGGCCGCTACGCCAACGTGATGAAGATGAAGCCGGACGGGACGGACCTGCAGGTCGTGGCCAAAGGCGTGCGCAATACCGTCGGCTTCGACTGGCATCCGACCACGCGCGAACTGTGGTTCACCGACAACGGCCGCGACTGGCTCGGCGACGACCAGCCGCCCGACGAATTGAACCGCGCGCCGCGCGCCGGCATGCATTTCGGCTTCCCGTACTGCCATGCCGGCAACCTCAGCGATCCCGAGTTCGGCAAGCAGCGTCCGTGCTCGTCGTTCGAGCCGCCGGTGGCACGGCTGGGCCCGCACGTCGCGGCGCTCGGCATGCGCTTCTACACCGGCACGCAGTTCCCCGCCGAATACCGCAACAACATCTTCATCGCCGAACACGGCAGCTGGAACCGCAGCGAGCGCATCGGATATCGCATCACGCGGGTGGTGCTCGACGACAGCGGCAAGGCGGTCAGACAGGAGGTGTTCGCGCAAGGCTGGCTGCAGGACGGCCAGCCGTGGGGCAGACCGGCCGATGTCGAGGTCGCGCCCGACGGTTCCCTGCTGGTCAGCGACGATATGGCAGGCGCGATCTACCGCATCCGCTATGCGCCATAACGACGGGTGGCAGCCATCGACCTTCGCCCCGGCAGGTGCGCGCGCACGCGCCGGGGAAGATGAGAACAGACCGCATTCGCAGGCGAAACAATCCGTTACACCGGTAACGGGATTGGCATAGGCGCCTGCTGGCAGCGCTGCGTACCATGATCCCAATCTTCTCGATAACAACAGCAAGCGAAGGCTCTGGGATTCCGCATGCTTTTCCGCTCTCTCCTGCGCGACGCCGCCGCAGCCACCCTGGTGGTGGGGTCGGTGCTCGGCCTTGCGGCCCTGAGCCATGCTCAGGGTGGCTGGGCGGGGCAACGCGCCGAAATGCGGGATGGATTCGGCGCGCGCCTGCTGCCGGCCGGCATGGAACGCATCGTGATGCGCGCGGAAAGCCCCGACCATGTGCGTGCGCAGATCGAGCGGATGGAAGCGCGAGCCCGGGCGGACAGCCGGCTCAACGGCCGTCCCAATCCACCTACTGACCGCGGCGCGCCGGAACGGACGCAGACCTCCGACCGCAGCGCGCAGAACGTCGGCGGCGTGCCCGGCGACAATCGGCCGGCCAATGTCGGACCGGGCTGGCAAGGCTCCGCGCGCGAAACCACGCGTTAGTCCCGATACTTCCCACGCTTTATTCCGAAACCGCAACCGCGGTGCAGGCGTTCGCCGGTGCCGCCGCGCGTTCGCGGCGGCCTTCGCCGATGGCGATGGCCCTGTCACGCCACGGCGGAACTTCGCCACCCTCGCAGAGGTCGAATAGCTCGTGGCGGCCGAGGCTGCGCCGTCACCTGGCTGCCGCCCGGCGCTGACCGGTGTTCAGCAGCGTGCCGTCGATCGCAGGCGGCGAACGCACACTGACATGCCCTCTCCTTCGTATCGTGTCGCGATGGGCGCGGCCTTCGTCCAACCAACCGACGAGGTTCGTATGCTATCCATGCTGACCGACCTGGCTCGACACGCGGGCCAGCTCACTCTGACCGTGCTGTTCATGGGAATTCTTGCTGCCGTGCTGTACGGCGAAACCAATCTCGGCGTCCTGCTGGGCGTCGTGTCCAACGCGCCGCGCTGACGGCAATCGGACGCTGCTGCAAGACAGGACATCGCAGGTTTTGCACCAGCGCCCCGGGCCGGCGATCCCGTCGACGGATCGGCCGGCCTTCAACCGGGTCAATGAAGCGGGCGGTGCGGCGTACAATGTGCGCTGCACTGCCCGCTTCGATCGTATGGCGGCCTGATGGCGCCGTCGTACCATGACCCTGGCTGCAGCGCCTCTGCGCAGATTGGCCTCTCCAGGCTTTCCCGTCTCCGTCTCAGTCTCCGTTTCCACGCCCATGTCCTCCGCTCCGTCCTCCGCCTCGCCCGCCTCCCCCGCTGTCGCCGCCGGCATGGATCGCGCGCCGATGCGCAAATCGAAGCTGCTGACCGTGGCGCTGGCCTTTCTGCTCGGCAGCCTCGGTGCGCACCGCTTCTATCTCGGCGGCGCGCGCGACCGCTATGGCTGGCTGCACCTGCTGGCGACGCTGGCCGGCGCGCTGGGCATTGCGTCGATGGTGCTGCATGTCGGCGCGCCGGCGTTGAACTGGACCTTCGCGGTGGCCGGCGGCGCCTCGGTGATCAGCGCCTTCCTGGCAGCGATCGTCTACGGCCTGCGGCCCGACGAGCGCTGGGACGCCCGCTTCAATCCGGACGGCGCCCCGACCCGCTCCGGTTGGCCGGTCGTGATCCTGGTGATCCTGTCGCTGCTGATCGGCACGGGACTGCTGATGGCGGGGCTGGCCATCAGCTTTCAGACGTTCTTCGAGTCTCAGGTAGAAGCGGCGCGCGCGCTGTCGCAATAAGAACGCCGGGCCGAAGGCGGCATGCCCCTTCGGTCTTCCTGATCCACGTCAACCCCATTGCGGCGTTCGTCAACCATACTGAACCGGTTGTGATCGAGAGTCGCGCTGCAGCGCTTCGTGAAGCGTTCGCGACCGGCCAGTCGAATACCAGGAGTTGACATGAACGTTCCCAGCTACGAAGTGGGCCGGGTGGCGGCGTTGACCGTCAGACTGATGCGCGCGTCCGGTCTGTCGCGCGACGACGCCGTCGCCGCGCTGGACCTGGCCTGCAGGATGATGGACGACGACATGGCGTCGCGGTCTGCCGGTCCGATGCGGTCGGGCGGCGTGCGGCCGCCTGACACGGCGAACCCGGTCCGGCCGGGGCGGCAATGAGCTAGGCCGCCGCGCCCAGCCAGCTGCGCACCGCGGGATGCACGGTCTCGCGCCAGCGCGCGCCGCTGAACAATCCATAGTGATCGCAGCGCTCGATCGTCAGCCGCTCGCGGCATCGGGTCGGCAGGCCGCTGCACAGTCCTTGCGCCGCATGCGTCTGTCCGGGTCCGGAAATATCGTCGCGGTCTCCCTCAATCGTCAGCAACCGGGTTCGCCGCAGACAGTCGGGACGCACCATCTCGCCGCCCACGCGCCACGCGCCCTTGGGCAGCAGCATCTGCTGGAACACCACGCGCAGCGTGTCGAAGAAGAACTCCGCGGTCATGTCTAGCACGGCGCCATACTGTGCGACGGCCCGTTCGATTTCGCGCGCGGTATCGGCATCGGCCGCCTGGCGCCGGCATAGCCAGTCGTACATCAGCGTCGCGTGGCGGTCCGGCTGGGCGGCGACCAGCGCCGGATATTGCAGGAAGCCCGGATAGATGCGCCGCCCGGCGCCGGCGTAACCGTTTGGCACCACATCGATCGCAGTGGCCTCCAGCCACGGCAGCGACAGCGTGGCGGCGACGCGGTCCAGCGTGGTCGGGCCGAGCCGCGCATCGATCGGGCCGCCGATCAGCGTCAGGGTCGCCGGTTCCGCGCCATCGGCTTGCGCAACGCGCGAGACCGCGGCCAGCGCCGGCACCGTCGCCTGGCAGACCGCCAGCACGTGCAGCCCTGCCGGATCGAGCAGCCGGATGAAGCGCTCCACCAGCAGCACGTAGTCGTCGAGGCCAAAGGCGCCGGCCTCGCGCGGCACGTCGCGCGCGTCGGCCCAGTCGGTGACGTAGACGTCCGCATGCGGCAGCAGCGCCGCCACGGTATCGCGCATCAGCACCGCGCGGTGTCCCGCCAGCGGCGCGCACAGCAGCACGCGCGGCCGCGGCTTGCGACGGGATCCCCTGGAACAGTGGAATGCCCGCAAGGTGCAGAACGGCGTCACGCACGCCACACGCTCGGTCACCGCGGCATGCGCGCCAGCGACCTCGACATCGTCGAACTCGAAACGGGCCGTGCCGAACGGCGCCAGCCAGGTCTGGAACCAGCGGTAGTAGTGCTCGAAACGGCGACGGTGGGTAGCCGCGGCGAGCGGATACGGTCCGGCGGCGAGCGCCTGCTGGGTCAGCTCGCTCCACATCACGACCGGATCGAAGGCTGCGCGGCCGCCCTGCGGCAACAGATGGATCATGGCTTCCCCAAGGCGACGCCGACGCGGCCACAGCGCGGGGCGCGCCAACGGCGGCGGCGTGCGCGGCGGATCGAACAGCCATTATGGACAGCGCGCCGGACTTGTACAAACCCGCAAGTTCAGAACAGCGAGCCTTGCGCGTCGTCGTCGGGCTTGCGTCCGCTGCGCGCGCCGCGGAGGGAACCGACTGGCGGCGCAGGCGGGACGAACTGCGAGGTGTCCAGATCGAAGCGGTGATAGCGGAAGCCCAGCCGCTCGGCCGCCTTGTGGAAGCGCTGGCGCATCAGGTCCGCCCAGACGCCGGTGCCGCGCATCCGCGTGGAGAAATCGGAGTCGTAGTCCTTGCCGCCGCGCATCTCGCGCACGCGATTCATCACGCGCTCGGCCCGGTCGGGAAAATGCGCCTGCAGCCATTGCTGGAACAGTGGCGCGACCTCCCACGGCAGCCGCAGCACGATGTAGTTGGCATAGACCGCGCCGGCCTCGCGCGCGGCCTCCAGCACCCGCTCCAGGTCCGGCTCGGTGATGAAGGGAATCACCGGCGCCACGCTGACGGCGACCGGAATGCCGGCCTCCGACAGCGTGCGGATCGTGCGCAGCCGCCGCGACGGCGTGGCGGCGCGCGGTTCCAGCGTGCGTGCGATCTCGGCATCGAGCGTGGTGATCGTGACTGCGGCCACGGCGAGACGCCGGGCGGCCATCGGCGCCAGCAGGTCGATGTCACGCTCGATCAGCGACGACTTGGTGATCAACGCCACCGGATGGTGGCATTCGTGCAGCACCTCCAGCACGCCGCGCGTGATGCGCTGGGTCCGCTCGATCGGCTGATAGGCGTCGGTGTTGACGCCCAGCGCGATCATCTCGCACCGGTAGGACGGCCGCGACAGCGCCTCGCGCAGCCGCTCGGCGGCATTGGTCTTGGCGAACAGCTGCGTTTCGAAGTCCAGGCCGGGCGACAGGTCCAGATAGGCGTGCGTCGGCCGCGCGAAGCAATAGATGCAGCCGTGCTCGCAGCCGCGATAGGGATTGAGCGAGACGCCGAACGGGATGTCGGGCGACGAATTCCGGCTCAGGATCGAGCGCGCCTGCTCCTGGGTCACGCGGGTGATCAGCCTGGGCGGCGCCGCTTCGGCGGCCGTGTCGTCGTTCCCTTCGCGCCGCGGAGCCTCGGCCGGCGCCAGGGCTTCCAGCTCGCCCCAGCCGTCGTAGAACGGCTCGCGCGTGTCGCGCTCGAAGCGGCCCTGCAGATTGCTGACCGCGCCCCGCCCCTTCAGCGGCCGCGGCGGCGGCTGCAGCGGCGTGGGATCGTCCGCGACATCCTCCACGGGCCGGTCGGATTCGCGCGGGCCGTGGTGGCGCCCCTTGCGCTCGGTGTCCTTCATTTCATGCAGGCTGGCCCTTCTCGTCGACCGGGATGGCCAGCGTCTCCTTGATCTCTTCCATCACGACATAACTCTTGGACTGCGCCGCCCCCGGGAGTTGCAGCAGGATGTCGCCGAGCAGCCGGCGATATTCGCCGATTTCGCGGATGCGCGCCTTGATCAGGTAGTCGAAATCGCCCGACACCAGATGGCATTCCATCACCTCCGGGATGCGCAGCACCTCGCGCCGGAACTGCTCGAACATGTTGCCGGCCTTGTTGTTCAGCGTGATCTCGACGAAGACGAGCAGCGCGCTGCCCAGCAGGGCCGGATTCAGGCGGGCGTAGTAGCCCATGATGACACCGTCGCGCTCCATTCGCTTGACCCGCTCGATGCACGGCGTGATGGTCAGCCCGACCGTCTCGGCGAGGTCCTTCATCGAGATGCGGCCATCGGCCTGCAGCAGCGCCAGGATGCGGCGATCGAGGCGGTCCAGGCCGCGTACCGGCAGACGGGTCGTTCTCATGAATTTTTCCTTTTTCGTGGAAATTTTCGGTAAATATGACTGGATTGATTCCAATACTATAGCGGAAAGTCCTTCATTCAATCGTCATCCTGGTTGGGGTCCCATCGCAATGCGTGTTCTCGTTCTTGGCAGTGGCGTGATCGGCGTCACCAGCGCCTGGTATCTGGCCAGGGCCGGCCATGAGGTCACCGTGATCGACCGCGAAGCGGCGCCGGCGCTTGGCACCAGCTTCGCCAATGCCGGCCAGATCTCCCCCGGCTATGCGTCGCCGTGGGCCGCACCCGGCGTGCCGCTCAAGGCGATCAAGTGGATGTTCCAGCAGCATGCGCCGCTGTCGATCCGGCCCGACGGCACGCTGTTCCAGCTGCAGTGGATGTGGCAGATGCTGATGAACTGCAGCGCGGACCGCTATGCCGTCAACAAGGAGCGCATGGTGCGGCTGGCCGAATACAGCCGCGACTGCATCCGCGCACTGCGCGCCGAAACCGGGATCGCCTACGAAGGCCGGCAGCAAGGCACGTTGCAGGTCTTCCGCACCGACGAGCAACTCGAGGGCGCGGCCAAGGACATTGCCGTGCTCGAGGAAGCCGGCGTGCCCTATCAATTGCTGTCGCGCGAGGATCTCGCCGCGAGCGAACCGGCGCTGGCCGCGGTCAGCCACAAGCTGACCGGCGGGCTGCGCCTGCCCAACGACGAAACCGGCGACTGCCAGCTGTTTACCCAACGGCTGGCGGCGATGGCCGAGGGCCTGGGCGTGCAGTTTCTGTACAACCGTTCGATCGACGGCCTGATGACGCAGGGCAGCGCCGTCACGGGCGCCATCGTCGGCGGGGAGCCGATCTTCGCCGATGCGGTGGTGGTGGCGCTGGGCAGCTGGTCGACCCCGTTCGTCAAGGAGTTCGTCAGGATTCCGGTCTATCCGCTGAAGGGGTTCTCGATCACCGTGCCGATGACCGATGCCGAGCGCAGCCCGGTGTCGACCGTGCTGGACGAGACCTACAAGGTGGCGATCACCCGCTTCGACGACCGCATCCGCGTCGGCGGCATGGCGCAGATCGTCGGCTATGACCGCTCGCTCGATCCGGCCAAGCGGCGCACGCTGGAACGCGTGGTGACGGACCTGTTCCCCGGCTCGGGCGACGTGGCCCGGGCCTCGTTCTGGACCGGCCTGCGCCCGATGACGCCGGACGGCACACCGATCGTCGGCCCGACCCCGGTCAAGGGCCTGTGGCTCAATACCGGCCACGGCACGCTGGGCTGGACCATGGCATGCGGCTCCGGCAAGCTGCTCGCCGATCTGGTGTCCGGCGCTTCGCCGGCGATCCGTGCCGACGATCTGTCGGTGGCGCGCTATCTGCGCCAGACGCAGCGGCATCCGGCGCCGCGGCCCGCCACGGCGTAAGGCCCCCGCGGAGAGTCGCACCAACAAAAAGACGGCCAACGGCCGTCTTTTTTCATTGCGTGTGCGGCAGTTAGAACTGTGCCTCGCTCAGCGCCATCGCCGCCGGCGCGCCCGCCACGATCGCATCGCGAATGCCGCCCGCCTGCGACAGCACGTGCTCGGCAAAGAAATGCCCGGTGGCGATCTTGGCCTCGTGGAAGGCCGGATCCTCGGCACGCTTGGCGTCGGCGGCCAGCATCGCGCGGCCCAGCTGCCAGCCCGACAACACGATGCCGCACAGCTTCAAGTACGGCACGCTGCCGGCAAACGCCGCATTGGGATCGCTCTTGCCATTGGCCACGATGAAGTCGATCGCCTGCTCCAGCGCGGCGCGGCCCTTGGCCAGTTGCGCCTGCATCGCGACAAACGGTGCGCCGCCATGCGCGGCCAGCGCGGCCTCGGTCTCTGCAATCCGGGCGCAGATGCCGCGCGCGACCGCACCGCCATCGCGCACCGTCTTGCGGCCGACCAGATCGTTGGCCTGGATCGCGGTGGTGCCCTCGTAGATCGGCAGGATGCGCGCATCGCGATAGTGCTGCGCGGCGCCGGTCTCCTCGATAAAGCCCATGCCGCCATGGACCTGCACGCCAAGGCTGGTCACGTCGATCGACAGCTCGGTGCTCCAGCCCTTGATGACCGGGACCAGGAACTCGTAGAAGGCCTGGTTCTCGCGCCGTACCGCCTCGTCCGGATGCTGGTGGGCGGTGTCGCACGCCGCCGCGCCGACGTAGGCCAGCGCGCGCGCCCCTTCCGTCAGCGCCCGCATCGTCATCAGCATGCGGCGCACGTCGGGATGATGAATGATGGTGACCGCCTGCCGCGCCGAGCCATCGACCGGCCGGCTCTGCACGCGCTCGCGCGCATAGGCCACGGCCTGCTGATAGGCCCGCTCGGACACCGCGATGCCCTGCATGCCGACCGAGAAGCGGGCCGCATTCATCATGATGAACATGTACTCGAGGCCGCGGTTCTCCTCGCCGACCAGCGTGCCGATGGCACCGCCGTGGTCGCCGAACTGCAGCACCGCGGTGGGGCTGGCCTTGATGCCGAGCTTGTGTTCGATCGACACGCAATGCACGTCGTTGCGCGCGCCCAGCGAGCCGTCGGCGTTGACCAGGAACTTCGGCACGATGAACAGCGAGATGCCCTTGACCCCTTCCGGCGCATTCGGCGTTCTGGCCAGCACCAGATGCACGATGTTCTCCGCCATGTCGTGCTCGCCGTAGGTGATGAAGATCTTGGTGCCGAACAGCTTGTAGGTACCGTCGCCCTGCGGCTCGGCGCGCGTGCGCACCGCGGCCAGGTCGGAGCCGGCCTGCGGCTCGGTCAGGTTCATCGTGCCGGTCCACTGGCCGGAGATCAGCTTCGGCAGGAAGGCCTGCCGTTGCGCGTCGCTGCCGGCGGTCAGCAGCGCCTCGATGGCGCCGTCGGTCAGCAGCGGGCACAGCGCGAACGACAGGTTGGCCGAGTTCAGCATCTCGTTGCAGGCGGTGGCAATCAGCTTGGGCAAACCCTGGCCGCCGAATTCCTGCGGATGCAGCACGCCCTGCCAGCCGCCTTCGCCGAACTGGCGGAAGGCTTCCTTGAAGCCGGGCGTGGTGGTCACCGCGCCGTCCTTCCAGCTGCTCGGCTCGATATCGCCGGCGCGGTTCAGCGGCGCGATCACCTGCTCGGTGAACTTGGCCGCTTCCTCGAGCACCGCCTGCGCGGTGTCGGCGGTCGCTTCCTCGAAGCCCGGCAATTGGCTGACGGCATCCAGCCCGGCCAGTTCGTTGATCGCGAACAGCATGTCCTTGAGCGGGGCGCGGTAGGTCATCGAAGTCTCCGTTATCGCGATGGGTCGCGGCAGCTTGCTGACTGCGACCGTTCGATGCAGCGTATAAAAAAGCCGCTCGCGGGCGGGCCCGGAACGGCTTGTCTTGGCTTGTCCTTCTTCTTGTATGCGTGGCTTCGGCAGGCCACGGCACCGGGCGGCACCGCGGCCCGCTCGCGATCAGCCCAGGGCGGCCACCAGCTCCGGCACCACGGTGTTCAGATCGCCCACCAGGCCGTAGTCCGCCACGGAGAAGATCGGCGCCTCGGCATCCTTGTTGATCGCGACGATCACCTTGGAGTCCTTCATGCCGGCCAGATGCTGGATCGCGCCCGAGATACCGACGGCAATATACAGCTGCGGCGCGACGATCTTGCCGGTCTGGCCGACCTGGTAGTCGTTCGGCACGAAGCCCGCGTCGACCGCGGCGCGCGAGGCGCCCAGCGCGGCGCCCAGCTTGTCGGCCAGCGGCGTCAGCACCTTGGTGTAGTTCTCGCCCGAGCCCACGCCACGGCCGCCCGACACGATGATCTTGGCGGCGGTCAGTTCGGGACGGTCGCTCTTGGTGACTTCGCGCGACACGAATTGCGAGATGCCGGCATCGGCCGCGGCGGGCACGGTGTCGACCGAGGCCGAGCCGCCTTCCGCGGCGGCCGGATCGAACGCGGTGCCGCGCACGGTGATCACCTTGATCTTGTCCGAGGACTTGACCGTGGCGATCGCGTTGCCGGCATAGATCGGACGCTCGAAGGTGTCCGGGCCGTCGACCCTGGTGATGTCCGACAGCTGCGCCACGTCGAGCTTGGCGGCGACGCGCGGCAGGATGTTCTTGCCGTAGGCGGTGGCCGGGGCCAGGATGTGGCTGTAGTCGCTGGCGATCGCCAGCACCTGCTCGGCGACGTTCTCGGCCAGGCCTTCGCCGAAGTACGGCGCATCGGCCAGCAGCACCTTGGAGACGCCGGCGATCTTCGCGGCGGCCTCGGCGGCGGCCTGGGCGTTGGCGCCGGCCACCAGCACGTGGACGTCGCCGCCGCACTGGGCCGCGGCGGCCACGGTGTTCAGGGTCGCGCCCTTGATCGATTGGTTGTCGTGTTCAGCAATGACGAGTGCAGTCATGTTCGTATCTCCTGGCGCGCTTAGATGACCTTGGCTTCGTTCTTGAGCTTCTGCACCAGCGTCGCAACGTCCGGCACCATCACACCCGCGCTGCGCTTGGGCGGCTCGACGACCTTCAGCGTCTGCAGACGCGGCGCCACGTCGACGCCCAGGTCTTCCGGCTTCACGGTTTCCAGCGGCTTCTTCTTGGCCTTCATGATGTTCGGCAGCGTGACGTAGCGCGGCTCGTTCAGGCGCAGGTCGGTGGTCACCACCGCCGGCAGCTTGACCGACAGCGTTTCCAGGCCGCCGTCGACTTCGCGCGTGACGGACGCCTTGCCATCCGCGATCACGACCTTCGAGGCGAAGGTGGCTTGCGGCAAGCCGGCCAGCGCGGCCACCATCTGGCCGGTCTGGTTGGAGTCGTCGTCGATCGCCTGCTTGCCCAGGATCACCAGCTGCGGCTGCTCCTTGTCGATCAGCGCCTTCAGCAGCTTGGCCACGGCCAGCGGCTGCAGCTCTTCGTTGCTTTCGACCAGGATGCCGCGGTCAGCGCCGATCGCCATCGCGGTACGCAGCGTTTCCTGGCATTGCGCCACGCCGCAGGAGACCGCCACCACCTCGGTGGCCACGCCCGCTTCCTTCAGGCGGACCGCCTCTTCCACGGCGATCTCGTCGAACGGGTTCATGCTCATCTTCACGTTGGCCAGGTCGACGCCCGAGCCATCGGACTTCACACGGACCTTGACGTTGTAGTCAACCACGCGCTTGACTGCGACGAGTACTTTCATGCGCTCACTCCACTGATTGTCAGAAATTTGGTTCGCTCGCCATTATAACCATCGGGTCGGCGGCCCCCGGAATTTTCGAACGACCGTACTATTTTATCGGCAAAGAATTGCCGGGCATAGCCCGGCAACCGATTTGGTGAACCGTATTGTGCCGCAGAAACCCCATCGCGGCACAGACGTGACGGCCGGTTTCGAGGTTTTGTTCGATACCCGGCCGCTACGTGGTCGATCCGTGGCTTACCAGGCCGTGATCACCGAATCCTTGAACGTCTTGGTGACGTACTGCTTGATCTCCGGCGAGTGGTAGGCCTTGATCAGCTTGGCGACCCAAGGCTTGTTCTTGTCGGCCTCGCGCACGGCGATCAGGTTCGCATACGGACCCTTCGGACCTTCCATCGCGATCGCGTCCTTGGTCGGCGACAGGCCGGCCGATTCCGCGTAGTTGCCGTTGATGGCGGCGGCGTCCAGATCGTCCAGCGAGCGCGGCAGTTGCGCGGCATCCAGTTCGACGATGCGCAGCTTCTTCGGATTCACGACGATGTCCAGCGGCGTGGCCTTCAGGCCGGCATCGGCACGCAGCTTGATCACGCCCTTGCTCTGCAGCAGCAGCAGGCCGCGGCCGCCATTGGTGGGGTCGTTCGGCACGCCGACGCGGGCGCCCTGCTTGAGCTGGTCGAGCGACTTGATCTTCTTCGAGTAGACGCCCATCGGGAACGTCACGGTGTAGCCGACGTTGGCGAACTTGTAGCCGCGGTCCTTCATCTGCGCCTCGAGATACGGCAGATGCTGATAGCTGTTGGCGTCGAGGTCGCCGGCGGCCAGCGCGGCGTTGGGCTGAATGTAGTCGCTGAACTCGACCACCTGGATATTGAGGCCATCCTTGGCGGCGACCTTCTTGACCTGTTCCATGATCTGGGCGTGCGGACCACCGGTGACGCCGATCTTGATCGGCTTGTCCTGCGCCACCGCGGCGGTGGCGAGGCTGGCACCGAGCGCGGCGCCGATGATCCATTGCAGCAGGCTACGACGTTGCATGTCTGACTTCCTTTGCGATGCGTTCTGGGTTGAATTCGGGGTAAGGCAAAAACGATACGAAAACGGCGGCCGGCGTGGCGCTCAGCGATGGCTGATCCGGCGAACCAGCCAGTCGCCGAAGCTCTGCACCGCCTGTACCAGCACGATCAGGATCAGTACCACCGCCACCATCACCTCGGTGATGTAGCGCTGATAGCCATAGCGGATGCCGAGGTCGCCCAGGCCGCCGCCGCCGATCGCGCCGGCCATGGCCGAATAGCCGACCAGGCTGACGAACGTGATGGTCAGGCCGGCGACGATGCCGGGCATGGCTTCGGGCAGCAGCACCTTCCAGACGATCTGCCCGGTGCTCGCGCCCATCGATTGCGCGGCCTCGACCAGGCCCTTGTCGACCTCGCGCAGCGCGCTCTCGACCAGCCGCGCGATGAACGGGATCGCCGCGATCGTCAGCGGCACCACGGCCGCCGCGGTGCCGATCGACGAGCCGGCCAGGAAGCGCGTGAACGGAATCACCACCACCAGCAGGATGATGAACGGGATCGAGCGCACCGCATTGACGACCACGCCGATCAGGCGGTTGAACAAGGGGTGCGCCAGCGGACCGCCGCGGTCGGTCAGATGCAGCACCACGCCGAGCGGCACACCGAGCAGCGCGCCAATGACGCCCGAGATGCCGACCATCACCAGGGTCTCGCCCAGCGAGGTCACAAACAGGTCGAACAGCTCAGACCACATGCTCGTACTCCTCCACCACCACGCCCTGCTCCTGCAGGAATGCCATTGCCGCCTTGACGTTGTCGGTCTCGCCGGTAGCCATGATGGCCAGCGAGCCGAAGGCCTGTCCCTGGATCTCGTCGATATGTCCGTGCAGGATGTTGAAGTCCAGCCCGTAGCGGCGGATCGCCTGCGCCAGCACCGGCTGGTCGACGCCCTCGCCGGTAAAGGCGAGGCGATAGACGTGATCGCGCCCGTTGCCGAGCCGGCTTTCGACGCGCTTGAGCACGCTGGCCGGCAGCTCCTGCGAGATCACGTCGCCGATCATCGCGCGCGTGACCGCATGCTGCGGACGCAGGAACACGTCGATGACCTGACCCTGCTCGACCACGCAGCCCGCATCGAGCACCGCGACGCGGTCGCACACCTGTTTGATGACCTCCATCTGGTGCGTGATCATCACGATGGTCAGCCCCAGATCGCGGTTGATCTGCTTGAGCAGATCGAGGATGGAGCGCGTGGTCTCTGGGTCGAGCGCGGAGGTGGCCTCGTCCGACAGCAGCACCTTGGGCTTGCTGGCCAGCGCCCGTGCGATGCCGACGCGCTGCTTCTGCCCGCCGCTGATCTGCGCCGGGTAGCGGTCCTTCAGCGCCGACAGTCCGACCAGGTCCAGCAGCGGCAGCACGGTCGCCGCGATCTCGTCGCGGCCCTTGCCGGCCAGCTCCAGCGGCAGCGCCACGTTGTCATAGACCGTGCGCGAGGACAGCAGGTTGAAATGCTGGAAAATCATGCCGATCTCGCGGCGCGCCTGCCGCAGCGCCGAGGCGTCGAGCGCGGTCAGATCCTGCCCGGCGACGATCACGCGGCCGGCGGTCGGACGGTTCAGCAGATTGATGGCGCGCACCAGCGTACTCTTGCCGGCGCCGCTGCGGCCGATGATGCCGAAGACTTCGCCTGGCGCGATGGACAGGCTGACATCCCGCAATGCGTGCACATCCCCGGTCGCACCGGGGAATCGCTGCGAGAGACCTTGCAGTTCGATCATGAGACAGAGCGAAAAGAAAACGGCAACAGCCGGGACGGGGTCTCCAGCGCTGCTGCCGCATTTATCGTTTTTTGAATGTAACGGGGTATTTTAAGCGATCCGCTTCTTACCAGAAACGACTTTTTGCCGATGTCTTTAGATGGAAAGGGAATAAGGGACGCGGTTCGAGTGCCGGGATGTCAACCCGCGCGCCAGGCCGGCGGCCGCTTGTCGATGAACGCCTGCACCCCTTCCAGCGCCGATTCGTCCATCATGTTGCACGCCATGGTCTGCCCGGCCAGCTGATACGCGGCTTCCACGCCCATCTCCAGCTGGCGGTAGAACAGCCCCTTGCCGGCCGCGATCGCCGCCGCCGGTTTGGCGCAGATGCTGGCGGCCAGCTTCGCCACTTCGTCATCGAGTTCGGCGGCCGGCACCACCCGGTTGACCAGGCCGCGCGCCTGCGCCTCCTGTGCGCCCATCATCTCGCCGGTCAGCAGCATCTCCATCGCGTGCTTGCGATGCAGATTGCGCGACAGCGCCACACCCGGCGTCGAGCAGAACAAGCCCAGGTTGACGCCCGACACGGCAAAGCGCGCATCGTCGGCGGCCACCGCCAGATCGCACATCGCCACCAGCTGGCAGCCGGCCGCAGTGGCGATGCCGTGCACGCGCGCGATGACCGGCTGGGGCATGCGCTGGATCGCCAGCATCATGCGCGTGCAACGGTCGAACAGGCGGCGGTAGTAATCGTGCGATGGCTGGGCGCGCATCTCGCGCAGATCGTGGCCGGCGCAGAACGCCCGGCCGGCCCCGGCCAGCACCACCACGCGCACGGCGGGATCGGCGGCGATGCGGGTCAGCGCCTCGGTCACGGCATCGATCAGCGCCTCGGACAGCGCGTTGAAGGCGTCGGGGCGCTGCAGCGTCAGGCGAACCACGCCGGGGGCATCTTCGCCTTGCAGCAGCGGCGCCTCGGCGGCTTGCACGTGTTCCGATTCGGCCATGATGGTCTCCTGTTGTCGTGCTGCGGTGGAAGGAGTGCGTTTGCCCTACCGCTCCAGCAGCACCTTCAGATGCGCCAGCACGCTGCGTCCCAGCGCGCTGAGGTTGTAACCGCCTTCCAGGCAGCTGACGATGCGCCCCTGCGCATGCTGCCGCGCCAGCGTCATCAGCTCCGTCGTGATCCACGCATAGTCCTGTTCCACCAGCCCCATCTGTCCGAGGTCGTCCTCGCGATGCGCATCGAAGCCGGCGGAAATGAACAGCATCTGCGGACGGAAGGCCTGCAGGCGCGGCATCCAGATCGTCTCGACCACCTCGCGCACCGCCATGCCGTTGGTATAGGCCGGCAGCGGAATATTGGCCATGTTGTTGGCGACGTGTTCGGTGCCGCTGTACGGGTAGAACGGATGCTGGAAGAAGCTGCACATCAGCACACGCTCGTCGCCGCGGAAGGCCGCCTCGGTGCCGTTGCCGTGATGCACGTCGAAGTCGATGATGGCCACGCGCTCGAGCCCGTGCGCGTCGAGCGCATGGCGGGCGGCGATGGCGACGTTGTTGTAGAAGCAGAAGCCCATCGCACGGTCGGGCTCGGCGTGATGGCCCGGCGGCCGCACGCAGCAGAACGCGTTTTCGAGCTCGCCGGCGATCACCGCATCGGTGGCGGCCACCGCGGCACCGGCCGCGTGCGTGGCCGCGGCCAGCGTATGCGCGTTCATCGCCGTATCGGGATCGATCGCATGGTAGCCGCTGGCGGGACTGGCTTCGTGCAGTCCGTCGACATAGCCGGGCAGGTGCACGCGTTCGATCTGTTCGCGGCTGGCCGCGGGCGCCTCGCGGCGGTCCAGCAGGCCGTCGATGCCGTGCGAGATCAGATGGTCTTCGATGGCGGTCAGACGTTCCGGGCACTCGGGATGGAACTGCCCCATCTCGTGCAGCAGGAATTCGGGATGCGTGTAGTAGCCGGTCGGCATGGGATTTCAGCGCGTTTATCGAGGCGTTGTTGGGCGCGTGGCGGGCACCTGTCGCGGTGCGCCGCTGTCTCCATCCCCGTACGTTAGCACAGCGGATGCCGGGGCAACGCGGCGGCCGCCTTGGTCGCCGGCTCGTATCGCACCGTGATGTTTCGTGCCAGACGCCTCCGCTATACTCGGTCCGACTTGCAAAGGACACCATGACCGAACACACGCGTACCCTGCGCCGCCCTCTGCTGGGCGCCGCGCTCTGCTCCGTGGCGCTTGGCCTGTGCGGCGCCACCCCCTCGCTGCTGGCCGCCGGCAAGCGCCGTGTCAGCTTCCAGGAAGAAGAAATCGATCCCGGCCGCTATCGCAACGGCAACAACCCGCAGGCGGCCGCCTTCATCGACGAGATGGTCGCGAAGCACAGCTTCTCGCGCGCGACCCTGAACGACTGGTTCGGCCAGGCCGTCTACTCGGCCACGGTGGCGCGCCTGATCATGCCGCCGGCCACGCCGGGCCGCAAAAGCTGGCGCGCCTACCGTTCCCGCTTCATCGAACCGATCCGCATCAACGCGGGCGTGCGCTTCTGGCAGCAGCACCGCGACACGCTGCGGCGGGCCGAAAGCGAGTTCGGTGTGCCGGCCTCGGTGATCGTCGGCATCATCGGCGTCGAGACGATCTACGGACGCGACATGGGCAACTTCCGCGTGCTCGACTCGCTGTCGACGCTGGCCTTCGACTATCCCGATACGCCCAATCGCGCCAGCCGCTCGGCCATGTTCCGTGCGCAGCTGCAGGACTACCTGCTGTGGTGCCGCGATACCCGCACCGATGTGTTCTCGGTGCTCGGCTCGTACGCGGGCGCGATCGGCATTCCGCAGTTCATGCCGACCAGCCTGCGCGAATACGCGACCGACTTCGACCGCGATGGCCATGTCGACCTGCGCAACAGCCCGGTCGATGCGATCGGCAGCGTCGGCCGCTTTCTGCAGCTGCACGGATGGGAGCCGGGCCGGCCGGTGGTATGGCGGATGGCGCAGGACGAAGGCAGCCGCGGCATCGCGGCGGCCGCGGCCGATGGCGAACCGTGGCCGACGCGCACACTGAATCAGCTGACGCGCGCGGGCCTGCGGCTCGACGAGCCGATCGACGTGGCGCGCGAAGGCGAAACCGGGGTACTGGTGGTGGACCTGCCGACGCCCGATGCGCCGACCGACTACATGATCGGGCTGCGCAACTTCTATGTGCTGACGCGCTACAACCGCAGCTTCTTCTACGCGCTGGCGGTGTATCAGCTGGGCGAGGCCGTCAAGGCCGCGATGGTGTAAAGACCGGCCGGCGCGTTACGCTGCTTCAGCGGGCAGCGCCGGCGTTCATCGATCCGGGGCGCATTGGCCCAGGTTCATTGACCCAGGTTCATTGACCCAGGCTCAAGCGGGGAAGACGCCGGTCGACAGATAGCGGTCGCCGCGATCGCAGACGACGAACACGATGGTCGCGTCGCGCACCTCCTCGGCGATCCGCAGCGCCACGCACAGCGCGCCGGCGGCCGAGATACCGCAGAAGATGCCTTCCTCGCGCGCCATGCGGCGAGCCATATGTTCGGCATCGGCCTGGCTGACCGGCTCGGTGCGATCGATATGGCGTGGATCGTAGATCTTCGGCATATAGGCTTCCGGCCATTTGCGGATGCCCGGAATGCGCGAGCCTTCGGCCGGTTGCGCGCCGACGATCTGGATCGCCGGATTCTGTTCCTTCAGATAGCGCGACACGCCGGTGATGGTGCCGGTGGTGCCCATCGCCGAGACGAAATGCGTGACGCGGCCTTCGGTGTCGCGCCAGATTTCCGGACCGGTGGTCTCGTAGTGGGACTGCGGATTATCGGGATTGGCGAACTGGTCGAGGATGATGCCCTTGCCGTCGCGCTCCATCGAATCGGCCAGATCGCGCGCGTATTCCATGCCGCCCTTGACCGGGGTCAGGATGATCTCGGCGCCGTAGGCGGCCATGCTCTGGCGGCGCTCCATGCTCAGATCCTCCGGCATGATCAGCACCATCTTGTAGCCACGGATCGCGGCTGCCATTGCCAGCGCGATGCCGGTATTGCCGGACGTCGCCTCGATCAGCGTGTCGCCGGGCTTGATGCGGCCGCGCGCTTCGGCGCGCGCAATCATCGACAGCGCCGGACGGTCCTTGACCGAGCCCGCGGGGTTGTTGCCTTCGAGCTTGCCCAGAATCACATTGCCACGCTCGGCGGTGGCGGCTCCGGGAATACGCTGCAATTGCACCAGCGGCGTGTTGCCGATGGTGTCTTCGATCGTCTTGTAGGCCATGATGGGGCGAGTCCAAATGTCGGCGCCCATTGTAATGCAGTCGTCATGACCCTGCCGTCGGCCGGGGCGGCAGGCGCCGGCGGGGCAGCGATCCGCGATGGTGCTGCCCCGGCGCCAGTTTGCATCAGACGCGCGCGCGGCCCTTGCCGAGCAGGTGGTACAGCAGGATCGCGCCGAAGGTAGCGGTGCCGATCCCGCCCAGCGTCATGCCGCCGAAGCGCAGCGTCAGATCGCCGGCGGCGACCGTCAGCGTGGCGCCGACCGTGATCAGGTTGCGCGAATCCGAGAAGTCGACTCGGTTCTCGACCCAGATCCGGCCGGCGGTGGCGGCGATCAGACCGAACACCACGATGGTCAGGCCGCCGATCACCGGGCCGGGAATCGTCAGGATCAGCGCACCGAACTTGGGCGAAAAGCCGAGCAGGATGGCGACCAGCGCCGCCACCACGAAGATCAGCGTCGAATAGATCCGCGTCACCGCCATCACGCCCATGTTCTCGGCGTAGGTGGTCACGCCGGTACCGCCGCCAGCGGCCGACAGCATCGTCGCCACGCCGTCGCCGATGAAGGCGCGGCCGATGTACGGGTCCAGATTGCGGCCCGTCATCACGCCGATCGCCTTGATATGGCCCAGGTTCTCCGCCACCAGCACGATCGCCACCGGCGCGATCAGCAGCATCGCATTCAGTTCGAACACCGGCGTGGTGAAGGCCGGCAGGCCGAACCAGCTGGCGCTGGCGACGCCGGAGAAGTCGATCGGCTTGCCCAGGCCGAACGCATTGGCGCACACCCAGTAGGCCAGATAGCCGATCAGGCCGCCGATCAGCACCGGCAGCCGGCCGATCATGCCGGGCGCGCGCACCGCGACCAGCCCGACCGCGACCACGGTCAGCAGACCGATCCAGGTATCGAGCGCCGCGGCGCTGACGGCCTTGACCGCGACCGGCGCGAGATTGAGCCCGATCGCGGCGACGATCGCGCCGGTCACGACCGGCGGCATCAGCCGCTCCACCCAGCCATAGCCGGCGGCCTGCACCACCAGACCGATGACCGTATAAAGCAGACCGGCGGCGATGATGCCGCCCAGCGCCAGCGGGATGTTGGGATTGGGGCCGCTGCCGGCATAGCCGGTGGCCGCGATCACGACCGCGATGAAGGCGAAGCTGGAACCGAGGTAGCTGGGCACGCGGCCACGTACGCACAGGAAGAAGATCAGCGTGCCGATGCCCGAGAACAGGATCGCGATATTGGGATTGAAGCCCATCAGGATCGGCGCGATCGCGGTCGAGCCGAACATCGCCACCACGTGCTGGATGCCTGCCAGCACCGTCTGCCCAGCCGGCAGCCGCTCATCCGGCGCGATCACGCCCTCGGTCTTCAGTGTCCAGCGCGGCAGGAATCCCGCCTCGTCGCCATTCGCCATCGTTCAGCTCCCGTTCTGAGGTGGCCGCTGGCGCGCCGCGCCCGGCCGTTATTGGTCATGTGTTGTGGTCCGCAGGGCCCGGCATGCGTCCCCGGTGGCTCCCGGATCGCGCCTGGCGCCGCCGGCTCGCTTCGCTCTCGACGCTTCCCTCTCCATCGAGAGACGAACGAGGCGCCCTGCCGCAGCGCCCGCATCATACTCCCTGGTCCAGGGCCTGCGAAGCGCCACGGCGTCCGATTGGCGGCACCGATTGGCGGCACCGCGACATTGCCGTGCCGCTCAGGCGTTAGCACGAGCCATGCCCGCACAGGGTGTGGCGATGGGCGCCGTGCCGCTCAGTGCGCGGTCCTGGCGGCCTTGCCTGAGCCCTTGCCGGCCGGCGCGACTGCCGCCGCCGTCGGCGCGGCAGCGGTCGTCTTGCCGCCCTTGACGCCAGGCAGCGTCGCACCCTTGCCGATGTTCAGCCCCTCGCCCTGCAGACGCACGACGGACTTCGGCCCCAGCCCCTTGACCCGCTCGGCCAGATCGTTGGCGTCCTTGAACGCGCCCTGCTTGCCGCGCTCCTCGACGATCCGGCGCGCCATCGCCGGTCCGATACCCTTGACCGTGGTCAGCGCCGCCTCGTCCGCACTGTTGACATCGACAGCGGCCAGCGCACCGCCGGCGAGCGCCATCGACAGGCCCAGGCTACATGCCAGCGCCAGCAAGGTTTGCTTGATCATGAACAGGCTCCTTCTCCGGTGACCGGAGTTCGGCTTGGTTGGCGATGCCCGGACGGGCATGCCGCCCCGCCGTCGCGACGGGGTAGGCCGAGAATAAGAGCCAAGGGGACTCGCGGCGCGCCATGCAACAAATGTTGACGCGAGCTGAGGCGATTTGGTGGGGAAACGACAGTGGAGAAGCGACCACGGGTAAGCACCGGGCGGTCGCCCGGGCTTCAGCCGCCGCGCTCGAGCAGCCAGCGGCAATAACGCGCCACGCCTTCTTCCACCGTATAGAACGGCGCGGTATAGCCCGCACCGCGCAGCCGCGACACATCCGACTGCGTGAAGCACTGGTATTTGCCGCGCAGCGCATCGGGGAACTTGATGTATTCGATCAGCCCTTCCTGCTCCATCTCGTCCAGCGTCAGCGGCGGCTTGCCTTCCGCGCCGCGCAGCGTGTTGACCACGGTGGTGGCGATGTCGTTGAACGGCTGCGCGCGTCCGGTGCCGAGATTGAAGATGCCGGACTTCTCGGGATGGTCCAGGAAGAACAGATTGACCTTGACCACGTCCTCGACCGAGACGAAATCGCGGCTGTGCCCACCGGGGCCATAGCCGCCGTATTCGCCGAACAGCTTGACGGTGCCGTCGGCGCGGAACTGGTTGAAGTTGTGGAAGGCCACCGAGGCCATGCGGCCCTTGTGGCCCTCGCGCGGACCGTAGACGTTGAAGTAGCGAAAGCCCACGATCTGCGAGTGCGCGTTCGGCAGCGTGCGCCGCACCAGCTGGTCGAACAGGAACTTCGAGTAGCCGTAGACGTTCAGCGGCTTCTCGTATTCGCGGTCTTCCTTGAAGGTCTGCGAGGCGCCGTAGGTGGCGGCCGACGAGGCATAGAGAAACTGCACGCCTTGTTCCAGGCACGCCTGCATCAGCGCCTTGGTGTAGCGGTAGTTGTTCTCCATCATGTAGCGGCCGTCGGTCTCCATCGTGTCCGAGCAGGCGCCCTCATGAAAGATCGCGCGGACCTTGCCGAATTCGCCGCGCGCGAAGCGGTCCAGGAAGTCGGTCTTGTCCAGATAGTCGGCGATCTCGCAATCGACCAGGTTATGGAACTTGTCGGCGCGGGTCAGGTTGTCGACCGCGATGACGTTGTTCTCGCCGCGCTCGTTCAGCCCCTTGACGAGGTTGCTGCCGATGAAACCGGCGGCGCCGGTGACGATGATGGTCATGGTGAATCCAGCCAGTGATAAGGGCGCGCGCGTCAGCCTTGCGCCGCGCCGAACAGTTCGGGATAGCTGACCACGGCCGTGCCCAGCTTGCCGACCACGATGCCGCCGGCGCGATTGGCGTGCTGCACCGCTTCCTTCAGCGGAATGCCGGCGCCCAGCATCGTGGCCAGCGTCGCGATCACGGTATCGCCGGCGCCCGACACATCGTAGACCTCGCGCGCCTGCGCGGAGACGTGCAGCACTTCGGCCTCGGTGTACAGCGTCATGCCTTCCTCGGAGCGCGTCAGCAGCAGCGCTTCCAGTTGCAGCGCGCGGCGCAGGTTCTGCGCGCGGATGGTCAGGTCGGCCTCGGTCTTCCAGGCACCGACCACATGGCGCATCTCGGCGCGGTTCGGCGTGATCAGCGTGGCGCCGCGGTAGCGCGAATAGTCGTCGCCCTTCGGGTCGACCAGCACCATCTTGCCGGCGGCGCGGCCGCCTTCGACCATGCGCGAGACATGGGTCAGCCCGCCCTTGCCGTAGTCGGACAGCACCAGCACCTGGTAGTCGCCGATCAGCGCCTGGAAACGGTCCTGCACCGACAGCAGCACCTCGTGCGCCGGCGGGTTCTCGAAGTCGACGCGCAGCAGCTGCTGCTGGTGCGCGACCACGCGCAGCTTGATCGTCGTATTGACGGTGCGGTCGCGGTACAGATACGGCTGGACGTGTTCCGCGGTCAGCAGGTTCTCCAGCATGCTGCCGGGCTCGTCGTCGCCGACCACGCCCAGCATGCCGACCGACGCGCCCAGCGCGGCCGCGTTGCGCGCCACGTTGGCGGCGCCGCCCAGGCGCTCCTCGCTGCGCTTGACCTGCACCACCGGGACCGGGGCTTCCGGCGAAATCCGGTCGACATCGCCGAACCAGTAGCGGTCCAGCATCATGTCGCCCACCACCAGGATGCGCGATTGCTGGATCTGTTCGCGAGAGATCGGGTTCCTGTTCATGAGCTTCCTTTCTGGCCGGCACGCCGCCTGGCGGCCGCACCGGCATGTTGCGTCAGGCCGCCGCCGCGGGCCGGCCGATCGCGTGATATTCGATGCCGGCCTCCTGCATCGCGGCCGGCTCATACAGATTGCGCCCGTCGAACACGACCGGCGTCTTCAGGCGCCGCCGGATCTGCGCGAAATCCGGGCTGCGGAACACCTTCCATTCGGTGACGATCGCCAGCGCGTCGGCGCCATCGAGCGTCTCCATCTGCGCGTCGCAGAACGTCACGCGCTCGAAACCGCCCTCGATCTCGGCCAGATCGTGCGCCAGCGCGCGCCGCGCTTCCTGCATCGCGACCGGATCGTGCACCCGCAGCGACGCGCCGCGCGACACCAGATCGCGCGCCAGCACCCGCGACGGCGCCTCGCGCATGTCGTCGGTATTGGGCTTGAACGCCAGGCCCCAGATCGCGAAGGTGCGCCCGCTCAGGTCCTCGCCGAAGCGCCGCACGACCTTGTCGCCGAGCACGCGCTTCTGCGCGTCGTTGACCGCCTCGACCGCCTCCAGCACGCGCATCGGCTTGCCGCTGGCCGCCGCGGTGCGCATCAGCGCCTGCACGTCCTTCGGAAAGCACGAGCCGCCGTAGCCGGCACCGGCATAGAGGAAACTGTAGCCGATCCGCGGATCCGAGCCGATTCCGAGCCGCACCAGCTCGATATCGGCGCCGACCTCGTCGGCCAGGTTGGCCAGCTCGTTCATGAACGAGATCCGCGTCGCCAGCATCGAGTTGGCCGCGTACTTGGTGAATTCGGCCGAGCGCACGTCCATGTAAAAGGTCCGCTCGTGATTGCGGTTGAACGGCGCGTACAGCTGCCGCATGATCGCCTTCGCATGGCGGCCGGCCGCGTCGTTGTTGCAGCCCAGCACGATGCGGTCCGGACGCATGAAGTCTTCGACCGCGGCCCCTTCCTTCAGGAATTCGGGATTGGAGACCACCGAGAACTGCAGGTCTTCCAGCCCGCGCGTGGCCAGTTCCTCGCGGATCGCCGCGGCGACGCGGTCGCCGGTGCCGACCGGCACGGTCGACTTGTCGACCACGATCTTGAAGCCGGTCATATGCCGGCCGATGTTGCGCGCGGCGGCCAGCACATATTGCAGATCGGCCGAGCCGTCCTCGTCGGCCGGCGTGCCGACCGCGATGAACTGCACATCGGCATGGTCGACCGCGGCGGCGACGTCGGTGGAAAACACCAGCCGTCCCGCCTCGCGGTTGCGCTGGATCAGGTCCTTCAGTCCGGGCTCGTAAATCGGCACGCCGCCGTCGTTGAGCAGCGCGATCTTTTCTTCATCGACGTCGAGGCAGAACACATCGTTGCCGAGCTCGGCGAGACAGGCACCGGTGACCAGGCCGACATAACCGCTGCCGATGATGGTGACTTTCATGAGGACGACTCCGTGAGACGGGGCGGATCAGGCTGGACGGGGCTCAGCCGAGCGCTTCGGTGCGCCGCGGCGCGTAGGATTCCCAGCGGTTGCAGCCGGGACATTGCCAATAGAACAGGCGCGCGCGGAAGCCGCATTCGCGGCAGGTGTAGCGCGCGAGATTGCGGGTGCGCAGCTGCAGCAGGTCGCGGATCGCGGCATCCTCCTGCGCGGTCGCGGTGGCGTTGGCCGTCGTCGCGTCGCCGGCGGGCGCTTCGGCAGCCGGCGCGCCATTGCCTTCGCCGACGTCCGCCGTCGCCGGCTCGGGCGCGGCCAGGGCGGCGCGCGCATCGAAGTAGCGCGTCAGCGCCTGCAGCGACGGCTGGCGGCGCAGCTGTTCGCGCATCAGCGTCGCGGCGGCGGCCGGGCCGGCGAGTTCGAGTTCGGTGCGATAGGCGGTATCGAGCAGTTCGGCGGCAAGGCCGGTCTTGAGCAGGCCGCGCAGCCATTCGAGCGCCTTGCCCTGTTCGCCCAGGTCGCGATACGCCTTGACCACGCGATCGGCGACCAGCGGCAGATAGCTGGCGTCCTGGCGTTCGATGCCGAGCCAGTGGCCCAGCGCCGCGCCGAGATCGCCCGACGCCATCGCGACGTCGCCGAGCAGGATCGGCGCGCGCACGTTCTTCGGATTCTCACGCAGCGCCTGCTCGAGCCAGCCGATCGCCTCGTCGGGCTGCTTGCGCTGCAGCGCGTCCTGCGCCAGCTCGCAGCAGAACTGCGCGATCTGCACGCTGTAGTCCTGCTGGGTCGCGCTCTGCAGCTCGCGCGCGGCGTCGATCGCCTTGCGCCACTCCTTCTCGACCTCGTACAGCTCCAGCAGCACGCGCTTGGCCGAGGCCGCATAGGGGCCGGACATCAGCGCACGCAGCGCGTCCTCGGCGCGGTCCAGCAGGCCGGCGCGCAGATAGTCCTGTCCCAGTTCATACAGCGCGTGCTCGCGCTCGGTGTCGGGCAGATCGGGACGCGTGGCCAGGTTCTGATGCACGCGGATCGCGCGCTCGGTCTCGCCGCGGCGGCGGAACAGCGCGCCCAGCGCGAAATGCAGTTCTGTCGTTTCCGGATCGAGCCGCGCAACTTCGATAAAGGCGTCGATGGCCTTGTCCGGCTGCTCGTTGAGCAGGAAGTTCAGGCCCTTGAAATACGAGCGCGGCAACGCGCCCTGCTCGCTGATCGCCTGCCGCAGGTCGAGGCGGGCCGCCATCCAGCCGAGCCCGAAGACGAGCGGAAGGGCGAGCAGCCACCAGGTTTCAAAATTCATTGCTTAGACTTTCGGGCCGATTACGTTGTAAGGCGCCACGGCCTTGGGGGAAGACGCGCCGGCGCCGTCGCCGGCCGGCGTGCGCGCATTGCCGACCGCACGGCGCAGGCGGGCAATCTCCAGGCGCTGGCGCATCAGGCTCGGCGCCACCGAGATCAGCGCGGCCAGCGCGCCGAGCACGAAGGCGGCGAGCAGGATCAGGATCAGGGGCGCGCGCCAGACCGCATCGAAGAACAGCTGCAGCGACACATCGGCGGTATTGCGCAGGGCGAGCACGAACAGCAGCGCGAACAGGACGATACGGATAATCCAGGCGACAAGTTTCATGCGATTGACGAGGTGTCTGCGGTGTGGCGGCGAGGTGGCGACGAGGCGGCGACGGTGAGTCCGTGCGCAGGTCCGGTTGCCGCTTCGGGATGTCGAACCGGCAGGCCGGCCGCGGGCGGCGGCTCCCCGGCATTGTAGCGGAATCGATTGGCGCACACGGCGCGATCGAGGCCCCCGCTGCGGGCGCTTGGTCCGCTCCTTCGGGATACGGACAGGTCACTCAGACTCGTCCATCGGCACCGCGGTTCCGCGTTGTCGAACACGGCGCGCATAAAAAAAGCGCTCCTTGCGGAGCGCTTTTCGATTTCCGTGGCCGGCTTCGTTGCCGAAGCCGGCTGGAACTCAGGACTGCGCCAGATTCAGGCCGGAGCCTTCCTGCTGGACGCCAGGCATCGCGGTGCCATGCAACGGACCGCGTTCGCCGCCGAGCGGGACATGCCCGTTGGCGGCGGCGCTGCCGTTGCCGTTGCCGTTCAGGCTCAGCGCGGTGCCATCGACACCGTGGCCGCCGTTGCCATTGCCATTGACACCGTGTTCGCCGTTACCGCTGCCGTTGCCGGTCGCCGGATTGCGGTCGACCCGCTCGCGCAATTCCTTGCCCGCCTTGAAGTGCGGCACCCGTTTTTCGGGCACCAGCACCCGCTCACCGGACTTGGGATTGCGCCCCACACGCGGCGGCCTGCGATTCAGACCGAAGCTGCCGAACCCGCGGATCTCGATGCGATGGCCATCGGCCAGCGCATCGGACATCGCGTCGAGGATCGTTTTGACCGAGATGTCCGCATCCCGCAGCAGCAACTGCGGAAAGCGGGCAGCCAGCTTTTCGACGAGCTCGGACTTGGTCATGGCATCCGCGCGTGAGTTGGACGGTCGCGATCGACGCGATTACTGGTTGTCCTGGCCCAGCTTGGCCTTCAGCAGCGCGCCCAGGTTGGTCGTGCCAGCCGTGCCGGTGTCGGCCTGGAACTTCTGCATGGCTTCCTGCTGCTCAGCCGAGTCCTTGGCCTTGATCGACACGTTGATGTTGCGCGACTTGCGATCGATGTTGACGATCACCGCGGTCACCTGCTCGCCTTCCTTCAGCACGTTGCGGGCGTCCTCGACACGGTCGGCCGAGATTTCCGAGGCGCGCAGATAGCCTTCGACGTCGTCGGCCAGCTGGACCACGGCACCCTTCGGATCGACGGTCTTGATCGTCGCGGTGACGATCGAGCCCTTGTCATTGGCCGAGATGAAGTTGTTGAACGGATCGCCCGACAGCTGCTTGATACCCAGCGAGATGCGTTCCTTGTCCACATCGATGCCCAGCACCACGGCCTCGACTTCGTCGCCCTTCTTGTACTTGCGCACGGCCTCTTCGCCGGACTCCTGCCACGACAGGTCCGACAGGTGCACCAGGCCGTCGATGCCGCCCGGCAGACCGATGAACACGCCGAAGTCGGTGATCGACTTGATCTGGCCGGTCAGCTTGTCGCCCTTCTTGTGGTTGCGGCTGAAGTCGTCCCACGGATTGGCCTTGCACTGCTTCATGCCCAGGCTGATACGACGCTTGTCTTCGTCGATATCCAGCACCATGACTTCGACTTCGTCGCCCAGCTGGACGACCTTGGACGGGGCCACGTTCTTGTTGGTCCAGTCCATTTCCGACACGTGCACCAGGCCTTCGATGCCGGCTTCGATCTCGACGAACGCGCCGTAGTCGGTCAGGTTGGTGACCTTGCCGAACAGGCGGGTGCCTTGCGGGTAGCGGCGCGAGATGCCGACCCACGGATCTTCGCCCAGCTGCTTGACGCCCAGCGAGACGCGGTTCTTCTCCTGGTCGAACTTGAGGATCTTGGCGGTGATTTCCTGGCCAACCGACAGCACTTCGCTCGGATGGCGAACGCGGCGCCATGCCAGGTCGGTGATGTGCAGCAGACCGTCGATGCCGCCCAGGTCGACGAACGCACCGTAGTCGGTGATGTTCTTGACGATGCCGTTGACGATGGCGCCTTCCTTCAGGGTTTCCATCAGCTTCTGGCGCTCTTCGCCCAGGGTCGCCTCGACCACCGCGCGGCGCGACAGCACCACGTTGTTGCGCTTGCGATCCAGCTTGATGACCTTGAATTCCAGGGTCTTGCCTTCGTACGGCGTGGTGTCCTTGATCGGACGGACATCGACCAGCGAACCCGGCAGGAACGCGCGGATGCCGTTGACCATCACGGTCAGGCCGCCCTTGACCTTGCCGGTCACGGTACCCGAGATGATTTCGCCGTCTTCCAGCGCCTTCTCGAGGTTCAGCCACGATGCCAGGCGCTTGGCCTTGTCGCGGGACAGAATGGTGTCGCCATAGCCGTTCTCGAGCGCGTCGATGGCCACGGAAACGTAGTCGCCGGCCTGCACTTCGAGTTCGCCCTGGTCGTTCAGGAACTCCTCCACCGGCACGAAGGCTTCAGACTTCAGGCCGGCGTTGACGACCACGAAATTGTGGTCGATCCGCACCACTTCGGCGGAAATCACTTCGCCAGCCTTCATATTGGAGCGGGCGACGGATTCCTCGAACAGTGCGGCAAAGGATTCGTTGTTTTGCAGGTCGGACATAAACGTAAGTTAGCAATCCGCAATACCGTGGCCGGCGCGACGATCACGCTCAGTCTGCCAGGGTAGCGGGGTCAGGTTGAACCATGCCGGCGGCCCGTTCCGCCCGCAAGCGCGATCGTTGTCGCGTTCGCTGCGGCCGGCTGCCGGCGCCCCATGCTGCGGCGCGGTCACCCCTGGGTCAGCGGACCCAGTTCGGCGTGCCACGCCAGCACCTGCGCCACTGCCTGATCCACCGTCATGTCGGAGGTGTCGAGCAGCCGCGCATCTTCCGCGGGACGGAGCGGCGCGGCGGCACGGGAACGGTCCCGCGCGTCGCGTGCTTCCAAATCACGCAAAAGGTTTTCGATACTAGCAGAAATTCCCTTATCAATCAATTGTTTATAGCGCCTGCGCGCGCGTGCCTCGACGCTGGCGGTCAGGAACACCTTCAGCCGCGCGTCCGGGAAGATCACGGTGCCCATGTCGCGGCCGTCGGCCACCAGCCCGGGCAGCTTGCGAAAGCCGCGCTGCAGTGCCGTCAACGCATCACGAACGGGTTGATGGACCGCCAGGGCCGATGCCCGGTTGCCGATCGCCTCGGCGCGGATGGCCAGACTGACCTCCTCGCCGGACAGCCAGACCCGGTCCGGGCCGAACTTGACATCGAGGCGGCCCGCCAGGTTTGCAAGAGCCGCCACGTCGGCCTCGTCGATGCCGGCGCGTTCGCTGGCCAGCGCCACCAGACGGTACAGCGCCCCGCTGTCGAGCAGATGGAAGCCCAGCGCGTCGGCGACCTTGTGCGCCACGGTTCCCTTGCCGGAGGCCGTTGGCCCGTCGATGGTGACGACTTCAGCGATAGTCATTTCTTATCAAAACGAAAGCAACGATCAATTTCTCGATCTAATTGAGAACCATTATCATTCTTCCATCGGTAGGGAGCGTCGATCGGCGGCTCCCGCAGACCAACGAGGCAATCTACCATGGCAAAAACCCTGTCGTTCGGCATCATGCACCTTGGCATCGCGTTCAGCGTGACCTATGCGCTGACGGGCAGCCTTGCCATCAGCGGTGCCGTCACCTTCATCGAACCGGCCGTCAACACGGTCGCCCACTACTTCTTCGACCGGTACTGGGAAAAGCGCGAGCGGCGCAAGGCAGCACAGGCCGGAACGCCCGCTCACGCCCAGCAGGACGCCGCGATGGCGGTGGCGCCGGCACATTGAGCCGACAGCGGCGCAGGCGCACGCTCAGCGCACCACCTGTCCGAACACCTCGAAATAATCGGGAAACGTCTTCGCCACACAGCGCGGATCGTTGATGCGGATCGGCAGCGGCCCGAAGGTCGCCAGCGAGAAGCACATCGCCATCCGGTGGTCATCATAGGTATCGATGCCATCGGCGGGCGTGCGCCACTGCGCCGGCGGTGCGATACGCAGATAGTCCTGCCCTGCCTCGACGTCGGCACCGAGCTTGCGCAGCTCGGCCGCCATCGCGTCGATCCGATCGGTCTCCTTGACGCGCCAGCTGCCGATATTGGTCAACGTGGTCGGACCGTCGGCGAACAGCGCGGCCACGGCCAGTGTCATCGCCGCGTCGGGAATGTGGTTGCAGTCGAGCGTGATGCCCTGCAGCCGGCCGTCGTCGCGGTCGACGCCGCGCACCTCGATCCAGTTGGCGCCCGCCATCACGTTGGCGCCCATCCGGTTCAGCGCATCGGCGAACTGCACGTCGCCCTGGATGCTGGCCAGTCCCACCCCTTCGACTCGCACCGGACCGCCACCGATGGCGCCCGCCGCCAGGAAGTAAGAGGCCGACGAGGCGTCGCCCTCGACGAAGATCTCGCCGGGCGAGCGATAGCGCGCCCGAGCCGGCAGCACGAAGCGCGACCAGCCGTCGCGGTGCACCTCGATGCCGAAGCGCGCCAGCAGATTCAGCGTGATCTCGATATAGGGCTTCGAAATAAGCTCGCCCACTACCTCGATCTCGATGCGCCCGCCCGGCGCATCGGCCAGCGGCAGCGCCATCAGCAGCGCGGTCAGGAACTGGCTCGACACATCGCCGCGTACCTGGATCGGACCGTCGATGCGAATCCCGGACGGCTGCAGATGCAGCGGCGGATAGCCCTCGTTGCCGAGGTAGTCGATGCGCGCGCCGACCTGGCGCAGGCCGTCGACCAGATCGCCGATCGGGCGCTCGTGCATGCGCGGCACGCCGGAGAGCCGATAGTCGCCGCCCTGCAGCGCGAGCGCCGCGGTCAGCGGACGGATCGCGGTGCCGGCATTGCCCATGAACAGCTCGGCCGCCTTGACCGGAAACTTGCCGCCGACGCCGGTCACCAGATGATCCTCGCCGTCCTTGCGCCACGCCACGCCCAGCGTCTTCAATGCGCCGAGCATCACGCGCGTGTCGTCCGAATCGAGCAGATCGCGCACCCGGGTCTCGCCCTCGCTCAGCGCCGCCAGCAGCAGCACGCGGTTGGAGATGCTTTTGGAGCCGGGAAGACGGACCGTGCCGGCGGCACGGGTGAAGGGGCCAAGCGTCAGATGTTCCATGGTCGGGCTACTCGGGCTACGGTCGGGTACGGCATGCGAGGGGCGGCGAGGCGGCGAACCAGCGCCGGCTGGGCGGGAATCACGACTCCACGTCGGCCGCCGCGGCACGTTCGGCGCCCCACTGCAGCCGGGCCTGGCTGGCACGGGCGAAAACGCGTTCGAGCGCCTCGCCGTTGCCGGCCTCGATCTGCGCCTTCAGATGCGCCAGCACCGACTGATAGGTATTGAGTTCGCGCAGCAGCGCCTCGCGATTGGCCAGGCAGATGTCGCGCCACATCTCCGGCGACGACGCGGCGATCCGTGTGAAGTCGCGAAAGCCGCCGCCGGCGCAGGCCAGCTTGAGCGCCGCGTCCTCGGCATTGGCCACCTGCGCGACCAGCGCATAGGACAGCAGATGCGGCAGGTGGCTGACCGCGGCGAACACCGCGTCGTGCTGCACCGCGGACATGATCTCGCAGACGCCGCCGGCGGTCTCCCACATCGCGCGCACCGCGGCGACATCGGCCCGGCTGTTCTCCTGCAACGGGCACAGCACGACCTTCTTGCCGTCGTAGAGATCGTCGAGCGCGGCTTCCACGCCGTTCAGTTCGCGCCCCGCGATCGGATGGGCCGGCACGAACTGCGCGACCTTGTCGCCCAGCGCGGTCTTGGCCGCCATGATCACGTCCGACTTCGTGCTGCCCGCATCGGTGACGATGGTACCGGGCTGCAGATGGGGCTCCAGCGCATGCAACAGCGCGAAGGTCTGCGCCACCGGCGCGCACAGCACGATCATGCTGGCACCCTGCGCGGCTTGCTCGAGCGACGCGGCGCGGTCGATCACGCCGAGCGCCAGTGCACGTTCCAGCGAGGCGGGCGAACGGCCGACACCGACCACTTCGCCGACGACGCCGGCACGCTTCAGGGCTCGGGCCAGGGAACCGCCGATCAGGCCGACGCCGACGATCACGACACGGGAAAAATGCAGGGCACTCACGACAGTACGCCGAGATCGGCGGCGGAAAGGAGGAAAACCGGCATTGTAGCCGCTCGCCGCGCCGCGGCGGGCACCTGCGGACCCGATATGGCAAACAGGGCGCCAGCGGCGCCCTGTCGGCAGGTGAACGGCGGCGGCGCTGCTGCGCCCCGCGCAAGACCTACTGCAGCGCGCGCTCGAGCGCGGCGATAAAGGCCGCGTTCTCCTGCGGCAGGCCGATCGTCACGCGCAGCCACTGCGGCAGCCCGTAGTTGCCGACCGGCCGCACGATCACGCCCTGCTTGAGCAACGCCAGATTGACGCGCGCGCCCGCCTCGTTGTCGTCGCCGACACGGACCAGCACGAAGTTGCCGTACGAAGGCACATATTGCAGGCCGAGCCGCTCGAAGGCCGCTACCAGCTGCGCCTTGCCCTCGCGATTGAGCGTCGCGCTCTTGCGCAGGAAGGCCTCGTCGCCGAGCGCGGCGACCGCCGCCGCCTGGGCCAGGCTGTTGACGTTGAACGGCTGACGGATCCGATTGAGCAGATCGGTCAGCGCCGGTTGCGCGACCGCATAGCCAACCCGCAGCCCGGCCAAGCCATACGCCTTCGAGAAGGTACGCGAGACCATCAGGTTCGGATACTTGCGCACCCACTGTACCGACTCGTACTGGTCCTCGGGATCGAGATACTCGTTGTAGGCTTCGTCCAGCACCACCACCACATCGGCGGGCACGCGGGCGAGGAAGGCCTCGATCTGCGCGGCGGGCAGGAAGGTGCCGGTCGGGTTGTTCGGGTTGGCGATAAAGATCAGGCGGGTATCGGGCGCGATCGCCGCGGCCATCGCGTCGAGATCGTGGCCATAGTCGCGCGCCGTCACCTCGATCGCGCGCGCACCGATTTCCTGCGTTGCCAGCGCGTAGACCGCGAACGAATACTGCGCATAGATGATCGACTCGCCCGGCTTGACCAGCGCGTGCGCGGCCAGTTCGAGAATGTCGTTGCTGCCGTTGCCAAGCGTCAGCCAGTCGGCCGGCACGTCGTAGCGCGCAGACAGCGCGGCCTTCAGTTCGAAGCCATTGGAGTCGGGATAGCGTCCGAGCTCGGCCACCGCGGCCGCCATCGCCGTTCTGGCCGACTCCGGCATGCCGAGCGGATTCTCGTTGGAGGCCAGCTTGACGATGCTGGCCTCGTCGAGGCCGAATTCGCGCGCGACCTCGGAGATCGGCCTGCCGGCCACGTAAGGGGAAATCGCCCGCACATATTCCGGACCGAACTGCCTGCCCTGCTCTGCCATATCGACTCCTGATTGCCTTGCTTGCGGCCCGCCCCGGGGCCCTGATATTCGCGCTTCCCTGCCTGTGTGCCTACTTGCTCGACGGATACGAGCCCAGCACCTTGAAGTACGCCGCATTGGCGCGCAGCTGCTGCAGCGCGCGCTCGACCGCGGCATCGCGCTGGTGGCCCTCGATATCGACGTAGAAGTAGTACTCCCAGGCCCCGCTGCGCGCCGGCCGCGATTCGAAGCGGCACATCGACACGCCGTTGTCGGCCAGCGGTGCCAGCAGCTGGTAGACCGCGCCGGCCTTGTTCGGCACCGACAGGATCAGCGAGGTCTGGTCGCTGCCCGAGGGCTCGGTCTCGTAGCGGCCGATCACGGCGAAACGCGTGCGATTGTGCGGATCGTCCTGGATATGCGAGCGGATGATGTGCAGGTGATAGCGATTGGCCGCGGTCTCGGCGGCGATCGCCGCCACGGTCGGGTCTTCGCTGGCCATCCGCGCCGCCTCGCCGTTGCTCGACACCGCCTGGCGCTCCAGATGCGGATAGTTGGCGGTCAGCCAGTGCTGGCACTGGGCCAGGGCCTGCGGATGGGCGCGCACCACGGTCACGCCCTTCATGTCGGGCGACGACGCCATCAGGTTGTGATGGACCTTCAGCGCGATCTCGCCGCTGATCTTCAGCGACGTTTGCAGGAACAGATCCAGCGTGCGCGACACCGCGCCCTCGGTGGAATTCTCGACCGGCACCACGCCGTACTCGACGGTGCCGGCCTCGACCGCGCGGAATACCTCGTCGATGCTCGGGCACGGCACACCGGCAACCTCATGGCCGAAGTGCGCGTACAGCGCCTGCTCGGAGAAGGTGCCGGCCGGGCCGAGGAAGGCCACTTCCAGCGGCTTCTCCAGGCCGCGGCAGGCGGACATCACCTCGCGCCAGATCGCCGCGACGCTGTCGCCGCGCAGCGGCCCCGGGTTGTTGCCCTGGACCTTGCGGATGACCTGCAGCTCGCGCTCCGGCCGGAACACCGGCGCGCCGAATTTCTTCTTCACCTCGCCGACATCGAGCGCCAGCTGCGCGCGGCGGTTCAGCATCGCCAGCAGCTCACGATCGACCGCATCGATCTGCTCGCGCAGCGGCGCCAGTTCCACGGACAGCGCGCGCTCCTGCTCCTCGGTCGGCATGGTCGGCTGCTGGCCCTGGGCAGGGGCCGCAGCGTTTTTATCTTGGTTCGTCATGATGGAAATCCCGATTCGTCACCGCACGGCGCGCCCGTCCACACAGGACCGCGTCCCCGACGATGGCGCGATTGCCGCCTCTCAGGCGGCGCTGCGCTCGAACTCGCGCATATAGTCGACCAGCGCGGTAACGCCCTCCAGCGGCATCGCGTTATACAGACTCGCGCGCATGCCGCCCACCGACTTGTGGCCCTTGAGCTGGAGCAGCCCGTTGGCGCGCGCCCCGGCCAGAAAGGCCTCGTTGCGCGACTCGTCGGCCAGGAAGAACGGCACGTTCATGCGCGAGCGGCAGCTCGGATCGATCTCGTTGCGATAGAAGTCGCTCTGATCGAGGAAGTCGTAGAGCGCGCGCGCCTTGGCGATATTGCGCTGCTCGATGCCAGCCACGCCGCCCTGCCGCTTCAGCCATTTGAACACCAGCCCGGCGATATAGATCGCGTAGGTCGGCGGCGTGTTGTACATCGAATTGTTGTCGTTGACGATGCGCCAGTTGAACGCGGACGGGCACAGCGGATGCGCGTGGCCGAGCAGGTCTTCGCGCACGATCACGATCGTCACGCCGGCCGGGCCGATGTTCTTCTGCGCGCCGCCATAAACCACCTGTACGCGCGACCAGTCGATCGGCCGCGACAGGATATGGCTCGAGGCATCGGCGACCACCACGCGGCCGTGGTTCTGGCCGATATCCGGAATCTGCTGGAATTCGACACCGACCACCGTTTCATTGGTGCACAGATGCACGTAGGCGGCATCGTCGGACAGCTGCCAGGTCGCCGGATCCGGAATGCGCGCGAAGCGCTGGTCCACGCTGCTGGCGGCGATATGGGTGGCGCCATAGCGGCGCGTTTCCTGTTCCGTCTTGACCGACCACGTGCCCGTCACGACGAAATCGGCCTTGGGCCGCTCGGGGTTCAGGCGCTGGATCAGGTTCAGCGGGACGATCGCGTTTTCGCCGATGGCGCCGCCCTGCAGGAACAGGATGCGGAATTCCTTGGGGACCTGCAGCAGTTCGCGCAGATCGGCCAGGGCCTCGTTGTGGATCCCCTCGAACTCCTTGCTGCGGTGGCTCATCTCCATCACCGAGACACCGGTGCCGTGCCACGACAGCATTTCTTCGGCTGCCTGTTGCAGCACCTCGGCCGGCAGGGTCGCCGGACCCGGGGAGAAGTTGTAGACACGTTCGGCCATGGCGCGCTGCATCATGGCGGCAAGGGCGGGATTCTGGGGATCGTTCATGAACGGAAAGAAAAATGGCTGCTTGGGAAGCCCAAGCAGCCATTATTACCTAAAGACGCATTTCATTGGCGTCCCGGCGTCGCCGGGGCGGCGCACCGGACGCCGGCGCCCGGCTTACTTCGATGCCGCGGTGACTTCCTTCTCGGCGGCATCGCGCATCGACTTGCCGACCTGCGGGCCGTACTTCTGCATCATCGAGCCCCAGATCTCCTGGGTCGCCTTGCCCTGATTGGCCATGAACTTCTGGCCGGTCGGCGACTTCAGGAAGGTGGTCAGGTCGCGGATTTCCTGCGCGGTGTAGTACTTGCCGAAGGCGTCATAGTGCGCCTTGATGGCATCGTTGCGGAACGCGTCGGTGCCGAACTGCTTGCCGGCGCCATCGACCATGCGCTGCACCGCGCCGTTCTTCTTGAGCTTCTCGACCGCGGCCTGCTTCTGCGCGTCGCTCAGCGTCTTGTTCTCGACCAGCACCTGTTCGAGCACCAGCGGCGCTTCCTGCTTGGCGCCAGCCTGCCAGTTCTCGGCCTGTCCCTTGACGGCCTGGTCGGCCTGCATCACGGACAGCAGTTCCTTGATCGCCGCGGTCTTGTCCGCGTCCTGCGCGCGCGCATGCTGCGCGACCATCAAGGCCGGAACAAAAGCAGCCAGCACAGCAATACGTCGAGTGGTGTTGAGCATTATGACTCCCTGATGAATTCGTCCGGTTTAGTCCGGTAGCGACTGGCCTAGTTCCAGCGGCCGCGCCATTGTTGCATCTGATTACGATTGAGCGCCATTGTCACCATTTGCGACATCATCGGCGCCATTGCCGGCACCATTGTCGTCGCCATTGGTGTCGGCATCGTTGCCGTCGCCGTTATCGCCATTATCGGCATCGCTCTCCACGATGCGCTGCAGGCCAGACAGCTTGGTGCCCTCGTCGACGTTGATCAGCGTGACGCCCTGGGTCGCACGGCCCATCTCGCGGATTTCGGCCACGCGGGTGCGGATCAGCACGCCGCCGGTCGTGATCAGCATGATCTCGTGCTCCGGCGCGACCAGTGCGGCGGCGACCACGCGGCCGTTGCGCTCGCTGGTCTGGATCGCGATCATGCCCTTGGTGCCGCGGCCGTGGCGAGTGTATTCCGTGATCGGCGTGCGCTTGCCGTAGCCATTCTCCGTCGCGGTCAGCACGCTGCCGACCGAGCCGGCGTCCTCGGCGTTCTCGGCCGGCGCGACCAGCATTGCGATCACGGTCTGGCCGTCGTCCAGGTTCATGCCGCGCACGCCGCGGGCCTGCCGGCCCATCGGGCGCACGTCGTTCTCGTCGAAGCGCACCGCCTTGCCGGCGTCCGAGAACAGCATCACGTCGTGCTGGCCGTCGGTGATCGCGGCGCCGATCAGGTAGTCGCCCTCGTCGAGGTCGACCGCGATGATGCCGGCCTTGCGCGGATTCGAGAATTCGGTCAGCGCGGTCTTCTTGACGGTGCCGCGCGCGGTCGCCATGAAGATGAAGTGCTCGGCGTCGAACTGGCGCACCGGCAGGATCACCGTGATCTTCTCGCCTTCCTGCAGCGGGAACATGTTGACGATCGGCCGGCCGCGCGAGGTCCGCGAGCCCTGCGGAACCTCATAGACCTTCAGCCAATAGAGCCGGCCGCGGTTCGAGAAGCACAGGATGTAGTCGTGCGTGTTGGCGACGAACAGCGTGTCGATCCAGTCGTCTTCCTTGGTCGCCATCGCCTGCTTGCCGCGGCCGCCGCGCTTCTGCGCGCGGTACTCCGAGATCGGCTGGCTCTTCATATAGCCGCTGTGCGACAGCGTGACCACCATGTCCTGCGGGGTGATCAGATCCTCGGTATCGAGCTCGGTGGCGTTCAGCTCGATCTGCGAACGACGGTCGTCGCCGAATTCTGCGCGGATCGCGGTCAGTTCGTCGGTGATGATGGTGGTAATGCGCTCGGGGCGGGCCAGGATGTCGAGCAGGTCCGTGATCGCGTCCATCACGTCGCGGTACTCCTGCACGATCTTGTCCTGCTCCAGCCCGGTCAGGCGCTGCAGACGCATCTGCAGGATTTCCTGAGCCTGCGAGTCGGACAGGCGATACAGACCGTCGTCCTGCATGCCGAACACCGGCGGCAGGCCGTCCGGGCGGTAGGCCGCGCGGCCGCCCGGCGTATCGGTCTCGGCGCGCGCCAGCATCTCGCGCACCAGCTGCGAATCCCAGGACTTGGCCATCAGTTCCTGCTTGGCGACCGGCGGGGTCGGCGCGGCCTTGATGATCGCGATGAACTCGTCGATATTGGCCAGCGCCACCGCCAGGCCTTCCAGCACATGGCCGCGCTCGCGCGCCTTGCGCAGTTCGAACACGGTGCGGCGGGTGACCACCTCGCGCCGGTGCGACAGGAAGCACTCGAGCATCTGGCGCAGGTTCAGCAGGCGCGGCTGGCCGTCGACCAGCGCCACCATGTTCATGCCGAAGGTGTCCTGCAGCTGGGTGTTCTTATATAGGTTGTTCAGAACGACCTCAGGCACCTCGTTGCGCTTGAGCTCGATCACGACGCGCATGCCGGACTTGTCCGATTCGTCGCGGATGTCGGAGATGCCCTCGATCTTCTTCTCGGTGACCAGTTCGGCGATGCGCTCCAGCAGGGTGCGCTTGTTCACCTGGTAGGGCAGCTCGTCGATGATGATCGCCTGGCGCTGGCCGCGATCGATATCCTCGAAGTGGGTACGTGCTCGCATCACCACCCGGCCACGGCCGGTGCGGTAGCCTTCGCGCACGCCCTGGATGCCGTAGATGATGCCGGCGGTCGGAAAATCGGGCGCCGGAATCAGTTCGATCAGCTCGTCGACCGTCGCCTGCGGGTTGCGCAGCAGGTGCAGACAGCCGTCGACCACCTCGTTCAGATTGTGCGGCGGGATATTGGTGGCCATGCCGACCGCAATCCCCGACGAACCGTTGATCAGCAGATTCGGAATACGGGCCGGGAGGATTTGCGGCTCGTTTTCGGAGCCGTCGTAGTTCGGGACGAAATCGACGGTTTCCTTGTCGATGTCCAGCAGCATTTCATGCGCTATCTTCGACAGCCGGATTTCCGTATAACGCATGGCCGCGGCATTGTCGCCGTCGACCGAACCGAAATTGCCCTGGCCGTCGACCAGCATATAACGCAGCGAAAAATCCTGCGCCATGCGGACGATGGTGTCGTAGACCGCGGTATCGCCGTGCGGGTGATATTTACCAATCACATCGCCGACAATACGCGCCGACTTCTTGTAAGGGCGGTTCCAGTCGTTGTTCAGCTCGTGCATCGCAAACAGCACTCGCCGATGGACAGGCTTCAGGCCGTCCCGTACATCGGGAAGCGCGCGCCCGACGATCACGCTCATGGCGTAATCCAGGTACGAGCGACGCATTTCCTCTTCGAGGGAGACCGGAAGGGTTTCTTTGGCGAATTGATCCATTGCGGCGTGGCTTATGCGGTTGAAACGCCCGCAAGCGGCGGTCGGCACCGGATGATCCGGCGCTGCCAGCGCGGCGGGTAACATGGCATTCTAACATGCGCCGCACCGGCTCCCCGCGCCCCCGGGACCACCCTCGATGCAGGCCCTGCCGATCTGCCTCGATGTCTCGAAACCCAAGCGGGACAAGGGTTTGCGGGCATCGCAAGAGGCCATGTTGCACAAACACCACAGGCCCCGAAGCCATGGATTGAATCGCATATATTTACTTCTTAGGAAACGAGCCTTGTGGCACAATTCCCCAGCGAAGAGCCAGACATTGTTCGAAGTGGAGCATTCGTCACCTCGAGCGAGAAGGTTATACTCCGAAGAATGTATGACTTGTTTTCGTCCATTTGCTCGCAGTAACCCTGCGGTGATCTCATCCTGAGAGGAGAAATATGAAAAAATTTGCCAAGCTCGCGCTCGTTGCAGCTACCGCAGTAATGGCCGCATCCGCTCAAGCCCAGACCGCGTCGGTCCCCTACGAAAAGAAGGCGGTGAACGACAACTGGGGTAACGGTACGAGCGAGTACGTGTGGAAGAATGGCACGAACGAGCTCTGCTGGCGCGATAGCTCCTGGACCCCGGCCACGGCCAATGCTCAGTGCGATGGCGCGCTGGCTCCGGCTGCTGCCCCGGCTCCGGCTCCGGCTCCGGTCGCTCCCCCGGTGGTCTCGAGCGAGAAGGTCACCTTCGCCGCTGACACGCTGTTCGACTTCGACAAGGCTGTGCTGAAGCCGGAAGGCCGCGCCAAGCTGGACGACCTGGTGTCGAAGCTGTCGGGCATCACCCTGGAAGTGATCATCGCCGTCGGCCACACCGACTCGTTCGGCACCGATCGTTACAACGATCGCCTGTCGATCCGCCGCGCCGAAGCCGTCAAGGCCTATCTGGTGAGCAAGGGCGTGGAAGCCAACCGCGTCTACACCGAAGGCAAGGGCGAGCGTCAGCTGAAGGTCGATCCGAAGTCGTGCAAGGGCAACCGCACCGCTCAGATCGCCTGCCAGCAGCCGAACCGCCGCGTGGAAGTCGAAGTGGTCGGTACCCGCAGCGCTCGCTGATCGGTCCCGCTCCACGGCGAAAAAGCCCAGCGCAAGCTGGGCTTTTTTTCGTCCTGCGTTTGGGTTTGGCGCCCTTGCTCCGCCCTCTGTCCATTGGACACACCGCCGTCGGCTCGCCTCGCGGGGCGCATTTTGTTAGAGTTGCCCCAATTCCTAATGTCCCGCGCTCCGACGCGCGCGCCAGATTCATGACGCCGACTTCCCCCGTGATTCACCCCACCGTCGAGACCCACCAGATTGCGCGTAATGCCGATCTGAAGGAAATCGACAAGTTCAGCGAAATGGCCCACCGCTGGTGGGATCCGAACAGCGAATTCAAGCCGCTGCACCAGATCAACCCGCTGCGGCTGGGCTGGATCGACAGCATCGCCGACCTGCGCGGCAAGCAGGTGGTCGATATCGGCTGCGGCGGCGGCATCCTGTCCGAAAGTATGGCGCGCGCCGGCGCGACCGTGCGCGGCATCGACCTGTCGACCAAGGCACTGAAGGTCGCCGACCTGCACAGCCTGGAGTCCGGCGTTGCGGTGACCTACGAGGAGATCGCCGCGGAAGCGCTCGCGGCGCGGATGCCGGCCAGCTTCGATGTGGTCACCTGCATGGAAATGCTGGAGCACGTGCCCGACCCGGCGTCAATCGTACGGGCCTGCGCCACGCTGGTCCGCCCCGGCGGCCATGTCTTCTTCTCGACCATCAACCGAAACCTGAAAGCCTATCTGCTCGCGGTGATCGGCGCCGAGTACGTGATGAATATGCTGCCGCGCGGCACGCACGACTATGACAAGTTCATCAAACCCGCCGAACTGGCCCGCTACGCGCGACAGGCCGGTCTCGATCTGGTGGAGATGCGCGGCATGGTCTACCGGCCGCTGTCGCAGGTCTACGAACTGAGCAGCGATACCGACGTCAACTACTTGATGGCCTTGCGCCGCGCCGCCTGAGCATGCCGACCTTCGACGCTGTTTTCTTCGATCTGGACGGCACGCTGGCCGACACCGCGCCCGATCTGGCCGCCGCCGCGAACCGCCTGGTGGTCGAGCATGGCCGCCCGCCGGTCGACTACGCGCTGCTGCGCCCTGTCGCCTCGCACGGGGCCCGCGGGCTGATCGGCGCCGCCTTCGGCAAGACGCCCGACGACCCCGACTTTCCGGCACTGCGCGACGCCTTCCTGAACTACTACGAAGCCGATATCGCGGTGCAGACCCGCCTGTTCGACGGCATGGAAGAGGTTCTCGCTGCACTCGAGTCCGCCGGCATCCCGTGGGGCATCGTCACCAACAAGATCGCCCGCTTCACCACGCCGCTGGTCGATGCCATCGGCCTGGCACCGCGCGCCGCCGCAGTGGTCAGCGGCGACACCACGCCGTATCCGAAGCCCCACCCCGCCCCGCTGCTGCACGCGGCGCAGATCAGCGGCGTCGACCCGTCACGCTGCGCCTACGTGGGCGACGACCTGCGCGACATTCAGGCCGGCAAGGCGGCCGGCATGGCCACGATCACGGCGGCCTACGGCTACTGCGGCGAGGGCGAACCGCCCGAGCGCTGGGGCGGCGACCATCTGGTCCGGCATCCAGGCGAGTTGATTCCGCTGCTCACCGCCGGCGTTGCCGCACCCTAGGGAACCGGCGCGCACGCCCGGCGTCGAAAGCGAGTACAATCCGTTTTCCTTACTGGGGCCGACCTGGTTTCGACGTGGGTTGCAAAGCAGTAGAGGGCATACCGAGGACCCGTCACCTCGTAAATCAATGGGAACGCAATAACTGCTAACGACGAACGTTACGCACTGGCAGCCTAAGGGCCGCCGTCCTCGCACTGGCTCGCTGACGGGCTAGGGTCGCAAGACCAAGCGAGGTCATTTACGTCAGATAAGCCCTGCGGGTGTCACGACCTCAGGGACGAAAACCAAGTGACTCGCCGTCGTAGAGCGTGTTCGTCCGCGATGCGGCGGTTAAATCAAATGACAGAACTAAGTATGTAGAACTCTCTGTGGAGGATCTGCGGACGCGGGTTCGATTCCCGCCGGCTCCACCAGTATTCCACCCGACGACATCCGGTAGATGTCCTGAAACCCGCGACAGCGCCAGCGTCGCGGGTTTTTGTTTTTGCGCCGGCGGATATCAATGCTCCCACGGCATCGACGGCGAAAATATCCCCACCAGATGGTCGATAAAGGTCCGCACCTTTGCCGGCACATGGCTGGTGTTCGGATATAGCGCCGAGATGACATAGGGCCGCTGCGTCAGCTCCAGCGGAATCGCCATCAGCTGGCCGCGCTTCAGCGCGTCGGCGGCCAGGAAGATCGGCAGGGAAGCAATGCCCAATCCGGCGATCGCCATGTCGCGGATCGCCTCGCCGTTGTTGGCGACGATGCGCGAACGCATGGCGACGGAAACCGGTGCGCCCTGCTCGTCCTCGAACTGCCAGAAGCGCCTGGCGTGGACCAGCGCGTAGTCGATGGCATCGTGCTCGGCCAGCTCGGCGGCGCGGCTGGGCAAGCCCCGGCGCTGCGCATAGTCCGGGCTGCAACACAGCACCCGCGGGCATTCGCCCAGCGTACGCATTCTGAGACTGGAGTCCTGCAGATAGCCGATCCGGATGGCGACGTCGTAGCCGCCATGGGACAGCGCCATCGGCCGGTCGTCGTAGTCGACGGCGATCTCCAGATCGGGATGCTGCCGCGCGAAGGCGGCAACCACCGGCCCCAGGTACAGGATGCCGAACGACATCGGCGTGGCGATCCGCAGTCTGCCGCGCAGCGCGACGTCGGTGTGCGACGCCATGCCTTCGGCGGTTTCGTGAATCTCGTTGAGCAATGGCGCGATGCGCTCATAGAAGGCCTCGCCGGCCTCGGTGGGCTGCAGCTGTCCGGGCGTGCGATGGAAGAGCTGTACGGCCAGCGCAACCTCCAGGTCGCGAATGCGCTTGCTGACGACGGACTTCGTCACGTTGAGCCGCCGCGCCGCGCCGGTGATGCCGCCGGCCTGCATGACGCGAACGAACGTCTCCATATCATCGTATCGCCACGGCATCGATCCCCATTCCCCCAAAGCGGCGCGCGGGCGCGAGCGGCCCGCTACATTGTTCATTTGCACCGAACGCGAGGTTCGCGGGCACCCAACCGACTTCCCTTTCCACCGCGTCCGAATCCGCCATATTCTGTCTTCATCCGGGGCGGATGCCAAACGGTGCCGCCATGATCCGCGCCGGTGAGATCATCCGCCGCCGGTTCCGACAAGACTTGCGACGCCCCCCAACCCAGGAGATTGCCATGACGAAACCGTACACCCGCCTCGACAAGAGCCAGGCAGCCGTGCTGCTGGTCGACCATCAGACCGGTCTGCTGTCGCTGGTGCGGGATTTCCAGCCGGACCAGTTCAAGAACAATGTGCTGGCCCTGGCGGACCTCGCGAACTACTTCAAGCTGCCCACCATCCTGACCACCAGTTTCGAGGACGGTCCGAACGGCCCCCTGGTGCAGGAGCTCAAGGACCGATTCCCCGACGCGCCCTATATCGCGCGCCCCGGCAACATCAACGCCTGGGACAACGAGGACTTCGTCAAGGCGGTGAAGGCGACCGGCAGAAAGCAGCTGATCGTCGCCGGCGTCGTGACCGAGGTCTGCGTCGCCTTTCCCGTGCTGTCGGCGCTGGAGGAAGGCTTCGATGTCTTCGTGGTGACCGACGCCTCGGGCACCTTCAACGAGGTGACGCGCTACGCCGCCTGGGACCGCATGTCGGCGGCCGGCGCGCAATTGATGAACTGGTTCGGCGTTGCGGCCGAGTTGCATCGCGACTGGCGCAACGACATCGAAGGGCTGGGCCAGCTGTTCTCCGAACACATCCCCGACTATCGCAATCTGATGGCTTCGTATGCCAGGAGCCAGTCCCGGTAAGCCGCGCCCGCCAGCATTCGCGACCTGAAATCCGCATCGGCGGATCGACGCCACCGTCGGACATCCCCCTTCCCCGTGCGCCCGCACCTGGGCCGCAAGCCCTCGTCCCAGCGAGGTCTTGCGGCGTTTTCGTTGCGGACGTTACCCACGCATTGCGCGGGCCTCCAACGTCCTGGCTCGACCGGTGGCATCATCGCGGCAACCCGTTTTTCAACGTTTGCTTGCGGAGCATGCCCATGACGTCCTTCCAGCCCGTCCCCCTGCAATACGCCAGCCGCCTGATCAACCATGGCCCGACCGTGCTGATCACCAGCCGCGACGGCGCTCGCCGCAACGTAATGGCGGCCGCCTGGTCGATGCCGGTCGAGTTCACGCCGCCGCGCATTGCGATCGTGATCGACAAGCGCACCTTCACGCGCGAACTGGTGGCGGCCAGCGGCACCTTCGGCATCTGCATCCCCGGCGCCGCGGCGATCGACCTGACCTATGCGGTCGGCAGCGCCACCGGCCGCGACGTGGACAAGTTCGCGCAGTTCGGCATCGACGCGATCAGCGGTCCCGAGCTCGGGCTGCCGCTGATCGAAGCGGGATGCAGCGCCTGGATGGAATGCCGGCTGATTTCCGAGCCGCATACCGAGGATGCCTACGACACCTGCTTCGGCGAGGTAGTGGCCGCCGCCGCGGACCCGCGCGTGTTTGCCAATGGCCGCTGGAAGTTCGATGCGGGCAACGAGGCGCTGCACACGATCCATCATCTCGGCGGCGGCAATTTCGTGCGTTCGTCGTCGACCGTTTCCGCCAAGCCGATCGTCTGAGCGCCGGCGCCCTGCTCAGCGCCCTGTCCCGGTGCGCAACGGCAGCAACGACTTCGACGCCGCCTGCCGCACGGCGTCCGTGACGGCGTCCAGCGCCGGCGAGCGCAGCCGCCACCGGTGCCAGTACAAGGGCACGTCCAGATGGCGGCCCGGCGCGAATTCCGCCAGCGTCCCGCGCGCCAGCGGCTCCCGCACGAAGGGCTCGGGCATCATGCCCCAGCCAAGCCCGCGCTGCGCGAAGGCGACAAAGCCGGCGGTCGACGGCACATAGTGCGTCGGCGGCAGCGGCTGCTCGGCATCGAAGCCGATCAGCAGCCCGATAAAGCGTGCCTGCAACGCGTCCTTGCGATTGAAGGCCAGCATTGGCGTGTGCGCCAGGCTGGCGCCGTCGACGCCGTCGGCAAACGCCAGGGCGATCAACGCCGGCGACGCCACGCCCAGATAGCGCATGATGCCTAGCGGTTCGACCGTGCAGCCCTGCACCGGCTCCGCGCTGGCGCTGACCGCCGCCATCACCACGCCCTCGCGCAGCAGCGTCGCCGAATGGTCCTGGTCCTCGACGCGCAGATCGAACGACATCGCGGGCTCGGCCGGCAAGGCATCGAAGCTGGCCGGAAACCAGCTGTCGAGCGAATCGGCGTTGACGGCCAGCGGCACGCGCAGCGGCATTCCACTCCGTCCGCCCAAGCCGTTGCCATCGGCATCGCCGAGCTCGGCCAGCGTCTCCGCTTCGAGCAGCGCCAGTTGCTCGGTGTAGCGCGCCAGCGTGCGGCCCGCCGCGGTCGGCAGGCACGGACTGCCCCGTTGCAGCAGCACCTGGCCGAGCCGCTCCTCGAGCTGGCGAATGCGCTGGCTGATCGCCGATGGCGTGACATGCAGCCTCCGGGCCGCGGCCTCGAAGCTTCCCTCCTGCAGCACGGCGGCGAAGGCGGCCAGTTGGCCGTTGTCGATCTTCATCGTCAGCTCTCGTTAGATTTCCTAATTCAGGACAAGGAAGTTTAGTTTTTCTTTTTCCATCGGCAAAGCTAGGCTGACGGCCTTCCGACTACGACTTGCTGCCCCGATGAAGATCGACATGCCCCTGATGGCCGGCTTCCTTTCCAGCCTTGCGCTGATCGTGCCGATCGGCGCGCAGAACGCCTTCGTGCTGCGGCTCGGCATCCGGCGTCAGCATCGCCTGCCGGTGGCGCTGCTGTGCGCGACCTGCGATGCGTTGCTGATCGGCGTCGGCATCGCAGGGCTTGGCGCGCTGCTGCATGCGCATCCTGGCTGGCTGACGCTGACGCGCTATGGCGGCGCGGCGTTCCTCGCGATCTATGGTCTGATGGCCGCGCGGCGCGCGTTCGATGCAGGCAAGGTGGAACTGCAGGCCTCGGCGCCGCTGCCGCTGGCGACCGCGCTGGTCACCTGCCTCGCCTTCACCTTCCTGAACCCGCACGTCTATCTCGATACCGTGGTGCTGCTCGGCGCGCTGGCCAGTCAGCACGGCAGCGATGGCCGCTGGACCTTCGGCATCGGCGCGGCGCTGGCCAGTCTGTCGTGGTTTCTTGCGCTGGCGTATGGGGCCGGCCTGCTCGCGCCGCTGTTTCGGCGACCGCTTGCATGGCGCTGTCTCGATGGGGCCATCGCCGCGGTGATGATCGGCCTGGCGCTGACGCTGGTGCTGCGCTAGCAACGCATCGCAGACGGCTTCAATACGATGGCTTCAATGCGACCGAATTCTGCATTGCACAAATTTGTGCGATGTAACACGGAACTGACTTTCGCTGCGGCCGGCCGAAGAATTGTTCCGCCGCACGGCACCGCTACGACGATGCACTGATGCAGTGCACTAACGCATCAGCGCACGTGGTGCCTGTGGCCGTCGTCCCCAACCGTCCGCATAGCAGGGAGCCACCATGGAAGTCGCCAAACGCCTGATGCTCGAGAACCGCGCCTGGGCCACCGAAGTGTTGTCACGCGATCCCGACCGTTTCAAGCGGCTGTCGGTGCGACAGACTCCCGACGTGCTGTGGATCGGCTGCTCGGACAGCCGCGTGCCGGCGGAGCTGATCACCAATGCCGAGCCGGGCGATCTGTTCGTGCACCGGAACATCGCCAATCTGGTGTGCGAAGACGATCCCAATCTGATGAGCGTGCTGCAGTACGCGCTCGAGGTGCTGCGCGTGGGCAACGTCATCGTCTGCGGGCATCAGGGCTGCGGCGGCGTGCGCGCATCACTGGCGCGCGTGCCCGAGCTGCCCCACGTCGATGCGCGGCTCGACGAGATCCGGCAGGTCTATCGCACGCATTGCCGCGAGCTCGACGGCCTCGATGGCGACGACGCACGCACCGCCCGCCTGGTCGAACTGAATGCAATCGCGCAGGTGCGCAAGCTGGCCGAGATGCCGCTGGTACGGCAGGTGTGGGACAGCGGCCGAACGCTGCGCCTGCATGCGTGGATCTACTCGCTGGAAACCGGCCTGCTGGAGGAGCGGCTGTGCCTGGACGGCACGGAGGCGATGGCCGGCCTCGAACCGCTGGCCGCCTGAACCGGCACCGCATGAGCCCACCGTATGAGCCCACCGCATGAGCCCACCGCGTGAACCCACCGATTGCATCGAGCCCATGAACTCCGCGCCCCCTACCCCGACTGTCTCCAACGCGCCCTTGCGCGACGCCTATCTCCGCCACCTCGGCCGCGACATCCCGGCCGGCGTGGTGGTCTTCCTCGTTGCCCTGCCGCTGTGCCTGGGCATCGCGCTGGCCTCCGGCGCACCGTTGTTGTCCGGCCTGCTGGCCGGCGTGATCGGCGGCGTGGTGGTCGCCATGCTGAGCGGCTCGCAGTTGAGCGTCAGCGGCCCGGCGGCCGGCCTCGTCGTGATCGTCGTCGGTGCAATCTCCACGCTCGGCAGCTTCTCGGCCTTTCTGGTCGCGGTGATGCTGGCCGGCGCGCTGCAGATCGTCTTCGCGTGGCTGCGCGCCGGCGATATCGCCGCGCTGGTGCCGTCGGCCGTGATCAAGGGCATGCTGGCCGCGATCGGCCTGCTGCTGATCCTCAAGCAACTGCCGGTCGCACTGGGCCTGCCCTCGTCCGCGCCGCTGGACAGCCGGCTCGTCGACGAGGCGGGCCTGGCCGAGGCCGCACAGCAGGCGCTCGGCATGGTATCGGGCAGCAATCTGACGGTCGCCGCGGTGGCGCTGGCGATCCTGGTGCTATGGGATACCGATTTCGTGCGCCAGCGCCGCTCGCTGCGCGCGCTGCCCGCGCCGCTGCTGGCGGTGCTGTGGGGCGTGCTCTACCAGCGCTTCGCGATGCATGCGAGCCCGGATGCCGCGCTGGCGCCCGATCATCTGGTGCAGCTGCCGGCGATCGACGGTCCCGCCTCGCTGCTGACCGAACTGGCGCGGCCGGACTTTTCGGCGCTGGCCAATCCCGATCTGTACGTGGTCGCGCTGACGCTCGCGATCGTTGCCAGCCTGGAGACGCTGTTGAGTCTGGAGGCGGTGGACAAGCTCGACCCGATGCGCCGCGTGGCGCCACCCAATCGCGAGCTCTACGCGCAGGGCGTCGGCAACATGATGGCCGGCCTGCTCGGTGCGCTGCCGTTGACGGCGGTGATCGTGCGCAGCTCGGCCAATATCAGCGCGGGCGGCCGGACCAAGGTGTCGGCGGTCGTGCATGGCGTGCTGCTGCTGGCCAGCGTGCTGTTCCTGTCCGATCTGCTGCGCTGGATTCCGCTCGCGGCCTTGTCGGCCATCCTGCTGCACGTGGGCTACAAGCTCGCCAAACCCGCGCTGTTCGTCGAGGCCTGGCGCAAGGGCCCGGCACAGGCGCTGCCGTTTGTCGTGACGATCGCGGCCATCCTCGCTACCGATCTGCTGTTCGGCATCGCCATCGGCATGGCGGTGGGGATTGCCTTCACGCTGCGCCATCACGCACAAAGCGCGATCTCGCTGACGCGCTACGAGGACTGCTATCTGCTTCGCCTGCACAAGGACGTGTCCTTCTTCCACAAGGCGCAGTTGCGGCGCCATCTGGCGAAGGTCGAACCGGGCGGCAAGCTGATCATCGATGCGACCCGTTGCGAGCGCATCGACCACGATATCGAGGAAACCCTGACCGACTTCCAGCGGGCGGCGCGCGTCGCGGACATCGACGTCACGCTGCGCACGCCGGGGCCGGCGTCGCGCTTGCCGGCGGCATTGGCTGCCGCCGGCTCGTAGCAGCCGCCCGCCCAGCGAATGGGCGCGCGGCCGGCGATCAGACAGCCTTGATCGGCTCGATCGCCATCTCCTTGAGCTTGAGCTCGACCGGCTTGCCCTTGCGCGCGCGCTTGCCGACATAGGGCAGCAGATTGGCGCCGGCCAGCTTCTGCGACGACGCCTTGCCGCCGCGGCCCTGCCCGGACACCATCAGTCCGGGCGCGCCTACCGCGGCGACCTGCTGCAGCGTCTCCTTCGGCTCGAGCTCCATCAGGATCACGCCGCGCCCGCCGCCGGACAGCACCTTGATCTCGTCGAGCGCGATCAGCAGCAGACGGCCGTTGCCCGACAGGCAGGCCGCGTGCGTCGCCTCGTCGCCGATCGGCGCGGGCGCCAGCGGCGCGTCGCCATCGTCGAGCGTCAGGAACGACTTGCCGCCCTTCTGCCGGCTGATCATGTCGCCGATCTTGCTCTGGAAGCCGTTGCCGTTGCGCGTGGCGATCAGCATGCGCTGGTCGGCCGTGCCGGCGAAGGTGTGCGCGATCTGCGTGCCGGCCTGCAGCTCGACCAGCGTGGTCAGCGGCACGCCGTCGCCGCGCCCGCCCGGCAGCCCTGCCACCGGCACCGAATAGACGCGGCCATTGGTGCCGAAGGCCAGCAGCACGTCGATGGTGCGGCATTCGAAGGTGCCGTACAGCGCGTCGCCGGCCTTGAACGTGAACTGCTGCGGTTCGTGACCATGGCCCTGGCGCGTGCGCACCCAGCCCTTCTGCGACACCACCACGGTGACCGGTTCGTCGATCACGCGCACCTCGGCGGCGGCGCGGCGCTCTTCCTGGATCAGCGTGCGGCGCGGGTCCTTGTCGGCGGGGCTGTACTGCCTGGCGTCGGCCTCGATCTCCTTGACGATGCGACGGCGCATCATGGTCTCGGACTTGAGCAGCACGTCCAGGTCGGCCTGCTCTTCGCGCAGGTCCTTCAGCTCCTGCTCGATGCGGATCGATTCGAGCCGCGCCAACTGGCGCAGCCGGATTTCGAGGATGTCCTCGGCCTGGCGCTCGGACAGGCCGAAGGCCTGCATCAGCGCCGGCTTGGGCTCGTCGCCCTCGCGGATGATGCGGATCACCTCGTCGATATTGAGCAGCACCAGCATCCGGCCTTCGAGGATATGGATGCGGTCCTCGACCTTGGCCAGCCGATGCCGGCTGCGGCGGGTCACCGTCTCGAAGCGGAAGGCGATCCATTCGCGCAGGATTTCGATCAGGCCCTTCTGCCGCGGACGGCCGTCGGTACCGATCATCACCAGGTTGATCGGCGCGCCCGACTCCAGGCTGGTATGCGCGAGCAGCGTCTGCGCAAATTCCTGCTGGTCGATGTTCTTGCTCTTGGGCTCGAACACCAGCCGCACCGGCGCATCCTTGCCGGACTCGTCGCGCACCGCGTCGAGCACGCCCAGCATGGTCTGCTTCAGCTGCAGCTGCTCGGGCGTCAGCGACTTCTTGCCCGCGCGCACCTTCGGATTGGTCAGCTCCTCGATTTCCTCGAGCACCTTCTGCGCCGAGGTGCCGGGCGGCAGCTCGTTGACGACCAGCTGCCACTGGCCGCGCGCCATGTCCTCGATCACCCAGCGCGCGCGCACCTTCAGGCTGCCGCGGCCGTTCTCGTAGATCTGCGCGATCTCCGCCGCCGAAGAGATGATCTGGCCGCCGCCGGGATAGTCCGGCCCCGGCATCAGCGCCAGCAGCTCGGCCAGCGTGATGTTCGGATTGCGGATCATCGCCACCGTGGCGGCCGCGACCTCGCGCAGATTGTGCGGCGGGATTTCGGTGGCCATGCCGACCGCGATGCCCGACGCGCCGTTGAGCAGCACGAACGGCAGCCGCGCCGGCAGCAGCTTCGGCTCTTCCATCGAGCCGTCGTAGTTCGGCGTGAAGTCGACGGTGCCCTGGTCGATCTCGTCGAGCAGCAGCCGCGCGATCGGCGTCAGCCGCGCTTCGGTGTAGCGCATCGCCGCCGCGCCATCGCCGTCGCGCGAGCCGAAGTTGCCCTGGCCGTCGATCAGCGGATAGCGCAGCGAGAAGTCCTGCGCCAGCCGCACCAGCGCGTCGTAGGCCGACTGGTCACCGTGCGGGTGGAATTTGCCCAGCACGTCGCCGACCACGCGCGCCGACTTGACCGGCTTGGCGTCGGCGCGCAGGCCCATCTCGTGCATCGCGAACAGGATGCGGCGCTGCACCGGCTTCTGGCCGTCGGCCACTTCCGGCAGCGCGCGGCCCTTGACCACGCTGATCGCATAGTCGAGATAGGCGCGTTCGGCGTAATGGGCCAGCGTCAGCGAATCGGCCGGCTCGTCGGGTTGAAACGTAATGTCTTGTTGTTCCATGGATGCTCAATACCGGCCGTCAGATGTCGGCCACGACTTCGTTGCCGCGTTCCTCGAGCCAATTGCGCCGCTGCGCGGCCTCGCCCTTGCCCATCAGCATGTTCATCACGCCGACCGTCTTCGGCAGGTCGTATTCGCCCAGCGCCACCGGCAGCAGCCGGCGCGTGTCGGGGTTCATCGTGGTCTCCCACAGCTGCTCGGCGCTCATCTCGCCCAGGCCCTTGAAGCGCGAGATCTGCCACGCGCCTTCCTTGACGCCGTCCTTGATCAGCTTGTCCTGGATCGCCACCAGCTCGCCGTCGTCCAGCGCATACAGCTTCTGCGCGGGCTTCTTGCCGCGCGCGGGCGCGTCGACGCGATACAGCGGCGGGCGCGCGACATAGACGTTGCCCTGCTCGATCAGCTTGGGGAAATGGCGGAAGAACAGCGTCAGCAGCAGCACCTGGATATGCGCGCCGTCGACGTCGGCATCGGACAGGATGCAGATCTTGCCGTAGCGCAGGTTCGACAGGTCCGGCTCGTCGTCCGGGCCGTGCGGGTCCACGCCGATCGCCACCGCGATGTCATGCACCTCGTTGTTGGCGAACAGGCGATCGCGCTCGGTCTCCCAGGTGTTCAGCACCTTGCCGCGCAGCGGCAGGATCGCCTGGAATTCCTTGTCGCGGCCCATCTTGGCCGAGCCGCCGGCCGAGTCGCCCTCGACCAGGAACAGCTCGTTGCGCGACACGTCGGTCGATTCGCAATCGGTCAGCTTGCCGGGCAGCACGGCCACGCCGGAGCCCTTCTTCTTCTCGACCTTCTGCGCGGCGCGCGTGCGCGCCTGGGCCTGGCGAATCACCAGTTCGGCCAGCTTCTTGCCGTAGTCGACATGGTGGTTCAGCCACAGCTCCAGCGCCGGGCGGCTGAAGGTCGAGACCAGCCGCACCGCGTCGCGGCTGTTCAGCCGTTCCTTGATCTGGCCCTGGAACTGCGGGTCCAGCACCTTCGCCGACAGCACGAAGGAGGCGCGCGCGAACACGTCCTCGGACATCAGCTTGACGCCCTTGGGCAGCAGCGCGTGCATCTCGATAAAGCTCTTGACCGCCTGGAACAGCCCCTCGCGCAGGCCCGACTCGTGCGTGCCGCCGGCCGGCGTCGGGATCAGGTTCACATAGGACTCGCGCACCGGCGCGCCTTCCTCGGTCCAGGCCACCACCCACGACGCGCCCTCGCCCTCGGCGAAGCCTTCCTCGCCGGCATTGGCATCGGGATCGGCGAAATGCTCGCCCTCGAACATCGGGATCACCAGCTCGGCGCCGCTGCCTTGCGCCAGCGCCTCGACCAGATAGCCCTTCAGGCCCTGGTCGTACTGCCAGGTCTGCACGGTCGGCTCCTGGCCGCCGCTCTTCTCGATGATCAGCGTGACCTTGACACCGGGCAGCAGCACCGCCTTGCTGCGCAGCAGGCGCTGCAGCTCGGCCAGCGGAATCGTCGCCGAATCGAAATACTTCGGGTCCGGCCAGACCTGGACGCGGGTGCCGTTTTTCTTCTCGCCGCGCTCGATCTTGCGCGTAGCCAGCGGCGTGGTCACGTCGCCGCCGGAGAAGGTCAGCGTGGAGAAATTGCCGTCGCGCCAGACCGACACGTCGAGCCGGGTCGACAGCGCATTGGTCACCGACACGCCGACGCCGTGCAGGCCGCCGGAAAACGCATAGGCACCGCCCTTGCCCTTGTCGAACTTGCCGCCCGCGTGCAACCGGGTGAAGACGATCTCGACCACCGGCACCTTTTCTTCGGGGTGGATGCCGACCGGAATGCCGCGGCCGTCGTCCTCGACGCTGACGCTGCCGTCGCGATGCAGGGTGACGACGATCTCGCTGCCGAAGCCGCCCAGCGCCTCGTCCGAGGCGTTGTCGATGACCTCCTGCACGATATGCAGCGGGTTATCGGTGCGGGTGTACATGCCGGGTCGTTGTTTGACCGGCTCCAGTCCTTTCAGGACGCGGATGGAAGATTCGCTGTACTGACTGGGTTTGCTCGCCATGGAGTCGTTACGAAAGTGGGAATCGCGGCCGCCGGACATCCGCTTCGGAGGGCCGGCCAGGCCGGGCAGCCTGCATTGTAATGGAACGCCGGGGCCGCCAATCCCGTCATTTCCGGCGCAAAAGGCCGTGGCGGCGCGTGCCCGGCGGCACCTCGTCGGCGCCCGGACGGCGCGCCGCCGGCATAAAACCCTGGCCGGCTGGGTGAATTCAGGGGCCGCCCACGCGCGTTTTCGATGCGGAGTACACTCGCCAGCACGATCGAGTCCCAAGAATCAATACAACAACGACAACAGCCAACGACCCTCCGAATCGAGCCACACATGCCAAGAAAAGAACTCTCCCTGACCACCGTGCTGATCTGCGGCGGCCTGCTCGTCACGCTGTCGATGGGCATCCGGCACGGCTTCGGCCTGTTCAACCTGCCGATCACGCAGGCGCACGGCTGGAGCCGCGAAACCTTCGCCTTCGCGCTGGCGCTGCAGAACCTGATGTGGGGCGCGGCGCAGCCCTTCGCCGGCGCGCTGGCCGACAAGTTCGGCGCGCTCAAGGTGATGCTGGTCGGCGTGGCGCTGTACGTGGCCGGGCTGGTGGTGATGGCGATGGCCAGCAGCGGCACCGCCTTCGCGTCGGGAGCCGGCATCATGATCGGCATCGCGCAGGCGGGCACCACCTACAGCGTGGTCTATGGCGTGATCGGCCGCGTCGCCAGCCCCGAGAAGCGGGTCTGGGCGATGGGCATCGCCGCCGCGGCCGGCTCGTTCGGCCAGTTCCTGATGATTCCGGTCGAGCAGAGCCTGATCTCCGGCGTGGGCTGGCAGAACGCGCTGTTCGTGCTGGCGGTGATGGCCTGCATGATGCTGCCGCTGGCGATCGCACTGCGCGAGCCCGACCAGAGCGGCGTCGTGCACGGCCATCGCCAGACCATCGGCCAGGCGGTGAAGGAAGCGTTCGGCAACCGCAATTTCCAGCTGCTGACGCTCGGCTATTTCGTCTGCGGCTTCCAGGTGGTCTTTATCGGCGTGCACCTGGCGCCGTACTTGAAGGACCGCGGCTTCACCGATCCCAAGGTCGCCACGGTGGCACTGGCGCTGATCGGCCTGTTCAATGTGTTCGGCACCTATACCGCCGGGGCGCTGGGGCAGCGCATGCCCAAGCGCTATCTGCTGTCGTTCATCTATCTGAGCCGCTCGATCGTGATCGCCGCCTATCTGCTGCTGCCGCTGTCGGCGTTCAGCACCTGGGTGTTCGCCGCGGTGATGGGCGCGCTGTGGCTGTCGACGGTGCCGTTGACCAACGGCATCATCGCGCAGGTGTTCGGCGTGCAGTATCTGTCGATGCTGTCGGGCGTGGTGTTCTTCTCGCACCAGATCGGCAGCTTCCTCGGGGCGTGGCTGGGCGGCTATCTGTACGACCGCACCGGCGCCTACGACATCGTGTGGGGCATCGCGATCGCGCTCGGCGTGGTCGCGGCGCTGGTCAATCTGCCGATCCGCGAGCAGGCGCTGGTGCGCCCGCAGGCGGCGGCCGCCTGATCATGACAACGCGCGTGCTGCGGGTGATGGGCTTCGCCACGCTGGCGGCGGCGCTCGTGCTGGGCTTTATCGGCTATCTGCAGCCGGGGTTCATGGTCGATCTGACCAATATGGTGCTGGCCTGGTGCGGGTAGGGAATCTGGGCGCCGGATGCCCTCTCCCCCGCCCCTCTCCCGCGCGCGGGAGAGGGGAGAAAACCGGCGGCATTTGATGAGCCGACGCGGCCTCTCCCGCTTGGGGAGAGGCCGAACACCAGTAGCGCTTGATGCGCCGACACTCCCCTCTCCCGCTGGCGGGAGAGGGGCCGGGGGAGAGGGCAGCGTACCGAAAGCGCCCGCGCCCTAGCCTTCCCCGCGGCGCTTCGCCTCCAGCACTTCCCAGCGCTCCAGCGCCTCCAGCAGTTCCATCTCGATCTCGTCGAAGCGTGCCGCCAGCTGTGCGGCGCGCGGCGGATCGCTGGCGTACAGCGAGCCGTCCTCGAGCTGGCCGCCGATGGTCTTCTGCTCGGCCTCCAGTGCGGCGATGCGCTCGGGCAGTGCGTCGAGTTCGCGCTGCTCCTTGTACGACAGCTTGACGGTCCGGTTGGCGCCGCGCGCATCGCGCCCCGCCGCCTTGGCCGCTTCGTCCGCGGCAGCGGGCTTGCCGGCCTCGGTGGCCTTGCGTTCCGCGCCCTTCTGCGCCTGCGCGGCCGCGCTGCGCTCCGACTGCTGGACCCAGTCCGAATACCCGCCGACATACTCGCGCCAGCGTCCTTCTCCTTCCCAGGCGATCGTCGAGGTCACCACGTTGTCGAGGAAGGCGCGGTCGTGCGATACCAGGAACACGGTACCGCCGTAGTCCTGCAGCAGTTCCTCCAGCAGTTCCAGCGTTTCGATATCGAGATCGTTGGTCGGCTCGTCCAGCACCAGCACATTGGCCGGGCGCGCGAACAGCCGCGCCAGCAGCAGACGGTTGCGCTCGCCGCCCGACAGCGACTTGACCGGCGAACGCGCGCGCTCGGGCGCGAACAGGAAATCGCCCAGATAGCTCATCACGTGCTTGCGCTGGCCGTTGACCTCGACCCAGTCGCTGCCCGGGCTGATGGTGTCGGCCAGCGACGTCTCCAGGTCCAGCTGCGTACGCATCTGATCGAAATACGCGACCTGCAGATTGCTGCCGTTCTTGACCGTGCCGGCGTCAGGCGCCAGTTCGCCGAGGATCAGCCGCAGCAGCGTGGTCTTGCCCGCGCCGTTCGGGCCGATCACGCCGACCTTGTCGCCGCGCATGATGGTCGCGGTAAAGTCGCGCACCACGGTGCGCTCGCCGAAGGACTTGGTCACGTCGATCAGCTCGGCGACGATCTTGCCCGAGCGGTCGGCCTGCGAGACTTCCAGCTTGACGTTGCCCTGCACCTCGCGCCGGGCGGCGCGCTCGTTGCGCATCGCCACCAGCCGCTGAATGCGCGCGACGCTGCGCGTGCGGCGCGCCTCGACGCCCTTGCGAATCCAGACCTCTTCCTGCGCCAGCAGCTTGTCGAACTTGGCCTGCTCGACCTGTTCAGCGGCCAGCATCTCGGCCTTGCGCGTCTGGTAGGCGGCGAAATTGCCGGGGAAGGACACCAGCTTGCCGCGGTCGAGCTCGACGATGCGCGTGGCGACGCGATCGAGGAAGGCGCGATCGTGGGTGATCAGCAGCACGCTGCCGCGAAAGCCCAGCAGCAGATCCTCGAGCCAGCGGATCGCTTCGACGTCGAGGTGGTTGGTCGGCTCGTCGAGCAGCAGGATGTCCGGCTCGGCCACCAGCGCCTGCGCCAGCGCCACGCGTTTGCGCGTGCCGCCGGACAGCGCGTCGACGCGTGCGGCCGGATCGAGCCCCAGACGCGCCAGCGTCGTCTCCACGCGCGTGCGCAGCTGCCAGGCGTCGGCCGCGTCGAGCTCCGACTGCAGCCGATGCAGTTCGGCCAGCGTCGCCTCGTCGTGATGCTCGGCGAGCCGGTTGGCGGCATGTTCGTAGGCCACCAGCAGATCGTGCGCGGCGCCCATGCCCTGCGCGACGGCATCGAATACCGTGATCTCCGCTGCGAACTCCGGTTCCTGCGGCACATAGGCGGTGGTGATGCCCTGCTGCCGGGCGATCAGCCCGTCATCGGGCGCAGCGAGTCCGGCCACGATCTTCAGCAGCGAGGACTTGCCCGAGCCGTTGCGGCCGATCAGGCCGACCCGTTCGCCGGCCTCCAGCGAAAAGTCGGCGTGGTCGAGCAGCGCCACGTGGCCAAAGGCCAGCTGGGCGTCGGAAATGGAGAACAGGGCCATGACAGCGAGGAAAGGATGCGCAGGATGAAGGTCGCGAACGCCGGGGCGGACACGAAGGACACGGCGTGAGCGTGGCACGGCGCGCGCACGGCCGGATCGGCGGCGAGCCGGCATTGTAGAGCATGGCGCCGCGACGTTGCCGCGGTACCCGAGACCTGTGTCCCCCATCGCGTTCGGCGCGTCGAGACTGACGTGTTCTGCGATGACCGGCCCACAAAAAAGAACAGCCCGCGACATAGGCGGGCTGAAGAGTCTCTCCTCGGTGCCCTGCTCCCAAGGCACGACCTCACTGTATCGGCCTCGCGGCGGCCGCTCCAGTCGGACAAATCCGTAAGGGAAAACGCCTGTAGGGCAGCGGCAGCGTGACCGCGGCATCGTCGGCATGGCAGGCGGCGCGTCGACGGTGCCGCGCTCTCGTGCGAAGATGTCGCCTTCGACGCACTGCAAGCCGTCGGCTGCGGCCGTCCAGCGAAGCGCCGCGCCGGGATGCGCGCCGGCTTGCGTATCCCGGCCCGTCTGTTCGGCCCGTCTGCCCTGCCCCGCCTGGTCGATCCCGCCGTATCGATTGCCGCTTGCCATTGCGCGCATGCCGGCGCCCTACGACGGTATGCGACCAGGCGCACCGACCGAATCGAATCGCCATGCCCTCCGCCACGCTCAAAGCCACCGATTTTTCCATTTCGGCCATCGTCGCCGGACTGGTCGCCATGCTGACCGGCTACACCAGTTCGCTGGTGCTGATGATCCAGGCCGGACAGGCCGCGCACCTGAGCGATGCCCAGATCGCCTCGTGGATCTGGGCGCTGTCGATCGGCATGGGGGTGACCACCATCGGGCTGTCGCTGCTCACGCGCGTGCCGATCGTGATCGCATGGTCCACGCCGGGCGCGGCGCTGCTGATCGCGAGCCTGCCGGGCGTGCCGTACGCCGAAGCGATCGGCGCGTTCCTGCTGGCGGCGCTGCTGATGACCGCCGCGGGCCTGACCGGCTGGTTCGACCGGCTGATGCGCGCGTTGCCGGCCAGCATCGCCGCCGCACTGCTCGCCGGCATCCTGTTCCGCATCAGCATCGACGTGTTCGTGCAGGCGCAGCACCAGACGCTGCTGCTGTTGCCGATGTTCGCGGCCTATCTGCTGGGCAAGCGCTGGTGGCCCCGCTATGCGGTGCCGGGCGTGCTGGTGATCGGCGTGGCGCTGGCCGGCGTACTCGGACAGCTGCATTTCGAGCAATTCCATTTCGCGGTGGCGGCGCCGGTGTGGACGACGCCGGCGTTCTCGCTGCAGGCCTTCGTCAGCATCGCGATTCCGCTGTTCATCGTCGCACTGGCATCGCAGAACATCCCGGGCCTGGCTGTGCTGCGCGCCGACGGCTATCACGTCAAGGCGTCGCCGCTGATCACCGTGACCGGCCTCGCCTCCGCGGTGCTGGCGCCGTTCGGCTCGCACGGCATCAATCTGGCCGCGATCACGGCAGCCATCTGCACCGGCGCCGAGGCGCATCCGGACCCGACACGCCGCTACACCGCGGCGGTGGTCTGCGGCCTCGGCTACCTGGTCGCCGGCACGCTGGCCGCCAGCATCGCGGCGCTGTTCGCCGCCTTTCCGCAGGCGCTGGTGATCGCCGTGGCGGCGTTCGCGCTGCTGGGCTCGATCGCCAGCGGCCTGACCACGGCGATGCAGAACCCCGGCGAGCGCGAGGCCGCGCTGCTGACCTTCATGATCACCGCGTCCGGCATGACGCTGGTGGGCATCGGCTCGGCGTTCTGGGGCGTGGTCGGCGGGATCGTGGCGTTGTGGGTGCTGCGGCCGCGGGACGCGCGCTAACGCCGAGTAACGCCGAGCTCCATGCGCGGCGATCCGCCCTAATCGAAATCCATGCCGCCGCCGCGATGCAGTTGCGCCAGTCGGCGCAGCTGCTCGGGCAGGATGCGGGCCACCGACAACGGCGGCAGCGCATCGAGATCGAAGAAGCCGACCTGATCGGTTTCTCCATCGGTAGGGGCACCCGCCGCGACAATCTCGCCTTCGAACACCAGCTTCCAGATATGGAACGGCGAGGCGGGATGCGGGTGCTTGCGCATGTCCCACAGCGCAAGCAGACGGCCGATGCGGACCGTATAGCCGCTCTCCTCCCTGACCTCGCGCGCCGCGTTCTCCGCCGGCGTGGCGCCGACATCGGCCCAGCCGCCGGGCAGGGACCACAGGCCCTCGGCCGCCTCGCGCACCAGCAGCACGCGGCCGGCTTCATCGAACACCGCGCAGCGCACGTCGAGCTTGGGGTTGGCATAGCCGGACTCGGGCATGAACAGCCGCGCGACGTCCTGCGCATCGCCTTCGGCCAGCGCAGCGATCTGCGCGTGCGCGATGGCGGCGATCTCGCGGTAGCGCTCGGCGTCGAACGGGTCGCGGCTGTAATGCAGGCCGGTCTGCGCCAACGCCAGCAGGCGGCGGGCTTGATCGAGTCGTGTGTGCATGGGCAATTCGACGGGCTGCGAACCAGGAAAAGGCCGATCGATGGATGCGGGAAGCAGCGATGGTACCCGAGCGCAAATCGCGAGCGCACGCAGCGCATGAACTTGCTTGTTCGCACGATGTCCGCGCGCAGTTAACGCGCCGGGCCCTTGCTGACAAGGCTCGTTAATCACCGTTGCAAAATCGAACAGAATGTCAGACGCCTCGCCGCTACAGTGAGCCTTCCCATGCCTGTAGGCGTTTTATGGAGGTACACGAATGAAGCAACATCTGGCGAAATCCCTGTTGATGGCTGGCGCGATGATCGCGTCGTACCCGCTGCTCGCGCAGCAGTCCCAGCCGATGCAGTCGACTCAGCCGATGCCGGCCGCGCAGACGATGCAGCCGATGCAACCCACCCAGTCCGCGCCTTCCGCGCAGGCAATGCCGTCGGCTCAGCCGATGCAGGCCATGCCCGCAGCAACGTCGCCGACCCAGGCCGCCGCGCCGGTCGCCGGCGATCCGTACGCGCAAGCCGCTGCGCCCGTTGCGCAAGCGGGCATGGCGCCCGCCGATCCGACCCTGGTGCGCAGCACCGACCCGTCGATCGACCCGGCCAGCATGAGCCTGCCGCCCGATGCGCTCGGCACGCGCCTGGGCCAGCGCAGTCCTTTCCTCGACGGCGCCTGACCGTCGCAGGTCATTCCTGTCGTGCCGGACGCGGGCGCTCGACCCTGCGCGAGCGGCGTCCGGCGCCGCGGACCGCGAACCGCGAACTGGAAGCTGCGAGTCCCCAGCTGCGAGTCGCAGGCGATGCGAAAACGAATAAGGGGAGTGGTCCCGCCGACAGGAATCCTAGACACATATATTTCAAAGACTTACCTGCGCATGGCGGGATTGTGGCGTGATCCCAAAGGGAAGGCGCGACACTACGGTGCCTACGAACGCCATGCGCGCCATGCCGTTGGCCGCGCGCTATACTGTATATTCGTACAGTAATCGATGCAGACCATGCCGGCCACCTACCCTACCGCGTCCGTGTTTCTTGAGGCACATTTCTTCGCCTACGATCACGAGGAGTTGCGCCTGTCTTGCGATGCCGTGACTGTCCACCCGGACACGATCCTGGTGCGTGGCATCGAGGCTCGGCACCTGAACGCCATCTGCTGGATCCCCGACGCCCTGTCCTTCCAAGCCTACGACCGCCACCACCGCTTCCCAGTGGGCCGGCCGATCGTGCTGGAGCGGGATGTTGCCCAGTTCCCCCTTCTCTGAGGCGCCGCGGCGACATGACGCATGCCCAAGCGGTACTGTCCCTCCGACCTTCCGGCCCTGACTGCCGAAGAGCTGCGCGACATCTGGGAGCGGAATCGGCTGCCTGACGTGCGCGACTTGCTGTGGGAAATTGCGCGCCTGCGCCAGCGGGTCGCCTCGGCACACTACTTCATAGCGCTGGTTGAGGCCGGCCAGCCCGGCGCCCAGATGATGGCGCACACCTACCTGGCCAACTTCGGCGCCGAGCCGTGCGTGCTCGAGGACATCGAGGCGGACTACAGCGACGGCACGCCTGGTTCCCGCAAATGGCGCGGCGAGATCCCAACCGACGGAGAGCTGCAGCAGTTCGAAGCGATGCACCGCGAGGCGCGTGCTCGGATCAATGACCGGAAGCGCCGGCGCCGACGGTAACCGGACTCCACTCACCGCAGTCAAGACCGCAGCGCTACCCTTCGGGCGCGCCATAAGCCTGCCTATATTTTCCCGATTTCTCTTGCCTTAAACCTATATTTATCCTATACTGCTTCACATGGACAACGCGATCCAGTGGGCGCCCAAAGCGCTGAAGCAGGCGAGGAAGCTAGACCGGCCGACTCAAAGAAAAATCTACGAAGCGGTACAAGAGCTGAAGGAGATGCCGAACGTAAGGAATGTCAAAGCGCTGGTGGATCACAAGTACGGGTACCGCCTCCGAGTCGGAAACTACAGGGTCTTGTTCGATTGGGATGGCGGAATCAGGGTCGTGGATGTGCAAGAGGTGCGAATCCGAAACGAGGACACCTACTGAGAACGAAGGGCCGGCGGGAGACCGGCCCCTCTCCCCTTCGGACAACTATTGAGGTAGCAAGATGGACGCACGACATAATGTTCAGGTCATCAATGATCAGAATGGCAACCCGGCCTTCGTGGTCATCCCTTACGCCGACTACATTGCGCAGCGGGAACGGGAGAAGGACTTAATTCCGGACGCGGTCGCACGCCGCATTCTGCTTGATGACATGACGCCGGTGCGCGCATGGCGCGAGCACTTGGGCCTGACGCAGAAGGAAGTGGCCGCGCGGCTTGGCGTGAGCCAGCCCGCCTATGCCGAACAGGAAAAAAGCGGTCGCCTCCGAAAGTCGTCGCGCGAGAAGATCGCGGCCGCGCTTGGCATCAATGCGGCGCAACTGGACGTATGACTTTGTACGGGGAAACGTGTCGACCGAAATGCAGGAAACACCAGAACACGCGGAACTTTTGGACGTAATCAGTTGGATAGACCAGCACACCCGAGGACTTGAGCTGCCAGCAGACGATCGATCCCTGATAGCCATCGGATGCTTTGACGTAGCCATAGAGCATCAGGCGGCAATTGCAGTACTCCACGGCGCCGAACTCTATGGGTCGATGCTTGCGCTGCTCCGCGTCCTATCGGAGTCGCTGGTACGCGGACTTTGGTTCTCCTCGTGCGCATCCGAAGGTGATCTGGCGAAATTCAAAAATGGGACCCTGAGAAGGAAATTTGAAGACTTTGTAAGCGAGTACGAGAATGCGATCGGAACACCGAATGGAGTTTTATCCGGGTTCAAGCTCTCGACCTACAAACAAATGAACGACTTCACTCATACGGGAATTCGCCAGGTCTCTCGCAGGCATATGCGTGGCCGCGTCCAGAGCAACTACTCGGAACAAGACTTGAAGCGAGCCCTTAGCGTCGCTGGAAGCCTCGGTCTTATCGCGGCGGGCCAACTAATAGACTTGGCCAGGAGAGAGGATCTGATTCGTCTATACATGGCAAAAGTTAGCCAATATGGTGGCAATTAGCCGCTTGCGGCAACACTAAGCACACCAGCCCCTCAGACGGCGTTCAAGGATCTTCAACTAGCGCGCCATAGGCCCGCTCGCATGCTTGCCCTGCGATCCGGGCGGCGTCAGCATATTCAGCCAGGATTCCCGCTCGACGGTCAGCCCTTTCGAGCATGTCGGCCAGCACTCCGAGGGGATCGCCGGCTGGCGCGCCTCCGCTGGTAGGGGCGGGATTGCTGCCGGCTCGACTGGCGGCGACCAGGTCGGCAACGCGCTGGCGCAGCCGGCCAGCAACAGCATCAGCGGCGCGAGCATCAGCGCGCGCCCGGTCGGCTTCGTGTTTCGCAGCATTGGCAATCTCCGATTGTTCGAATAAGCGGCGCTGCTCCTCACGACGGGCATTCCCTATTGCACCCACCTTGGCCGCTTCCTGGACGAGTCGTTCCTCGGCGTAGCCGCGGCGCAGCCGGTCGAGTTCGGCGTCCTTGCGCCAGCCTTGCGCGGCCCAACCGGCACCGAATGCGACGCCGGCCAGCGCCACGACAGCGACCGCGCGCCACGGCACAGCGGCCGCAGCAGCCCGAATGGCAGCCATCTGGATCATCGTTCCCTCGTCGCGCAGTCGGCGTACATCCTCGCCGTCGTGTCGATGTGAGCGAGCAGCGCCTGGCGCCCTGCCCCTCGTTGGAGCGTCGGCAATGGCGGGCAGCTCGCGCGCGCGGCCGGCGTCGACGCCTCGGGCACCGCCGGATCAATCGGCGCAGCGCAGCCGGCCAGCAGCAGACAGAACACGAATGCCTTCATCGGCCGCCCTCCTTCAGCTTCCGATTCGCCGCTTCGATGGCGCCGTTCACGCGCGATCGCTCCGCCTCGGACAGCGGAGCCGGCGCCGCGCGGGCGGCCTGCTTTACGGTCCGCGCGGCCTCCGCTGATGTCTCCGCCGCCTGAGCGGCCGCGCCGGCCGCCGCCGACGCCGTCTCCGCGATGTCGCCGAGCTGCGGCGCCAAGGCCTGCAGCGTCGACGAGAACGTGCCCTGCAGTCGCTCAATCTCCGCTGCGTGGTCGGTCCGCATCTGCACGATCACGTCCCGCGCCTGCCATTGCGCCAGCGCATAGCCGCCGACTGCACCGCCCGTCGCGATGACCAGCACCAGAGTCACTGCCTCGGTCGCGTGTGCCACCCGGCGAAACGTCGCCCGGTGCCGGCCGGCCCAGTCACGTAGCTTGCCCATCGAGTCTCTCCTTCAGCAGCCGCACTTCAGCTGTCAGCGCGGCGATCGTGCCCTTCAACTCGCCGATCTCGCGCAGCAGCTCGTTCCGCTCCTTGTAGGCGGTGTCAGCGCGCTGCTCGGCCAGGTCGGCGCGCGCGTTGGCCTTGTCGAGCTGCTCGGACAAGCGCGCGATGATGTCGATCTCGGCCTGGCTCTGCGCCCCTTCCACGCGGTCGGACCGCCAGACCTTGCGCACCAGCCAGATCGCCCCGCCGATGGCCGCCACGATCGCGCCCAGTGCCCCGCTCGGGCCGCCCGGCACGCCCCCCAGTTCGTTCAGATCCATCGTCTTTCCCATTGGGCTTACGCCTCGATATCGGTACCGCCGTGCGCCAGGTAGACGTCCCGCAACGTCTCCAGCCGGTGCTCACGCTGGCCGTAGCCCGCGCCGGGCAGGCTGGCCCACTCCTGCCGGCACTTCCGCACGGCGTCGGCAAAGCGTCCGGCCAGCAGGTCCGGCAGCGCGCCGCGGCGCTTGATCAGGTAGGCGGCGACGATGTCCTGCGATCGCGGGCTGAAGTCGGTCACGCCGCAAGCGCGGCTCGCCCAGTCCCACGTGTCGGTCCGGATCTTCCCCGGCACCGCGGCCATGATCTGGTAGCGGCCGGCCGCGTCGCTCAGGCCCCAGCGCGTCAGCACCACGATGCGCGGGTGCCGGTCGTAGCCGGTGAAGAGCTTGCCGCCGACGTTCACGTTGTAGCCGTCGTCGCTGCCGGCCACCGTCGACGTGCCTTCGCTGTACGCCAGCATGTCGAGGAAGGCGGCCATGTTCCGGCCGCCGACCAGTTGGTCGGGATGGGTGAATGGCATTGCGGGCTCCACAAATGAAAAATGCCCGCGCGAGGCGGGCATGGAAAAAGCCACCGAGAGGCGGCTGCTAGAATCACCAGCTCAATTGTTAGGCATGTGCTTGCAATGGCTCAAACGAAGAACAACGACATCCAGTGCCTGCGCGCGATCGCCATTCTGATGGTGCTCCTGCAGCATTACCGCAGCCGCCTGCCAACTCCGGACGCCTACTACCGCGTGTTCGAGTACCTCGGATTCTGGTCTGGCGTGGACGTGTTCTTCGCTATTTCTGGCCTGCTGATCTGCCAGACATTCTTGCGGGACCTCGACCGGTCGCCGACACGCCGCGAGGCCGTAACTTCCTTCTGGTGCCGGCGGGTCGCTAGGCTGTTTCCTGCCGTCGCCTTTTGGGCCGCACTGTCAATCGGCGCAGCTGCGCTGGTCAGTTCCTACCCCGGCGCGGAGCCCATGAAAGTTGCTGTCAGCGCCGGAATGGCAATGATCGGCCTGTCCAACCTGTACTGGGTCAATTGCGTGCAGGCCGGCGCGGCGGCCTGCGGAAGCGCCGACTTCAACGGGGTCACGTGGTCACTGTCGCTCGAGTGGCAACTCTACGCAGCACTGACGACATCAATCCTCATCATCGGGAAGCGTGGCGCCGTCGTTCTGATGCTTTCCGCTGGTGTGGCGATGTCGTTCTTTGATGCCCCCAGCTTCTCATACCCTTGGGCGTTTCGAGTACAAGCCTTTGCGCTCGGGGCGTTGGTGTATCTCGCATTCGCACCGAGGTCCGGGTCGTTGCCCCGTCTATCCATACCCCGGTGGGTTGCACTCAGTGGACTTGCAGCAGGCGTTCTCATCTGCATCACCGCACCGGTTAACCTTCCTCAGCCGTTTGTCCTTCCGGCCATTGCTATCGGCGCGTTGCTCTGCCTGCTCGCGTCGCTGCGCGGCGACGCGTTCTCGAGGTCGGCTGCTGCCAAGCCGCTGATCTGGCTTGGCGAGCGGTCCTACTCGATCTACCTGTGCCACTTGCCGATTATCCTTGTGGTGCGAGAGGCCATGCACAGAACCGTCGGGCTGGAGCCCACGGCGGCCAACGTCGCCACGGCGATCATCGCCGCGGGCAGTTTGATTGCACTGGCGGCTGACCTCTCATACCGCTGGATCGAGTTGCCGTTTCAACAACGCGCCGCACGTCGGCGGCATAGTCAGCCGCTGGGCCCGCAAGGGGCACGTTGACGGGTCACTGCCCAGGCTCTTCCGGCCATTCAACAGGCTCGGTCGTGACATCGAGCCCATTCAGCTCGACCCGATACCGCTTCCACTCGGTGAGCGCGGCCGTTTCTGCAGCGGACGCGATGCCGAGATCGACCGCATCCTGAAGCGGCACAATACGGCTTGTGGCGGTCTCCACCTTCGCCGCCTTCTGGCGCAGAAGTAACTCCAACCGGATGTGTTCCGGTGGGTGAGATTGCTCGCCCAAGGTTGGGAGGCCATCTGCCCCCTTAACGATCTGAAGCCCTCGCTCCTGGCCGGCAAACAATTCACGATAGACATCGTCGTCGATACTGACGCCGCCATTGTCTTGTTCTGCGAACGCGAAGCGGCCGTCTTCCTCGACCCATAGTGCGAACATGTCGATCTCCCTCTAATCAATACCCGAGCGCGCAGTAATACGACCCATCGGCAATGGCCGTGCCAGCCAAGTCGCATACAACGCCAATGAATCCTGTCCTCGTTTGGCTTCGGATACCCCAGACGTTGGGATTTCCTGCACCGGATGTCTCGCCGATGAACACTCCTACGAGTGCGGTCGGGAAAGCGATCGGGAACGTCACGTTGCCCAGCCCGTTTGCCGCGCTCACACCACCCCATTGCAAAATCAGTCCTCCGGGCAGCTTTTGATAGCCACTTGCGCCTAGGCTTTGGTTTGTGCCGGTGAACTGGCCGAGCTGAATTGCGTGACCGCTTTGTGTGCCAACAGCGACTTGCTGCGCACCGCCTGAACAGCCGACAAGCACCCATGAATTTGACTCGGCCTTCCACACCATCAGAGCCTTGCCGCTAGCGACCATCTCGCCGCCCTGCAACGGGGTATGCGCCATGCCGATGATGGGGCGCGCTCCGAGGCCGTTGACATTTAGCGTCGAGACGCCGGTGTTCGCAGTCTTCACCTTGAACCACAGGGCCATGCCGTCTTTCAACTCGGCTACGGCCGGCGTGTAATTGACGACGTAGGCATTTGCTGCACCCGTGTCGATGCCGATCACACCCGAGCCAGACTGCATGCTGGTCGCGATGCCCTTGGTCAACGCGTCGACCATATCGGCCGTCAGCTCAAAACCGCCCTGCTCTGCCAGCTCCTTGATCTGCGCGAACAGCCACGCCGCCTTCTGGTCGCTGAGCTGCTGCACCTTGTTGAACTGCTCGACCGACGGCGGCGTGGCGCCGATGTAGGCCCAGCCAGCCTTGTACTGGTTGTCCTCGATCGCCTCGACCTGGCCGGTCTGCGCCCACAGCGTCTCGAACTGGGTGAAGAAATCCATCGCTGCCATCAAATACCCCTTGTCAATACGCCCACGCCGAAGCCGTAGAAGCCCTGATTCAGGAACCCGAACGGTTTCGGCGTCGAGCCGGTGATGATCTTCACGCCCACGCCGGCCGCCTTCGGCACCCAGCGATACGGGTTGTTCATGAGCACGTCGGACGGGCCGGGAATCTTGCTCACCCAGATGCGGATCTTGGCGTTGCCGGCGTCCTCGACGATCACGCGATCGACATCGAAGATCGGCTTGAGCGCGGTGACGATTTCGGGCGCGGTGCCGTGGCCGTTGTTCAGCGCGATCTTCCAGTACAGGAGCTTCCGGTACTCCGGGTCCTGCAGCGTGGTGGAGCCGACCAGCGCGTTCTCGTACGCGCGCCGGATGCGAGCCTGGCCGAAGCCGCCGATGGCCGGCTGGCCGACAAAGCCAAAGAACGCCGTGAACAGCGCCTCGTCGATGACGCGTGAGAGTCCGACGATCTCGCCGATGCCGTCGAGCTGCTTACCGACCGCGGTGTCCAGCCAGCGCTCTTCGTACAGCGCCTTGAGCGCGCCCTGGATGCCGTCGGCCGGCTTGAGCAACGCCTTTACCAGTGCTTCGAGCCGCGGCTTGCCGTCGAACTGGCTCAGCCAGTGCCCCCACGCCGTGCCGGCGTGATCCTGTGTCAGATCCATCAGGACACCTCGATGCGCGAGAGATCGAACTTCGCCACCTCGAAGTCGGCGATCGTGATGTTCGCCGGCGAGTAGTCGCCCGGCTGCGGATCGAACGCTGGATCGGTGGAATGCGCGAACGTCAGATCGACATGGGCGATGCCGGGCGTGCCATAGACCGCGCAGTAGAAGCGCTGCTGGACGACGTCCTGACCGATGCCCAGCGCGTTGCCCGCGGCCGCGATCGCCTGCGCGACCTGCGTAAAGCCGTCGGGCGGGAAGGCCTGCTCGGTCGCCGGCAGCAGCGTCAGCACTGCCCTCACCCACACGTAGACCGGCGCTGGCCGGTCGAAGCGCACGATGTGCTTGTCACCGTCGTCGGCCGTGACCTCGACCGCGATCGCGCCGTGCGTATCGATGCCGGCCGCCTTCACCCGATAGATCGCGTCGCCGATCTCGTTGTCCAGACCGCCGTCGATCACCACGTGGATGCTGTGCGGCGGCCGGCCGACCGGGTCCGTGAAGTCAGTGTCGTTCTGGAAGTCCTTGATCGCCGTGATGCCGGCCACCCGGTCCCGGATGTTCGGCGCGATGCTGGGCTTGGTCGCGGCGCCCAAGCGGAACAGGCCGCTCGGATACCGCGCGCGCAGCTCCGCGTTGTTCTCCGCCAGCCGGCCCACCACTGCGCCCTGCAGGTTGTTGACCGCATCCCAGCCGGTGACCGTCGTGACGATGCCGTTCAGATCCCCTGGCGCGGCCGCCTCTGCCATCGGCTCGATGGTTTCGGCTAGCACCGGCGAGCCGACGTTCGAAAGCGTCAGCGGCCCGCCCAGCGCCACGGAGAACGCGACCCGACCATCGGACACGATGCGCAGCGCCGCGCCGTCGCTGCTGATCGAATACGGCGAGCTGCTGAGAGCGGCCACCAAGCCGGCCAGAATCTCGGCGATCGTCGCCGTGGCGTCCGACGTGTAGGTGTAGTCGGTGCCGTCCAGAGTGATGCGGTATAGCTGCCCAGATACGACGGTCGGCGCGACGACCACGTCTGCGGCCGCGCCCGGGGTGATGGTCACGTCGGCCGCCGTCGCCCAGATGGTCTGCGTCGACCGATGCCGGATCTGCGCACCGGCCGGCACCACGGTGCCCACAGCGCCGTAGCAGACTACGTAGCAGCGGGACTTCTCGGCCCCCAGCCGCTTGACGCCCGTGAACGAGACGGCGTTGTCGAGCGATGTGCCAATCGCCGAGCCGGGATACATGGCAAGGTACACGCCCTCGGCCTGCTCCCACAGCGCTGCCTCGCGCTCGGCGAACGTGTCGATCAGTAGCCCGGTGATAGAGTTGGGACGGGTCTCGACCTCGCCGGTGAAGCCGGCATTGCGCAGCCGATCGTTCAGATCCTGCACGATCTCCTGACGGATTTCGGGCAGGCGCGGGCGCACGAACCCCTCGGGGGTTACACCGTAGGCCATGTCGGGAATTCCTTGTGCTTACAGAAGGTAGCGGCGAGCAATTAGCCCTTCGTCGCTGTCCACTTCGAAGTCGACCGCCAGCGCGCGGCCTTGGTGGTCGATCTGCAGGTCGATGCGGCGCACCAGGCGGACGCCCGGCACTGCGGCAATACGCGATCGGAAGATGGCCTCCAGCGCCGCGCGGTCGGGCGCCTTGATCAGGACCTGCTCGAGGTACGGCACGCCGACCGTGATGTCGAGGAACCATTCGCCGAGGAACGTCAGCAGCGTGACCTTGATCTGCTGGGCGATGCGCTCGGCGCCATCGATCAGCGAGGTATCGCCAGCCGGAGACAGATCGAGGTCATGGCCGGAAGTCAGTGCGAGATCGAGGGCCATCACTGCTCCGGTGTCGACGTCTTGCCGCCGATGCTGTCGGTATGGCGGTGGCCATCCTCGACGATGCTGGTAGAGCGGATCGTGCCGCCGGTGTGGTCGATATCGCCCTCGATGACCGTCCGCCCAGAACCGCCAGCGCCAGCAAGACCCTGCATGTAGGTCAGCAGCTTCTCCATGGTCACCTCCTGCTTGAAGATGGTCACCATGTCGACCGTGAAGGTTCCGGGCCCGACCAGCGTGGCATCGCCAGACGGCGACAGCTTCAGGGAGCAGGCGCCGTACTGCACGCTCACGTTGACCGTGTCGGCCGTCGCGGCACCTGGCCGCATGACCGGCGTCGCGAAGGCGTCGGACAGGTCGAACTGCCGCGGATCATCCGGCGGCCCATCCGAGCCCGAGAGCCAGTTCTCCAACGCGCGCTCGGAAAAGGACAGCTTCACCGGGTCGCCCGGCTTGAGCGGCACCGAGATGAGCGCCAGCGCGCCGCCCACGTCGCCCACTGGCCAGCAGACCGGCACCTGCACGATCTGCGGGGCGTCCAGCACCTGGCCGCTGGCCAGCTGCTTCGGCAGCGCCGGTCGCACCACCGCCGTCCGGCCGTCGTAGATCACGATCACGCCCGGCAAGGTCGTATGAACCTCGGATAGCTCCGTCGCGATCAGGCGGCGCAGTTCGGTGATGTCCATCATTTCTTCTTCGGTTTGACAGGCGCCTTGCGGTCGACCAGATGCAGCTCGGTCTGCCAGTCGCCGCCTTCGGAATCACCGGTGTGCTTGACGTTCTCGGCCCGGTAGAAGCCCTCGGCCGACCGGCTCTCCAGCTTCACCAGGTCGCCGGGGTTGACCTGCGGCAACAGCAGCGATCGCACGCGCCAGCCGTCGCGCTGCTGCTCGGCGCTGACCAAATTGGCGCGATTTCCGGTCCGCTCGTCCTTGACCCTTGCCTTTTCACGCGCGCCTTCGCGCGTGCGCTCCGGGTAGCCGATCAGGCCCGAGTCCGCGGCCAGCACCACCGCCTGCCGCAGGGTCGTGCCGCGCTTGGGCACCACCTGCAGCGTTTGGTTCTGGATCGACCATTCCAGGCCTGTGCCCTGCACCACCTTGTGCAGCGCCTGGCGCGCAGGCCCGTAGAACGAGAAGCCGTTCTGCCAGGCGCGGTCCGGCACGTCCCTCGCCATTACCAGCGGCAGGCCCATCTGCTTCGCGATGTCGGTGATGATGGTCCGCGCCGTGGCGCCGGGCCCGCAGCCGAGCGATACAGCGGTGTCGCGGATCTCGACGTAGCCGTCGCGCACCTCGAGCTCGGTCACCACGTCCGGCCCGTCGAAGTAGCTGTAAGCGAAGGTGATGGCGCCGGCGGCCAGCAGGATCGGACCGTCCTCTTCGCCGTAGCCGGCATACAGCACGCACCGCAGGTCTGGCTCCTCGATGCCCTTGCGCGTGGCCGGCGCCAGGTTGAAGAAGCGGATCTTGTGCGGGTTCGGCTGCTCGCTGGCGTCCTTTTCGACGTCGAAGGTGATGCGGATCGGCGGCCGGATCTCGATACCGGGCCGACCGGCATGGCCGATCAGTGCGCGGTAGACCCTATTGAAGCGTGCCATTGGCCAATTCCTCCGCCTCGACGTAGATCAGAGCCACGTCGCCCGACGGTAAGGCCTCGCGGCTTATGTTGTCCCGCCGATCCGGCGCCAGCGCGACCAGCTCTCCAGCCGGCACCAGCAGATGCCGGTAGCGGTCCAGCAATGGGGTGTCGGGCACCACGGCGATTCCGCTGACGATCACCTCGTTGTAGGCGTTCTCGATCGCCAGCGTCCACAGCTCGGCCTCGCTGTTCCAGGACAGGTGCAGGAAGAAGGTTTCACCGTCCAGCACCACCTCGGTAAGGCTGTCGTTGGCGTCGAGCACCGGAATCTTGATCATCAGCGGCCCCAGTTCACGTTGGTCGACAGCCGGGAGCGTTCCTGCGCGGTCGGCTGGGTGCCGCTCACCTTGCCGGCCTTCGTCTTGGTTGCGCCGGCCTTGCCCTTCGCGCGCCCCCCCGAGGCCGAGGCGGAGACCTTGTCAGGCGGGATCTCAGCCGTGCGCAGCGTCGCCTTGCGAATGCGCTTGAACTCGCAGGCAAGATGCAGGAACTCGCCCTTGCCGTCCCGGCTGACCTTGCAGGACTCCATCACCATGTCGGGATAGGTGTCCAGGCCAGTCACAACCGTTGTGGCGACCCGCTCCGCGTGCATGGCGCGCAGCGCATCCTTCGCCGTGATCAGCTTGCTGCGGCCGCCGGCCCCAAACAGCTCCGTATCGGCGGCCGTGACCCACCCCGACAGGGACAGGCGCTCCGACTCCTGGACGATGTGGTCGGAGATCGGCGCGCCATCTTCGACGGCGTACTCGGTGGCGCGGCTGTTGAGCTCCGTGCTTTCGTCGAGCAGCGCGTCGAGGGTGATCGCGCCGATGCTGCTCCTGGCGGTGCCAAGCGAGAACACGAGGGACACAAAGCTCATGGCATGGCCTCCACCATCGGTACCGCGACGCCGGCAGTACTGGCGCGGGCGCCGGCCAGGGCGCCAGAAACGCCGCGCTGAGTCGCCGCGGCCACGGTCGCAGGGTTGGCGTTCGGCGCGTTGACCGTCACACCGCCGACGTTGTTCTGCACCGTGACGGACGCCGTCGTGGCGCCGGCGCGTTGCACGTCGGCCGCGCCGACACCGAGCACGTTCCGGCCGACCCACGAGGCTCCAGTCTTCAGCCAGTCCGGCGCCAGGTTGCTGAACATGGACTTCGCCTCTTCCAGCTTGCCGGTGATCCAGGTGGAGATGGACTCGCCGATGCCCTTGATCCAGGCGACGATGGAGTCGTAGGCAGCGCCGGCGCTGGCCGTGATGCTGGCCCACGCGTCAGCGCCCCACTTCTTGATATTGTCCCAGTGCTTGTAGATGGCGACGCCGGCAGCGGCCACCGCGGCGACGACGGCCGCCACCAGCAGCGCCGGCCAGCCCACGATCGCGGCCAAGCCGGCCACCAGCATCCACGCCAGGCGCAGCACGAGGCCGAAGCCGCGGCCGAGGAAGAGCAGGCCTTTCCCCAGCGTGAACACCAGTTGCAGTACCCGGAACAGCGGCCCGCTGAGGCCCAGGATCAGCACGCCGATCGTGCCCCATTTACGCAGCCATGGCCCCAGCTCGTCATTGAGGCCGCCGAGCTGGTCCTTGATCCACGCCAGACCATCGCGGATCCGGTCGATCCACTCCTGCCATTCCTCGACGCGCCCGATCAGGCCACCGGTGACCGACACGCCGCCGCGCAGCCAGACCAAGATGTCTTCGCCGATCAGGTAGAGGCTTGTCAGCAACGCCGCCATCCGCAGGTACGGCCAGAGCGCCGCGATCGACAGCGCGCGCAACCGGACCATGGCAGCCTGCAGCAGCGTCGCGGATCCCGTAGCGCCGACCAGGGCCGCGCGCAGGCGCACGAGGCCCCACGACGCGCCAATCAGGCCGATGACGACGAGCACCGAGCGGAGATTGCGCGCGACGAGCGCAACGGCGCCGGCGAAGGTCTCCGCCGCACCGGTGGCCTTGTTGAAGCTGGCGATCTCGCGGCCGAGGGCATTCTTGAGCACGACCATCGCACCGCCGAAGGTCTTCGGCATACGCTCGAATTCGGCGTTGATCTTGTCGGCCTGCTTGAGCAGCCCTTCGGCCAGTTGCTTGCTGGTCAGCTTGCCGGCCTTGCCGAGGTCGCGGAGCTCACCGACACGCACGCCGAACGCCTCGGCGATGGCTTCAGCGAGCCGCGGGGCCTGCTCGATGATCGAGTTCAATTCGTCGCCGCGCAGCGAACCCGACCCCAGTGCCTGGCCAAGCTGCATCAACGCGGCCTGCTGCGAGCCGGTGTCGCCGCCGCCGATGGTCATCGTCTTGGCGATGATCTCGGTCAGGCCCAACGACTGGCGCAGCTCCAGACCGAGATCCTTGGCGTTGCGCTGCACCTTCTGGAACAGATCACCGGTGGCGGTGTATTCCTGCCGCGCGCGCTGCGCGATGGCGTAGATCTCCTCCAGCGCGGTCTTCTGCTCCTGGACGCTGCTGGTGGCCAGTCCAACGCGGCCTTCCACGCTCGCCCATTCATCCGCAATGCGAGCCGCAGAGATGACCGAGACGCCAGCCACAATGCCACTGACCATGCCTCGAAGCCGGCCGTAAATCCCGCCCAGTTCTCGCCCTTGGCTTGTCGCCTGCCGGGCGCCGTGTTCCTGCTCTTCGGTGAGTTTTCGCTGGGCGCGTAGCTGGGCCGTCTTCGCCGCAGTTAAATTTGCTTCCGCTCTGATTTGGCGCGACACCGCATTGCTGGCTTTCGCTTGGGCCACGGTCATACCGGCGACAAGCTCCTCCTGTTTGCGGCCGACCGTCTTCTGCGCTCCAAGGACGTCCCGGAAGCCCTCCCGTGCCCCCTCCACGAAGCCAGCGCCGAACTCTCGTGCCGTGCGGCCACCAGTTCGAATCCGACTCAAGGCATCGCGATACGCCTCCTGGTACCTGCGAAGACCGGAGTTGTCTACTTGGTACCGAAGCACTGTCACCAGTTCACGAATCGCGCTCATGGCTTACCTTTCGTCTTCTTTGTCGCTCGCTCTTGCGCGGCTTCCTGCGCGTCCATCAGCGCGTTCAGCTTCAGGAGGTCGGCCAGGTCGACCGCGCCGGCCCGGATCTCGCCCAGTCTGACGTGCCCCGCCATGACGGGGCGCCAGATCACGAGTTCGCGTTCGAGGTCGGCGCGGAACCGCCCGACAGCTTCGCCGCGAGACCTTGGACCGGTCCAATACGGCCGGCCCAGCGCAGAAAAAAATCTGCGAAGTTGTGTCGGATGATGTGGAACATCAGCTCGAGGATGTCGCCGGCGTCGCGGAACGCCATCGCGCGCATTTCCTTCGTCAGCTTCGACTCCCGGCCGTTGATCGATACCACGACGAACTCGGGGTCGAACAAGCGGTTTGCCCAGGCCGTCAAGGAGGCGCCATCCAGTTTGCCGGACAGCTCGCGGACGGCTTCAGCCACCGCGGCGTCTGCTTTCGCGTCCGCCTTCGCCTTGCCATCGCCGCCTTTGTCCTCGGCGAATACCCCTTCGAGCAGATGCCCGACAGCCGGCAGGATGTCTCGCTGCAAGTCGCCGAAGATCTGGAGAGCGACGAATGGATCCATCTTGCGGATGATGAATTCGGCGTCGCCGATCGTCACGTTCAGAACGCGGCTCATCAGCTGTTACCCCCAACGAAGTAGGTACCGCTGCCAGTCTCGATGGTCCATTCGCGCTCGCCCACTTCGGCGCCGAATTCCGCGTTCGGGCTCTTCACGACCCAGGCTTCGGACGAGTTGAACACCGTGCGGCCGCGCAGATCGGCGATGGCGATCGGGAAGATGCCGCCGCCCCCGCTCAGGCGATCGGCGGCCAACAGCGCGGACAGCACGTCGTTGCCGGCGCTGGTCTGCTGCAGCGTGATGGTGACCCGGCAGCGCCGATCGCTCGACATCGCACGCGCGACTTCGCCGTCGGCTCCGACAGTCGAGGTGACGCCGTCGCCGATCTCCTCGATGTTGATGAAGGTGTCCTCGGCAAGGCCGCTCAGCGTGGCCGCCGCGACGGTGACGATGACCCGCGCAGGGTCGTAGGTGTGGACGGTCATAAGCGACTCCGATTAGAGCGAGTAGGTCAGGTTGCCGCGGATGGTCACCGCATGGATAGCGCCGGCCAGGCGCGCGGTGAACGAGACGTCGTTCAGCACCCGGTTGGCCTTGTCGTTGAATGGCACGTTGGCCGACAGCGGCGCGCTAATCGTGTACGACGGGATCTTGCGGCCGTCCTCGTCTAGTTCTTCCGGCGCGATGCCGTTTCGCGTCACCCCCAGATCGAGCGCCTTGCGCATGGCGGTGGTCACGATCGAGATCCCGCCATCGGTGTAAGGCACCTTGCCGTTGGCCGATGCGTTGACCAACGCCGAGACGACGTTGATCTTGATCTGCTCGGCCAGCCAGTCCCGGAAGCGGATCACGTCGATCCACTCGCCGGCCGCGACCTTCCCGCCCTGCGTGATCGCGAAGTTGCGGAAGGGTTCGAAAGTGTTGGCGTTCTTCGCGCGCGCGGCGATCGACGCCCCTTCCTGCAGGTTGTCGACGGTAATGCCGGCCAGCCGCACGTTGGCCCAGGTCTCGCCGCCCGGATAGATGGTGAAGCGGTTGCCCGAGATCGCGGCTTCCAGCCATTCGGTGGCCGCGGCCGCGTGATACCAGAGGTGGGTGCGGAAGTACTGCTTGTCGCGCAGCTTGCTGGCGATGTCGGTGTTGGAGCCCGGATCGAGGATGCTGGCCTGGCTCGACGACACGCCGAGCAGCTTCTCGTTGGTCTCGACCCATTCAGCGGCCGCCAGGATGTCGGCTTCCGCGTGGCTGTAGAGCACTACGCCGTACCAGTCGTCGTTCTGACGCCGGCACGCGGCCAGCGCTTCGCTCAGCGGCTCTGTGCTGGTCGGCGTCTGCATTTCGAGGTTGCCGGCCAGGCTGATCGCGATGGCCGCGCCGTCCACCTCCGGCGTGATGGTCACGACCGCGCCGGTGGTCGTCGTGGCCACGGGCGCTGCGGTCGCCTCGATCGCCGCGGCCAAGCCTTGCGCGATCAGGGCGTCGGTGTCGGCCGCCAGGCCGGTATAGGTTGCCGTCGCGGTCTGCGCCGCGCCGTTCGCGTCGTACCAGCTGAGCGTGACGGCATATTGCGACTGCGACGCGCGGGTGACTGCCACGTCGATATCATCGACGGCCTGGCGGCCGACGAAGCAGCGATTCAGGGTCGGAATCTGCTTGAAGACGTCCCGCACCGCAGCGTAGATCGGCGACGTGCTGGGCAAGCCCATGTCCAGCAGCTCGTCAGCCTCGGTCACGGCGATGACACGCGCCAGCGACAGGGCATGCGGCCCGATCACCAGCAGGTCGGAAAAGGACTGTTCCTTGATCGCCGTGGTGCTCAGGCTGATCTGGACGTTGACGATACGGTCGAGGTTGGCCATTCGCGGCTCCAAATGAAATCGCCGCCCGGAGGCGGCGTCGGTCTTCTATCCCACGCTGGCGTGGATGGTGATCGTTGGACCCGGCAGCGCGCCGCCGTCCGTTGTTCCGGTGATGTTCACCGTCTCGATGACGCCCACGTCATCCGCAAGCGTCGTCGTGTAGTCGATGGTCAGCTCGATAACCGCGCGCGGCTCGTACGTCGTGGCGTCGCGCAGCACCGGCACCTGTCGAAGCTGGCCGACGGCCGTCACGGCCAGATTGAGCTGCTCGGCGCGGTCCAGCGCCGCCTGCATGTGCAGGCGTTGGCCCAGCACGTCGAGCGCGTCCATGCAGCCCGTGCCGAAGCACTGCAGTTCCACCTGAGCCGAGCGGTGCGCCGAGACCGGTTGCACGCCGGCGTCGTCGACCGGGCCCCGATGAACCGGCAGTCGGCTGGCCGGGTTCACCCGCAGCGCGATGTACGGCTTGGCCGGCCGGGGCCCGTTCTCGTTGGCGAAGATCACTGGCGCGGTCGCCGCTGTGGTGATCAGCTCGTAGATGGCCTGCTCCGGCGTCATGGTTCGAGCTCCAGCACGGCGAGATAGCGGTAGTGCGAAATCACGCCGGATTGCCACGGGCTGACGGCGCGCACCAAGTAGTTGCCGGGTCGCGGCCCGTGCGGCCAGACGACGTGATCGCCGTTGGTGTCGTTGGCGCCGGCGACGGTCAGCACCGCGTCGGTGTAAATGCGCACCATCGCCTCCACTCGCCGCCCTTCGGGCAGCGCCTGCAGCGTGTCGTAGTCGGACAGCGCGGCCGGTTGGACGGATGCCATGATGGTGTCTGCTGGTCCGTCCGGCCCTTCGAACCACCGCCCGCCGACCCACTGCCCCGCGGCGCGCCGGATCACCTGCACGGGTCTGCGAAAGCTGCTCATAGCTTCTGATACCGAATGGCGTTGAGCATCGTGCCGTGGTCGATCAGCGGCGTGCTGCTGCCCTTGAGCTTGACCGTCAGCGGCGCGTTCGGGACTGCCCAGGCCGGGGACTGCTGGACATGCCGCTTCTGGTGCTTCTCGACCCAGAGGCCGAGCGTGTCCATGGCCTGCGCCGGACTGGCGCCGGCGGCGACCGCATCAGCCTGCCGGTCCATCGCCGTGCCCAGCACCGTCCGGTTCTTCTCGAAGAAGTCGCGCACGAATGGCCGGGCCGGGATGGTCTCGGTGCCGTACTCGTTGAAGATGGCGATGTCGACCAGGTCGGTGCCGGAGTTCGGATCCTTGCCGGCATCGGCCTGAATGCCGACCTTGACGCCGCGGCCGTTCAGCTTCGAGGTATCGCGCACGTACTTCGCCAGCCCCCGGTCAATAACCTTCACAGCAGCAGCCATGGAGAGGCCTCCCGACGGTGATGGCGCCGTATCCGCACAAATCGGCGAGCCGCTTGTACTGGCCGTAGAAGCCGAGGGGATCGGCGACGCCGTCCGAGCCAGTCGTGCTGCCGAACGTCCGCGCGAGATCGCCCTCCTTTTCGCTGACGATGCCGGGCCGGATGACAGCCCCGGCCTGCGCGGTCTGCTGCATGCGCTGATAGAGCAGCCACGCCGCGTACCAAGCCTGCGCCTCGTCCTGCTTGGCTTCGGGCAGACAGGAAGGCCGGTAGGCCGCCGCCATCGAGAGCGCCCGATTCTTGTCCGCCTCGGCGGCGTCCGCCACAGCCGGCGCCAGGAAGTCGAGCAACTCGATGGTGGCCGCCATGGCTATTGCTCCGCCTGCTCGGCCAGCTTGGCGACGTACAGCTCGCGCAGGACGTCGGTGCTGGCGTTGCCGGCGTACTGGACGTTCAGTTTGTCCAGTTCGGCCTTGAGCTGCGCGGCCTTCATGGTGCTCGGGTCGAGCGGACCGTCGCCCTCGGCGGTGTCGGCCTCGCGGGTCGATACGACTTCGAGCACGCCGCGCTTGATCAGCGCCGGAACACCGGGTGTCTTCAGGTCGATGTCGGCCGAGCCCAGCGGCGGGATGATGGTCGTGCCGCGGATCGACACGACGTGCGTGGAGACGTTCTTGACGTTGGCCATGTCAGATGCCCTCCCCCTTGGTCAGCGCCAGCGGGTAGTGCACGGTGACGCCCGCGGTGCGGGCCAGGCACGGCACCACCAGTTCCAGATTGCGCGCCTGGGCCGGCAGTTGGTTGAACGGCATCACCAGGTCCAGATTCAGGTTCTCGGCGCTGAACTCGTACATGATGATGATGTCGGCGCCGCCAGCGCCCGCGCCGGTCAGCTCCGGCGCTTCTTCGAAGCGGAAGCCCGGGTGCTTCTTGATGAAGAACTCGGCCACCGTCTGGCCACCCGAGTCCGGCAAACGCTTCGACGTGATTGCAGCGTGCTGGGCGCTGGGCAGCGCGGCCAGGTTCGGCGTGTGGACGCCCTTGGATTGCACGCGCACCGTGTTGTACAGGGCGTCGAGGTCGGCCAGGATCTGGTCCGCAGTGGTAGTCGGGTCGTCCCAGTTGCCGTTCAGGCCGGCGGTAATGCCGATGTTGGGGTGGTTGACCAGGCCGTACAGACCGTAATCGGCGTCTCCGACCATAGCGATCTGGTTCAGCTTGATCTCGACGGCCCGACGCGCCGCGTCGGCCTTGCGGGTCGGCAGGTTCTGGCCCAGCGCCACGCTGGCGCGCAGTTCGTTGATGTTGTAGCCGTAGCTGTTGCCGATGTCCTTGACGCGGATGGTCTTCTCGGTGCCCTTCACGTCCGCGCGCGGCAGGTCGTCGGCGTAGTTCGCCACGATCTTGGCCATGCCGACCTGGTCGAACATGCGGAAGGTGACGGTCTCCGCCCACTCCGGCACGTCCGTCTCGATCGGCACAAGCTGCAGGCCCTTCATCGGCGGCAGCTTCTTGTTGTAGACGCGAGCCTTGACGTAGTCGAGCTGGCGCGCCGTGAAGATCGACTCGTCCTCGCGCAGGCCGCCCATCTGGGGGGCGAATGCCTGGACGCCAGCCAGATCGGCTTCGTCGTAGTGCAGGTGTTCCATGTTTTTCCCTCGCGGAAATGAAAAAGCCCGCGCGCGGCGGGCTCTCGTGGTTCTGGATCTGGGGTTACGCCGCGGCGGGCACCGAGAACGGGTTGTGCAGCTCGACGGCCACGATCTCGACGCCATCGCTGGTCGTCACCTTGGCGCTGCGGAACACCGCGTTCGGCAGCGTATTGGCGCCAGCGTCGGAAACCGTGCCGTCGGCGGCGAATTTCACCGGGCCGTCCTTGGTCACCGCAGCGGCCGGCGTCACGCGCGCCCACACCAGACCGCGCGTCATGACCGAGGCGCAGTCGTACTGCACGTAGGTCTGCGCCGTGATCGTGTGCGACTGCAGCGTGATACCGCGCACCTTGGTACCGGGGCCGGGAACGAGCCGGCCCTGCGCGTCCGTACCGGTCACGACACCGATCGGCAGGTTGCCCGCGACGGGAAACGACTCGACGCGGTCATCGCCCGAATCCACCTTCATGCCCGCGAAGGCGACGTCCTGATAGTTCTCGTACATGGTCATTCACCCCCACGCTGTTGCGCGATCATCTTGCTGCGGGCCGAGGCGGCCGATTGCGGCTGGCCATCCTTGCCGTCCATGTTGGTCTTGGCCTGCATCTCCTTGCGCTGGCTCGCCAGTGCGTCGGCGCGCTGGCCCTTCTCCGCCACCGCCAGATCGTAGGCCGCCTCGATGTAGGCGTCGGACTTGCCCGCCATGTCGAAGCCGTCGCCGCGGACCGCCTTGATCACAGCGACACGGATGTCCTTGTCGGCCATGTCCTGCTTGATTTCGACGCCGTGCGCCTGGGCTTCGGCCTCGAGCCGAGTGCGGGCTAGCGCCTGCGCCAGCCCATCGGCGCGCGCCTGTTCGACATCCTTCTCGGCCTTGTCGGCGCGAGCCTTCTCGGTGTCGGCGCGGGCTTCCGCGCTGTCGGCGCGCGTGGCCTCGGCCTTCACCTTGGCCCGCAGGGCCTCCAGTTCCTGGGCTACCTCGGGCGCGGCGTCGTACGACAGTCCCGAGTCCAGGCGAACTTTCACCATGTTCATGGGTTCGCTTTCCTCATCGTTGGTCAAATCGGCATCCGCCGCGTCCAGATTCAGGCGGGCATTTCCCGCCCGGCCAGCTTTCACCAGGGCCAGATGGTTGATGCGGATGTTTCGCTGCACCGCGTCGTACCGCTGCCCGTTCCACTCCCCCGGCGTTTCGTCGAGGTCGAGGGTGTAACCGAGGGACAGCTCCTTCTTGCCCTCGGCGATAGGCGCGGTGTCGTAAATGACAACCTCGCCCACCATGTTGTCGCCGTCCTGCCGGCCCTCCGTGAGCACGGCGCCGACGGTGTGCTGCTTGGCGTTGCGCGCGGTCACCAGGCCAGGATGGCCGTTGGTGATCGGCTTGCCCTTGAGGCTGGCCAGTGAGTCGGCGTGGAAAACCTCCTCCGGCGGCCGGAATTCCAGCCGCGTCGAGCCGTCGGGGTTCTTGTACGGAAAGATGCCGGTCCGGGTCAGGATCGGCGTGTCCGTGATGAACCCCTCGCGCGTGCTCGTTGCCTTGAGCGGCGCGGTATCGAATCGCATCACCATCGCTTGTCACCTTCAGTGGACGATCAAAGCGTCCAAATCATCGAGATCGGGCAGCACGGGCTCTGCCCAGCAGCGGCAGCGGATCGGCTCGCCGGGGTGGCCATCGTCCGGCGGCGTGTCCCACGAGATCACCTTGCCTTCCCGCGCGACGTGGGCATCGCGCTCGCGCGCGTCCAGCGTGCCGCGCCACCGGTATTCGGAGACGCCGACATTCGTTTGGCGGTAGCCGGTCAGCCGGCCATTGAGCTTGCCGATCTGGTCGCGGGCGATCAGCTCGGCGCGCTCCATCGGCAGCCGGTAGGTGTCCCGCACGAAGGCGGTCAGGCTGCGCAGCGACTCGCCGCGCGCGACTGCGGCCACGATCCGGCCCTGCAGGTTGTCGAGGTACTGGGTCGGAATCGACTTGATCAGGCGCAGGTTCTCGGCCTCCCAGACACGCATCAGCGGGCCGATGCCGGGCTCGGCCGTCACGATGTCGACGCCGTACGCACCACGAAGCAGCGCGTGGAACTGGTTGCTGTTGAAGGCGTCCACGCGGCTGGCGAACAGGTCGATCACGTTGCGCAGCGCCTCGTCGGTGACTGCAGCAGCGGCCAGCGCTTCGGCGAATGCCACCTCGAGCGCCGTGTACCAGCGGTCATCCTCCGGCGGCCGGTTCAGGTCATCGCCTCGCACCTCGGCCAGCGCCGGGATGATGTAGTGCTCCGCGGCCTGCACCGTCCGGTCGGCAAAGCCCTGAACGGCCCGCACGTACTCCCGCTCGATCGCCGCCGGATGCAGCCATTTCTTAGGTCTGCGCGGCGTACTGCGCGGCCGCCGTCCGGCTGCCCTGAGCGCGTTCAAGTCCATACCTGCCTTCCGCGACCAGATGGTCCTTGCCCTCTTCCTCGCTGATCACGCCGCGGTCAATCAGGCCGCCCAGCGCGTCGGCTTCAGCCTTCTCGGCTTCCGCGTTGGCCTTGCGCACCTCGGCCTTTTCCTTGTCGGTCGGGCTTTGCAGCGCCGGCCAGGTGATCGTCCACTGGTCGACCTTCTTGGCGACGTTCTTCTGAGCCAGGATCAACGACACGAGCCGCTCCAGCGCCGGCGTGCCGCGGTTGCGCTGGTAGTTCTCGACCATGTCGTAAAAGCCGTCGAAGTCCGCCTGGCCGGTCGAATTCATGCCGGCCGGGGAGCGGCCGAACAGCAGCGTGACCGGGATGCCGGTCTCTGCGGACAGGGCGATCTGGAACTCGGCGACCACGTCGCGGACGCCACTGACGTTGGTGTCCTCGATGCGGTATTGGTCCTCGCCGTCGACGGCCACGGTGTTGCGCACGTTCCGCACGGCGTCGACCAAGCCGATGCGCTTCTGCACCACACCTTCCATGTCAGCCTGGATCAGCTCGGCCAAGCCCTTCATCCCGTAGATGGCCTGCTGCTTCCGCTCAAGGATGCTCAGGGCCCAGCGCAGCGACTGCCGATATTGGTTGATGACGGCATAGGGGCGCGTGACGGCGCTACGGCCGGCCCACGGGATACCTTTGATCGCCGCCATACGCCGCGGCAGGGGGTCGCCAGAGATGGGAATCAGGCGCGTCTCGTGGACAGTGAACTCTCCTTCGGCGACGCCCGTGACGTTCACCCGAACGCGGTACCGCTCCGGCGTGCCGAAGTTGGACTTTGTCGGGTCGAGGTACCGATCGTCCGTCGCGCTGATGTCGTCCAGGTCGAAGACTTTCAGCTCTTCGATGCTCCGAAGGTTGGCGACATTGAGGGGATCCCGCAGCAGGCCGCCATCGTCGGCAACCAGCACGATCGCCGCAGCGCCGGTCAGGCGCGCCCACCGGATGCCGTCGGCCAGGGCCGGCAGCGCCTTGAGGCGGTCCAGCTCATTGGCCACCACGCTGTCGGTGTCGCCCTCGATGGCCACGCCGCGCGCAACAGCGGCGTCGGCAGGCATGTCGACGACCCGGCCATACAAGCCGCCCGTGGCGTAGAGCTCGATCGCCGACTGCGGCACGAGCTGCGGCGCTAGGGCGCGACTGCCCAGCAGCGCCGATTCGTATCCGTCGAGTCTCATAGTTGTCAGCTTGCAAGTGCCAAGTGTCGGGCCAGCATTGCCATGGCGCCGCCGTCGGCCAGCGCATAGACCGCGCTGTCGCCCTTGTCCGGGCTGCGGCCGATCCGCTTCTTGATTTCTTCCTTCGACTCGACCTGGATTCCGCGCGCGGTCATCTTCCACCGCGGCGCGCAGAGGTCGGCGGCCAATTGCGGGTCAGGTGGAAGCGCCAGGTCGTCGCCGTGGACCGGATCCAGTGCTTCCCGCATCCGCCACCACCACTCGGCGCGCTTATTCACGAAGCCCAGATGACCGGTGCGATCCTTAGCATCCGAGCCCTCAGACCCGTTCATGGCGACGGCGTAGAGCTTGATCTTGCCCTTCAGGATGTCGTACGGGCTTGTGCCGACGCCGATCACGTCGATGTTGACTGCCGTGCGTACCTGGCGCAGCAGCAGGACTTGCGCCGCGACCGCCTCCCCGTCTGGCGTCTCTTTGCCGGGGATCGAGACTTGGGGGGCGAACCAGTTGCCGTGCCGCGGCGACAGGATCGTCTTGTCCTGCCCGCCGCGCGCCACGTCCACGCCCAGCGCGTTCATTGGCGCGTCGCACTCCGGACGCTGGATCCAGCGCCTCTGCGCCATCCGGACCCATTCGCTCGGGATGATCTGCCAGCGGTCATCCTGTCGGCCCGCGCCGAAGTCGCCGTACAGCATCTTGCTGCGCAGCGGCTCGGGCAGGGCCTGCAGCTTCGCCACATAGCCGGAATCGGCATAGAACGGGTTGTCCGTAACCCGCGCCGGGATGAAGGTGCGCGTCAGCGGCCGGATGATGTCGACCTTCTTGACCTTCTGCGGGTCGAAGTCATACACCCGTTGACCATCCACCAGGATGAACGGATCTCCGGTCTCGCACTCGTGCTGTTCGCCGTCGATGGACGCGAACCAGCGCAGCTCGCCGGGTGCGGCCGGGTTCGGGTGCGCCGGATCGAGCCACGGCGCGAACCACTTGTTCAGCCAGTCGCCCGTTGCGTCCGTCGGCGGGTTAGAGCACAGCAGCACCTGGCAGTGCTGGTCCGGGTCCTCGCTGCGGTTCCAGCCGGCGATGAACTCGACCTGAGACTCCAAGAAATTGGCCGCCTCATCGAAGACCTTCAGGTCGTGCGGCCGGCCCTGGAACTTGTTCTTGTCGGCCTCGTGCTGGACGGAGCCGAATTCGATGATCCGGCGCTTGCCGGCGAATTCGCAGCGCCAGACCTTGTCGCCATACTTGCCGTACTCGCTGTACAGCTCTTCCGCCCGCTGCAAAATGCCCTTGAGCTGCGGGAACTCGCGCCGCAGGATCAGCGATCGCTGGTGCTGGGTCAGCGCCTTGCCAAGCGCCAGGTCGCTCTTGCCACCACCGGCGGCGCCACCGTAGAGCAGCACGTCTGCCCGGCAGGCGTAGGCCATGGACTGCGGCCCGGGCAGCGGCTTCCAGTTCAGCCGGTTGCGCGCCTTAAGTGTCTGCAGCAGCGCCAGCTTGTCGGCTGCGCTCCAGTTGCGCCAGTTCTGCCTCGATTGCTGCATCGATGTCTTTCATGTCGGCAGGCGTCGGTGCGTCGAGGCCGCGAATCTTGCGGATCGCCGCCACGGCCGCGCTGGCCGCTTCGACGATGGTCTTGATTTCCTTGGGGTCATCCGCCTCGCCGGCGCAAGCCTCCAGGTTCGCCAGGCACAGCCGATGGATGCGCAGGCCGCGCTCCATGTCGTCGATGTCCTGACGGGCGGCGCCGGCGATGGTTTCACGGGTTAAACCTGAAACTTCCGGTGAAACTCCGCCATCGGCGGGAGCGGCCGCGCCACTGAAATGCGCCTCCACGAGAGCGCGCTTGGCGGTGCCGGGATTCCGGATCCAGCCCTGTGCCTTCGCCCTCTTGTTGATCGCGGTATGGCTGATGCCGTGCTTCGAGGCAATCGCGGTCACGGGCTCAGTACCGGCGCGATAAGCCGCCTCGACGGCGACCCAGTCGATGTCCTTTGTTTTTGCCATGGGAGTTCTGCATGTGGCACTGTGGCGAGCCGCGCAGCCAGCGGCCTCGCATCTTGGCCACGTCGCATTCCGCGAATCGTCCAATAAAAAAGCCCGCTCGGACGAACCTCACGGGCTTCTTCTGGCGACTGCCAGTTCACTACACCTTTGCCGCCTGTTCTTCCACGATGCTGTTCAAGCGGCCACGGAAGTTGAGCGGCGACGCGATACCTGGAATAGGCGCCTGAGGTGCCCCAGCTCCAGACACGACTACCGATCCGTAGTTGAGGATGCGACCAAGAATCGATTGTTCGACGCGAACGGTTTCCACCTTATCAAGGCGCAGTTCGATGGTGCTCCGGCTAATCAAGCCGAACTTGGCAATGATCCGCTTGTTTGTGATAGCCAGTTCAGTGGTCCAGATCCGAATGAATGCGACCAGGAGAAACAGAAAGCCGACGAAAATCGGCAGCGTGATCACACCAAGGATCACGAGCGGGAGCTGGGAAAACCAAGAAACTTTCGCCTCATAAACGATTTGCTCGTTCGATGTAATACTCGAATTTACGTACGACCCCATGAATTCTCCGTCTAACGATTATTGGGGTTGGCATGATAGCCGACCAACACCACAAAATCCGATAACGGACGAGGCTCCGACACCTGTACCCCACCGAAGGGGGATGCCTTGATCGATATCAGCCCATATCCACAAAGCTAACGCTCTCGTCAGCGAGAGGTTTCCGCTTCAACCGATCTAGGACCCTTCCAGCAAGCTCCTGAAAGATCGCAGCCCGCAGGCTGGCGGCGACAGCCGGATTCGTGGGAATTGTGCGATGGATCTCACCTACCTTTCGCCACCCGCACCCGCCCTGCTCGTCTACGTAGACCCTCAGCAGGGGCGCTCTTCCGGGAGATCGCTCAAACCAACCACACGGAACTCGACAGCACCAATCAATTGCGCCGAACCGAACTGATCCTTGCAGAACGCATGCACTACCTTGCCGGCGAGGCGAACGTGATGGGCATGCACGGTCAACGAATACGGCTCACCTTCGACTCCTTCGGCCGAAACGGTGGATATGCGGCCTTCCCCCTCGGCCTTATATATGCCGCGTTCCAGGAGGCAGTCGATAAGCATAGCGGCAGCATTGTCGATCTGCCTCCCAAGCTCCATGTAGCCCTTGATTGCATCAGCTTCCATTAAATCTCCTTGGCGGTTATGGCGAGCACATCATGCCAAGGATCACGGAAACGACAAAGCCCCCAAGTGGTGGGGGCTTTAGATGCAATTACTGCGAGTCTGGCGAAAATCTATACCGCTTGTCGCAAAAGTGCAAGCCCTTTTTCGCCGCTATCCCTTATGCGGCAAGGGCTTCCGGCTCATCGCACGCTGTACGGTCCTCGACGAGCCCGTGCGCCACGAACTTCGGCTCCAGCCGCGCGAGCGCCAGGTTCTCCAGCGCGCGGTAATGGGCGTCCATCCACTTCGCGGCCCGGAACACCTGATCCTTGCTGACTTGGTGCTTTTCCGCGATCGCGCGAAAGGTGTAGCCCTCCTTCCGGTCCCGCGGCAGGTAGTGCCGCGCCGTCAGGTCGAACAGCAGCGTGGTGGCCGTCAGCCCGCACGACCGGCGCGCGAACAACGCCAGCCGCTTCATGCCGCCGACCTTCTCGTCGCCCACCGCGAAGCGCGCCCAGATGGCGGCCATCTCCTGGCTCGGCAGCCGGTCGCGCACGGCGGCCGTGACCATGCTGCACTGGGCCCGGATTTCGTCCGGCGACAGGCCGCCGAAGTTGACCGTGCCGCCGCCTGCCGTGCCGCGGAGCTGGTCGAGCCAGGCCTGCTGCTTGTCGGTCGGGTGATCCAGATCCTCCAGCATCCGGATCAGCATGTTCCGGAACGGCGCGCCCTGCCGCGGCGGCATGGACAGCACCAGGTAGGAAACGTGCAGCGCCTGCTCGGTGCTCCTGAAGATCGCGTCGCTCATTGTTCGTTTTCCCCATCGTCGTAGTGCTGGCAGCGCCGGCCGTGGTGTCGGCGCTTGCCGTTCGGTAACAGCTTGATGCAGGCCCTGACCGTGGTGCCGAACAGCGTGGCCGACCGCTCATGGACGCAGCCCTTGCAGCTTCGCGCCTCAGCGCGCTCGTAGACCTCGGCCGGGTCGCGGTACATGTGGGCGGGCAGCGTCATGCGGCCACCTCCAGCACCAGGCCCGGCTGGCGCGCGCTGCAGTCGCCCTGGCAGCGGTGGTTATGCTTCACGGTGACACCTCACCTTATGAGGCGTAGCATTCGAAATTTTCGGGGCTACCAAATGACCAAGAGCAAGATGCAGGAGATGGGTACGATTGGCACATACCTTGGCGCCAAGGTAATCGGCAAATTCGGCTACCGCAGTAGTGGTGAAATTGATGCCTTCTATTTTCTGGACCTGAATGGGAACGTTCTTCCCGGTGGAGTTGGCGGCATGGGCTTGACTACTGAAGAACAAGCGATACGAGCCTGCGTCGAAGCCGCAAAAGAGAGGATCGACTACTTGCTTAGCCGCGTTCCGTTGGAGAAATGGTAAGAGGTGCATCGAGGTCATCGTCGACGTGATCGTCAATGGATTACAGCCCGCAGGATTCCGCACGGTGCTGATGTCGTTGAGGATCATTCACACAGCCCGTATGCCGAGGAGCAAGCGGTCGGCTCCTCCAGTTGATCGAGAAGGTTGTACTGCCGGCCGCCCCGCGTGGTCTTGCTCCACTCCACCACGGCGTGGATCGTCGAGTCCTGTCCAGAATGTCCCTGCGTGCCCATGTGAAAGAACGACACCGGCGAGCGCGGGCGACAGACCGCCGACACCAAGCGCTCCCATTCGGCTATCCGCTCGATCTCGGCCGGAAACCGAAGGGCGATCTGCCGAAGTTCGGCTTTGCTGCAGTTGATACACGGCATGCAGCCGACGCGGTCCATTCCCTGAAGGTACAGCGGGTTAGGCTTGACCCCAGCCAGCTCGTGGGCCTGGAACACGTCCCGAGCGGTCCAGCGCAGGATGGGGCGGTAGTTGAAGAGGCCGCCGCCGACTTCCTCGAAGGACTTGACGCAGGCGCCGGTGCCTTGGAGTCGCTCTCGGCGCGACGAACTTTCGTCGATGCGGACACCCTGCCACGACCAGACGGCGTGACCTGCATCGAGCAAGTCCACTGCATAGCCGGTGAGCGGCTGGGTCTTCAGGTAATCCGTGCAGTACTGCCGCTTCCGAGAAGGAAAGCCGCCCTTGAGCATGCACATGTCGAGGTATGGGTTGCCTGTCGGATGCAGCAGTTCCAGCGCGCGAGCCGCTGCGGCCGGCGTCCAGGCGTATTGGAACTTGCGACGGCCATAGACAGCGCCCTCCGGCTCCCCCGCAGCGATACGCGACAGATTCGCGCGCTTGGTCGCAAACTCGTCAGCGAAGTCTGCGCGAACCACATCGACCTTGATCCCCAGCGCCGCGGGCAGGTAGTCGAGCGCGTACTCATACGTCTGCTCGTGCTCGTTCCCGGTGTCCGCGAAGACGAAGCGGCACTCTGCGCTGCCATGCTTCTCCAGCGCTAGGATGGCGGTGGCCGTGCTGTCCTTGCCGCCGGACATGGAAACCACGTGGACAACGCTCATGCATGCACCCCGTCGAACGAGACCCCGAACTCGTTGGCCGCGGCCGCCTGAACCTTCGCCAGGTACTCGCTGAACTCCCCGACCGACATATCGCCCGTCGACTTGCGCGTGACGCGCGTGCGGCCGTCCGGCAACCGGATCTCGACCTTCACGCCGTACACGTCGGCGAAGTACTCGTGCCAGGTGTCCTTGCTGAACCGCTGGCCGTCGACCCAGGCCTGCTCGGCGATGTCGCGCAGCACGACGCCCCAGTAGTACCGGTTCGCCTCGGTGGTGCGCCGGCGTTCTTCGGCCGTGACGATCAGCCGCAGCGGCGTGCCCTTCTCAAGGCAGGCGGCGGCGTTGGACTTGATGAAGGCCAGCACTGTCGGCCAGATGCCGGGGCTCTTGAGGGTGAACTCGCGGTAGAGCGTGGCCATGGCTCAGGCTTCCTTCTCGGGGAAATTGACGCGGGCAAATTCGCCGAACGTCGCGCGTGCGGCGGCGTCATAGGCGTGTGCCGCTTCTGCCGGCGTGTCGAACAGACCGAGGTGCCGCGTCCGGCCGCCGTGGCCGATGGAGGCGCGCCACTTCTTGTCCTTGAAGGAAACGCCCTTGTAGCCGCTCTTGTTCTTCGCGTGCATCGCGCGGTTCCGCAAGTTCTCGGCCCCGCTGCAAAGCCGCAGGTTGGCGATCCTGTTGTCCCCGCGGCATCCATTGACATGGTCGATCTGCGCCGGCGGGAGCTCGCCGTGCACATAGAGCCATGCCAATCGGTGTGCCATGTGAATGCGACCGTCCAGCAGGATGATCCGGTAACCGTGTCCGTTGATGCAGCCAGCCGGCTTGCCCGCGAACCGATTGAACGGGCTGCTGGCCCTCCAGGTGAACTCTCCGGTGTCCGGGCAGTAGACCAACGCGTCGCGTACCCGCTCCGCCGTCAATGGGCGAATCGCTTTCGGTTTAATGGGCATCAAGCAGCCTCCTTCGCGTCCAGTTCGATTCGGATTCGGGTGTTCTGCACCAGGTCGCGCGCGTACGCCGCGGTCATCTGCATGGCCTCGGCGCGCAGCGCCTCCAGCGCCTGACGCGCGGCCACGACGTCGGCCTGCTCCAGCGGCATGGCGTAGCGCAGCTTCGTGGCCAGCACCAGCAGCGGCTCGACCGGCACCGCGCGGCCCTGCCGCTTGCCGTGCATCTCGAAGGCGCAGGCGACGCCCTCCACCGCCGGCGCGGTCTCGTACCAGCAGCCGTCGTTCGCGTCGCGGAAGATCGGCACGCCGGCGGCGGTCGCCGTCACGGCGCCGTCGCGCTCCAGCCCGTCGAGGATGGTTTCCAGCGGCCGGAACACGGCGTCGACCTTCCACGGCTCGGTGCGCAGCTTCACGCCGGCGCCGTTCCAGCTCGGGCGATACGGCTTGCGCGGCTTCTTGCTCTTGGCCATCACGCGGCCTCCCCGAACAGGCCGGCCTGCACGATCTCGTCTTCCAGGGCGCTCACCGTCACCACGAGACGTGCTTCGCCATCCGGCTCGGCGCGCTCGGCGGTGATCCGGCGCACCCAGCGGTCATCCTCGAACACGATTCCCTTGAGGGCGTCCATCAGCACCTTCTGTGCGTTGTCCAGGTCGATGCACTGCACCGTGTCATCCCAGCGTGCGCCGTCGCGCCGCATGCGCTTCTGCCAGTCCTGCGGCCGGTTCGGGTACAGCGTGTACGAGACAGCGACGCGGCCGACGATCGGCGCATGGACGCCGGCAGCGCGCGCCAGCCAGCCCACCTCCTGCTTGTAGGCCTTGGCCTCGGCGCTCAGCGTCGTCACCGGCGCCTTGAAGCCGCGCGGCATGTAGGTGCGCCAGTAGCGGTTCGCGCTTACCGGGTATGGAAGGGTCAGCGTGATTGCAGTCATGGAATGCCTCATTCAAAGCCGCGCGATGCGCTGGGCGGTCGCTTCGGCGGCGCCGGATGCCAATTGGTCGCCAGTGTTTCGAATCGGGTCTGGGCACCGATGTAGGCCAAGGCGACGCGGCCGGGCTGGCCTTGCCGATTGAGCGCGACATCGACCTCGCAGATGCCCTTGTCGTTGGTGTCGGGGTTGTAGACCTCGTCGCGGTACAGGAACATCACGACGTCGGCATCCTGCTCGATCGCGCCGGAGTCACGGAGGTCAGACGGCTGCGGCCGCTTGTTGGGCCGGCGCTCGAGCTCGCGGTTGAGTTGGGACAGCAGCACGATCGCAATGTCGAGTTCCTTCGCCAGCGCCTTGAGCCCGCGAGTGATGCCCTCGATCTGCGCGTTGCGGTTGTCGCCCTCGCCTTCCATCAGCTGCAGGTAGTCGATCACGAGGACGTCGAGGCCAGCTCGGCGCTTGACTTGCTTGGCTTTCATACGGACGTCCAGGAGACGCAGGCCGCCTTGGTCGTCGAGCCACAGGCCCATGCTTTCGAGCACGCCCATCGCCTGCGATAGCCGGTTCCATTCGTCGTCCGTCATGCGGCTCGGCGTCAGCAGGTTCGACAGCGGGATGTGACCGATCGCGGCGAGATTCCGATCGTCCAACTGCGCGCGCGGCATCTCCATCGACAGCACGAGCACCTGCCGGCCACGGGCGGCATGGCGCGCCAAGCCGAGCGCGAAGGCGGTCTTGCCCATCTTCGGACGCGCCGCAACCACGATCAGCTCGCCCGGCCGGATGCCACCGTTGAGCAGTGCGTCGATGTCGCGGAAGCCGGTCGAGATCGCCCGAGCGCCATCGGTCTCCCGGGATTGCAGCGTCCGCGCGTATTCCACGAGGCTGGCCGACACGTGCGTCGGCTCCTTGCGCACGCGAGCCTGGGCCAGCGCCTCCAGTTGGCTGGTGGCGCGGTCGATCAACGCCGGGGATTCGTCTGGCGAAGCCTTCGCCTCCTGGACAAGCTCACTGCCGAGGACCAGCAGCGCGCGGCGCACCGCCCTCTCGCGGACGATCGCGGCATGCCGGCCGACGCTTGCTGTACCGGGCGTGTTCTGCGCGAGTTGGGTCAGGTACGCCAAGTCGGCAGCGCCTTGGCCGGCGGCCTTCAAGCGCTCGAAGACGGTGACGCAGTCGGTCGGCTTGCCGGCCTGGATCTGGCGCGACAGCTCGGCAAAGATGGCGCGGTGATCGCCGACGGTGAAGTGCTCCGCCTGCAGGTCCCCGATGCGGTCGAAGCACTCGCTGTCGATCAGCAGCGCGCCGAGCACCGCTTGCTCGGAAGCCACCGCGGTAAGGCGGTCGTCGTGGCCCGGGGTCGGCATGGGGGCGTTCATGCTGCCTCCGCGTGGACGCGCCGCGCCTGCTCGCCGACCGTGGTCAGCACGACGTTGCCGTCGCCGGCGATGTACCAGAGCTTGAACCAGTTGCCGCGCACGGACTTGCGATGCACGGCCGGCCAGTCCTTGTAGCGCTTGGCGTCGGGCAGGCTGTACCGGGCCTTGAACTCGAGCCAGTGCAGGCGGAGGAATTCCATCGGGATGCCCGCTTGCTCGGCGTAGGCGAAGACGGTGTCGTCTTCGGCAATGGGCTTCACGCCCTGCTGCTTGCAGGCCTTCAGGTAGGCAGGCAGACCGATGGCCGAACGCTTAGGCTTGTCCGCCTTCTGGCCTATGGACGTTTCGCCCCCAAGGGGGGTATGGGGGGTACTTATACCTCCTCTACTATCTACTCCTCTCCATTCCGTAGGCGAGTCACCAGCGAGACACCTTGAGTCACCTTGCGTCACCAGCGTGTCACCGCTTTGAACCTTGCGCTTGCAGGAACTGCAGACAAGCCTGTAACCCTTGAATTGATCGGGCTCTTCCGGTGACGCTAGGGTGACGCGAGCTAGCGTGACACCTAGCGCGTCACCGCAGACGTGACATGCGTCACCAATGGATTCGCGGAGTTTCTTAAGGAGAAGCTGGCGCTGCTTACCGCCCAGCCTTTTTTGGTGACGCGCGTCACCTGTGTCACCGCCTGAGTCACCTGTGACACCGCGCGGGTGTCGCAACGTCGGTTGATCGATGCGCTGATGATGCCAGCCCGTGACGTGCCAGAATTCCTTGCCGTCGACCTCGTATTCGACGAGCAATCCTTGCTCAATAAGTTCGTCGACCCACTGCATCACGGTCGACGCCGTGACATCGTCGTCACCGGGAAATACTTCAGCCTTCAGGGTTTTCGCGCTCGCCGGATGGTTGCCACCGTCGTCGCAGAAGTTCCAGAGGCCGATGAAAAGGAGGCGCGCGTCGCGCGACACCTCCATGACCTGCTCAGAGGTCCAGTACTCGGGCTTAATGGAGCGGATGCGGGCCATGTCAGACCCCCACCCGCAGTGTCGCCGGCGCGAACGGCCGGCAGTGGCTTAGAGCCCGGTGTACTTCTTCGCGATGTTGATCAGTGCCATACCTACCTGCTCGGCACAGTCCAGCGGTATCTGAACCACGTCCGAGTCCACCGAATCCCGCTCGTCGCGCATCTGGGTAACCACGATCGAGATTTTCTCGTTCTTGGCGATGAACACTTGGATTTCCGGCCGCGCCTCCAGAATGAACGTGTGGTGACCCTGATCCGGCATATCGTCGTGCGCTTCCTTCTCTGCCATTGCTTGCCTCGCATCCTGCCTGGTTGATGGGTCGGGCGTGCGCGACATGGCAGGCGTATGCCGCGCGCTGGTGGCCACCAGCTGCCCGAAGGGGAAAAGAGTATGCCATTGGTCCCTACCTCACTGCCTGCCGCGGTCCGCCACGCTGGCCAGCAGCTCGGCGATCGCGCGTTTCGTTTCGGCGCACAGCTGCATGCGGACGTCGGCCGTACTGGCGACCGTCATCCGGTGCAGCAGCTCGTTGATCCACGCGATCTGCGCGCGCTGTGCCTGCTGTGCGTCCATGGTGTCCATCAATGCTTCGTGTTCTGCTCGGCCAGCACGTCGAGGTATCCGACGGTGGCAAATGCTTGGGCGACCCGCGGATCGCGCATGGCCTTGGCCAGTGCCTTGGTCATCCTCACGTCGTCTCCAGCGCCCTGCTTCATCGCGTCTTCCATGGCCTTGGTGGCCACTTCGATCGCTTCCACGTCCGTCATGCATTCCTCGCCGCCAGCACCGCTTCCATGATGGTCAGGGCCCCGCGGTGCATGAGGTACTGGCTCAGAATCCGGTTGCCCAGCACGCGCTCGACGTCGGCGATCTTGTCGGCCGGCAGCGAGCGGCGCGGGTTGCCCTTCGCATTCAGGGCTTCGCGCTGGAAGTAGTCGCTGACGTGAGACGGGTAGAGGTCGGCCAGCGCGGCCAGGGCCTGGAGCGTCAGACCAGGCTGCGTCCGGCGTTCCCAGGCCAGCGCGCAGGCGTCGCGGTACGTTGTGCACGTCGCGATCTCGGCATCGGGCAAAAAGCGGCCCTTGCCGCTGGGAAAAAACGCTTGAGACCCTGTACTGACGCCGGTTTCCGGCTCTTCAGCTACCCGCATTTGTTGTTCTCCTGATTGGCAAAAACAATCGGTTCCACAGTTGCTTCCACAGTTGGCCCGAGGGCCAAATGAAGGCGTCGACCTGCGACGCCTTCACCACTACTAGGGTGCGTATCCACAGTCATGGAACAATCGAGACCTCTGACCTTCTCAACCGCCCACGAAAGGGATACGCATGGAAACGCAAAAGACCGGCACCGAAATTCACATCATCGACAGAGTTCCGCTGATACATCTCGACCCTCAGACAGGGCTACTGCATGTGGCAGTGGTCGCGAAATACGGCCGTCAGGGTTTAGGCGAATGGGAAATGCGGCACGAGTTCGTTCTGACGCCAGCCATCGGCAAACAACTACTTGCCGCTCTCCCTCAGCTCGAAACGCTTCTGGAAAAGCAAGCCGAAGGCCCCACCAGGCCAAACGCACTCCAATAGCGTGTCTCATGGTTCAACCTCTCGGCGGCCAAGGCAGCCAGTGGATCAGCCAGGAAAACGCGCATGAGGTTCCTAGCAGGACGCAGATGACCGCCATCGTGCAGAGGTATCCGGCCAAGAACGAAGTGAGTCGTTTCACAGTTCAGTCCTCAGGCGGCTTGTTGGTCGGTCCCGCGCCGGACAAATGCCCAGTCGACCTTTTCGTTCAGCTCTTCGCAGGTCACGGCCCCAGCGGTAAGTCGCTCAACCACCGGACAGTGTTCGGCTGGTACACGTCCTTGCCGCCGCCACTCCTGGATAACTTGGTAACCAGACAGGCCCAGAGCCCGCGCCATGGCGGACAACGAACCGAAGCAAGCGATGGCCTTTTCCAAGCCTTCGCTGTGGTGGGTAGGTTTGCTCTTATCAGCACGGCGGGACATGGGCGGCTCCATCAGGCTGCGTGGGCCGGCGCTTCTTCAGCGCCGGTCGGCTTCGAAAGGAAGAGCTCGGGATGGGCCAGCTTGACCGCGGCCGGTATCCCGCGCTCCTTCCAGTTGTGAACGCGCTGAACGCCGCCTGGCTTCTTGAAGTTCAGAAGCTCGGCCACCCGTGCGGCGCCGCCCAGCTGTTCGATGAGTTCGCGGTCCGTGGTCATGAGCGACAGTGGTTGGTTTCCATGTCGCCATTAAACACTATGTTTATGCGAAACGCAAACATGACGTTTATCAACGAAACGTTTACCTGTGAGACCATCCGCGCCATGCACGCGACCATGGTCCGCCTCTACGAGGCAGCGGAATTGCTCCGCGGATTGAAGACGCCTACGGAGGTAGCGAACTGCCTCAACGCTTCGCCCCAGACGATCAACAACTGGGAGCGCCGCGGCATGTCCAAAGCCGGGATGATCCAGGCCCAAGAAAAGATCGGCTGCAGTGCGACTTGGCTGCAAACCGGTGAGCTGCCCATGACGGCCACACCTGTTGCCCACCCTACGGATGGAGGGGACCGGCAAAATTCAACAGGTGCTTACAATGAATCGTCGGCAGCTAGCCCGACGCCTCTCACCTACCCGGCGGACGCCATGAAGTTCCGCTGTGTCTATGTCGTGGGCAAGGCGCAGGGCGGCCTTCCCGACCGGATATGGACGGATGGTGATTACCCAGTGGGCGCAACAGATCAATACGCGGAAATTGCCAGTGCCGACCCCCAGGCGTTTCTTGTGCCGGTCGTCGGGACGTCGATGGTGCCTCGCTTCAATCCTGGCGAGTTCGCGCTGGTGGAGCCAGGGACTGAACCGGAGCTCGAAGACGACGTGCTTGTGAGGCTGGCGACGGGTGAGACGATGATCAAGCGACTCTTATCAAGGCGCCATGGAGTTCGACTCGGGAGTTACAACGATCCGGCCGTTCTCACCTACGCGCGAGAAGAGATCAGTTGGATGTACTACATTGCTCACCCCGTCCCAGCGCGCAAAATCAAGATCCGCCTGTGACGCACATGCTATCGAGCGCAAGTGCCGCGTACTGCATCACAAAGAACAACGAATGGGAGAAGCTATGCGGATCATCGCCGCAGCCCTCGCCGCATTGACCGCCACGGGGTGCGCCACGAAAAATTACGGTCGCCAGGGAACCCTGACCGACTACGAGAAACGGACCATGTCCTGCCGGGAAATCCAGCTCGAGCAAGCCAAGGTTCAGGGCTTTATCGAGCACGTCAACAAGGAAAGCGAGTTCGACGGCCGCTCGGTTCTGTCCTTCCTAGGTGACTTCGGGATCGGGAATCTCATGGAAAAGGACAGCGCCATGAAGAGCGCAACGGATCGATCGGCCCAGCTTCAGGCGGTAGCCGCGCAGAAGGGATGCTCGTACGGAGCGCCAGATCAGACGCCAACCACCGCCTACGTGCCGCGAGCTACGCAATGACCGACGACATCAGTGCACTGACACGGTCAGTCATCGCTCTCCAAAAAATGGTCACCGCATTGCAGTACCAAGTCGTTTACATCGCAAAGAAACAGAAATTCGACGATGAGGCGGCCTTGCATGAGAAGATGAATGAGGCTCTCACACACCTTAACGAGAGCGTTTCAGCAATACAGAGACTAGTGAAGGACGCCAAATGACCGCGCCCTCCGCAGATGCATATCTTCGCCAGCTTGACGAGACTAGAGATGCGCTCCGTCTAGTTGGCGTAACTCTCGCCGGCGGGGACCCGCCTCCTCGACCGCCAATTGACAACGGCGCCCCTCGGCGTGATGATGGCCCTATGGAATCTCGGCTGAAAGCCCTCGAGGAGTCTATGACCGCGGTCAAAACAGACCTCGCGGTGGTCAAGTCCAACTACGCCACAAAGGCCGACATAGCGGACGCAAAATCGGCCATCATCATGTGGGTGGTTGGTGCCGTTTTTCTGGCCCAACTGCTTCCGGCACTCCCTGCCATCATCGGAGCGATCCGGAACCTAGCGCCAGGTCAGTAGCCCAGAGAACATCGAGAAGCCCGCCTCCGGCGGGCTTTTTTTGTTTGTGTGTGCGCTTCTCGCTTCTGCTTCCCACCCCTCGCACGCACGCCAGAGCGCAATTAAACATTTTGTTTGACATCATGTTAAACGTGTTGTTTAATGACTCCATCGACGCACCACCTGATGGAGTCAGCGATGCCAACCCGCAACAACCATTTCACCGACGCCCAAATCGAAGTCGCAGAGCAGGTTCGGCGTGACCCGCTGAACTTCGCCAACGAGAACGACATCGAGGCCGGCGCCTACATGGCACCCGTGGCCGGCCTGGTGCTGCGCGGCGACCTGAGCGACGCGGCACTGCTTTCCATGGCGCGCGAGCTACTGCAGCAGTACGAGCGTGACACCCGCCACCACGTCGCCCTGATCGACGAAGCCGCGGCCGCCGACGAGCACGAAGCGCTCGCTCTGCGCGCCATGCACATCCGTTCCCTGCCCGATTCCCTGCTGTCGCGCAACGGCGCGATCGCCTGATCACGCGTCCAACGAGCAGCAGCCATGAGCCGCTACGCCTTCACCCGCGAGTGCGACGACGGTCCGGCCATCAGCCCCGACTACGAGCTGACCGTCGACTTCGAGCTCGACCAAGGGCACATCGCCGTGCGCGGTGTCTATGCCCGCTTCGCCGGAAGCAATGACTTGGCAAAGCTCGGCGACCGCAACTACGACCGCGGCGCCATCGAATCCCTGTGCCGCAACTACCTGGAGACCCTGTGATGTCCGACGACGATCTGCGCGCCGTCCAGCGCCGCAACAACCTGATCCTTTGCTACGTGATGGCCATCTTCGCCGTGGTTTGCGCCGCGCATGAGATCGCCAACGTGCTGCCGTGAGCCCGGCCGTGATCGACATCCACGACTTCAGAGCCATGCGCGAGCGCCAGGCCAAGAACCTGCGCCGGCTGCGCGCGGCAACGTGGCTGGTCATCGGCGCGCTGCTGCTGGCCAACGTCATCGACATCGTGAGGGCCTACCTGTGATCGACGACACCACCACCGACTACCAGGTCCACCGCTCGTTGCGCTACGCGTGTGGCTCCAAGGCTGAGCTGCAGGTCGAGCCCGAATACGACCTCACCGACTGGCTCTTGGTCGCGGTGTACGGCGTTGGCATCGGCTTGCTCTGGTACCTCGCTGTCGCCTTGCGCGCCGGCGCCTGATTTCACCACCTAGAGAGAACCATGACCACCACCATCGCAATGGACGCTGTCGACTCGTCGCAGATCCACAGCATCGGCCACGACCCCGCCAGCTCGACGCTGGCCATCCGCTTCAAGAGCAAGGACGGCGCGCCGACTTCGCTCTACCACTACCGCAACGTGAGCGCCGACGACTTCGCGGCGTTCCGCGACGCCGAGTCGATCGGCTCGCACTTCTACAAGCATATCAAGCCGTTCGCCGACAAGTACCCGTACGTGAAGGTCGAGTCGGCGCCGGCCGCCTGAACCATCCCGCTCAACTTTCCTGCCTGGAGACCTACATGACCACCGCCGTCGCCGAGCGCCCCACTGCCCCACAGCGGCAATCGCTCGTCACCAAGTTTGCCGAGCGATACAGCATCGAGCCAAACAAGCTAATGAACACGCTCAAGGCCACCGCCTTCCGTCAGCGCAACGATGCGCCGATCACGGACGAGCAGATGGCCGCGCTGCTGATCGTCGCCGACCAGTACAAGCTGAACCCCTTCACGAAGGAGATCTACGCCTACAACGACAAGGGCGCGATCGTCCCTGTGGTCTCGGTCGACGGCTGGGCACGGATCATCAACGAGCATCCGGCGCTGAACGGCATCGAGTTCCGCTATGCCGATGAGTTCGTCACCAACGCCGGCGCCAAGCCGTGCCCGACATGGTGCGAGGTGATCATCCATCGCAAGGACCGCGAGAAGCCGACCATCATCCGGGAATACCTCGACGAGACCTACCAAGAGCCCCGCGGCGAGAAGCGAATTCCCGGCCCATGGCAGAGCCACACGAAACGGATGCTCCGCCACAAGGCGCTCATTCAAGGCTCGCGTATCGCCTTCGGCTTCGCCGGCATCTACGACGAGGACGAAGCGGCCCGCATCGTAGAACGCGACATGGGCACCGCCGAGGTGGTCGGCAATGCCGCGCCGGCGGTCCAGATGCCACAGGCGCGGCCACGGCAGATCCAGCAGCAGGAGGCTCGCCCCATCGACATGCCTGCGCAGCGCGTCGCCCAAGGCGAGCCAGTGCAGCGCCAGGCCGCCCCCGTTCCGGCGCAGGCGCCGGCTGCCGCGACAGCCGCGGAGCTCGATGACGCCGTCACCGATGGCGAGAAGCAGTGGATCCGAAACAAGCTGGCCGGCGCCGAAATCGCGATCGAAGATGCGATCGCCACGCTGTGCCTGTCTGTGCCGGCATCGCTCGATGGCCTGACGCGCGACGGCTTCACCGCCTTCCAGGACTACATCCGGGAGAACTGCTGATGTCCGACCTGCAATTCGATGCGGCGTCGCACACCTACACCGTCGGCGGCACGGTCATCCCGAGCGTGACGCAGATCCTGGCGCCGCTGAACGACCTGTCGATGATCCCGCCGGCGACTCTGCAGTACAAGCGCGACCTCGGCACCGCCGTCCACGCTGCGACCGAGCTGCACGACCGCGGCGAACTCGACGAATCGACCGTGGCCGCGGTGGTGCAGCCCTACCTCGACGCGTGGATTCGCCTGCGCGCGGAGAAGCCGTTCGAGATCGTTGGCCTCGAGCACCGCGTCTTTCACCCGGTGCACCGTTACGCCGGCACCTACGACCGCCTGGTGGTGATGGACGGCAAGCTCTGCGTGCTCGACATCAAGACCGGCGCGATGTACCCGAGCTACGGCCCGCAGCTGGCCGCCTACAAAAACGCCGTCGAGCACGGGACCGGCCGGCGCGTGCAGGGCCGCTATGCGGTCGAGCTGCGCGACGACGGCACCTACCGCCTGCACCCGATGACCGGTTCCGAGGACTGGGCCGTCTTCCTGTCCTGCCTGACCCTGCACCGCTACCGCAACAAGCACGCCGCCTGATCGCGGCCTGGAGAACACCACCATGACCACCAATACCCAAGGCACGATCGCCTATGACGCCAGCGCCGCCGTCGTGCTGGCCGGCAAGGCGCAGAAGGCGCTGCAGAGCGCGCAGGGCTACGTCATCGACAGCCCTACCATGTACCAGCTCGCCAGCGACGATCTGAAGGGCGTCAAGGCGCTGATGAAGCAGGTCGAAGATCAGCGCACGTCGATCACCGGCCCGCTGAATCAGGCGCTGCGGGCCGTGAACGACCTGTTCCGCGCGCCGAAGGAATACCTCGAGTCGGCCGAGGCGACGCTCAAGGGCGCCCTGCTCGCCTACGACCGCGAGCAGCAGCGCAAGGCTGACGAGGCCAGGCGCGCCGCCGACGAAGCCGCCCGGAAGGAACGCGAGCGCATCGAGGCCGAAGCACGGGAAGCCGAGCGCGCCGCGCGCGAGGAAGCCGAGCGCATTGCCCGCGAGGCAGCAGCGGCTGCCGCCGCGGGCGACCAACAGAAGGCCGAAGAACTGAAGGCCGAAGCGGAGCGCACCGCAGCCGCCGGCGCCGAGCAGGCGCAGCAGATCGCCACCGCCGCTGAGCTCGTGACTGCTGCGCCGGTACCGGTGGCCACTGCGGCGCCGAAGGTGACCGGCCTGTCGACCCGCCAGAACTGGAAGGCGCGCTGTGTCGACAAGATGGCGCTGATCCGCTTCATCGCCGAGCACCCGGAGCACCAGCACCTGGTCGACATCAACCAGTCGGCGCTGAACCAGCTCGCCAAGGCGCAGAAGGAAGCCATGCGCATCCCGGGCGTCGAGGCCTACCCCGACGCGGTGATGTCCGCCCGCGCCGCCTGACCGAATCCCCCTTGGCCGGCGCAGCACCCCGGCCCTTTCTATTCCACAGGAGCCGCCCATGCTCGAACTCGAACAAGAACTGGTGAAGATCACCCACATCAACACGCGCAACGAGAAGCACGGCGACGAGCCAGTGCTGGCCGTCGACCTGAAGCTGCAAGCGCGGCTGTCCAACGACGTCCTGTCGCTGTTCTCGCCCATGTTGAAGGCGAGCTTCTACCACAAGGACGAGTCCGTGCAGGGCGACCTGGTGACCGACCCCGGCTACCTGCCGAACCTCAAGCACCCGAGCATCGGCCCCGTGAAGTGGGCCGGCGACTGGGAGCACCACGTGCTGACCGTTCACAACGGCGTGCGCGCGGCCGACGACATCGTGCTCGACGAAGCGCGCATCAACAAGCTGCAGTTCGACTTCCAGGAAGGCGGCACCGTGTTCGTCAACTTCCGCGCACAGGTCCATCCCGACGAGAAGACCGCTGCGAAGCTGCTGTCCCTGCTCGGCCAGGAAGTGCACATGAGCCTGCGGCACGACGAGCCCGAGCCTCTGCAGGAGGCAGCGTAACGATCAACGGGGGAAAGCGGATGCCGCGTAGCGCGCACGCACCGGCGAGTATCAGGGACGCGGACGCAGCGAGTACCCCACCCTTCAACGGGCCACCTGCGGCGGGACAACGCCGAGTCCCGAAAAACAGCGTGCGACGACTCCAACTGATTGGCAGGAAGTCGCAGGCGGCCCACCCGACAGAGCGAGACCACCATGTCCAACGAGAACATGCAGTTCCCCATTCCCAACTCGATCCTCGAGCCGTACATCAAAGCAGCAGTCGCAACGGCCATCACCGCGTCGTTGGGCGACGGTACGGCGTTGGTAGAGAAGGCAGTGCACCAAGCCCTCACCGCGAAGGTGAATGCGAGCGGCTTCACAAGCAACAGCAGCTACGAGAACACCCATCTGCTCGCCGAAGTGGTGTCGCGGAACGCTATCCAGAAAATCGCGCGCGAGACCATTGCCGAGATGGCGGAGCAGATGCGGCCGAAGATCCGCGAGCAGATCGAGAAGCAGCTGAAGAACCAGCACGGCAAGCTCGCCCAGGCCGTGGTTGACGGTCTGATCGGCAGCCTGAAGTCGAGCTGGTCCGTCCAGATTCACATCGATACGACGAAGTAGGCCGGACCATGAACTGGCCCATCGGTACCCCACTCTCGCGCGCGCAGATGCGACTGCAGGCCGATATCGTCGACCTCGCGCGCGACTCGACAGCGCTCAAGCGCGAGAACGCGGAGCTACGCCAGCGGCTGCAGGCGGCAGAGGAACGCGCCGAGATCGCGAACCAGGCGCACGCCGTCCAGGCGCTGCAGCTCGCGCAGCTTGAGAAGCTGGCACGCGAGGTGAAGCGCGCCGCGGTGAAGAACCCGCACTGGCCGATTTCGCGGTGGGTGAAGTTCGGGCCGATGGCGGCCTTTCTCGCCTCGATCAAGGATGAGTGACATGGAAGAACAGCAGCAGCAAGCCGAGCGTGAAGCGTTCCGGAGGTGGTTCTACGAAGAATCGCAGCACCGGACGATGGGCTATCAGGATGCCCTCGACGGATGGGAGGCTGGCCGGGCCCATCTGCTCACCGCCCTCGCGCAGCAGCCGCCAGCGCAGGCGGCGGGGCTGACGGATGAGGTCACACGGGAGCAGATAGAGGCGTGGGCGAGCCTCGCCGGCATCGTCGGCTCTGGCGCTAATGGCGCATTGACCGAATCCAATCTCGTTCGCCTCGGTGACTTCGCTATTGCGGCCCGCGAGGCCCTGCTATCCCGCGCCGCGCCGAGCGGGGAGCCGGTGGCGTATGTCGAGTGCCGCGAATGTGGTCGCTGCGGTCACACCGGCATCAACGACGCGCACTCGCAGGACGAATGCTGCTCGAATTGTGACTGGACTGGTCCGGCTCCGAAGGAGGATGTTTGCCCCGGGTGCGCGCAAACCGGGACCATGCGCGCGGCCTGCCCGAAGTGCGGCAGCGTGTATCGCCTTCTCTGCGAAACGACCGTCGGTGCTGCCCCGCAGCCGAGCGCGCAGCAGGCCGAAACGATGATCCACTACGGCGGCGGATTGGCCGGCAATGTCAGTTTCGAGGAGCCCGCCGAGGAAGCGCGCGGGGTGGATGAAGTTGCGCACCAGGATGCGCGTTTCGCCATCGACGGTGCGATCGCATTCGGCCGCATGGGCATCAAGGAGCCGCCGCAAGGGCATTGGCTGACCGAGTACTGGCAGATCGGCAAGCAACTGGCCGAGCAGCCCTCCGAGGAAGCGCGCGGGGTGGATCGTGCCCACGTTCTGGGCCGCCTCGAAGACATGATCGCCGACCCAATGTGGTCGAACCATGTCGAAGTGTCCAAGCGGTTCCTCATGGACATCCGCACCCTACTCGCCGCGCCCGCCGCAGGGACGGGGCAGGATGCCCGTGAGCAGGTCGAATGTCTTGACGTGGAGAACCACCGTCTGCGCCGCACAATCCAGAAGATGATGGCGCGCCTCACTGACCTACTGGACGAAGATCGGTTCGCAGAAATGGAAGGGCTGGCGGCAAGCGGTGGTGTAGAGCCGCCGCAAGCCGCTACCGGGGCGCAGGGGCTGATCGCGCTGCTGCGTGAAGCCCGCGACGCCGTGGAGCAGCGATGGGAGGAAAGCAACACGGCAGCGGACCACGACCTGTTGCAACGAATTGATGCCGCCCTCGCCGCGTCGAAGGAGGGGGAGTGATGGAAAAGTTCACAGTCTGGTGCCCGGAACACGGCAGTAGCTTCGAGGACGGGCGGCAGTTTGAGGCCGTCGATGCCGAAATGGCTGCGGAGGAATGGGCCGCTGGGGAGGATGCATGGAGCGCGGAATACACCATCGTCGGCGGGGGCGAAAAAACCGTCATCGTGCGCGGCGAGGACGGCCAAGAGCAGACGTTCACGGTGACCGGTGAATCGGTGCCGCAATACCGCGCCAGACGTGTCGCCTCGCAAGCGGCAGAGGGGGAGCGCAACCATGGCTGAGAACAGCTCGATCGAATGGACCGACCACACCTTTAATCCCTGGGAAGGCTGCCAGAAGGTCGGGCCGGGCTGCGACCACTGCTACGCGGAGACGCGCAACGCGCGCTTCGCCGGCGGCACGGCCATCAACTGGGGACCGGGCGCACCACGGCGCCGCACCAGCCCCAGCAACTGGCGCAAGCCGCTGGCCTGGAACGACAACGCAGGCGCTTTTATGGCCGAGCACGGCCGCCGTCAGCGTGTGTTCTGCGCCAGCCTGGCTGACGTGTTCGACAACGCGGTAGATCCGCAGTGGCGCGCGGACCTGTTCTCGTTGATCCAAGCCACACCGGCCCTGGACTGGCTGCTGCTTACGAAGCGAATTGGCAACGTGCGCGCCCTGCTGCCTGAACACGTCACGGGCGGAGGCCTGCCGACCAACGTCTGGCTGGGCGCCACCATCGTCAACCAGGAAGAAGCCGACCGGGACATACCCAAGCTGCTGGCCGTGCCGGCGCGGGTGCGCTTCCTGAGCATGGAGCCGCTGCTTGGGCCAGTGACGCTCGACCAGCGTCTGGTAGAGCCCATCGAAGGCACGTCGCAACACGGCCGGCGTTTCATCGACTGGGTAATCGTCGGCGGCGAGAGCGGCCCGGGCGCGCGACCGATGCACCCCGATTGGGCCCGGTCGCTGCGCGATCAATGCGCGGCCGCCGGCGTGCCGTTCCTGTTCAAGCAATGGGGTGAATGGGCGCCTGGAGCTACGCGCGAGACGGTTCCGGATTGGCCTGTTGGCACGTTAGTCGCCAGCCGAACGGTCTTCGGCCACGAAGCGTGGGTCGCCGCGCAACGTGGCCCATCGTCGCAGCTTATGGAGCGCTTCGGCAAGAAAGCCAGCGGCCGACGACTCGACGGTACGCAGCACGACGGATTCCCGGAGGTTGAGCACCATGGCTAATGCGAACGTCGACCACTGCTATCAGGGCGACTGCCGCTCCGTCATGCGCGCCCTAATCGCGGCCGGCGTGCGCGTCCAGTGCATCGTCACCAGCCCGCCATACTGGGGGCTACGCGACTATGGCGTCGACGGTCAGCTCGGCCTAGAGGGCACCTTGCGGGAATTCCTCGACAACATGGTGGAGGTCTTCGACCTGTGCCGCAAGCTGCTGGCCGACGACGGCACACTTTGGCTGAACATGGGGGACAGCTATGCGGGTAGCCGCGCCGGCCCCGAGACGGGCTCGCTCCGCGGCACGCGGCACAATCAGGCAGAGGCCTCCAAAGCAATGACGGCCAGCCGTCGCCGTGACGACGCACCGATCCCACGCAGCGACGTGCGTGTCGAAGGACTCAAGCCTAAGGACCTGGTCGGCCAACCTTGGCGCCTGGCCTTCGCGCTTCAGGACGCCGGCTGGTGGCTGCGCCAGGACATCATCTGGCACAAGCCCAATCCGATGCCGGAGAGCGTACGCGATCGGTGCACGAAGGCGCACGAGTACCTGTTTCTCATGACGAAGAGCGAGCGGTACTTCTTCGACCAGGACGCGATCCGGACGCCGTACAGCGCCGAGACCAAGGCGCAGAGCTTCGACACGATGGAGTACAAGCGCCGGGACCGATACAAGGCTCCCGACGGCTGGAACACCGGGCCAGGTGCGCACGGCCCCTTCCATCCTGCTGGCCGCGAGAAGGGAAAGGCTGCTTCCGGTGACTACGAGCCGAAGGCAGGTGCCAATCGTCGATCGGTGTGGACGATTTCAACGCAGGCCTACGCTGCTGCTCACTTCGCCACCTTTCCCGAAGCGCTGGTCGAGCCCTGCATCCTGGCCGGCAGTCGACCAGGCGACATCGTGTTCGATCCGTTCATGGGTTCGGGCACGGTGGCCAGCGTTGCGCAGCGCCTCGGCCGTCGCTGGATTGGTGCCGAACTCAATCCCGACTACATCGCCCTGCAGACGGAGCGCACGCGCCAGCCCGGGCTTGAACTGACAGCGGCATAACAAACGCCGCAGCACACAACATCAAATTGACCCGCAAGCATTGGAAATTCGAAGACCATGGAAACCGCTGAATTGATCGACCAACTCGCCGATGCCCTCAAGGAGCGCATGCAGCCTGCCGTACCGCTGTCTATCAGACTGTGGAATATTGAGATGATTGCCACGTACCTGAACCGCAATCCCGACGTGGTGCGCCAGCGCGTGGTGAGCCTGCCGAGCTTCCCGCCGGCGATCCGACTGCCGGCCGGTGAGACTGGCGTTGGCAAGCCGATGTGGAAGGCATGCGAGGTCATCGAATGGGTCGAGTCGCACAAGGAAGCCGCGCCACGCCGGCGCCGTGCTGCTGCTTGACTGGCATGCCAATGTGCTGCGCGGTCAAAGCGCGTCAGCTTGCTTCCTAAGGGCTTTTACCTGCTTCTCGATGTACTCATGAAGTTCTTGGATCAGGTATCGATACCGATCTTCCTCGGGGTGGTTCTTCAAGACACTGTCGACCCACAGCTGTACGGTCTTCTCCGCCTGCATGAACGCGTCACGCAATCTCTGCGCAGTGCCGACGGATTTTGGGTCGGGTAGCTCGTGAGCGGGATAGGCTTCCAATGCATTGGCCAGGCTGCGGAAAACGCGAGGCTCGTATATGTCTGCCGCGTATTCGGCGAAATAGTCCTCTGAGGTCATCGTCGATTTCCTCGCGTTCCCCAACTCCTCAAGAGCGACTTCAGCAAGCGCGATGAACGATCTAGTTCGCTGCACGCGCGCGCTGCGCTCGGCTTCGCGTTGCGCCGCCTCCTGCTTCGCCATTTCCTCGCGCGCCAATCGTCCCGCCCAGTAGATCGCGGCCACGGAAGCCACTGCTTGAGCCCAAGCCGCCATGGCCTCGCTGCTTCCCGGCGGGTATCGGAGCAGCGCGACCAAGAACAACAACACACACGACGTCCAGAGAACCTTCATTTGCATTCCCCCCGCGCCTAATCCAGCTTGGCGGCCAGATCCTCGGCCGTTGGCGCGTAGTACACGTTCTGCAGAATGCGGAGATCGCGGTGGCCGCTGATCTTCGCGAGCTCCATCACGTTGAACTTCTTGGCCAGCCGGGTCAGGCCCTCCCGCCGCGAGTCGTGGAAAGTCAGGCCCACCACCCCCGCCTTGTCCCTCGCCTTCCGGAACAGCGCGTCGAGCTGCGCGCTCGTTAGCCCGAACACCGTCCCCTCGAACTGATCCCACAGCGGTTGCAGCTGATCGATGATGCGCAGCGCGCGCGATGACAGCGGCACCGACCTCGCCGTGCCGTTCTTCGTCTTAGGCAAGTGGACATAGCGCTTGTCCCTGTACACGTGCTCGGGCCGCATGCCGACGATCTCGCCGGCGCGCATGGCGGTCTCGATGGCGAACAGGTATGCAGCTCCGCAGCGCGCCGTGGCCGTCGCCGGCGTCTCGTTCTCGTCGTAACCCAGCGCGTGGCAGATGCGATCGATCTCTGCCTGCTCGGGCCGACGCGAGCGTGGCTGCTCTTCCTTCGGCCGCGAGACGCCGCTGATTGGGCTCTCGTGAATCCAGCCCCATTCCCGCTTCGCCGTCATGAAGCAGGCCGAGAACAGATTAAGGTCGCGCGCGACGGTGCTCCCGGCCACCTCCTTGAGCCGCTTGTCGCGCCACGCTGCCCAGTCGGCAGTGCGCACGTCGATCAGCTTCTTTTCAGCCAGCTTCGGCTCGTCCCGGATCAGCGCCTCGACGCGGTTGTGCTCCCAGCGTGCGGCGCGAGGGGACTTTTTCGGCGAGACCAAGGTGACGTACCGGCGCAGCAGGTCGGCCACTGTATGATCCGCGGTCACCTTGCCGGCCATGATCTTCGCCTCTTCAGCGGTCGCCCAGGCCACCGCCTCGGCCTTCGTCTTGAAGGTTTCCGACGCCCTGACGCCCCTCATCATAATCTCAGCGCGCCAACTAGCGCCGCGCTTCCGATAACTTGCCATCCCATCCCCGTTTCTTGGCTTCACGCCAATGGCGTGATTCTGGCGTGACGGCGCGTTAAAACATGCCCGGAAAGGTTCAGGAACGCTCACGCACGAATCGCCCGCAGAGCGTGATTCTACAAGGCTTGCAGGGGAAAGTCCGGCTAGGCTCGGGGATGCTAAAGGTAGGGGTGGTCCCGCCGACAGGAATCGAACCTGTATCTAGCGCTTAGGAGGCGCTCGTTCTATCCATTGAACTACGGCGAGCGGATAGCCGGGCATCGCTCGGGACGCCCTGGGATGCGGCCACCGCTGAGCCGGTGAAACCGCGCGCCCGGCCAGCGGCCGAGGCAGGGGCGGAGTATAGCAAAGTCACTTGGCGCCGAGCATCGCGGCGGCATCCGCAAATGTGCGATTTCGCGCGAGCGGCCGTGTCGCGGCGCCAGCCGCCGCCCAAATGAAAAGCCCGCCAATGTCCTGGCGGGCTGGCTGCGGACGGGCCGGGCAGTCTGGGTCGACGCTGACGGCATCGCCACAAGCCACGGTACAGGTCCTCTTCCTCATGGTTCCGCCGATGTCGCGGCCGCCCATCCGGACCACCCGGACAGTCGGAGGAAGAAGGCGCTGGCGTGCATTGCGGAGATGCCGAGGGCGAACAGCGAGGCACTCGCTGAAGACGGCCATCGGGTGGGAGGTTGTCCGCATCCGTGCCGGCACGTGGTGTCGACACTGCGAGTATAGGGCGGGGGTTTCGGGATGCAAGACACGACCGCCCGGGCGCCGCGGGCGCCGCTGCCGATGTCCGGCCGAAGGCGCTTGCGGATCATGTTTTCGCAGTGCAGCAAGATTTTGCGGGTTCTGCTAGAATGCGCCCCGTGAGTTCGCAATGCGAGTGTCATGCGCCGACCAGCCCCATGGGCCAGAGGCGATGCCGCTTCCGCTCCCAAGCTCTGTCGCTCGGTTTTCCGGTCGTTCGTATCAAGGTTTCGACCACCCGCCGCTTGCCAGAACGCCATCTCACTTGACGCCGCCTCGTCTCCGATCCTGTTGAACAGCCTCGTCGCTGTTTGCCTGCCAGGGACCCGGCTTCCGGTCTTGCACCGGTTGCCCCCTGCCTGCCGCCGTACTGCCAGCTGAGTCTGTCGTCACGGCCTTCCGATTGGCGCCGAAGCCTTTTTAAGACTTTGCACTGCGCCCACCCTTCTGCCTGACGGCGGGGGTGCCATGCATCAAGACCCTTACGACATGACCCAGCACGAATTCCGTGCGGAGCAGCCTATTGCCTCCGCCAACGATATTTCCAACACCAACGTAGCGAGCCCGCTGGACCGCCTGCAGGCGATCCTCGACCCGCGGGAAGCCCCGGAAGCCGCCCCCTCGGCAGCCGACGGCTTCGCCGCGCTCGGCCTGGACGCCGCGATCCTGCGCGCCCTCGCCGAAGCGAACTACACCGTGCCGACGCCGGTGCAGGCACAAGCGATCCCGGCCTTCCTGGCCGGCCGCGACCTGCTGGTATCCAGCCAGACCGGCTCGGGCAAGACCGCAGCCTTCATGCTGCCGGCGATCCAGCGCATTTCCGAGCGTCCGGCGCCGAACCGCCCGCGCGCCGACGAGCCCGTCAAGCGCATGAAGGGCAAGCGTCCCCGCCCGGCAGCGGCCCAGCCGTCGCTGCTGGTGCTGACGCCGACCCGCGAACTGGCGCTGCAGGTGACCGAGGCCGCCGCCAAGTACGGCCGCCATCTGCGCCGCATCATCTGCGCGAGCATTCTGGGCGGCATGCCCTATCCGAAGCAGCTGGCGATGCTGTCGAAGATGCCGGACATCCTGGTGGCAACGCCGGGCCGTCTGCTCGACCATATCGACGCCGGCCGCATCGACCTGTCGCAGCTGGACATGCTGGTGTTCGACGAAGCCGACCGCATGCTGGACATGGGCTTCTCCGACGACATCGACGCGATCGTCGCGGCGACGCCGGCCACCCGCCAGACGCTGATGTTCTCGGCCACGGTGGACGGCCGCATCGCGCAACTGGCCGCGCGCCAGCTGCGTGACCCGCAGCGCATCGAGATCGCCGCCGCGCGCGCCGATCAGAGCAATATCGAGCAGCGCCTGCACTTCACCGACGACATGTCGCACAAGGAGCGTCTGCTCGACCATCTGCTGCGCGACGCGTCGCTCAAGCAGGCGATCGTGTTCACCGCGACCAAGCGCGATGCCGATTCGCTGGCCGAGCGCCTGTCCGACACCGGTTTTGCCGCCGGCGCACTGCACGGCGACATGACCCAGGGCGCGCGCAATCGCACGCTGACGGCCCTGCGCCGCGGCAATCTGCGCGTGCTGGTGGCCACCGACGTGGCGGCCCGCGGCATCGACGTGCCCGATATCACCCACGTGGTGAACTTCGATCTGCCCAAGCAGGCCGAGGACTATGTGCACCGTATCGGCCGTACCGGCCGCGCGGGCCGCTCGGGCGTGGCGATCAACCTGGTCAACCACAACGATGCCTTCCAGTGGAAGCGGATCGAGCGCTTCACCAACAATCGCATCACCGCGTCGGTGATCGAGGGTCTGGAACCGCGCCGTACGCCCAAGCCGCGCGCCGGTTTCGGCGGCAAGCCGGGCGGCGGCGGTCGCCCGGGTAGCGGCGGCGGCTATCGCGGCGGCGAGCGCAAGTTCGGCGGCGGCGAATCGCGTGGCTACGGCAACGGCGGCGGCAACAGCGGCGGCTATCGCGGCGACCGCGAGCAGGCCCCGCGCAGCTTCGGCGGCGAAACCCGCAGCTACGGCAACGCCGGCGGTAACGGCGGCGGCAACGGCAATCGCCCGTTCGGCGAGCGCAGCTTCGGCGACCGTCAATATGGCGACCGCCCCTTCGGCGACCGCAAGCCTGCCGAGCGCAGCTTCGGCGATCGCGATGGCAATCGTGGCGGCAATCGCGACGGTGCCCGCAGCTTCGGCGACGGCAACCGCGGCGGCTTCGGCAATCGCCATGGCGGCAACGGTGGCGGCGGCTACGGCGGCCAGCGCCCGGGCCAGGCTCGGTCGCGCTTCTCGCGTTAAGCCGGTGTAAGCCGGTATAAGCCGGTCCGGGGCTGAGCCCCGGACCAAAAAAGAAAGGACGTCTTCGGACGTCCTTTTTTTCGTTGGCCAAGACCCAGACAAAAACCCGCGTCAGCGTCCTCACGCTGCGCGGGTCGTGTATTGCAACGGAGGCGTGTCGCGCCGATTGCGCGTTATTGCCCCGTCACGACGCGGGCGATGGTGCCGTTGCGAGTCGAAACCAGCAGGAACTCATTGCCGATACCGACCCATTGGTGCCCCTTCGGCGGGCGTTCCAGCTGGAACGAGCGCCAGTCGTCGATCACGTACTGACGGTCGCGATAGGCAGTCGGCAAGCGATCGCCCTTTTTCCATTGCCCCGGTGCATAGGCATACGGCGAAGCCGAAGGCCCCGGACCGCCGGGCATAGCCGACGGCGTGGCGCGCTCGCCCGGTTGAGCGGTCCGTCCCGATGGACCGCCCATCTGCGAGCCACCCCGCTGCGAGCCGCCCATCTGCGAGCTACCCGTGTCCGGGCCGCCCGTCTGCGGCCCACCCATCTGGGAGCCGCCCCGCTGGGACCCGGGCTGGTCCCCCGCTCCTGCGCCGTACCCGCCGGCACCGGCCGAGCCGCCGCCGGAGCTGGATTGCGCCAGGCCGACCGATGAACCGAGCACGCCTGCGGCCACCAGCAAACCCATCAACATGTGGTTCCTCTTCATCGAGATCTCCTTGTTGGTTGGGACAGCGATGGCAAGTTACACCCGGCGGCGCGAGGCGGCAACGCAGCTTTGTATCTGGATATTTCGCTTGTGCGGCGCAAGAGCCGCAGCGGTGCAAGGCGACGCCGACATCGCCCGCGCCGCTACAGGAAGCGGTCGATCAGCTTGCGGCTGGCCTTGTCGAGCGACTGCAGGCTGCGGATCAGATAGTGGATGCCGTGACTGTCGGAGATCAGCAGCGTGCTGCCCGCGAGCCGGCGGATATCCTCCTCGCCGCGCAGCACGAGGCGCGTCGGGCCGCGATCGGTCTCGACCTCCCAGGTGCTCGGCGTGGCAAAGGTCGACACGCTGACGATGCGGCGGATCTCGGGCATGAACTCGCGCCCGGCCAGCTCTTCCTCGACGATCGCGCGGGTGTCGGCCGGCAGATCCTCCAGCCGTTCGATCCAGGCCAGCTCGTGGCCATCGGCGCTGACCAGTGCGATGCCATCGTCCGGCGCGGTGATCGGGAACGCGCGCACGGCCACCACGCCTTCATGCACGCCGCCGTCCGCGGTCGTCATCACGAGACGGCCGAATGGATTGCGCGACAGCGTGAACGGAAAGGTGACTGCAGTCGTCGATTCGCTTGCTTGCATGATCGGACTTCCTTATTGCGCGACGACGGCGCTGGCCGTGACATGGGGAGCGACGGTGGTGACCTCGACCGGATCGTCCGGATCCGTATCGACATTGCGCGCCTGCGCCTGGTACAGCCTGTAGTAGGCGCCTTCGCGTGCCATCAGCTCGTCGTGCGGGCCCACCTCGACGATGCGGCCGCGGTCCATCACCACCAGACGGTCGGCCTTGCGCAGCGTCGACAGCCGGTGCGCGATCGCGATCGTGGTGCGGCCCTGCACCAGGTTGTCGAGCGCCTTCTGGATTTCCTTCTCGGTGGCGGTATCGACCGACGAGGTCGCTTCGTCGAGGATCAGGATGCGCGGATCGATCAGCAGCGCCCGCGCGATCGAGATGCGCTGGCGCTCGCCGCCCGACAGTGCCTGGCCGCGTTCGCCGACCAGCGAGTCGTAGCCGTGCGGCAGCCGCAGGATGAACTCGTGCGCATGCGCGGCGCGCGCCGCGGCGATGATCTCGGCGCGGGTCGCATTGGGGCGCCCATAGGCGATGTTCTCGGCGATGGTGCCGAAGAACAGGAACGGTTCCTGCAGCACCAGGCCGATGTGGCGGCGGTAGTCGGCCACCGCCAGCGAACGGATATCGACGCCGTCGACGCGGATCGCGCCTTCCGACACGTCATAGAAGCGGCAGATCAGATTGACCAGCGTGCTCTTGCCCGAGCCGCTATGGCCGACCAGGCCGATCATCTCGCCGGGACGGATCTGCAGGTCCAGGCCGCGGATCACCGCGCGGCTGCCGTAGCGAAAGCCGATATCGCGCAGCTCGATGGCGCCGCTGACCTGCGGCAGCGCCGTCGGCCGCGCCGGTTCCGGCACGCTCGATACGTGGTCGAGGATGTCGAAGATCCGCTTGGCGCCGGCCGCGGCCTTCTGCGTGACCGAGACGATCCGGCTCATCGAGTCGAGCCGCGTGTAGAAGCGGCTGATGTAGGTCAGGAAGGCAACCAGCACGCCGACCGTGATGGCATTGCGCGAGACCTGCCAGATGCCGAAGATCCAGACCACCAGCAGGCCCACTTCGGTCAGCAGCGTCACGGTCGGCGTAAACAGCGACCACACCGCATTGACCCGATCGTTGATCGCCAGATTGTGGCGGTTGGCCTCGCGGAAGCGTTCGACCTCGCGGCGCTCCTGCGCGAAGGCCTTGACCACGCGGATGCCCGGAATGGTGTCGGCCAGCACGTTGGTGATCTCCGACCAGTTGCGGTCGATCTTCTCGAACCCATGACGCAGCCGGTCGCGGACCTGATGGATCATCCAGGCAATGAACGGCAGCGGCACCAGCGTGACCAGCGCGAGCCAGGGGTTGATCGAGATCAGGATGACTGCGGTCATCACGATCATCAGCACATCGGTGAAGAAGTCCAGCAGGTGCAGCGACAGGAAGACGCAGATGCGGTCGCTCTCGTTGCCGATGCGCGCCATCAGGTCGCCGGTGCGCTTGCCGCCGAAATACTCGAGCGACAGCTTCAGCAGGTGCTCATAGGTGGTCGTGCGCAGGTCCGCGCCGATCCGCTCGGACACCCGCGCCAGCAGATAGGTGCGCGCCCAGCCCAGGCTCCATGCGACCAGCGCCGCGCCCAGCAGTCCGCCCAGATAGAGCCGCACCAGGCCGTAGTCGATCGGTACGCCGTTCTGGTAGGGGATCAGCACCTTGTCCATCAGCGGCATCGTCAGGTACGGCGGCACCAGCGTGGCGCCGGTGGACAGCAGCGTCAGCACGAAGCCGGCGAGCAGCTGAAGCCGGTACGGCCGCGCGAAGCGCCACAGCCGCAGCAGCGCCCAGGTCGACGGCGGCGTCTCCAGTTCGCGGCTGCATTGCGGGCATTCGTCCTCGCCCGGCGGCAGCGGCGCGCGGCAGGTCGGGCAGACGCCCTCCACCTCGATCGCCTCTCGCGCGGCCCCGCCGGCGGCGAGCCGGTCGCGCTGGGCGTTGAACGTATCCAGCAGGCGCAGCGCGGCGGGATTGTTGCCGAGCGTGTAGTGCCAGGCCGCCAGCCGGCCGCTGCGGTCCTGCAGTTCCAGCGTGCCGACCCCGGCATGATCGCCATGGTGCAGCGTCAGGTCGGCGCCGATCGGCCATTGCCGCCAGCCGCCCTGCCCGTCCTGCCCGCCCTCTCTGGCCAGCACGCGGCGGTCGGTGACAACCACCACGCCTTCTGTAAAATGCAGCCGCCGGTCGAGATCGACCTCCAGCCAGGCCAGCACCGTTTCACCGGGCATGCCCTGGCGGGGGCCGAGTTCGGCCTCCAGCGAGACGCGCCAGGGGTCAGGCAGCGTGGAGGTCGATGATACGGAGGTAGCGGCTAGGGTCATGGTCGGCACAGCGGGCGTCGTTTTGTCGGGCTGCGCGAGCATGGCGCAAGCAGTCGGCAGACGGTCGAAACGACATGTCTTGATACAAATAAAAATGGCGGGCGCTGCCGGGATGCCGATATGTCACAGGATGGATCGGCGCAAGCGCGGCGCAAGTATACATAAGCCACATCGAAGCCAACGCGTCTGTCGCGGCGCACAAACGCTTTTTCGTCGGGAAGTCAACCAGGTCTACGCTGTAACGTTACTGAAAGGTTAGACTTCCGCCCCACGGGCGCATCGCCCATGCCTCAAGCTAATTCAATGAAGAAAAAGGACATTGAGATATTCGATGTCATGTCGCTGCGCGGCCCCAATATGTGGACATATGGGCCGGTGCTGGAGGCGTGGGTCGATATCGGAGAACTGGAGGAATACCCCTCCAACAAGATTCCGGGCTTCTATGAGCGCCTCTCGGCCTGGCTGCCGTCGCTGATCGAGCACCGGTGCAGCATCGGCGAGCGCGGCGGCTTCCTGCAGCGGCTGAAGGAAGGCACCTGGCCCGCGCACATCATGGAGCACGTGACGCTGGAGCTGCAAAGCCTGGCCGGCCTGCCCGGCGGCTTCGGCAAGGCGCGCGAGACGCCGGTGCGGGGCGTCTACAAGGTGGTGGTCACCGCCTGGGATGAACGGGTGGCGCGTGCCGCGCTGTTCCTGGCGCGCGATCTGGTGATGGCCGCGATCGAGGACCGCCCGTTCGACGTCGACGAGGCGGTCGACGAACTGCGCCGTCTGATCGATCGCCACTGGCTCGGCCCGAGCACGGCGTGCATCGTCTATGCCGCCGACGACCGCCGCATTCCGGCGCTGCGTCTGTCCGACAGCAATCTGGTGCAGCTGGGCCACGGCGCCCGTCAGCGCCGCATCTGGACCGCCGAGACCGACCGCACCAGCGCCATCGCCGAAAGCATTTCGCGCGACAAGGACCTGACCAAGTCGCTGCTCGAATCGTGCGGCGTGCCGGTGCCCGAGGGCCGGCTGGTGACCAGCGCCGACGACGCCTGGGAGGCCGCCGAGGAAATCGGCGTGCCGGTGGTGGTCAAGCCCTACGACGGCAACCACGGCCGTGGCGTCTTTACCAACCTGATCAGCCGCGAGGAAGTGCAGACCGCCTATGGCGTTGCGATCGAGGAAGGCAGCGGCGTGATCGTCGAGCGCTTCGTGCCCGGCAACGAGCACCGCCTGCTGGTGGTCGGCGGCCGGCTGGTGGCGGCGGCGATGGGCGAATCGGCGAGCGTGGTGGGCGACGGCAAGTCGACCATCGACGAACTGATCGACCTGCAGATCAACTGCGACCCACGCCGCGGCAACACCGAGGACCATCCGCTGAACAAGGTGCGGCTGGACTCGGCCGCCCGCCTCGAACTGAAGCGCCAGGGTTTCACCGCGGAGTCGGTGCCGCCCGAGGGCCGCCATGTGCTGATCCAGCGCAACGGCAACGTGGCGTTCGACGTCACCGATCGCGTCCATCCGAGCGTCGCCGCGCATGCCGCGCTGGCGGCGCGCGTGGTCGGGCTCGATATCGCCGGCATCGACCTCGTGGCCGAAGACATCTCGCGCCCACTGGCCGAACAAGGCGGCGCGATCGTCGAGGTCAATGCCGGTCCCGGCCTGCTGATGCACCTGAAGCCGGCCGCCGGCAAACCGCGTCCGGTGGGCCGCGCCATCGTCGATCATCTGTTCCCGCCCGCGGCGGACGGCGACGCACCGGCCGACGACGGCCGCATTCCCGTGGTCGGCATCACCGGCACCAACGGCAAGACCGTGGTGGCCAAGCTGGTCGCGCGCCTGCTGCAGCTGTCCGGACGCCATACGGGCCTTGCCTGCAGCGACGGCCTCTATCTGGATCGGCGGCTGGTGGAAGGCGGCGACTGCGCCAACTGGGAGGCCGCCACTCGCGTCCTGAAGAACCGTGCGGTCGAGGCCGCCGTGTTCGAGAACGACAGCGGCACGATGCTGTCCGAGGGCCTGGCCTACGACCGCTGCCTGGTCGGCGTGGTCACGAATATCGATACCCCCGACCACCTCGGCCAGTACTACATCGAAGACGCCGACAAGATGTACAGCGTGTTGCGCACCCAGGTCGACGTCGTGCTCAAGCACGGCGCCGCGGTGCTCAACGCCCGCGACCCGCTGGTGGTCGAAATGGCCGAGCTGTGCGACGGCGACGTGATCTTCTTCGGCGGCAACGCCGAGCTGCCGGCGATCGCGCAGCACCGTGCCGCCGGCAAGCGCGCGGTCTACGTACGCGACGGCCGCATCGTGCTGGCCACCGGCAACAGCGAGATGCCGCTGGCCGACGTCACGGCGATCCCGCTGACCTATGCCGGCCGCGTCGGCTTTCAGATCGAAAACGTGCTGGCGGCGGTCGCCACGGCGTGGGCGCTCGGCATCTCGCACGAGCTGATCCGCGCCGGCGTGATGACCTTCGATGTCGGCCAGCTCGACGTGCCGGGCCGCTTCACCTTGTTCGAGCGCAACGGCGCCACCGTGATCGTCGACGACGCGCACAACGCGCCGGCGCTGGAGGCACTGGCAAAGGCGCTGGACCGCTTCCCGTCCGAACGCCGGCTGGCCGTGTTCGGCGCCGGCGTCGACCGCCGCGATGCCGACCTGGTGGACCAGGGCAAGGCACTGGGCGCCGCCTTCGATCGCGTGTTCCTGTGCGAAGACCGCAGCGTCACGCGCAAGCTGCCCGACAGCGAGGCGCGCGCGCTGCTGAAGAAGGGACTGTACGAAGGCCGCCGCGTCAACAAGATCATCGACCAGGGCAGCCGGCGCGAGGCCGTCGAGGCCGCGCTGTCGCAGCTGGTGGCGGGCGATCTGCTGGTGCTGCAGGCCGACGAAGCGGACATCGGCACCACGCTGGACCAGGTCCACCATTGGCTGGGCCAGCCGGCCCGGCGCGGTTGACCGGCTGGCATCGATAGTCAAAGGTCCAAGGCTCCGAGGCTCTGAAACCCTGAAGCGCTGAAGGATTGAACGGTCGCCTGCCGCGGGCCATGCCCCGTCCGGCCGGTGGCCGACCGATAGGAAACTGATTGATGGAAGTCTCACGCATCCGCGCGCTGCGCGGTCCGAACCTGTGGTGCCGCCACACCGCGATCGAAGCGATCGTCGCGTGCCCGGACGAAGCCGGCACGATCGAGGACCTGCCGGGTTTCGAGGAGCGCCTGCGCGCACGATTCCCGGACATCGGCCCGCTGCGTCCCGACGACGCGCACGGCGATGCGTCGCTGGCCCATGCGCTCGAATGCGCGACCCTGCGGCTGCAGGCGGCCGCCGGCTGTCCGGTGACCTTCAGCCGCACCTCGCCCACCGTCGAGCCCGGCACCTATCAGGTCGTGGTGCAGTACAGCGAGGAAGAAGTCGGACGCCTCGCGCTCGATCTCGCGCAGCAGCTGTGCCGCGCGGCGCGCGACGACACACCGTTCGATCTGGACCAGGCGCTGGCCCGGCTGCGCGAACTGGACGAGGACGTGCGGCTCGGACCGAGCACCGGCTCGATCGTCCACGCCGCGATCGCACGGGGCATCCCCTATCGCCGCCTCACGCAGGGCAGCATGGTGCAGTTCGGCTGGGGCAGCCGCCAGCGGCGCATCCAGGCCGCGGAAACCGATATGACCAGCGCGGTCGCCGAGTCGATCGCGCAGGACAAGGAACTGACCAAGAGCCTGCTGCATGCGGCCGGCGTGCCGGTGCCGCTGGGCCGCTCGGTGACCAGCGCCGAGGAAGCATGGGAAGTCGCGCAGGAAATCGACGCGCCGGTGGTGGTCAAGCCGCGCGACGGCAACCAGGGCAAGGGCGTCGCGGTGCGCATCCGCACGCGCGAGGAAGTGATGGCGGCCTATGAGGTCGCGGCCGAGATCAGCAGCGACGTGATCGTCGAACGCTATATCCCCGGGCACGACTTCCGCTTGCTGGTGGTTGGCAATCAGCTGGTCGCCGCCGCCCGGCGCGATCCGCCGCAGGTGATCGGCGACGGCGTGCATACCGTGCGGCAACTGGTCGACGAGGTCAATCGCGATCCGCGCCGCGGCGAGGGCCATGCGACCTCGCTGACCAAGATCCGCTTCGACGATATCGCCCTGGCCACGCTGGCCAAGCAGGGGATGACCGCCGAGTCGGTGCCGCCCAAGGGCACGCGCGTGATCCTGCGCAACAACGCGAATCTGTCGACCGGCGGCACCGCCACCGATGTCACCGACGACGTGCATCCGGAGATGGCGGCGCGCGCGGTGGCCGCGGCGCAGATGGTCGGCCTCGATATCTGCGGTGTCGATGCGGTCTGCGAGACCGTGCTCAAGCCCTTCGAGGAACAGGCCGGCGGCATCGTCGAGGTCAATGCGGCGCCGGGCCTGCGCATGCATCTGCAGCCTTCCTACGGCAAGGGCCGCGCGGTCGGCGAGGCGATCATCTCGACGATGTTCGCCGACGGCGACGACGGCCGCATTCCGGTGGTCGCGGTGTCGGGCACCAACGGCAAGACCACCACGGTCCGGCTGATCACCCATCTGCTGGCCGGCAGCGGCCTGCGCATGGGCATGACGGGCACCGACGGCGTCTACATCAACGGCCAGCGCATCGATACCGGCGACTGCAGCGGCCCGCGCAGCGCGCGCAACGTGCTGATGCACCCCGACGTCGATGCGGCCGTCTTCGAAACGGCGCGCGGCGGCCTGCTGCGCGAAGGGCTGGCGTTCGACCGTTGCGATGTCGCGGTGGTGACCAATGTCGGCGAAGGCGATCACCTCGGACTGTCCTATATCAGCACGGTCGAAGACCTGGCGGTGCTCAAGAGCGTGATCGTGCAGAACGTCTCGCCGCACGGCATGGCGGTGCTCAACGCCGCCGATCCGATGGTCGCGCGCATGGCCGATGCCTGCCCGGGCGCGGTGACCTTCTTCGCCCGCGATGCCGAGCATCCGATACTGGCCACGCATCGCGCGCAGGGCAAGCGCGTGGTGTTCGCCGACGGCGGCGACCTGGTCGCGGCCGAGGGCGACACCCAGGTGCGCATCGCGCTGAAGGACATTCCGCTCACCCGCGGCGGCAGCATCGGCTTCCAGATCGAGAACGCGATGTCGGCGACCGCGGCCGCGTGGGCGCTGGGCATCGACTGGTCGGTGATTCGCCGCGGCCTGGCGACCTTCGTCAGCGACGCGGCCAGTGCGCCGGGCCGCTTCAATCTGTTCGACTACCGCGGCGCCACGCTGATCGCCGACTACGGCCACAACCCGGACGCGATCCAGGCGCTGTGCAACGCGATCGAGACGATGCCGGCGCGCCGCCGCATGGTGGTGATCAGCGGTGCCGGCGATCGGCGCGACGAGGACATCCGCCGCCAGACGCAGATCCTCGGCGGCGTGTTCGACGACGTGGTGCTGTATCAGGACCAGTGTCAGCGCGGACGCGAAGACGGCGAGGTGCTGGCGCTGCTGCGCGAGGGACTGGAAGGCGCGACGCGCGCCAAGGCAGTCGACGAGATCCGCGGCGAATTCCTCGCCATCGACACCGCGCTGAGCCGCCTGCAGGCGGGCGACCTGTGCCTGATCCTGGTCGATCAGGTCGAGGAAGCGCTGGACCACATCGCGAAGCGGATCGCGGAAGCGGGGTGAGGAGGGGCGCGGGTGGTCGTGCCAGCGCTCGTTGCCCTCTCCCCAACCCTCTCCCGCAAGCGGGAGAGGGAGCAGGTCGGCGCGAACTCAAACTATTGCGCACGGTGTTCTCCCCTCTCCCGCTTGCGGGAGAGGGGCCGGGGGAGAGGGCAAACAGCGCCCGCTCCCCTACCGCCCCCTCATTGCCACCGCCTCAATGCCGCCCCGGCAACGACAGCCTGCGCTCCAGCAGCCGCTGCACGAACGACAGCAGCGTGCTCAATACCCAGTAGATCGCCGCCGCGGCCAGATAAAGCGGCAGCGGCTGGTAGGTCGCCGCGATCAGCTCCTGCGTGGTGCGCAGCAGTTCGGTCACCGTGATCACCGACACCAGCGAGGTGTCCTTGATCAGGCTGATCAGGCTGTTCGACAGGCTCGGCACCGCGATGCGCAGGGCCTGCGGGCCCACCACGTAGCGCAGCGTCTGCGCCGGCGTCAGCCCCAGGCTATACGCCGCCAGCCATTGCCCGCGCGAAATGCCGAGGATCGCGCCGCGCATGCTCTCCGACAGATACGCACCGACATTCAGGCTCAGCGTCAGCACGCCGGCGGGAGTCGGCTCCATCGTGATGCCGATGCCCGGCAGGCCGTAATACACCACGAAGATCTGCACCAGCAGCGGCGTGCCCCGCATCACGCTGACATAGACGCGCGCGATCGCCTTCAGCAGCCGGTTGCGGCCGATCCCCATCAGCGCGACCGCCAGCCCGATCACCAGCCCGAAGGCCATCGACGACAGCGCGAACTTGATGGTCAGCACCATGCCTTGCAGCAGCACGGGCAGCGAATCGATTACCAGTTGAAGGGAGGGCATGGTGGACGGGAATAGAGACGCGAACGGGGACGCAAACGGGGACGCAAACGACCGCGCAAAGTCGGAATCATAAAGTGGCGCCCCAAAAAACAAAACGGCAGTGCAAATGCACTGCCGTCTGCCTTTCTCGAATCCGCCAGCTTACTTGACCGGCTTGGTCACGTCCGCGCCGAACCACTTGTTCGACAGCCTGGTCAGCGTGCCGTCCTTGCGCAGATCGTCCAGCGCGCGGTCCAGCGCCTGCGCGAACCTGGGGTTGTCCTTGCGGAACGGAATCGCGACCTCGGTATCGCCGCCCTGCACCACCGCGCCGGCGCGCAGCGGCAGATTCGAGGTCTTGATCAGGTAGTTGACCATCAGCCGGTCGTTCAGCGCGGCATCGACACGCTGCGCGGCCAGGTCGCGCAGGTATTCGGGCGCGCCCGGATACGTCTTGACGTCGATGCCCGCCACCGACTTGGCCAGCTCGTTGTAGTTGCTGCCCAGGCTGACGCCCAGCCGCTTGCCCTTCAGATCCTCCAGCGACTTGAACTCGCGCTTGTCATCCTTGCGCTGGATCAGCTGCGCGGCCGAGTAGACGTAGGGCTTCGAGAAGTCCAGTACCTGCTTGCGCTGCGGCGTCACGTTGACCTGATTGACGATCACGTCGAACTTGCCCGCCTGCAGGCCGGCGATGATGCCGCTCCATTCCGTGGTGACGAACTCCGGCTTGACGCCCAGCTTCGCCGCCACTGCGCGCGCCACGTCGACATCGAAGCCCTCGAGCTGATTGTTGGCGCCGCGATAGCCGAACGGCGGATACGTGCCCTCCAGGCCGATCTTCAGTACGCCTGCCTGCTTGACGTTGTCGAGCAGATCGGCGGCATGGGCGCCGGCCATCGCCAGCGCCAGCATCGGCGCCGCGATCAGGGGGCGAATCCAGCCAGCGGTAAACCAGGTCATCGAGTTCTCCAATCGAAGTTGATGGACGGCATGATAGTGCATGCGCCTGACGGCGCTTCGGCGGCGTTTTGGCACCCGTCCGTACCGGCACAGAGTAAGTCAATCGCTATCAAGCCGAAAATAACAATTTATTATGGCTATATAACGGCCGCTCCAGGCGGCGTTCGGTTCGCATTGACAGCCCGCATCGGCCTGCACCATCATCGAACCGCCCCTCCGGCCCCAAGCCACCGGCCCCGCGCCGCCCATCGCCATGTTCGTCCTGATCCTGCTGCTGCTGATTCTGATCAGCGCCTTCTTCTCGATCTCCGAGATCGCCCTGACCGCCGCGCGCCGCACCAAGCTGCAGACGCTGTCGGAGCGTGGCGACCGGCGCGCGACCAAGGTGATGCTGCTCAAGGAGGAACCCGGCAACTTCTTCACCATCGTGCAGATCGGCGTCAATACGGTCGCCATCCTCGCCGGCGTACTGGGCGAGAAGCATCTGTCGGAATTTGCGTACGCGTTGCTGTCGCCCTACTTCAGCGACACAGTCGCGCAGCGCGCCGCCAATATCGGTTCCTTCCTGGTGGTCACGCTGCTGTTCATCCAGTTCGCCGACCTGATTCCGAAGCGGATCGCGATGAGCTTCCCCGAGGCCTGCGCGCTGGCGGTGATCGGACCGATGCTGTGGCTGCTGAAGGTGCTCAAGCCGCTGGTCTGGCTGTTCAACGCCGCCGCCGATGCCGCGCTGCGGCTGCTCGGTCTGCCGACCAAGACGGTCGAGCAGATCACGTCGGAAGACATCGCGGCGATGGTCGATGCCGGCGCCGAGGCCGGCGTGCTGCTCAAGCACGAGATCCACCTGATCGAGAACGTGTTCGAGCTGGACTCCAAGAGCGTCACGGCGATCATGACGCCGCGCGACGAGGTGGTCTATCTGGCGCTGGACGAGAGCCCCGACAGCCTGCGGCGCAAGCTGGTCAAGTATCCGCACGCGCAATATCCGGTCTGCGACCACGATCTGGACGACGTGCAGGGCTTCGTCGAATCGCAGGACATCCTGCAATCGATGCTGGCCGACGAAGCCGATTCGGCGATCGCCAATCTGGCGCGGCACTACGACAAGAACGTGCTGGTGATTCCCGACACGCTGACGCTGTCCGAGGCGATGACGCGCTTTCGCGAGATGCACCAGAGCTTTGCCGTGGTGATGAACGAATACGGGCTGGTGGTCGGCATCGTCACGCTCGACGATATCGTCGGCGCGCTGATGGGCGACATCCTGTATTCGTCGGAGGACGAGCAGATCGTGCGCCGCGACGAGGACTCGTGGCTGGTCGACGGCGTGACGCCGCTGGTCGATCTGAAGAAGGCGCTGGACCTCGAGGCGCTGCCCGCCGAGGACTATGTCGATACCGCGGCCGGGCTGGTCATCTATACGCTGAAGCGCATCCCGAAGAAGTCGGAATTCATCGAGACCGCCGGCTACCGCTTCGAGGTGCTCGACATCGACCACCACAAGATCGACCAGTTGCTGGTATCGCGGCTGCCGGCGGGCCGTGGCGGCGGCGGCGGCGGCGGTGGCGGTGGCGGTGGCGGTACGGTCAGCCCGGCGACGCCCCCGGCCGATCGGGCCGAGCCGGAATCCGCTCGGTCGCCGGGGCCGGAGGAGGCGCCAGTGAAGGCGCGGCCTTAGCGGCATCGCGGTAGCGCTCCACGTTGTGGGGCAGATGATAGACCGCGACCCACGCCCCCATCGCCAGCGCGGCGGCCGCGGCGACGCCTGCGAGCGGCGCCGGCGAGAGCCTGGCGGGCGCATGCAGCGTCAGATAGGCGGTCGCCAGCATCACGATCCAGGCCATGCCCAGCGCGTAACCCGCCACCACGTCGGACAGCCAGTGCATGCCCAGATAGAGGCGCGACAGCCCGATGGCGACCACCACGGTCGCCGTGACCGCCAGCACCGGGATGCGCACGCGCCAGGGCTGCCGCACGCACAGCAGAAAGGCCAGGAAGCCGTAGGTCACCATGCTGCTGGTCGCGTGTCCGCTCGGAAACGAAAACGATTCGACGCCGCCATAGATGCTGGCCGGCCTGCCGCGCGCGAGTCCGTACTTGAGCACCATCACGCAGGCCCGCGCGCCGATCAGCGCGATCGCCCAATAGATGGCGGCGGCCCACGCGCGGCGCCACGCCAGCCAGGCGAACACCGCAATGCCGATCGCCACCGCGATGCGGGCGCCGCCGAATTCGGTGATGGCGGTCATCGTGACATCGAGCCAGTCCTGCCGGCCCTGCTGCAGCCACGCAAATACGGCCTGGTCGATGCGCACCAGCGGCGTTTCCGCGGCCACCGCCAGTGCCAGCCAGATCAGCAGGCCGCCGCTGCCCAGCAACACCGCGGCGGCGATCGTCACCAGCAATATTTCTGCGACCTCGCGCTCCAGCAGCTTCAGCATGCGCGGCCAGCGGTCGCCCGCACGCGCGTGCAGCGCATCGCGCGCGACGTGCCGCAACGCATCGAGCAGCCGCATCACGGGATGGAGCAGCACCAGCGCGACCCGCACCAGGCACAGGCCCAGCACGGTCAGCACGACGAACAGCAGCAGGCCGCCGATCAGCAGGCCGGGCGTGGGCTGCTCGAAGCGCAGCCAGGCGGGCCAGGCGGCGATCAGCTCGTCCATCGTGTCCTCGATCTCTTCGTCAATGCAGGCATGGGCAGGTTCCGTGTATGCGTAGTGGATCGCGGCCATGACCGTGTCATCCGGTCGTAGTACAAGGGACCGCGTCAGTCCGCATGATAGAACGCGGCGCGGGCAGATCGCCGCCACGACGCAATCGCGCTGAACTCACGCTTGAAAATTTTGCAGTGGCCGCGCCGGCACGAAGCCGTTAGGCTATGCAGCGAGCGCGACGAGGAGAGAACCCCGATGCCACGCGACAATACCCCGCCCCTGCAGCATCTGCATCCGAAGCTGCGACAGGTCAGCAACGGCAGCGAGCCGGTCAACCAGCTGCGCGCGCAGTATTCGCAATGCGTGGTCACCCGCAAACCCGTGCTGCCGGAACCCGCCGAACGCCGGCTGACGGTCGAGCAGCAGGAGCGCGACCGCTTCGCCGCCGGCCTCAGCGATTACAGCTGTCTGACGGTGCATCGCGGCCGCGTGACGCGGCCCAAGCAGCAGGCCATGCCGGTGGCCGACGACGTCTTCATCAACGTGATCGTCGAGACGGAGCCGCGCGAGCCCGGCGCGCGGGACGACACCGAACACGTGCTGCGCGCGATCGACCGCATGCTGGCCGAAGCCGGCCATCGGCGCCGCCCGGGGCAGCAGCCTGCGACGCCGCTGCTGCATCGGCGCAATTTCATCGCCGCCACCGTGCCGATCTCCACGCTGCGCGCGCTGGCCGCGCTCGACGGCGTGCGCTACGTGCACCGCAGCGAAACGCTGTCGCTGCGGCTGCCGCGCCCCGACCGCGGTCCGGACCGTGATGCCGCGGCCGCCGCCGCGATCGCGCCCACGCCCCGGCGTGTCGCGGTCGACGGGCAGCCGCAAAGCGGCGCGGGCGTGCTGATCGGCATCATCGATGTGGGCGGCTTCGATTTCTCGCATCCGGACTTCGTCGATGCCGACGGCAATTCGCGCTTCGTCTCGATCTGGGACCAGGGCGGCGATTTCCGTCCGCCGCCCCAAGCGTTCGGCTACGGCGCGGAGCTGACGCGCGAGCGGCTCAATGCGGCGCTGCAGGCCGCGCGCAAGGGCGGGCCGCCCGCGACCGAGCTGGAGCGCCAATCGCAGCAGGAGCCCGGCTCGCATGCGACCCATGTGGCCAGCATCGCGGCCGGCAATCAGGGCCTGTGCCCCGGCGCGCTGATCGCCGGCGTGCTGATCAGCGTCGAGCCGCCCGGCGACGACTATGCCGCGCGGCGCTGGACCTTCAGCGACGCCTCGCGCATCGTCCATGCCGTCGAATACCTGCTGGCGGTCGCCGAGCGCGAGGGCCTGCCGCTGTCGATCAATATCAGTCTGGGGACCAACGGCGGTTCGCACGACGGCGCCAATGGCACCTGTCGCTGGCTCGACGCGTTCCTGGCCACGCCGGGCCGCGCGATCTCGATTGCCGCCGGCAACGCCGGACAGGAGCGGCCCACCGACGAAGATCGCTTCGGCTGGATCATGGGCCGCATCCATACCAGCGGCAGGATCGCGGCCGCCGGCCTGACCGTCGAGCTCGAATGGATCGTGGTCGGCGACGGCATCGCCGATCTGTCGGAGAACGAGCTGGAAATCTGGTACGGCGCGCAGGACCGCTTCACGGTCTCGGTGCAGCCGCCCGGCTCGACCGAGTGGTACGAGGTCGCGCCGAAGCAGTACATCGAGAACCGGCGCCTGCCCGACGGCACCGTGCTGTCGGTCTACAACGAGCTCTACCACCCGTCCAACGGCGACAACTATATCGGCGTCTATCTGTCGCCGTTCCTCGATGCGCGCGCCTATACGCCGATCACGGCCGGCGTGTGGAAGGTGCGGCTGCACGGCGACGAGATCCGCGACGGCCGCTTTCATGCGTGGATCGAGCGCGACGATCCGATGGAACTGCAGCGGCGGCGCGAGCTCGCGGCCTACCGCTTTCCGTCGTTCTTCGCCGAGGCCACCAACGTCGATTCGCACTCGATCAATTCGCTGGCCTGCGCGCATTGGGTGATCGGCGTGGCGAACGCCGACGCAGAGCAGGCGCGCGTCCATATCTCCAGCAGCCAGGGGCCGACCCGCGACGGCCGCAACAAACCCGATGTCTGCGCGCCAGGCACCGGCATCGTGGCGGCCAACGGCTTCGTCGAGGGCGGAGGCTGGGTCGCGATGACCGGCACCAGCATGGCCAGTCCCTATGTGTGCGGCGTGATCGGGCTGATGCTGGCCGCCAAGCCGACGCTGACGGCGGCGCAGTGCCAGGGCATCCTGCGGCGTACCGCGCGGCCGCTGCCTTCGCACGACTACGCCTGGCGCAACGATGCCGGCTACGGTCTGATCGACCCGGTCGCCGCGATCGCGGAGGCGCGCGCCTTCGACGAGCGCCGGGAGCGGCGCGACCCGCCGGCACGGAGGCGCGCATGAAGATCCGCCTGTTCCAGTCCTATCAGGGCGACTGCCTGCTGATCGAGGCGGCATCGGGCCATCGGATGCTGTGCGACGGCGGCACCGGCGCCGCGATGCGCGATTTCGTCGCGCCATCGCTGGAGCGGCTCGCACGCGACGACGCCATGCTCGATCTGGTCTACGTCTCGCATATCGACGACGATCATCTGGGCGGCGTGCTGACGATGCTCGAGGCCGCGCTCGAGTGGAAGGTCTACGATTACCACGCCGAGCGCGGCGATCCGCCCGCCAGGCCGGAGTCTCGCCGCGTGCCGCGCATCGGGGCGCTGTGGCACAACGCCTTCCGCGATCAGATCGGCGACAACGCGGGCCCGATCCACACGCTGCTGGCCGCCAGCGCGCGGGCGCTGCGGGCCAGCCATGTCGAGCCGCTCGAGATGCTCGGGCGCGAGTACGCGCGCATTGCGAACTCGGTGCCGCAGGCGCTGCGCGTATCGCGGCTGGTCAAGCCGGATCTGCTCGATATCCCGTTGAATGTCCCGTTGGGCGAGGCCGCGGCGCTGACCGCCGCGCCCGCCGGCAAGCTGATCGTCGCGCGGCCCGACGCACCGGCGCAGTCGCTCGGTTCGCTGCGCATCCGCGTGCTCGGCCCCACCGCGGCGGAACTGAAGCGGCTGCGCGAGGGGTGGAATCACTGGCTGCGCGATCCGGCCAATCGGCTGCGCGCCCAGGCCATTCGCGACCGCTATGCCAGCGGCCTGCTGGCGATGGCCGGCGGCCGGGCCGACGATCCGTTCGACCTGCGCGAGTGGGAGGGCACGCCGTCGTACCAGGGCGTCACCACGCCGAATATTGCGTCGCTGATGCTGCTGGTCGAGGAGGAGAACCGCCGCGTGCTGCTGACCGGCGACGCGCATCCCGACATGATCCTGGCCGGGCTGAAGCAGGCCGATCTGCTGCGCGACGGCGCGCTGCACGTCGATGTGCTCAAGGTCCAGCATCACGGCTCCGAGCACAATATGTCGCCGGCCTTCTGCCGCGCGGTATCGGCCGACCATTACCTGTTCTGCGGCAACGGCGCGCATACCAATCCGGAACTGACGGTGCTCGACGCCTTGCTGGCCGCGCGCGTCGGCCCGGCCGACAAGCGGGCACGCGCGCCCGAGGCCGAATCGCGGCCCTTCACGTTCTGGTTCAACACCACCGCCGCCGCGCAGACGCAGCAAAGCCATATCGCGCACATGGAACAGGTCGAGCGCTGGGCCGACGCCGCGCTGCGCAAGCACGGTCCGCGGCTGCGCGTGCGCTTCGTCGACGGCGCCTACGCCAGCCTGACGCTGCGTTGAATCCGGCGATCCGCGCCGCTATTTGAGGGCGTGCTCGAAGGCCACCGCGGGCGCGGACAGGCGCCGGTCGAGCTGGCCCGCCAGTTCGTGCGCCGCTTCGGCAAAGCGCTCGCGCAGCTGGTCCGCCAGGCTGGGAATGCCGCGATGGCTGGCGCGCAGCATCTGGATCTCGAAGGCCATCGCCGGCTGAATCTCGTGCAGCGAGACGGCCTGCGGATCGCTGCCCAGCGCGGTGTACTGGTCGAGCAGCGCCACGCCCAGCCCGCTCTCGACCAGCTTGCGCGCCAGCGAGTAGGTCTGCACCTCGAGCGTCGAACGCGGCTCCAGCGCATTGCGCGCCAGCAACTGGCGCACCATCAGGCCGAGCGAGCTGTGATCGTCGTAGCCGATGAAGGCGCGATCCATCAGCCTGGCCATCGGCAGCGGCGTGCGGCGCGTCGCCCCCGACAGCGGCTGGCCGCGCGGCACCGCCAGCAGCATGCGGCCCTCGGCCACCGTCTGCGCCGCGATCGCCTCGTGCGGCGGCGGCGCGAAGGCAAAACCGATATCGATCTGGTTGCGCAGCAGGCCCTGCACGATCTCGTCGGTATGGTGGGTCAGCACCTGCACCTGGGTGTCGGGATGCTTCGCGCAGAAGCGCTGCAGCGCCGGCACCAGCAACGGATCGGCCAGGCTCGGCGTGGCCGCGACGCGCAGCCGGCCGGCGCCCTTGTGGCGCAGGCTCTCGGAGACCCGCCGGACGCGGTCGATCTCCCCGTATAGCCGCTCGACATCGCCGTACAGCGCGGTGGCCTCGGGTGTCGGCCGCAGCCGGCCCTTGGCGCGGTCGAACAGCCGGAAGCCGAGCGAGGCCTCGGCATGCTGCAGCACGCGCGTGACCACCGGCTGCGAGACATGCAGCAGCCGTGCGGCCTCGCTGACGGTGCCGGTCAGCATCACGGCGCGAAAGACCTCGATTTGTCGCAGGCGCATGGGAAATCGCGGGAAATCAGGCAGGCCGGGGAACCAGCCAACCCGGGTATAGCCGAAAGACATATTCTGGCACGTCTTCGCATTGGGCAGCCGGGCCGCCCTGCTCTACCCTTGCCGGATCGCAAATGGGCAAAAGACGGATACGGCAATGAAGGTGGTGATCACCGGCGCCGGCGTGGTCGGCATGGCCACCGCCTGGCAACTGGCCAACGACGGTCATGAGGTCACGGTGCTGGAGCGGCGTGATGGTCCCGGGCTGGAGACCAGCTTCGCCAACGGCGGGCAGCTCAGCTACAGCTATGTCGCGCCGCTGGCCGGTCCCGGCGTGCTGGCCAAGGTGCCGGGCTGGCTGCTGCGCCGCGACGCGCCGCTGCGCTGGCGGCCGCGGCTGGACCCGGCCCAATGGCGCTGGCTGGCCGCCTTCGTCGGCGCCTGCAATGCCTCGCGCAGCGATGCGACGACGCGCAAGCTGCTGCGGCTGGCCTTCCATTCGCGCGACCGCATGCGGGCCTTCCTGGACCGCCACGAGATCGACTTCGATTTTGCGCGGCGCGGCAAACTGATCGTCCACCGCGACACCGCCAGCTTCGATGCGGCGCGCCGGCTGCTGGACTACCAGGCCGGACTCGGCAGCGAACAGCATGCGCTGGACCGCGACGCCTGCGTGGCCCTTGAGCCGGCGCTGGCAGGCATCCGCGACCAGATCGTCGGCGCCATCCATACCCCCAGCGAGGAGGTGGCCGATTGCCACCGCTTCTGCGTCGGGCTGGCCGATCTGCTGCGCCAGCACCCCAACGTGTCGCTGCGTTTCGGCACCGCGGTGCGCGCGATCGAACGCCAGGGCGACGCGGCCCGCGGCGTGCATACGGACAACGGCTTCGAGGCAGCCGACGCGGTGGTGCTCGCCGGCGGCATCGGCAGCGCGACGCTGCTGCGCCCGCTCGGCCTGCGCGCGCCGCTGTGGCCGCTGAAGGGGTACAGCATTACCGTGCCGGTCGGCAACGGCGCGCACGCTCCGCATATCAGCGTGACGGACTTCGCCCGCAAGATCGTCTACGCGCGCATCGGCAATACGCTGCGCGTGGCCGGCATGGCCGACCTGACGCGCCCGGATACGCGCATCGACGAGCAACGCGCGGCGACGCTGCTGCACGAAACGCGCTCGGTGTTCGGCGGCATCGCCGGCGATCGCCGCTTGTCCGACCTGCAGCCCTGGGCCGGGCTGCGTCCGGCCACACCGAGCGGTCTGCCACTGATCGGACAATCGCGGCTGCGCAACCTGTGGCTCAATATCGGCCACGGCGGATTGGGGTTTACGCTGGCAATGGGCAGCGCGGCCCTGCTGGCGGATACGATGGCGGGGCGGCCGCCCGCTGTCGATCCCGCGGATTACAGCGCGACGCTGGCGTAGCGGCCCCGCCGCCGGCGCGTACCAACAGAAGAGCGGAAACAAGAGCCGCCGCTTGCACGGCCCTTGCTAGCAGTACCACCCGATGTCGCGTTTGAACAAGAGCCGTTCCACAACCAAGGAGAGCCTGACCATGAAACTGCCTACCGCCACCCGCACTGCGCCACGACAGGCGCGCCGTTCGCTGCGGTCCGCCCTGGGCGCGCTGCTGACCGCCGCGCTCGCTTACGGTGCGTTCGGCACCATCGGCGCCGCCCATGCCCAGCAGAACGACACGCTGGCCAAGATCAAGCAGAACGGCGTGATCACCCTCGGCCATCGCGAATCGTCGATCCCGTTCTCCTATACCAATGGCCGCGAGGTCATGGGGTATTCGCACGAGATCATGATGGCGATCGTCGACAAGGTGAAGACGCAGCTGAACATGCCGAACCTGCAGGTGCGGATGATTCCGATCACCTCGCAGAACCGCATCTCGCTGATGCAGAACGGCACCATCGATCTCGAATGCGGCTCGACCACCAACAACCTCGAGCGCCAGAAGCAGGTCGGCTTCACCAACAGCCTGTTCGTCTACGGCATCCGCATGCTGGTGCGCAAGGACGCCGGCGTAAAGGACTTCGACGATCTGAAGGGCCGCAACGTGGTGACCACCGCCGGCACCACGGGCGAGCGCCTGCTGGTCAAGATGAACGGCGAGAAGGCGATGAACATGAACCTGACCGGCGCCAAGGATCACGGCCAGGCCTTCCTGATGCTCGAATCCGGCCGCGCGGTCGCCTTCGTCATGGATGAGCCGCTGCTGTACGGCGAGCTGACCAAGGCCAAGAATCCGGGCGAATGGACCGTTGCCGGTACGCCTCTGCAGACGGAAAACTACGCCTGCATGCTGCGCAAGGACGATCCGCAGTTCAAGGCCCTGGCCGACGGCGTGATCGCCGACCTGATGAAGTCGGGCAAGGCCGAGCAGCTGTACAAGAAGTGGTTCCAGTCGCCGATCCCGCCGCGCGGCATCAACATGAATTACCCGCTGTCGGCGGAGATGAAGGACCTGTTCGCGAACCCGAACGACAAGGCGTTCCAGTAAGCGTTTCGGTTCCTGCCAGCAAGAAGTCCGCATGGAAGTCCGCATCGGCGCCGAGCGCGTCGATGCGGACTTTTCTCATTCTGCGCGCGGCTCCAACCGAAACGTAAAGTGCGTGCATTTTTCAGAAGCCTCAAAGACGGCTGATCGGCAAGATACGCGGGTCTCAACACGGTATCGCCGATCATGGTTTTGACCTACGACTCTTGCTACAAGCTGCTGTTCTCCACGCCCGAACTGGTGCGCGAACTGATCACCGCATTCATCGAGGACGACTGGCTGCGCAGCCTCGATTTCGAATCGCTGGAGAAAATACCTACGCAATACGTTGGCGACAACCTGCGCCAACGCGCGAACGATGTGGTCTGGCGCGTCCGCGCCGATGGCGATCGGGTCCACCTCTATATGCCGATCGAGTTCCAGAGCACCGTGGACCCGTATATGGCGGTCCGCGTCATGGAGTATCTGGGATTGCTATATCAGGACCTTGGCCGCCGCAGGAAGGTGCTCGCGAAACGCAAGCTGCCTCCGGTGCTACCGCTTGTGATGTACACGGGAAAAGCGCGCTGGACCGCGCCTACCGATATCACCTCCATGGTCATTACTGCTCCTCGGATGGCATCGAGGTTTCGGCCGCAACTTGCCTACGTGCTGATCGATACGAGCCGGTATCAAGACAGCGAACTGCAGGCGCTGAACAATCGCGTGGCCATGGTGATCCTCATCGAGCGTGGGGATCTGGATCGTCTGCCGGAGCTGGTGGATCAACTGAACGAGATGATCGCTGGCGACGTCGAACTGCACCGGATTTTCTCGATCTGGATGCGCCAACTACTCCATCGCCGCAGCAACGGCGTTCTGTTGCTGCCGGAGGTGGTCAACCTGAAGGAGGTCAATATGAGCCTCGTGCAATCTCTGAACGAGTTGAGGCAGAAGGGAATTTTGCAAGGGAAGGCGGAAGGGGAAGCCTACGTGCTGCAGAAGGTGCTGACACAGCGGTTCGGTTCGCTACCGCGGGACATTGCGTCCTGCATCGCGGCGGCCGACGCCGAACAGCTCGAAAGCTGGGTGGATCGGCTGGATGAAGCCCATTGCCTTGAGGACATCTTCGGTGAGCACGTCGAGGAATTCGCCCATGCCTGAAAAGGAAACTGAAAAGCAATCCCCGCTAAAACAACTGCAACAGCAGCTTGAAGACTTGGTGAAGGCTGGGAAATTTGAACTCCAATCGCGCGATTGGGCGGATGGCCGGATGCATGGATATCGCGAGGGCCAGGCCGAAGGCAGGCGTGAAATGGTGGCACTGCTTCTCCAGCTATCCATCCGCAAGGAATTTGGCGAACTGCCTGGGCGGCTTTCCCTGAAAATTCGCGAGGCCAGCTTCGATGACCTTGTCGCGTGGCTGTATCGAAGGGCACTAGGGATGCCACTGGAAGACCCGCTGCCTGGCTGCGAGGACCTCGGCTGAGCGAGCGGAGTCCAAAACAAAAACCCCCGAAGGCAGGCCTTCGGGGGTTTTGCACTACTGGCGGAGAGGGTGGGATTCGAACCCACGGTACCGTTGCCGGTACGCCTGATTTCGAGTCAGGTACATTCGACCACTCTGCCACCTCTCCTGAACTGGTCGCGTTGCGGCGAAACCGAGATTATAGAGAAGTCAAAAACGGACTGCAAGAGGCTCAGCGCCTTTTTGGCATGATTTCCTGATTCAACCGCCTCGACTTCATGCCTCCGGTTCGAGGCGCGTCAGGCCACCCAGATACGGCTGCAGCGCGGTCGGCACGGTGACCGAGCCGTCGGCGTTCTGGTAGTTCTCGAGGATCGCCACCAGCGTGCGGCCGACCGCCAGGCCGGAGCCGTTCAGCGTGTGCACGAGCTCGGGCTTGCCCTGGCCGGCGCGGTAGCGGGCCTGCATGCGGCGCGCCTGGAAGTCGCCCATGTTCGAGCACGAGCTGATCTCGCGATAGGTGTTCTGCGCGGGGATCCAGACTTCGAGGTCGTAGGTCTTGGTGCTGCCGAAGCCCATGTCGCCGGTGCACAGCACGATGGTGCGGAACGGCAGGTCCAGCTTCTTCAGGATCGCCTCGGCATGGCCGGTCAGCTGCTCGAGCGCGTCGAACGATGCCTCCGGGCGCACGATATGGACCAGCTCGACCTTGTCGAACTGATGCTGGCGAATCATGCCGCGCGTGTCCTTGCCGTACGAGCCGGCCTCGGAGCGGAAGCAAGGCGTATGGGCGACGAAGCGCAGCGGCAGCTCGTCGGCCGACGCGATGGCGTCGCGCATCAGATTGGTCAGCGGCACCTCGGCGGTCGGGATCAGGTAGTAGTTCTCGATCCGCTCGCCGCCGTCGGCGCCCTCGCCGCCCACCTGGCGCGGCACCTTGAACAGGTCGTCCTCGAACTTGGGCAGCTGGCCGGTGCCGCGCATCGACGCCGCATTGACGATGTACGGCACGTACATCTCGGTGTAGCCATGTTCGAGCGTATGGGTATCGAGCATCAGCTGCACCAGCGCGCGATGCATGCGGGCGATGCCGCCGCGCAGCACCGCGAAGCGCGAGCCGGTGATCTTGGCCGCGCTCTCGAAATCGAGCCCGAGCCGCTCGCCCACGTCGACGTGGTCGCGCACCGCAAAGTCGAAGCTGCGCGGCGTGCCGACGCGGCGCACTTCGACGTTGTCGTGTTCGTCCTTGCCGACCGGCACGCTGTCGTGCGGCAGATTCGGCAGCGACAGCATCAGCTGCTGCAGCTGCGCCTGGATGTCGTCGAGCCGCGCCGCCGATGCCTTCAGCGTGTCGCCGATGCCGCCGACCTCGGCCATCAGCGCCGACGCGTCCTCGCCCTTGCCCTTGGCCATGCCGATCTGCTTGGACAGCGTGTTGCGGCGGGCCTGCAGTTCCTCGGTGCGGGTCTGCAGTTGCTTGCGCTCGCTTTCGAGCGCCTGGAAGGCGCCCAGGTCGAGTTGGAATCCGCGCGTGGCGAGGCGTTGTGCCACGGCGTCGAGGTCTTTGCGGAGCAGCTGGATGTCGAGCATGTTTGCGGGAAAAGCGTGCGGTCGGAGCGATCGGGAAGCGGCAGGCATGCCGCCGAACCGCACATTTTACTGCACCGCGGCAGCGCCCTGCCGGGACGCCGGCCCCGGGGACGGCCTGCCGCCCGCAGCCAGGCTAGCTGTCGCTGTCGTCCGCCTTGCCGCCCTTCCCCGCTGCCTGGCTCTTCTGGCGCCGATGCCAGGCGTCATCGAGCTCGCGCAAATGGCGCAGCTTGTCGCCGATCTTGCCTTCCAGGCCGCGCGGCGTCGGCCGATACCAGCCCTGGGCCTTCAGATCGTCAGGGAAATAGTGCTCGCCGGCGGCATAGGCCTCGGGCTCGTCGTGCGCATAGCGGTAGGCATGGCCGTAGCCGAGCTCCTTCATCAGCTTGGTCGGTGCATTGCGCAGATGCACCGGCACCGCACGCGACTTGTCCTTGGCGACGAAGGCGCGCGCGGCGTTATAGGCGTTGTAGCCGGCGTTCGACTTGGGCGCGACCGCCAGATAGATCAACGCCTGCGCCAGCGCCAGTTCGCCCTCGGGCGAGCCCAGCCGTTCATAGGTCTCGGCCGCGTCCAGCGTCATCCGTGCCGCGCGGGGATCGGCCAGGCCGATGTCCTCCCACGCCATCCGCACGATCCGGCGGGCCAGATAACGCGGGTCGGCGCCGCCGTCGAGCATGCGGCAGAACCAGTACAGCGCCGCGTCGGGGTCGGAGCCGCGCACCGACTTGTGCAGCGCGCTGATCTGGTCGTAGAACGCATCGCCGCCCTTGTCGAAGCGGCGCAGGTTCTCCGACAGCGCGCTGCCCAGCAGCGCCTTGTCGATCGTCTGCGCGCCGGCGGTACGCGCGGCCCGCGCGACGATCTCGATATTGTTCAGCAGCTTGCGGCCATCGCCGTCGGCCGAGGCGACGATCAGCTGCAGCGCGTCGTCGTCCCACGCCACGCCGCCGAGCGCGTCGCTGGCGCGCAGCGCGAGCTGGCGCAGCTCGCCGTCGTCCAGGCTCTTGAGCACATAGACCGCGGCGCGCGACAGCAACGCGCCGTTGACCTCGAACGACGGGTTCTCGGTGGTCGCGCCGATGAAGGTGAACAGGCCGCTTTCCACATGGGGCAGGAAGGCGTCCTGCTGGCTCTTGTTGAAGCGGTGGACCTCGTCGACAAACACCAGCGTGCGGCGCCCGTGCGCGCGATATTGCTCGGCGCGCTCGACCGCCTCGCGGATGTCCTTGACGCCCGACAGCACCGCGGACAGCGCGATGAACTCGGCATCGAAGGCATCGGCCATCAGCCGCGCCAGCGTGGTCTTGCCGACCCCGGGCGGACCCCACAGGATCATCGAATGCGGTTCGCCCGATTCGAACGCCACGCGCAGCGGCTTGCCGGGGCCGAGCAGATGCTGCTGGCCAATGACCTCGTCGATATTGCGCGGGCGCAGGCGCTCGGCCAGCGGTTGTCGGGAAGCGTCGGAGGGTTCGGAAAACAGCGTGTCCGGCACGATGGTCAAGCCTTGGGTTTCGGTGCGGGCGGCGCGCGCGAATGTCGATGCAGCTTCCTGCGAAGGCGGCGCGGCCGGCCAAAGCGCCAGTGTAGTGCATCCTCGCGCGGCGACGCCCGATGGCCGCCGACTCGCCGCGCTAGCGCGGAAACGCGACCAGGTCGTCGACCTCGACGCGGATGCCGATCCAGTCGCCGACGCCGTGGTCGTGGTGCGACGGCGCCAGCGACAGCACCTTGCCGCCGCTGGCCAGCCGCAGCGTGTACAGGATCTCGGCGCCGCGGAAGGCCTTGTGCAGGATCTGCGCGCGCAGCGCGCTGGCATCGTCGTGCAGGATGTCGTCGGGGCGGATCAGCACGTCGACCTCATCGACGCCGGGCGCCAGCGCCAGTCCATCGCGGCTGTGCAGCGTGCCGAGCTCGCAATCGACCTGGCCCGGTGCCGTCACGCGCGCCGGCATCAACACGCCCTGCCCGATGAAATCGCCGACGAAGCGCGTGGCGGGCTGGTGATAGAGCTGATGCGCCGTGCCCCACTGCTCGATCGCACCGGCGTGCATCACGCCGATCTCGTCGGCCATCGCGAAGGCTTCGAGCTGGTCGTGCGTGACGAGGATCGCGGTCGCGCCCTGGGCCTTCAGGATCGCGCGCACCTCCAGGCTCAGGCGCTCGCGCAGGTCGACGTCGAGATTCGAGAACGGTTCGTCGAGCAGCAGCAGCTCGGGCCGCGGCGCCAGCGCCCGGGCCAGCGCCACGCGCTGCTGCTGGCCGCCGGACAGCTCGTGCGGGAAGCGCGCGCCGGCGCCCGCCAACCCAACCAGCTCCAGCACTTCGGCGACGCGCTCGCGCCTGGCCTGCCGGCTCTGCCGATGCAGGCCGAAGGCGACGTTGTCGGCCACGCTCAGATGCGGAAACAGCGCGTAGTCCTGGAACACCATGCCGACGCGCCGCCGTTCGGGCGGCACCGCCACGCCCGGTGCCGAGACCAGTTGTCCGTCCAGCACGATCCGTCCGCCCCGCAGCGGCTCGAAGCCGGCGATGGCCCGCAGCACCGTGGTCTTGCCGCAGCCGCTGGGGCCCAGCAGGCAGCCGATGCTGCCGCGTGTCAGCGAGAACGACAGATCGTCGATGACGATCTGGCTGTCGAAGCCGTGGCGGATGTGCTCGACCTCCAGCACGAGATCGGGCGGCTGGCCGACCGAGGCAGGGGCGGCATCGGACCGTGGCGAGGCAACCGGGACAGTGGTGGCCGTAGCCAGGCCGGTATCGAGATCGAAGGCGGACATGCGAATCATTATAAGTATCAGCAACGCCGGAGCGGCGGTTGATAGAATGCCCCAGCCGCGCCGTCTGCGGCACCTCCCTGGCCGACCGTCGCGCATGTCCCTGCTCCAGCCCGCCCGATTGCCCGATAACGACCACGCCTGCGCGGCACCGCGCGGACGGTGGCCGATGGCAATCCATCCGTTGTCGATCGCGGCGGGGCTGGTCGCCCTGCTGATCGCCGTGCCGATCCTCGTCGTGGCATCGAGCCTGCTGAGCCCCAGCACCGAGACCTGGCACCACCTGGTCGACACGGTGCTCGGCGAATACATCGCCAACACGCTGTGGCTGCTGGCCGGCGTCGCTGTCGGCGTGCTGCTGCTGGGGGTGCCCACCGCGTGGATGGTCTGCACCTATCGCTTCCCCGGCCGCGGCCTGATGGAGTGGGCGCTGGTGCTGCCGCTGGCGATGCCCGCCTATGTGATCGCCTACGCCTATACCGACGCGCTGCAGTTCGCCGGACCGGTGCAGACCGCGCTGCGTGCGCTGACCGGCTGGGGCGCGCGCGATTACTGGTTTCCGGACGTACGGTCCCTCGGCGGCGCGATCGTGCTGTTTTCGCTGGTGCTCTATCCCTACGTCTACCTGACCGCGCGCGCCGCCTTCCTGCAGCAGACGCTGAACACGCTGGAGGCGGCCCGCCTGCTCGGCCATGGACCGTGGCGCAGCGTGCTGCGCGTGGTACTGCCGCTCGCGCGTCCCGGCATCGCGGCCGGCACCGCGCTGGCCATGATGGAAACGCTGGCGGACTTCGGCACCGTCGCCTATTTCGCGATCCCGACCTTCTCGACGGGGATCTACCGCGCCTGGTTTTCGCTCGGCGACAAGAGCGCCGCCGCACAGCTGTCAGCCTGCATGCTGGCCTTCGTGATCGCGATATTGGTGGCCGAGCGGATCTCGCGCGGCCGGGCGCGCGTGCATGGCGGCCAGCGGCGCGTGTCCACCTATCGGCTGACCGGCTGGCGCGGCTGGGCCGCGCTGGCGGCCTGTGCGCTGCCGGTGCTGCTGGGCTTCCTGGTGCCGGCGCTGATGCTGTTCGAGATGGCCTTCACCGACGGCGACGCGCAGTTCGGCCCGCGCTTTGTCGGACTGGTGCGCAACAGCTTCGTGCTGGCCAGCGTCACGGCGTTGGCCGCGGTGCTGATCGCGCTGGCGATCGGCTATGCCGGCCGCCTGGGCCGCGGCTGGCCGATGCGGGCGCTGCTCCGGCTGTGCGGCATGGGCTATGCGCTGCCGGGCTCGGTAATCGCGGTCGGCGTGCTGGTGCCGGTCGCGCGGCTCGACAATGCGATCGCGGGATGGGTTCAGCAACTGACCGGCGTCTCGCCGGGGCTGCTGCTGACCGGCGGCATTGCCGCGCTGGTCTACGCCTATCTGGTGCGCTTTCTCGGCGTCGCGCTGCAGACCGTCAATGCCGGGCTGGCGAAGATCACGCCCAGCATGGACACCGCCGCCCGCAGCCTCGGCCACGGCCCGGCGGCGACGCTGCGCCGCGTGCATCTGCCGATGCTGCGCGGCAGCCTGCTGACGGCGGCGCTGATCGTCTTCGTCGACGTGATGAAGGAGCTGCCGGCGACCTTCGTGATGCGTCCGTTCAATTTCGACACGCTGGCCGTGCAGGCCTACAACCTGGCCGCCGACGAGCGGCTCGCCGAGGCTGCGACCGCCTCGCTGGTGATCGTGCTGGTCGGCCTGATTCCGGTGATCGTGTTGTCGCGGCAGATCCGCCGCAGCGCGCAGGACTGAGCCCGCACGACGGACCGCGAAAGAGGCGGTCGGCAATACCGCGCTAAAGACCGCCCCATTTCCGCCGTTATCCCGTGAATGCCAAGCTGGGCCGCGCAAGCCGGCCCGGTTTCCTCGAACACGATGGGCGGGAGTCGTATGCAAATTCGTTACCGGATGCTGGTCTTCAAGATGTCGCGGCTGGCCAGCCAGAACAAGCTGACCGCAGTGCAGGAGATCGGCTTCGCCACCGAGCTGGCCGAGCTGGTGGTCAAGGAAGGCATCGCCGAGCGGGTCGTGCAGGAACTGTTCGACGATGACCATCCGCAGCTGCGCCGCATTGCCATCAATGCGATCCGCCGCACCGGCCGCTTCGACGTGCCGGGATTGCAGTCGGCGCTGCTGCGCCGGCTGGCCGATCCCGAGCCGTGGCTGCGCCACGATGCGGTCTGGGTGATGCAGGAAGCGGCGATGGACGGCGGCCTGGTGCGCGCCGGGCTGCGCCGGCTGGCGGGAAGCGTGCAGCTGCCGCAGGACGCGGTGCGCGCCAAGTCCACTCCGGCAGACGCGCTGCTGCAGGCGCAGGTGCGCGCGCGACAGGCGCTCGATGCCTTGCTGAAGAAGGATGCGCAGGCCGCGCTGGCGGCGCTGCGCGCGACGCTGGCGACCTTTGCCGCGTTGAATCAGGAGCCGTACGGCAGCGGCACGATCGGCCAGATGAATCTGGCGCGGCGCGAACTGCAGCGCCGCATGGCCAAGCGCGCCTTGTCGAGCAGCACGAAGCTGACCTTCCGCCGCGTCGAGGGGCCGGACGGCAAGGCGGCGTTCGCGCAGACGGCGAGCACCGCCAGCGGTGTCACCGGGGCCGGCCCGACGGGCCCGGACACGACCGGCGGCGATCCGTCGTAACAACCGCCGCCCGCCGCGCCCTTCAGCCGGCGATCACTTGAAGCCGGCCTTGTCCGCCAGCTTCTGCGCGACCGGCTGATATTTGCCGAGCTCGGCCACGTTGATCTTGTCGGCCTTGAAGCTGCCCAGCGCTTCCAGCGCCGGGTTGGCGACCTTGACGCTCGGCACCACCGGCCATTCGTTGTTGCCGTTGGCGAAGTAGGCCTGCGCCTCGTCGCTGGCGAGGTACTCCAGGAACTTGACCGCCGACTCCTTGTTCGGCCCGTGCTTGAGCATGCCGCCGCCCGAGATGTTCATGTGCACGCCCTGGCTGTCCTGATTCGGCCAGACCACGCCGAGCTTGTCGGCCACCGCCTTGTCCTCCGGCTTGGTCGACTTCAGCAGCCGCGCGATGTAGTAGGTGTTGGAGATTGCGAGGTCGCATTCGCCAGCAGCGACGGCCTTGAGCTGGTCGGTGTCGCCGCCCTTCGGCGTGCGCGCCAGGTTGGCCACGACGCCCTGCGCCCAGCGCTCGGTCTTCGCTTCGCCGTCATGCGCGATCAGGCTGGAGATCAAAGACAGGTTGTAGACGTGGCCGCTGGAACGGGTGCACAGCTTGCCCTTCCACTTCGGGTCGGCCAGGTCTTCATAGGTCTTGATGTCGCCCGGCTTGACGGTGTCCTTGTTGTAGGCGATCACGCGGGCGCGCGCCGAGAAGCCGAACCATTCGCCGTTGGGATCGCGAAAGTTGGCGGGAATGCGCGATTCGAGCACCTTCGACTTGACCGGCGCGAACACGCCGGCCTGCTGGGCGCGCCACAGGCGGCCGATATCGACGGTGATGAAGACGTCCGCGGGGCTGTTGGCGCCCTCGCTCTTGATCCGCTCGAGCAGCGGGTCTTCCTGCCCCTCGATGCGGTTGATCTTGATGCCGGTCTGTTTGGTGAAGTTGCTGTACAGCGCCTCGTCGGTCTGATAATGCCGGGCCGTATAGAGGTTCAGCACCTTTTCCTGGGAGCCCTGGGCCATCGCGGCCAAGGGAATCGACGCGGCGCTGGCCGCCATGGCGAGAGCTGCCGCACCGGGCAGCAGACGACGAAACACGTACATGGACTCCTCCGGGCTTTGCGGTTGCGCCGCTGGCCAGATGCCAGCGGGCGAGCGCAAACAATAATGATTCCCGTTTTCGGCGTCAATGTCGGTTTCCCCGCGTGGAACCGTCGCCACAGGCCGAGGGGGTCGCCTGCCGATGTGGCCCCGAAGTTGCCGCGAAACTGCCGCGAAGACCGGCGTCGTCCTCAGCCGCTGGCGCGCGACACCAGCTCGCCCATCGCATCGGCGGGCAGCGGGCCGTGGCAACCGCGTTCGCCGCCGCGCTTCTGCGTCACCAGCCAGACCCGGCCGGGCTGGCCGCTCGGCCGCAGCAGCCACGCGTCGCCGCGCGCGGCGCCGGGCAGCTCCTCCAGCACGCCGCTGCGCTCGGACTGCAGCATGGTCGCGCAGTCGCGGGCCGACGCTGCCGTGGCGGCGAGGAAATCCGGGTGGGTCAGCACCTCGGCCAGCGTGGTGTCGGGGGCGCGCAGAAAGGCGTCGATGTCGAACTGCCGGTTGGCCGCCGCCGTCTTGCCCCCAGTGCAGGCGCCTGCGGCCAGCAGCGCGGTCAACGCGGTGGCCAGCGCCGCGCCTCGCACGATGGCGCGCCTCATTGGCGGATCACGTCAGCGCCCTTGGGGACGCTGAAGCGGAAGGTGTCGGCGGGCAGCGACGGGTTCTTCTGCATCGCCGAGAAGGTCAGCAGCGTGGTATTGCCGAAGGCGTCGCGCAGCTCCATCGCTTCCAGATTGCCGCCCTTGAAGCCGATGCCGATCCGTTCGAACTGGGTGTCCTTGGCCTTGGGCGTCAGCTCCAGCCATTCGATGCCGTCGCGGGTCGGGCCGTCCTTGATGACGAAGCTCTTCTCCAGGTCGTTGCTGCCGAACAGGATCGCCGCCGGGCTCGAGCCCAGCGCGGCGTCGAGCTTGCGCTCGGTGACCTGGTTCAGATCCTTGTCGTAGATGTACAGCGTCTGGCCGTCGGCCTGCAGCAGCTGCTCGTAGGGCTTGGTATAGCGCCAGGCGAACTTGCCGGGACGCGAGAACACGAAGGTGCCGCTGGCGGTGCCGGTGACGCGCATCGCTTCGCCCGCGCCCTTGACCTGACGTTGGGTGAACTCGCCGCGCGCGCTCTTGACGGTGGTGACGAAGGTCTTCAGCTGATCGGTGGCGGCCGCTTGTGCGGTGGCCGGGGCCAGCGCGGGCCATGCCAGGGTGGCGGCGGTGCCGATGGCGGCAAGGGTGGACGCCATTACGCGATGAGGCATGCAATCGATCCTTGTGTTGGGTGACTGTTCGATTAGAGCCGAGGACCGGCGCCGGATTCCGCCCGCATGCGTCAGCAAGCGTGACACGCGTAACGGCATATTACCGGCCGGCCGGCGCGCGCTGCCGCGCGCCCCATTCCGGAGACGCCATTCCGCAGGCGCTATTCTTCGCGCGCGCCACCGGCGGGCGCCAGGATGTCGCGGTTGCCGTTGCCCGACATCGCCGACACCAGACCCGCCTTCTCCATATCCTCGAGCAGGCGCGCGGCGCGGTTGTAGCCGATGCGCAGATGGCGCTGCACCAGCGAGATCGACGCACGGCGATTCTTCAGCACCACGTCGACCGCCTGGTCGTACAGCGGGTCGGCCTCGCCGCCACCGCCGATGCCGGCTCCGCCGCCCAGCCCATCGACACCGATCTCGCCGTCGACCAGACCGCCCTCGAGAATGCCCTCGATATAGTTCGGCTCGCCGGCTTCCTTCAGCCGGTCGACCACGCGGTGGACTTCGTCGTCCGAGACAAAGGCGCCGTGCACGCGCACCGGCAGGCCGGTGCCCGGCGCGAGGTACAGCATGTCGCCCATGCCGAGCAGCGCCTCGGCGCCCTGCTGGTCCAGGATCGTGCGCGAGTCGATCTTGCTGCTGACCTGGAACGAGATCCGCGTCGGCACGTTGGCCTTGATCAGGCCGGTGATCACATCGACCGAAGGCCGCTGCGTCGCCAGGATCAGGTGAATGCCGGCCGCGCGCGCCTTCTGCGCGATCCGCGCGATCAGCTCCTCGACCTTCTTGCCGACCACCATCATCAGGTCGGCCAGCTCGTCGATGACGATCACGATCATCGGCAGCTTGTCGAGCGGTTCCGGCGCATCGGGCGTCAGGCTGAACGGATTGGGAATCTTTTCCTCGCGCGCCGCGGCCTCGTCGATCTTCTTGTTGTAGCCCGCCAGATTGCGCACGCCCATCTTGCTCATCAGCTTGTAGCGGCGTTCCATCTCGCCGACCGCCCAGTTCAGCGCATTGCCGGCCTGGCGCATGTCGGTGACGACGGGGCACAGCAGATGGGGGATGCCCTCGTAGATGCTCATTTCCAGCATCTTCGGATCGATCAGGATCAGCCGCACGCTGTCGGCCTTGGCCTTGTACAGCAGCGACAGGATCATCGCGTTGATGCCGACCGACTTGCCCGAGCCCGTGGTACCGGCAACCAGGCAGTGCGGCATGCGCGCCAGATCGGCGACCACCGGCTTGCCGGCGATGTCCTTGCCGAGCGCCAGCGTCAGCTGCGAGGCGCTCTCGTTGTAGACCTGCGAGCCGAGGATCTCGCCCAGGCGCACCGCCTGACGCTTCGGATTCGGCAGCTCCAGGCCCATGTAGTTCTTGCCCGGGATGGTCTCGACCACGCGGATCGACACCAGCGACAGCGAGCGCGCCAGGTCCTTGGCGAGGTTGACGATCTGGCTGCCCTTGACGCCGGTGGCCGGTTCGATCTCGTAACGGGTGATCACCGGACCCGGATAGGCGGCCACGACCTTGACCTCGACGCCGAAGTCCTTGAGCTTCTTCTCGATCAGGCGCGAGGTGAATTCCAGCGTCTCGGCGCTGACGGTCTCCTGCGAGGCCGGCACCGGATCGAGCAGCGACAGCGGCGGCAGATCGGCATCCTGCAGATCGGCGAACAGCGGCTGCTGCTTCTCCCGCTCGACCCGCTCGTGCTTGGGCACCGCCTGCGGCCGCACGATCTGCACCGGCGCCGCCTCCTCGATGCGCACACGCTGGACCTCGACGGTTTCGGTGCGCTCGACCTTGGCGGCCTCGCCGATGATGCGGTCCTGCTTGCTCTCGCGGCGCGCCTTGAAGCCGAGGAAGGCGGTCTCGACGAAGCCGCCGACCTTCTCGCAGACCGACAGCCAGGAGAAATGGAAGAACAGCGACAGGCCGATCGCCAGCATCAGCAGCAGCAACAGCGTGGCGCCGGTGAAGCCCAGTGCCGTCTGCAGCCAGCCCCCCAGCAGATCGCCCAGCACGCCGCCGGGCGCGCGCGGCAGCGCCTCGCGCAGCGGATACATGCGGACCGCTTCGAGGCCCATGCTGGCGGCCAGCGTCAGGCCGAAGCCGATCCAGCTGACCACCACGCCCTGGCGTGCCTGCTCGACCTGGTCGGGGAATTCGGCAGTCAGCACGCGCCAGCCGCGCCAGCAGCGGCGCACCAGCAGCACGCCGAGCCAGTAGGCGGAGAAGCCGAAGATGAAGAACAGCACGTCGGCCATCCAGGCGCCGACGCGGCCGCCCAGGTTATGGATCTGCGCGACCTGATTGGCGTGCGACCAGCCCGGATCGGCCTTGCTGTAGCTGGCCAGGATGCACAGGAAGGCCAGCGTCGCGGCCAGCAGCAGGAACCAGCGCACTTCTCCCAACAGCTTGCCGATGCGGGAAGGCAGGACGGAGGGATCGGTGCGGGTGGTCGTGGTGGTTCTGGCCATGCGTCGTTGAAGATCGCGGCGCGCCGGGGCGCCGGGAGGAATTGCGGTGGCCGCATTTTACCCCCGCCGCAGGCTATCGCCGCCATTGGAATTTGCAACAATGCGCCAACGCCGGTCCACTTATAATGCGGGTTTTCGATACCCATGCCGGCGCGCCGCGCACGCCGGCCACAGGAACGCATCATGGCCAAACACGCGAAAGTGCTGATTCTCGGTTCCGGTCCCGCCGGCTACACCGCCGCCGTCTACGCGGCGCGCGCCAATCTGGAGCCGGTGCTGATCACCGGCCTGGCCCAGGGCGGTCAGCTGATGACCACCACCGACGTGGAGAACTGGCCGGCCGATCCGAACGGCGTGCAGGGCCCCGAGCTGATGCAGCGCTTCCTCGAGCATGCCGAGCGCTTCAAGACCGAAATCATCTTCGACCACATCCATACGGCCAAGCTGACCGAGCGTCCGATCCGACTGATCGGCGACGCCGGCGAGTACACCTGCGACGCGCTGATCATCGCCACCGGCGCCTCGGCGCAGTATCTGGGCCTGCCCTCCGAAGAAAACTTCATGGGCCGCGGTGTGTCGGCCTGCGCGACCTGCGACGGCTTCTTCTACAAGAATCAGGAAGTCGCGGTGATCGGCGGCGGCAATACCGCGGTCGAAGAGGCCCTGTATCTGTCGCATATCGCCAGCAAGGTCACCGTGATCCATCGCCGCGACAAGTTCCGCGCCGAGCCGATCCTCGTCGATCGCCTGCTGGCGCGCGAGAAGGAAGGCCGCGTCGAAATCGTCTGGAACACCGTGCTGGACGAGGTGCTGGGCGACGAGTCGGGCGTGACCGGCGTACGCATCCGCAATGTGCAGAGCGGCACCACCGAGGAGCGCAAGCTCGCCGGCGTGTTCGTCGCGATCGGGCACAAGCCGAACACCGACCTGTTCGTCGGCCAGCTGGAGATGAACAACGGCTATATCGTGACCAAGAGCGGCCTGTCGGGCGACGCCACGGCCACCAACATCCCGGGCGTGTTTGCCGCCGGCGACGTGCAGGATCACGTCTATCGCCAGGCCATCACCAGCGCGGGCACCGGCTGCATGGCCGCGCTCGACGCGCAACGCTATGTCGAAGCGCTGAAGTAAGGTTGTTTGCTCGCCTTGCGGCGAGCTTGCCCTCTCCCCCTGCCCCTCTCCCGCAAGCGGGAGAGGGGAAAACCGGCGTGTCTGCTGCCCCTGGCTTTCACCCTCTCCTGCCAGCGGGAGAGGGGAAAGCCCGCGTATCTGCTGCCACTGGTTTTCTCCCCTCTCCCGCTTGCGGGAGAGGGGCCGGGGGAGAGGGATCTCCACCGATCCGCCTGCGCTACCTTCTGCGCCGGATCGTGTTACCTTGCCGGTTTCACGGTCTTGCCCGCCGCCACGCGGCGGTTCTGCTTTCCCATCATGAAGCACGGTGCCAGCAAATCCGGCCGCCCTGCCGGGTCCTCCCCGACTCCCGCCCGTACCCGCCTTGGCCTCGACGATCTGGCGCGCCTGCGCGATCAGATGAAGGCCGATGCCGAGCGCCGCGAGGCCGAGCGTCTTGCCGCCGAGGAAGCGGCGCGCCAGGCTGCCCTGGAGGCCAATGTGTTCCGCAACAGCATCGGCAATGTCCAGACATTGCGCGATCGCAATCGCGTGATGCCGCCGGCCCGGCGCCCCGATCCGGTGCCGGTGCAAAGCCAGCTCGACGACCAGGCCGTGCTCGCGGCCTCGCTGTCCGATCAGTTCGACGTGGAAAACCTGCTGGAGACCGACGACACGCTGTCGTTCCGCCGCCCCGGCATCGGCGACGACGTGATTCGCAAGCTGCGGCGCGGCGAATGGGTGCCGCAAGACCGGATCGATCTGCACGGGCTGCGCCGCGACGAGGCGCGCGAGGCGCTGGCCGATTTCCTGCGCCGTTGCGTGCGGCGCGGCGTGCGCTGCGTGCGCGTGATCCACGGCAAAGGCAACGGCTCGCCGGACAAGCAGCCGGTGCTCAAGGGCAAGGTGCGCAGCTGGCTGGTGCAGAAGGAGGAAGTGCTGGCCTTCGTGGAGGCGCGTGGCGCCGAGGGCGGCTCAGGGGCCTTGATGGTGTTGCTGCGCCAGCCGTATGCGTGACGGCTGACGGTTTCCCTCTCCCGGGCGGGAGAGCAACCGTGTCAAGTGGGCATGTTGTTCTGCCATGGCTGACCGGACTTCACCATCGCGTTGAGGACCGTTAGCAGCTTGCGCATACACGCGGTAATGGCAACCTTGAAGGGCTTGCCGGCG
>NZ_JAGFTW010000030.1:0-184883 GCF_017598945.1 Cupriavidus gilardii
GGATGGAGGTGGTCGGCATGGCGTGGTGGCGACACGGGCGGCTAAGAATGACGCCAGCGTAACAACCGACCTTTCATCTGTAAAACAGGTAATATCGTTATTTCTTACCGGATATATAGATATGCAACATCGCCCGTTGCGGCTGACGCTGCGCCAGCTCGCCGTTTTTGTGGCCGTGGTCCAGCACGGCAGCACGACCGCCGCCGCCGAGGCGCTGGCGATGTCGCAGTCCGCCGTCAGCGCGGCGCTGGCCGATCTGGAGCGTGCCCTGGACCGGCGCCTGTTCGACCGCGTTGCCAAACGGCTGACCATCAACGAGACCGGGCGGCAATTCTTCCCGCGCGCGCTGTCGCTGCTGGACCAAGCGCATGAACTGGAGCGCTTCGCCGCCGACGCCGGCGTGCAGCTGCGCATCGCGGCCAGCAATACGATCGGCAGCTACCTGCTGCCCGCGCTGCTGACCGGCTTCCGCCAGGCCCAGCGCCAACCCTGCGCACTGGACCTCAGCATCGGCAACACCCATGACGTGTTGCAGCAGCTGTTGCGCCTGGAAGTGGATATCGGGCTGATCGAGGGCACCTGCCATGAACGCGAGCTGTCCAGCGTGCACTGGTGCGACGACGAGATGGTAGTGGTCGTGGGCGCTAGCCACCCGCTGGCGCAGGCCGATGGCGATCTGGCGGCGCTGCGCGAGGCGGACTGGCTGGTGCGGGAGCGCGGCTCGGGCACGCGCGAGATCGTCGAGCAGCGGCTGGCCCCGCTGCTCGGTCCGTTACGCTTTGCGCTCGAGTTGGGCAACGCCGAAGCGATCAAGCGCGCAGTGATGAGCGGCTTCGGCGTCAGCTGCCTGTCGCTGCATGTGGTGCGCGACGAGCTGGCGCGCGGCACGCTGGTGGCGCTGCGCCGCGGCCTGCCGCGGCTGGTGCGGCCCTGGCATCTGGTCGTGCATCAGGACAAGTATCCGACCCAGGGCCTGCTGGCCTTTACCGAATACCTGCGCAAGACCGCGCCACGGCTGGAACTGGAAGAACCGGAAGAACTGGAGCGGTCGAAAAGCCGACCGGGCCCGGACACGGCCCCGTCGCACTGATTACGCCGCCTGCGCCTCGCCCGCTTCGTTCTGACGCGCCACGTAACGGTCCAGCCAGCGGAACAGCAGCGGATTGAGCACGATCGACAGCAAGGCGCCCGCCAGGATCAGACTCTGGGCGCGCTCGGGCAGGATCTGCAGGAACACGCCGAGGCTGGCCAGAATGAACGAGAACTCGCCGATCTGCGCAAGGCTCGCGGCAATCGTCATGCCGGTCCGGTTCGAATAGCCGAACATCCGCACGATACCGAGGGCTGCCACCGATTTGCCGACCACGATGATGGATACGGTCGCCAGGACGCCCCACGGGTCGCGCACCAGCACCATCGGGTCGAACAGCATGCCGACCGAGACGAAGAACAGCACGGCGAAGGCGTCCCGCAGCGGTAGCGATTCCTCGGCGGCGCGGTGGCTGAATTCCGACTCGGCCAGCACCATGCCGGCGAAGAAGGCGCCGAGCGCGAACGAAACACCGAACAGCGAATAGGCGCCGAACGCCACGCCGAGCGCTGTCGCCAGCACGCCGAGCCGGAACAGCTCGCGGCTGCCGGTCCAGACGATGCGCTCGAGCATCCACGGAATGAAGCGGCGGCCGATCACCAGCATCACGGCGACGAAGGCCGCGACCTTGCCGAGGGTCAGCGCCACCGTCAGCAGGATATCGGTCACGCTGGCCGCCTCGGCGTCGCCGCCGGTGCCCGCCGGCACCAGCAGACCCGACAGCGCCGGCAGCAGCACCAGCGCCAGCACCATGGCCAGATCCTCGACCACCAGCCAGCCGACCGCGATGCGGCCCTGCTCGCTATCGACCAGATCGCGGTCCTGCAATGCCTTGAGCAGCACCACGGTACTCGCCACCGACAGCGCCAGCCCATAGACCAGACCCTGCCCCCAGCTCCAGCCGAAGCCCCAGGCCACGCCCATGCCAAGCAACGTGGCGATGCCGATCTGCGCCACCGCGCCCGGGATCGCGATCTTGCGCACTGCCATCAGGTCGCGGATCGAGAAATGCAGGCCCACGCCGAACATCAGCAGGATCACGCCCAGCTCGGCCAGCTCCGGCGCCAGCGCCTGGTCGGCGGTGTAGCCCGGCGTATGGGGTCCGACCACCACGCCCGCACACAGGTAGCCGATCAACGGCGGCAACCGTAAGCGCCCCGCCAACGCACCGAGGACAAAGGCCAGGACGATGCCGCCGACGATGGTGCTGATGAGCGGAGTAGCGTGATGCATGCGTGGTGGTTTCCTTCTGATGGCCGGCGTGGCGCCGGGTAGTCGAACGGCGATCCGGTCCCGATCGACGCGGACACGCCGCCATCGACGGGGCCTGGTGCCGGCGCCGCCCGGGCGGACAGCCTGCGGAAATGAAACCGAATGGGAGTCGTCGCCACCGGCAGCGGCGCCCGCGGCGTGAGGGCCGGGGCACGTTGCCGGCATGGTCCAGCAGCGGCGACGACAAGTGCGATAGACGTAATGTATCACGCGCGCCACGCGGTAAAGCCGCGAAAAGGCGCAGGAAATACATCGTGAACGGGAAGAACCGGCGGCAAGACCGCGGACCGGTTGCTACAGCGCAGGGAGATCGATGGAGGCGGGGGTCGGAATCGAACCGGCGTACACGGCTTTGCAGGCCGCTGCATAACCACTCTGCCACCCCGCCGGGTGACCTGGATGCTGGATTGTAGCCGCTGTGGCTTCCGGGCGCCGGAGGCCGATGCGGCAGCATCGCAAACTAAAAAGGGAAGCGCTGCTTCCCTTTCGGACTGGAGCGGGAGACGAGTCTCGAACTCGCGACCTCAACCTTGGCAAGGTTGCGCTCTACCAACTGAGCTACTCCCGCATGACACCTGCTGCGGCTAACCCGGAAGTCGTGACCGGATCGACCAGAAAATTCTGGAGCGGGAGACGAGTCTCGAACTCGCGACCTCAACCTTGGCAAGGTTGCGCTCTACCAACTGAGCTACTCCCGCAGTGTCCTGCGTACTGCACATGCAGTAAAACGGTGCTAAATCACTGCATATAGACCGCTTCTTTCTGCATCTCGCTTCGTTCGTTTTGTTTCGTCAGAAGCGAGAACGAAATTATGCAAACATCCGACAATGAAGTCAAGCATATTTTTGCAGTGATCCTCACTTTTGCGCGGCGGCCCGGGCGGCGGCCGCGCTGCGCTCGCGGATCTGCGGCCACGCGAGTTTCATGTAGTAGAACATCGACCAAAGGGTCAGCACCGCGGCCACGTAGATCAGCCAGCCGCCCAGCATGCCGGCGTCGATGCCGAACAGCGGCGCGTCGAACAGCAGCAGCGGGATCGCGATCATCTGGAACGTGGTCTTGAGCTTGCCCAGGAAATTGACGGCAACGCTCTTCGAGGCGCCGATCTGCGCCATCCACTCGCGCAGCGCCGAAATGGTGATCTCGCGACCGATGATCACCAGCGCGATCAGGTCGCTGACGCGGTCCAGCGCCAGCAGCGACAGCAGCGCGGCGGCGACCATCAGCTTGTCGGCGACCGGGTCGAGAAAGGCGCCGAACGACGAGGTCTGGTTCCAGCGCCGCGCGAGGAATCCGTCCAGCCAGTCCGTGGCCGCCGCGACGATGAAGAAGACGGCCGCCGTCAGGTTCTTGTTGGGCATCGACAGCCAGGCATCGGGCAGATAGAAGACGCCGACCACGAGCGGGATCATGGCGACGCGCAGCCAGGTCAGCAGGATCGGAATATTCAGCGGCATAGGCGGATCGGCAGGGTCGAGGACGGGACAATCACGCGATTGTCGCCGATTCCGACATCAATTGAGCATTTCTCGAAGCGAACCGGCGCCGGTCAGTGCAACTGCCGGTAAATTTCCTCGGCCAGCGTACGCGATATCCCGTCGACGCTGGCGAGCTCGTCGACGCTGGCGGCCATCACGCCGCGGATGCCGCCGAAGCGGGTCAGCAGCTTCTGCCGCCGGCGCGCGCCGATCCCTTCGATCTCTTCCAGCCGCGAGGTGGTGCGCGTCTTGGCGCGGCGCGCGCGCATGCCGGTGATGGCGAAGCGGTGCGCCTCGTCGCGGATCTGCGCGACCAGCATCAGCGCGGCGCTGCCCTGCCCCAACTCCAGCGCGGGCCGGCCGTCGGCGAACACCAGCGTCTCGAGTCCGACCTTGCGGCCCTCCCCCTTGGCCACGCCGACCAGCAACCCGATATCGAGCCCCAGTTCCTCGAAGACCTGCCGCGCGACCTCGACCTGCCCCTTGCCGCCATCGATCAGCACGATATGCGGCATCGCGGCGCTGTCCTCCTGGCCGCGTTCGACCAGCTTCTGATAGCGGCGCGTCAGCACCTGGCGCATCGCCGCGTAGTCGTCGCCCGGCGTGATGCCGTCGATGTTGTAGCGCCGGTATTCGCTGTTCTGCATCGCGTGGTGATGGAACACCACGCAAGAGGCCTGGGTCGCCTCGCCGGCGGTATGGCTGATGTCAAAGCATTCGACCCGCAGCGCGCCCAGATCGTCGAGTTCGATGCCGATGGTTTCGGCCAGCGCCCGCGTACGCGCCTCCTGGCTGCCCTGCTCGGCCAGACGCCGCGCCAGCGCGAGCGCCGCCCCCTGCTGCGCCATCTCCAGCCACGCCCGCCGCTGGCCCTGCGGCTGGCGGATCAGCGTGATGCGGCGGCCGGCCTGCATCGTCAGCGCCTCCATCAGCGCGCCGTCGGCGGGCGCGTGGCTGACCACCAGGATCGGCGGCACCGGCTGATCGAGGTAGTGCTGCGCCATGAAGGCGGCCAGCACGTTGGCAGCGACACGTTCGGCCGTCGCGGCGCCGGGCGCTGCTGCCTCGGCTGCCTCGGCCACCTCGACCGCCTCGGCCGGTGCGCCCGGTTCGAGCGGTTCGGCCGCCTCGGCCGTGGCGACCACGTCCTCGCCCTCCTCGTCGACGATCATCGCCGCCTCTTCGACATGGGCGGGGAAATACGCCTTGTCGCCCAGATGCCGGCCGCCGCGCACCATCGCCAGATTGACGCAGGCGCGCCCGCCCTGCACCGCAACGGCCAGGATATCGATGTCGCTGCTCTGGCCGACTTCCTCGACGGCCTGGCGCTTGAGCACCGTCGACAGCGCGCCGATCTGGTCGCGCACGGCCGCGGCCTGCTCGAACTCGAGCCGCTCGGCGTGCTGCTCCATCTTCTGCTGCAGCCCCTCCAGCACCTCCTTCTGACGGCCCTGCAGGAAACGGGCGGCGTTGCCCACATCGCGCGCGTAATCCTCCTCGCTGATCGCGCCGACGCAGGGCGCCGTGCAGCGGTGGATCTGATGCAGCAGGCACGGCCGCGTGCGGTTGTTGAAGACCGTGTCTTCGCAGGTCCGCAGCTGGAACACCTTCTGCAGGATCTGCATGCTTTCGCGCACCGCATGCGCGCTCGGGAACGGGCCGAAATACTGGTGGCGCTTGTCGGTCGCGCCGCGGTAGTACGCCATGCGCGGATAGCGGTGCGCCGACAGCTTCAGCAGCGGATACGACTTGTCGTCGCGGAACAGGATGTTGTAGCGCGGCGTCAGCGCCTTGATCAGATTGTTCTCGAGCAGCAGCGCCTCGGCCTCGCTGCGGACCACCGTGGTGTCGATGCGGGCGATGCGCGACACCATCATCGCGATGCGCGGCGACAGCTGGGTCTTGTTGAAATAGCTCGAGACGCGCTTCTTCAGGTCGCGCGCCTTGCCGACGTAGAGCACGGCGCCGGCCGCGTCGTAATAGCGGTAGACCCCGGGCAGGCCCGGCAGCGCGGCAATCGCCGTGCGCGGGTCGAAGCCGCCTTCCTGCTCCTGGTCCGGGCCCTGCTCCGGTACGCCGGCCTGTGCGGGCGCAGTCGACGCGTCGATCGGCACCGGCTCAGGCGTGTCAATACTCGGCTCGGCCTCGGCGGGCGAGCCAGTGGGATGCGGGTCCGGACGTGACATCGGGGAAGGCGGCAGGAACATGCGATGGGCCGCCGCGAACGTGGAACGCTGCACGCGCGAAGGCTCGCGGGGCTCTAAAATCGCAAGTTTAGAGCAATTCCGGCTATGACCATCCGCTCCTGGGACATCTTCTGCACCGTGATCGACAACTTCGGCGACATCGGTGTCTGCTGGCGGCTGGCCCGCCAGCTGGCGCAGGAGCATGGCCACGCGGTGCGTCTGTGGGTCGACGATCTGGCGAGTTTTTCCCGTCTGGCGCCGGCAATCGATCCCGCCGCCAGCCACCAGCGCCTGGCCGGCGTCGAGGTGCGCCGCTGGATCGCGGGCAGCGACGAGGGCCTGGGCGAGCCCGCGGGTGCGTCGACAGGCGAGATCGCGCCGCACGACGCGGTGATCGAGGCTTTCGCCTGCGAGCTGCCGCCGGGTTTCGTCGCGCGCATGGCCCAGGCCCCGCGCAAGCCGGTCTGGGTCAATCTCGAATACCTGAGCGCCGAGCCATGGGTGCGCGAACACCATGGCATGGCCTCGCCGCATCCGCGCCTGCCGCTGACCAAGTACTTCTTCTTCCCGGGCTTCGAGCCGGGCACCGGCGGCGTGCTGCGCGAATCGCTGCTTAGCATGCAGCGGCGCCACTTCACCGGTTCGCCGGCGGCGCAGGCGCGGCTGTGGCACCGGCTCGGCGTGACGCCGATCGACGGGGCGCGGCGCATCAGCCTGTTCGCTTATCCGAATCCCGCGCTGCCGGCCCTGCTGGCCCGCTGGCGCGACGGCGACGAGCCGGTGCAGTGCCTGATGCCGTCCGGCCCGGCGGCGCAGCAGGCGTTTGCCTGGGCCGGCGTGGACGCCGCCGCGGCTGCATCGCCCGGCGCCGCCGTTGCGCTGGGCAGCCTGCATCTGCAGCAGGTGCCGTTCCTGCCGCAGGAGCAGTTCGACGAGCTGCTATGGGCCTGCGATCTCAACTTCGTGCGGGGCGAGGACTCGTTCGTCCGCGCGCAGTGGGCCGCGCGTCCCTTCGTCTGGCATATCTACCCGCAGGCCGACGACGCCCATCGCGTCAAGCTGGACGCCTTCCTGGCGCTGTATCGGCAGCAGATCGGCGCGCCGGCCGACGCGGAGGCACTCACCCGCTTCTGGCATGTGTGGAACGGCGCTGCGGCACCCGAGGACGTCGCGGCCGCGTGGGATGGCCTGCGCGACGCGCTGCCTGGCCTGGCCCGCACGGCCCAGCGCTGGCCGCACAGCCTGGCCGCGCTCGGCGATCTCGCAGCGAACCTCGTAGCGTTTTGCGAAAGTCGGGTAAAATAGCGGGTTGATTTGATGGCGGCCGGGCTGGACATCCTGGGTTGCCCGCACGGCGCCTTGCGGCGTCCGACCCGCGGGCCCCGCGCGGGAACTGAGCACGGATCGCGAACGCGCCCCCGCGGCGCGCCCTCGCCACGCCGAACTCCCAGACATTCTTAATTCAGGAAGATTAGTTCAGATGAAAACCGCACAGGAACTCCGCGTCGGTAACGTGTTCATGATCGGGGCCGATCCGATGGTCGTGCAGAAGGCCGAGTACAACAAGTCGGGCCGCAACGCCGCGGTCGTCAAGATGAAGTACAAGAACCTGCTGACCGACGCGCCGGGCGAGGCCGTGTTCAAGGCCGACGACAAGTTCGAAGTGGTCGTGCTCGATCGCAAGGAGTGCACCTACTCGTACTTCGCCGACCCGATGTACGTGTTCATGGACGCCGACTACAACCAGTACGAAGTCGAAAGCGACAACATGGGCGACGCCCTGCACTACCTCGAAGACGGCATGAACGTCGAAGTGGTGTTCTACAACGACAAGGCCATCTCGGTTGAAATGCCGACCACGCTGGTGCGCGAGATCGTCTACACCGAGCCGGCCGTCAAGGGCGACACCTCGTCGGGCAAGGTGCTGAAGAACGCCAAGATCAATACCGGCTTCGAACTGCAGGTGCCGCTGTTCTGCAACATCGGCGACAAGATCGAAATCGACACCCGCACCGGCGAATACCGCAGCCGCGCCAACTAAGGCGACGGGAACGGGCCCTCGCGGTCCGTGCCGAGACGAAAAAAGGGCAGCCCGACCGGCTGCCCTTTTTCATTGCGGGGCGTTCCTCGCCGCGAGCGCGACGGCCTCAGCCGATCAGCGCCTCGTCGCGCAGCTGCCGCAGCGCGCTGCGATAGCCCGCATCCTGCTCCAGCTTGTTCCAGTCCATTGCCTTGCCGCGTGCGAACAGCCGGCGCACGCGCCGCTGCGAGGCCTTGTCGATCGACACGTCGAGCTCGGCCAGCAGCTGGTCGGCGCGCTCGGGATGATTGCAGATCAGCACCATGTCGCAGCCGGCGTCCAGCGCGGCGCGCGCGCCCTGCGTGACGGTGCCCGCGACGCTGGCGCCTTCCATGCTGAGGTCGTCGCTGAAGATCACGCCCTCGAAACCCAGCTGGCCGCGCAGGATGTCCTGCAGCCAGTAGCGCGAGAAGCCGGCGGGATTCGGGTCGACCTTCGGGTAGATCACGTGGGCCGGCATCACCGAGGCCAGCGTCATGCCCATCCACTGATACGGCCGCACGTCCTGTTCGAGGATCTCGTCCAGGGTGCGCTCGTCGACGGGCACCGCGACGTGCGAATCGGCTTCGACGTGGCCGTGTCCCGGGAAATGCTTGCCGCAATTGGCCATGCCGGCCAGCAGCAGACCATGGGTCAGATGATTGGCCAGCATCGCCACCACGCGCGGGTCGGCGTGGAAGGCGCGATCGCCGATCACGCCGCTGCGGCCATAGTCGAGATCGAGCACCGGCGTGAACGACAGGTCGATATCGCAGGCGCGCAGCTCGGCGGCCAGCACATAGCCGCAGGCCACCGCGGCGCGGGTTGCGGCCAGCACGTCGCGATCCCACAGCTCGCCCAGTTTGGCCATCGCCGGCAGATGGGTGAAGCCGTCCGTCTTGCAGCGCTGCACGCGGCCGCCTTCATGGTCGATGCAGATCAGCACGTCGTCGCGCAGCGCGCGGATCTCGCGCGTCAGCGACACCAGTTGCGCGCGCGATTCGAAGTTGCGCGCGAACAGGATTACGCCGCCGGTCAGCGGATGCGAAATGCGGCGTGCATCGTCGGCGTCCAGCTGCTTGCCCTTGACATCCAGCACGACCGGGCCGGGTCGCTTGCCTGCGTTCTTCTTGGTCATCGGTGAAAAGAGAAGGAGTGATCCGTGTTATCTGGGGAAGGCCACGCCCGATCCTTCGGCCGGCCCCGTCCGTTCCGCGATCGCGAAGGCGACCGCATAGTCGTGTTCGTCGCTGACGCTGACGCGCACCGTCAGTCCGCGGTCGCCCAGCCATTGCGCCAGCTCGCCGTGGCAATGCGCATACGGCTCGCCCGACGGCAGGTTCAGCAGCTCCATCGCACGCCAGGTCATCGGCCAGTGCATGCCCAGCCCGATCGCCTTGGAGAAGGCCTCCTTGGCGGCGAAACGCGTGGCCAGGAAGGCCAGACCGCGCTTCTCGACGCGGGCGCGGCGCCGGTGGTAGATCGCGAGTTCCTGCGCCCCGAGCACCTTCTCGGCGAAGCGCCCGCCGGTGCGGGCCATCACGCCGCGCACGCGTTCGATCTGGATGATGTCGGTGCCGACGCCGTAGATCACGCCGGAGCCTTCGGCGCGGGATAGCGCGTGCCGAGCCGGGCGGCGACCATGATCGCCTTCATCTCGCGCACCGCGTTCTGCCAGCCGGCAAATACCGCGTGGGCGACGATGGCATGGCCGATATTCAGTTCCGCGATGCCTGGCAGCGCGGCGATCGGCTGCACATTGGTGTAGTGCAGGCCGTGGCCGGCGTTGACCACCAGGCCATGCTTGAGGCCGGTCTCGACGCCATCGGCGATGCGGCGAAATTCGAGCGCCTGGACGTCAGCGGTTTCCGCATCGGCATAGCGGCCGGTATGCAGCTCGATCACCGGCGCGCCGCTGGCGGCGGCGGCCTCGATCTGCTCGGGCTGCGCATCGATGAACAGCGACACGCGGATGCCCGCATCGGCCAGCTGCCGGCACGCCGCCTTGACCTGCTCGAAGCGGCCGGCCACGTCGAGGCCGCCTTCGGTGGTCACTTCCTCGCGGCGCTCGGGCACCAGGCAGACGTCCTGCGGACGGATCTCGCAGGCGATGTCCAGCATCTCCTGCGTCAGCGCGCATTCGAGGTTCATCCGCGTGGCCAGCTGCGGCCGCAGCGCGCGCACATCGGCGTCGCGGATATGGCGGCGATCCTCGCGCAGATGCAGCGTGATCAGGTCCGCGCCGGCCTCCTCGGCCTGCAGCGCGGCCTGGATCGGATCCGGATACACGGTGCCGCGCGCGTTGCGCAGCGTCGCCACGTGGTCGATGTTGACGCCGAGCGCAATGACGCCGGGATGAGCGTGGAAAATCATAGGGTGATCACAGGGCTTGCAGGTCGATCAGGATCTGGCGCGTCTTCAGTGGCACGCCTTGCAGATGATAATGCAGAAGAAAGCGCATCAGCGCGCGGCTCTGCGTGACGGTCTGCGGCCGGCTGTAGTCGTCGCTCGACATGTCGAGCAGAGTCTGCCCCGACACCACCGGCCACGACGACGGATCGCTGGCATGCGCGCGCCGCACGCCGCGCTCGGGCTGGTACACGTAGTCCAGCCCCGGCTGCACCGCCTCGCCGGTCGAGGTGCAGCGATCGAACGCCACCGCGAAGCCGGTCTCCTGCAGCAGCACCCGCTCGAAGCTGCGCAGCACCAGCCCGGCCGGCTCGCCCTGCCCCAGCCGCGTCAGCGTCGCCATGTAATGGCGGAACAGCGCTTCGTGCGCGTCCTCGCGCGGGCAGAAGCGCAACAGCAGCTCGTTCAGATAGAAGCCGGACAGCAGCGCCTCGCCGGCCAGCGGCGGCATGCCGCCGATCCATTCGGCGCGGGTCAATGTCTTGACCTCGCCGCGCCCGCTCCACGACAGCGAGATCGGCAGGAAATGCTGCAGCACCGCGCGCAGCGCCGAATGCGGGCGCTTGGCGCCCTTGGCGACCAGCGCCATGCGGCCGTGATCGCGCGTGAAGACATCGACGATCAGGCTGGTTTCGCGATACGGCCAGGCATGCAGCACGAAGCCCGGCTGATTGACCACGCGCAGCTCGGTGCGCGCCGGTACGATCCGCATCGCGCGATCCATCATCGCGCGCGCGCTGGCCAGCTCGGCGCCGACGCTGTCGAGCACTTCGGCGGCTTCCTCGGCCACCGGGTCCGCGCGGCGCGCGGAGGCGGTCCCGCGCCGCGCAGGCGCCGGGACCGCCGGGCGGTCACTCATATCCGTAGGCACGCAATCCGGCTTCGTTGTCGGCCCAGCCGCTCTTGACCTTGATCCACAGCTCCAGGTAGACCTTGCCGTCGAACAGCTTCTCCATGTCCAGGCGCGCCTCGGTGGAGATCTGCTTGAGCTTGGCGCCCTTGCTGCCGATCACCATCGCCTTGTGCGCATCGCGCTCGACCAGGATGGTGGCGAACACGCGCCGCAGCCGGCCTTCGGTCTCGAACTTGTCGATGATGACGGTGCTGGTGTACGGCAGCTCGTCGCCGGTCCAGCGGAACACCTTCTCGCGGATGATCTCCGAGGCGAGGAAGCGCTCGCTGCGGTCGGTCATCGCATCGGCGTCGTACATCGGCTCGCCTTCCGGCAGATAGGGCCGGATGATGCCGAGCAGGCGTTCGACATGGTCGCGCGTCTTCGCGGACATCGGCACCACCTCGCGGAACGGAAACTGCTGCCCCATCTTCTCGAGGAAGGGGAACATGATTTCCGAACGCCGCTCGCCGGGCACGCGGTCGATCTTGTTGACGACCAGCAGCACCGGCGTATTGCGCGGCAGCAGCGTCAGCACCTTCTCGTCGTCCGGGCCGTATTGCCCGGCCTCGACCACGAACAGCACCAGGTCGACCGACGACAGCGTCGACGTGACCGCGCGATTGAGCGAGCGATTCAGGGCGCTGGCATGCCGGGTCTGAAAGCCCGGCGTGTCGACGAACACGTATTGGGTGTCGTCGGTGGTCTGGATGCCGACCAGCCGGTGGCGCGTGGTCTGGGCCTTGCGGGAGGTGATGCTGATCTTCTGGCCGACCAGCGCATTGACCAGGGTCGACTTGCCGACGTTGGGCCGCCCGACGATGGCCACGGTGCCGCAGCGGAATGCCGCGGGCGGGTTTGCCGCGGCGGAGTCCGAGGACTGCGGCTGCGGGCGATTCGATTCGGTCATTCCTTCAACCTGAGAGACAACTGCGGATCCGGGGGAACGGGCTGCTTGCGGGTCTTGCCGGTGCGTTCGGCGCGGCTGCGCTTGAGCAGCTGGGGCACCAGCCGCTGCACCTCTTCCAGCGCCAGCTTGGCGGCCGCCTGTTCGGCGGCGCGGCGCGAGGCCCCGGTGCCGAATACCTGCACCTCCAGTTTAGGCACGATGCATTCGACTTCAAACTGCTGGTTATGGGCGGCGCCATGGGTCGCGATCACGTTGTACTGGGGCAGCGCGATCTTGTGGCCCTGCAGGTATTCCTGCAGCAGCGTCTTGGCGTCCTTGCCGAGCGTGCGGGGGTCGACCTGCTCGAGGATCGGGATATAGAGCTTGCGGATCAGGCTGCGGGCGGCCTCGAAACCGGCGTCGAGAAAGACCGCACCGACGATGGCTTCGAGGGCGTCCGCGAGGATCGAGGGGCGGCGGAAACCGCCGCTTTTCAGCTCCCCCTCGCCCAGCCGCAGCGACTCGGACAGCTGCAGCATCTGCGCGATCTCGTACAGCGCCTGCTGCTTGACCAGATTGGCCCGTACCCGCGACAGATCGCCCTCGTCGAGCTTGCCGAACATGCCGTACAGCATGTCCGCGACGGCGCAGTTCAGCACCGAGTCGCCGAGGAATTCGAGCCGCTCGTTGTGCTGCGCGCTATGGCTGCGGTGCGTCAGCGCCTGCTGCAGCAATTCGGGCTTGCTGAAACGGTAGCCGAGTCGTTGCTGCAAGGCGTCGAGGTTCATGTCAGTACTGCGTTCCCGAAGAGGTAGTCGAATGGCGCGCTCCGGCCGGCGGCCGCCCTTTATTGGAACGACCCCACCCGGCCCAGGTTGCCGAGATTCATCCAGATCAGGAATGCCTTGCCGACGATGTTCTCGTCCGGCACGAAGCCCCAATAGCGCGAATCCAGGCTGTTGTCCCGGTTATCCCCCATGACGAAATAGTGACCCGACGGCACCTTGCAGGTCACGCCCTGCTGATTGTAAGTGCAGTTTTCGCGGAACGGGAAATCGGGGTCGGCGCCCGCCACGAAGGCCGGACGGTCGGCATCGTTCAGGATGCCATGCGGTGCGCCGCCCGGCAGCGTCTCGCGGTAATGCTTCGAGTACGACAGCCGTTCCTCGTCCAGGTACTCGGGCAGCGGTTCGTATTGGGCCGGCTTGCCGTTGACGGTCAGCCGCTTGTTTTCATAGCTGACGACATCGCCGGGCACGCCGATCACGCGCTTGATGTAGTCGAGCGACGGGTCCTTCGGATAGCGGAACACCATCACGTCGCCGCGCTGCGGCTCGCCCAGCGAAACGATCTTCTTGTTGATCACCGGCAGGCGCAGGCCGTACTCGTACTTGTTGACCAGGATGAAGTCGCCGATCAGCAGCGTCGGGATCATCGAGCCGGACGGGATCTTGAACGGCTCGACGACGAACGAACGCAGCACGAACACCGCCAGAATCACCGGGAAGAAGCTGGCCGAATACTCGAGCCACCACGGCTGGCGCAGCTTCTCCTCGGCCAGGCGGCTGCGCGAGGTCTCGATTTCGGTGCCGGCGCCATGGCCGGGCATCGCGGCGCGGCGCGCATCGAACTCGGCCAGCGCGGCCTGCGCCGATACGCGGCGCTGTTTCTGGAACACCAGCTTGTCGGCCACCCAGGCAATACCGGTGATGACCACCAGCACAAAAAGGATCAGTGCAAAATTCATGACGGCTAGATCGTTGGCGAAATCTTATTGGTGCGGGCCGGGGGGCATGTAGGCTGGACCGGCGCTGCGCCGATTCGCCACGTTTGCCGTCCGGCGCGTCATTTCTCTTCGACCTGCAGAATGGCCAGGAACGCTTCCTGTGGAATTTCCACCGTGCCGACCTGCTTCATGCGCTTCTTGCCGGCCTTCTGCTTTTCCAGCAGTTTCTTCTTGCGCGAGATATCGCCGCCATAGCATTTGGCCAGCACGTTCTTGCGCAGCGCCTTGACGTTTTCGCGCGCGATGATGTTCGAGCCGATTGCCGCCTGAATGGCGACGTCGTACATCTGGCGCGGAATGATTTCACGCATCTTGGCGGCAACCTCCCGGCCCCGGTATTGCGAATTGGAGCGGTGCACGATGATCGAGAGCGCATCGACCTTGTCGCCGTTGATCAGGATATCGACCTTGACCACATCGGAAACGCGGTACTCCTTGAACTCGTAATCCATCGACGCGTAGCCGCGCGATACCGATTTGAGCCGGTCGAAGAAATCGAGCACGATCTCGGCCATCGGAATCTCGTAGGTCAGCTGCACCTGCTTGCCGTGGTAGCTCATGTTGACCTGCGTGCCCCGCTTCTGCGTGCACAGCGTGATCACCGAGCCGACGTAATCCTGCGGCATGTACAGGTTGACCGTGACGATCGGTTCCAGGATCGCGTCGATCTTGCTCGGGTCCGGCATCTTGGCCGGGTTCTCGACCTGGGCCATGGTGCCGTCGCGCATCTGCACCTGATAGACCACCGTCGGCGCGGTGGTGATCAGGTCCATGTCGAACTCGCGCTCGAGCCGCTCCTGCACGATCTCCATATGCAGCAGGCCGAGGAAACCGCAGCGGAAGCCAAAGCCCAGCGCCTGCGAGACTTCGGGCTCGAACTGCAGCGAGGCATCGTTCAGCCGCAGCTTTTCCAGCGATTCGCGCAGCGCCTCGTACTGGTTGGCCTCGACCGGATAGAGACCGGCGAAGACCTGCGGCTTGACTTCCTTGAAGCCCGGCAGCGGCGCCTCTGCCTTGCGCGCCACCGTGGTGATGGTGTCGCCGACCTTGGCTGCCTTCAGTTCCTTGATGCCGGCGATCACGAAGCCGACCTGCCCTGCCGACAGCGACTCGCGCGGGATCGACTTGGGCGAAAAGATGCCGACCTGCTCGACCAGATGCTGCGAGCCGTTGGCCATCAGCAGCACCTTGTCCTTGGGACGCAGCGTGCCGTTGACCACGCGCACCAGCATCACCACGCCGACGTAGTTGTCGAACCACGAATCGATGATCAGCGCCTGCAGCGGCGCATCCGGATCGCCCTTGGGCGGCGGCACCTTGGCGATCATGGCCTCGATCACGTCCTCGACGCCCTGGCCGGTCTTGGCCGAGCACGGCGTCGCGTCGTGCGCGTCGATGCCGATCACGTCCTCGATTTCCTGAATCGCGTTGTCGGGATCGGCCTGCGGCAGGTCGATCTTGTTGAGCACGGGCACCACTTCGACGCCGAGCTCGATCGCGGTATAGCAGTTGGCCACGGTCTGGGCCTCGACGCCCTGCGAGGCGTCGACCACCAGCAGCGCGCCTTCGCAGGCCGACAGCGAGCGGCTGACTTCGTAGCTGAAGTCGACGTGTCCCGGGGTATCGATCAGGTTCAGGTTGTAGACCTTGCCGTCGCGCGCCTTGTAGCTGAGCGCCGCGGTCTGGGCCTTGATCGTGATGCCCCGCTCCTTTTCGATATCCATCGAATCCAGGACCTGGGCCTCCATTTCGCGGTCGGAAAGGCCCCCGCACAGCTGGATGATGCGATCGGCCAGGGTCGATTTCCCGTGGTCGATATGGGCAATGATCGAAAAGTTACGGATATGGTCCATCGGTTGGTCAGGGGAGCGCCGCGGCAGCGCATTGGCAACGGGCGATGGCGACGTACGCGCATCCGGCCGCGGCACAGCATGTCATGGGCGGAGGGACGGGCGGCCCGCCGGGCGCGCCTGGGCCCGGCCGCAGGTTGGTGGCGCGCTTCGGCCCGACCGTTTGTCACAGGGTCGGCGGCTTTTGCGCCAGACCGCGATTTTACCGGATTTTCAAGGGGGTCCCGCAGCTCAATCGCGCAACGGAACGGGGAAAATGCGGGGCGGCCGAAATCGGTGGGGTTATCCCGTCGCCCCCCGCAGCGTGAAACCCGGCGACCCGCGCGATGTGCGCGCGGAAAGACGCCGGGTCCGCGCTTGCGCGGGGACGGCGGTCAGCGCGCTGCGCCGCCGTTGGGCCGCAGCGTCAGCACCTGGGTGGCGTCGCCGCGGCGCACGAAGATCGCCGCCATCCGGCTCTTGTCCAGGCCGCGCACCAGCTCGTTGAACTGACGGGCGCTGGTCACATCGGTGTCGCCCAGGCGCAGGATCACGTCGCCCGGACGGATGCCGGCGCGCGCCGCAACCCCTTCAGCGGCCTGGACCTCGACCCCCGACTTGATCTTCAGCTCGCGCAGCCGGACCTCGGACAGGTCGCCGACCACCAGCCCCAGCGCATTGGGCTTGGCACCGGCCGCACCGTCGTCGCCCGGCGTGGTGCCGGCGCGCGGACGCGGCTTGGCATCCGGCTCCAGCTCTGCCACGGTGATGGTGACCTCGCGCGTCCCGCCCTTGCGCCACAGCTGCATCGGCACACGCGTGCCCGGCTTGGTCTCGCCGACCAGGCGCGGCAGGTCCGAGGCGCGCTCGATATCGCGGCCGTTGAACTTCAGGATGATGTCGCCGGGCTCGATGCCGGCCTTCTCGGCGGGACCGCCCGGCTCGATGCTGCCGACCAGCGCGCCGCGCGCCCGGCCCAGGCCCAGCGAATCGGCGACTTCCTTGGTGACATCGCCGATCGCCACCGCGATGCGGCCGCGCGTGACCTTGCCGGTCGCCTTCAGCTGCTCGCTGACGCGCAGCGCCTCGTCGATCGGGATCGCGAACGAGATGCCCATATAGCCGCCGCTGCGGCTGTAGATCTGCGAATTGATGCCGACCACCTCGCCGCGCAGATTGATCAGCGGTCCGCCCGAGTTGCCGGGGTTGACCGCCACGTCGGTCTGGATGAACGGCAGATAGTCGCCGGTGTCGCGCCCCTTGGCCGAAACGATGCCGGCGGTCACGCTATTGTCCAGGCCGAACGGCGAGCCGATCGCGAGCACCCATTCGCCGACGCGGATCTTGTTCGAATCGCCCATCTGCAGGCGCGGCAGGCCGTTGGCATCGACCTTCAGCAGCGCGACGTCGGTGCGCCGGTCGGTACCGATCAGCCTGGCCTTGAATTCGCGCTTGTCGGGCAGCGTGACGTAGATGGTTTCGGCATCGGCGACCACGTGGGCGTTGGTCATCACGTAGCCGTCCTGGCTGATGATGAAGCCCGAGCCGACCCCGCGGCTCTGTTCTTCGCCCTGCGGCGGCTGGCCGCGGCGCGGCGACGACCCGGGCGGCGCGGGCGTGCCCGGCATCGGGATGCCGAAGAAGCGCCGGAAAAACTCGGCCATCTCCTCGTCCTCGGGCGTCATGCCGCGCGAACGCACGCGCTCGGTGGTGCGGATGTTGACCACGGCGGGGCTGACGCGCTCGACCAGGTCGGTGAAGTCGGGCAGGCTGTAATTGGAAGCGGTGGCCTGCGCATGGACCGGCGTGGCCAGCATGGGACCCGCCGCCAGCACGGCGGCCAATGCCATGGTCCTGGCCACGGCGTAATAGTTTGACGACATGGTCGACTCCCGCGAGTTCAGCGTAACAGGGTAAGCAAGCCGGGGCGTCCGGTCCAGTCAGGGCCAGCCCGGAGGGTGTCCACGGAATATCCGGAGAATGCCCGGCGTGTGCAGGCCGGCGCGCCGGCGCGCGCCGCATCCCGGCTCAGCGCGGCTTGGGCGCGCGGTATTCCACCGCGGCCGCGAACTGCTTGACCGTGGCCGCCGGCACCTCGCCGACGACGGTGATCCAGAAATCGGCGACCTTGCGCACCACCACCTGGGTCGCGCCGAGCGAGGCAACGCCCTCGCGGCGTACCCGCTGATCCGATACCGGTTCGATGAAGACGGACAGCCCGGTCAGGCCATCGCTATAGACCACCTGCAGCACCTCGAACACCTGCTCGCGGCCGCTGCCTTGCGCGCTGCGCAGATCGCCCAGCGGGCGGCGCACCTCGCGGATCTTCTGGAAGCCCTTGACCGGCACCGTGATCAGCCAGCCCTCTTCGGCGATATTGGCCGGCTGGTAGTTGATCTCATAGCGCTGCCAATTGCCGGCGCTCTTGATCGCGCCGAGGATCTTCTGTTTCTCCGATGGCACGCCGATCTCGATCTGCGAGAACGCGACCTGCTCGAGCACCTTGCCGCCCTCGCCGATGGTCTGTGCGCGCATCAGCAGGCCCGAGTGCTTCTCGGCCCAGAGGCGGACCGCATAGCGGGCGCCGTCGTGCGGCACCAGCGAGAAGACTTCGCATTCCATGCCTGCCACGCGCTCGGGCGACAGCCGCCGCATCTCGTAGAGATCGAGCACATCGCTCTTGTTGGTCGCCAGCAGCGCCGGGAAGCGGTCCTTGGCGTCCTGGCGTTCGACCACCACCAGCTTGGCTTCCGGGATCAGGCTATGGACGATGTCGTTCTGGCGCAGTACCTCGCGCGGCTTGCCGTCGAGCGTCTCGAGGCGCTCGTACTCGTTGTGCACCAGATCGCTGAAATGCTGGATGCGCGAGGCATGCATGACGCTGCCACGCTGGTAGATCAGAGTACCGACGTAGTTTTCGCGCTGCGCGGCGCGGTGAATCTTGCCAAGCCAGGCCGCGGCATCGCGGCGCGCCAGCGTGGGTTCGGGCGTTTGCGCCGTCGCCACCGCGGCCGTCAGGCACAAGGCGAGAAAAAAGGACCTCCTCAGGGCCCTTATTCCTTGTGCGCCCGCTGCTTGGGCGGGCGCCCATCCTTTTTGCATGTCCGGCATTATTCCTGCGTGTTGTCCTGAGAGAAGCTTGCACTATTGGCGACGTTGCGCATGGTCGGCACCATGGCATTGGTCGTCACGGACACCCGGTGAGCCCGCAGGTACTCATCCAGGCGCGGATCGCGAATCATCTGGCCGGCATCGGCGGCAACCGTCAGCACGCCGGTGGCCTTCGGGGCCGCGGGAACGCCTTCACTGGTGCTGGCGACGATGGCGCCGGGCGCGGCCGGATCGGCATCGCGCATTTGCGGCACCACTACCCAGCTGACCGCCGCGACGGCGGCCGCGATCGCGGTGCCCGGCATCACGCGGCGCACCCACGACGGGCGCAGCAGCAGCCGATGGCGGCGTACCGGCGCATCGGCCAGCGCGGCGGGCGCCAGCAGGTGCGGTTCGTCTTCAAGACGGCTGGCGAAGCGGGACACGAAGGCCGCGGTCGACCCGGCATGGGCCAGGTCCTCGGAGCGCAGCGTGTCGCCGATCAACTGGAATACCGACCATTGCTCCTGGCCCGGCTCGCTCTTGGCGAGCGCCAGCACGGCCTCGAATTCATGCGGCGCCAGTTCGCCGTCGATCAATGCGGAAATCTGCTCCGCTGCCTCGGGCGCATGAACCGATTGCCTGTGAGCCTGACCCATTTCCAACCCCTCGATAACCATCGAACACCGAACAATCCCGTCACAATACTGTCGCTTCTCGATGCAGGAGCAGGCTGCAACGCTGGCCGCACGACATATTTTTGACTTCTACCACCGCTTGCCCTCTGCCGTTCCCAGCAGCGGGCGTAGTTTTTCCGCAATCGCTTCGCGTGCCCGGAAAATGCGCGATCTGACCGTACCGATCGGACACCCCATCGCTTCGGCGATTTCCTCGTAGCTGAGGCCTTCGATCTCGCGCAGCGTGATGGCGGTTCGCAATTCCTCCGGCAGGGCCTCCATCGCGCGGTTGACGGTGTCTGCCACCTGGCGCGTATGGAGCATCGACTCCGGCGTATTGATATCCCTTAGTTGCTCACCATCCGCAAAAGTTTCAGCCTCTTCCGCATCGATATCGCTGGACGCCTCGGGACGCCTGCCTTGCGTGGCCAGATAGTTTTTGGCCGTATTGACAGCGATCCGGTACAACCAGGTGTAGAACGCCGATTCCCCGCGGAATTGGGGCAAGGCGCGATATGCCTTGATAAAGGCATCTTGCGCCACATCCTCGACTTCGGCGGGGTCCCTGACCAGACGCGAGATCAACCGGATGATCTTGCGGTGGTATTTGGCCACCAGCAGTTCAAAGGCCCGCTTGTCGCCCTGCTGGACGCGTTCAACAAGGAGCTGGTCGGCTTCGCGTTCGCTCACGAATAGTTCACCTGCAGTGTATCTCTTGGTATCGCTGTCAAAACAAACGTTGTATTTTACCTACGCCGCACCCCGCGAGACCGCCGCGGAACGAAAAGCGTATTGACAGCCGGGGCGAATGCCACAGGGCGTCAGTATGCATTAAGCGGCACCGGTTGGGCCGTCCGATTGTATTCAAAGCGATGCTCAGGACGCATGCAGCGCGCGCAGTATCGCCCGCTGCGGCGCACCGTCCGCCTTGTCCCGCTCGCCGGCAATGCAACAGCCAACGATGACCAGCACGCCCGGCACGGCGCCGTCCCCATCCTGCGCGGGCGTCAGCCGCAGCACCGTGGCGAGGCCGCCCAGCTGCCAGCACGCCGCCACACGGGCACGCACGTGGCCGCCCTTCGGCACCGCCACGACGATTTCCGTCTTCGCATCGCCCGTCGCGATGCCGACCAGGCGGCATGCCGCCGCCCGCCAGGCACCTTGCCAGGCGCGCCCGCCCCACAGCGTGGCCGCGACCGCCAGGGCCGCCCACCACAGCGGCGCCCTTTCGCCCGCGGCCCACCCTTGCCCGGCCCGCCACAGCAACCACAGCAGCGCGGCAAGCTCGCAGCCCAGGAACGCCGTCAGCAGCCAACGCTGCGGATGACGTCCCGGGGACAGGAAGCTAGGGAGCGGCCGGCGGGCGCCGGCTTCAGGCACGACGGAAGACGAGCGTGCCGTTGGTACCGCCGAAGCCGAAGTTGTTCTTGACGGCCACGTCGATCTTCATTTCACGCGCGGTGTTCGGCACGTAATCGAGATCGCACTCGGGGTCCTGATTGAAGATGTTGATCGTCGGCGGCGCGACCTGGTGATGCAGCGCCAGCACCGTGAAGACCGACTCCAGGCCGCCGGCGCCGCCCAGCAGATGGCCGGTCATCGACTTGGTGGAGTTCACCGCGATCTTGTACGCGTGCTCGCCGAAGGCCAGCTTGATCGCCTCGGACTCGTTCTTGTCGCCCAGCGGCGTCGAGGTGCCGTGCGCGTTCAGGTACTGGACCTCGTCCGGATTGACGCCGGCATTCTTCAGCGCATTGATCATGCACCGGCGCGGACCGTCGGTGCTGGGCGCCGTCATGTGGAACGCGTCGCCGCTCATGCCGAAGCCGGCCAGCTCGGCGTAGATCTTCGCGCCGCGCGCCTTGGCCGACTCGTACTCCTCGAGCATCATCACGCCGGCGCCTTCGCCCAGCACGAAGCCGTCGCGGTCGATATCCCACGGACGCGAGGCGGCCGCCGGATCGTCGTTGCGGGTCGACAGCGCCCGCGCCGCGGCGAAACCGCCGATGCCCAGCGGCGACACGGTCGATTCCGCACCGCCGGCGAGCATCGCGTCGGCGTCGCCCGCCTCGATCAGGCGCGCGGCCAGGCCGATGCTGTGCAGCCCGGTGGTGCAGGCGGTCACGGCGGCCAGGTTCGGGCCCTTCAGGTTGTGGTTGATCGACAGGTGGCCGGAGATCATGTTGATGATCGAACCCGGCACGAAGAACGGCGAAATCCGGCGGGGACCGCGATTGGTCAGCTCCGCGTGCGTATCCTCGATCATGGGCAGGCCGCCGATGCCCGAGCCGACCAGCACGCCGATGCGATCGGCGTTGGCCTCGGTCACTTCCAGGCCGCTGTCGCGCAGGGCCTGGGTGCCGGCCGCGATGCCATAGTGGATGAAGGTATCCATATGGCGGGCTTCCTTGGCCGGGATGTAGTCCTCGACATTGAAGCCCTTCACCTCGCCGGCGAAGTGCACGGCCAGCGCGGAGTGATCGAATTTGGTGATGGTGGCAATGCCGGACTTGCCGGCAACCAGATTGGCCCAGCCTTCGGCAACCGTGTTTCCGACCGGAGACACAAGGCCGAGCCCGGTGACGACGACGCGACGACGGCTCACTATGATTTCCTACGGGTGGGTGAGGCAAGGCGGAACGGGCGGTCGGCCGGGGCGCCGGGACGGCGCCATGGCGATTCCGCCGCGCCGGCACGCCGGCGCACCGGCCAGCATGCCGGCCAGACCGACGGCCCGAAGACCGGCCGGCAGCCTGACGGCACGATGGCCGACGATGGAGCCGGCTTGGGCTCCATCACAACTCCGCTTGCTCGAACAAACGAAAGCCACAGAAAACGGCACAACGGGATCTGGCGACCCCTCTGCCCGTTTTCTGTGGCCCGGAATCCGGATCCGACAGGCTTACGCCTTGACGTGCGCCGACGCGTAGTCGATGGCCTGCTGCACGGTCGTGATCTTCTCGGCTTCCTCATCGGGAATTTCCATGCCGAATTCATCTTCCAACGCCATCACGAGTTCGACCGTGTCGAGCGAGTCGGCGCCGAGGTCGTTCACGAACGAGGATTCGTTCTTGATGTCGGCTTCGGCGACGCCGAGTTGCTCTGCCACGATCTTCTTGACGCGTTGTTCGATATTGTCCATTTAGCCCTCCAGGGAAGTTCGACAAAAAAGTGGGCGCATTTTAGCAGGTTTGGCCCGTGAAAATGCCGTCCGCAGTCTTTCGCAAGAAATGCGCCCGTTCTTCTAAAAAAGGGGGTGACGCCAAGGCGTCGCGCCCCCTCAGTTCATATACATGCCACCGTTGACATGCAGCGTGGTGCCGGTCACATAAGCCGCCTGCGGACCGGCCAGGAAGGCCACCGCGTTGGCGATGTCCTCCGGCTGACCGAGCCTGCCGAGCGGAATCTGGGTCTTGAGCGCGGCATGCTGCTCTTCCGACAGCACCTTGGTCATATCGGTATCGATAAAGCCCGGGGCGACGCAATTGACGGTGATGTTGCGGCTGCCGATTTCGCGCGCCAGCGCGCGCGTCATGCCTTCGACGCCCGCCTTGGCCGCAGCATAGTTCATCTGGCCCGGGTTGCCGGTCGAACCGACCACCGAGGTGATGTTGATGATGCGTCCGCCGCGGGCCTTCATCATCGGCCGCAGCACACCGCGCGACAGGCGGAAGACCGCCGTCAGATTGGTGTCGATCACCGCGCTCCAGTCCTCGTCCTTCATCCGCATCGCCAGTTGGTCCTGCGTGATGCCGGCATTGTTGACCAGGATATGGATGCCGCCGTGATTCTTGACGATCTCGTCGATCAGCGCCTCGCAGCGCGCCGGGTCGTTGACGTCCAGCACCGCGCCCGCGCCCTTGAGCTGCTCGGCGGCCAGATATTCGCCGATCGCGGCGGCCCCCTTCTCGCTGGTGGCCGTGCCGATCACCAGTGCGCCCTGCCGGGCCAGTTCCAGCGCGATCGCGCGGCCAATGCCACGCGAGGCGCCCGTCACCAGCGCGACCTGATTGTCCAGGGTCTTGCTCATCCCGTTATTTCTCCTTGTTCGCCTGGCCTTGCGCGGATCAGCCGCGCACCAGCGCCAGCGTTTCCTGCAGCGAGGCCGGATCGACGATCGCGCCGCCGACCAGATTGCCGTCGATGCGTTTGGTCAGGCCGGCCAGCACCTTGCCCGGACCGCATTCGAACACATGCGTGACGCCGTCGGCAGCCATCTTCTGCACGGACTCGACCCAGCGCACCGGCGCTGCGGCCTGGCGCACCAGCGCGTCCTTGATCGCCTCGGGATCGTCGACGATCGCCACGTCGACGTTGTTGATCAGCGGGATCGACGGCGCCGAAAAGGTCAGGCCGGCCATGCGCTCGCGCAGGCGGTCCGAGGCGGGCTTGAGCAGCGAGGAATGGAACGGCGCCGACACCGGCAGCGGCAGCGCGCGCTTGGCGCCCTTGGCCTTGGCGATTTCGCAGGCCTTTTCCACGGCGGCCTTGGCGCCGGCGATCACCACCTGCGCCGGGGCGTTGAAGTTGACCGCTTCGACCACGCCGGCGGCCGAGGCTTCGGCACAGGCGGCGCGCACGTCGTCGTCGGACAGGCCGAGGATCGCGGCCATGGCGCCCTCGCCCACCGGCACCGCTTCCTGCATCGCCTGCGCGCGGAAGCGCACCAGCGGCACCGCGTCGGCAAAGGGAATCACGCCGGCGGCGACCAGCGCCGAATACTCGCCCAGGCTATGGCCGGCCACCAGCGCCGGCGCCGGTCCGCCGGCCTCGAGCCAAGCGCGGTAGATCGCCACCGCGGCGGTCAGCATCACCGGCTGGGTGTTGGTGGTCAGGTTCAGCTCTTCGGCCGGGCCTTCGGCGATCAGGCGCGCGAGATCCTGGCCAAGCGCGTCGGACGCTTCCTGCAGCGTCGCGCGCACCACCGGGTTGTCGGCGAAGGCATTGAGCATTCCGACCGACTGCGAGCCTTGGCCGGGGAAGACGAATGAGAATTTCATCGGATTCCGATCGGTTTGAAAATTGAGTCGCCGGTGCGCGATCGCGCATCGTGCCGCGCGCGCATTCTGCTGCGCCCACCCGATGCCCGGCACCGGCCTGCGAATTACATGCGCAGCAGCACCGCGCCCCAGGTGAAACCGCCGCCAACGCCTTCCATCAGCACGTGGTGGCCCGGGCGGATGCGCCCGTCGCGCACCGCCACGTCGAGCGCCAGCGGGATCGACGCAGCCGAGGTGTTGCCGTGCTCGTGCACGGTCGCGATCATCCGCTCGAGCGGCAGGCCCAGCTTCTTCGCGGTGCCCTGCATGATGCGGATATTGGCCTGGTGCGGAATCAGCCAGTCCAGCTTCTCGGCCGGGAAATCGGCCGCGGCCAGCGTTTCGCGCGCGACCTTGTCCAGCACGCTGACGGCGAGCTTGAACACCGCCTGTCCATCCATGTGCAGGAAGGGATTGCCGGTGATATTGCCGGCCGCCACATTGCCCGGCACGCACAGGATATCGACGTGGTTGCCGTCGGCGTGCATCGCCGAGGCCATCACGCCCGGCTCGTCCGACGCGGTCAGCACCACCGCGCCCGCACCGTCGCCGAACAGCACGCAGGTGGTGCGATCGTTGAAGTCGAGAATGCGCGAGAACACTTCGGCGCCGATCAGCAGCACGTTGCGATGCGAGCCGCTGCGGATGAACTTGTCGGCGGTGGCCAGCGCATAGGCGAAGCCCGAGCAGACGGCCTGCAGGTCGAACGCCGCGCAATGGTTGGTGATGCCGAGCTTCTGCTGCACCAGGCAGGCGGTGCTCGGGAACACGTAGTCGGGCGTGGAGGTGGCGACGATGATCAGGTCGATCTGCTGGCGATCGATGCCGGCCGCTTCCAGCGCGCGTTCGGCGGCCTTGACCGCCAGATCGCTGCTGGTGACATCGGGCGCGGCCCAATGGCGCGCCGAGATGCCGCTGCGCGAGACGATCCACTCGTCGCTGGTCTCGATGCCCTTCTCGGCCAGCTGCGCCGCGAGCTCGTGATTGGTGACGCGCCGCGGAGGCAGGTAGCTCCCCGTGCCGATGATTTTTGCGTAGCTTGTCATGTGGTGTCGGATCGTATTGCCGGACTCAGCGCGAACCCGGCGCGGCGGCATGCCGGCCTGGCCGGTGCTGGCGCGCGGGGCGTGGGACCAGGGGCACCGGCGTCGCCGCTGCCTGAGTGATGCAGGGCAGGATCATGCGGCGTGTGCGCTGCGACCCGCGTCCGGCGGGTCCGTCTCCTGGCCCGCGGATGCGGTGCCCGCGGTGCTCGTCTTGTTGGCGAACGCCTGCGTGATACGGGCGATGACGCCATTCCTGGCCGCATCATACCCGCGTTTGATAGCCCACTCAAAAGAGTGGGCATCGGCCGAACCGTGGCTCTTGATCACCAGGCCGCGCAGCCCGAGCAGCGAGGCGCCGTTGTAGCGGGCCGGATCGAGCCGCCGCGCCAGCCGCGTCAGCACCGGCATTGCGATGCCGGCCAGCAGCTTGGTGAACCAGGAGCGGGTGAATTCCTCCTTGATCATGCTGCCGATCATCTTGGCCAGGCCCTCGGTGCTCTTGAGCGCCACGTTGCCGACGAAGCCGTCGCAGACGACGATATCGGTGGTGCCCTTGAAGATGTCGTTGCCCTCGACGTTGCCGTAGAAGTTCAGCTCCGAGGCGCGCAGCAGCTCGCCGGCGCGCTTGACCACCTCGTTGCCCTTGATCACTTCCTCGCCGATGTTCAGCAGGCCGACCGTCGGGTGTTCCTTGTGATCGACCACCGCGACCATGGCCTCGGCCATGCGGGCAAATTGCAGCAGATGTTCGGGTTCGCAGTCGGCATTGGCGCCGAGGTCCAGCACCGTGGTGCCCCAGCCCTGCTCGTTCGGGATCGTGGTGGCGATGGCCGGGCGCTCGATGCCCTCGAGGGTCTTGAGCACATAGCGCGATACCGCCATCAGCGCGCCGGTATTGCCGGCCGAAATGCAGGCGTCGGCACGGCCTTCCTTGACCTGGGTCACCGCGACGCGCATCGACGAATCCTTCTTCTTGCGCAGCGCGACCTCGACCGGGTCGTCCATCGTGATCACTTCGGTGGCGGCCACCACGGTCACGCGCGGATGGTTCAGCGCGTGCAGCTTCCTGAGCTGCGGCTCGATGGCATCCGGCAGCCCCACGAGCACCATCTCGGCATCCTCGTGGGCGGCAAGAAAACTGATCGCCGCCGGCACCGTCACGGATACGCCGTGATCGCCGCCCATGCAGTCGATAGCGAGTTTGATCGTCATTGTTTGCTGATGCGCGAGGCGTCGAAGCCGCGCTGCGGCAGCCTCGCAGGGAAAGCGACGCCAGCGTCCGCGCTTGCCGCACCCAACAAAAAAGCGGCAAGGAGTTTGCCGCTTCTTTGTATGTCTTCTACCTGCAAGCGCGTGCGGGACGCAGCGTCACGCCGAGCGAATGCTTCAGTCGTTCTTGGTCTTGACGACCTTGCGGCCACGGTAGTAGCCGTTCGGGCTGACGTGGTGACGCAGGTGCGTCTCACCCGTGGTCGGCTCGACTGCCAGCGGCGCGACGGACAGGTGATCGTGCGAACGATGCATGCCGCGCTTGGACGGCGACTTCTTGTTCTGTTGAACTGCCATGATGACTCCTTGGAGAATTTGCGGATATTAACACACGCATCCCGCACGAGGCGTAGCCGGGCCCGGCCGGATGCTGATTCGGGGTACGACGTTTTTACTGCGGAAGCGCGCCGCTGCGGACAGGTCCCAGCGTCAGTGCTTCGTCTTCAGACTGGCCAGCGCCGCAAAGGGCGACGGCCGCTTTTCTTCTTGCTGCTCGTCCTCGGGTTCCGGCTCGACGCTGCCGTCGGCTCCGGTAACCAGACTCTCGTGCACCGCGGGGCAGACCTCGTGCTTCGGCGCCACCGGCAGCGACAGCAGGATCTCGTCCTCGATCAGCGCCAGCAGATCGAAGCGGCGCGAACCGGCGATGACATCGATCTCGTCGTCGTCCATCGGCGCGGCGTCGGCCTCGGCTTCGCTGGCCACCACCTCGAACCGCGTCGCCGTCGAGATCGGCTCGGCGTAGACCGCCAGGCAACGCTGACAGTTCAGCCACATGCTGCCCTGCACCGCCAGATCGAGGAACAGGCGCCGGCGCGCCGGCTTGCCGGGCTCGGCCGCTTCGTCGCGAACGGAACCGCTCATGGTGTAGCCGAACACTTCGTCCGGGGCCGATGCTGGCGCTTCGGCGGAGGTCTCGGCTATGATGCGCGGCAATTCACGCGCCGCGATCTCGCCGGCCGCCGAGCCCGAGGACCGGCAGAACTCGAAGAGATCGAACGCTTGCAAGTCGATGGGCTGAGTCATGTCGCTGAGTGCGCCGGTACCGGAGGGCGCTGGCAATGCTGCTTGAAAGCTCTGGTCCTGCCGCCGCAGTGGCCGCTGTGTGACGAGGCCGCCGCACAAGGGGACGAACCGCGCCGCACCGGATACCTGCAGGACACCACGCGGCAGATGCCTGCGCGGTAAAACGCGTGATTATACGTTGATTTTTCCGCCGCAGTCAAAGCCGCAAGCGCTTTCGCTGCTGCGCATTCCTCTTTCGCTTCAATCACTTATATGTCTTCCGCTGCAACCCCCGCTGTGCCGGCCCCGGCGGCGCCCGCCGCGCTGCCCAGACTGATTCTCGGCTCCAGCTCGCGCTATCGCCGCGAGCTGCTGGAGCGCCTGCGCATTCCGTTCGAGATCGACGTGCCCGACATCGACGAGACGCCGCTGCCGGGCGAGGCGCCCGAGGCCACCGCGCTGCGCCTGTCGCGCCGCAAGGCGGAAGCGATCGCGGCCCGCCACCCCGGCGCGCTGGTGATCGGCTCCGATCAGGTCGCCACGCTCGATGGCGCCCAGGTCGGCAAGCCCGGTTCCCACGAACAGGCATTGGCGCAATTGCGCTGGATGCGCGGCCGCACCGTGACGTTCCATTCGGCGCTGTGCCTGCTGGACGGCCGCAGCGGCGAGGTGCAGCTGGAGGATGTACGCACCGAGGCGACCTTCCGCGAGCTGGACGACAGCGAGCTGGAGGCCTATCTGCGGCTGGAGCGGCCCTATGACGTCGCCGGCAGCGCCAAGTCGGAGGGGCTCGGGATCGCGCTGCTGTCGCGCGTCGAGTCCGACGACCCGACCGCGCTGGTCGGCCTGCCGCTGATCGCGCTAACCAGCATGCTGCGCCGCGTCGGCTATCCGTTCTTCACCGCCTGAGAATCCCCGGGGCCCTTCCCCTTTCCGCTGTCGAGGAAATCCGCCCATGAGCGGCACGCTATACCTGATCCCCAACACGCTGGGCAAACGCGACGAGGCCGATCCGCTGCCCGCCGTGATTCCGGCCGACGTGCAGCAGATTGCCGCGCGCCTGGACTACCTGGTCGCCGAAAACGCCAAGACCGCGCGCGCCTATCTGAAGAAGCTGGCAGAGACTTGCCCGCTGGCGCGGCCGATCCAGCAGATCGAGATCCGCGAGCTGAACGTCAATACGCCGGACGCCGCGCTGGCGGAACTGCTGGCGCCGGTGCTGGCCGGCCGCGACGCCGGGCTGCTGTCGGAGGCGGGCGTGCCGGCGGTGGCCGACCCGGGCGCGAACCTGGTGCGGCTGGCTCATGCGCGCGGCGTGCGCGTGCGGCCGCTGGTCGGGCCCAGTTCGATCCTGCTGGCGGTGATGGGGTCGGGACTGAACGGCCAGAGCTTTGCCTTCAACGGCTATCTGCCGGTCGATCCGGCCGAGCGCACGCAGCGTTTGCGCGAACTGGAGCAATGGTCGCGCAAGCACCGGCAAACCCAGGTCTGGATCGAGACGCCGTATCGCAACGACGCGCTGCTGGCCGCGCTGAAGGCGAGCTGCGCGGGCACCACGCTGCTGTCGATCGCGGTGGACTTGACCTTGCCCACCGAGACCATCGTCACGCAGCCGCTGTCGGCCTGGCAGCCGGGCCGGCTGGAACTGCACAAGCGGCCGGCGATCTTTTCGATCCTGGCGGCCTGAGCGCCGCGCGGATCGGCGGCAATGCAGTCAGTCGACGCCGCGGTCTGCCGTTCCGGCGGTCAGTACAGCGACTGCAGCCGCGAGCTCCACATCAGCGTCTTGGCCGCCGCGGTACCCACCGCGGCGCCGAAGCGCTTGGCCACGCGCTCGGCGATGTTCTCCTTGACCGTGTAATCGACGATGTTCTCGGCCTTGAGCACGTCGCGCGCCACCGATTCGGCGCTGCCCAGGCCGTCGGCCAGCCCCAGCTCGATGCTGCGCTCGCCCGACCAGAACAGGCCCGAGAACAACGTGGGATCGTCCTTCAGGCGGTTGCCGCGCCCTTCCTTGACCACCGCGATGAACTGCTCGTGGATCTGGCGCAGCATCTGCTCGGCAAAGGCCTTCTGCTGCGGCGATTCCGGCGAGAACGGGTCGAGCATGCCCTTGTTGGCGCCGGACGTGTACAGCCTGCGCTCGACGCCCAGCTTGTCCATCAGCCCGGTGAAGCCGAAGCCGTCCATCAGCACGCCGATCGAACCGACGATGCTGGCCTTGTCGACATAGATCTTGTCGGCCGCGGCCGCGACGTAGTAGCCGCCCGAGGCGCAGATTTCCTCGACCACGACGTACAGCGGCTTGGACGGATGCAGCGCGCGCAGCCGCTGGATCTCGTCGTTGATGATGCCGGCCTGCACCGGCGAACCGCCCGGGGAGTTGATCTTCAGAATCACGCCGGCCGCGTTGGCATCGGCGAAGGCGGCCTGCAGCGAGGCGTTGATCGACTCGGCGCTGGCCGGCGTGCCGGCAGCGATCTCGCCCTCCAGCGTAACCATCGCGGTATGCCGGCCGCTGGTGATGGCGCCATCGGGCTTGAAGTCGAACAGCGAGAACAGCACCAGCGCAACCAGCGCAAAGCCGGCCAGGCGGAAGAAGATCTTCCAGCGGCGCGCCGCGCGTTGTTCGCGCAAGGTTGCCATCAGCACCCGTTCCAGCACGTCGCGCTCCCAGCCGGCGCCGGTCTTGACCGGCCCGGCCGACTCTCCCTTGAGCCGCGCCTTGCGCTCGACCGACTCGCGGCGCGCGGCCGCCTCCGCATCGCGGACCTCGGCTTCCAGCGGGTAGTCGGCGTGGCGCGCGGTTTCGAGCCGCCCGCTGTCCTCGAGCCTGTCCTCGTACCCGCGCTCGTCCTGACGATCCCGACGATCCTGACGACCCCCACGGCCCGCCTCGTTATCGGGCTCGTTCGGGTTCGCCGGCGGTTTGTTCTGGTCTGTCATGCAAATACTCTCGAACGGGCACCGCTGCGCAGACGTTGCGGACGTTGCGGGGGCGGCCCCGATGGTTTCCCGGTGAAAACGTGGCTCATGCGCGGTCGCGGCGTCCGCGGCTCACGATGCGGCAGACGGCGACGGTGGCGAGGGCGGATCGTCGTACGGCGATTCCGGTACCCAGTAGACGGCGCCGTCGCGCTCCTCGACGCACAGCTTGGCGAGCGAGGCGCCGCGGCACGGTCCGCCGACGCACAGTCCGCTGTCGGGCTGATAGACCGCGCCATGTGTTGCGCACATCAAGTATAGGCCCGACGACTCGAAAAAGTGCCCTTCCTGCCAGTCGAGTTCCATCGGCACATGGGCGCACTGGTTCAGATAGCCATGGACCGCGCCCTCGTAGCGGACCACGAAGGCGCCGATCTCCCGGCCGCCGATCCCCACCGTGAAGCGCACGCCGACGCCGCCCTCGACCAGATCGTCGGCCGCGCACAGTCGGCGGGCGCCGTCCGGCAAGGCAGCGGCGCCCGCCGTCGTATCGGGAGCAGGTCCGGGGCCGGAATCAGCCATGGGTATGCAGCCAGTCGTGCAGGTCGGCGATCGAGCTGGCGCAGTGCAGCGGCGTCATCGCCCGCAGCGAGTCGGCCGGATGGGCGCCATAGCAGACCCCGATGCCATGCGCGCCGGCGTTGACCGCCATCTGCAGGTCGTGGGTGGTGTCGCCGATCATCACGGTACGCCCCATCTCCTGGCCAAGCTCGCGCGTCAGTTCGTGCAGCATCGCCGGATGCGGCTTGGAAAACGTCTCGTCGGCGCAGCGGGTGGCGTCGAACAGCGCCGTCAGGCCGGTGGCCGCCAGCGCCCGCTGCAGTCCGACACGGGTCTTGCCGGTGGCGACGCCGAGGAAATAGTGCTGCTCGCGCAGCGCCTCCAGCATCTCGCGCACGCCCTCGAACAGCACCAGCTCGGCATCGCGGGTCAGGAAGTGGTAGCGGTAGCGCTCGGCCAGCCGCGGATAGTCGACCGGGTCCAGCGTCGGAATCGCATATTCGAGCGCGTCCTTCAGCCCGAGGCCGATCACGTGGCGGGCGGCGTCCTCGTCGGGCACCGGCAGCCCCAGATCGCGGCTGGCCAGCTGGATGCATTTGGCGATGGTCGGGGTGGAATCCATCAGGGTTCCATCCCAGTCGAAGACGATCAGGTCGAAGCGTTGCCGGGCCATGGGGGTTCTCGGTCGAAAAATGGGGCTGTCTGGCGGGACGACGGTGTCATCCGGCTACAGGGAATGGGATGCGGACGCCCCGCCTGCCTGCCCCATCTGCTTGAGCTGGCGCAGGAAGGCCTCGCACTCTTCCGGCAGCGGCGCGCTGAGCGTCAGGGGCTGGCCGGTGCCTGGATGCACGAACGTCAGCCGGTGCGCGTGCAGGAACATCCGCTTCAAACCGGGCTTTGCGCCGGCGCGCGCCAGCGCCTTGTTCAGCGAGAAGTCGCCGTACTTGTCGTCGCCGACGATCGGCAAGCCCAACTGCGCCAGGTGCACGCGGATCTGGTGCGTGCGGCCGGTCTTGAGTTCGGCCTCCAGCAGCGTGTAGCCGGGGAACGACGCGACGCGGTTGAAGACCGTGTGCGAGGGCTGACCGTCGGCCTGCACGCGCACGCGGCGTTCGCCGTCCGCCGTCGTGTACTTGAACAGCGGGAAGCGGGCGTGCTGCCGGTTGTGGCCGAATTCGCCGGCGACGCAGGCGAAATAGCGCTTGTCCATCGCGTTGTCGCGGATCTGCTGGTGCAGATGAACCAGCGCGGCGCGTTTCTTGGCCAGCAGCAGGATGCCCGAGGTTTCGCGGTCGAGCCGGTGCACCAGTTCCAGAAAGCGCGCCTCCGGCCGGGCCTGGCGCAGCTGTTCGATCACGCCGAAGGCGACGCCGGAGCCGCCGTGCACGGCCACGCCGGCCGGCTTGTCGATCACCAGCAGGTGGGCATCCTCGAACAGCACCGGGAACGAGGCCGCCGGCACGTAGGTGTCCGCGGCGGCCGTTGCCGCCACCCGAAGTGGCGGAATACGCACAACATCGCCGAGCTTCAATCGGTAGGTTGCGTCGACCCGGCCCTTGTTGACCCGCACTTCGCCGGACCGCAGGATGCGGTAGACGTGGCTTTTGGGCACGCCCTTGGCGACGCGCAGCAGGTAGTTGTCGATGCGCTGACCGTCGGCGTCTTCCCCGATGGTCACATACGCCACCTGGGGCGCATCCGTGCCGGATCGCACCTCTTTTTCAATTCGATGGCGTAACTCATTCATTTTCAAATATAATTTCCGCGCTACCCCGGCCATAGCCGGCAGCGCAAGCGGTGTAAGCGAATTGTCGCATTTTACACTTCGGGTCACCGCCGGCCCGGCTCAGTCCCCCGCCATCGCGTAACCCGCAGGCGCCGGACGGGCAAATGGCGGTACCGGCCGACAGCCCCGCTGGCAGCCAGATAGCAGTCAATAACGTAACAAGCAGCACGCACGGTGCCGACTGCGCGCAGGAAACCGCCCAAAGGCGGGTTCGGCGCGGACTCGGTCACGTGGGAGCAGAGTGTTCAGGTAGAACAGAATTTGATGGCGGATGCCGATACGGCATTCGCTTCGGTGAGAGAAAGTCCCGCCGCACCGGAAATCGGTGCCGGCCGGTTGCCTGGCCCCTCGCCTGATCGACGACATGGTGACAATCGCGGCGCCCGGTCGCAGAACTCCAACAAGCAGCAGGTGCGCCTGCCTTGTCGGTCGCTCAGGTCGTGGTGGCATGCCGCCGCGTCCGACAACCTTGCTCTTTGACGCGTCCTGGCCGTTCGTGGCCGGCCCCGGTGCGACCCGAAGCGCAAGCGGCATCCTGTCGTCGCTGCCCTCCCCGCACCCCGGCCTCCGTCCGAAATCGCCGTCTGACCCTGCGCGCAGCGCGTGCATGGCAGGCATGGCGGTCCGAACCCCGCGCAGCGCGCCGCCGACGTCTCTCTCTTTCACCCGTGCCCAGCCGGCGGCTTGCATTCGCCCCGGCGCCTTCGGCAATTCTCACGCCACCTCTCGCTTCCTCGCGTGCATTTGAAACGCCGCGCGGCACCACCGGTGCCGGCCGCGGCATTGGAACGAGGGTTTGCGATGAAACGCATGCTGTTCAATGCGACGCAGCAGGAGGAATTGCGCGTCGCCATCGTCGACGGTCAGAAACTGATCGACATCGACATCGAAACCGCCGGGCGCGAGCAGCGCAAGGGCAATATCTACAAGGGCGTGATCACCCGCATCGAGCCGTCGCTCGAAGCGTGTTTCGTCAATTACGGCGAAGAGCGCCACGGCTTCCTGCCGTTCAAGGAAGTGGCCCGGGCCTATTTCAAGGAAGGCGTCGACGTGCGCAACGCGCGCATCCAGGACGCGCTGCACGAAGGTCAGGAACTGATCGTCCAGGTCGAGAAGGAAGAGCGCGGCAACAAGGGCGCGGCGCTGACCACCTTCATCTCGCTGGCCGGCCGCTACCTGGTGCTGATGCCGAACAACCCGCGCGGCGGCGGCGTGTCGCGCCGGATCGAGGGCGAGGACCGCCAGGAACTGCGCGAGACCATGGGTCAGCTGGCCGTGCCCGACGGCATGAGCATCATCGCCCGCACCGCCGGCATCGGCCGCTCGGCCGAAGAACTGCAGTGGGACCTGAACTACCTGCTGCAGCTGTGGAAGGCCATCGACGGCGCCGCCGGGGACAACAAGGCGCCGCTGCTGATCTATCTCGAATCGAGCCTGGTCATCCGCGCGATCCGCGATTACTTCCAGCCGGACATCGGCGAGATCCTGATCGACACCGACGACATCTACGAGCAGGCCCGCGCCTTCATGAGCGTGGTGATGCCCGACAACATGAACCGCGTGAAGAAGTATCGGGACGACGTGCCCCTCTTCTCGCGTTTCCAGATCGAACACCAGATCGAATCGGCCTATTCCCGCATGGTGATGCTGCCCTCCGGCGGCGCCATCGTGATCGACCACACCGAGGCGCTGGTCTCGGTCGACGTCAACTCGGCGCGCGCCACCAAGGGCGCCGACATCGAGGAAACCGCGCTGCGCACCAACCTGGAAGCGGCCGACGAGATCGCCCGCCAGCTGCGCCTGCGCGACCTGGGCGGCCTGATCGTCATCGACTTCATCGACATGGAGTCGAACAAGGCGCAGAAGGACGTCGAGACGCGCCTGAAGGACGCGCTGCGCCATGACCGCGCGCGTGTGCAGATGGGCAAGATCAGCCGCTTCGGCCTGATGGAGCTGTCGCGGCAGCGCCTGCGTCCGTCGCTGTCCGAGGGCTCGCATATCACCTGCCCGCGCTGCAACGGTACCGGCCATATCCGCGATACCGAATCGTCCGCCCTGCAGGTGCTGCGCATCATCCAGGAAGAGGCGATGAAGGAAAACACCGCCGCGATCCACTGCCAGGTTCCGGTCGAGGTCGCCGCCTTCCTGCTCAACGAGAAGCGTCAGGACATCAACCTGATCGAGCTGCGCTTCAAGGTCAACGTGCTGCTGATCCCGAACAAGCATCTGGAAACGCCGCACTACAAGCTCGAACGCCTGCGCCACGACGATCCGCGCCTGGAAGAGAGCACCGCCAGCTACCGCATGGCCGAGGCCGCCGCCAAGGAACTGGAGGCGGACACCAGCTACAGCAGCCGCAAGAAGGAAGACGCCAAGCCGCGCCAGGAAGCGGCGGTCAAGGGCATCACCCCCGAGCAGCCCGCCCCCGTTTCGGTGCCGCGCCCCGAGCGCGCTCCGCGCCAGGAAGCCCCGGCGGCCAAGCCGGCGGCCCCCGCCGCGGCCACGCAGCCGATCGGCAGCGGCGGCTTCATCGCCTGGCTCAAGGGCCTGTTCGGCGCCCGTCCGGCACCGGCCCCGGTGCAACCGGCCAAGCCCGCCGCGGCGGAAGGCCGCACCGGCGCCAATGGTGCCGAGGGCGGCCGGCGCGAGCGCGGCCAGCGTGGCGATCGAGGCCAGCGCGGCGACCGTGCCGAGCGTGGTGACCGTGCGGAGCGCGGCGAGCGCGCCGAACGTGGCGAGCGTCAGGCCGGCCGCGGTCAGCGTGCCGATCGTGGCGAGCGCGCCGAACGCGGCGAACGTACGGACCGTGCGGAACGGGCTGAACGCACCGATCGCACCGAACGCGGCGAGCGTACCGAACGTGCGCAACGCCAGCCCCGCCAGCCGGAAGCGCAACTGGTGCAGGCCGAGGCCCGCCAGCCGGAAGCCGGGCAAGCGGACCGTGGCGAGCGCACCGAGCGCAGCGAGAACCGTCGCGAGCGCAATCAGGAACGCCGTGAGCGCCAGCGCGAGCGGCAACGCGAGCGCAGCGAGACCCGCGCCGCCGACGCCGATCTGGCCGACGTGGAAGCCGGTGTGCCGACCCAGCCGGTGCCCGTCGCCGCGCTGACCGACGAGGCCGGCGCCGTCCGCGCCGACCTGCCTGAAACCGCGGACACCGCTGAAAACGGCGAAGGCGAAGAGCGCCGCCGCCGCAATCGCCGCGGCCGCAACCGCTATCGCCGCGAACGCGAGGAAGGCGCCGTCACCGAAACGTCCGAGGGCGCCGAGGCCGAAGGCGTCGAGGCGCTGGCCGACAACGCCATGCCGGCCACTGGCCAGGCCCTGGCCGAGGCCAGCGAAGCCGCCGACGTGACGCCGGTGCCGGTCGCTGCGGTTGCCGCCGCGGAAGCGGAAACCGCCGGCGTCGCGCCGACCGAGGCGATGCCGACCCAGGCCCTGCCGGCCGAGCCGGCCCCCGCTCCGGTGATCGCCGCCGAACTGGCGCCGGGCAGCTCCGCCGCGACCCAGGTATCGCCGGCCGAAGCCGTCGACCCGACCGCCCCGGCGCCGCAAGCACCGGCCACGGCAGCCGCCGAGCCAGTGCCTGCGCAAGCCGCCGCGGAAGCGACGGCCGATGTGACGACCGAAGTCACCGAGGAAACGGCCCCGGCCGCAGCCGCCGAGCCCGTCCGCGAACCGGTCCAGCAACCGGTCCAGCAACCGGTCCAGCAGCCGGTCCAGCAGCCGGCCGAGCAAGTGGTCGCCAAGCCGGCCCCGCAGCAGGCGCAAGCTGCGCCCGCGCCGGCCGCGTCGCCCGTGGCCGCCCCGGCAGCCGCAGCCGCCCCGCTGTCGACCGAAGCGCTCGAGCCGATGCTGAACGCGGCCGGTCTGCAGTGGGTGCACACCGACACTGCCAAGTACCGCGCGGCCCAGGAAGCCGCGGCCAGCCTCGTGCCGGCCCCGCGTGTGCCGCGCGAGCGCAAGCCGCTGCCGCCGCTGCCGCAGGGTCCGATGGTGCTGGTCGAGACCGGAGGCCGCGAGGTCACCATGGACGCGCAGCAGTCCGCCGCGCAGCAATAAGGCGCGACGGACAGGCGTCACAACCGGCGCCATGACGCAACGAAAGGGGACGGCAACGCCGTCCCCTTTTTTCTTGCCGCCAGCGCCCCACCGCCTGCCCCGCCGGCCCCGCGACGCAAGCTCGGCTAGAATGGCGGCAGAACGGCGCCGGGCTGGCGGCGACCTATCACGACATGACCGAATCCGTCATTCCCATCTTCGATCTGCGCGAGCATCGGTATCACTCGATGAAGCCCGCGATCCCCGCGCAACTGGAAACGCCGACCGGCCTGCTGGCCGACCGCCGCGGACGGCCGCTGCACGATCTGCGCATCTCGGTGACCGACCGCTGCAATTTCCGCTGCGTCTACTGCATGCCGAAGGAGGTGTTCGACAAGGACTACACCTTCCTGCCGCATTCGGAGCTGCTCAGCTTCGAGGAGATCGAACGCGTCGCGCGCCTGTTCGTCGCGCACGGCGTCGAGAAGATCCGGCTGACCGGCGGCGAGCCGCTGCTGCGCAAGAACATCGAGAAGCTGGTCGAGATGCTGGCGCGCATCGAGACGCCCGCCGGCAAGCCGCTGGACCTGACGCTGACCACCAATGCCTCGCTGCTGGCCCGCAAGGCGCGCGCGCTGCGCGATGCCGGGCTGACGCGGGTCTCCGTCAGCCTCGATGCGATCGACGACGCCACCTTCCGCCGCATGAACGACGTCGACTTTGCCGTGGCCGACGTGCTCAAGGGCATCGAGACCGCGCAGGCTGTCGGCCTGGCGCCGCTGAAGGTCAATATGGTGGTCAAGCGCGGCACCAACGACGCCGAGATCGTGCCGATGGCGCGCCATTTCCGCGGCAGCGGCATCATCGTGCGCTATATCGAATTCATGGACGTCGGCGCCAGCAACCATTGGCGCATGGACGAGGTGCTGCCGTCGGACGAAGTGGTGGCGCGCATCGATGCCGAATTTCCGCTCGAGCCGATCGCCGCCAACTACAGCGGCGAGACCGCGCAGCGCTGGCGCTATCGCGACGGCGCCGGCGAGATCGGCGTGATTTCCAGCGTCACACATGCCTTCTGCGGCGATTGCAGCCGGATCCGGCTGTCGACCGAGGGCCGGCTCTATCTGTGCCTGTTCGCCACCGAGGGCTACGATCTGCGCGCCCTGCTGCGCGGCCAGCACAGCGACCTCGAGATCGCCAACGCGATCGCCGGCATCTGGCGCGAGCGCACCGACAACTATTCGGAGCAGCGCGGCGACGCGCAGGTTCGCGCGGCCCGCGCGGCGCACAAGATCGAGATGTCCTATATCGGAGGCTAGGCGCGCCGCCTTGCCTCCGATCCCTTCAACGCTTCACCGCTTCACCCCTTTTTCTTCCTGCACCCGCGATGATCGAACGCGATGACATTACCGGCCTGATCCTGGCCGGCGGACGCGGCAGCCGCATGGGCGGCACCGACAAGGGCCTGCAGTCGCTGCGCGGCGCACCGATGGCGATGCACACGATGATGCGGCTGGCGCCGCAGACCGGTGCGTTGCTGATCAACGCCAACCGCAATCTGGCCGCCTACGAATCGTTCGGCGTGCCGGTGGTCACCGACTCGGTGCCCGACTTCGCCGGTCCGCTGGCCGGCATGCTCGCCGGCCTGGAACAGTGCCAGACGCGCTGGATGGTCACCGCGCCGTGCGATTCCCCGTTCCTGCCGACCGATCTGGTGGCGCGGCTGGCGCAGGCGATCGAGCGCGAAGGCGCCGAGATGGCGATGCCGGTCACCGTCGACGAACAGGGCCGGCGCCAGACCCAGCCGGTATTCCTGCTGATGCCGCATACCGCGCTGGACAGCCTGGTCGCTTTCCTCAACGGCGGGGGCCGCAAGATCGAGGCCTGGGCCTCGCAGCATCGCCTGGCCGAAGTGCCGTTCGACGATGCCGCCCCGTTCGCCAACATCAATACGCTGGACGAACTGCGCACCTTCGAGGCGCGCTGATTCTTTCGCTGTGGCCGCGGCCGCGTCCGATACCGGCAGACAAACTGCACCGACCCGAACCCGCATCCCAAACCGACCCCAAACCCGACCTCGACAAGCCATGCCGTCCCTGCAATCCGTGATCTCCTGCCTGTCCGACTACGATCCCAGCGCGCTGCCGGTGGCGCAGGCAAACCGGATCATCGCCGAGGTGATCGAACCGGTCAGCGGCATCGAGCAGGTTGCGATCCGCGGCGCGCTCGATCGCGTGCTGGCCGAGGACGTGGTGTCGCCGATCGACGTGCCGGCGCACGACAACTCGGCCATGGACGGCTTTGCCTTCGCCAGCGCCGCACTGCAGACGGCCGGCGACGAGGTGACGCTGCGCGTCATCGGCACCGCGCTGGCCGGCGAGGCGCACGGGCTGACGCCGAAGGCCGGCGAAGCGGTACGGATCATGACCGGCGCCGTGATGCCGGCCGGCTGCGATACCGTGATTCCCCAGGAGTTCACCCAGCCGGCATCCGACGCGTCCGGCGAGGCCGTGCGCTTTGCCGCCGATGCGGTGCGCGCCGGCGACAACCGCCGCCTGCGCGGCGAGGATCTGGCGCGCGGCAAACCCGCTCTCAACCGGGGGCGCGTGCTGCAGCCGGCCGACCTCGGCCTGCTGGCCTCGCTCGGCATCGCCGAGGTCAAGGTACGGCGTCGCCTGCGCGTGGCGTTCTTCTCGACCGGCGACGAGCTGCGTTCGATCGGCGAGCCGCTCGACGCGGGCTGCGTCTACGATTCGAACCGCTACACGCTGCACGGCATGCTGCGCCGTCTGCATGTCGAGCTGATCGACATGGGCGTGGTGCGCGACGACCCCGCCGCGCTGGAAGCCGCGCTGCGCAGCGCCTGCGAGAACGCCGATGCGGTGATCACCTCGGGCGGCGTGTCGGTCGGCGAGGCCGACTACACCAAGCAGATCATGGCCGAGCTCGGCGACGTGACCTTCTGGAAGATCGCGATGCGCCCCGGCCGGCCGATGGCCTTCGGCCGCATCGCCTCGAACGGCCGGCAGGCGCTGCTGTTCGGCCTGCCGGGCAATCCGGTCGCGGTGATGGTGACCTTCTACCACTTCGTCCGCGCGGCGCTGCACCGGATGATGGGCGCGGACATCGCGCCGCCGCCGCTGATGCGCGTGCGCAGCGCGCAGGCGATCCGCAAGAAGCCGGGCCGCACCGAATACCAGCGCGGCATCCTGGCGCGCGGCGCCGACGGCCAGTGGGAGGTACGTATCACCGGCCAACAGGGCTCCGGCGTACTGCGGTCGATGAGCGAGGCCAACTGCTTCATCGTGCTGGGACACGAGCAGGGCAGCGTGGCGGCCGGCGATCCGGTCGAGGTCATGCTGTTCGAGGGCCTGCTGTAACGCCCCGCTGCTGGCCCCTGCCAGCGCCAGCACCGCCGCTCCCACTGTCGTTTTTTTGCGTATCGAAACCGTGCCGGCGACCGCTTTTGGCCGCCCCGGCGGGGCGAGGCTATGCGCCACGCCACCCATTCGCTACACTTGCCGCACCCCAACTCTTCCCCACTGCCACGCTGTCATGAATCAGGAGATCGCTTACCTCCACCCCGTCAAGACCGCACGCGCGCTCGTTCTGGTCTATCTGTGCTTCTCGGTGCCGATCGTGTCGATGGGGTTGTTCGTGGCCTTTGTCCGCTATGGCGATCTGCCCGGCATCACGGTGTTCACCGCGCTGATTCTGAACGCGCTGGTCGGTTTCGGCCTGCTGTGGCTGGCCTGCAAGGCGTACAACTGGGTGGCAGCCCGTTTCGGCGGCATCGAGGTGACGATCCGCAATCTGCCGCACGAGGGGCAATAAGGCTTCGCAGCCCGGCTCTCTCCCAACAAAAAGCGCATCCAGACGGATGCGCTTTTTTGTTGTCGCGACGGCGTGGCAGGCAACGTCAGGCCGCCGGGCCGGCATCGTTTGGCCTGCCTTCGCCCTCCTCGTCCTCCGGCAAGCCCAGCAACTGCTCGGCCGCCTCGGACGGCAACGCCTCGACCTTGCGCAGCTTGCGCGCCATCTGGCGGCTGCGCACCTCGGCCTGCTCGATATTGCGCGCGGCACGCTCCAGCGTGTCGCGCGTGCGCGCCAGCACGTCGCCGAACTTGCCGAATTCGGTCTTGACCGCGCCGAGCACCTCCCACACCTCGCTGGAGCGCTTTTCCAGCGCCAGCGTGCGAAAGCCCATCTGCAGGCTGTTCAGCACAGCGGTCAGCGTGGTGGGGCCGGCCACCGTGACACGGTGATTGCGCTGCAGCAGGTCCGTCAGGCCGGGCCGGCGCAGCACCTCGGCATAGAGGCCCTCGGTCGGCAGGAACAGGATCGCGAAGTCGGTGGTGGCCGGCGGCGACAGATACTTCTCGGCGATGGTCTGGGCCTCGCGCTTGACCGCCACCTCCAGTTCGCGCCCGGCTGCGGCCACGCCTTCGACATCGCCGCGCTCCTGCGCGTCGGTCAGCCGTTCGTACTGCTCCTTGGGGAATTTGGCGTCGATCGGCAGCCAGACCGTGCCGTTGCCGGCGCCGTTGCTGCCGTTGCCGACGCCCACTTCCTTGCCCGGCAAGCGGATCGCGAACTCGACCCGCGCGCCCGTATTGGGCACGGTCTCGACGTTGCGCGCGTATTGCTCCGGCGTCAGGATCTGCTGCAGCAGCATCTCGAGCTGGACCTCGCCCCAGGTGCCGCGCGTCTTCACATTGGTCAGCACGCGCTTCAGGTCGCCGACGCCCTGCGCCAGCATCTGCATCTCGCCGAGGCCGCGATGCACCTGCTCGAGCCGGTCCGACACCATGCGGAACGATTCGCCCAGCCGCTGCTCCAGCGTCGCGTGCAGCTTCTCGTCGACGGTGCGGCGCATCTCGTCGAGCTTGGCGGCGTTGTTGGCCTCGATGTCCTTGAGCTTCTGCTCCAGCGTGGCACGCACCTCGCCCAGCCGCCGCTCGTTCGATTCGGTCAGCTTGGCCAGCTGCTGCGCGAACATGTCGATCTGGTTGTTCTGCAGCGTGGCGATATGCGTCATCTGCGCCGACAGCGTCTGCTGGAAGCGCATCATCTGCTCGCTGGTCTCGTCGCGCCCCAGCCGCGCGGCCTCGGCGACCTCGCTGCGCAGGCTGCGTTCGAGCCGTTCGCTGTCGCGCTCGCCGCGTTCGCGCCAGTCGGCCAGGCGCTGCAGCAGTTCGGCCGTGCCGCCGTCGCGCCCGCGCGTCAGCAGCAGGGCCAGCGACAGCAACGTCAGCAGCAGGATCGCCGCCAGGGCGATCAGGATCAGCGAGGAGGTAGACATCGGGGATGGGGTAATGAAGCAAGGCGCCGCCTCGGCAAAGACGACCGCGGCGGCAGCAGCGGCACGCTAGCGGCGCGCCAGCACTTCGGGGTTCAGCGCGCACGGCGGCCGGCCGGCATCGGGGCCGGCGCCGAGCGCGGCGATCAGATTGTCGGCGGCGAGATTGGCCATCGCGCGCCGCGTCTTTTCGGAGGCGCTGGCGATATGCGGGGTCAGCACGACGTTGGGCACTTCCAGCAGGGCCGGATGGACCCTGGGCTCGCCTTCGAACACGTCCAGCCCCGCGGCGAAGATGCGCTTGTCGCGCAGCGCCTGCGCCAGCGCCGCGTCGTCGACGATGCCGCCGCGCGCGAGGTTGATCAGCGTCGCGGTCGGCTTCATCTGTGCGAGTTCGGGGGCGCCGATCGCATGGTGGCTCTGTTCGCTATAGGGCAGCACCAGCATCAGGTGATCGGCGTCGCGCAGCAGCTCGGCCTTGCTGACGTAGCGCGCGCCGAGCCCCTGCTCGATCTCGGCCGGCAGCTGGCTGCGGTTGTGATACAGCACCGTCATGCCGAAACCGGCGGCGCGCCGCGCCAACGCCTGGCCGATCCGGCCCATGCCGAGAATGCCGAGCGTGCTGCCGTGCAGGTCCATGCCGAGGAACATGTCGTAGGACCAGCGCTCCCATTTGCCGGCGCGCAGGAAGTGCTCCGACTCGGTGACGCGCCGCGCCGTCGCCATCAGCAGCGCCCAGCCGAAGTCGGCGGTGGTCTCGGTCAGCACGTCCGGCGTGTTGGTGGCGACGATGCCGGCCGCCGTCAGCGCCGCCAGGTCCAGATTGTTGTAGCCCACCGCCATGTTGCAGACCGCGCGCAGTTCGGGCAGCGCGCCAATCAGTTCCGCGTCGATGCGGTCCGCGGCATTGGCCAGCACGCCGGCCTTGCCCGCCAGGCGCGCCTTCAGCGCGGCAGCGTCCAGCGGCACGTCGGGCTGGTTGTGATCGACCTCGAAATGCTGCGACAGGCGCTCCAGCACATCGGGGAAGATCGCGCGCGTAACCAGCACGGCCGGACGCGACGACGAAGATTGCGGTTGGGAGTGCGGTTGCGAAGCCATCATGAACCTCAGACGCGGAAGAACAGCAGGGTCATCACCAGGAACAGCGGCACCAGGATGCCGCAGGACCACAGCATATAACCGAAGAAGCTCGGCATGCGCACACCGCGGTCTTCGGCGATCGCCTTGACCATCAGGTTCGGCGCATTGCCGATATAGGTGTTGGCGCCCATGAACACCGCGCCGGCGGAGATCGCCGCCAGCGTGGTGGCGTCGCGCGTCATCAGCGTGGCGGCGTCGCCGCCGGCGGTATTGAAGAACACCAGATAGGTCGGCGCATTGTCGAGGAAGGACGACAGCAGGCCGGTGGCCCAGAAATACATGCTGTCGATCGGCTGGCCGTTGCTGTCGCTGACCGCGCGAATCACGCCGGCGAAGGCGCCGTCGGTGCCGGCCTTGAGCATCGCGATCACCGGGATGATGGTGAGAAAAATGCCGGCGAACAGCTTGCCGACTTCCAGGATCGGCGCCCAGTTGAACTCGTTGCCCGCGCGCGCGCTGTGCGGCGTGATCAGCAGCGACACCAGCGCCACCCCCACCAGCGCGACATCGCGCACCAGCGCCGGCAGCGGCACCACGGTGCCCATCACGTCGAATTCGATGCCCGGCTTCCACAGGCCGCTCATCAGCACCAGCGCCATCACCGCCAGCAGCAGCACGAAATTGGCCTTGCCGTCGATGCGGATGCCGGGCGAGTCGGGGGTCGGGTCGAGCGGCGGCGGCAGTTGCTCTTCGCGATTGCGGAAGTAGTGGCGATCGATGAAGTAGAAGATCACCAGCAGCGCGACGCACAGGAACAGCGTCTCGGGAAAGATATGGCGCGTGGTCCAGAAGAATTCGACGCCCTTCAGGAAGCCCAGGAACAGCGGCGGATCGCCGAGCGGCGTCAGCGAGCCGCCGGCATTGGCGACCAGGAAGATGAAGAACACCACCACGTGGGCCACATGGCGCCGGTTGTCGTTGGCGCGCAGCAGTGGCCGGATCAGCAGCATCGCCGCGCCGGTGGTGCCCATCACGCTGGCCAGGCACGTGCCGAGCGCCAGGATGCCGGTGTTCAGCTTCGGCGTGCCATGCAGATTGCCGTGCACGCAAATCCCGCCGGCGACGATATACAGCGTGCCGATCAGCACGATGAACGGAATGTACTCGGCCACCAGCGCGTGCACCACGTTGGTGGTCGCCGCGTGCATGCCGTAGGTCAGCGCGAACGGCACCAGGAACAGCAGACCCCACGCGGCCGCCACCTTGCCGAAGTGGTGATGCCAGAAACGCGGCGCCACCAGCGGAAACAGCGCGATCGACAGCAGGATGCCGGCAAAGGGCAAGGCCCACAGCGGCCCGAGCGTGGCCCCGTCCAGTTCGGCGGCGCCGGCCATGGCCGGGAACATCGCCAGCATGGCCGGCGTCGCCAGCCGAGGCAGCTTGGTGACACGCGGCGCGAGGGCAGACTGCATCGTGTTCGGTCTCCTGTTTTCCTGTTTGCTGTTATTCGAATCGGAATGCCGGCCTGCGTGCGAAGGCGGGCGCGACGGGATGCGGCGGGGTCGGAAACGCCAGGGTGTCGTGTGCCGGGCCGCGCGCGATGCCGCGTCCGGTACGACAGGCTCGCTCAGGCCTGATCGACCAGCACCACGTGCACGCGATAGGGGCCATGCGCGCCGAGCACGATGGTCTGTTCGATATCGCCGGTGCGGGACGGGCCGCTGATGATATTGGTCGCGCGCGGCAGCTCGCCGCGCTCGGCGCGTACCAGCGCGAAGGCTTCCTCGAGATCGGGGACGATGCGGCCGACCGGCAGCACCGCGATATGGGTCTCCGGCAGCAGCGCGCCGGAAGCAAAGGTCTCGGGCCCGGACAGCAGCATCAGCGATCCGGTCTCCGCGATCGCGCAGAAGCAGCCGGTGATGCCGACCAGGTCGCCATGTTCGCGGTCGGCCTGCGGATCGCGCAGCGGCGGCCGCGATTCGACGGCGATGCCCTGCGCCTGCCAGTCCAGCGCGCCCAGCGCCGGCCAGGCGACCGCGCGCGGGGGCAAGGCCAGCCCGCTCAGATAATGCGCCACCGCCGCCGGCACGTCGGCCAGGGTCGCGACCCGCTCGACCGTCGAGGCCATCTTGCGCGCCTGCACGCTGAACGCTTCCACCAGATCGCCGGCCACGCCGGGACGCGGGCCCTGCGGATGGCGCGCCAGATAGTCGGCCACCGCCTCGCGCTCGCCTCGGGTCGGTTGCGCCGGCCGCCCCTGGGCGGCACGGATACGGGCGAAGATGCGGTCGCGAGCGGAATCGGTGTTCATGGTTCGGACGATCGGAATCGGGTGGCCGGAGCAGCGGGCATTATAAGTCCCCCTGCCCGTGCGCTTCGCCGAAACTGCGCTCCGATCAGGCCGGCTCGACGCCGAATACCTGGCGCAGATAGCCAAGATAGGCCGGGTCGTCGCACATGGTCTTTTCCGGCGTGTCCGACAACTTGGCGACCGGCTGGCCATTGCAGCGGACCATCTTGATGACGATCTGCAGCGGCGTGTAGCCCAGGTCGTTGGTCAGATTGGTGCCGACGCCGAACGCGAGCCGGCAGCGGCCGCCGAAGCGTTCGTACAGCTCGATCACGCGCGGGATATTGAGGTTGTCGCTGAAGATCAGCGTCTTGCTGCGCGGATCGACACGGTTCCTGCTGTAGTGCTCCAGCATCCGTTCGCCCCAGGCCACCGGATCGCCCGAGTCGTGCCGCACGCCGTCGAACAGCTTGCAGAAATACAGATCGAAGTCGTTCAGGAAGGCATCGAAGCCGTAGGTGTCGGACAGTGCGATGCCGAGGTCGCCGCGATACTCGCGCGCCCAGGTTTCCAGCGCAAATACCTGCGAATCGCGCAGCCGCGGTCCGAGCGACTGGCACGCCTGCAGGTATTCGTGCGCCATCGTGCCGAGCGGCGTCAGGTTGTGCTTGCGGGCGAAGTGCACGTTGCTGGTGCCGGCCAGCTGCGGCCCGAGCAGCTGCTGCATCGAGGCCAGCACCTCCTCCTGCCAGTCGCGCGAGAAGCGGCGGCGCGTGCCATAGTCGGCGATCACGCAATCGTCGCGGCCGGGCATGCGCAGCAGCGCCAGCTTGTCGACCAGCCGGCGCCTGCCCTCCTCCCAGTCGGGCTGCGGCTGCGTGTGGCGGAAGTAGACCTCGTTGACGATCGCCAGCAGCGGCACCTCGAACAGGATGGTGTGCAGCCAGGGGCCGCGGATCGTGATGTCGATCTCGCCCGGATGCGTCGGCGACGGGCCGACCGACACGTACTTGGCATTGAGCTGGAACAGGCCGAGGAAATCGACGAAATCGCTCTTGATGAAGCGAAAGCCCCGCAGGTATTCCAGTTCGTCTTCCGTGAAGCGCAGCTGGCACAGCAGCTCGATCTGCGCACGGATCTCGTCCGCATACGGCGTCAGGTCCACACCGGCATTGCGGCATTTGAAGCGGTACTCGACCTGCGCCGCCGGGAAATGATGCAGAACCACCTGCATCATCGTGAATTTGTAGAGGTCGGTGTCGAGCAGAGATTGGATGATCATGGCGTAACCCGCACAAGTGTGCCGAATCAGGCCCACATGCTACCCCATCGGACAACCTCGTCGGGCATGGGGCCACTGCGCGATGAAGAACCATCCGATACCCTGCGAACGCTCGCGCCGAGGCCAAACGAGTCCGCATAAAGAAATAAGAAAACTATCTGATTCGGCTATATAGGGCCGCTGTGCGGGACGAACGGGTCGGCTACAATACCGATCTTTGAAAGGCCGCGGTCCACGCTCGTCCCGCGCGTGCGTGCGTTGTACGGGCAGCAGTACCGGCATAACCGCCGGCACAACTACCGGCATAACGACCGGCACAAGCGGCCAAAAACAGTCTCCCATCGAAGCCGATCCGTTTTCCTGGAACCGAAATGACTCACGTTGTCACCGAATCCTGCATCCGTTGCCGCTATACCGACTGCGTTGACGTGTGTCCGGTTGATTGTTTCCGCGAGGGCCCCAACTTCCTCGCGATCGATCCGGACGAGTGCATCGACTGCGCGGTGTGCGTCGCTGAGTGCCCGGTCAACGCGATCTATGCCGAGGAAGACGTGCCGGCCGACCAGCAGCAGTTCATCGACCTGAACGCCGAACTGGCCCGCAACTGGCCTTCGATCACCAAGACCAAGGCCCCGCTGCCCGAGGCTGAGGAATGGAAGGACGCCACCGGCAAGCTGCAATACCTCGAGCGCTGAGCCGACGCCGCCAGCGAACACCAACCCGATAGCGACAAAGAGAAAGCCGTCCCCACGCGCTTTCCCGCAATGCCGGGCACGCCGTGCCCCCAAACGTATCAGGACGCATATGGACTTGAGCATCCCCAACCCCGTCGCGGACACCACCAACCAGGTCGGCGGCAACGCTGGCGGTGGCCAGCCCCTCGAAATCGACGCGCTGATCGTCGGCGCCGGTCCGGTCGGCCTGTTCCAGGTCTTCGAACTCGGCCTGCTCGAGATCAAGGCGCATGTGATCGACTCGCTGAAGGTGGTCGGCGGCCAGTGCGTCGAGCTGTATCCGGACAAGCCGATCTATGACATCCCGGCGGTGCCGATCTGCACCGGCCAGGAGCTGACCGACAACCTGCTCAAGCAGATCGAGCCGTTCGAGCCGACCTTCCACCTCGGCCAGGAAGTCTCGGTGGTCGAGCGCCAGGAGGACGGCCGCTTCTTTGTCGAGACCTCGCTCGGCACCCGTTTCCTGACCAAGACCATCTTCATCGCCGCCGGCGTCGGTTCGTTCCAGCCGCGCACGCTGAAGGTCGAAGGCCTGGACAAGTTCGACGGCAAGCAGCTGTTCTACCGCGTCAAGGATCCGAGCCGCTTCCACGGCCGCAATCTGGTGATCGTCGGCGGCGGCGACTCGGCGCTGGACTGGACGCTGGACCTGGTCGGCAAGGCCGAGTCGGTCGTGCTGATCCACCGCCGCGACGGCTTCCGCGCCGCGCCGGCGTCGGTCGCCAAGATGAAGGAACTGTGCGAGCAGATGGAGATGCAGTTCATGGTCGGCCAGATCACCGGCTATGAGGAAAAGGACGGCGCGCTGACCGAGATCAAGGTCACCGGCGGCGACGGCGTGACGCGACGCATGCCGCTGGACGACCTGCTGGTGTTCTTCGGCCTGTCGCCCAAGCTCGGCCCGATCGCCGAATGGGGCCTGGACCTGGAGCGCAAGCAGATCAAGGTCGATACCGAGAAGTTCGAGACCAATATCCCGGGCATCTTCGCGGTCGGCGACATCAACACCTATCCGGGCAAGAAGAAGCTGATCCTGTCGGGCTTCCACGAGGCCGCGCTGGCCGCCTTCGGCGCCGCGCCGTACATCTTCCCCGAGAAGAAGATCCACATGCAGTACACGACGACCTCGCCGAAGCTGCACAAGATCCTCGGCGTCGAATCGCCGGTGTTCGACTGAGCCCGAAGCGATTTACGAGCCCGATCCGCGCTCGGATGACCAGCAAAAAACCGCCTTCGGGCGGTTTTTTGTTGCGGCCCGCAAATTTTTCTTGGCATTCGCTTCGGCCGCCGTCTATAATGCGCCCCTCGCCAACGCACATTCGCGGCACCGGATCGGCCCCAGGGCTTCCGACCCAATGAATGCGCAGGCAGGCCGGACACTTCGGCACAGCGTTTTGCGGATGACGCAACGACAACAAAATGTCGAAACGTTGTTGACGAAGTAACGAGAAACTGGCTATAATCCTTTTCTCAGCTGTTCCCCGATAGCTCAGTCGGTAGAGCGACGGACTGTTAATCCGCAGGTCCCTGGTTCGAGCCCAGGTCGGGGAGCCAAAGAATAAAAGGCCCGCCATCCGAGATGGCGGGCCTTTTCACTGGTGCGCTGGCATCCTGCGTGACCGACCTCGTCGTGACTCGCACGCCCACCCTTCCGGTCCACTGCCCCGCCGAGCTTGCGGGGTTTTGCCAACACCCAGCTCCGCGGGTATCGGCAGCGAGCGCAGGCTCGAGGCTGCCGAGGCTCACCGTTCCACCCCGCCGCAGCAGCGGCACCCCGAAGGACAAGCTTTGACCAAGATCGTTTTGAAGCCGGGCGAACCGGTTGACGTCGCCATGCGGCGATTCCGCCGGGCCATTCTGCAAAATGGCCTGATCGTCGAACTGAAGAGCCGTACGGCCTACGAGAAGCCGACCACCGAGCGCAAGCGCAAGAAGAAGGCCGCCGAGTCGCGCCTGCGCAAGCGTCTGCGCATGCAGATGCTGCCGAAGAAGATGTACTGAGCATCTTCGACCGCCGGGAGTCTCGCGGGCGCGGCGCATCGCCCGCCGCGTGACCCCTGTCGCTTTGCCCTGTCGCTCTCTCCATCGCCGGAGAGAACGTCGCACTCCCCCGGGAGCGCCCTCTCGACCAGCCATCTGGCCGACGACCCTCGCTGCGCCACCCATCCCCACAGCCGATGTCGGACCCCTGCCCCGGCTGCTACATTACGTTCCTGTCGCCTCGTCCCAGGAACCGTTTCCGCATGTCTTCCCGCCCGTTCCCCAGCCTGACGATCGGCCCGCCGCAGTGGCGTCTCGCGTTCTGGCTATGTCTGTGCACCGTGCTGACGCTGGCGCTGATGCCGCCCACGGCGCCGATGCCGACCACCGGCTGGGACAAGAGCAATCATCTGCTGGCCTTCGCCACGCTCGGCGTGCTCGGATGGCGCGCCTATCCGGCGCGGCCGTGGCTGGTGCCGATCGGATTGCTGGTCTACGGCGGACTGATCGAATGGCTGCAGTCGATGACGCCCTATCGCTCCGCCGACGCCATCGATGTCCTGGCCGATGCGCTGGGGCTCGCGCTGGGCTGGCTGCTGCACGAGTTGGTCCGTTCGCTGATGCGCCGCCTGCGCGCGCGGCGGGCGGTCTAGCCCGCGCTCGCCTCGTAACGCACCGACGGCGCGCCTGCTGCGGCGCGCCAGGGACCGATCGCGAGCGGATCGGCATAATGGCGGGATCGCGCCACGCGCGCTTCACCGGAACGCTGCGTTGACTGCCATTCTCGAACTGCGCCATGTGCGCAAGCAATACGGCGACACCGTCGTCGTCGACGATCTGAGCCTGCAGGTGCAGCGCGGCCAATGCTTCGGCCTGCTGGGCCCCAACGGCGCCGGCAAGACCACCACGCTGCGGCTGCTGCTGGGGCTGACCACGCCGGCCTCGGGCGAGCTGACGCTGTGCGGCGAGCCCGTCCCCGCCCGCGCTCCACAGGCCCGCATGCGCGTCGGCGTGGTGCCGCAGTTCGACAATCTCGATCCCGACTTCACCGTGGTCGAGAACCTGCGCATCTTCGGCCGCTACTTCGGCCTGTCCGCCGCCGAGATCGAACGGCGCGTGCCGATGCTGCTCGAATTCGCCCGCCTGGAAAACCGCGCCGACGCGCACGTGCGCGACCTGTCCGGCGGCATGCGGCGGCGCCTGACGGTGGCGCGCGCGCTGATCAACGATCCGGACCTGCTGGTGATGGACGAGCCCACCACCGGGCTCGATCCGCAGGCGCGCCATCTGATCTGGGACCGGCTCAAATCGCTGCTGGCCTCCGGCAAGACCATTCTGCTGACGACGCATTTCATGGAAGAGGCCGAGCGCCTGTGCAACTATCTGTGCGTGATCGACGGCGGCCGCAAGATCGCCGAAGGCAAGCCGCACGAGCTGATCGACCGGCAGATCGGCTGCGACGTGGTCGAGGTCTATGGCGAAGAGCTGGACGCGCTGCGCGAACGGCTGGCGCCGCTGGCCGAGCGCACCGAAAAAAGCGGCGAGACGCTGTTCTGCTACGTCCGTGAACCGGAACCGCTGCTGGCCGCGCTGCACGGCAATGGCGGCATCCGCTATCTGCATCGCCCCGCCAATCTGGAGGATGTGTTCCTGAAGCTGACCGGCCGCGAGATGCGCGACTGAGCGGCCGAAGGCCGGGACGGCATGCCGCCCGCCACGCACCGAACCATCGAGGAAACCATGAGCGAACGAGACCCGGACCCGGGCAACGACGGCAAGCTGGCCACCGCCGCAACATCAGCCCGCGGTGCCACCGTCGCCACGCAGCGCTATCCGCAGCCGCTGTGGCCGCTGAACCTGCGCAACTGGACCATGGTCTGGTATCGCAACTATCGCGTCTGGCGCAAGCTGGCGATCCCGTCGATGTTCGGCAATCTGGCCGATCCGATGATCTACCTGTTCGGGCTGGGCTTCGGCCTGGGCCTGCTGGTGGGCCGCGTCGACGGCGTTTCGTACATCGCCTTCCTGGCGGCCGGCACCACTGCTTCGAGCGTGATGATGTCGGCCAGCTTCGAGTCGATGTATTCGGCGTTCTCCCGCATGCACGTGCAGCGGACCTGGGAGGCCATCATGCATGCGCCGCTGACGCTGGGCGACGTGGTGCTCGGTGAAGTGGTGTGGGCCGCCAGCAAGGCGGTGCTGTCCGGCGTCGCCATCATGCTGGTGGCGAGCGCGCTCGGCTATGCGCAGATGCCCAACGCGCTGCTGGCGCTGCCGGTGATCGCACTGGCCGGCATTGCCTTCGCGAGCCTGGCAATGATCGTCACCGCACTGGCGCCCAGCTACGACTTCTTCATGTTCTACCAGACGCTGGTGATGACGCCGACGCTGCTGCAGTCGGGCGTGTTCTTCCCGCTGGAACAGCTGCCGCCCGGCGCGCAGGCCGCGACGCAGGTGCTGCCGCTGGCCCACGCGGTGGCCCTGATCCGGCCGCTGATGCTCGGCCGTCCGGCCGACCAGGTGGCGCTGCATGTGGCGGTACTGGCCGCCTATGCGCTGGTGGCGCTGGTCGTCGCGATGATGCTGCTGCGCAGGCGGATGCTGCGGTGAGGCGGGAACCCGCCCAAAAAGCAAAGCCGGCCCTCGGGCCGGCTTTTTTGCATCTTGACGGTGACGATCAGTCGCGCAGTCCGCGCAGCAGATCCGCCTTCAGATCCTCGACCGACTCCAGCCCCACCGCCATGCGGATCAGGCCCTCGCCGATGCCGGCCGCGGCCTTGGCCTCGGGGCTGACGCGCGCGTGCGTGGTGGTGTACGGATGCGTGATGGTGGTGCGCGTATCGCCCAGGTTGCCGGTGATCGAGCACAGCCGCGTGTTGTCGATCACGCGCCAGGCATTGGCGCGCTGCGCCTCAGGCGTGGCGCCCTTCAGTTCGAACGACACGATTGCGCCGCCGCCGCTCTGCTGGCGCATCGCGACCTCGTGCTGCGGATGCGACTTCAGCGCGGGATGGTAGACGCGCGCCACCGCCGGGTGCGATTCGAGGAACTGCGCCAGCGCCAGCGCGCTGGCCGAATGGCGCTCCATGCGGATCGCCAGCGTCTCCATGCCCTTGAGCATCACCCAGGCGTTGAAGGCCGACAGCGTCGGGCCGGCGGTCCGCACGAACGGGAACACCTTGCCCATGATGAAGTCGCGCTTGCCGAGCACCGCGCCGCCCAGCACGCGGCCCTGGCCGTCGATATGCTTGGTCGCCGAATGCACGACGATGTCGGCGCCGAAGCGCAGCGGCTGCTGCAGCGCCGGCGAGCAGAAGCAGTTGTCGACCACCAGCAGCGCGCCGGCATCGTGCGCGATCTCGGCGACCGCGGCGATATCGGCGACCTCGGTCAGCGGATTCGACGGCGTCTCGAGGAAGAACAGTTTGGTGTTCGGCTTGACCGCGGCGCGCCAGGCGGCAAGGTCGGTGCCATCGACGAAGGTGGTCTCGACGCCGAACTTCGAGAAGATGTTCGAGAACAGCGTCATGGTCGAGCCGAAGATCGCGCGCGAACTGACCAGATGGTCGCCCGCCTGCATCGACGACAGCACCACCGACAGGATCGCGCTCATGCCCGAGGCGGTGGCCATGCAGGCCTCGGCGCCTTCCAGCGCGGCCAGCCGCTGCTGGAACATGCTGACGGTCGGATTGGTGAAGCGCGAGTAGGTATAGCCCTCTTCCGAATTGGCGAAGCGCTCGGCGGCCTCGGCGGCGCTGCCGAAGCAGAAGCTCGAGGTCAGATACATCGCCTCCGAATGCTCCATGAACTCGCTGCGCAACGTGCCGGCGCGCACGCCGAGCGTATCAATGCCGAGGGAGTCGAGGTCGAGCGGTTCGTTCATGGTCGGGGAATTCGTGGGTAGTGATGGACTGGCTCCCCTCTCCCGCTCGCGGGAGAGGGGTTGGGGGAGAGGGTAGCGGCGCTGGCCATGCCGACGTCATGAGCAACGACAAGCGCCTTGCCCTCTCCCCGGCCCTCTCCCGCAAGCGGGAGAGGGAGAAAACCGGAGAGAACCGGCAGCCTTACTCGTTGCCGCCCGAGCGCTGCAGATGCAGTTGCGAACGCTCGGTATCGCCGCCGCCCTCGCGGTCGGCCTCGCTGCGTGCGGTCTCGAGGCGGTCCAGATAGGCTTCGTCGATATCGCCGGTGATGTACTTGCCGTCGAAGCACGAGGCCTCGAAGTCCTTCAGCGCCGGGTTGATGTCGCGCACCGCCTGCTTCATCGCCTCGACGTCCTGATAGACCAGCTGGTCCGCGCCGATCATGCGGCAGATCTCGTCATGGCTGCGGCCATGCGCGACCAGCTCGCTGCGCGTCGGCATGTCGATGCCGTAGACGTTGGGGAACTTCACCGGCGGCGCGGCCGAGGCGAAGATCACCTTGTTGGCGCCGGCATCGCGCGCCATCTGCACGATCTCGAACGAGGTGGTGCCGCGCACGATCGAGTCGTCGACGATCAGCACGTTCTTGCCCTTGAACTCGACGCCCATCGCGTTGAGCTTCTGGCGCACCGACTTCTTGCGCACCGCCTGGCCCGGCATGATGAAGGTGCGGCCCACATAGCGGTTCTTGAAGAAGCCCTCGCGATAGTTCAGACCCAGCTTGTTGGCGACCTGCATCGCGGCCGGCCGGCTCGAATCCGGGATCGGCATCACCACGTCGATATCGCCCGCGCTGACTTCGCTGCGGATCTTCTCGGCCAGGTAGTCGCCCATGCGCAGGCGCGCGTCGTAGACCGGCACGCCGTCGATGCACGAATCCGGCCGCGCCAGATAGACGTATTCGAAGATGCAGGAGTTCAGCAGCGGATTATCGGCGCATTGCTTCGTGTACAGCTTGCCGTCCAGATCGATGAAGATCGCCTCGCCCGGCGCCACGTCGCGCTCGAGCTTGTAGCCGATGCCTTCGAGCGCCACCGACTCCGACGCGACCATCCATTCCTTGCCGTGCGTCGTCTCGACGCTGCCCAGGCACAACGGGCGGATGCCGAACGGGTCGCGCACGGCCAGCATGCCGTAGCCGGCGATCTGCGCGGCGATCGCATACGAGCCGCGCACGCGGCGGTGCATGCCTGCCACTGCGGCGAAGATGATCTCGGGATCGAGCGAGGTGCCGTTGCTGGCGCGCTGCAGCTCGTCGGCCAGCACGTTCAGCAGTACCTCGGTATCCGAATGCGTATTGATGTGGCGGCGGTCGCGCCGGAACATCTCCTCGCGCAGCTGCTGCCAGTTGGTCAGGTTGCCGTTATGCGCGAGGATGATGCCGTACGGCGCATTGACGTAGAACGGCTGAGCTTCCTCCTCGCTCGAGGCCGAGCCGGCGGTCGGGTAGCGAACCTGGCCGATGCCCGCCGCGCCGGGCAGGCCGCGCATATTGCGCGTGCGGAACACGTCGCGCACCAGGCCATTGGCCTTGTGCATGTGGAAGGTGCTGCCGTTGGCGGTCGCGATGCCAGCGGCGTCCTGACCGCGATGCTGCAACAGCAGCAGGCTGTCGTAAATCAACTGATTGACGGGCGTGGCAGACACCACACCGACGATACCGCACATGCCAAGCTCCCAGGAAAGGCTTCGATTCGGCGCGCCCTGCGCGCTGCCGATGGCAGACCAGGCGCGAAAAGTTCATGCCGGGCGCGCGCCCGGTCTCACGTTCTGACGTATTTGGCGATTTCCGGCGGCAACCAGGGCCGCAGCGACTCCATCGCGGCGATGACGTAGGGGCGCGACACCGCGTCGCGCCAGAAAGGTTCGTCGGGCAATTTGGTGAAGCCGGCCAACGTGACCAGCAGCATCACCACCAGCGCGCCGCGCGCCACCCCGAACACCAGGCCCAGCCCGCGATCCGCCGGCTTCAGGCCGGTGGTCTCCAGCAACTGGCCGATCACCGCGCCGACCAGCGCCGCGGCAATCACGGTGCCGAAGAACAATACCGCGAATCCGGCAGCGCTGCGCGCGAGCGCGCCGCCCGGCAGCGACTCGGGCATCCATTGCGTCGCGACGCCGACGTAGTTGTAGGCCACGAAGAAGGCCGCGACCCAGCCGACCAGCGACAGCAATTCGCGCATCAGGCCGCGCAGCGCGCCGACCAGCCCCGAGGCGATCAGCACGAATACCACCGCGTAATCGAAAAAAGTGAACTGCATTCCCGCGAGCACCGCCATCCGCCCCTATCGGCCCCATCCGCCGCCTTGTTCGCCGCCTTGTTCGCCCTATGCGACCTATGCGCCGCGGCTCAGAGCTCGACCATGCGGGCGGTCAGGCCGACCTCGCGCACGCGCTTCTGCGCCGCGTCGGCGGCATCGCGGTCCGTAAACGGACCGGCACGCAGCAGGATGCGCTCGCCGTCGGCCATGGCCTTGCGCTCGATATATGCGGGCACCTTGTTCGCCTTCAACTTGCTCATCCATTGCCTGGCCTTCTCCTCGGTGGAAAAGGCGCCAACCAGGATCACATATTTGCCGCTGCCGGACGATTTGGCCTCGGCCTTCGACTCCGGCTTCGATTCGGGCTTGCTGTCGGCCTTCGCTTCGGCCGGCTTTTCCGGCGCCTTGTCGGCGGGCCGGGTGACCGGCGCGCTGACCAGTTCCTCGCCGGCGTCGAGCGCCTGCGAATCCAGGCGCGATTGCTGCTGCGGCGGCAGCGGCGCGGCCTTGCGCGGTTCGGGCTTGGCCTGCGCCTCGCCCTGGCCGCCGCTCAGGCGCACCGCGATCTGGTCGGCGGACGGACGCGGCTCGGTCTCGAATACGATCGGCAGCACGATGACCGCGGCCACCGTCATCACCAGCGCGCCGATCAGGCGGCGCCGCGCGCGCTGCTTCTGCGGAAATTCCGGGTCCAGCATGTCGTCCGCGTAGTCATCGGCGCCCCGGCGTGCATCGTGCGTGCCAGCGCGCGTCCCGGCGCGTGACCCCGCCCCGGCATCGGCGCCGCGGGCACGCCGCGCGCGCTCCGGTGCCGCGTCTTTGCCCTTGCGGAAGGAAAACAGCGAAAGCAGGCCCATAGATTGGTTCGGTGCGGGCGGCAGGCGCGGCCGCCCCTTGAGTTTGTCGCTCGACCGCGGCGCGTGCCCCGGAAGTACCCGAAAATGCCCGAGAAAAACGGTCCGGCAGGCTAGTTGGCCTGGGTCGCGCGGTACGCCATCACGCCGGCCACGGTGTAGAACGATCCGAAGACCAGGATTCTATCATTCTCGGTGGCACGCTCGATGGCGTCCCGATAGGCCGCCTCGGGGCTGGCGAAGCACGCCGCGGTGGCGTCCGGGCCCGGGCGGAAGCCGCCCTGCTCCAGGTGCTCCAGCAGATCCTGCGCGCGGGCTGCGCGCGGGGTCGGCAGGTCGCACAGGCACCAGTGATCGACCTTGTCGCTCAGGTGGCGCAGCACCCCGGCGATGTCCTTGTCGGCCATCGCGCCGAACACCGCATAGGTGTAGCGGAAGAACCCCATGTTATCGAGGCTCTGGCCCAGCGTCGCCGCGGCATGCGGATTGTGCGCCACGTCGAGGATCACGGCGGGACGGCCCGCCATCACCTGGAAGCGGCCCGGCAGATCGACGAAAGCGAGCCCGTTGCGCACTTCCTGCGCGCTGACCGGCAGCCGGTCGCGCACCGCCTGCAGCGCGGCCAGCGCCGCCGAGGCGTTCAGCAGCTGGTTGGCGCCGCGCAGCGCCGGATAGCCGAGCCCGTTGAGCTTGCGCCCGCGCCCGCTCCAGTCCCACTGCAGGCGCTCCTGGCCCTTGGCGGCCTGATGCTGGAAATCGCGCCCGACCAGCCACAGGTCGGCGCCGATGGTCTCGGCATGTTCGACCAGCGAGGCCGGCGGCATCGGATCGCCGCAGATCGCCGGTACGTGCGGACGGAAGATGCCCGCCTTCTCGAAGCCGATCTTCTCGCGCGTATCGCCCAGGTACTGCGCATGGTCGATATCGACGCTGGTGACGATCGCGCAGTCGGGATCGAACACATTGACGGCGTCGAGCCGGCCGCCCAGCCCCACTTCCAGAATGATCGCGTCGAGCTGCGCGGCGGCGAAGGCATGGACGATCGCCAGCGTGGTGAACTCGAAATAGGTCAGGCTGACCGGATCGGCAAAGCTGGTGCGGGCGCGCTCGACTGCCTCGAAGTGCGGCAGCAGCTGGGCGTCGGTGGCCATCTCGCCGTTGATGCGGGCGCGTTCGTTGAACGACAGCAGATGCGGCGAGGTATGGCAGCCGACCTTGTAGCCCGCTTCCAGCAGGATCCGCTCGAGCATCGCGCAGGTCGAGCCCTTGCCGTTGGTGCCGCCCACGGTGAAGACCAGCGCGTCGATGCGCAGGCCGAGCGCTTCCTTGACCCGGCTGATCCGGGTCAGGCCCATGTCGATGCCGACCGGATGCGCGGTTTCGAGGTGGGCCAGCCATTCGGGCAGGGAGGAGAAGATAGGCATGATCGTTCGACTACTCGGTTCTCTCCCCTCTCCCGCCCGCGGGAGAGGGGTTGGGGGAGCGGGGATGCGGCGCCCGGCATGCCGGCGCCCTTTGCCCTCTCCCCGACCCTCTCCCGCAAGCGGGAGAGGGAGTACGTCAGCGGGAAGCATAGGCCGGCAGCAAGCGGCCGGCAGCAATGAAAAACGCGGACCAGGTCCGCGTCGTCAAACCATCCTTCGGCGATCGGCGTCCGTCAGGCCACCGCGTCGGCCGGCTGCTTCTGCAGCAGCGCCAGCAGTTGCGCGAGTTCGGCACGCAGCTTGCGCCGGTCGACGATCATGTCGATGGCGCCCTTCTGCAGCAGGAACTCGGCACGCTGGAAGCCTTCGGGCAGCTTCTCGCGCACGGTCTGCTCGATCACGCGCGGGCCGGCGAAGCCGATCAGCGCCTTGGGCTCGGCGATCACCACGTCGCCCAGGAAGGCGAAGCTGGCCGACACGCCGCCCATGGTCGGGTCGGTCAGCACGCTGATGAACGGCAGCCTGGCGGCCGACAGCTTGTTGAGCATCGCGGTGGTCTTGGCCATCTGCATCAGCGACAGCAGGCTTTCCTGCATGCGCGCGCCGCCGGTGGCGGTGATGCAGATGAACGGCACCTTCTGCTCGAGCGCGGCCTGCGCGCCGCGCGCGAAGCGCTCGCCGACCACCGAACCCATCGAGCCGCCCATGAAGGCGAATTCGAAGCAGCTGACCACCACCGGAATGGTATGGATCGCGCCGCCCATCACCACCATCGCGTCGGTCTCGCCGGTCTCGTCCATCGCCGCCTTGATGCGGTCCGGATATTTCTTCGAGTCCTTGAACTTGAGCGCGTCGACCGGCACGATTTCCTGGCCGATCTCATAGCGGCCTTCGGCGTCGAGCAGCGAATCGAGCCGCTCGCGCGCGCGGATGCGCATATGGTGGTCGCACTTGGGGCAGACATGCAGATTGGCCTCGACGTCGGTCCGGTACAGCACGGACTCGCACGACGGGCATTTGACCCACAGGCCCTCGGGGATGCCCTTGCGGGACGAGGGGTCGGTCTGTTGAATCTTCGGGGGCAGGAGTTTATCCAACCAGCTCATCAAAACGCTCCTTTCGGATAGGGCCGCGGCCTGTCGCATCCCAGCGCGGTACGGACACACGCTGGCGCGCAGATGGCAGGCCCGGCCATCGGCCAAGGCGGCGAATGTACCACGCTCGCCGCCTAGGGGCCGATATTCTGTGCTGCGGGAGGCAGGAATCGGGGTCCGTCGGCGGCGAATATCGCCGGCGGCCGCCGATATGCGACTAAGGCGTCACGCCTTGACGTCCAGCGCCGTGCGGATTTCCGCGATAAACGAACGCAGCGATTGTACCGCCTGTTCGCGCGGCGCTTCCTCCAGCAATTGCACCAGCCGGCTGCCGATCACGACCGCGTCGGCCACGCTGGCAATCGCGCGCGCGGTATGCGCATCGCGGATGCCGAAGCCGACGCCGACCGGCAGGTTGGCGTGGCGCTTGATCACCGGCAGGCGCGCGGCGACGCTGTCCAGGTCCAGCGCGCCCGAACCGGTCACGCCCTTGAGCGACACGTAGTACAGGTAACCGCTGGCCACCTTGGCGACCTGGGCGATGCGGGCATCGGTGGTGGTCGGGGCCAGCAGGAAGATCGGATCGATGCCGTGCTCGCGCATCAGCGCGGCAAACGACTCGCATTCCTCGGGCGGGTAGTCGACCACCAGCACGCCATCGACGCCGGCCTCGCGGGCGGCCTGCGCGAAGGTGCGCTCGCCCATCCGCTCGATCGGGTTGGCATAGCCCATCAGCACCACCGGTGTGTTGGCGTCGCGCTGGCGGAATTCGCGCACCCAGCCCAGGACCTGGGTCAGGCTGACGCCATTGGCCAGCGCCCGCTCGGACGCGCGCTGGATCACCGGGCCGTCGGCCATCGGGTCGGAAAACGGCACGCCGAGCTCGATCACATCGGCGCCGCCCTCGACCAGCGCATGCATCAGCGCGACCGTCAGGCCGGGCTCGGGATCGCCGGCGGTGATGAAGGGAATCAGGCCCTTCCTGCCTTGTGCGGACAGCGCCGCGAAAGTCGATTGGATGCGGGACATGGTCAGGATGCGAGGTGAGGCAGCGCGTCCGCCGGACCGGCGTCGTTGGCGGCTGCCGGGGTAGACGGGGTAGACGCTGCGGAGGCGGCAAGCGCGGCGGCCTCGGCAGCGTCCGCGGCCTGCGCCGCATCGGGCCGGGCCAGCGGCATCACGGAGGCGACCCGCGCGCGCGCGACGTCGACATAGTCGGGATTGATCTCGAAGCCGACGAAGCGGCGCCCATGCCGGGCGCAGGCCACTGCGGTGGTGCCGCTGCCCGTGAACGGATCGAGCACCAGCCCGCCCGGCGGGCAGCTGGACAGCACCATCCGCTCGACGATCTGCAGCGGCTTCTGGGTGGGATGGTCGGCCCGCTCCGGATCCTGCCGATGGATGCGCGGCACGCTCCACAGGTCCTTCGGGTTGTAGCCGACCTCCAGCCACTTCTTGCCCTCGAAACGCGGCCGGCTGCGCGCCTTCTTGGTCTCGGCGTCGTACGGCACGCGCACCGAGTCCAGATCGAAGTAGTAGTCGCGCGCCTTGGCAAAAAAGCCGATGTTGTCGTGCACCGACGAATACTTGCGCGTGGTGCCGCCCATGCTGGGCACGCGCCGGTCCCAGATGATCTCGTTGACCATCGTCAGCCGGCGCTTGAGCATCACGAACAGCTCGGGCGAATACTGCCAGGTGCAGAACAGATACAGCGAGCCGCGCGGCGACAGCTTGGGCACCACCGCGTCGATCCAGCGCTCGGACCATTCCAGGTAGGCCTGACCGGACAGCCGGTCCGAATCGTTGCCGTAGTCCTTGCCGAGCCCGTAGGGCGGGTCGGCGACCACGAGGTCGATCGAACCGTCGGCCAGCCGGCGCACGCCGTCCAGCACGTCCTCCTGGTACAGCAGGGCCGGCAGCGCCGGCGCGGCGGTCAGCGGGATCGCGTCGCCCGCGATGGTGGCCGCGGCGGCGCTGCCGGGCGTCTCGTCCAGTAGCGGGCGCATCAGAGGGTCAGCCCCGCGCGTTCGGCGACCGTATGCATGTCCTTGTCGCCGCGTCCGGACAGGTTGACCAGCAGCAGCTTGTCCCTGGGCAGCGTCGGCGCCAGCTTGCACGCGTAGGCGATCGCATGGCTCGATTCGAGCGCGGGGATGATGCCCTCGATCCGGCAGCAATCGTGGAAGGCGCGCAGGGCCTCGTCGTCGGTGATGCAGACGTATTCGGCACGGCCGCTGTCCTTGAGCCACGCGTGCTCGGGACCGACGCCCGGGTAGTCCAGCCCCGCCGACACCGAATGCGTCTCGATGATCTGGCCGTTCGGATCCTGCAGCAGATAGGTGCGGTTGCCGTGCAGCACGCCGGGCGCACCGGCGCTCAGCGAGGCCGCGTGCCGGCCGGTCTCGATGCCGTCGCCGGCCGCCTCGACGCCGATCAGCCTGACGTCCTGGTGGTCGATATACGGATAGAAGATGCCCATCGCATTGGAGCCGCCGCCGATGCAGGCGATCACCGCATCGGGCTGCCGGCCGGTCATCTCCGGCATCTGCACCTTGGCCTCCTCGCCGATCACGCACTGGAAATCGCGCACCATCGCGGGATACGGGTGCGGGCCGGCGACGGTGCCGATGATGTAGAAGGTGTTCTCGACGTTGGTGACCCAGTCGCGCATCGCCTCGTTCAGCGCGTCCTTCAGCGTCCTCGAGCCGCTCTCGACCGGCACCACGGTGGCGCCCAGCAGCTTCATCCGGTAGACGTTGGCGGCCTGGCGCTTGATGTCCTCGGCGCCCATATAGACCACGCATTCCATGCCGAAGCGGGCGGCAATGGTCGCCGTGGCCACACCGTGCTGGCCGGCGCCGGTCTCGGCGATCACGCGGGGCTTGCCCATGCGCCGGGCGAGCAAGGCCTGGCCGATCACGTTGTTGATCTTGTGGGCACCGGTGTGGTTCAGGTCCTCGCGCTTGAAGTAGATCTGCGCGCCGCCGAGCGTCTCGCTCCAGCGCTGCGCATGGTAGATCGGCGACGGACGGCCGACGAAGTGCTTCAGCTCGCGGCGGAATTCGGCATCGAACTCGGCATCGTTCTTCAGGCTGGCATAGGCCTCGCGCAACTCGTCCAGCGCATGAGTCAGGGTCTCGGAAACGAAGGTTCCGCCATAGGGGCCGAAGTGGCCGCGGGAATCGGGCAGGTTGTACATGAGTGGGGCTTCCGGGTGGCGCGGCCGTCCTCGGTGGAGCGGCCGCGGCAGGGGAAAAAGGTGGCTTGCGGGACCGGCGCGGTGTCTGTGATCGGCGCCGGTCGGTCGCCAGGCTCAGGCGGCGCGGTCGGCATCCGCGGCGCGCACCGCGCGCACGAAGGCCGCGATGCGGGCGGGATCCTTGACGCCCTTGGCTGCCTCCACGCCGCTGCTGACATCGACGGCGTAGGGGCGCACGCGCTCAATCGCGCCAGCCACGTTTTGCGCGTTCAACCCACCACTCAAAACGATGCGAGGAGCGGCGCTTGCGGTTCGATTGCCGTTGCATGCTGATGTGTCGGGGCCAGGCGCAATCCATCCGGGAGGGATCAGAGTCCAGTCGAAGGCGTGACCGCCGCCGCCGTAGCCTTCGACGAAGGCATCGAGCAGGATCGCAGCGGCGTCACGGTATTGATCGCCGAATTCTACCAAATCGAGGCCGGGACGCACGCGCGCGGCACGCAGGAACGGCAGCCGGCAGCGCTGGGCCGCCCGGGCGCAGTCCTGCGCGCTCTCGTCGCCGTGGAACTGCAGCAGCGACAGCGGCACCCGCTCGGCCACGTGCGCAATCTCCTCCGGGTCGGCATTGACGAACAGGCCGACCACCGCGACGAACGGCCCGGCGGCCTCGGCCAGTGCGGCGGCGCGCGCCACGTCGACATGGCGGGGGCTGCCGGGATAGAACACCAGCCCGATCGCATCGGCGCCGGCGTCGACGGCCGCGCGCACGTCGTCCTCGCGCGTCAGCCCGCAGATCTTGATGCGGGTGCGCGGGCGGACCGGTACGAACTGGCCTTGGGCGGCTGCGGCGCCCGGCGCGCTAGTTGGCGAAGACATCGGCAAACACTCCATGAAACAGGCTGCCGGCCGGATCGGCGGCCGGAATGCCATAGGGCTCAGGATACCTGACCCCGGCCAGATAGAGGCCGTCCGGCATGAAGGTCGGCGCCGCCATGCTGCGCTGGCGCGAGGCCAGCACCTCGGGCAGCCACGAGGCCGGATAACGCCCACGCCCGACCGCCACCAGACAGCCCATCAGGTTGCGGACCATATGGTGCAGGAAGGCGCTGGCGCGAAAGCGCAGAAAGACCCAGTCGCGGTCGGCGTGGATGCGGATCTCGTACATGGTCTTGACCGGCGACTTCGCCTGGCACTCGGCGGCGCGGAACGCCGAAAAGTCGTGCTCGCCGATCAGGCAGGCGGCGGCCTCGCGCATCGCGTCGACGTCGAGCCGCTTGCCCGGCGGCAGCATCAGGTAGCCGGCGCGGCCGTGCACCAGCGGCGCGCGGTGCGGGCCGGTATAGAGCGCGTAGTAGTAGGTCCGCTCGAACGCGGCGAAACGCGCGTGAAAGCTGTCGTCGACCGGCTTGGCCCATTGCAGCGCGATGGTCGGCGGCAGGAAGGCATTGACGCCGCGCACCCACGAGAACGGCTCGCGCGACAGCGAGGTATCGAGGTGGATCACCTGCCCCAGCGCATGCACGCCGGCATCGGTCCGCCCGGCGACGGTGGTCGGCACCCGCTCGCCGGCGAATCGTTCGATGGCGTCCTCGAGCACGTCCTGCACGGTATTGCGATGCGGCTGGGACTGCCAGCCGGAGAAGGCGGTGCCGTCGTAGTGGAGGCCGAGGGCAAGACGGGTCATGGATGCGGGTTATGGACGCGGAGGCGTGTCGGGGCGACTGTCGGGGGGCGCCATGATATCAGGCGAGCTCGTGCGGGGCCGGTCGCCCGTCTCGGTGGTATCGGCGCTATCGGCCCCATGGGCCCCATCGGCCCCATCGGCCCCATCGGCCCCATCGACGGCATCGAGGTCGAGCGAGATCCCGCCCAGGTCGAAGGCCAGCGGACGCGGCCCGGGCGCGGCGGCGCGGGCGGCGTCGGGGTTGCCGCCGGGGCCGTCGTGGCCGTCATCGCTGTCGTTGCCCGCATCCGCCTCGACCGCCGACTCGGCGAACGCCTGCGCGGCAGATGCCGGCGCGGCGGTGGGCTGGTCGCCTGGGGGCGCCGGGAAGGCGTCGAGCGGCAGGCTCAGCCCGGTCAATGCGGCCGGTGCGCCGGCCAGGATGTCGGCGCCGGCGGGTTGCGCCTCCGGCTCTTCGGCCAGCGGCCGGCGCTGGCGGCGGTACAGCGCGTAACCGCCGAGCAAGGCGATCGCCAGCCCGCCGCCGGGCAAGGTCCACGGGCTCTGCCGCAGCGCATCGAACCAGGACGTCGAGGCCTGCAGCGGGGGCGCGGCGGCAGCGGAGGCAGCCGATGCGCTGGCGGACGTCGCTGGAACCGCCGCGTTCGGCTGGGCGCCTGGCGCGGGCGTGGCGGCCCGGCCGGCCGCAGCGGCCGGCTCCGGCGCCACGGCGGGCGCGCTGGCGCCCTGCCCCGGCTGCCCATCCGGCCCCAGTTTGGCGAGCTCGGCGCTCTTCATCTCGAGCAGGCGCTGCATGTCGCCGACGTTCTTGCGCAGTTGCGACAGACGCTCCTCCGCCTCGCGCAATTGCCGTTCGCGGGCGACTTCCGCCTCCGTCGTGGTGCCCTTGGGCGCGACCGCTCCCGCCTCGGGCTTGCTCAGTTTCAGTTCGTCACGCGCCTGCTCGGGCACCGCGGCATCGCGCACCCTTGCGGTGATCTGGCCGCGCTGCTGCTGGCCGCTCTGCGGCTGCACCTGCATCGCCGCCGCGGCATCGGCCAGACGGTTGCGATAGGCGTCGAAGGCGCGGGTATGCGCGACGACCTCGCGCCGCGCCTCCGGCCCGGCGATCGCACCGGCCTGCTGCGCCGACGGCAGCGACAGCACCGCGCCGGCCTTCAGCCGGTTCATGTTGCCGGCGATAAAGGCGTCGCGATTGGCGCGGTACAGCGCCACCACCATTTGATCGAGGGAGACGGCGTCGCGCTGCTGCACCAGCTCGCGCGCGATGCCGTACAGATGGTCGCCGCGGCGTACGGTGTAGCTGCCGCCGGCCATCGCGGGCGCCTTCGTCGCCGGCTTCGCGGCAGGCTTGGCGTCCGCCGCGGGCTGTTGCACGGGCGCCGCAGCCGCCGGCGCCACCGGTTCAGGCGTGGCGGCCTGCACCAGCGGCGCCGCGGCGGCGTCGGGCTGGGCGGCGATGGCGGGATCTGCCGGCGGCGCGGCCAGCAGCACGGTGTAGGCCCTGGTTGTCGTGGCCGTCGTCCCGGCCGTCCCAGCCGTTCCCGCCGGCCCATGCAGTTCGAGCAGCAGATCGATGAAGTTGTCTCCGACCGGTTGCGCCGAGCGCAGCCGCGCCACCGCGCGTCCGTCGGCGTTGCGCGCCACCTCGATCTGCAGTCCCTCGGCCCCGGCGGGATAGGTCAGCCCCGCCGCGGCATAGGCCTGCGGCGACGCCAACCGCAGCGTCAGGCCCTCGCCCTCCCCGGGCGCGACGTCGCGCAGCTCGATCTCCGCCTGCAGCGGCTGGCCGTGCGCCGAGCGCACCTGCAGCGAACCGAGCGCCGCCGCCTGGGCGGCCGACGGCACCAGCGCCTGGCTCAGCAGCACGCTCAGGGCGGCAGCGGCCAGCGCATGGCGATGCGGGCGGCGCGGACGGTACGGATGGCGCTCTGGCGTGGGGAGGCGGCGATGGTGGCTCACAGGGACCTCATGCGGGGTGGGGGTTCGACGGGCGATCGCGCGAAAGCACGGTATTGTGACCCAAGACCCCGACAGGACAATGTCCGGAAACGACAACGCCGCGCATCGGCGCGGCGTCGTGGGCCAGCGGGTGGCGCGGCGGCGGCCTGCATGTTGGCCCGCCGCAACGCCACGTCGGCCAGTCGGAAAGCGATCAGCTCTCGATCAGGATCCGCAGCATGCGGCGCAGCGGCTCGGCCGCGCCCCACAGCAGTTGGTCGCCGACCGTGAAGGCCGACAGATACTCGCCGCCCATCTGCATCTTGCGCAGGCGGCCGACCGGGATCGTCAGCGTGCCGGTCACGGCGGCCGGCGTCAGGTCGGTCATGCTGGCTTCGCGGGTGTTCGGCACGACCTTGGCCCACGGGTTATGGGCGGCCAGCATGCCTTCGATCTCGTCCAGCGGCACGTCGCGGCGCAGCTTGATGGTCAGCGCCTGCGAGTGGCAGCGCATCGCGCCGATGCGCACGCACAGGCCGTCGACCGCGATCGGCGCGGCGCCGGTGGCACCGAGGAAGCCGTCGCCACGGCCCAGGATCTTGTTGGTCTCGGCGCCGCCCTTCCATTCCTCGCGCGACACGCCGTTGCCCAGATCCTTGTCGATCCACGGAATCAGGTTGCCGGCCAGCGGCACGCCGAACTGCTTCGTTTCGTCGGCGGACAGGCCGTGCTGGGTCGCCAGGATCGTGCGGTCGATCTCGAGGATGGCCGAGGCCGGATCGTCCAGCAGCGGCTTGACCGCGGCGTTCAGCGTGCCGAACTGGGTCAGCAGCTCGCGCATGTGCTGGGCGCCGCCGCCCGAGGCGGCCTGGTAGGTCATCGAGGTCATCCACTCGACCAGGTCGTGTTGGAACAGCCCGCCCAGGCCCATCAGCATGCAGCTGACCGTGCAGTTGCCGCCGATGAAATTCTTGACGCCCTTGGACAGCGCGTCCTTGATCACACCCTGGTTGACCGGATCGAGCACGATGATCGCGTCGTCCTTCATCCGCAGCGACGAGGCGGCGTCGATCCAGTAGCCCTTCCAGCCCGCGGCGCGCAGCCTGGGGAAGACCTCGTTGGTGTAGTCGCCGCCCTGGGCGGTCAGCACGACGTCGCAGCGCTTGAGCGCCTCGATGTCGTTGGCGTCCTGCAGCGTGGTTTCGTTCTTCGCCATCGCCGGGGCCTTGCCGCCTGCGTTGGACGTGCTGAAGAAAACCGGCTCGATATGGTCGAAGTCGCGCTCTTCCTGCATGCGTTGCATCAACACGCTGCCGACCATTCCTCGCCAACCGACGAGACCTACAATCATGACTAACCTCGGATGTGATTGAAAACTTCCCCGCATTTTCCTCGCCCGGCGTGGCTGCGCGGGGAAGACGAGCAGGCACGACGAACGATCTAGGCGATCGTGGTTTTGATAATGGTTTTAATCGTCGTTGCGGTGATGGTGCCGCGCGCACCCGCGCCGGCCGTCGCGCGCAGGGCGGTCGGCGAAGCGATGTCAGTCGGGAGGAACCGGGGGTTCGGGCGCATCGGCGCAGTCTACACGATTTTGCGGGGTTGGGCTGGGGCTGTGGCGGGGGCGAGGGACAGGGACTGCCCTCTCCCCAGCCCTCTCCCGCAAGCGGGAGAGGGAGCACACCAACAGCACCTATCGATGCCTACGGTGTTCTCCCCTCTGCCGCAAGCGGGAGAGGGAGCACACCAGCAGCACCTATCGATGCCTACGGTGGTCTCCCCTCTCCCGCTCGCGGGAGAGGGGCCGGGGGAGAGGGCAGTCCCCGACGCCCGATAGCCCTTACAGCGCCGCCAGCACCGCCTCGCCCATCTCGCGCGTACCGACCTGCCGGCAGCCCGGCGTCAGGATGTCCGCGGTGCGGTAGCCCTGGGCCAGCACGGCCTTGACGGCATTCTCGATGCGGTCGGCCTGCTCCGCCTTGTTCAGCGAATAGCGCAGCATCATCGCCGCCGACAGGATGGTCGCCAGCGGGTTGGCGATGCCCTTGCCGGCGATGTCCGGCGCCGAGCCGTGCGAGGGCTCGTACAGGCCCTTGTTGTTGGCGTCCAGCGAGGCCGACGGCAGCATGCCGATCGAGCCGGTCAGCATTGCGGCCTCGTCCGACAGGATGTCGCCGAACATGTTGCCGGTGACGATCACGTCGAAGCTCTTGGGCGCCTTGATCAGCTGCATCGCGGCGTTGTCGACGTACATGTGCGACAGCTCGACGTCCGGATACTCCTTCGAGACCTCGATCACGATGTCCTTCCAGAACTGGAACGTCTCCAGCACGTTGGCCTTGTCGACGCTGCACAGCTTCTTGCCGCGCTTGGCGGCGGCCTGGAAGGCCACGTGGGCGATGCGGCGGATTTCCGGCTCGCTGTAGCGCATCGTGTCGAAGCCTTCGCGCGCGCCGGGGAACAGCCCGTCGGTCGCCGTGCGCACGCCGCGCGGCTGGCCGAAGTAGATGTCGCCGTTCAGCTCGCGCACGATCAGGATGTCCAGGCCCGCCACCAGCTCGGGCTTCAGGCTCGAGGCGCCGGTCAGCTCGGGATAGCAGATCGCCGGGCGGAAGTTGGCGAACAGCTGCAGATGCTTGCGCAGGCCCAGGATGGCCTGCTCGGGGCGCAGCGCGCGCTCCAGGCTGTCGTACTTCCAGTCGCCCACTGCGCCGAACAGGATCGCGTCGGCCTGCTGGGCGAGCTTGAGCGTCTCCTCGGGCAGCGGATGGCCCTTGGCCTCGTAGCCGGCGCCGCCCACGGGCGCGGTTTCCATCTCGAACTTCTCGTCGAGCGCGTTCAGGACCTTGACGGCCTGTTCGACGATCTCGGGGCCGATGCCGTCGCCCGGCAGGACTGCGATCTTCATGCTGTGTTTGCCTTGTTGTCGTTTCGGTTCGGTATCAATGCGCGCGATGCCATGCGCGCGGTGCCGGGTTGGCCGTCAGCCGACCAGCCGGTTGTTCAGCCACGGCATCTTCGTCATGCGCTCGGCCTCGAAGGCGCGGATCTTGTCCGCGTGGCGCAGCGTCAGGCCGATATCGTCGAAGCCGTTGATCATGCAGTACTTGCGGAACGGCGCGATGTCGAACTCGAAGCCGGCGCCCGACGGCGTGATCACCGCCTGGCGTTCCAGGTCGATGGTCAGCTGGTAGCCGTTGAACGCATTGGTCTCGTTGAACAGCTGGTCGACCTGGGCCTCGCTCAGCACCACCGGCAGCAGGCCGTTCTTGTAGCAGTTGTTGAAGAAGATGTCGGCAAAGCTCGGCGCGATCACGGCGCGGAAGCCGTACTGCGTCAGCGCCCACGGCGCATGCTCGCGCGAGCTGCCGCAGCCGAAGTTGTCGCGCGCCAGCAGGATCGACGCGCCCTGGTAGCGCGGCTGGTTCAGCACGAAGTCCGGGTTCAGCGGGCGCTTGCTGTTGTCCTGGCCGGGCTGGCCGACATCGAGATAGCGCCATTCGTCGAACAGGTTCGGGCCGAAGCCGGTGCGCTGAATCGACTTGAGGAATTGCTTGGGGATGATCGCGTCGGTATCGACGTTGGCGCGGTCGAGCGGCGCCACCAGGCCCTTGTGTACAGTGAACTTTTCCATGGTCTCGTCCTTGGTTCCGGGGTCGGCGATGCGTCAGCCGAGCTGGCGGATATCGACAAAATGGCCTTCGATCGCGGCCGCGGCGGCCATCGCCGGGCTGACCAGATGCGTGCGGCCGCCGGCGCCCTGCCGGCCCTCGAAATTGCGGTTCGAGGTCGAGGCGCAGCGCTCGCCCGGCTCGAGCCGGTCGGCATTCATCGCCAGGCACATCGAGCAGCCCGGTTCGCGCCATTCGAAGCCGGCGGCCTTGAAGACCTTGTCCAGCCCTTCGCGCTCGGCCTGTTCCTTGACCAGGCCCGAGCCCGGCACCACCATCGCCAGCTTGACGTTGGAGGCGATGCGGCGGCCCAGCTTCTGCACCACCCAGGCGGCGGCGCGCATGTCCTCGATCCGGCTGTTGGTGCACGAGCCGATGAAGACCTTGTCGATGCGCACGTCCTGGATCGGCACGTTCGGCTGCAGGCCCATGTACTGCAGCGCGCGTTCGATCGCGTTGCGGCGGGTCGGGTCCTTTTCCTTGTCGGGATCGGGAATGCGGTCCTCGATGCTGATTACCATTTCGGGCGAGGTGCCCCAGGTGACCTGCGGACGCACTTCCTCGGCACGCAGCTCGACCACGCGATCGAAATGCGCGCCCGGGTCCGAATGCAGCGTGCGCCAGTAGGCCACCGCCTGCTCCCATTCGGCGCCCTGCGGCGCGTAGGGACGGCCCTTGACGTATTCGAGCGTGACGTCGTCGACGGCGATCAGGCCGGCGCGCGCGCCCGCTTCGATCGCCATGTTGCAGACGGTCATGCGCCCTTCCATGGTCAGGTCGCGGATCGCCGAGCCGGCGAACTCGATGGTGTAGCCGGTGCCGCCCGCGGTGCCGATCTTGCCGATGATGGCCAGCACGATGTCCTTGGCGGTGCAGCCGCGCGGCAGCTTGCCCTCGACCTTGACCAGCATGTTCTTCGCCTTCTTGCCCAGCAGCGTCTGCGTGGCCAGCACGTGCTCCACCTCGGAGGTGCCGATGCCGTGCGCCAGCGCGCCGAAGGCGCCGTGCGTGCTGGTGTGCGAGTCGCCGCAGACCACCGTCATGCCGGGCAGCGTCGCGCCCTGCTCCGGTCCGATCACGTGCACGATGCCCTGGCGGTGATCGTTCATCTTGAACTGCGTGATGCCGTAGGCGTCGCAGTTGGCGTCCAGCGTGTCGACCTGCAGCTTCGAGATCGGGTCGGCGATGCCATGGCTGCGGTCGGTGGTCGGCACGTTGTGGTCCGACACCGCCAGGTTCGCGCTGATGCGCCACACCGGCCGCTCGGCCAGCTTCAGCCCTTCGAACGCCTGCGGACTGGTCACCTCGTGCAGCAGGTGCCGATCGATATAGAGCAGCGTGGTGCCGTCTTCCTCGACGTGCACGGTATGGTCGTCCCAGAGTTTGTCGTAGAGCGTCTTGGCCATGTCGCGGGGGCGGCGACAGCCTCGCCGTAGGCGGGCCGGCACCGCTGATAGAAGTTGCGGGGAGGAGGTCTTCGCAGCGTCGGTGGCAGCGCGGGGCTGCATGGCTGCGTTTGCTTGACTTCGGAGGGAATTATGCCGGAAACCCCGGCGCTACAAGGGTTGGCGGCGGCAAGCGATGTAATGTGATTGGCGAAAGGGGGATTTCGCGGATGGCGAAAACGGGTTTTCGGGCCTCGGGAAGGCCCTCCGCCCTCGCCTTCGCCCTCGCTCTCGCCTTGCCTTGCCCCGCCCTCAATCCAGCCGGAACGTCCGCACCACGCTGGCCAGCCTGCCGGCCTGATCCTGCAGCGTCGTCGCCGCGGCCGTCGACTGCTCCACCAGCGCCGCGTTCTGCTGCACCATCTGATCCAGCTGCCCCACTGCGACATTGACCTCGAGAATGCCGCGGGTCTGCTCCTGCGCCGCGTGCAGGATCTCGGAGATGACCCGCGACACGCTGTTCACGTTGCCGACGATCTCGCGCATGGTGTCGCCGCTGCGTTCCACCTGCTGGGAGCCGGCATTGACGCTGGTGACCGTCGACTCGATCAGGGTCTTGATCTCCCGCGCCGCCTGCGAGCTGCGCTGCGCCAGCGCGCGTACCTCGCCGGCCACCACCGCGAAGCCCCGCCCCTGCTCGCCGGCGCGCGCCGCTTCCACGGCGGCGTTCAGCGCGAGGATATTGGTCTGGAACGCGATGCCGTCGATCACGCCGGTGATGTCGGACACCTTGACCGCTGCCTGCTGCACGTCGCCCATGGTCTGGACCGCAGCGCTGATCGCTTCGCCGCCCTCGTCGGCGACCTGCTTTGCCTGCACCGACGATCGTTCGGCGGCGCGGGCGGAAGCTTCGGACTGGCCGACCGTTGCGGTGATCTGCTCCATCGACGCGGCGGTCTGCTCCAGGCTCGCGGCCGCCGACTCGGTACGGCGCGACAGGTCGGCATTGCCGGCGGCGATTTCATTGGCGGCCACGTGCACCGATTCGCTGGCATCGCGGATCTGCCGCATCACGCCCACCAGCTTGTCGGCGAAGGCATTGAAGGCGCCGGCGATCTGCGCCACCTCGTCGTTGCCCTGCGCCGGCAGCCGGCGCGTCAGGTCGCCATCGCCGCTGCCGATCGCCACCATCGCATCGCGAATGCTCGACAGGCGGCGGAACGATACCGCGGTGAGGCCGGCCATGATCAGCGCGGCGGCGATCGCCACCACCACCAGCGAGATCACCGAGGCGACCAGCACGGAGCGCATGCCAGCGGTGGCCTCGGCCTTGTCCAGCGCGATCACCGCCATCCAGTCGGTGCCGGGGATGGCCGTCACGCCCAGCAGCTTGGCCTCGTCGCCGACCGCCACTTCCAGCGGCGAGTCGGCGCCCAGCTGCGCGGCAAGCTTGTCGCCGTCGAGCCCCGGGATCAGTTCGCCGATGGGCTTGAGCATCAGCTTGTCGTCGCGGTACGCCACGATCTGGCCATTGCGCGATACCAGGATGCCGAAGCTGCTCGGCGTCGGCTGGATCGATCTGACATTGCTGACCACGCCGTCCATCGGGACATTGCCGCCGACCACGGCCTGCAGGCTGCCGTCGCGCAGGATCGGCACGGCGAACGTCACCACCATCTTGCCGGTACTGGCCGACACATAGGGCGGCGTGACGACCGGCTTGCCGGCCGCGGAAGCGAGCTTGAACCAGGGCCGCGAGGTCGGATCGAAGCCCGGCTTCACGCTCTCGGGATTGGAGAAATGGTGACGCTTGTCCGGGAAGCCGACAAAGGTGTTCAGGAACCCGCCGGCCTGCGCGATCAGCTTGAGCACGGGCCCCGGATCGTCCTGCAGCGCGGCCTCATGCATGGCCGCCATGCTGGCCGTATGGGCGGACACCCATTCGGCGATGGCCTCGACATGGCCGGCCTGCACGGCGCGCAGGTTGTTGCGGATGGCCTCGTCGTTGTAGCGCGAGGCCACGAGATGGTTGACGAAGGCATTGCAGACCAGCGCGACGACGACGATCGCCACGGACAGTCCCACGATGCGCGCGCGCAGCGACCCAAGCATGTCATTACCCCTTCTCTTACCGTCCGCCCGATGCAGCCGATTGCTGCATCGAATTACGGCCCATCGGCGGAACGCTTGAGTAGGGATAATCCCTGCCGGCAGGGAACGAAGCGGCGAGAAAACGCCTGGTGGAATGAAAAACGCCCCGTGCCTGGGGCACGGGGCGTTCCGGGACGCCGGAGGGAAAGCGCGGGAATCAGCGCTTGCCCATGTCCGGCACGTCGCGGGAGGCGGCGCCGTTGAACAGCTGGCGCGGACGGCCGATCTTGTATTCCGGATCGGTGATCATCTCTTCCCACTGCGAGATCCAGCCCACGGTGCGGGCCAGCGCGAAGATGCAGGTGAACATCGAGGTCGGGATGCCCAGCGCGCGCTGCACGATGCCCGAGTAGAAGTCGACATTCGGGTACAGCTTGCGGCTGACGAAGTACTCGTCTTCCAGCGCGATCTTTTCCAGCTCCATCGCCAGCTTGAACAGCGGGTCGTTGTGCAGGCCCAGCTCGTTGAGCACCTCGTGGCAGGTCTCGCGCATCAGCTTGGCGCGCGGGTCGTAGTTCTTGTACACGCGGTGGCCGAAGCCCATCAGGCGCACGCCCGAGTTCTTGTCCTTGACCTGCTTGATGAACTCGCTGATGTTGTCGACGCTGCCGATCTCTTCCAGCATGTTCAGCGCCGCCTCGTTGGCGCCGCCGTGAGCCGGGCCCCACAGGCAGGCCACGCCCGAGGCAATCGCGGCGAACGGGTTGGTGCCCGACGAACCGGCCAGGCGCACCGTCGAGGTCGAGGCGTTCTGCTCGTGGTCGGCGTGCAGGATGAAGATGCGGTCCAGCGCGCGCTCGAGCACCGGGTTGACCTGGAACGGCGCGCACGGCGTGGCGAACATCATGCGCATGAAGTTGCCGGTGTACGACAGGTCGTTCTGCGGATAGATGTACGGCTGGCCGATGTTGTACTTGTAGGACATCGCGACCAGGGTCGGCATCTTGGCGATCAGGCGGATCGCCGAGATTTCGCGCTGATGCGGATCGTTGATGTCCATCGCGTCGTGATAGAACGCGCTCATGCCGCCCACCAGGCCGGTCAGCACGGCCATCGGGTGCGCGTCGCGGCGGAAGCCGCGCATGAAGAACTGCATCTGCTCGTGAACCATCGTGTGGTTCATCACGCGGCCGACGAATTCTTCCTTCTGCTTGGCGTTGGGCAGTTCGCCCTTGAGCAGCAGGTAACAGACTTCGAGGAAGTCGCACTTCTCGGCCAGTTGCTCGATCGGATAGCCGCGGTACAGCAGTTCGCCCTTGTCACCGTCGATATAGGTGATGCGGGAATTGCAGGAGGCCGTCGACATGAAACCCGGGTCGTAGGTGAACTTGCCGGTCTGGCCGTACAGCTTGCGGATGTCGATCACGTCCGGGCCGACGGTACCCTTGTAGATCGGCAGCTCGACGCTGGGGGACCCATCGGAGAACGATAGCGTGGCTTTCACATCGGACGGCGTCATGTCGGTTCCTTCAAATGCTAAGAATAATAGTGTTGACCAAACTCACACCGAGCGCAGCAGGCCTAGCAGCTTGCGCATCGGCGGCGTGTCGAGCTCACCGTCCAGCTCCTTGCGGGCAAGCAGCAGGTCCATCAACTCGTTGTCGCTGAGCTCGAGCAGCTCGCTCAGCGATGCCACGTCCTCGTCGGACAGGCTCTCCTCGTAACGGTTGAAAAAACGTTCGACGATGATGTCGTTCTCCAGCAGGCCGCGGCGCGCGCGCCAACGCAGTCGCGCCCGCCTGTGCGGGTCGGCCTGATGGGAGAAAGTGGTGGGGTGATCCGTCATATGGCTTGGCCTTCACGGACGACGCCGGGCGGCGTCGTCCGGTACAGCAGGTTCAGACCGCGCGGCGAACCATCAATTCCCGAATCTTTCCGATCGCCTTGGTCGGGTTCAGTCCCTTCGGGCACACATCCACGCAGTTCATGATGGTGTGGCAGCGGAACAGGCGATACGGGTCGTTCAGGTCGTCCAGACGCTGGTTGGTGGCCTGGTCGCGGCTGTCGGCGATGAAGCGGTAGGCCTGCAGCAGGCCGGCCGGGCCGACAAACTTGTCCGGGTTCCACCAGAACGACGGGCACGACGTCGAGCAGCTCGCGCACAGAATACACTCGTACAGGCCGTCGAGCTCGTCGCGCTCTTCCGGCGACTGCAGGCGCTCCTTCTCGGGCGGCGGCTCGTCGTTGATCAGGAACGGCTTGATCGAGTGGTATTGCTTGAAGAACTGCGTCATGTCGACGATCAGGTCGCGCACGACGGGCAGACCGGGCAGCGGCCGCAGCACGATGCGGTCCGGCAGCTCGCGCATGTTGGTCAGGCAGGCCAGGCCGTTCTTGCCGTTGATGTTCATCGCGTCCGAACCGCAGACGCCTTCGCGGCAGGAGCGGCGGAACGAGATGCTCTCGTCGAGCTTCTTGAGCTTGACCAGGGCATCGAGCAGCATGCGCTCGTGACCGTCGAGCTCGACCTCGTAGGTCTGCATGCGGGGCGCCGCGTCCTTGTCCGGATCGTAGCGGTAGACTTCGAAAATACGCTTCATTTCTGTGGGTCCTGTAGTCGTCTGTAGTCGCCTACGCGGTGCTTAGAAGGTGCGGGCCTTGGGCGGAACGCTTTCGACCGTCAGCGGCTGCATCTTGACCGGCTTGTAGTCGAGACGGTTGCCTTCGCTGTAGAACAGCGAGTGCTTGAGCCAGTTCTCGTCGTCGCGGGTCGGGAAGTCGCTGTGGGCGTGGGCGCCGCGCGATTCCTTGCGGGCCGCCGCCGAGATCATCGTGGCCTTGGCCACTTCGACCAGGTTGGCCACTTCCAGCGCCTCGACCAGCGCGGTGTTGAACACCTTCGACTTGTCCTTCAGGTGGATGTTGTCCGAGCGCTCGGCCACTTCCAGGATGCGCTGCACGCCTTCGTCCATCAGCTTCTGCGTGCGGAACACGCCGGCGTGCGACTGCATGTTGCGGCGGATGTCGTTGGCGACGTCCTGCGCATACTCGCCCGACGAGGACGACTGCAGCTTGGCCAGGCGCGACAGCGCGCGGTCGGCGGCATCGGCCGGCAGCGGCTTGTGCTCCTTCTGCTTGAGCGCGGTCGAGATGATGTGATTGCCGGCGGCGCGGCCGAACACCACCAGGTCCAGCAGCGAGTTGGTGCCCAGGCGGTTGGCGCCATGCACCGACACGCACGAGCATTCGCCGATCGCGTAGAAGCCGTTGACGACCTCGTTGGGGTTGCCGTTCTTCGGCACCACCACCTGGCCGTAGTAGTTGGTCGGAATGCCGCCCATCTGGTAGTGGATGGTGGGCACGACCGGGATCGGTTCCTTGATCGCGTCGACGTTGGCGAACTTCAGGCCGATCTCGCGGATCGACGGCAGGCGCTTCATGATCTTCTCGGCGCCGACGTGCGTGAGGTCCAGCAGCACGTAGTCGCCGTTCGGACCGCAGCCGCGGCCTTCCTTGATTTCCTGGTCCATCGAGCGCGAGACGAAGTCGCGCGGCGCCAGGTCCTTCAGCGTCGGCGCATAGCGCTCCATGAAGCGTTCGCCGTCCTTGTTGCGCAGGATGCCGCCTTCGCCGCGCACGCCTTCGGTGATCAGCACGCCCGCGCCGGCCACGCCGGTCGGGTGGAACTGCCAGAACTCCATGTCTTCCAGCGGCACGCCGGCGCGCGCCGCCATGCCCAGGCCGTCACCGGTGTTGATGAAGGCGTTGGTCGACGCGGCGTAGATGCGGCCGGCGCCGCCGGTGGCGAACAGCGTGGTCTTGGCTTCGAGGATGTAGACCTCGCCGGTTTCCATTTCCAGCGCGGTCACGCCCAGCACGTCGCCGTCCTGGTCGCGGATCAGGTCCAGCGCCATCCATTCGACGAAGAAGTGGGTCTTGGCGCGGACGTTACGCTGGTACAGCGTGTGCAGCAGCGCGTGGCCGGTACGGTCGGCCGCGGCGCAGGCGCGCTGCACCGGCTTCTCGCCGTAGTTGGCGGTGTGGCCGCCGAACGGGCGCTGGTAGATCGTGCCGTCGGGGTTGCGGTCGAACGGCATGCCGAAGTGTTCGAGCTCGTAGACCACCTTCGGCGCCTCACGGCACATGAACTCGATGGCGTCCTGGTCGCCGAGCCAGTCCGAGCCCTTGACCGTGTCGTAGAAGTGATAGTGCCAGTTGTCCTCGCTCATGTTGCCGAGCGAGGCACCGATGCCGCCCTGCGCCGCCACCGTGTGCGAGCGCGTGGGGAATACCTTGGAGAGCACGGCGACGTTCAGGCCGGCTTCCGCGAGCTGGAGGGATGCGCGCATCCCGGCGCCGCCCGCCCCGACGATGACCACGTCAAAGCGCCGACGCGGCAATCCAGTCTTGACTGCGACCATGAATTACACCCTCCAGAGAATCTGAGCAGCGTAGCCCGCGCAACCGACGAGCCACAGAATCGTAAGAACTTGCAGCACGAGGCGAACCGCCATCGGCTTCACATAGTCCATCCAGATGTCGCGCACGCCGATCCAGGCGTGATAGAGCAGCGACAGGATCGTGACGAACGTCAGGATCTTCATCCATTGATTGGCGAACAGGCCCGCCCAGCCCTCATACGAGGCACCGTTCGACAACAGGAATGCCACCGCCAGCACGACGGTGTAGATCACCATCACCACGGCGGTCACGCGCTGGACCAGCCATTCCTTCATGCCGTAGTGGGCACCGACGACCAGACGCTTGGGACCGATATTGTTATTTGCCACCTTGCATGCTCCTCAAAACACGCCGAACAGCTTCAGACCGAACACGACGGTCAGAAGCAGGCTGACGATCAGCACGGCGATGGCCGACTTGGCCGACGACGGCTTGTCCACGCCGACGTGCATGTCCAGCAGGAGGAAGCGGATACCGGCGCAGAAATGATGCAGATAGCCCCAGATCAGAACCAGCAGAACCAGCTTGACGAAGCCACCGGACAGAAGGGCCGAGAACTTTGCGAAGCTCAGTTCGGAAGTGACGCTCTGCTCGAAGAGGTAGAGGATGAAAGGAAGGAGGAGGAACAGCAGCGCACCGCTGACGCGATGCAGGATGGATACCTTGCCGGCCCAGGGCAACCGGTACCGTGCGAGTTGCCCGATACCGATATTCCGGAACTCCGGCCTGGCTTGTTTGACGGCTTCAGCCATGCGAGACCCCATTAGCGATAAAAAAACGAAAGAGCCGAGTGCACAATGTGCAAATCCACGTGATTTTAGCGCCTTTGTTGCGCGGCGCACCAATAATTTTCGACTATCGCACACCAACATCGCGGCCGCGACAATCGTGCGCAACGCCATGGCGCGACACCGAATTGCGCGCATCCTTCGGCCCTCGCCGCGCATTCCGATCGCCCTGTGCAATGCCGGCCGCCGTTGACGACAAGGCGCGCAACAATCACCCGCGTCATGCGTTGTTCGCGCGTGGGGCGCGACGCCGTTCAGCTCAGATCGTTCTGGTAATAATGCCGCGTGGTCACATACAGCCCGCGCCGCACTTCGACGGGACGGTCGCCATAGGTGAACGAGACCCGCTCGACCGACAGCAGCGGCGAACCGGGCGCGACCGACAGCAGCGCGGCGGCGGTCTCGTCCGCGCTGACCGCGCGGATCTTCTCGGTAGCCCGCACCATCCGCGTGCCGAATTCGGCCTCGAACAGCGCGTACATCGGCCCCTTCCACTCGGTCAGCTTCTCCGCCGTCAGGCCCTTGAAGTTGGCGCCCAGCAGCCAGATGTCGTCGAGCACGGTGGCCTCGCCGGAGAAGAACAGCACGCGGCGGATCTGCACCACGCTGTCGCCGGTGCGGATGTCGAGCAGCCGCGCGATTTCGGCGGGCGCCCGCAGCCGCTTGCATTCGAGCACCCGGCTGGCGCCGTAATGCGGCTCGCCCTCGTCGGGGACCAGCCGCAGGAATCGGAACTTGACCACGTCCTCGTGATGGGTCGTCACGAAGGTACCCTTGCCCTGCCGGCGCGCCACCAGATTCTCGGCCGCGAGCTCGTCGATGGCCTTGCGCACCGTGCCCTGGCTGACCTTGTAGCGGGCCGCCAGCTCCATCTCGCTGGGGATCATCTCGCCCGGCTTCCATTCGCCGGACTGCAGGCTCTGCAGGATCAGCGACTTGATCTGCTGGTAAAGCGGGCTGAAGGTCGGGGACACTGTCCCGGCGGCCCCGGGAGCGCCGCCGGGGGCCGCGCTGGAAGCGGCCGGCGCGCTGGCGGGCGCGGACGCCGACGTCCCGGCGCCGGGCGTGGCGGCGCCATCTTGCGCGGCCGGCACAGCGGCGGCGAGGGACGTGGGCAACGTGGACATAAGGCGGATTTCACCACAGATCGGCAAAGCGCGTCCAGCACTGCATCAAATGTCTTATGTCTTATATAAGACATATGAATTGACAGTCCATGCCACGGCGCCTACACTCGCGCCGTGTTTTTTGTGTCCGGTGCGCATGGCGGGTGTTCCCGGCGCGTGTCCTGGCGTGCGCTTGCGCTCCAAGGGCCGCCGGAATACGGCTGGATGCGGTCCCCGGCTTCGCAGTAGACTTACGCCTTGTCGTCATCCGCGGTCATCCGCGACCCGCCGCGGCCCCTCCGCCCGCCTGCCGAGCGCGGCGCCGGACGGTGCGCCGCCGCCCGTGGCGACAACCTCGCTCCCGGTGTGCCCCGGCGCAATGGCGCGACAATCGCGCGCCGCGCCCCGGCCGCACCGGCCGGTTTCCCTTTCTTCGTTTGGAGACTTACAGATGGCTAAAGCCCCCATGCGCGTCGCAGTGACCGGCGCCGCTGGCCAGATCGGCTACTCCCTGCTGTTCCGCATCGCCAACGGCGACATGCTCGGCAAAGACCAGCCGGTCATCCTGCAGCTGCTGGACCTGCCGCAGGCCCAGAACGCCGTCAAGGGCGTCGTGATGGAGCTGGAAGACTGCGCCTTCCCGCTGCTGGCCGGCGTGGTGATCACCGACGATCCCAAGGTCGCGTTCAAGGACGCCGACGTCGCGCTGCTGGTCGGCGCCCGTCCGCGCAGCAAGGGCATGGAGCGCAAGGACCTGCTCGAAGCCAACGCACAGATCTTCACGGTGCAGGGCAAGGCGCTGGACGAAGTGGCCAGCCGCAACGTCAAGGTGCTGGTGGTCGGCAACCCGGCCAACACCAACGCCTATATCGCGATGAAGTCGGCACCGAACCTGCCGAAGGAAAACTTCACCGCGATGCTGCGCCTGGACCACAACCGCGCGCTGTCGCAGATCGCCGCCAAGACCGGCAAGCCGGTGTCGTCGATCGAGAAGCTGTTCGTCTGGGGCAACCACAGCCCGACCATGTACGCCGACTACCGCTACGCGACCGTCGACGGCCAGAGCGTCAAGGACCTGATCAACGACCACGCCTGGAACAACGACGTGTTCCTGCCGACCGTCGGCAAGCGCGGCGCCGCCATCATCGAGGCGCGCGGCCTGTCGTCGGCAGCTTCGGCGGCCAACGCGGCGATCGACCACGTGCGTGACTGGGTGCTGGGCTCGAACGGCAAGTGGGTCACGATGGGCATCCCGTCGGACGGCTCGTACGGCATCCCCGAGGACGTGATGTTCGGCTTCCCGGTGACCACCGCCAACGGCAAGTACGAACTGGTCAAGGGTCTAGAGATCGACGCCTACAGCCAGGAAAAGATCAACATCACGCTGAAGGAACTGGAAGAGGAACGCGCCGGCGTGCAGCATCTGCTGGGCTGATACCCTTCCCTTCGCCGCATGCGAAACCGGGGCGCCGCATCGAATCATCGAAGCGGGCCCCGGTTTTTTGTTGGTCGCCGCGTAGGCGCATGTCCGATACCGGCCGCGCCGCCTTCGCGGTATATCAGGACGTTTCGCCGATCGCCGTCATGGCGAGGCGCGATCCCCCTGTTCCGCCGATTCCCCGGATTCCCCGGATTTCCCTGCTCCCACCGTTAGAGACGACGACGACGTGCATCCATCCGAAGTCTTGTTCCAGGGCGAAGCCGTACCGGTCCAGCTGCCGGTCTGCGATCACTATGCCGGCAGCGAGAAGCTGATGCGCAAGTCGCTGGCGCTGCAGCAGGAGCTCGGCCCGGTGTTCGATCTGACGCTCGATTGCGAGGACGGCGCCGCGGTCGGCAGCGAGCGCGAGCATGCGCAGCTGTGCGCGCAGCTGATCAACGGCCCGCAGAACCTGTTCAACCGCGTCGGCGTGCGCATCCACGACCCCGGGCACCCGTGCTGGGGCGACGATGTCGACATCCTGGTCGCCGGCGCCGGCGCGCGGCTCGCCTATGTGACGGTGCCCAAGGTCACCGACGTGGTCGAGGTCGCACGCGTGACGGACCGCGTGAACCAGGCCGCGCGTGCGGCCGGCATCGCCCGCCATATCCCGATCCACGTGCTGATCGAAACCCATGCCGCGCTGGAGCAGGTGTTCCGCATCGCCTCGCTGGTGCAGGTCGAATGCCTCAGCTTCGGCCTGATGGATTTCGTGTCGGCGCATCATGGCGCGATTCCCGGCGACGCGATGCGCTCGCCGCAGCAGTTCGAGCATCCGCTGGTGCGCCGCGCCATGCTGGAGATCGCGGCGGCCTGCCATCGCCACGGCAAGGTGCCGTCGCACAATGTCAGCACCGATATCCAGAACCCGGAACGGGCCGGCGAGGACGCCCGGCGCGCCCGTGCCGAGTTCGGCTTCCTGCGCAAATGGAGCATCCATCCGGCGCAGATCGCGCCGATCGTGCAGGCCTTCCAGCCCGGCGACGAGGAAATCGGCCTGGCCAGCGCAATCCTGCTGGCGGCGCACGAGAACAACTGGGCGCCGATCCGGCACCAGGGCGAACTGCACGACCGCGCCAGCTACCGCTACTACTGGGCGCTGCTGCAGCGGGCCCACTCGACCGGCGCCACGCTGCCGGCCAATGTGACGGAGCTGTTTTTCGGCTAGCCGGCCGCCCTGGGGGCCATCGCGAATGACGGTGCGCCGACCGTCCGGCAAATCGGAGAGAATAGCGGCGCCGCGTCTGGCGTGAACCCGCCGGACCGGCATGCCGCAAGGCCCATACCCGAGCAATACCCCGATACCCAAGACCAATAAGCGCGACAGCGCAGAATCCGCAGACTCAGACTGCAATTTCCGCATCCACCCATCATCTCGAGGAAGTATCCGATGAAACACCTCCTGCTCGCCGCCTGTCTCGGCGCCTTCACGCTGTCGGCCGCAAGCGCCGCCATCGCCCAGGAAACCGCCAAGTCGGCCAGCACGGCCAAGAAGAGCGCCGCCAAACCCAAGGCCAAGGCCAGCAGCAAGAAACGCACGACCAAGGCCGCGGCCGCCGCCGCAGCCGCCCCAGTGGTGCCGGAAGGCGAGAAGTGGCAGTGCGAACTGGGCAAGTCGCTGTACGTCGCCGGCAACATGCTGCGCGACGAAGTGATCACCGTGCACTGGGACGGCCGTAACCACCGCCTGCCCCGCCAGGCCACGGTGACCGGCGCCGACCGCTATTTCGATCCGCAATCCGGTCTCGATCTGGTGGTGATCCCGAGCAAGGCCATGCTGTTCGACCGCAACCACGGCCAGCGCCTCGCGGACGAATGCCAGACCACCGCCATGCTGGCGGGCGCCGCGGCACCGACCCAGTCCGGCGCGCTGCGCGCCCCGGTGACCCGCCCGCTGCTGGTCGCGCCGCCGGCCCAGGGCACCGAGCCGGCCGCACAGGCCGCTCCGGCAGCCGCCGCGGCCCCGGCCACCACGGCCCCGGCCGCCGGCGCCACCGAGCAGCAAGCGGCGCCGCGCCAGTAAGACGCGGTACCCGGCCCCGCGGGACCACGCCCGCGGGGCCACGCAGCACCACACCCAGGGGAAGTGTCGTGTCCGCAGCCATTCCGCATCTCCATCCAGACGCCCGTCCCGAGCCGGACCAGGTGCTGGTCGACATCGCCGACTATGTGGCCCGCTACCAGGTCAAGAGCGCCCTCGCCTACGACACCGCCCGCAACTGCCTGATCGACACGCTGGGCTGCGGTCTCGAGGCACTGTCCTATCCCGCCTGCACCAAGCTGCTCGGCCCCGTCGTGCCCGGCACGGTGGTGCCGCACGGCGCCAGGGTTCCCGGCACCCAGTTCCAGCTCGACCCGATACAGGCCGCCTTCAACATCGGCACCATGATCCGCTGGCTGGACTTCAACGACACCTGGCTCGCGGCCGAATGGGGCCACCCCTCCGACAATCTGGGCGGCATCCTGGCTACCGCCGACTGGCTGTCGCGCCAGCGCGTCGCGGGCGGCAAAAAGCCGCTGACGATGAAGGACGTGCTGACGGCGATGATCAAGGCCCACGAGATCCAGGGCTGCCTTGCGCTGGAGAACGCGTTCAACAAGGTGGGGCTGGACCACGTGGTGCTGGTCAAGGTCGCCTCGACCGCGGTGGTCGCGCAGATGCTGGGCCTGTCGCGCGACGAGATCATCAACGCGTTGTCGCTGGCTTGGGTCGACGGCCAGAGCCTGCGCACCTATCGGCATGCGCCGAATACCGGCAGCCGCAAGAGCTGGGCCGCGGGCGACGCCACCAGCCGGGCGGTGCGGCTGGCGCTGATCGCCAGGACCGGCGAAATGGGCTATCCGTCGGTGCTGACGGCCAAGACCTGGGGCTTCTACGACGTGCTGTTCGACGGCAAGCCGTTCCGCTTCCAGCGCCCGTACGGCGCCTACGTGATGGAAAACGTGCTGTTCAAGATCTCCTACCCCGCCGAATTCCATGCCCAGACCGCGGTCGAAGCGGCGATGACGCTGCACGGGCTGCTGGCCGCGATGGGGCGCAGCGCCGCCGATATCCGGCGCGTGACCATCCGCACCCACGAGGCTTGCCTTCGCATCATCGACAAGAAGGGGCCGCTGGCGAACCCGGCCGACCGCGACCACTGCATCCAGTACATGGTCGCGGTACCGCTGCTGTTCGGCCGGCTGACCGCCGAGGATTACGAGGACAGCGTCGCCGCCGACCCGCGCATCGACGCGCTGCGCGAAAAGATCGTCTGCGTCGAGGATGCCGGCCTCACCGCCGACTATCACGATCCGGACAAGCGCTCGATCGCCAACGGGCTGACGGTGGAGCTGGCCGACGGCACCGTGCTGCCCGAGGTCGCGGTCGAATACCCGATCGGGCACCGGCGCCGGCGCGAGGACGGCATCCCGCTGCTGGTCGAGAAGTTCAGGACCAATCTGGCGCGGCGCTTTCCGCCCAAACAGCAGCAGGCGATTCTCGACGTGTCGCTGGACCAGGCCGCGCTGGAGGCGATGCCGGTGCACGAATACGTCGATCTGTACGTCATATAGCCTCATATGAGGTCGTACCGGCATCGAGTGGCATTGAAATGGCGCCATATGGCACCACCCTAAGATGTGATTTGTTCAGCTCTTTTACTGATACAGGATGCGCAAGGCAGAAGTGGCGTGCCGGTTGCCCGTGCCGGAGGTGACGCATAAAGTAATGCTGATGCCGTCACGCCGGCGCCGCAATCACCACCCGCCGCCGCCACGTCATGTCGATGCGCAAGCGCATTCGCATTCGCGTTCGCATACGAAGTCCGGAAGTCCCGCACGAAGTCCCGCAAATAGCACCTCTTCGATTGGAGTCAGGCAATGCCCCACAACTTGAACGACACGCTCAAAGAATTCCAGATCGGCCCCTCCGCCCGGGGCCAGTTCTACTCGCTGCCGCAGTTGGGCAAGGCGCTGGGCGTCGCCATCGAGCGCCTGCCGGTGTCGATCCGTCTGGTGCTCGAATCGGTGCTGCGCAACTGCGACGGCAAGAAGGTGACCGAGGAACACGTGCGCCAGCTGGCCAACTGGGACCCGACCGGCGCGCGTGTCGACGAGATCCCGTTCGTGGTCGCCCGCGTGGTGCTGCAGGACTTCACCGGCGTGCCGCTGCTGGCCGACCTGGCCGCAATGCGCAACGTCGCCGAGAAGATGGGCCAGAACCCGAAGAAGATCGAGCCGCTGGTGCCGGTGGACCTGGTGGTCGACCATTCGGTGCAGGTCGACCACTTCCGCGAGAAGAAGGCGCTGGACCTGAACATGCAGCTCGAATTCCAGCGCAATAACGAGCGCTACCAGTTCATGAAGTGGGGCATGCAGGCGTTCGACACCTTCGGCGTGGTGCAACCCGGCTTCGGCATCGTGCACCAGGTCAACCTCGAATACCTGGCGCGCGGCGTGCACCAGAAGGAAGGCGTCTATTACCCGGATACGCTGGTCGGCACCGACTCGCACACCACGATGATCAACGGCATCGGCGTGGTCGGCTGGGGCGTCGGCGGCATCGAGGCGGAGGCCGGCATGCTGGGCCAGCCGGTCTATTTCCTGACGCCGGACGTCGTCGGCGTCGAACTGCAGGGCCGGCTGCGCGAGGGCGTCACTGCCACCGACCTGGTGCTGACGATCACCGAGATGCTTCGCCGCGAAAAGGTGGTCGGCAAGTTCGTCGAGTTCTTCGGCGAAGGCACCGCCAGCCTGTCGGTGCCCGACCGCGCCACCATCGGCAACATGTCGCCGGAATACGGCGCCACCATGGGCTTCTTCCCGGTCGACGAAAAGACCATCGAATACTTCCGCGGCACCGGCCGCACGCCGGACGAGATCGCCGCGTTCGAGGCGTATTTCCGCGCCCAGGAGTTGTTCGGCATCCCCCGTGCTGGCGAAATCGATTACACCAAGGTGCTGACGCTGGACCTGTCCACCGTCGCGCCGTCGCTGGCCGGCCCGAAGCGCCCGCAGGACCGCATCGAGATCGGCAACGTCAAGCAGACCTTCGCCGACCTGTTCAGCAAGCCGGTCGCCGAGAACGGCTTCAGCAAGGACCCGGAGGATCTGGAGCGCGTCTACAAGACCTCGGACGGCATCTCCGTGCGCAACGGCGACGTGCTGATCGCGGCGATCACCTCGTGCACCAACACCTCCAACCCGAGCGTGATGCTGGCCGCCGGCCTGCTGGCGAAGAAGGCGGTGCAGGCAGGGCTGAACGTGGCGCCGCATATCAAGACCTCGCTGGCCCCGGGCAGCCGCGTGGTGACCGAATACCTGAAGGCCGCCGGCCTGCTGCCGTACCTGGAGAAGCTGGGCTTCGGCGTCACCGCCTACGGCTGCACCACCTGCATCGGCAATGCCGGCGACCTGGCGCCGTCGCTGAACGAGGCGATCGTGCAGAACGACCTGGTGGCCGCCGCGGTGCTGTCCGGCAACCGCAACTTCGAGGCGCGCATCCACCCGAACATCCGCGCGAACTTCCTCGCCTCGCCGCCGCTGGTGGTGGCCTATGCGATCGCCGGCAACATCCTGTGCGACCTGATGACCGAGCCGCTGGGCAAGGGCAAGCATGGCCGCGACGTCTATATCGGCGACATCTGGCCGACCTCGGACGAGGTCAACGCGCTGATGCGCTTCGCAATGGACGAGGAGACCTTCAAGGACAACTACGAGAAGGTCAAGAAGCCCAGCACGCTGTGGGGCAAGATCAAGGGCACCTCGGGCCAGGTCTACGACTGGCCCAAGTCGACCTATATCGCGCAGCCGCCGTTCTTCGAGAACTTCACGATGGAGCCGGACAGCGGCGCGCGCAGCATCCGCGGCGCCCGCGCGCTGGGCATCTTCGGCGACTCGGTGACCACCGACCATATCTCGCCCGCGGGCTCGATCAAGGACACGTCGCCGGCCGGCAAGTACCTGCTCGAGAACGGCGTGCTGAAGGCCGACTTCAACAGCTACGGCTCGCGCCGCGGCAATCATGAGGTGATGATGCGCGGCACCTTCGCCAACGTGCGCATCAAGAACCTGATGATCCCGCCGCGCGAGGACGGCACCCGCGTCGAGGGCGGCTACACGCTGTTCCAGCCGTCGCGCGAACAGCTGTCGATCTACGACGCCGCCATGAAGTACATCGCCGAGGGCACGCCGACGGTGGTGTTCGGCGGCGAGGAGTACGGCACCGGCTCGTCGCGCGACTGGGCCGCCAAGGGTACGCAGCTGCTGGGCGTCAAGGCGGTGATCGCGCGCAGCTTCGAGCGGATCCACCGCTCGAACCTGGTCGGCATGGGCGTACTGCCGCTGCAGTTCAAGGGCGAGGACAGCCCGCAGTCGCTGGGCCTGACCGGCACCGAGACCTTCGACATCGAGGGGATCGAGGGCGAGCTGCGGCCGCAACAGGACGTCACGCTGGTGATCCATCGCGACGGCGGCCAGACCCAGCGCGTGCCGCTGCTGCTGCGCATCGACACGCCGATCGAGGTGGATTACTTCAACCACGGGGGCATCCTGCCCTTCGTGCTGCGGCAGCTGCTGGTGGCGTAACGTCGGCGCCATGGCCCCCGGTCCGTTCGACGGGGCGCCATGGCCGCATGTAAGTTCCACGCAAGCCTGCGCTGCCACACTGGGTCTCATCGACAGAACAGCGCGGCCTCGCCCTGGGGCCGCCACCAGACCTCGGAGACAAGCATGGCCAAGATCCTGATCGCCTTTATCGTCATCGCCGGCGCCGCCCTGATGCTGCTGATGCAGGGAGGCGGCGACGTCTCGATGGGCGGCGAGCAGCACGGCACCGAGACCCACGCCCCGGCCTCGGGCGAGGCCAAGACGCAGAAGTGACCCCGCGGTCCTGACCGAACGGCCCCGGCCGGACGGCATCAGGCCGGCACTCCAGGCGAACACCGCTCCACGACGTTGCACGGCGAAACGGCGCCCCGAACGGCGCGCCGATCAGCGCTCCAGACAGCGCCCGTTTCCATGACAGGCGTATGACGCGACGCGCCAACTCCGGATCCCATGCGGAATCCATCAGGGTTTGCCATGCGTTCGCTGGGCCGTGTCAACGCAACGAGTAGAATACCGTTTTACCGAAAAACGGATGAACTCAGCATATGGCAGGTTTTCGCCCCAAGGCCTCTCAACGACTGTCGCCGGACGCCGAGCGTCTGGTCGCCGACGCGCTTGCGCTCGATGCGTCGGGTAGCCGCATGGAGGACGCGTATTGGGAACGGCGCCTATCGCAACGCCTGGGCCGGCTGCTGAAAAACGGCAGCCAGTCGGCGCTGGACGCCGCGCTCGAGCATCTGTTCAAGCACAACGTCGACGCCTCCGACGTCCTGGCCGAGCAGGCCGAGACGCTGGCCGAGTCGGCCACGGTCGAAATCGACGGCGTGCGTTACGACGCGCTGCTGATCGCGGCCCCGATCCTGGCCCATACCCGCTACGCGATTCCGTCGGGCGCGCTCAAGCCCGAGCAGGCGCAGACGCTCGCCGTGCACCTGCAGGCCCATGTGGTGGCCTCGAATGCCCGCATGGCGCTGTCGCCCTATCTGTACAGCATCGATCAGCTGCCGCGCACACATAGCGACACCTTCGCGCTGACCCACAAGCTGATCTCTGCCGCGCTCGGCGGGGTCACGCCCAAGGTCGACCTGCGCGATCTGCCCGAGACCGCGCCCATCCTGGCCGACCCGCGCTATCTGCTGGCCGTGGTGGTCGCCGAGCACGAGCAGCCGCTGTTCCGCTGGCAGGAGGAATCGAAGGAACACCACGCCGAGCGCTCGGTATGCCTTGAGCAGTGGCGCACCCAGGTCCAGCCCTCGCTGGCGCTGCTGCTGCCCGGCTGCGAGTTCGAACTGCTGCTGCCGGACGCCTTCTTCCTGTCGTGCCGCGAATCGGACAAGAGCATCCGTCCGCTGACCGTGCGCGCCGCGGTCAACTATCTGTGCGGCACGCTCGATATCACCGCCGGCCAGCTGGCCGCGGTCACCGCGGCCTTCGGCGAGGACGAGGTCGAGGAATACCGCGTGGCCTTCACCATGCGCGGCGAGAAGGACGTGATCTACGGCATCGTCTGGCCGGTCTACGGCCGCGAGTCGGGCGAGATCGACGACAGCGGGCAAGGCAATCCGCTGGAACAGATCTGCGAGGAACTGCGCAACGCCGGCGTCGACGACATCTTCCGCCACGCGTCGCTGTTCGATCCCGAATACTGCGAGGACTGCGGCACGCCGCTGTACGCGGACCGCTCCGGCGAGATCGTGCACGCCGAGCTGCCCGAGGACGCGCCGACGCAGCAGCCGCTGTTCCACTGAGGCCGGCACGGAGTCTGCCACTGCGCCGCACGAAGCAACGGCATCGATCGACGGCCCGCCACGCGGGCCGTTTTCATTGGGACGCCCGTCTGTCGCTGACGCAGCGCCACAGCGCATGGCCCGAGGCCTGGTACTTGCGCTCGAACGGCGTCATCGGCTGCTCGGGATGCCACGGTTCGACCCGGGCCGGGCGGTCCACCAGCGCCAGCGCCGCGGCAAATTCGTCGATATAGACCGGCCAGTTGCTGCGGCACTCCAGATAGTCGCCGCAGGCGGCCAGCGCGGGAAACACCGCGTGGCCATGCCAGCGCCGCCCAAGGTGCCCGATCTTGGGCCACGGATTGGGATAAAGCACGTAGTGGCGCGCCACCGCGATGCGGTCCTGCTGCAGCAGCCGCCAGACATCGACCAGGTCGGCGCGCGCCCAGACGAAATTGTCCGGCAGCGCGCCCTGCCACCAATCCTTGCCGGCCGTCAGCCGCTTCTCCGACTGATCCACGCCGATGACGAAATGATCGGGAAAGGCCTGCGCCAGCCGCAGCGTGCTTTCGCCGACGCCGCAGCCGGCATCGAGGATCAGCGGCGCGGCACCCGCCGCCTGCCAGCTCGCCAACGCCGCCTCGAGCGCGCGCCGGCTGACCTCGCCGATCGGCTTGCGGAACGGCTCGGCGAGATGGCGGGCAACGCGGGTGGCAAGCTGCTGGTGGGCGTCGGTCTGAGCCGACGCGATCGGGCGGGAGTTGGCGAACATGGGCGCGATTCTACCGGCGAATCGATCGCCCCCGCGCCATAAGCATATGACGCACCCATCGCACGCAGGCCGCGATTTATCGGCACAATGCGCAACAAAGCCATCCGCGAACCCGCCTGCCCGGCATGGCAGCCGCCGCCGCGCAGGCCCATACCAGGAGCCAACGAACGATGCCGCACCGCCAACGTCCCTTCCCCACGCCCCGCCGCGCGACCCCTGCCCTGCCGTCGCGCCGCGGCTGGCTGCGCAGCAGTGCTGCGCTGCTCGCCACGCTCGGCGCGAGCACGGCCTTCGCGCTGCTGCCCGCCGGCGCCGCCCAGGCCGAGGACCTGCGCATCGGCCTCGCGGCCGACGTCACGTCGATGGACCCGCACTGGAACAACGCCGGGCCCAACAACGCGATCGCGCTGCATGTCTTCGAATCGCTGGTGTTCATGGACAAGAACGCCCGCTACATCCCGGGCCTGGCGCTGTCGTGGAAGCCGATCGACGCCACCACCTGGGAAATCAAGCTGCGCCCCAACGTCAAGTGGCACGACGGCTCGCCGTTCACCAGCGAGGACGTCAAGGCATCGCTGCAGCGCCCCGAGAAGCTGACCAACGCGCCGGGCTCGTTCACCAGCTACACCAAGCCGATCGCCCGCATCGACACGCCGGATCCGCTGACGGTGCGATTGACGATGAACGTGCGCAACTACGCCAACCTCGCCAACGACCTGAACAGCGTGCCCATCATGCCCAAACGCATCGCGGCCACGCTGAACCAGACCGACTTCGACAGCGGCAAGGCGATGATCGGCACCGGGCCGTTCAAGTTCGTGCGCTTCGCCCGCGGCAGCGAGATCGTGATGGAGCGCAACCCGAACTACTGGGGCCCGAAGCCCGAGTGGGACCGTGCGGTGTTCCGCATCATCACCGACAGCGGCGCGCGCACGTCGGCGCTGCTCGCCGGCGATGTCGACGTGATCGAGAGCGTGCCGTCGGCCGACGTGGCCAAGCTGAAGAAGGACGCGCGCTTTCGCATCGAGCAGCAGGTGTCGTGGCGCACCATCTTCTGGCAGATGGACCAGTGGCGCGACGACCCGCCCTATGTGACCGACCGCGCCGGCAAGCCGCTCGGCAAGAATCCGTTCAAGGACGCCCGCGTGCGCGCCGCGATCAGCCATGCGCTGAACCGCGACGCGATCGTCTCGCGCATCACGGAAGGCCTGGCGGTACCGGCCTCGTCGATCGTCTCGCCGCAGATCTTCGGCCATCCGGGCACCAAGCCCGATGCCTACGATCCGCAGCGCGCCAAGCAGCTGCTGGCGCAGGCCGGCTATCCCGACGGCTTCGGCCTGACGCTGCATGCGACCAACAACCGCTATCTGAACGACGCGCAGGTCGCGCAGGCCACCGCCAGCATGCTGACGCGCATCGGCATCCAGACCAAGGTCGAGACGATGCCGGTGGCGGCGTACTTCACCCGCGCGCGCCAGGGCGATTTTTCGTTCCAGATGCTCGGTTGGGGCTCGGCCGCGGCCGACGTCGCGCTGCGCTCGATCACCGGCACGCCCGATCCCAAGACCGGCTACGGCACCTGGAACTGGGGCCGCTACAGCAATCCGCAGCTGGACAAGCTGATCGAGACCTCGCTGACCACGATCAGCAGCGACAAGGCCCGCGAAGAAAACGCCCGCGCCGCGGCGAAGTTCGCGCTAGCCGACCACGCCATCATTCCATCGCACAGCCAGCTGGCGATGTGGGCCATGCGCAAGGGCATACGCTACGAAGCCCGCACCGACGAGTGGTCGCTGGCGCAGTTCTTCCACAAGGAGTAATCAGGGTGTTCTCCCTCTCCCCCTCAGGGGGAGAGGGTTGGGGAGAGGGAGGTGGTTTTTGAGGGGCTCCTGGCACGGCGAGCGCCGTTGCCCTCTCCCCCGACCCCTCTCCCGCTAGCGGGAGAGGGGAGACACCGAGGGCCCAATCGCCCGCCTAAATCCTCAACCGCTCTTCCTGCCGCGCGTTCGCGCGCCGCAACCCCTTGACCCACTGCCGCGCCGGCAGTCCGGTCGCTTCCTGCACGACGCGTGCGCGCTGATCCAGCGTCTCCCAATCGATATCGATGGCCGGGCCGTTGAAGGCCAGCGCGATCACGTTGCCGTCGTGCACCTCGGGAAACACCAGCACGCGATCGTCGAAGGCCTCGCAGATGCGCACGATGTTCTTCGGAAAGCTGTCGTGGTCGCCGAACAGATTGATCGTCATCACGCCAGGGTCCTTCAGCACGCGCCGGCAGGCCTTGTAGAAGGCGGTGGTGTCGAGCACCGGACCGCGCGCGGTGGCGTCGTACAGGTCGACCTGCAGCACGTCGTGCGCGCCGGCGCTGGCGGGGTCCATCACATAGTCCCACGCATCCTGCTCGCGCACGGTCAGCCGGGCGTCGTCCTCGCGCAGGCCGAACATGCTGCGCCCTGCGACGATCACCGCCGGGTTCAGCTCCACCGCGGTGACACGCGCCTTGGCGAAATGCCGATGGCAGAACTTCGTCAGCGAGGCCGCACCGAGGCCCAGCTGCGCGATATGGAAATCGCGCTGCGACGGCGACAGGAACAACAGCCACGCCATCATCTGCTGCGCGTATTCGAGCTCGATCGCATCGGGCTTGCGCAGCCGCATCGCCCCCTGCACCCATTCGGTACCGAAATGCAGATAGCGCACGCCATTCCATTCGGAAAAGGTCACCGGCGCAAAGCGCGGCGTCATCCGTTTCTCGTCGTTGCGCAGGTCACGGTCGGCCGCCGTGTCGCGATCGTGTCGGCGCTCGGTGCGCTCGCGTTCGCCGCGCGCCGGGCGGCGCGAAGCCACGGCTTCGATCGATTTTCTTTTCAGCAGGGTCATCAGTCAGAAATGCGGTCAGCAATGCGGTCAGCAATGCGGTCGGCAATGCAGTCAGCAATGCGGCAGCTACGGAAAGACCGCCCCATCGAAGGAGCGGTCGGCGTCAATCACGGCCGCGATTGTGACAGAAGCGCGCGCCACAGCTCCAGCTTCTGCTCGAAGGTGCGCGCGGCATGGGCGGGGCTCGACGAGGGCAGCACCACGGTCTCGTAGCCGGCCGCGGCAAATTGCGGCGCAAAGCGGCCCGAGGTGCCGCCGTTGAAGCCCACGCGGCGCAGCGCCGGCGCCAGTTGCCGCAGGCGTTCGAAGTCGTTGGCCTGCGGATGGCGGATATTCGAATCGAGGCTGCCGGGCCGCACGCAGGCGCCCAGCACGTCCCAGATGCCGACCCGATGCGCCAGCACGCGCGTCAGCCGTTCGGCATACGGCAGCTCGGGCAGCGGCTCGCCGAGCAGCGCGCCCATCAGCGGCCAGAACTGGTTGCGCGGATGCGCGTAGTACTGGCGCGCGGCCAGCGAGGCGGCGCCCGGAAAGCTGCCGAGGATCAGCACGCGGGTATGGCGGTCGATCACCGGCGGCAACCCTTGCTGCAGGTCCGCCGGCGCCGTATCTGGCGCCGGACGTTGCACCGCAGGGGGCACGCCTCGCCTGGCCGGCATCAGGCCAGCAGCTTGTTGATCCGCTGCACGTAGGCGGCCGGATCTTCCAGCATGCCGCCCTCGGCCAGCAGCGCCTGGTCGAACAGCACGTGTACGCGGTCGGCGAAGGCATCGGCATCGGCGCCTGCCTCCGCACCGGCCAGCTGGCGCAGCTTGCCCACCAGCGCGTGCGACGGATTGAGTTCGAGGATCGGCTTGGTCTGCGGGGCCTTCTGGCCGGCCTGCTTCAGCAGCCGCTGCAGATAGCCGCTGATCTCCCCTTCGTCCGACACCAGGCACGAGGCCGAATCGGTCAGGCGCAGCGTCACGCGCACATCCTTGGCCTTGTCGGCCAGCACGTCCTTCGCGCGCGACAGCACGTCCTTCCATTCGTCCTCGGCCTTCTGCTGCTCGGCCTTTTCTTCCTCGTCGGCCAGCGCGCCCAGGTCCAGGCCGCCGCGCGCCACCGACACCAGCTCCTTGCCGTCGAATTCGTTCAGGAACGACAGCATCCATTCGTCGACGCGATCGGTCAGCAGCAGCACCTCGATGCCCTTCTTGCGGAACACCTCCAGATGCGGGCTGGCCTTGGCGGCCGTCCACGTGTCGGCGGTCACGTAGTAGATCTTGTCCTGGCCTTCCTTCATGCGGCCGACATAGTCGGTCAGCGACACGGTTTGCTCGGCGGAATCCTGATGGGTCGAGGCAAAGCGCAGCAGCTTGGCCAGCCGCTGCTGGTTGGCGCTGTCCTCGCCCAGGCCTTCCTTGAGCACCTGGCCGAACTGCTGCCAGAAGCTGGCGTACTTGTCGCGCTCGGCCTGGTCCTCGCTGTCGGCCATCGCCTCGAGCATCGACAACACGCGCTTGGTGCTGCCTTCGCGGATCGCCTTGACGTCGCGGCTTTCCTGCAGCAGTTCGCGCGACACGTTCAGCGGCAGGTCGGACGAATCGATCACGCCCTTGACGAAGCGCAGGTAGTTCGGCAGCAGCTGCTCGGCGTCGTCCATGATGAAGACGCGCTTGACGTAGAGCTTGAGGCCGCCGCGATGGTTGCGGTCCCACAGGTCGAACGGCGCGCGCGCCGGGATGTACAGCAGCTGTGTGTATTCGTTGCGGCCTTCGACGCGGTTGTGCGTCCACGCCAGCGGCTTCTCGTGGTCGTGCGCGATGTGCTGGTAGAAGGCGACGTACTGCTCGTCGGTGATGTCGCTCTTGGCGCGGGTCCACAGCGCGCTGGCCTGGTTGACGCTCTCCCACTCGTCGGTGCGCTTGTAGGCGCTGGTGTCGGCGTCCCAGACCTCCTTGGGCATGCGGATCGGCAGCGAGATATGGTCGGAGTACTTGCGGATGATGTCCTTGATCTTCCACGCCGACAGGAAGTCGTCCTCGCCCTCGCGCAGATGCAGCGTGATGGCGGTGCCGCGCTCGGCGCGCTCGATCGCATCGACGGTGAACTCGCCGTCGCCGCGGCTTTCCCAGCGCACCCCCTCCGCGGCCGGCAGGCCGGCGCGGCGGGTCTCGACGGTGACGCGGTCGGCGACGATGAAGGCCGAGTAGAAGCCGACGCCGAACTGGCCGATCAGCGCGGCGTCCTTCTGCTGGTCGCCCGACAGCTGCTCGAAGAATTCCTTGGTGCCCGAACGCGCGATCGTGCCCAGATTGCGGATCGCCTCGTCGCGGCTCATGCCGATACCGTTGTCGGTGATCGTGATGGTGCGGGCCTTGCTGTCGGTCTCGATGCGGATCGCGAGATCGGCGTCCTTTTCCAGCAGCGCGGGATTGGCGATCGCCTCGAAGCGCAGCTTGTCGGTGGCATCCGAGGCGTTCGAGATCAGCTCGCGCAGGAAGATCTCCTTGTTGCTGTACAGGCTGTGGATCATCAGATGCAGCAGCTGCTTGACTTCCGCCTGGAAGCTCATCGTCTCGTGCGTGGCGTTCATGGTTCTCCTCGTGAATGGGGCATGGCGCGGGGCCGGGCCGGCATGGCCGCGCCGGTGGCGGCCAGATAAGGACGCCCCGGCGGTTTTTCAAGTGCGGGACCGGGCGGCTTCGGTGACCTACAGCCGGTCGAGCTGGCGCGCCAGGAAGTCCAGCATCTGCGGATCATGGCCGCAGGCGACGTTGAAGCGCATCCAGCCCGACGGCAGCTGCGACGGCGAGAACAGGCTGCCGGGCGCGAACAGATAGCCCTCCTCGTGCCCGGCGGTGGCGATCGCGTTGGTATCGCGGCCGGTATCGGCCCACAGGTACATGCCGGCGTGCTGGCCGGGAAACAGCGTCAGGCCCAGCTTCTCCAGCGCATGCCGGGTCTCGTCGCGGGCGCGCTCGAGCCGGTTGCGCACGCGCTCGACGTGCTTGCGGTAGTGGCCCTCGGTCAGCACCTTGTACAGCACGCGCTCGTTGATCTCCGGCGTGGCGAGGCCCGCCAGCAGCTTGGCGTCGGTCAGGCTCTGCGCCAGTTCGGGACGGGCCGCGACGAAGCCGACGCGCAGATTGGCGGCCAGCGTCTTGGAAAAGCTGCCCAGGTAGATCACGCGCTTGAGCTGGTCCAGGCTCGCCAGCCGCGTCGCCGGATGGCCGGGCGGGCACAGGTCGCAGTAGATGTCGTCCTCGACCACCAGGAAGTCGTACTGCTCGGCCAGACGCAGCAGCTGGAAGGCCTTGGCGGCCGACAGCGAGGTGCCGGTCGGGTTGTGCAGCACCGAATTGAGGACCAGCAGCTTGGGCCGGTGGGCCTGCACGATCCGCTCCAGCGCTTCGAGGTCGGGGCCCTCGGCGGTGTACGGCACGCCGATCACCTGCGCGCCCTGCGCGGCGAAGCGCGCGAACATCACGAACCAGGCGGGGTCGCCGACCAGCACCGGATCGCCGGGACGGACATAGAGCCGCGCGATCAGGTCCAGCGCCTGCGTGATGCCCGAGGTCAGCACGATCTGCTCGGGCGCGGCGCCGATCTCCAGTTCGGCCAGGCGCGTGCGCAGCTGCTGGCGCAGCGGCAGGAAGCCCTCGGGCGTGCCGCTGGCCAGGAAATGGCTGCCGGGTTGTCGCGCCAGGCCGCGCAGCGCGCTGCCGATCAGCTCGCCGTCGAGCCAGTCGTTGGGCAGGAAGCCCAGCCCCGGCGCCTTGCGCGGCTCGGCGCGGTGGAACATGTTGCGCAGCAGCCAGGGCACGTCGATATTGCGCGAGCCATGCGGCGCCGGCGACGTGGCGTCGCTCGGCGAGCCCCCGCTCAGACCGGGCCCGATACCGGCACCGATACCGGCACCGATACCGGCACCGAAGGCAGGCCCACGATCCCTCACGAAGAACCCCGAGCCGCGCCGCGATTCCAGGTAGCCGAGCGCCACCAGCCGGTCGTAGGCCTCGACCACGGTAAAGCGCGAGATGCCCTTGTCCTGCGCCAGCTGGCGGATCGACGGCATGCGCATGCCGGGGCGGAACACCCGCTCCTCGATCCGCATCCGCGCCCATTCGGTCAGTTGCCCGACCAGCGTCATCTGCGCCGAGGGCACCGGGTCGGGCAGGCTGTCGGCGGCCGGCAGCTCGCCGGCTGCCGGCGGGGCCGACGGCAACACCAGCCGCAGCGGACGGCGGCTGGCGGCGCGGGCCGGCTTGCCGGCGGCCTCGACCGTCCCTTGGCCGATCTCCTGCCCGGCTGGCGGCGTCTGTTCCGTCTCGCCGTGCGGCGACCCGGCTTGATTTCCTGTTTCCATGGACGGCCCCGAAAACTGTACTGAGGATCAGCAGAATAACTGTATCGGTACTGTACCGACAACCTTGTCTAACATCGACGGACGATGAAAGGGTGCCGGGCGTCACTTGCCGTCGGTGTGAATGGCAGGGCGGCATTGCCAGGCCCGCACCGGCCGCCGCGGCGATACAGTCCCGCAACGGCGCCCATACCAATCCCCCGCACAACCAGGAGACCCAGATGTCCGACACCCTGTTGCCGCCGACGCGCAAGCGTTTCGACGAGGACGCCTATCTCGACCGCTGCGGCGCCACCGTGCTCGCGGTACTGCCCGAAGGCATCGTGCTCGACGAAACGGTCTGCTACGCGCGCAGCGGCGGCCAGGCCGGCGATACCGGGACCCTGACGCTGGCCGACGGCACCACGATCGCGCTCGCCGAAACGGTCTACGGCGCCGACCGCAGCGTGATCCTGCATGTGCCCGCGCCCGATCCAGCGTTGCCTGCGCTGGCGCCGGGCGACCGCGTCACGGTCGCGATCGACTGGACGCGCCGCCACCGGTTGATGCGGCTGCATACCTGCCTGCATCTGCTCGGCTCGCTGATCCCGGTGCCGGTCACCGGCTGCAACATCAACCCCGACACGGCGCGGATCGACTTCGACCTGCCCGAATCCACGCTGGACAAGGCCGATCTGAGCGAACGGCTCAATGCGCTGATCGCAGCCAATACGCCCGTGCGCATCGACCGGATCACCCCGGAGCAGTTGGCGGCCGAACCGGATCTGGTGCGCACCATCGGCGCGGCGCCGCCGGTGGGCGCCGGCCAGATCCGCATCATCGAGATTCCCGGCATCGACCGGCAGCCCTGCGGCGGCACCCATGTCGCCGCGGTCGGCGAGATCGGCCCGGTGGTGGTCAGCAAGATCGAGAAGAAGAGCCGCACCAACCGGCGCGTGGTGGTCAACTTCGCCGAAGCCGCCATGGGGACGGAGGCCGCCCCGGCGCGCGCCGCCGCATGAGTCCGATGCCGATGGATTCCGCCATGTCCGTCTGGCTGGCCGGCCTGAGCGTTGCGCAATTCGCCGCACTGCTGTCGCTGATGACGGTCGGCCTGTTCACGCCCGGGCCGAACACCACCATCGCCGCGGTCACCGGCGCCAACTTCGGTCTGCGCGCGACGCTGCCGCACTGCATCGGCGTCGCGCTGGGCTTCGCCAGCATCCTCGCGCTGTGCGCGGCGGGCGTCGGCACGTTGGTCGTGGCCAGCCCCGTGCTGGCCACGATCGTCCATCTGGCCGGCGTCGCGTACCTGCTGTGGCTGGCCGCGAAGATCGGCCGCAGCGCCACGCTGAGCGACCGGCAGGTGCTGGCGCCGCTGTCGGTCTGGCAATCGGTGGCGCTGCAGTACGCCAACATCAAGGCCTGGATGCTGGCGCTGGCGATCGCCGCCTCCTACATGTCGGGCGCGGCGTCGCCGCTGCAGCGCGGCCTGCTGGTGTGCGCAGTGTTCGGCGTGTTCGGCTTCCTGAGCAACGGCGCCTACGGCGCGATGGGCGCGTCGCTGCGCCAGTGGCTGCAGGTCGGCCAGCGCATCCGCTGGTTCAATCGCGCGATGGGGCTGGCGCTGGCCGCCACCGCGCTGTGGATCGCCTTCGCCGGGCGGCCGGCCGTCTCCTGAAGCCCCGAACACGCGTCCGCACACTTGCCGAAGCACACCACCAGGACCCCGCCATGACGCAACGCGACACCGCCGCGCCCTATCCACCGGCGGCGGCCATGCCCGCCGACGCCCCGAGCGGCGGCATGCTGCTCGGCTTCATCGGCGTGGCGATCTTCAGCCAGACGCTGCCGTTCACGCGGATGGCGGTGGCCGAGCTCGACGCCACCTTCGTGGCGCTGGCCCGCGCGCTGGTGGCGACAGTGCTCGCGCTGGCGCTGCTGTGGCAGCGCGGCGCGCTGTCTGCGGCGCGCCGTCCGCGCGGCGGCCAATGGTTCCGGCTCGCCGTGACCGCGCTCGGCGTGGTGATCGGCTTTCCGCTGTTCTCGTCGCTGGCGATGCGCGAGGTGCCGGCCAGCCATGGCGCGATCGTGATCGGGCTGCTGCCGCTGGCCACCGCGGTGTTCGCCGCCTGCTTCGGCCGCGAGCGCCCGTCGATGGCGTTCTGGGCCGCGGCGGTGGCGGGCAGCGCGCTGGTGGTCGGCTTTGCGCTGTGGCAAGGCGCCGGCGCGCTGCAACACGCCGACTGGCTGCTGTTCGCCGCGATGGTGCTGGGCGCGCTCGGCTATGCCGAGGGCGGCAAGCTGTCGCGCGAACTCGGCGGGCTCGAGACCATCAGCTGGGCACTGGTGGTGTCGCTGCCGGTGGTGCTGCCCACGGTCGCCTGGATGGCCGCGCAGACGCTGCCGCAGATCGCCGCCGCGTCGACGCGCGCATGGCTGGGCATGGCCTACGTTTCCCTCTTTTCGATGTTCATCGGCTTCGTGTTCTGGTACGCCGGACTGGCCAAAGGGGGCGTGGCCCGCGTCGGCCAGATACAATTGCTGCAGCCGTTCATGACGCTGGCCGGCGGCGCCTGGCTGCTGGCCGAGCCGCTCGACGCGCCGACCATCGGTTTCGCCGTCGCGGTGATCGCGGTGGTGGCGCTGGGGCGCCGGACCGCGGTGCGTGCCGCACCCGCGTCCGCTGGCGCCGCGTCCGCCGACCTGCCGCCGGCACGATCCCGCTGAACCCGAACCCGCTGAACCACCCCGAACTCTCGAGAACAGGAGTCTTCATGTCCGTCTACGACACCCTCGCCCGCCTGGGCATCGAACTGCCGACCGCCGGCGCCCCTGCCGCCGCCTACGTGATGGCGGCGCAGACCGGCAACACGGTCTTCCTGTCGGGCCATATCGCCCGCAAGGACGGCAAGCCGTGGGTCGGCAAGCTCGGCGACCAGCTGGGCACCGAAGACGGCAAGGCCGCGGCGCGCGCGATCGCGATCGACCTGCTGGCGACGCTGCACGCGCATGTCGGCGACCTGAACCGCGTCACGCGCATCGTCAAGGTGATGAGCCTGGTCAATTCGACGCCGGACTTCACCGAGCAGCACCTGGTCACCAACGGCTGCTCCGAGCTGCTGGCCGAAGTGTTCGGCGACAAGGGCAAGCATGCCCGCAGCGCGTTCGGCGTCGCCCAGATTCCGCTGGGCGCCTGCGTCGAGATCGAGATGATCGCCGAGGTGCAATCCGCGCAATAAGGCCAGCCCCACCGTTTCAGGCGTGCGCGCCCCGCGCGCATCGCCACACCGATTTGACCGACATCGCGCGGCGCCGCCGCGCGAGAACCACACCAAGAGACCATCATGCATTGGGCCATCTCCCGCCGGGCGCAACAACTGACCAGCTCGGCCATCCGCGAAATCCTCAAAGTCACCGAGCGACCCGAAGTCATTTCGTTCGCCGGCGGCTTGCCCTCGCCCGCGACCTTCCCGGTCGCCGCGATGGAACAGGCGGTGGCCCGTGTATTCGCCGACAATCCGCACGCCGCACTGCAGTACGCCGCCACCGAGGGCTATCTGCCGCTGCGCGAATTCGTCGCGCGCCGCCATGGGGTCGATGCCGAGCGCGTGCTGATCACCACCGGCTCGCAGCAGGCGCTGGACCTGCTGGCCAAGGTGCTGATCGATCCGGGCAGCCCGGTGCTGGTCGAGACCCCGAGCTACCTCGGCGCACTGCAGGCGTTCTCGCTGTTCGAGCCCGAGTTCGTCTCGCTGCCGAGCGACGACCACGGCCTGCAGCCGGAGGCGCTGACCGCCGAGCTGACCGCCGGCGCACGCTTTCTCTACGCGCTGCCGAACTTCCAGAACCCGACCGGCCGCCGCATGCCGCTGGAGCGCCGCCAGGCGCTGGTGCAGCGCGCGCGCGAACTGAACGTGCTGCTGATCGAGGACGATCCCTACGGCGAACTGAGCTACACCGGCAACCAGCTGCCCACGCTGCTGTCGATGAATCCGGACGGCGTGATCTACATGGGCTCGTTCTCGAAGGTGCTGGCCCCGGGCCTGCGGCTGGGCTACGTGATCGCGCCGCCCGACCTGCATTTCAAGCTGTGCCAGGCCAAGCAGGCCTCGGACCTGCATACGCCAAGCTTTACGCAGCGCGTCGCCTACGAGACCATCCGCGACGGCCTGCTCGATACGCATATCCCGACCATTCGCGCGCTGTACGGCAACCAGTGCCAGGCCATGCTGGACGCGCTGGCGCGCCATATGCCGGCCGGCGTCAAGTGGAACCAGCCCGAAGGCGGCATGTTCATCTGGATGTCGCTGCCCGAAGGGCTGGACAGCATGGCGATCCTGCAGGAGGCCGTCAAACGCAACGTCGCCTATGTGCCCGGCGCCCCGTTCTACGCCACCAATCCGCGGCACAATACGCTGCGACTGGCTTTCGTCACGGTGCCGCCCGAGCGCATCGAGCAAGGGGTGGCGATCCTCGGCAAGCTGTTCGCCGAGGCCATCGCGGCGCAGGCCGGGCAGGCCAAGGCGGCCTGAGTCCGGCGGGGGCCCGCCGTCCTCGGCGGGCCGCTCGCCTTGAACCAGGACAACCGTCAGAAAAAGGAAGGCCAACATGTTGCGCATCTGGGGCCGGCTCTCTTCGATCAACGTCCAGAAGGTCGTCTGGTGCGCGCGCGAGCTCCATCTCGATCATGAGCGGATCGATATCGGCGTCACGCGCGGCGACCTCGACACCGAGGCCTACGTCCGCCTGAATCCGAACCGGATGATCCCGGTGATCGAGGACTTCCGCGGCACCGATATCGGCGGCGAGCCGTTCGTGCTGTGGGAGTCGAATGCGATCGTGCGCTATCTGTGCGCGCAATACGGCGAAGGCACGCTGTGGCCCGAGGACGTGCGCACCCGCGCTTCCGCCGACCGCTGGATGGACTGGCAGAACACCGCCTTCACGCCCGCCATGGTCGACGCCTTCGTGCAGACCGTGCGCACGCCGGCGGAGCGCCGCGACGCCGACGCGATCGCCCGCTCGATCGCGCGCGCGGAGCCGCTGGCCGCGCTGCTCGACAAGGCGCTGACGGGGCGCGAGTTCATCTGCGACGACCGCTTCAGCATGGCCGACATCTCGCTGGCCTGCGCCGCCCATCGCTGGATGGGCATGCCGATCGAGCGCCAGCCGCGTCCCGAGCTGGAGCGCTGGCTGGCGAAGATGCGCGCGCGGCCGGCCGCGTCGGGCATCCTGGTGCTGCCCCTGGCTTAACCCTGGGCCGCCGGTCTGGCTCGACCGGGGGCCGCCTCGGCAGCGCACCGCTCCGCTGGAAGCGCGCTCCCACCCACCGCTTCGGCCCTCCTCGCGGCTTCCCCTCGCCCGCCGTGCCGGCAAGCAGACATTTCCGTTCCGCAACAATTGGAGTACGCTGCACACCGGACGCGCGAGCCCCGGGCTAACCCTGATTCCTGAATCCGGTTCACGCCCATCGTGACGCGATGTATCGCGGGTGACGTATAGCCGTCCTTACAATCGTTCGCTTGCTCGTGCGCGAAGCTTGGGTCACCCCTGCGCGTCCCTGGCGTGCGCAGGCAAACCGGCGAGGATCGCCCGCAGAAGGATGGCTCGCCGGCCCATCACTGAGGAGGATTCAATCGTGTGGAGTCAAGTCTACGACCCGCTCGGCAGCATGGCCCTGTCCACGCTCGCCGCGGGCGTGCCAGTCGCGGTGCTGTTGGGTGCGCTGGCGTTCTTTCATCTGCAGGCCCATCTGGCCGCCGGATTGGCGCTGGTGGTCGGCGTCGTGGTCGCCTCGGCGATCTTCGGCATGCCCGCCGCCATGGCCGGCAAGGCCGCCGGTCTGGGCATCGCTTCCGGCCTGTTCCCGATCGGCTGGATCGTGCTGAACATCATCTTCCTGCACCGGCTGACCACGCTGAACGGCTCGTTCAAGGTGCTGCAGGGCTCGATCGCCGGCATCACCGAGGACAGGCGCCTGCAGCTGCTGCTGGTCGCGTTCAGCTTCGGCGCCTTCTTCGAGGGCGCGGCCGGCTTCGGCACGCCGGTGGCGGTGACCGGCGCGATCCTGATCGGCCTGGGCTTCTCGCCGCTGGCCGCCTCGGGCCTGGCGCTGATCGCCAATACCGCGCCGGTGGCCTACGGCGCGCTGGGCTCGCCGATCATCGCGCTGTCGGCGGTGACCGGCCTTGACCTGCTGGACCTGTCCGCGATGATCGGCCGTCAGCTGCCGCTGTTCTCGGTGCTGGTGCCGTTCTGGCTGATCTGGGCCTTTGCCGGCTTCCGCGGCATGCTGGAAGTCTGGCCCGCCATCCTGGTGGCCGGCGTCAGCTTCGCGATCCCGCAGTTCCTGGTGTCGAACTACCACGGCCCGTGGCTGGTGGACGTGATCGCCGCGCTGGTGTCGATGGGCTCGCTGGCGCTGTTCCTGAAGGTGTGGAAGCCGAAGAAGATCTGGACCACCACCAAGATCCTCGGCCGCCACGACGAATCGAAGGTCGACGATCCGGAGGCGGTCGCCGCCGAGGCGCGCGCCAATGCTGCCGCCGCCGGCATCTCGACCGCCAAGGCATGGATGCCGTGGGTGATCCTGACCGTGTTCGTCTTCATCTGGGGCGTGCCGCAGATCAAGAAGGCGTTCGACGCGATCTGGTCGTGGAAGTACGCGATCCCGGGCCTGGACAAGGCCGTGCTGAAGGTGCCGCCGGTGGTGCCGCAGCAGGTCGCCGAGGCCGCGGTGTTCAACTTCAACGTGCTGTCGATGGCGGGCACCGGCATCCTGGTCGCCGCCGTGGTCGGCGGTCTGCTGATGGGCTACTCGGTCCCGCGCCTGCTGCGCGAGTACTGGAACACCATCAAGCTGGTGCGCTACTCGCTGCTGACCATCTGCGCGATGTTCGGCGTCGGCTACCTGACCCGCTATTCGGGCCTGGACGCGACGCTGGGCCTGGCGTTTGCCCACACCGGCGTGTTCTACCCGCTGTTCGGCACCATGCTGGGCTGGCTGGGCGTGGCGCTGACCGGCTCGGACACCGCGTCGAACGTGCTGTTCGGCGGGCTGCAGAAGACCACCGCCGAGCAGCTGGGCCTGTCGCCAGTGTTGATGGCCTCGGCCAACAGCTCGGGCGGCGTGATGGGCAAGATGATCGACGCGCAGTCGATCGTGGTCGCCTCGACCGCGACCAAGTGGTACGGCCACGAGGGCGACATCCTGCGCTACGTGTTCTTCCACTCGGTCGTGCTGGCGATTCTGGTGGGCCTGTTCGTCACGCTGCAGGCCTATGTGGAGCCGTTCACGCGGATGGTGATCCACTGACGCTCGCGTCTTGCAGCCAACCTGGCAACAAACTCCGCCCCGCCTTGCGCGGGGCTTTTTTATGGGGCGGCAAATCGGCGCGCCGGACGCGGACGCTCGGATCGCTCGGATCGCTCAGATCGCGCAGGTCCGAAAGCCGACGAAGGCCGCGTCTTCCTCGGGCGCCAGCGCCAGCCGGGCGCGCGCATGGCGCAGCCGCGTCGGCCCGACAAAGCAGGCGCCGCGCACGGCCTGACAGATACCGAACTGGGCCTGCATCGCGCTATTGCCGGGACCGGGGCGCGACGGCCCGTCGCCGAAGCCCGCATAAGGTTCGTAAGGCGTCGCGGTCCATTCGCGCACCATGCCCCAGCGAAAGCCGCCGCGATTCTGCACCGCGGCCATTTCCCACTCGACTTCCGCCGGCAGGCGACGGCCGGCCCATGCGCACCAGGCCTGCGCTTCGTACAGCGTCACGTGCCGCACCGCCTCGTCGGGATTGAGCGTGCGCAGCGTGTCGAAGCGCAGCGCCATCCAGGCGCGCGTCTGCGCATGACGCTCCCAGTAGCGCGGCGCCGAGCGCTCCTGCGTCATCAGCCACTGGCGGCCGGCGGGCGACCACCAGTTGGGCCGTTCGTAGCCGCCATCGTCGACGAATTCGAGATACTGCGCGTTGGTGACCGGCGCGGCGTCGATCTCGAAGGCCGGTACATAGGTCGGCTGCGCGGGCAATTCGTCGGGCATCGCGAAGCCGCCAGCCTCGCTCCAGCCCTGCGTGAAACGGCCGCCGGGAAACTGCAGCGTGCCGGCGTCGGGCACGCTGACCGGCGAGCGGGTCAAGGTCGGATCGTCGGGGGCCATCGCCAGCGCCTGCAGCAGCGCCGCGATGCGCTCGATCTGTGCGTCCTCGTGCTGCAGGGCCCGGCGGAACGGGTACAGCGTGTCGTCGCCATCGTCGGGCAGCAGCGCGATCCGGCGCAGCACCGCGTCGAGCACCGAGGCCGCGTAGTGCTTCAGCGTGGCGACGTCGGGCAAGGCGATTTCCCAGCGCGCATCGGGACCGATCCGCTCCGGATCGAACCATTCGTCCGCGCCGTCGAGCATCGCGGGGACGGCCGGCACCGGCAGCAATACGCCGCCGCGGTCCAGCCATTGCACCTCGCGCAGGCACCACCATTCGGCGTGCCACGCCAGATGGCCGAGCGTCCAGAGCGGCGGATCGGCGTCGTACTGGCGCGGCACGATCCAGCCGCGCCGGGCCGCGCCGAAGGCGGACAACCACGCCAGCGTGCGGTTGCGGCTGTCGACCAGCGCCTGCGCCAGCCCCTCGCGCGGCAGGCGCCGCGCGTCGCTCCAGTCGTGCCGGCCGCCGGTGAAATACAGATCGGGAAGCATGGTGAAGCCGCTCATCGGTTGCCCGCCTTGTCAAAAGCCGCTGGAAAAACCGCTCGCAGCGCGGCGGCATGTCAGCGGACATTATGACACCGCGGTTTTCCCTCCCTGTTCCCTGCTCCTTCCGGCTGGTCTGCGCCCTCGCCCTTCCCTCAGGCCGTCACCCGCGCGTGGAACACCGCGAACCATTGCCGCGCGTCGGTCCAGCAGACCGGATCGGCAAAGCCCGCATCCTCGAGCAGCGCGGCAAACCCTTCGACGCGGTACTTGTGCGAGTCCTCGGTATGGATGCGCTCGCCGGCATGGAAGGCGCGGCCCCCGCCCGTCCAGTGCACCTCGACATCGCGCACCGCTTCCAGGTGCATCTGGATACGGGATCCCTGGCGATCGAAGCTGGCGACATGGCGCCAGTCGGCCAGCACGAAATTCGCATCGATGGCGCGATTGATATTGCGCAGCACGTTGCGGTTGAACGCCGCGGTCACGCCCAGCGCATCGTCGTAGGCCGAAACCAGCTGCGCCTCGTCCTTGAGCAGATCGACGCCGATCAGCACGCCATCGCCAGGCCGCGCCGCCGCACGCAGCCGCTGCAGCAGCGCCAGCGCGGCATCGGGCGCGAAGTTGCCGATGCTCGAGCCCGGATAGAAGAACAGCCGCCGGCCCTGCCGGATCGGCGCCGGCAGCGCGAGCGGCGCGCACAGGTCGGCGCCCAGTCCCATCATCGGAATCTGCGGATGCTGCTGCTGCAGGCCGGCCAGCGTGTCGCGCAGAAAGTCGACCGAGATATCGAGCGCGACGTATTGAGCGGGACGCAGCACGCCGAACAGCCTGGCCGCCTTCTGGCAATTGCCGGCCCCGAGGTCGATCAGCACCCCGCCGCTGCCGCAGCGCGCGCCGATCGCGGCGGCATGGGCGGCGAAGACTTCGGCCTCGGTACGGGTCGGGTAGTACTCGGGCAAGGCGGTGATCGCCTCGAACAAACGCGAGCCCAGCACGTCGTAGAAATGCTTGGGCTGGACGCTGGCGTGCGGCGCCAGCAGGCCCTCGATCAGATCGGCCCGTTCGGCCTCGTCGTCGTGGCGGTACTGCTGCACGAAGGCGAGCGCGTTGCCGATGCGGGCTTGCGCCCTTGCCAGCGAAGAGGCCGTGGGCGGGGCAGCGTTGGGAGATGAAGCGGACGAAGCGGAGGACGCGGTGGAAGCGGTGGACGATGAAGACGAGGAGCGCGATCCGGCGTCCTGCCGGACAAGGCGCGATGGCATACCGAACGGGTCAGCCGGCATAGGGTTCTTCCTTCTGGTCGGTTGATGTGGCTGGATGCAAGTCTGCGTACTGCACAACCCCGAACCCCCGGTCACACCGGCGCGGCTGGCGCCCGGTGCCGGCAGGAGACACGCCGCCATTGCTGTCCGGCGGCGCATCGGCCACTGCCGATCCGGTAAGAATAGACGCTATCGGCGCAGGCTGCCTGTCGCCTTGCCGCCTACGGGCACCGTTCGCGGCGCCGGCGCGCCCCGTGCCATGGCCGTGCGCGAGGGTAAACGCCATTTGCCGCAAAGGCGACAATCGCCATCGACCTCGTTTATAATCCGTGCCCAAGCAAGGCCGACCACGGCCAAGCCCCTTCAAAGGGGAGTAGCTCCAGGGCAGCCCGCCCTTAGCACAATCGTCATTACGAGCGCCGCGTCCCCATTGCGGCCTCCGGTTGTGCTGACCGTACCGGCGACATCGCGATATCGCCGGTCGGTCGAGCAAGACCTTTGCAACCTGGATTCATGGTTTGCAGAGGCTCCCGTCCGCGGCTGCATGACTCCAGGCGAACCTGTATTTCACGTTTCCAATAGGAGAGTTCATGGAGTGGCTTACCGATCTGTTCACGATGCAGTTTCTGACGGCACTGCTGTCGATCGTCGTCATCGACCTGGTGCTCGCTGGCGACAATGCCATCGTGATCGCGCTGGCGGCGCGTAACCTGCCGCCGCATCTGCAAAAGAAGGCCATCGTCTGGGGCACCATCGGTGCCGTGGTGGTGCGTTCGGCCATGACCATCGGCGTGGTCTGGCTGCTGAAGATTCCGGGCCTGATGCTGGTCGGCGGCCTGGCGCTGGTGTGGATCGCCTACAAGCTGCTGTCGGACGACAGCGGCGAGGACGAGCATGGCGCCCCGGCCACCACGCTGGCCGGCGCGATGAAGACCATCATCATCGCCGACGCCGTGATGGGCGTCGACAACGTGCTGGCCGTGGCCGGTGCCGCCCACGGCAGCTTCCTGCTGGTGGTGCTGGGCCTGCTGATCTCGATCCCGATCGTGGTCTGGGGCTCGCGCCTGGTGCTCAAGCTGATGACCCGCTACCCGGTCATCATCTACCTGGGCGCCGGCGTGCTGGCGTTCACCGCGGTCAAGATGATCCTGGGCGAGCCCCTGATCAAGCCGTTCTTCGCCGCCAACCAGGCGCTGGCATGGCTGCTCTACATCGTGATCATCGGCGGCGTGCTCGGTGCCGGCTATATGGTGCAGAAGCGCCGTTCGCCGACGGCGGAAAGCCACTAAGCAGCATCCGGTCGTCCCCGCCTTCGCGGGGAGGATCAGGTAGATCAAGGGGCGGCTCCATCGGGGCCGCCCTTTTTTCATGCCGGCGCCCCTTCGGGACGCATCGGCTAGAATGACGGCCTGGCCCGCATGCCGTTGCGCTGCGGCCCTTTTTCCTTTCCGACGCCGATGAAACAGTATCTCGACTTCATGCGCCATGTGTACGAGCATGGCACCGTCAAGGCGGACCGCACCGGCACCGGCACGCGCTCGGTGTTCGGCTATCAGATGCGCTTCGACCTGCGCGAAGGCTTCCCGGTGGTCACCACCAAGAAGCTGCATCTGAAGTCGATCATTTATGAGCTGCTGTGGTTTCTGCAGGGCTCGACCAATGTGCGTTGGCTGCAGGAAAACGGCGTCACGATCTGGGACGAGTGGGCCGACGAGAACGGCGAGCTCGGCCCGATCTACGGCTACCAATGGCGTTCGTGGCCGGCGCCGAACGGCGAGCATATCGACCAGATCGCCCAGCTGATCGCGCAGATCCGCAGCAACCCGGATTCGCGCCGGCTGATCGTGTCGGCCTGGAACGTCGGCGACATCCCGCGCATGAAGCTGCCGCCCTGCCACGCGTTCTTCCAGTTCTACGTGGCCGACGGCCGGCTGTCGTGCCAGCTGTATCAGCGCAGCGCCGACATCTTCCTCGGCGTGCCGTTCAATATCGCCAGCTATGCGCTGCTGACGCACATGATCGCGCAGCAGACCGGACTCGAAGTCGGCGACTTCGTCTGGACCGGCGGCGACTGCCACATCTACAGCAATCACGAGGAACAGGTGCGCACGCAGCTCGCGCGCGAGCCGATGGCGCTGCCGAAGCTGGAGATCCTGCGCAAGCCCGACTCGATCTTCGACTATCGCTACGAGGACTTCGCGCTGGTGGGCTACCAATCGCATCCGGCCATCAAGGCCCCGGTCGCGGTATGACGCTGCTGACGCTGATCGTCGCGCGCGCGCGCAATGGCGTGATCGGCCGCGACAACACGCTGCCGTGGCGGCTGCCCGAGGATCTCGCCCACTTCAAGCGCACCACGATGGGCGCGCCGGTGATCATGGGCCGCAAGACCTGGGAGTCGATCGGCCGGCCGCTGCCGGGCCGCCGCAATATCGTGGTCAGCCGCAATCCCGAACTGCGGCTCGACGGCGCGGAAATCGCGTCCTCGCTCGAGGATGCGCTGCGCCTGTGTGTCGGCGTCGAACAGGCGTTCCTGATCGGCGGTGCCCAGCTCTACACGGAGGCGCTGCCCAGCGCCGACCGGCTGATCGTCACCGAGATCGACGCCGAGTTCGAGGGCGATGCGCACTTCCCCGAGATCGACCCGCAGCGCTGGATCGCCACCGAGCGCGAACGGCACCATTCCGAGGCGAATGGCTTCGACTATGCGTTCGTGACGTACGAACGGGCGCCGGAGTAGGCGGTAGCGGGAACGAGCCAGTGCTGAAGCGACGGCACCGGCGATTATGGTGCTCCCTCTCCCGCTTGCGGGAGAGGGGAGAACACCTCCGGCTTCGCTCGAGCGATCGAGCTTCCCGCTCAATTCCCCGCAATCGTCATCTGCTCGATCAGGATCGAGCCGGTCTCCTTGGTGCCGCGCACCAGCGTGTCCGCCCCGATCGCGACGATCTGGCGGAACATCTCGGCCATATTGCCGGCGATCGTGATTTCCTCGACCGGATACTGGATCACGCCGTTCTCGACCCAGTAGCCCGACGCGCCGCGCGAATAATCGCCGGTCACGTAGTTGACCCCCTGCCCCATCAGTTCGGTCACCAGCAGGCCGGTGCCCAGCTTGCGCAGCATCGCCGGGAAATCGTCGCCCGGCTCGGTCAGCTTGCTGGTCAGCGTCAGGTTGTGCGAGCCGCCGGCATTGCCGGTGGTCTGCATGCCGAGCTTGCGGGCTGAATAGGTCGACAGGAAATAGCCCTGCACCACGCCGTCGCGCACCACGTCGCGCGCGCGGGTCTTGACGCCCTCCTCGTCGAACGGCGCGCTGCCCATCGCGCCCTGCACGTGGGGGCGCTCGTGGATGTCGATATGCGGGGCGAACACCGCCTTGCCCAGCGTGTCGTACAGGAAGGTCGACTTGCGATACAGCGCGCCGCCGGACACCGCCTGCACGAAGGCGCCGAGCAGTCCCGCCGCCAGCGGGGCTTCGAACAGCACCGGGCAGCGGCGCGTCGACACCTTGCGCGCATGCAGCCGCGCCAACGCGCGTTCGGCGGCGTAGCGGCCGATCGCTTCGGGCTCGGCCAGCGCTTCCGGCGCGCGCTTGGACGAATACCAGTCGTCGCGCTGCATGCCGCCGCCGCTGCCGGCGATCGGCGCGCACGAGATGAAATGGCGCGAATACGGATAGCCCCCGACGAAGCCGCGCGAGGTCGCCAGCACGAACTGCGAATGCTGCGCCGACACGCTGGCGCCGTCGCTGTTGCGGATGCGCGGCGACACCGCGAAGGCTGCGGCCTCGGCGCGGCGCGCGATCTCGATGGCCTGCTCGGCGTCGATGGCCCAGGGGTGGTACAGGTCCAGATCGAGCGGATCGCGTTCGAGCAGCTCTTCTTCGGCCAGACCCGCGCAATCGTCCTCTGCGGTGAAGCGCGCGATGTTGTAGGCGGCCTCGGCGGTGGCGCGCAGCGCGGCCGGCGAAAAGTCCGAGGTGCTGGCATTGCCGCGCCGCTTGCCGATCATCACGGTGACGCCGACCACCTTGTCGCGGTTCTGCTCGATCGTCTCGACCTCGCCCTTGCGCACCGAGACCGACAGGCCGCTGCCCTCGGAGATCTCGGTGGCGGCATCGGTGGCGCCCAGTTCGCGGGCGACGCGCAGCACATCGGCTGCCATTTCGCTCAGTTGCGCCTGGGTGTAGGTGAAGTGGACGTTCTGGTCGGTCATGAGATCGGACATGCGTGAGTCTGGCGTAGTAAGTCTGGCGATGTAGGCTGGCGCAGGTCGCGCAGCAGAGGCGATGCCGGCGTCGAGCCGGAAGCCCGGGAAGGCAAACTGAAACCCAAACGGGAATCATAGCAAGATAAAATGCCGCCCATGACGCGACATCCCCGCCACTCCCCCGGCGCCGGCTTTCCCGGCGCCTTTGCCCCCGAGCCCGACGACGACTCGCCCAAGAGCAAATCCCAGCGCAAGCGCGACATGCATGCGCTGCAGGACCTGGGCACCGAGCTCGAGGCGCTGCCCAAGGACCGGCTGGCGCGCGTGCCGATGCCCGAGGTGCTCGAGGACGCCATCCGCGAGGCCCGGCGCATCACCAGCCACGAAGGCAAGCGCCGCCAGATGCAGTATGTCGGCAAGGTGATGCGCGGCCTGAACGACGACGAGATCGATGCGATCCGGCGCGCGCTGGACGGCTTCAAGGGCACCAGCAAGGCCGAGACCGCCCGGCTGCATCTGATCGAGCGCTGGCGCGAGCTGCTGCTCAAGGACGACGAGGCGCTGACGCGTTTCCTCGCCGAGCATCCTGCGGTCGACGTACAGGCCCTGCGCAGCCTGATCCGCAACGCGCGCAAGGAGCAGCAGCTGAACAAGCCGCCGCGCCACTTCCGCGAGCTGTTCCAGGCCATCAAGAGCGCGCTCGAGGCGCGCCAGCAGCCCGACGCGGCGCCCGCCGCGCCGTCAACCGGAGAGGATCAGGAGCCCGCATGAGCGACCTTCCCCACACCACCAGCCAGCCTGCTGTGCAGCCTGTCGCCCGTCGCCATCCCGACGAACTGATCGTCGGCTTCGTGTCGATCTCGGACCGCGCCTCGGCGGGCACCTATCAGGACGAAGGCATTCCCGCGCTGCGCGACTGGTTCGGCCGCACGCTGACCTCGCCGTGGCAGGGCGTCGACCGGCTGATTCCCGACGAACAGGCGCAGATCTCCCGCACGCTGATCGAACTGGTCGACGTGGCCGGCTGCGATCTGGTGCTGACGACCGGCGGCACCGGCCCGGCGCGCCGTGACGTGACGCCCGAAGCCACGCTGGCCGTCGCCACCAAGGAGATGCCGGGCTTTGGCGAACAAATGCGCCAGGTCAGCCTGCATTTCGTGCCGACCGCGATCCTGTCGCGCCAGGTGGCGGTGATCCGCGAAACGCAGAGCCATGCGGCGCTGATCATCAACCTGCCGGGCCAGCCGCGCGCGATCCGCGAAACGCTCGAAGGGCTGCGCGGCGACGACGGCAAGGCGCTGGTGCAGGGCATCTTCGCCGCAGTGCCGTACTGCATCGACCTGATCGGCGGGCCCTACATCGAGACCGACGAGGCCGTGGTCAAGGCCTGGCGGCCCAAGCACGCGATCCGTCAGAAGGGCTGAACGGCGCCGAGGTTGCCCTCTCCCCTGCCCCTCTCCCGCAAGCGGGAGAGGGGAACACCGAGGGCGTTTGCCGGGCTCGCTTCCCTCTCCCGCTTACGGGAGGGGGAACACCGAAGGCATCGGCCGCACTCGCTCCCCTCTCCCGCTTGCGGGGGAGGGGTTGGGGGAGAGGGAAACCCCCCGGCCGATACACCCTACCGCAAACCCAGATAAAGCCCCACCGGCACGAACACCACCGCCGCGATATTGCCCAGCAGCACGATCGAGGCCACCTGATCCGGCTCCTGCCGGAAATGGTCGGCCACCAGGAAATTCAGCACGGCGGGCGGCAGCGCGGCAAAGACGAACAGCAGGCCGCGCTGCAGCTCGGTCAACGGCACCACCGCCGCCAGCGCCAGCGCGCAAACGATGCCGGTCAGCGGGCAGATCACCGCGCCGGCCAGCCCCATGCCCCAGTTGCGCAGATTGACGTCCTTCATCCGCACGCCCAATGCAAACAGCATCAGCGGCACCGTGGCGTCGCCCAGCAGCTTGATCGACTGATAGACCGGATCGGGCAGCGCGAACCACGGCCGCGCCAGCGACAACCCCACGCCGGCGATCGTCGCCAGCACCATCGGGTTGCGCGAAATCTGCGCCAGCGAGGCATGGCGGTTGACGATCTTCAGGCCCAGCGTGAAATGCATCAGGTTGGACGCCGCGAACAGCGCCACCGCGGGGGCCAGTCCGGCCGGCCCGAAGGCAAACACCGACAGCGGCAGCCCCATGTTTCCCGAGTTGTTGAACATCATCGGCGGCACGAAGGTGCGCGGGTCCGCCCCCATCAGCCGCGCCGCGCCCAGCGCCAGCAGGCCCGACCCAAGCACCACGCCCACCGCGCAGGCCAGCAGCGCGAGCTGGTCGGCCAGCACGAATTCCTTGCTGACGAAGGCCGATACCACCAGCAGCGGTGCGATCACGTCGAGCGTGGCGCGATTGATGCCCGCCATGTCGGGATGGGCCTTGCGCCCGTACAGCCAGCCGACCAGGATGATCAGGATGACCGGCGTGATGATCGAGACGATGCGCTCAAGCATGGTGTGAGGAGGACGTGGCGGATCGGTTGTCGTCCCGGCGAATGCGGGGACCCGGTGACTGGCGTGGGCAGGTGAAAACCGTCGGAGCCCCGCCTCCGCGGGGACGACGAGTCAGGGAATCTGCGGCTTCATGCCTCGCCGGTCGGGCTTGCCGCGCCCTGCTGCTCGGCCTGGCTGCTGCGAATGAAATGCGTGCGGTAGTAACGCAGTTCCTCGATCGATTCGAGGATGTCGGCCAGCGCCGTATGCAGCTGGCGCTTGACGAAGCCCTTGTGGATCGCCGGCTCCCAGCGCTTGCACAGCTCCTTCAGCGTCGACACGTCGAGGTTGCGATAGTGGAAGAAGGCCTCGAGCCTGGGCATGTAGCGCGCCATGAAGCGGCGGTCCTGGCAGATCGAATTGCCGCACATCGGCGACTTGCCTGCCGGCACCCAGCGCTTGAGGAAGGCGAGCAGCTCGGTCTCGGCCTGCGCCTCGGTCAGCGTCGATGCCTTGACCTTGTCGATCAGGCCCGAGCGGCCGTGCGTGCCCTTGTTCCAGTTGTCCATTGCATCGAGGACGGCGTCTTCCTGGTGGATCACCAGCACCGGACCCTCGGCCAGGATATGCAGTTCGGAATCGGTGACGACCACCGCGACCTCGATGATGCGGTCGTTCTCGGGCGACAGCCCGGTCATCTCCATATCGAGCCAGACCAGATTGTTTTCGCTCTTGACCGACTTGGCGGGCGTGGCGGAGGCGGGAGCGGGTACGGAGGCGGCGGAACTGGAGCTTGTCATCGGACTGCGAGAGGATCGGATAGCGGGAGGGATTGGAATATCGTGCGCGGGCATCGTGGGCCCTGGCGGGTGTGCCCGGCGCGAAGTCATATAATTCTCGCATATCGATGCACTAGACCGCCCCACAAGGCAAGGACCCGATGTTCACGCTGCTTTTTCTCGTCGCCCTGGTGGTGATGGTGCTCACCAAACTCTGGCTGGCCGCACGCCAGGTTCGCCACGTCGGCCTGCATCGCGACACCGTGCCGCCGCGCTTCGCCGACACCATCTCGCTGGCCGCGCACCGCAAGGCCGCCGACTACACGATCGCCCGCACGCGGCTGTCGATGCTCGAGGTGCTCGCCGGCGCGGCCGTGCTGATCGGCTTCACGCTGCTCGGCGGCCTGCACTGGCTGAACCAGTTCTGGTACGGCACCTTCGGCCCCGGTTATGCCTATGGCGTCGCGCTGATCGCCAGCGTCGCGCTGATCGGCGGGCTGGCCGAGCTGCCCTTCACGCTGTACGCGCAGTTCGGCATCGAACAGCGCTTCGGCTTCAACCGGATGACCTGGCGGCTGTGGCTGCTCGACACGATCAAGATGCTGGTGGTCGCCGCGGTGCTGGGCCTGCCCTTGCTGCTGGCGGTGCTGTGGCTGATGGACCGGACCGGCCCGTGGTGGTGGCTGTGGACCTGGGTCGTATGGATGGCCTTCAACCTGGTGCTGCTGGTGATCTTCCCGACGTGGATCGCGCCGCTGTTCAACAAGTTCGAGCCGCTGACCGACGAGACGCTGAAGCAGCGCATCGAAGCGCTGATGCGGCGCTGCGGCTTCGCCAGCAAGGGCCTGTTCGTGATGGACGGCTCGCGCCGCAGCGCGCACGGCAACGCCTATTTCACCGGCTTCGGCGCCGCCAAGCGCATCGTCTTCTTCGACACGCTGCTGTCGCGGCTGAACGCCGACGAGATCGAAGCCGTGCTCGCGCACGAGCTCGGCCACTTCAAGCGCCGCCATATCGTCAAGCGCATCGTCGTGACGTTCGCGCTGAGCCTGGCCTTCCTGGCGCTGCTGGGCTGGCTGTCGACGCAGGCGTGGTTCTACACGGGCCTGGGCGTGCTGCCGAACCTGATGTCGGACAGCCACGCGCTGGCGCTGGTGCTGTTCTTCCTGACGCTGCCGGTGTTCACCTTCCTGCTTGGCCCGCTGTCGAGCCTGACCTCGCGCCGGCATGAATTCGAGGCCGATGCGTTCGCCGCCGAGCATGCCGATGCCGGTCATCTGGTGTCGGCGCTGGTCAAGCTGTACAAGGACAATGCCTCGACGCTGACGCCCGATCCGCTCTACAGCGCGTTCTACTATTCGCACCCGCCCGCGGCGCAGCGTATCGACCGGCTGCTGGCGCACGCATGAGCCGCCCCGCCCGACTTCGTGGCGGCGACGCCGCCGGCCGCGCCGTGCCCAATGCATCGGCGCGCCAATCCACCCGAGAATCCGCACTGATCGTCGCGGCACACGGCCGCCACTATGTGATCGAGCTCGACGACGGCGAGCGCACGCGCATGCATGCGTTTCCGCGCGGCAAGAAGAGCGAATGCGCGGTCGGCGACCGCGTGCGCGTCGAGCGCGCCGCGGCCGATCAGTGCGTGATCGTCGAGGTGGAGCCGCGCCGCAATCTGCTGCATCGCTCCGACCAGTTCAAGTCCAAGCTGCTGGCCGCCAATATCGACCAGGTCGCGATCGTGCTGGCGACCGAGCCGAGCTTTTCCGAGGATCTGCTGGGCCGCGCGCTGGTCTCCGCGGAGGCGCTGGGGATCGCGCCGCTGATCCTGCTGAACAAGACCGATCTGACCGAACGGCTGGAAGAGGCGCGGCGCCGCCTGACGCTGTACCGGCAGCTTGGCTATCCGACCGTCGAGCTGTCGGTGCACGGCAACCCCGACGATGCGCTGGCACAGCTGCGCCCGCTGACCGCCGGGCGCGCAACCATCCTGATCGGCCAGTCCGGCATGGGCAAGTCGTCGCTGCTGAATCTGCTGATTCCCGGGGTGGAGGCGCAAACCCGCGAGATTTCGGCCAAGCTCGATTCGGGCAAGCACACCACGACGTTCACGCGGCTCTACCACCTGCCCGATGACTGGGGCCAGGGCGGCAGCCTGATCGATTCGCCGGGCTTCCAGGAGTTCGGCCTGCACCATCTGTCCGAAGGCATGCTCGAGCGCGCCTTCCCCGAGTTCCGCCCGCGGCTGACCGAATGCCGCTTCTACAACTGCCACCACATCAACGAGCCGGGCTGCGGGGTGCTGGCCTCGGTCGACGCCGGCGGCATCGCGCCGCGGCGGCATCAGCTGTATCTGCAGCTGTTGCACGAGTCGAGGCAGCAGAAGCCGTGGTAAGAAAGCGGTAGGAGATCTCCCCTCTCCCGCTCGCGGGAGAGGGGCCGGGGGAGAGGGCAGCGGCATTGGCCAATGCCGAGGCGGGTTGCACCGCCCCATTCCCTCTCCCCAACCCTCTCCCGCAAGCGGGAGAGGGAGCGGGTGATCGCGTGATTTGCTGCCTCGTCACCGGCCACGTGATAAGGTCTGAAGCATCCCCCCTGCCGGTGACGCCGATGAAACTGCTGCTGTCGACGCCCTCGCTGGTGCATGCGGCGCACTGCCGCAATCTGCTGCTGGCCGCGGGTATCCGTGCGCAACTGCGCAATACCTGGCTGGCCGGGGCGACCGGCGATATTCCGTTTCAGGAGAGCGCGCCGCAGGTGTGGCTGCTCGACGATGCGCGCGAAGAGGAAGCTTGGGCGGTGCTGGATGCCGCTGCCAATCCGGCGCCGGGGCCGCGCTGGCGTTGCGCCCGCTGCAGCGAATGGCACGAGGCGCAGTTCGGCGCCTGCTGGCAGTGCGGCAGTCCGCGGCCTTGAATCGGAGGCGAAACCTGCGCCGGCCGCCTTCGCCGCCAGCCGGACTTGGCGGGACCCTGGCCGGGCCTCAGCCGACCCAGCTCGCCAGCGACAGCATCGCCAGCAGCAGCATCCACAACACCACCGCGCGCCAGACCAGGCCGACCGCCGACTGCAGTGCCCGTACGCCCGGGTCGGCGCCGAGCTCGGGCGCGGCCGGCTCGGGCACGCCGTCATCCTCCATGCCCGGCGCATAGTCGAACGCGGCGCCGGTGCCGGGGCTTGCCAGCACCACGCTGGTGTCGTCCTCGGCCAGCGGCGTGCCGAGCCGCACGCCGAGCGCGCCGCCGCCGCTGGCCAGCAGGATGCCGTTGGTCTCGTCGCGCCACTTGCGCGCATGGTTGCGCCAGGCGTAGACCGCGTCCTCGAAATTGCCGACGATCGCAAAGCCGATCGCGGTCAGCCGCGACGGGATCCAGTCCATCAAATGGAAGGCGCGCGCGGCAAACCGGCCGAACGCCGGGCTGCGCTCGGCCGACGGCAGATTCCATTGCCGCGACAGATACTCGGCGACGCGGTACAGCACCACGCCGGCCGGGCCGATCGGCAGCAGAAACCAGAAGAACACGCCGAACACATGCCGGTGCACGGCGACGATGGCCGCCTCCAGCGTATGGCGGACGATTTCGCTGATCGGCATGTCCACGGTATCGAGCCCGGTCCACTCGTGCAGCAAGGCACGTGCGGTGGCCGGGTCGTCGCGATTGAGCGCGTCGTGGATATCGGTGAAGTAGTGGCTGAACTGCCGGAAGCCCAGCGTCAGGTACAGCAGCAGGACATTCCACGCCAGGGTCAGCGCGACGCTGATCGTCGCCAGCAGATGGTGGACCGCCAGCGCGGCCAGCGTCAGGGGCAGCGCCACCGTCATCCACGCCAGCGCCGCATCGCGCGGCCGGCCGGTATCGAAGGCGCGCTCGGCCCGTTCGGCGAGCGCGCGCACCATCTCGTGAATGGGGTTGTTGCGGCCCAGGGCGCGGAACTGCTCGGCGATCAGCGCAAGAAGGACGGAAACGAAGGTCATCTCGGGTCGAAAATAGGCGGCGAGGCGAGCTGCCGGGGCGGCCCGGACCATGTGCCGGTCCGGGCGCTTATCTATAGCGAGAAGATAGCACAGCGCTTCCGCCTGCCCGGCCGGCGGGACATAGCGTTACACCTCGTTGCCTGTTGCCTCTTGCCTGCCGCCGCCCGCCGTCCCATGCACCCGTCGCCGATCACGGCAGATCGAACACCAGCACCTCGGCGGCATCGCCCTGCGCCAGGCTGACCGCGTCCACGCCTTCGAGCTTGGCTGCGTCGCCGGCCTCCAGCGCCTGGCCGTTGACCGCGACTGCGCCGCGGGCGACATGCACATAGGCGCGCCGGCCCGGCGCAAGCGTCAGCGTCGCGGTCTCGTCGCCATCGAACAGGCCGGCGTAAAGCCGCACGTCCTGATGGATCCGCACCGACCCCTCGGCACCGTCCGGGCTGCCGACCAGGCGCAGCCGGCCGCGCTTGTCTGCCGCGTCGAAATGTTTCTCTTCGTAGCCAGGTTCGATGCCGTTGCGATCCGGCACGATCCAGATCTGCAGAAAATGCGTGGTGTCGTGCGCGGCGTGGTTGTACTCCGAATGCCGCACGCCGGTGCCGGCGCTCATCCGCTGCACGTCGCCGGGGCGGATCACGCTGCCGTTGCCGATGCTGTCCTTGTGGGCCAGCTCGCCCGACAGCACGTAGCTGATGATCTCCATGTCGCGGTGACCATGCGTGCCGAAGCCCATGCCGGGGGCGACGCGGTCTTCGTTGATCACGCGGAGCGGACCGAACTGCACATGGCGAGGATCGAAATAGTCGGCGAACGAGAAGCTGTGATACGACTGAAGCCAACCGTGGTCGGCGTAACCGCGTTCGGCAGACTTGCGAATTTCAATCATTTTGATGTCCTTCCTGGCTGGTGGTCCTCGGCGTTGTCCTGCCGGACTTGCATATGGACCGTCTGTTCTGCAACGATGCTAGGAAGTTTAGGACGCCTGCGCTATATTGGCGGCGGGCCATTTGCAAGCACTCATTCAGAATTTCTGAATATGCCACTCTCTCTCGAATCCCTGGAAGTTCTCGACGCGATCGAACGCAAGGGCAGCTTCGCCGCCGCCGCGCATGAAATGGGCAAGGTGCCGTCGGCGCTGACCTATGTGGTGCGCCGGCTCGAGGAAGACCTCGACGTGCTGCTGTTCGACCGGCGCCGCCACCGCGCCGAACTGACGCCGGCGGGGCGCGCGCTGCTCGACGAAGGCCGCCACCTGCTGCACGCGGCCGACGATCTGGCGCGGCGGGTCAAGCGGCTGGCCACCGGCTGGGAGGCCAGCCTCAATATCGTCGTCGACGACCTGATCAATTTCCGCGCGCTGCTGCCGGTCATCCAGGACTTCTATGCGGAGAACAGCGCCACGCGGCTGCGCTTCGCCAAGGAGGTGCTGGGCGGCTCCTGGGACGCGCTGGTCAGCAACCGGGCCGATCTGGTGATCGGCGGCGCCTACGATGCGCCCAGCACCCAGGGCTTCCAGATCCGCTCGCTCGGCGCAATGCCGTTCGTGTTCGCCGTGGCCTCCCATCATCCGCTGGCCAGCGAGCCCGGCCCGCTGACCAGCACGCAGATCGCCCGCCATCGCATCGTCGCGGTCGGCGACACCTCGCGCAATCTGCCGGCGCGCACGCATGGCGTGCTGGCCGGCCAGGACATGCTGGTGGTGCCGACCATGCGCGACAAGCTCGATGCGCAGATCCGCGGCCTGGGCTGCGGCTGGCTGCCGGCGCCGATGGCGCAGCCGCATATCGAGAGCGGCGTGCTGCAGGTGCGCGAGACCGTCGAGGTGCGCGCGCCCGGCACCTTCACGATCGCCTGGCGCACCAGCCATCGCGGCAAGGCGCTGCAATGGTGGACCGACAAGCTGCAGAATCCGCGGCTCGCGCAGGCGCTGCTGTCGCAACAACCGGGCGCGCCGGAGTAGCCACGCATGACCGCAGTACCGGGGCTGGCCGGGAAGCCCTCCGATCGCCACTACCGCGGCCGCTTCGCCCCCTCTCCCACCGGACCGCTGCATCTGGGCTCGCTGGCCACGGCGCTGGCCAGCTGGCTCGACGCCCGTGCCCACGGCGGCCAGTGGCTGGTCCGCATCGAGGACATCGACTATCCGCGCTGCGTGCGCGACGCCGACCGCCAGATCCTGCAGACGCTCGATCGCCTTGGTCTGCATCCGGACGAGGAACCGGTCTGGCAGAGCCGCCGCGAGGCGCTGTACGCCGAGGCGCTGCACCGGCTCGAGGCGGCCGGGCTGGTCTACCCCTGCGGCTGCTCGCGCAAGGAGATCGCCGACTCGCTGCGCCATGTGCGCGAGCGCCATCAGACCCTGGCCTACCCGGGCACCTGCCGCAGCGGCCTGCATGGCAAGCTGCCGCGCGCCTGGCGCGTGCGCGTGCCGGACGGCGAGAAAGCGGTGCTGTGCTTCGACGATCGCTGGCAGGGCCGGCAATGTCAGGACCTGGCCACCGAACTGGGCGATTTCGTGCTGCGCCGGGCCGACGGCCTATGGGCGTACCAACTGGCAGTGGTGGTCGACGATGGCCTGCAGGGCATCACGCATATCGTGCGCGGCGCGGACCTGCTGGATTCGACCCCGCGGCAGATCCATCTGCAGCGGCTGCTGGCATTGCCGACGCCGGCCTATCTGCATGTGCCGGTGGTCGTCAACGAATTGGGGGAGAAATTGAGCAAGCAGACCGGCGCCGAATCGATCGACGCGCTGGCACCGCTGGACGCGTTGCGCGCGGCCGGCGCGCATCTGGGCTTGCAGAGCGGCCGCGCCGACATCGAAGGCTGGCTGGCCGAGGCGACCGCGCAGTGGGCCGCAAGGTGGGTCGGACCGGCGGCCAGATCGCCCATTGCGCCGCCGTCTGGCGGCGCGAACTAAGCAAACGTTCGGAAGACGATCAGCAGATCAGGACTTGCGCGGCACGCCGCCCAGCAGCGCGGCGACCGGGCGCTTCGGCCGGGCACGGGCCAGACCGACCTGGCGCGGATCCAGCGTCGAGTCCGCAGACGGCTGCGAGGCCGCGGCCGACGGGCTCGGCTCATAGGGCCGCGAGAAGAACGGATCGTCGGCCGGACGGAAGGCGTTGCGCGCGCTGCCGTGATCGGGCTTGCGCGGACGATCGTCGCTGTCGGCACGCGTGCGGCGCGGCTCCGACGAACGTGCGCGGCGGCGGTCGTCGTCCGCACCGCGGCTGCGTTCGCGGGCCGGATCGAAGCCCTCGAGCTGGGCACGCGGAATCTGCCGCTTCAGCATCTTCTCGATATCGGCCAGCAGCCGCTCGTCGCCCGGCACGAAGATCGACAGCGCATCGCCGGTGGCGCCGGCGCGGCCGGTACGGCCGATCCGGTGCACATAGTCCTCGGCATTGAACGGCAGATCGAAGTTGATCACGCAGGGCATGTCGGCGATGTCGAGGCCGCGCGCGGCGACGTCGGTGGCCACCAGCGCGTCGATGGTGCCCTGCTTGAAGCCTTCCAGCGTCTGCATCCGCTCGGTCTGCGTCTTGTCGCCGTGGATCGCGGCGGCATTGATGCCCTCGCGTTCCAGATGGCGCGCCAGGCGCGAGCAGCCGATCTTGCTGTTGACGAAGACGATGCACTGGCGCGACAGGCCCTGGTCGGCACGCTGCTTCAGCAGATGCACCACGGCCTCCTGCTTCTGGCCGTCCTGCACCTGGTAGACCGTCTGGCGCACGTTCTCGTTGGCCGAGTTGCTGCGCGCCACTTCGATCGTCACCGGCTGGTGCAGATAGCTCGCCGCCAGCTTCTTGATCTCGGGCGAGAAGGTCGCCGAGAACAGCAGCGTCTGGCGCTGGGCCGGCAGCAAATTGATGATGCGCTGCAGGTCCGGCAGGAAGCCCATGTCCAGCATGCGGTCGGCCTCGTCCAGCACCAGCATCTGCACCTGCGACAGGTTGACCGACTTCTGCTGCACGTGGTCGAGCAGCCGGCCCGGGGTCGCGACCAGGATCTCGACGCCGCGGCGCAGCGCATCGGTCTGCGGATTCATGTCGACGCCGCCGAACACCACGGTGCTGCGCAGGTCGGTGTGGCGCGCATAGCGGGCCACGTTGTCGTAGACCTGGTCGGCCAGTTCGCGAGTCGGCGTCAGCATCAGCGCGCGCACCGGGTGCCGCGCCGGCGAGGCGCTCGCGTTGGCCATCGGCAGCAGCCGCTGGATGATCGGCAGCGCGAAGCCCGCGGTCTTGCCGGTGCCGGTCTGCGCGGCGCCCATCACGTCCTTGCCCAGCAGCACCACCGGGATCGCCTGCGCCTGGATCGGCGTCGGCTTGGTATAGCCCTGCTCGGTCAGCGCGCGCAGCACGCGCGGGTCGAGCCCGAAGCTGTCGAACGTGATGTCGTCGGTGGGGGTCGGTACAGCAGTGGTGTTCGTGTTCGTGGTCGTGGTCATGGTTTGGGTGTCTGGCGAAGGCGAACCCGGCGCCAGCGGACACGCATCGATCGAACGCAATGGAACTGGCGGTAGCCGCGCAGTGCTTGGCCTGCGCGGTAAGGGCGGCTCGGGGCCGTGGGCCGGTACCGCAATCCGTACCGCAATCCGTACCGCAATCGGCACCATAATTCGGACCGATTTCGAGGCCCTGCCGCGCCGAGATCGGCGACATTTGGCAAGCCGATCAATAGCGCTACAGAATCAAAGACTTAGATTCTACAACAGCGGGCTACTGCGGGGTAGTGCAACGCTGGCGAGTGTGGTACGGCCGTGGTACGGCCACGCCTTGCACCGGCAGGCTAGCGGCGGCTGCGGGGCGATGCACGACGGCCCTTGCGTGCCCTGGCCGCACGCGCGAGCCAGAGCGTCCGCGCCGCCTGAAAGCGCGCGCCCTCGGCCTCCAGCCAGCTTTCGATCGCGGCCACCTCCGGGCTCCGATCGCGGGCCGTGACGAAGTAATAGGCGGCCGGGCTCGGCAGGTGCACGCCGAACAGATCGACCAGCCGGCCCGCCTCGAGATCGTCCAGCACCAGCGCCGCCCGCCCCATTGCCACGCCCTGCCCCGCCAGCGCGGCGCCGATCGCCAGTTGCGATAGATTGAAGCGCTGCCCCTGCTGCAGGTCTGGCACCGTAACGCCGGCCTGCCGCAGCCATCCGCTCCACTCTTCGAACTCGCCCGCGCCGTCCCACGGGCTGACATCGTGCAGCAGCATTGCGCCGCGCAGGTCCGCCGGCGCGCGCAGTTCCGGATGGGCGGCGACGAAGGCGGGGCTTGCCACCGGCAGCAGCCATTCGTCGAGAAAGCGCCGCGCATGCACGTCGCGGTAGGCGCCGGGATCGAAGCGCACCGCCGCGTCGATGCCCTCGCGCAGCATCCGGCCGCGGTCCAGCGCCTGGAATTCGCCATGCACGCGCAAGGCCAAATCGGGATGATCGCGGAAGACGCTGCCCAGGCGCGGCGTCAGCCACCGCATCGCAAAGGACGGCGAACAGGACAGCGAGACCGGCCCCGCCTCGCCGCGCCGACGCAATTGGCCCAGCGCGCCCTCGATGGCCTCGAACGATTCGCGCAGCACGCCGCGCAGCCGCTCGCCTTCCGGCGTCAGCACCAGCGCGCGCGGCGTGCGCAGGAACAGCGGGCGTCCCAGCCACTGTTCCAGTTGCTTGACCTGCTGGCTGACCGCGCCCTGCGTCACGCACAGTTCGCCGGCGGCACGGGTGAAGCTGTGGTGGCGCGCCGCCGCTTCGAAGCAGCGCAGCCAGGCCAGCAAGGAGGCAGAGAGCGTGGCAGCCATCGGCATTCCATTAGTTCGACTAATGCATGACCCAGCAGCAATGATTTGCGGCAAGGGCATGCCGGGAGAACAATGCGATCAGCGAGCCGGCCCGAAGATCGGCACCCCCTCGCTTCCCACTCAACTTGCGACCGTGGCCACCGACATGAACGACCCGACCGATTTCCTCGCCCATGCCGGCGAATCCCCGACACCGGCAGCCACCGCTGCGCCCGCTGCCGATGCCGCGCTGCTGTCGGCACTGGCCGCGGCACAGCCATGCCTGTGGACCAATCCGCTGCTGGCGCCGCAAACCCCCTCGGCGGTGCGGGCTGGCGCGAAGGACATTAGTCTAGCTGATGTCCATGCGGCCCAGGCCCGCTTCGACCGCTTTGCCCCGCTGCTGCGGCGGCTGTTCCCCGAACTGGCCGGCAGCGCAGGCGCGATCGAATCGCCCGTGCTGCCCGCCTCCGCGCTGCAGCCCGCCATCGGCCTGCCGCCGGGCCGCGGCACGCTGTGGATCAAGGCCGATCACAGCCTGCCGGTGGCCGGTTCGATCAAGGCCCGCGGCGGCATCCACGAGGTACTGGAGTTCGCCGAACGACTCGCCGTGCAGCACGCTCTGGTGACCGAGGGCGACGACTACGGCGTGCTGGCCGAACCGGCGGCACGCGCGGTCTTCTCGCGCTACCAGGTCGCCGTGGGCTCGACCGGCAATCTGGGCCTGAGCATCGGCGTGATGGCCTCCGCGCTCGGCTTTCGCGCGGTCGTGCATATGTCGGCCGACGCCAAGCCGTGGAAGAAGGACCGGCTGCGCGCACGCGGCGTCGAGGTGATCGAGCACGCAGGCGACTATCAGCAGGCGGTAGCAGCCGGGCGCGCACAGGCGCAGCAGGATCCGGCCTGCCACTTCGTCGACGACGAGCGCTCGCTGTCGCTGCTGCTGGGCTACAGCGCCGCGGTGCTGCACCTCGACGCGCAATTGCACGAGCACGGCATCGCGCCCGACGCAAGGCGACCGCTGTTCGTCTATCTGCCTTGCGGGGTCGGCGGTGCGCCGGCCGGCATCGCCTTTGGCCTGAAGCAGCGGTACGGCCCGCACGTGCATTGCTTCTTCGCCGAGCCGACGCAGTCGCCCTGCTTCCTGGTGCAGATGATCGGCGCCGAGGTCAACGGCGTCGGCGGCAATCCGTCGGTCTACGACTACGGGCTCACCAATCGCACCGAGGCGGATGGCCTGGCGGTGCCGCGCGCCTCCGAGCTGGCCGCGTCGGCGATGCGCGAGCTGCTGTCGGGCGTCTACACCGTGGCGGACGAACAGCTGCTGCGCGACCTGTATCTGGCGAAGCGGGATGCCGGCATCGAGATCGAGCCATCGGCCGCGGCGGGCTTCAGCGGCCCGGCGATGCTGACGGGCACCGAGGCCGGACAGGCCTGGCTGGCCCGTCATGGATTGACCGACCTGATGGCCACCGCCACGCATCTGGTCTGGACCACCGGCGGGCTGTTCGTTCCCGCGGAGGAATACCGGCGCTTTCTGGCGCGCGGCGAGGCGCTGGCGGCTTCGTCGACGCCGCGCTGAGCGGGCGGGGCGATCAGGCACAGCCCTGCAAAGAGCAAGGGCCGGCGATCTCGCGATCGCCAGCCCTCACCCTACCCCGCTAAGACAGGCAAGCTACGGTGCGCCCATGACGGGCGCGGGCGTATCAGTCGCCCTTGATGCCGTTGTCCTGGATGACCTTGCCCCACTTCTTGTCGTCGGCGCGCATGCGCGCCGCCAACTGCTCGGGCGGCATGTATGCCGCCACGGTGCCCGCGCCCAGCATCTTCTGCTGGACCGTCGGATCGGCCAGCGCGGCCTTCAGCTCGGCCGACAGCTTCGCGATGATGTCCTTCGGCGTGCCGGCCGGCGCCAGCAGGCCGCCCCAGGCGGTCGCCTCGAAGCCCGGGAAGCCCTGCTCGGCCACGGTCTTGACGTCTGGAGTGAAGCTGACGCGCTTGGCCGAGCCCACCGCGATTGCACGCAGCTTGCCCGCCTTGATGTGCGGCAGCGCGGCGATCATGTCGGAGAACATCATCGGCACCTGGCCCGCCAGCAGATCCTGAATCGCCGGCGCGCTGCCCTTGTACGGCACGTGCTGCACGTCGAAGTCGCCCAGGTTCTGCAGCAGTTCGGTCGACAGATGACCGAAGCTGCCATTGCCGGCGCTGGTGTAGTTCATCTCGCCCGGCCTGGCCTTGGCCTTGGCGATGTACTGCTGCAGCGTGGTGACGTCGGGCAGCGCGTTCGGATTGACCACCATCACGATCGGCAGATCGTAGGCGGCGCCGATCGGCGCGAAGTCCTTGAACAGGTCGTAGCCCTTGCGATTGACCAGATGCGGCGCGATCAGCGTGGGCGTGGCCAGCACCAGCAGCGTATAGCCGTCGGCCGTGCTCTTGGCGACGTTCTCCGCGCCGATGGTGCCCGACGCGCCGGGACGGTTGTCGACCACCACCGGCTGCTTCAGCGATTCGCTGAGCTTCTGGCCGATGATGCGCGCGGCGGTATCGGTCGGGCCGCCCGGCGGGAACGGCACCACCAGCCGGATCGGCTTGGAGGGATAACTGTCGGCGAACGCCTGGGTGGCGAACAGCGGCAGGGAAACGGTCAGCATCGCGGCGCCGAGGCGGCGCGCAAAGGTACGGCGGCTTGTGTTCTGCATGGCAACAAGAGAAACGTCATCCGAAATCGGCGCGGTCCGCGTCGGACGCGCCGGCGAAACAGGCAACTCGAGCGATTCGCCGGGCATCCGGTGGGCCCGGCGAAGCTGGATCGATCCCGTCAGTTCCAGTCGAAACAAGGCGTGGTTGGTCTCCTTGTGGTGCTTCGTGGCCGGTGGTCCGGCCTTGTCTTTCTTGGGAAGGAAGGGCGGCCGTTGCACCGCCCCGCGAATCTGGTGGTCCGGTCGTCGCGGGCGTCAATCCGCCGAGGCGATCGAGAACGGCCCCGGACGGAACAGGCACGCGTCCATCGGCCGCAGGTCGGGCGCGACCGCGATCGGCGTCGCGCACTGCGCCAGCACATCGCGCTCCAGGTCCACGCCGGGCGCGATCTCGATCAGCGTCAGGCGCGCCTCGCCGCACGAGTCCGCGCTCACGTCGGGGCGCATCTCGAACACCGCGCGCTCGGTGATGTACAGCACCGGCACGCCCAGCGAGGCGACATACGGCCCGTTGAAGCTCAGGTGCGAGACTTCGGGCACGACCTTCTTCACCCGGCCCTCGCGCGCGATATGCAGCTGGCCGCCCTCGGCGCGCACCTCGAGTCCGCCCGCCGTCAGCGTGCCCATGAAGACCACGGCCTTCGCGCTCTGCGTGATGTTGATGAAGCCGCCGACGCCGGCGATCAGCGCCTGCGTGCCTTCGCCGAACTTGCTGACATTGACGTTGCCGTGGCCGTCGAGCTCGGCCAGGCCGAGGATCGCCAGATCGATGCCGCCGCCCTCGTAGAAATCGAATTGCGACGGCTGGTCGATCACCGCCTCGGGGTAGGCCGACGCGCCGAAGCTCAGGCCGTCGGCCGGCGTGCCGCCGATCGGGCCGGCCTCGACCGTCAGCGTGAAGCCGTCCAGCCCGGCCTCTTCGGCCAGCATGCCGACCGCCGCCGGCATGCCGACGCCGAGATTGACCACGCGCGGCCGGCGTCTGGCCAGCTCGAGCACCGCACGGCGCTGCGCGATGGTGGGGGCGTCCAGCACGGGCGCGGGCACGGCCTGCGTGTCTTGCGTGGCGGCTGCCGTCGCCGCTTCGGATTTCGCCGCCGCCTCGCCGCGCCACGGCGTCACATAGGCGGCGTTGAAGCGCTCGGCGAAGGTCATCTGGTGGTGCGCCGGGTTCTCGCTGACCACCACGTAGTCGACCAGAATGCCCGGCACATGGATCGCCTGCAGATTGTCGTGATGATCGACCAGCTGCTCGACCTGCGCGATCACGATGCCGCCCGAGTTGTGCGCGGCCTGCGCCATCGCCAGCAGCTCGTGATGGAAGGCCTCCCGGTGCGTGCTCAGGTTGCCGCGCGGATCGGCCGCGGTGCAGCGGATCAGCGCGCAATGGATCGGGAAGCTCGGATAGAACAGATAGTCGTCGCCGCGGAAGGACACCGCCTCGACCCAATTGGCGTGGCCCTCGGCGATCGCCTCGCGCGCCCGCCGGTTGATCGCGCCGCCGTGGTAGCGCGGGTCAAGCTCGCTGCGCGGATCGACAAAGGTGTGCAGGCCGATCTTCGTCATCACGCCCGGCTTGCCGCCGGCGATCGCGCGGTACAGGTGCGTCAGCACGCCCTGCGGCAGGTTGTAGCCCTCGCACTGCTCGGCCATCGCCAGATCGGCGAGCCGCGTCGCCGAGCGCCAGTGGCCGCCGACGATCGACGCGGTCATGCCCGCATTGCCGAAGTGATTGACGCCGCGAGCGCCGCGGTCGCCCTGCCCCGCCGAATAGACCAGCGTCAGGTCGCGCGGCAGGCCGCTTTGCAGGAAGCGGCGCTCCAGCGCCTCGGTCACCGCCTCGGCATGGCCGGCCCCGACGAAGCCGGCGCTTGCCACCGTCCATCGGTCCTGTACCAATGCCGCCGCCTGTTCTGCGGTGATCACCTTCATGCTGTCTCCTGGTGCTGCGGCGCGCCCTGGCGCGGCGCTGTCGCCGTCGGCGCCCGGCATGGGAGCGCGCTTGTCGGCGGAATTGGGCGATGCGAATCCGTGCTTCGAATCGGCGGTTCGCGAGTTGCGAACATTTGTTCGCGGAACGCCGTATCATACGGACGACCCGCCGGGTCGCGCAAGCCCGAAGTCCGCACTAAAATCGCCGCAACGCTCTGCTGACGTATATTTCACGTCACTTCAACGCTCGATCGAGGACGATCTCCATGCCCGAAGCCGAGGCGCCCACGCAGAAAAAGGATGAGTTGCTCGACTCCCTGAACAAGGGATTGGCGCTGCTGCGGCTGTTCGCCAGCGGCGTCGAGAGTCTGACCATGCAGGACGTGGCCGACCGCCTCGATGTCACGCGGGCGGCGGCGCGCCGGCTGCTGTTGACGCTGCAGCACAACGGCTACCTGGCGCAGAACGGCCGGCAGTTCTCGCTGACGCCTCGCGTGATGGAGCTCGGCTACGCGTATTTCGCGTCGATGAGCCTGCCGCGGCTGGCCCAGTCGCATCTGCGCGGGCTGGCGACCCGCTGCGGCGAAACCTGTTCGATCGGCATGCTGGACGACGACGCCGTCGTGCTGGTCGCGCGCGAGGAGCCGCGCCAGATCCTGCGCGTCGACATGGCGATCGGCCGCCGCATGCCGGCCTACGCGCATTCGCTGGGCCGCGTGTTGCTGGCCGGGCTGGACGACGAGGCGCTGGCGCACTACCTGGCGCGCGCGGCGTTGCGAAAACTGACGCCGTTCACGGTCGATTCGCGCGAGGCGCTGCAGGCCACGCTGACGAAGGTGCGCGAGGACGGCTATTGCGTGCTGGTCAGCGAGCTGGTCGACGGCTTCGCCGGCATCTCGGTGCCGCTGCGCGACCAGACCGGCAAGGTGGTCGCGGGCCTGGGCTTCAGCATGGTGCTCGGCAGCCGCAATGCCGGCACGCTGATCGAGCGCTATCTGTCGCCGCTGCGCGAAGCCGCCGCGGAGATCGAGGCGGTGTTGCGGTCGCGCTGACCCGGCCACGCCGTTCACGTCCGCACTCCAGGGCGAAAAAAGCCCCGCAAGCCGGGGAGCTGCGGGGCGTCAGTGGTAGCGGGGCCGACATGCATTCGAGCCCACGGCCGCTATCTTGCTTGAGGTTGCGCGGCGGCACATCACCCGCCTGTAGGGTGGACGCCGATATGCTGCGCCCGGCGGCATGCCGCTACCATGCCGCTACCATGCAGCCTTCGAACACGACAAGAACAGGCAAGGGACGGAGCCATGGAACTCAGACAACTGCGCTACTTCGTCACGGTGGTGCAGCACGGCAGCATGGGCAAGGCGGCGCTCGAGCTCGGTGTCGTCACCTCCGCCCTGAGCCAGCAGATCAGCCGCCTCGAGAGCGAGCTGTCGACGCGGCTGCTGCAGCGAACCTCCAGCGGCGTGGTGCCCACCGATGCCGGCCTGGCCTTCTGGCGCCAGGCGCAACTGGCGCTGCGGCATATCGACGATGCCGCCGAAGCGGCCCGGCACGCGCGGCTGTCCGGCCATGTCAGCGTGGGACTGGCGCCGACCACGGCCAGCGTGCTCGGCCTGCCCTTCATGCGCGCGATGGCCGAGCGCTACCCCGACGTGCGGCTGCGCATGGTCGAAAGCCTGTCGGGCTATCTCGCCTCGATGCTGAACGCGCGCCAGATCGATCTGGCGATGCTGTTCAACGACGAACCCGCGCAGCGCTGGACCGTGCAGCCGCTGCTCGACGAACGGCTGTTCGTGATCGGCGTGCGCTCGCTCGCCGGCATGCCCGATGGCGAAGGCGTCGCCATGGCGTCGCTGGCCGGCCTGCCGCTGGTGCTGCCAAGCGGCACGCACGGGCTGCGCGCGCTCGTGACGAGCTGCTTTCACGATGCCAGGGCGCAGCCGCGCATCGTCGCCGAGGTCGATGGCCTGGCGGTGCTGATGGACGCGGTGCAGGGGGGCCTGGGCGCGACCATCCAGCCCGGCGCGGCGCTGGCCCGCACCCATAGCGACCAGCTCGCCAGCGTGCCGCTGCTCGACGAGCGCGCGAGCCGGCCGAACCTGCTGGTCAGCCTGAACGACGACGAACTGTCGCCGGCCGCACTGGCCGCGCGCGTGGTGCTGACCGATGTCGCGCGCACGCTGGTGCGCGAGGGCAAATGGCCGGGGGCGACGCTGCGGGTCGCGGCGCTCGACGAGGCGGACCAGACCGACCTGCCGGCAGCCTGAAAACACGGGGTCGGCACAAATTCAAATTTACTGAACAACTATTTCGCAAACACGTCAGCTTGGCGGCTCACCCGGTCCGTATAGTTCACTCCATCGCAGCACACCACCACAACGAAGCGCGCCGCGATGGATTCAACCAATTTCACCAAAGGAACCGCCATGTCGAACCCGAAGCTCGAAGTCCTGACCCCGCAAAACAGCCAGCTGATCATCATCGACCACCAGCCGCAGATGGCCTTCGGCGTGCAATCGATGGACCGGCAGTTGATGAAGAACAATGTGGTGGGCCTGGCCAAGGCCGCGAAGATCTTCGACATTCCGACCGTCATCACCACGGTCGAGAGCGAATCGTTCTCGGGCTATACCTACCCCGAACTGCTCGACGTGTTCCCGAACCAGAAGACGCTCGAGCGCACCTCGATGAACTCGTGGGACGACCAGAAGGTGCGCGACGCGCTGGCCGCCAACGGCCGCAGGAAGGTGGTCGTGGCCGGGCTGTGGACCGAGGTCTGCAACACGACCTTCGCGCTGAGCGCGATGCTCGAAGGCGACTACGAGATCTACATGGTGGCCGACGCGTCGGGCGGCACCACGAAGGAAGCGCACGACTACGCGATGCAGCGCATGGTCCAGGCCGGCGTGGTGCCGGTGACCTGGCAGCAGGTCGCCCTGGAATGGCAGCGCGACTGGGCACGCCGCGACACCTACGACGCCGTGATCGGCCTGGCGCAGGAACACTCCGGCGCCTACGGCATGGGCATCGACTACGCCTACACGATGGTCCACAAGGCCGCGCAACGCACCGCCACGCCGCACGAGTCGATCGCGCCGGTGGCCGCAAACTGAAGCGGAACCGCGTCGCGCCCGCGGCTAGAACAAGCCGAGCTGCCGGCTGACCACGTTGTCGAAGGCGTCGCCGACGAAAGGCAGGATCGCGTCGGCGACCGGCTGCAGCTGCCGCGTCAGATAGTGGTCGTAGTCGATCGGGGCCCGGCGCACCTCCAGCGGTTCGGGGCCCGCGGTGGTCATCACGTACTGGATCCACGCGCCCTGCCGGTATTGCAGCGGCCGGCCGCGCTCGCGGTTGAAGTCGTCGGCCACGCGGGCCGCCCGCACATGCGGCGGCACATTGCGCTGGTAGTCGTCCAGCTGCCGGCGCAAGCGCTTGCGATAGATCAGCAGCGCATCGAGTTCGCCGCGCAGCAGCTTCGCGACGTAATCGCGAACATAGTCCGCATACGGCTCGCCCTGAAAGACGCGGCGATACAGCTCCTGCTGGAAGGCCTGTGCCAGCGGCGACCAGTCGGTGCGCACCGCCTCCAATCCCTTGAACACCATCTGCTCGCTGCCGTCCGCGCCGCGCACCAGCCCGGCGTAGCGCTTCTTGCTGCCATCCTCGGCGCCGCGCACGGTCGGCATCAGGAAACGGCGGTAGTGGGTCTCGTACTGGATCTCCAGCGCGCTGTCGAGCCCGTATGCCGCGCGCAAGTGTTCGCGCCACCAGCCGTTGATGTGCGAGACCAGCTCGCGGCCGATGCGGTCCGCCTCCTCGTCGGCATGGCGGCGCCCCAACGCGACAAAGGTCGAATCGGTATCGCCGTAGATCACCGTATATCCGCGCCCCTCGACCAGCTCGCGCGTCCTGCGCATGATCTCGTGACCGCGCATCGTGATCGACGACGCCAGCCGCGCATCGAAGAAACGGCAGCCGGTCGAGCCCAGCACGCCGTAGAACGCGTTCATGATGATCTTCAGCGCCTGCGACAGCGGCTTGTTGCCATCGCGCTTGGCGGCATCGCGGCCCTGCCAGATCTCCGCGACGATCGCAGGCAAGGCGTGGCGGTGGCGTGAAAACCGCGCACCGCGGAAGCCGGGTACGGTGTCGGCCGGATCGTTCGCCTGGATGCCTTCCACCAAACCGACCGGATCGATCAGGAACGTGCGAATGATCGACGGATACAGGCTCTTGTAGTCGAGCACCAGCACGGAGTCGTACAGCCCCGGGCGCGAGTCCATCACGAAGCCGCCGGGGCTCGCTTCCTCCGGCTGATCGCCCAGGTTCGGCGCCACGTAGCCGAGCCGATGCATGCGCGGCATGTACAGATGCGTGAAGGCGGCCACCGAGCCGCCGCTGCGGTCTGCCTCCAGGCCGGTGACGGTGGCGCGGTCCAGCAGAAACTGCAGCAGCTCCGCCTTCTGGAAGATCCGCGTGACCAGCTCGCAGTCCTTCAGGTTGTAGCGCGCCAGCGCCGCCTTGTCGGTGGCGAACATGCGGTCGATCGCATCCATCCGGTCGTACGGATCGTCGATGTCCTTGCCCTCGCCGAGCAGCGAGCGCGCGACGAATTCCAGGCTGAACGAGGCGAAGCTCCAGGTCGCCGATCGCATCGCCTCGATGCCGTCGATGATCAGCCGGCCGGGCAGCGCGGCGAAGTAATGGTGCTCGCGCGTGCCGTGCTGCCGCCATTCGAGCGGCGTGCCACCGCGGCCCAGGCGCAGCGGCACCTTTAGCCGCTCGGCATGCTGGCGCAGCACGCGCAGATCGAACTGCACGAGGTTCCAGCCGATGATCGCATCGGGATCGTGGCGGTCGAACCAGGCGATCAGCCTGTGCAGCATGTCGGCGGGGGTGTCGCAGTATTCGAGGCGGTGACTGGGCGAGCGCCCTTTCCCTCTCCCCTGCCCCTCTCCCGCAAGCGGGAGAGGGGAGAGGACGGGTTCGCTTTGTTCGCTTTGATCGCTTTGTGCGCTTTGTTCGCTCCCTCTCCCCCTCAGGGGGAGAGGGTTGGGGAGAGGGGGTGGTGTCGAAGCCCAGGCATCGCTGCGCTCGTCCTGCGCATCGCTGCCCGTCGGCGGGCCAAGCATCAACACCGTGCGATCGCCGCAGCCCTCGAGCGCAATCGAATACAGATCGCCCTGCATGCTGGTCTCGATATCGAGCGACACGCAGCGCAGCCGCGGACGATAGCTGGCCGCCGGCTTGATCTGCACGTCGACCAGCGCGCCATCCGCGTCCGGCCGGCCGGAAAACTGCACCGGCGCCGTGATGAAGCGCTCCATCAGATAGCGCTCCGGCGGACGGATGTCGGCCTCGTAGACGTCGATGCCGGCCTGCCGCAACGTCTTCTCGATGCGCAGCAGTTGCCGGTACTGGCGGCAGTAGACACCGATGACCGGGCGCTGCCGAAAGTCCCTCAACGTCAGCGGCTTCACCTCGACCTGCGGCTCGCCGCGCAGCAGCGCCTCGACGCGCGGTTGCTGCTCTTCGGGAACAAAGGCGACGCACGGCTGCGGCGGCAGACGCAGGCGCCGCGGACCGTCATCGGTGGCCAACCAGATTTCGATCTCGGTGCCAGCGGGCGTGTCGTGCCAGTGGCGGGTCAGGATGAAGCCGTGCTGCGGCGGGGCCACGGTGGGGTGTTGGGGAAGAATCGAGGATCTGGGCATCTCCAGCCCGTACGGCCGCAGGTCGGCGGCGAGTCTACCATGGGGCTTCGCCGGCCATGGGCCGCTTACCTGCCGACGATCGCCGCCAGCGTCAGATGCGCCACCACATGGGCGATGATGGCCGCCTCGAGGCCGTAGCGCCAGAACAGGAAGCCCGCGATCACGCCGAACGCCGCGTTGGCCCCGGTCAGGTGCAGCACCACCGGCCAAGCGAGCGGTCCGGCGAGCCCTACCGCGGCGGGCAGATGCGCGAGCCCGAACACCAGCGCACTGAGCGCGATCGCCACCCACACCAACCACGTGGCCGGGGTACCCAGGCGCCGCTGCACGACGCGCCACAGCGCCCACACCAGCAGGCTCATCAAGCCCCAGCGCACCAGCACTTCCTCGGTCACGCCGCCGTAGAGCAGCCGCACGGCCAGCGGCAGCGAGGCGCTGTGGACGGGCGCCGCGGCTTGGGGCGCCGTCGCGATCAAACCCCACAGCAGCACGCCAGCAAGCACGCCGCCGACCAGGCCCGGCAAGCACTGCGGAAGCAGCGCGCGCCACGGTGTCCGGCCCGACGCCAGCGCCGCGATCGCGGGCGCCCGCAGCCCGACCTTGCCGGCGAGCGCCGCACCGGCGAAGGCCGCCAGCGCCAGCAACAACGCGCTCTGCACGCCGCTGGCCAGCGCGACGGCCCACATCGCCACGGGAAGGCGTTGGTGCTGCAGCAGCACGGGCACGCCGAGCCATGCCATGGCGGCCACGCCGAGCAGGCCGGCACACAAGGTCAGCAGGAAGAGGCGGCGGGTCTGACTGCGCGCGGGAATTGGCTTGGTGTCGATGGCTTGCGTCTGCATTGTTGTTTTGGAATCTGCCAACGGCGCTGCTAACGGATCTGCTCGTACTCGTAGGCGCCGAGGATGTAGTCGTTCAAAAACTCGCCTTTCGACGAGGCATCCATGAAATCTCGATGGACGCTGGCCGGGACGTCGAAGTAGCGATAGAGATTGCCGCTGACGAATTCGACGAAGAGCTTGCGCCCGTGGTAGTCGTAGCCGATCGCGGCCACGACGGACGATTCGACGGGTTCGAGATGCATGGCTGGGGTCCTCGTCCAGGCCTGAAGCGCAAACAAAAAGGGGTTACGTTCGCACGTAACCCCTTTTTACTACAGTGGTGGGCCTTCCGTGAGTCGAACACGGCACCAACGGATTATGAGGTTGCTGGTCGAAATTTTGGCCCCTTAAAAATCAACCACTTATGAGCATCAAGTTGCTGTTTTTTGAGATAACGCTTTTATGTAGCCTAGGAGTAGCCTTGCGTGACCAGACAACAAAGAGTCCACAGCTCTCAGCAAAGGTCCTCTGTCCATAGCCCTTCGCTCTCTCGCGCCGCACCCCGCTAAGGCCCGCCAGCTATACGTGAGACTTGTTTTCTCACCACCGAGGACGAACGCGTGTTCGGGAGTTCGTACACCGAAGTCATTTGCTCAAGGCCATTATTTATCCGCCGTAGCCCGGGCAAAGCTTGTGGTACCAACCATCTTGCTGTGAATGAGAGGGGCGATGCCAGCACCTCGTTCTCCCAGAGCAATTTTTGCCCCAACAGCAGACCGCCCCGGAGGCTTGCCAACGGCATACCTCCCTGACGAACAGCCAGTCCGGCAAGTGAGGGCACGAGAGATTGATAGAAGCTGCTATCTTAAGAGCGACCGTCTCTTCATCGACACAACAAGGGGGCTTCTCACCAACTCATGAGAGGGGAGTCCGTGGCGTTCTATGACAATGAAAATGCGGTCTAAAAAACCGACATACCAGCGAAATATCAGTGGCACGAAAGCCTGGCGCAAAACCATCGAGCCGTGGGATCCTGGCATGTTGTGGCATGGCTAGCAATCAAGAGCACCGGGGAAAATCCAGCAGTAGATATCAACCAAAGATTGAGATCAAGTTTTCCGCTTCGCTTCATTTCATAGTGATTTTTAATATTCCCGCCATTGACATCAAATAGATAATAAAATTTATCTTTTTGTCAATAGGTCACGCAATACCCAAGGCAAGCAACCAAGATGATTGCATCACCCGAGAAAATTTACAGGTTTATTTTTGGCCTGCAGAGCACAAAGACGATTCTATGTGCCCCTGAGACATCATCGCCATTGTGTAGGATAGTGAAATCAAGGAAGCCGTTACACTCACCATTGGAAATTGAGGATGGTGCGCGAGGCAGAGAAGGCTAATGGAGCCAAAGTTTATGGAATTGAGAAGCTTGACCTTAAATGGCAGAAGGCATGGACGATATGAATTCTATATTGATGAGAGCGGAAACACCGGAGATCTCAGCAAAACAAAAGCCGATCTTAGCTTTGGGGGACAACCAGTTTTTTGCCTGGCCGCTGTAGGGATTTCTGATGAGAAAAAACTTACGGAAGAGCTAAATTCGCTGAAAAGGAAGCACAACGTCCAAGCCGACGAAATCAAACTAAGCAAGGTTATAAAGAAAAAGCCAAATTTTGCCCTTGAAGCTACTGAGCTTGTGGCCAAAAATGGCTTCCCATTTTTCATAGAAATTGTCGATAAGAAGTATCTGTTAGCAGTCAGCATCACAAATGGCTTTATCTGGCCGCCATACTTCAACACCGAAGAATCCCAACAAACGGTATGGCTCAAGAATATCTTTGCAGATTATGTTTATCACAATATTCCTGATGAGATATTTTTCAGGTTTGTTCGATGCTTGGATAACCCATCCAATGACAAGACCAATGAGTTCTTCGATCTATTGAAGGACTGCGTCAGCACGCACGATCATGAGATGGCACAGGAAATCGCCTCGCAGGTAGAAGAAAGCAAGGATGATTTCCTCTTGATGATCGAACAAGAAGGCGAAAAAGCCTACGAGCGATTTTTGCCTGTCCCTGATTCTGGCAAACGGGGGCAAGATGTTTGGCTCCTTCCGAATTTTTCGTCATTTACCAACATCTATGCCAGAATTAATCTTCGCCTTTCAGGAAACCTGACTGGCTGCAAGATATTCCATGATGAGCAAGCTCATTTCGATGAAATCATTGCGTTTGCGAAAATGCAAATCGAAGGCATCGAAATGGATAAATTCGGCTACAAGCCACCGTTCTCAGATTACAACATCACTCAATCTGCCAGCTTATTTTTCAAAGCCTCGCCAGAAAGCACAGGGATACAGCTCGCTGACATCGTTGCAGGCTTAGCCATGCGTTGGTATTGGACTCATCTACAAAAAAAGAGACTTTCGATCCTCGATCAAGCAATGGATCTATTGCGAAGCCATAGCGACAGAATCAATGGCATTGGCATCAACATGGTTGCACCGCACAACATGGCCCAACAACTCTTTGGAGTTCACGGATACTAGCCCAATCCTTGATAAGCATAAAAGGCACCCTGATTGAAGTAGGGCCTTTTTGCTCGATCAACCAGCAATCAGTGATGAAAAAGAGAATACCGCCTCTCCAAGTGCTGACCAAGAAGATGAACTAGCACTGCCGGTACTATCCATATCAGAACCAGGATAGCAACATATCCAAAATCCACCACACCCTTCTGGTGTTTCAGTGCAATAAAGAAGATTGGACAAAGAGCCAGTTCCAGCAGGAATATAAATGCCGTATTGCCATGCTCTCTCAGGTGTTTATATGACTCAGCCAAATCGACAAGCCTTGAATTTGTTACTTCACCACTATTCCCCTCATCATCCTCCCACGCACTCTTCTCCGCCTTAACACCCCGCCTTTTTGATAACCGGTTTAGGTAAGCGTAAGCAATGCTCGCCTCATAGCCCTGATTAAACCCAAATAATTCCTGTCGAGCGTAAACCTCATAAAGCCGAACAAGCTGGACGGCAGAAAATATCACTACAGCACCAACGGCCAGCCACAGCATATCTTTCCATGCAGAGATGTAGGCAAGCACGGCAAATATGATTGAATGACCATACGGGTTCAACCAATGATTCCCCATTGTCCCCTTTCTATCCACGAAATCCAAGACTCGCGTAGAATGGAAAACAAGGATGGGGTAGGAAGCAATGTAGCAATAGAGTGAGCCAAACAAGAGCCAGATAAGGAGATGAGCGGTTCCAAAATCATTCCAATCTGTCAGCAAGAAAGTTGGGATATAGTTACCGATAGAATCTTTGACATTGATACCCAACCATCTCACAATGACCATTCCCGCAAGGGATGGCAGAAAGTAACGAACAAGATAGTTCTCCCACCAACGAGTTGTAGCGGAGTCATTACTCATGTTTTTCCTTTTTATGCCGCATCAATAGACTCGACGCTTATTTCGATTAATGCCTCACATGAAATGGAGCATGAGGCGACCAATAGAGTTGGTCAGATCACGAGCAAAAAGAGCAAGCCATCGTTGTGAGTCGTCGGCAAAGTGAGACTCGCTGAAGCCATTCCTTGAGTTCGCAATTGCATTGGTCAAGGTCGGCATGGCATTGACGATCTCGACGGGAAACGGCCCCTGCGCCTGTAATTTCCTGCTGATGTCGTCCTTTACAGCCTTGCACAAGGGCATCAGGTCGGACAGCCCTGCCTGTTCTGGAACGTGCTTGCGAACATACGTCTTGTAGAGTCCTTCAAGGCAGGTGTAGCTCAGCGTTGTTGCCCTGTTATACTGGTGAGCATCAATGGCGTGATCAATTTCCTTGAGGCTATTGTTCAGCTTCTCAGAGTTCCACAAGTCCAAAGGTACAAACGTTGTAGGTACCGCTCGACTACCACCAAACACAATGTCCCTGATCGTTTCGGCCGCAGTCTTGTCATGCGGCTCAATGTGATCTACAAACACACGGTAAAGTCGGAAGCGTTGAGGCTCAGAAAGCCCTTGGATCAGATCCCAGTAAAAATCTTTGCGAGAGTTGGACTTGCCCTGGCTTTGCCTCAAAGCAAGCAATTGTTGATAGCTGGGCGAACCGGGATCGACCTGCTGAACCATACGGCAAAACGTTGAGCCCCCAACATAGAGCTCCTTGTTCTCGCTGTTGAGAGATGCAAACAGGTAGTTATACGCGGCGATCCAATTGACGTTCTGGTTCATTTCGCACCCGCCGTCTCGGCAAGCGACAGTTGTGTGACAGCGACAGGTTCAACGAACTTATTTAGCTCTTCCTGTTGCTCCAGAAGAAACGGTGCTTCCCTTACCTGTTCATAGAGCTTGAGCAATCGTTGTTCGGCTCTGCTCAGAATGATGCTATAGAGCAAGGGCTGAATTTTGACCTTGTCATTGTCTTCGGTGCGGGTCCCACCTTCCCCACTTTCAATCTGGTCACCAAGAACGAAGCCATCTACCCGTGTCTCAGGCTGAATGTAGCCCTTCTTCTTCAGCTCCTTCACATACTTCCAAATCTGCTCCTTTTCCTTGGAGCCGAGCGAGAGCTTGGTGGTTTTCAGATCAACGATTACAAGGTGGCCGACGCCAACCTCTTCGTGATCTTCGTTGTAAGACGGAAGGGAATAGAAGCCTGTGCTAGCGTCACCACGAATGACAAAGTCAGGACGGTTCAGCGAAGCCTTCTCCGCCTTGCCATCAAATAGCTCACGGATGACCGTCGTCATCCCTTTGTTGGACGTGAAGTGAATTGATTCAAACTTGTCGCCAAACATCCAAAGACCCTTGGCAAACAGAGGTTGAAGTTCCTTGACCTCGTCAATGCCTGCCACCTGAATCTTGATCCGCAGTTCGTTGATGACCTTCAAGCGCCCTTGGATCTCGTCGAGCACCACCTTCGCCATGCCAATGGTCCATTGGCTCAGCACTTCATGAAGGGCGTCCAAGTCGTTCGGAGCTTGGTTGTGCAAGATCTCCAGCAAGCCATACTGCGATTTGCTCTTCTCCAGCTTCGCCAGGATGGAGGTGAGCTGAACGACTTCCTGCTCACCAAAGTTCGGGCATGTATCCACAACCTCATTGACGAAGGTGGTAACTCGCTCCCTGCTCAGTAGCGGAAGAAGATTGACCGACTCGCCAACACGTTCCAGAACTGCGATCCGCTTCCCTTCGCGTTCGGCATAGCTCGTGTTGGAAATGATCTCCTTGATCTTGTCTTGAACGATTGACCTGGTCTTCAGCCATGCCTCGTTGTTGTCCTGGAAACCGGACCAATCCTCCTTGACCGCATTTTCCTTGTTCAAAAAATCAGCCTGAACAATGAAGGTAAAACGCTTGGCCTTCTCGGTTCGGCCATCAAGAATGCGCTCCACATCTGTCCCGCGCCACTTGCAGTCACCCACTGCGCGATTCGTCACCCACCACGCGATCCCATGCTGTTTGGTGGTCTTATCGGCCTTACGGGTATCAATGTGGTAGATCTTCACCGTGCCATAGCCTGGCACATCAACGTCGACAATGGATAGGGATGACTTGCTGATATCGGCAAACGAAATCGGCGCCCCATTCAGGATGACCTTGAAGGAAGGATTGGCGAGGAACCGCCCACCCAGAAGCTCTCTAGCCTGCTCCACGGAGAGGTTGACCTGACGGATTTCACCTTCACCGGTGATGGTCGTTCCATGCCCCTCCACATCCTTCTCAACGAACTCCACGAGTTCAGTGATCAGCGGTTTGTTGGGTGTCCTGCTGACTTTGTAAACGAACTTCTGGCCGTCTTTTATCGAGGTGATCTGGTAGTTCTTCGTAAGGCAAAAGCTGGCAAATCGGCCCTTGCCATTCTTGCCGAAGACGAAGCGAGGAAGGCCTTCTACGCCTGGTGGCGGCACAGTTGTGGCACCACCCTTGGCGATGCGGTCATAGGACATCGCACGCCAGATGTAATCGAACTCGGCCTTCGTCATGCCCTTGCCATTGTCCGAGATGGAGAACTGCTTGTTGCTCTTCGGATCGGGCCAGCTTATTTTGACCTCAGTGGCATAGGCATCCCAAGAGTTGGCAACGAGTTCGACAATGGCCGTGCTGGGATTGGTGATAATTGCACCTGCCCAGCTTTCAAGAAAGCGATCTTCATAGAAGAGGTCTTCCTGCTGCAATCTTGCATTGTTTGACGAATCGGACATCACCCCTCCAGAGAGATTTTTATTTTTCGCCAGCGTTTTTGTTCCAGTCTTTAAGCTACGCCAGCTTTTTTCCTATCTTGATCTCGAATCCTAGGCGAGTAGGCTATACCATCAAACCCTTCCATGCCCTTAGGCCGATACGTTTCACCCGTAACAGAAGGGCGAGCATGTCGATACTCACAATCATAGCCTAGCTCTTTCATGGATCTAGCATTTAAAACCACCAGACATAACGGGCGTAAAAAAAAGCTCCCGAAGGAGCTTTCTAAAGGTATTTGGTGGGCCCCCCGGGAGTCGAACCCGGCACCAACGGATTATGCTTACCAGCTATGGCTTTCGCCACCCCTTTCGGGTTTGTGGTCTGGACTGTCTCTTGTCTTTACGACCTGCCCGTACAGTCTCTACACGTTCTCTCGAAGAGAGCTTCGCTCGGGATTGCCACGCTGCTAGAGCAGCAGAGGTTTCCCCGAATTTGAGCAGTTCTACCAAGGGGCAGAGCCAACTTACCCCAAGGCAACCCATTCCGTGCGGTCCGTACTCTTGCAAGCTGTAGGACGGCACTTGCTAAGTCCGCTGCTCTAACCAAGCATGAGCTAGAGGCCCAAAAACTGGTTATTTTACCGCAATTGGCCCCTGCTTAAAGAGGGACTTCTTGTAGCCTACGTGAGCACAGCAATTCGGATGCCAGAAAACTCCCTTATTTTTCGTACTCACCGATTATGAGTCCGCTGCTCTAACCAGGCATGAGCTAGAGGCCCGGAAGCGTTCAGCTGCCTTCCAGGAAGCTCTTGAGCTTGTCGGAGCGGCTCGGGTGGCGCAGCTTGCGCAGTGCCTTGGCCTCGATCTGACGGATCCGTTCACGGGTGACGTCGAACTGCTTGCCGACCTCTTCCAGCGTGTGGTCGGTGCTCATTTCGATGCCGAAGCGCATGCGCAGCACCTTGGCTTCGCGCGGCGTCAGCGAGTCCAGCACGTCCTTGACCACGTCGCGCATCGAGCCATGCAGCGCGGCCTCGGCCGGCGCCAGCGTGTTCGTGTCTTCGATGAAGTCGCCCAGATGGGAATCGTCGTCGTCGCCGATCGGCGTTTCCATCGAGATCGGCTCCTTCGCGATCTTCATGATCTTGCGGATCTTGTCCTCGGGCATCTCCATCTTCTCGGCCAGCGTCGCCGGATCCGGCTCGTTGCCGGTTTCCTGCAGGATCTGGCGCGAGATGCGGTTCATCTTGTTGATCGTTTCGATCATGTGCACCGGGATACGGATGGTGCGCGCCTGATCGGCGATCGAACGCGTGATGGCCTGACGGATCCACCAGGTCGCGTAGGTCGAGAACTTGTAGCCGCGACGGTATTCGAACTTGTCCACCGCCTTCATCAGGCCGATGTTGCCCTCCTGGATCAGATCCAGGAACTGCAGACCGCGGTTGGTGTACTTCTTGGCGATCGAAATCACCAGACGCAGGTTGGCCTCGGTCATCTCGCGCTTGGCCTCGCGGGCGCGCTTCTCGCCCTCGGACATCTTGCGGTTGACTTCCTTGAGCTCCTTCAGCGGCAGCACCACGCGGGCCTGCAGGTCGATCAGCTTCTGCTGCAGCTCGTGCACGGCCGGCACGTTACGCTCGACGATCGGGCTGTACGGCTTGTTGTCGGCGACGACCGTATGGATCCAGTCCAGATTGGTCTCGTTGCCCGGGAAGCGGGCCACGAAATCGGCGCGCGGCATGCCGCACTTGTCGACCACGATGTTCAGGATTGCGCGTTCGAGCTTGCGCACTTCGTCGACCTGGCCGCGCAGCGTGTCGCACAGACGCTCGACGTTGCGGGCGGTGAAGCGGATGCCCATCAGTTCGTTCTGGATGGCTTCCTGCGCCTTGATGTAAGGCTTGGACTTGTAGCCCTCCTTCTCGAACGCACGGCGCATCTTGTCGAACTGGTCGGCGATCACGCGGAATTTTTCCAGCGCGGCAACCTTCAGTTCTTCCAACTGGCGTGCCGAGGCGCCGGCGCCGGCGGCGTCGTCATCCTCTTCCTCGTCGGCTTCCTCGTCGTCCGATTCGAGTTCCTCGTCGTCGGAGGCGGCCGCCGCAGCCGGCGTCACGCCGACTTCCTCGACTGCCTCTTCGGCGTTCGGATCGATCAGGCCGTCGACGAATTCGTCGATCTTGATCTCGTCATTGGCGACGCGCTCGGCGTGCGCCAGGATTTCGGAGATCGTGACCGGGCAGGCCGAGATCGCCATCACCATGTCCTTCAGGCCGGCCTCGATCCGCTTGGCGATCTCGATTTCGCCTTCGCGGGTCAGCAGCTCGACGGTACCCATCTCGCGCATGTACATGCGCACCGGGTCCGTGGTGCGGCCGAACTCCGAGTCGACCGTCGACAGCGCGGCTTCGGCCTCTTCCTCGGCTTCTTCCTCGCTGGTGGCGGACGGGGCATTGTCGTTGAGCAGCAGCGTCTCGGCGTCGGGCGCCTGCTCGTAGACGGCGATGCCGATGTCGTTCAGCGTCGCGACCAGGGTGTCGATCGTCTCCGAATCGACCATGTCGTCCGGCAGGTGATCGTTGATCTCGGCATAGGTCAGGTAGCCGCGCGACTTGCCCAGCTTGATCAGTGCCTTGAGCTTCTGGCGGCGCGCTTCGAGCTCTTCCTCGGTGCCCTGCTGGGCCGAGGCGAACTCCTTGAGCAGCGCCTTTTCCTTGGCCTTGCGGTCCTTGGCCTTCTGCTTCTCGGTCTTCGGGGCGGCCGCCGGCGCGGCGGCACGCGTGTCGTCTTCGTAAAGCTCGTCGTTCACGTCGTCAGTATGGCTTTCATCTTGCAGCATCTCGGCCTTGGGCTTGCGGCCGCGCTTCTTGGGCTCCGGCGCGACGGCTGCAACGGGCTGCTGGGATGCTACGGGTGCGGAGGTGGCGGCGCGCGCCTTGGACGCCGCCGCGGTGGCGCCGGACTTGGCGCTGGCGGTCTTGGCGCCGGCGGCTGCCGTTCGCTTGCTCTCGACTTCGGTGTTCTGCTGTTTCGCCACGGGGATACTCTTGCCTTTAACAGGTTCGGACGCGGCACGTTTGCCGCCCGCTGTTGCCGTATGCGCGCTTGCGCTCGCGCTTGCATTGGCGTTCTTGCCGCTCTCGCGTGCCGAAGTCGAGGGCTGTTTCTCGGATGCGCGGGTTCTGGTGGGTGTCGTCGTTGCGGCCGCCTTGGCGGGACGCGCGGACTTGGCTGGCGCAGACCTGGCTTGCGTCGCAGATCGCGTGGCGGGCTTTTCCGCCGCGGTCGCTTGTGTCGACGCCTTGCCGCTCCCGGAACGGGGAGCCTTAGTGGAAACCTTTTCGGTTGCTTTGGCCTTTGCCATTGGCACGCTCACTTTCACCAGAACTGGAGAGAAAGATTTCGCAATCCAAACCGGCTATTGTAGCACGTCGCCACTAGCCGGCCTTCCCGACAGGTGAGGTTTTCACCTGAAAAATCAAGGCTTAAGCCCAAAACCCACGGACTTTTCCCTGTTTTGCTGCCCTTCTGTCACCTGGCCGCGTGCCTGTCTTCGGTATGGCGGCCAGATTCCGTTTTTCAACCAAGACGCTTGCGCCGATGGATCTCCGCGATCAGCCAGCGCATGCGCGTCTTGCCCGCCTCGTCCGCCGTGCCGTTCTCCAGCGCCGACTGCAGCTGCGCCAACTCGCGCTGCAGCGGCTCGATCAGCAGCTTGGCGATCGCCGCATCGAATTCCAGCGTCGCCGGCTCCTCGTCGATGTCCTCGCGCAGCACGCCGGCGCGCACATTGGCATAGACGTCGGCAAACGGCGACTGCGCCAGCTGCTCGCTGAAGGCGGCGAAATTGACCTCGCCCTCCAGCGCGTCGCAACTGGCCACCAGATGGGACAGCACCTCGGAGCCGCCGGACTCGGCATCGAGCAGCAGCGCACGGGCGTCGTCGTCCAGCCGGGCCGACAGCGCCGGATACCGCATCAGCAGTTGCAGCACGCGCTGCTCCAGCCCGGCCGGTGCCTGCCGCCGCGCACGCGCTCGCGGCTGGGCAAAGCGGCCGACCCGGGCGGCGTCGCTGCCCAGGCCGCACACCGCCTCGATCTCGGCCGGCGTGGTATCGGTGGCCTCGGCCAGCTCGCGCACGATCTGCAGGCGCAGGCCGCCGGCCGGCATCGCCTTGAGCAGCGGCTTGGCCTCGTACTGCGCGCGCGCCCGTCCCTCCGGCTGCCGCAGATCCTGCTCTTCGGTCACGCATTGCAACAGGAAGCGCGACAGCGGCATCGCATCGCGCACCTGCGCGGCGAAGGCGTCGGTGCCCTCCTCGCGGACATAGCTGTCGGGATCGTGCTCGGCGGGCAGGAACAGAAAGCGGATGGTCTTGTTGTCGGCGACGTAGGGCAGGCACGCCTCGAGCGCACGGCGCGCGGCACGGCGCCCGGCGGCGTCGCCGTCGAACGAGAACACCACCGCGTCGGTCTGGCGCAGCAGCTTCTGCACATGCACGGGGGTACAGGCCGTGCCCAGCGTGGCCACCGCGTTGGCGAATCCGAGTTGAGCCAGCGCCACCACATCCATATAGCCTTCGACCACCAGCACGTAGCCGGTTTCCCGGATCGCATGCCGCGCCTCGAACAGCCCGTACAGCTCGGTACCCTTGCTGAACAGCGGCGTTTCGGGCGAATTCAGATACTTGGGCTCGCCCTGCCCCATCACGCGGCCGCCGAAACCGATCACCTGCCCCTTGGTATTGCGGATCGGGAACATGATGCGATCGCGGAAGCGGTCGTAGCGGCGCGGCTTGCCGTCGGCGTCGCGTTTTTCGCTCTCGATCAGCAGGCCCGCCTCGATCAGCGGCCCCGCGATGGCGTCGTCGCGATAGCTGCCGAATACCGATTCCAGCCCTTGCCAGTCGTCCGGCGCATAGCCCAGGCCGAACTGCGCCGCGATCTCGCCCGTCAATCCGCGTCCCTTCAGGTACTGGATCGCCGTCGGCGCCCCACGCAGTTGCCGGCGGTAAAACTCGCTGGCCCTAGTCATCGCCTCGGACAGCGCCAGCGACTTGGCCTGCTGTTCGGCACGCTGCGCCGGCGGCAACCGGTCGCGCTCCTCGGGCACCGACAGACCGACCGATTGCGCCAGTTCGCGCACCGCGTCGGGATAGCTCTGGCCGGAATACTCCATCAGGAAGCCGATGGCCGACCCATGCGCGCCGCAGCCGAAGCAATGGTAGAACTGCTTGGCCGGCGACACTGTGAACGATGGTGACTTCTCGTTATGGAAGGGGCACAGCCCCATGAAGTTCGCGCCTCCCTTCTTCAGCTGGACATACTTGCCCACCACATCGACGATATCGACGCGGTTCAGCAGGTCCTGAATGAAGGATTGCGGAATCACCCGGTTGGCCGTCCTGACGACGGGGCCGCCGCGAAGTTCGGGCGACCCTTGTAGAAATGCAAGCCGGGCGGTGCTGCACCCGGCAAAGAGTGAAATTATTGTAGTGCGCCGATCGCAGCTTGCCAGAAATTTGTGACTATATTGCCACTATGCTGTGCTGCGGCACGCGATCGCACGGGTGCGGCGCGCTATTTGCCGGTCAAGGCGGCCCTGACCTGGCCGGACACGGCGCTCATATCGGCGCGGCCTGCCAGCCGGCCTTTCAGCAGCGCCATCACCTTGCCCATGTCCTGCGGACCGGCGGCGCCGCTCTCGGCGACCGCCTTGGCGACTTCGGCGGCCACTTCCGCCTCGGACAGCGCGGCCGGCATGTAGACCTGCAGCACCTCGACTTCGGCGCTCTCCTTGTCCACCAGATCGGTGCGGCCCGCTTGCTGGAACTGGGAAATCGAATCCTTGCGCTGCTTGATCAGCTTCTCGACCACGGCCAGCACGGCCGCGTCGTCCAGTTCCGTCCGCTCGTCGACCTCGCGCTGCTTGATCGCGGCCAGCAGCAGCCGGATCGTGCCGAGCCGCTCCGACTCGCGCGCCCGCATGGCGGCCTTCATGTCATCGCTGATTCGTTGCTTGAGGGACATGGCAATCTTTCCAGGTGAACTCGTCAGCACAAAGCCGCGACGAGCGAGGACGGACAGGGAAGCGCAGCACCAACACAAAAACCCGCCGGAGCAAGGCCCACAGCGGGTCGGGATGCTGACGCGGAAAGGCGATCAGCCGATCGACTGGTCGATCAGTACAGCTTCTTCGGCAGCATCTGGCTGCGAATGCGCTTGTAGTGGCGCTTCACCGCCGCTGCCTTCTTGCGCTTCCGCTCTGCCGTCGGCTTTTCATAAAACTCGCGCGCCCGCAGTTCAGTAATCAAACCGTTCTTTTCGATGGTGCGCTTGAAGCGTCGCATCGCAACTTCAAACGGCTCGTTTTCTTTGAGGCGAATCGTGGTCATGTGCCAAAAAAGGAGTTAGCGGTTTTACGAAGACTTGGAGTCTAGCACGGAATCCGTCAAGCGTGCGCGTTTACGGCGATGCTGCGACCCCATTGCCGGCCGCCTGGGCGGCGGTCCGTGCGTTCTCCGCAACAGCCTTGCCGGCGGCGACGCCGGACGCCCAGGCCCACTGGAAATTGTAGCCACCGAGCCAGCCGGTGACATCGACCACCTCACCGATGAAGTACAGATTCGGCACCGAACGCGCCATCATCGTGCTCGAAGACAGCGCGCGGGTATCGACGCCACCCCGGGTCACCTCGGCCTTGCGGTAGCCCTCGGTGCCGGACGGCACCAGTTGCCAACGGTTCAGCGCCTCGCCCAGCTTGCGCAGCGCCTTGTCCGGCAGATCGTGCGGCAGCCTGGCGGCATCGAGTCCCGCGGCTTTGCACCAGGCTTCGGCCAGCCGCGCCGGCATCCGCGCGGCCAACAGATTGCCCAGATGCTTGCGGGTGCCGTTCTTGGCCTCGAGCAGCCAGGCCGCGGCGTCCTCGCCCTCGAACAGGTCGATGGTGATGGGTGTGCCCGGACGCCAGTAGCTGGATATCTGCAGCACCGCCGGGCCGGACAGCCCGCGGTGCGTCCACAGCAGATCCTCGCGGAAGGCGCCGGCCTCCTTGCCCTTGCCGGTGGCGATATCGACTTCCTTCGACAGCCCGGCCAGCGGCGCGAACGGCTGCCAGGCGGCGCCATCGAACGTCAGCGGCACCAGCGCCGGCCGCGTTTCGACGATCGGCAGGCCGAACTGGCGCGCGATCCGGTAGCCGAAATCGGTGGCGCCGATCTTCGGGATCGACAGGCCGCCGGTGGCGACGACGAGCGCGCCGGCCCCGACCGGCCCGTCGGGCGTCAGCAGCAGAAAATCGTCGCCTTCGCGCCGGATCTCGGCCACCGTGCAGCCGGTGCGCCAATGCACCTGCCCGGCGCCGCATTCGGCGCGGAGCATCTCGATGACCTGCTCGGCGCTGTCATTGCAGAACAGCTGGCCACGATGCTTCTCGTGCCAGTCGATGCCGTGGCGGCGCATCAGTGCGAGGAAGTCCTGCGGCGTATAGCGTGCCAGCGCCGAGCGGCAGAAATGCGGGTTGTCGGACAGGTAATTGGCGGGACCGGCATGCAGATTGGTGAAATTGCAGCGCCCGCCGCCGGAGATGCGGATCTTCTCGGCAAGCCGCGTGGCGTGGTCGATCAGCACCACGCGGGCACCCTGCTGCCCCGCCACCGCGGCGCACATCATGCCGGCCGCCCCGGCGCCGAGCACGGCGACGTCGTAACGTCCGCCCACGGACGAGGACGACCGCCGACGCGACTGCTCGGGCGATAATGGGCGCGCCGATGGCTGGGCTGCTGGGTGCGACTGTGGCATGACTGTCCCGCTGGAGAATCGGCAATTGTAGCGAAAAGCGGGCCACGGCCTGCTGTGCTACCCTCGCAGGCTTTGCCCCGCGGCCCTTGGCCCCCGGCCCTTGGCTCTACGTTCCGCACCCCACCATGCTCGTTCTCGGCATCGAATCCTCCTGTGACGAAACCGGCCTGGCCCTCTACGACTCCGAGGCCGGCCTGCTCGCGCACGCGCTGCATTCGCAGATCGCGATGCATCGCGACTACGGCGGCGTGGTGCCGGAGCTGGCCTCGCGCGACCATATCCGCCGCGTGCTGCCGCTGCTGCAGCAGGTGCTGGACGAGGCCGGGCGCAAGCGCGGCGACATCGACGCGATCGCCTTCACGCAGGGTCCGGGTCTGGCCGGCGCGCTGCTGGTCGGCGCCTCGGTGGCCAACGCACTGGGCTTCGCCCTCGATGTGCCGATGCTGGGCGTCCATCATCTCGAAGGCCATCTGCTGTCGCCGCTGCTGACGCCCAATCCGCCCGCCTTCCCCTTTGTCGCGCTGCTGGTATCGGGCGGCCACACGCAACTGATGGAAGTACGCGGCATCGGCGACTACGCGCTGCTCGGCGAGACGCTGGACGATGCCGCCGGGGAAGCCTTCGACAAGACCGCCAAGCTGCTGGGCCTGGGCTACCCCGGTGGGCCCGAAGTGTCGCGGTTGGCGGAGTTCGGCCTGCCGGGCGTCTACGAGCTGCCGCGGCCGATGCTGCATTCGGGCAATCTGGATTTTTCGTTCGCGGGCCTGAAGACCGCGGTGCTGACGCAGGCCCGCAAGCTCGGCAACATCTGCGAGCAGGACCGCGCCAACCTCGCGCGCGGCTTCGTCGACGCGATCGTCGACGTGCTGGCCGCCAAGTCGATGGCCGCGCTGAAGGCGACCGGCCACAAGCGGCTGGTGGTGGCCGGCGGCGTGGGCGCCAACCGCCAATTGCGCGAGCGGCTCGACGAGCTCGCGGCCAAGCGGCGCGCACAGGTGTTCTATCCCGATCTCGCCTTCTGTACCGACAACGGCGCGATGATCGCCTTCGCCGGTGCGATGCGGCTGCAGGCGGCGCCGCAGCTGGCGCAGCGCGAGTACGGCTACGGCGTCACGCCACGCTGGGATCTGGCCGATCTGCGGCTGCCGGCGGCGCAATGACGGACGCCTGAGCCGCGCGCCGCATCAACAAAAACGCCACCCATCGGGTGGCGTTTTTGTTGGCTGTCGGCAATCAGCCCAGCCGCTTGTCGCGCTCGATCACCGCATAGGCGCTGTGGTTGTGGATCGACTCGAAGTTCTCCGCTTCCAGCACATAGGCGACGATGCGCTCGTCGGCGTTCAGCCGCATTGCGATGTCGCGCACCAGGTCCTCGACGAACTTCGGATTCTCGTAGGCGCGCTCGGTCACGTATTTCTCGTCCGGACGCTTGAGCAAACCCCACAGCTCGCACGAGGCCTCTTCTTCGGCCATCCGCACCAGCGCCTCGATCGGCAGATCGGCGGCCAGCTCGACGCACATCGTGATGTGCGAGCGCTGGTTGTGCGCGCCGTACTGCGAGATTTTCTTCGAGCACGGGCACAGGCTGGTGACCGGTACCAGCGCCTTCAGCCAGACCCTGGTGACGCCGTCGCGCACTTCGCCGATCAGCGTGACCTCGTAGTCCATCAGCGAAGCGACGCCGGACACCGGCGCGACCTTGTTGATGAAATACGGGAAGCTGACCTCGATACGGCCGGCCTGCGCTTCGAGCCGCTGCAGCATCTTGCCCACCAGCGCGCGGAACGAGGCCAGATCGAGCGGCTCGCGCTCGTCCTCGAGCAGCGCGACGAAGCGCGACATATGCGTGCCCTTCTGGTCGGCCGGCAGATGCACGTCGAGGTTGAAGGTGCCGACGGTCGGATGCACACCCTGAGGGCTACGCAGCGTGAGCGGGTAACGCACGCCACGCACGCCGACGCGCTGGATCGGGATCTGGCGCGTGTCCAGGCTCGATTGCACATCGGGCATCACGAAGGCCGGATTGATGTCATTCATGACGGATTTCCTCGGTTTCCTTTACGGTCGCGGCATCTTCGCAGTCCACCTTGCCGCGCAACGAGTGTGAAACCACGGGCGCGCCGGAAAACACGGCGGCGCCAGCCCGCAGCTGCGAACACGAAAACCAGCGATTCTAAGGGAATTCGGGTGATGCCGCCCGCACCGGGCCGATGGCAGCCGGTGCGGGTGCGTGGGAACGACCGCTCAGGCGGCCTTGGTTGCTGCGGCGGATGCCGCCGTGGCAGCGGGCGTCGCCAGGCCGAAACGCTCGCGTACCGAGCGTTCGATGCCGCCCGCATCCAGCCCGCATTGCGACAGCAGGAAGGCGGGATCGCCGTGGTCGACGAAGTGGTCGGGCAAGCCGAGCTGCAGCACCGGGATCTCGATGCCGGCCGCGGCCAGCGCCTCGAGCACCGCGCTGCCCGCGCCGCCCATCACCACGCCCTCTTCCACCGTGACGAGGTAGTCGTGCTCGCGCGCGAGCGTCTTGACCAGCTCCACATCGAGCGGCTTGACGAAGCGCATGTTGGCCACCGCGGCGTCGAGCTTCTCGGCCGCACCCAGCGCGGGATGCACCATCGAGCCGAACGCCAGCACGGCGACCCGCTGACCGGCGCGCGCGCCGCAGCTGCGGCGCATCTCGCCCTTGCCGACCGGCAGCGTCTCCAGCGAGGCCTGCGTCGCCACGCCCGGCCCCGCGCCGCGCGGATAGCGCACCGCGGTCGGGCAGTCCTGCGCGAAGGCCGTGCTCAGCAACTGGCGGCATTCGTTCTCGTCCGCCGGCGTCATCACCATCATGTTGGGGATGCAGCGCAGATAGGCGATATCGTAGGCGCCGGCGTGGGTCGCGCCATCGGCGCCGACCAGGCCGGCGCGGTCCAGCGCGAACACCACCGACAGGTTCTGCAGCGCGACGTCGTGGATCAACTGATCGTAGCCGCGCTGCAGGAAGGTCGAATAGATCGCCACGACGGGCTTCAGCCCCTCGCACGCCATCCCGCCGGCGAAGGTCACCGCATGCTGCTCGGCGATGCCGACGTCGTAGTAACGGTCCGGGAAACGCTGCTCGAATTCGACCATGCCCGAGCCTTCGCGCATCGCCGGCGTGATGCCGATCAGGCGCGGATCGGCCGCGGCCTGATCGCACAGCCATTCGCCGAACACCTGCGTATAGGTCTTGCGCGCCGGCTTGGCAGCCGGACGGATGCCTTCGGCGGGATTGAACTTGCCGGGGCCGTGATACAGGATCGGATCGGCCTCGGCCAGCTTGTAGCCCTGGCCCTTCTTGGTCACCACATGCAGGAACTGCGGACCGGCGCCTTCCAGCGCGCGGCGGCGGATGTTCTGCAGCGTCGGCACCAGCGAATCGAGATCGTGGCCGTCGATCGGCCCGATGTAGTTGAAGCCGAATTCCTCGAACAGCGTGGCCGGCACCACCATGCCCTTGGCATGTTCCTCGAAGCGCTTGGCGAATTCGAGCACCGGCGGCGCCACCGACAGCACGCGCTCGATGCCCTTCTTGGTCGCCGCATAGAACTGCCCGCTGAGCAGCCGCGCCAGATGCCGGTTCAGCGCGCCGACCGGCGGCGAGATCGACATGTCGTTGTCGTTGAGCACCACCACCAGTGGCAGGTCCTTGTAGACGCCGGCATTGTTCATCGCCTCGAAGGCCATGCCGGCGGTCATCGCGCCGTCGCCGATCACCGCGATCGACACGCGCTGCTCGCCCAGCGTGCGCGCGCCGAGCGCCATGCCGAGGGCGGCCGAAATCGAGGTCGACGAGTGCGCGGTGCCGAAAGTGTCGTATTCGCTCTCGCTGCGGCGGGGGAAGCCCGAGATGCCGTTCCACTGGCGCAGCGTCTGCATGCGCTCGCGCCGCCCGGTCAGGATCTTGTGCGGATAGCTCTGATGGCCGACGTCCCACACCAGCCGGTCGACCGGGGTGTCGAACACATAGTGCAGCGCGATCGTCAGTTCGACCGTGCCGAGATTGGACGACAGATGGCCGCCGGTCTGCGAGACGGACTCCAGCACGAAGGCGCGCAGTTCGTCGGCCAGCGTGGTCAGCTGGCGGCGGTCGAGCTTGCGCAGGTCCGCGGGGTCGTCGATGGTATTGAGCAATGCGTAAGTCATGGTATCCGTCCTGCCGCCGGATTCTCCCGTCCGGCTCGTCGTTTTACGGCGATCGGTCGCGTGGCGCGCTGTCAATGCGTGCGCAGCACGATCAGGTCGGCCAGGTCCGCCAGCCTTGCGGCGCGGGCGCCGAAATCGCCCAACGCCTTGCGCGCGTCGTCGCGCAGTCTGGCGGCCAGTTCTCGGGCCTTCTCCAGGCCCAGCAGCGACACATAGGTGGGCTTGTGCTGCTCGGCATCCTTGCCGGCGGTCTTGCCCAATGTGGCGGTATCCGCGGTAACGTCCAGAATATCGTCTACCACCTGGAACGCCAAACCGATCGCCGCGGCATAGCGGTCCAGCGCCGCCAGCCCCGCCTCGTCGATGTGCCCGCACAGCGCGCCCATGCGGATGCTGGCGCGCAGCAGCGCCCCCGTCTTCATCCTGTGCATGGTTTCCAACTGGTCCAGCGACATCGGCTGGCCGACATGCTGCAGGTCGATCGCCTGGCCGCCGGCCATGCCGATCGAGCCCGAGGCGCGGCCCAGTTCGGCGACCAGCCGCAGCCGCGCCGCGGGTTCGAGCGCGTCGGTCTCGGCCAGCACGATGAAGGCCTGGGTCTGCAACGCATCGCCGACCAGCAGCGCAGTGGCCTCGTCATAAGCCTTGTGCACGGTTGGCCGGCCGCGACGCAGATCGTCGTCGTCCATGCACGGCATGTCGTCGTGCACCAGCGAATACGCGTGAATCATCTCGACCGCACAGGCCGCCGCGTCGCAGGCCCGCGGGTCGGCCCCGCCGACCTCGCCGGCCGCATGGACCAGCAGCGGGCGCACCCGCTTGCCGCCGCCCAGCGCCGCATAACGCATCGCCTCGTGCAGCCGCGCCGGCAGGCGGTCCGCCGGCGGCAAGGCGGCCGCCAGCGCCGCTTCGGTGCGGGCGGCCTGGTCCTGCATCCACTGCGCGAAGGCGGTCATTCGGTCTCTGCCTGATTGCCCGGCTCGGCCAGGGGCTTGAGCGCGTCGCCCTCGAGCACCTTGACCTGCTGCTCGATGCGCTCGAGCATCTGCTGGCAATACTTGACCAGTTCGGCACCGCGCCGGTAGGCCGCCAGCGATTCCTCCAGCGGCAGGGCACCGCTTTCCATGCTGGTGACCAGCGCTTCGAGCTCGGCCATGGCGGCCTCGTACGAGGCCGGCGGCGCGCTGGTGGGGACCTGCTCGACGTCGCCGGCTGGCACGGTGGTTGTCTTTGGCATAAAGGTTTCGATCCAGAAACCGCGATTTTACGGCAAATCGCCGCGGCCAAGCCCGATCCGATGGAGGGGGTCGGCGCGGCCGGGACGCAAACCCGTCCAAGTCCCTCGCCACACGCGCTCAACAAGATAACGACACATCACTTTTAATCTTGTCAGTGCCCTCGGTCGCGCCAAAAAGGCAAAAAAATCAGACCCTTATGCCAGGGGTAGGGTACAATCCCCGGTTCGTCAGCGAAAACCGGGGCACCGTGCCCCGCGCATCGGGTCTGACCGTCTTTCCCATATCGATTTCAATTTCGATGGTTGGGTTGTTCACTGCTTTCGCCTGTTTATTAGGGAGTGGGGATAATGTCCAATCTCAGCACCGCGCTGAACCTTGCGCCGGCTGATACACAGCTGCCCGTCCGTGCATACTTCGACGAGGCCTTGCATCAACAGGAACTGGAGCTGCTGTTCAAGAAGGGCCCGGGCTATGTCGGCCACGCGCTGATGGTGCCCGAAGTCGGCGACTACCATACGCTTGCCGCCGAGGAAGAAGGCCGCATGCTGGTGCGCAACCCGGAAGGCATCGAGCTGATGTCCAACGTCTGCCGCCATCGCCAGGCCATCATGCTGAACGGCCGCGGCAACGCCTCCAATATCGTCTGCCCGCTGCACCGCTGGACCTACGATCTGAAGGGCGAGCTGCTCGGCGCCCCGCATTTCGCCCAGCAGCCGTGCCTGCACCTGAAACGTTCGCCGCTGCAGAACTGGAACGGCCTGCTGTTCGAGGGCGAGCGCGACGTGCGCACCGACCTCGCGCGCCTGGGCGTCTCGCAGGACCTGAACTTCGACGGCTACATGCTCGACCACGTCGAGGTCCACGACTGCGACTACAACTGGAAGACGTTCATCGAGGTCTACCTCGAGGACTACCACGTCGTGCCGTTCCACCCGGGCCTGGGCAGCTTCGTGTCCTGCGACGACCTGAAGTGGGAGTTCGGCGAGTGGTACAGCGTGCAGACCGTTGGCCTGCATGCCGGCCTGAAGCGCCCCGGCAGCCCGACCTACCAGAAGTGGCACGACGCCGTGCTGCGCTTCAACAACGGCGAGCTGCCCAAGCATGGCGCGATCTGGCTGACCTACTACCCGAACGTGATGGTCGAGTGGTACCCCAACGTGCTGGTCATCTCGACGCTGCACCCGATGGGACCGCGCAAGACCCGCAACGTGGTCGAGTTCTACTACCCGGAGGAGATCGTGCTGTTCGAGCGCGAGTTCGTCGAAGCCGAGCGGGCCGCCTATATGGAGACCTGCATCGAGGACGACGAGATCGCCGAACGCATGGACGCTGGCCGACTGGCGCTGATGAAGCGCGGCGACAACGAAGTCGGCCCGTACCAGTCGCCGATGGAAGACGGCATGCAGCACTTCCACGAGTGGTATCGGCGAGCGATGGGACCGGCGGCCTGAGCGCCGGCCGTTCCCTGCCCCAAGACGGACCGCCACGGCGGTCCGTTTTTATTTGCGCCGGCCCGGACGTTGCGGCTTCGCACGCTGTTGGGCGATGACCGCCCATGGGCTTTGGTGCATTGCATCAGCACTGCTACAATCGGCTCGCCCAAGCGGCTGTCACCTCACTTGCCGCCCGGCACGCTGCCGCGCCGCCTGGCGCGGCGCCGCGTATCCGACTTCCCGCCGTTCTCGCCTTTCCTCGCCATGCAATCGCTCTGGATGCTGTTCGCCGCCTTCTCGTTCTCGCTGATGGGGGTGGGCGTCAAGCTGGCTTCCGAGATGTACACCACCGGCGAGATCGTGTTCTACCGCAGCATGATCAGCATGCTGATCATCTGGGCGATCCTGGCTTCGAGCGGCATCTCGGTGCGCACGCCCCACATGACCACGCACATCAAGCGCAGCCTGTTCGGCGTGACCGCGCTGATGCTGTGGTTCACCTCGATCACCCTGCTGCCGCTGGCCACGGCGATGACGCTGAATTACATGTCGCCGGTCTGGATCGCGCTGATCGTCGGCGCCGGCGCGGCGCTGGCCGGTACAGCGGGCGGCGCCGACCGCAAGCTGATCGGCGCCATCGTGATGTCGTTCGCGGGCGTGATCTGCCTGTTGCAGCCCTCGGTCGGCAAGGATCAGCTGACCGGCGGCCTGGTCGGTTTGATTTCCGGCATGTTCACGGCGCTGGCCTATGTCGAGGTGCGGCAGCTCGGCCAGCTGGGCGAACCCGAAGGCCGCATCGTGTTCTATTTCTCGCTGGTCGGCACGCTGGCCGGGCTCGTCTGGATGATGTTCTCCGGTGTCAGCAGCCACACCTGGCACGGCGCCGGTCTGCTGCTGGGCATCGGCATCCTCGCCACGCTCGGCCAGACCGCGATGACGCGTGCCTACAAGCGCGGCAACACGCTGCTGACGGCGAACCTACAGTACGCCGGCATCGTGTTCTCGAGCCTGTGGGGCATGATGATCTGGAACGACGCGCTGAACTGGCTGTCGTGGCTCGGCATGGGCCTGATCATCGCCAGCGGCATTGCGACCACGCTGACGCGCGCGCGGGAGAGCACCAGCCAGCCGACGGCGGCCACGCCCGTCAAGTCGGCGGAGGCGGAGGTGCATCCCGAGGTGTAGGCCCTCGGCCCGGGACTGCGCTCTCCCCGGCGCTCTCCCGCAAGCGGGAGAGGGAGAGCATCTCGGGCAAAATCGGCACGGCAAGCATGCCGCACCGGCCCCCGTCAGCCTCGCGCCGATAGCGGCTGGCGTCACTTTCGGCGATCATCGGGATTCCTCGACGATCCGTCGCCACTAGACAGGTTTCACGATGCCCCAAGCCGTTTGGACCACGCTGATCCCCTGCGCCGACCTGCATGCGCTGCGCCAGGATCCGGGCCGGCACAGCGTGCTGATCGATTGCTCCTTCGACCTGACCGATCCCGCCGCCGGCCGCGCGGCCTACCACCAGAGCCACCTGCCCGGCGCCTTCTATCTGCATCTGGACAACGAGCTGTCGGGCGAGAAGAGCGGCCGCAACGGCCGCCATCCGCTGCCCGACCCGGACGCGCTGACGGCGCGCCTGCGCGCCCTCGGCGTCAACGACGACAGCCAGGTGGTGGTCTACGACGCGCAGGGCGGCATGTATGCGGCCCGCGCCTGGTGGCTGCTGCGCTGGATCGGTCATGAAGCCGTTGCCGTGCTCGACGGCGGCAAGCAGGCCTGGGTCGCCGCCGGCCTGCCGCTGGAGAGCGGCACCACGCCCGAGCCCGAAGCCCATGCCGGCGGCAACCTGACCCGGCGCCCCTCGCGGGTCGGCACCGTCGATGCCGATACGCTGATGGCCAATCTGCAGTCGCCGAGCCTGCTGGTCGTCGACGCCCGCGCGCCGGATCGCTTCCGCGGCGAGAACGAAACGCTGGACCCGGTCGGCGGCCATATTCCCGGCGCGGTCAACCGCTGCTTCAAGGACAACCTGCAGCCCGATGGCCGCTTCAAGCCGGCCGAAGCGCTGCGTGGCGAATTCGGTGGCGTGCTGGGCACGACGCCGGCCGAGCGCGCGGTGATGCAGTGCGGCTCCGGGGTCACGGCCTGCCACAATCTGCTGGCACTGGAAGTTGCCGGAATGTCCGGCGCGGCGCTCTACCCGGGCTCGTGGAGCGAGTGGTGCGCGGATCCGGCGCGGCCGGTCGCGACTGGGGAGCGGTAAGCCTGCATCATCACCAGCCGGCCGTCCTCGTCGAGCGGCGGCTGGTGAGAATCAGCAATAGTCAGTGGTCGGCATGCGCATGGCCGGCACTGCCATGGCCGGCCTCGCCGTGCCCGTGGTGGTCGTGGGTGCCGTCGGTCACCCAGACGATCGCCGCAATGCCCGCGGCGACCAGCACCACCTGCACGATCGATTCGCGCCAGCGCGGCTTGCGCTGCATCTGCGGCATCAGATCGCTGACCGCGATATAGAGGAAGCTGCTGGCGGCGATCACCAGCACATACGGCACCCAGCTGCTCATCTCGTCGAGCAGGAAATACCCGACCAGCCCGCCGGCCACCGCGGCCAGGCTCGACAGCAGATTGAAGGCGAACGCGCGCGCCTTCGAGAACCCAGCGTTGAGCAGCACGATGAAGTCGCCGACTTCCTGCGGAATTTCGTGCGCGGCGATCGCCAGCGCCGTCACGATGCCGATCTTCGGGTCGGCCAGGAAGGCGGCGGCGATCACGATGCCATCGGCAAAGTTGTGGAAGGTATCGCCGACCAGGATGGTCAGCCCGCTGCGGCCGGCCTCTTCCCGATCATGGCCGTGATGGTGGTGATGCCCGTCGCCCTCGTGATGGTGCGAGTGACGCAGCAGCGAGATCTTTTCCAGCAGGAAGAAGCCGAGCAGGCCGGCCAGCAGCGTGCCGAACAGCGCGCGCGGATCGGCACCCGAGGCGAACGCCTCGGGCAGCGAATGCAGCAAGGCGGTGGCCAGCAGCACGCCGACCGAAAAACTGACCATGCGCTCCACCACACGCGAAGCCGCGGTCAGGGACAGCAAGGCGGCACCAAGAATGCTGCCCACGCCGGAAATCGCGGTGGCCAGCAGGATCAGGACGAGCGTGGAAAAGATGATGGGCTCCCGGAGGGTTCGCCCCTGCCCGTGTCGCGGGCCGCGCGGCGTGTCCGCGTCGGCCCGTATAAACGCAACACTGTTGCAAGAGGCGCAAAGCCCGCATTGTACGGAGGTCGGGGGCGGTTTTGCAATGGGCTTGGAGCAAGCCGCCTGTTCATCGCCCCGCTACTGTGCAATCCATCAGGCACCGGTCAAGCGGCGCGCCTCTTCCAAATACTTTTCGAGTATCGACAGCAGGGTTCTTGCCTGACTCGCCGAAATGGGAGGAAAGGGCGAGGTATAGCTCGTGCCGTTGCGCCGCATATGGGCATTGACCACAAAAGCAAATTCCGCGTTTGTCATTCCCAGATCCCCACAGACGCGCTGAATCGCCATATTGCGTCCGGCATCGCGAATCCGTACCTCATGGAATTCCAGCACTGCCTGGACCACCTGGAAAAACCCTTCGTAGGCGATGGAAAAGACCGGCATAGGCGCTTCGTCAGCATCCAGTTGCCGTCCGGCAGCCAAGTAAGCCTGTGCATTGCCTAGATAAGCTTCAAGCGCGCCCGGCGTTCGAGGTTGCTCGGTGAAGCAATGGAGACGAATCAGATTGTCATACTCATGTGGCCGGGACATCAGGTAGCACCCTCACGATCGAACCGGCGGCAATTCGTGCAACGACGGGGTCGTTGCTCACGAGATCCGCCCATTCGGCAGGAGAGTACGCATTCAGATGTACAGGGCGACCAAGTTCCGCCTCGACTTTCAGCATTGCGTCCATTAGCGCCATCATCGGCGCCGTTCCAATCACCATCACGTCGATATCGCTGCGATGGTTGTCCTCTTCGCGGGCGACCGATCCAAAGAGGAACGCTTCGCTGATTTCGGTCGCAAACGGACGCAATGCAGTCCGTATCGGCTCCAGCAGGCCAAACGACTTGGTGCAAATACTTTGCAATTCCGGGTACAGCGCGAAATCCGTATTCGCGCGGATCACGCGCTGTTTGCCCCGTCGTGGCTCCTCCGATAGCACTCCAGCGTCAAGGAGCCGCTGGATATGACGTTGACCGTTGCCACGCCCGCCGCCGGCATGCTCAATGAGCTCGCTCAGGGTGAACGTCCGCATCGGCTCGCCGTAGACACGAGCCAGTACACGCTGGACCCCCGGCGAGAACATGAAGTCGGCCAGTCCCATCTATATCCCCAATTTAGGTACGATCGTACCCATTATAGGGATGATCCCAACCAAGGTGTTCCGTCACTCCCAGGCGACGTCGCGATGCCGCTACGCCACCCCATGCTCCTTGAACCACGCCAGGCACTTCTGCCAGCCGTCCTTCGCATCGGCCTCGCGGTAGCTCGGTCGATAGTCGGCATGGAACGCGTGGCCGGACTCGGGGTAGATGATGAACTTCGACGCCTTGGCCGCCGGGTTGTTGGCCGCGGCCAGCGCCGCCTTCATCTTGTCGACGGCCTCCAGCGGAATGCCGGTGTCCTTGCCGCCGTACAGGCCCAGCACCGGGGCGTTGAGCTGCGCGGCGAGATCGATCGGATGGCGCGGCTGCAGCTGGGTGGTATCGCCGTTCAGGCGGCCATACCAGGCCACGCCGGCCTTCAGTTGCCTGCTGTGCGCGGCGTAGAGCCAGACGATGCGCCCGCCCCAGCAGAAGCCGGTGATGCCGACCTTGCCAAGGTTGCCGCCGTTGGCGCCGGCCCATGCGAGCGCCGCATCGAGGTCGCCGAGCACCTCGCTGTCCGGCGTCTTGGCGATGATCTCGCGCTGCAGTTCCTGGATCGTGCCGAAGCCGGTCGGATCGCCCTGGCGCGCGAACAGCTCGGGCGCGATCGCCAGATAGCCCTGCTTGGCGAAGCGCCGGCAGGTATCGGCGATGTATTCGTGCACGCCGAAAATCTCGCTGATCACCAGCACCACCGGCAGATCGCGCTTGCCCTGCGGCATCGCGCGGTAGATCGGCATCTTGAAGTCGCCGGACGGGATCGTGACTTCGCCGGCCGTCAGCCCGTCGAAATCGGTCTTGATCGCTTGCGCGGTGACCGGCAGCGCGGCGGCGGCGAAGGCCGAGCCGAGGGCGGTCTTGACGAAGCTGCGCCGGTCGAACGTCTGGCCGGGTACGAGGCTTTCCACTTCGGGCTTGAGCATGCGGTCTCTCCTGATGTTGGCGGACGGGCGGACGCTGCGCCAGCGGACGAGCCGGGGCATCAGGAAGGCGATTCTAAGCAAACATGGTGTTCAGCGCACGCTGCAGGGCGGCGGGCCGGCAAACACCCGCGCCCGGTGGCCACGCGCGTCGGCGCGCAGCCGTCGCTCAGTGCAGCTTCACGCGCGGATGGGTCTTGCTGCGCAGCCAGTGGGCGACCGTATCGAGCGCCATGCGTACCGCGCCATGCAACGCCATCACGTGCATCCGGTACAGCGAGGTGTACATCAGCCGGGCCATCAGCCCCTCGATAAACATCGAGCCGCCGATCAGCCCGCCCATCAGATTGCCGACCGCGGTGAAACGGCCAAGCGATACCAGCGAGCCGAGATCCTTGAACTGGAATTCCGGCAGCGGCCGGCCTTCCAGCCGCGCCCGCAGCGCGTCGTACAGGAAGCTGGCCTGCTGGTGCGCGGCCTGGGCGCGCGGCGGTACCGTGGTCTGCTTGGCCGGCCATGGGCAGCTGGCGCAATCGCCGAATGCGAAGATGTCCGGGTCCTCTTCGCTCTGCAGCGTCTGCTTGACGACGATCTGTCCCTGCCGGCTCAACGGCAGGCCCAGCGTCTTCAGGACCGGCGGTGCGGTGATGCCCGCCGCCCAGACCGTCAGATCGGCTGGAATCCGCTTGCCGCTGGCGGTCAGGACCGCGTCGGGCCCGATCTCGGTGACACGCTCGCCGACCAGCATGCGCACGTCGAGCTTGCGCAGCAGCTCGGCGGTTTCCTTCGACACACGCTCGGACAACGCGGGCAGGATGCGCGGACCGCCCTCGATCAGCGTGATATGGATGTCGCGGCGCTGGTCCAGCCGGTGCAGCCCATAGGCGTTCAGCACCTGCGCGGTATTGCGCAGTTCGGCCGACAGCTCGACGCCGGTCGCGCCGGCGCCGACGATCGCGACATCGACGTCGGGCCGGCCATCGCCATCGCTGTCGCCCCGCGCGAGCCCGTTCTGGGCCCGCACGCATGCCGAAATCAGCCGGCGGCGGAAGCGCTCGGCCTGCTCGACGGTATCGAGCGCGATCGCATGCTCGGCCGCGCCCGGCGTGCCGAAGAAATGCGTGACGGAGCCGATCGCCAGCACCAGGGTGTCATAGGGAATCTCGCGCGCGGGCAGCAGTTCGATGCCGTCCTGATCGACGCAGGCCGCGACCGAGATGGTCTTGCGCGTGCGATCCAGGCCTGTCAGCTCGCCCTGCTGGAACTCGAAATGGTGCCAGAGCGCCTGCGCGGCATATTCGAGCTGGTGCGTGTTCTGATCCATGCTGCCCGCAGCGACCTCGTGCAGCAACGGCTTCCAGATATGGGTGGGCGATCGGTCGACCAGCGTGACATGGGCGGCGCCGCGCTTGCCCAGCTTGTCGCCCAGACGCGTTACCAGTTCCAGCCCACCTGCTCCACCGCCGACTACGACAATCCGATGCGCGCTTGTTTGCATGTTCTACCCGTTCTGGATGGTCGGACCGCCGGCATGCCGGCGGGTACTGCCGCTTGCTTGTGCTTGCTTCTGCTTGCTTGTGCTTTTGCTTCCGTTTGCGTCAGTTTGCTGCAACGCAGCAAGGTTGGCAAGGCGCCGCATCGAGCCGATCACGGCGCTCAGCGGGCTCAGACGGTTCAGTGCGCTTCTTCCCAGTTCGCGCCCACGCCGGTCTCGGCGACCAGCGGCACCCGCAGCTCGGCCACGCCGCACATCAGTTCCGGCAGGCGCGTGCGCACCAGCTCCAGCTCGGCCGTCGGCACCTCCAGCACCAGTTCGTCGTGCACCTGCATGATCTGGCGCGTGCCCAGCGACTCGCGCTCGATCCAGTCCTGCACCGCGATCATCGACAGCTTGATCAGATCGGCCGCGGTGCCCTGCATCGGCGCGTTGATCGCGGCGCGCTCCGCGGCCTGGCGGCGCGGGCCGTTGCCGCCGTTGATGTCGGGCAGCCAGAGCCGGCGGCCGAACACGGTCTCGACATAGCCCTGTTCGCGCGCCGTCTGGCGCGTTTCTTCCATGTAGCGGGCCACGCCGGGATAGCGCATGAAATAGCGGTCGATATAGTGCTTGGCCGCTTCGCGCTCGATGCCGAGGTTGCTGGCCAGGCCGAACGCGCTCATGCCGTAGATCAGGCCGAAGTTGATGACCTTGGCATAGCGGCGCTGCTCGCTGCTGACCGCATCGGTCGCCACGCCGAAGATCTCGGCCGCGGTCGCGCGGTGGATATCGTCGCCGCGCGCAAAGGCGCCGAGCAGATTCTCGTCGCCCGAGATATGGGCCATGATGCGCAGCTCGATCTGCGAATAGTCGGCCGAGACGATCGCATGGCCGGGCGAGGCGATGAAGGCCTCGCGAATGCGCCGGCCCTCCTCGGTGCGCACCGGAATGTTCTGCAGGTTCGGCTCGGTCGACGCCAGCCGGCCGGTCACCGCGGTGGCCTGGCCGTAGCTGGTATGCACGCGGCCGGTGGCCGGATTGACCATGCGCGGCAGCTTGTCGGTGTACGTCGATTTGAGCTTGGACAGCGCGCGATAGTCGAGCAGCAGGCGTGGCAACGGATAGTCCTCGGCCAGCTTCTGCAGGACTTCTTCATCGGTCGACGGCGCGCCGCTGCTGGTCTTCTTGATGACCGGCAGCTGCATCCGTCCGAACAGGATCTCGCCGATCTGCTTGGGCGAGCCCAGATTGAAGGGCTGGCCGGCGGCCTCGTAGGCGCGCTGCTCCAGCTCCATCATCCGCTGACCCAGCTCCGCGCTCTGCGCGGCGAGGCGCTGCGCGTCGATCAGCACGCCGTTGCGTTCGATCTTCTGCAGCACCACCGACACCGGTATCTCGATGCGCTCGTAGACGTAGCGCAGGCCCTTCGCCGCCTCCAACTGCGGATACATCTTGCGATGCAGGCGCAGGGTCACGTCGGCGTCCTCGGCCGCGTATTCTGTGGCGCGCGCCAGATCGATCTGATCGAAGCACAGCTGGTTGACGCCCTTGCCGCAGACCTCTTCGTAGGTCAGCGTCTTCAGGTTCAGCAGCCGTTCGGCGAGGCTGTCCATGCCGTGATTGCGGTGCGAGGCCAGCACGTAGCTCTCGAGCATGGTGTCATGGCGGATGCCGCGCAGCGCGATGCCGTGGTTGGCGAACACATGCACGTCGTACTTCAGATGCTGGCCGACCTTGTAGCGAGCCGGATCCTCGAGCCACGCGCGCAGCCGCGCCAGCACGAAGTCGCGCGGCAGCTGGCCGCGGCCATCCATGCCGGCCACATCGGGGCCCTGATGCGCGACCGGAATATAGCAGGCGATGCCCGGCTCGACCGACAGCGAGATGCCCACCAGCTGCGCCTGCATCGGATCGATCGACGTGGTCTCGGTATCGATGCAGGTCAGCTCGGCGCGTTCGATGCGGCGCGCCCATTCCTCGAGCGCGGACTCGGTGACCACCGTCTCGTAGCGGATCTCGGCCGGGGGCGCTTCGGCCGGCGTGTCGTCGCCCGCTGCCGCGCCGGGGCCATCGAACAGGCTGCCCTGGCCCGCACCGTTGCGCGAGGCCGCGGCGGCAGCCTGCGCGCGCGCGTCGGGGAGCTTCTCGCCGGTCAGCTCGCGCAGCCAGGTCTTGAAGCCGTAGCGCGAGAAGAAGGCGACCAGCTTTTCCTTGTCCTCGCCGACGTCGCGCAGCGAATGAAAATCGGGGATCGGGTCGGACAGATCGCAGTCGATCTTCACCGTGACGAGCTCGCGCGCACGCGGCAGCCATTCGAGCGTGTTGCGCAGGTTCTCGCCGACCACGCCCTTGATCTTGTCCGCGTTGGCGATGATGCCGTCGAGCGAACCGTATTCGGTCAGCCATTTGACCGCGGTCTTGGGACCGACCTTGGGCACGCCCGGCACGTTGTCGACCGCATCGCCGATCAGCGACAGATAGTCGACGATGCGCTCGGGCGGCACGCCGAACTTGGCGATCACGCCCGGCGGATCGAGGACTTCGCCGCTCATCGTATTGACCAGCGTGACGCTGTCGTTCACCAGCTGGGCCAGATCCTTGTCGCCGGTCGACACCACGGTGCGGATGCCCTCGGCGGTGGCCTGGCAGGCGAGCGAGCCGATCACGTCGTCGGCCTCGACCCCATCGACCACGACGATCGGCCAGCCCAGCGCGCGCACCGCTTCGTGGATCGGCTCGATCTGCCGCGCGAGATCGTCGGGCATCGGCGGACGATGTTCCTTGTATGCGGGGTACAGCGCATCGCGGAAGGTCTTGCCCTTGGCGTCGAACACGCAGGCGCTATACTCTGCCGGGTAATCGTTGCGCAGCTTGCGCAGCATGTTGATCATGCCGTAGATGGCCCCCGTGGGCAGGCCTTCGCCGTTGCGCAGATCCGGCAGCGCGTGATACGCGCGGTACAGATAGCTCGACCCATCGACGAGCAGCAGTGTTTTAGGACTATCCGACATTCCCATGGACTCGAAATTGACTGGTGCCGCGGCAAGCGGTGAACCCACCGCCCCCGACCACGCCAATGGCGTGGCCGGCAGCCGCAGCAACCCCGTGACCGCGGCGGTCCGTGCCAACGAAGGCAAGATCACCACGGCTGCGGATATGGATGTGAACGTCACCGTCGGCCCGGCCGACGATGGCCCGGGCGATACCGCCTCGCCCGCCGATGCGCCGGCGTCCGCCAAGGCGGCGCGGGCCAACCCGCGCAAGATGATTCCCAGCCTGCGTGCGCTGGCCGACGAAGATCGCGCGACCGCAAAGAAGGCGCGCGCCTCGTGGCAAATGTTCACGATTATGGCAGAGTTCATCGAGGCGACCGAGTACCTGTCCGAGGTCCGGCCGGCCGTGTCGATCTACGGCAGCGCGCGCCTGCGCGAGGATTCGCCGTACTACCAGCAGACCATCGACATCGCGCGGCTGTTCTCCGACGCGGGCTTCGCCGTGATCTCCGGCGGCGGCCCCGGCATCATGGAAGCGGCCAACAAGGGCGCGCATGCGGGCAAGTCCGCCAGCGTCGGCCTCAATATCGAACTGCCGCACGAACAGCAGGGCAATCCGTATCAGGACATCGCCATGCGCTTCCGCCATTTCTTCACGCGCAAGGTGACCTTCGTCAAGAACTCGGACGCCTTCATCGTGATGCCGGGCGGCTTCGGCACGCTCGACGAACTGGCCGAGGTGCTGACGCTGGTGCAGACCGGCAAGTCGCGCGCGGTGCCGGTGGTGATGGTGGGCAGCCGCTTCTGGAAGGGCCTGCTCGACTGGTTCCGCTTCACGCTGCTGCCGATGGGCCTGATCGCCGAACACGATCTGGATCTGATGCAGATCGTCGACGAGCCGCACGAGGTACTCGAAGCCGTCTACGACTACTACGAGCGCCGCGGCGGCGATACGCCGATCCCGCCGAAGGAAGAGATGTTCTATCTGTGAGGCGGCGGCCGGCGGGGCCGGCCCGGAGTGCCCGAACCGCCTCGCCGCGGGCCCGCGGGCGGCAGGAATTGCTAGAATGCAAGCCTGATGCCCGAGTCGCGCCCCGGCCCTGCCGGCGCGCGGCGCCCATTCGGATGCGCCGGCACGCCGCGCGCATCGCACAGGAGCCCGAGATGACCTCCCATTCCCTTCCGGCCGCCAGCGCGGACGAGCCGGAGCCCCTGCCCGGGGTGGCGCGACGCGGCCTGACGCTGGCCGCGACGGTGCTCGCGCTGATGGCCGCGCCGGCGGCGCTGGCCCAGCAGGCGGCCCAGCAGGCCGCGGACGACAACGGCGCGCTGTCCCAGCAGGAACTGAACGAGATCAACAACAAGCCCATCGCCCCGGCGCAGCGCACGCAGTTGAACCACCCGCGCGAGCCGAGCTTCCAGCTGAACGAGGCCGACGGCACGCAGGTGCGCGAGTACCGCGATCGCCGCGGCCAGCAGGTCGATATCGAAGTGAAGTCCGGCGCCGGCACGCAGTACCAGATGAGCCGTCCCGAGGACAGCTCGCCGCGCATCCGCGAACGCGAAGTCAATCGCGTGCCTTCGGTGCGCGTGCTGCAGTTCTGAGCCTGCCGCGGACGGGGCCGCCCCGCCCGCGCGCGCCATCCGACGTTTCACCGCTCCCGGCCGGGGGTTCGCTCCCGGGCCGCGCCGGACGCCGCTGCCCGCGGCGCCACGGCATGCCGCGGGCCCATGTCCGCCGGCGCCATCCGGCTTTACATCCGGTTCCAACCAGACAAGACAGTATGGCTGTATTCACCACGGTCTCGCACGACGAGATCGCGCATTGGCTGCTCGACTACGACCTCGGTACGCTGCGCGCGCTGCGCGGCATTCCGTCGGGCATCGAGAACAGCAATTTCTTCGTGACGATGGAGCAGGACGGCCAGACGCGCGACTACGTGCTGACCATTTTCGAGCGCCTGCGCTTCGACCAGTTGCCGTACTACCTGCATCTGATGGCGCATCTGGCCGAACGCGGCATTCGCGTGCCCGCGCCGATGCCCGGCAAGGACGGCGAGATCCTGCGCACGCTCAAGGGCAAGCCCGCCACCATCGTCACGCGGCTGCCGGGCAGCTCGCAGCTGTCGCCGAACGCCCAGCAGTGCGCCGAGGTCGGCGACATGCTGGCGCGCATGCATCTGGCCGGCCGCGGCTATCCGCGCCAGCAGCCGAACCTGCGCAGCCTGGCGTGGTGGCGCGAGACCGAAGGCGAGATCCTGCCGTTCCTCGACGACCGCCAGCGCGCGCTGCTGCAGGACGAGCTCGCGTTCCAGAGCGCGTTCTTCGGCGGCGCCGCCTATGCCGCGCTGCCGGGCGGTCCCTGCCATTGCGACCTGTTCCGCGACAACGTGCTGTTCGAGGACGCCGGCAACGGCCAGTCGCGGCTGGGCGGCTTCTTCGACTTCTACTTTGCCGGCGACGACAAGTGGCTGTTCGATCTGGCCGTGACCGTCAACGACTGGTGCATCGACCTGGCCAGCGGCGAGCTGGACGCGCCGCGCGCGACGGCCTTGCTGCGGGCTTATCATGCGGTCAGACCCCTGGACGCGGTCGAGGCCGGGCACTGGCAGCACATGCTGCGCGCCGGCGCGCTGCGCTTCTGGGTCTCGCGGCTGTGGGACTACCATCTGCCGCGCGAGGCCGACATGCTCGAGCCGCACGACCCGACCCACTTCGAACGCATCCTGCGCCGGCGCATCGCCGCCACCGCGCTCCCCTGGACCTGATGGGCGCCACACCGATGGCAGCCCTTGATCGCCGCACCTGATTCGGACCCGATTCGTCATGCAACTACTGGAAGTCCCCGCCAAGGAAGGCTACGTCTGGTTCCGCCAGGGTCTGTGGCTGTTCCGCAAGAACCCGCTGACCTTCCTGATGCTGCTGTTCATCTACCTGATCGCCGCGCAGATCGCGATCTTCATTCCGCTGATCGGCATCATCGCGCTGCTGGTGCTGACGCCGGGGCTGTCGGTCGGCATCATGACCGCCTGCCGCGAGGTGATCCAGAACCGCAGGGTGATGCCGACCGTGCTGCTGGCGGGCTTTCGCAGCAACGGCAAGCAGGCCGCTCGCCATCTGCTGATCCTGGGCGGCATCTATGCGGGGCTGGTGTTCGTGCTCAGCCTGATCGCCGGCACGCTGGTCGACATGCGCGCGCTGCTGCCGGTGCTGCTCAAGGAGGAGCCGCCGACGGAAGAGGCGATCCGCCAGCTGTATTTCGCGCTGCTGGTCGGCGCGGCGCTGTACACGCCGATCGCGATGATGTTCTGGTTCGCGCCGCTGCTGGCCGCCTGGCACAACGTGCCGCCGGTCAAGGCGCTGTTCTTCAGCTGGACCGCCTGCTGGCGCAATCGTGGGGCGTTCTTCACCTATGCGATGCTGTTCGCGCTGCTGCTGGTGGCGGTGCCGTTCTTCCTCGAGGCGATCTTCAGCGCGTTCGGCGCCGAGGGTGTGCTGTCCTTCCTGGTGACGCCGTATTCGCTGCTGATGCTGGCGATCCTGTACTGCTCGTTCTACGCGACCTATCGCGGGTGCTTCAATATTGCGCCGCCGGAGGGGGAGACGCAGGCGGCCGCGTGACACCACCCCCTCTCCCCCTGAGGGGGAGAGGGAGAACACAGAGCGCAATACGCTGCCGCTGGTTTTCTCCCCTCTCCCGCTTGCGGGAGAGGGGCCGGGGGAGAGGGCAAGCAGCGCTCGCCCACCGCTCCACCTCAATCGATCGCGTCCAGCTTGGCCACCGACAGCGCCAGCCACTTGGCGCCGTGGCGCTTGAACTCGATATTGGCGCGCGCGTCGGCGCCCTCGCCTTCCAGCGCCTTGATCACGCCCTCGCCGAACTTGTTGTGGAAGACCTGCTGGCCGATGCGCCAGCCGGACTCGGCCTGCCGCTTCTGGTCGGCATAGCCGTTGCCGGTATCCATGCCGCCGGTCGAACGGCTGCCGGTATAGGGCACGTCCTCGGCGCGCTTGTACCAGTCGCGGCCCCACGCGCTTTCCGATGACTGGCGCCGCTGCGCGCCGTAGCTCTGCGCCGGCGGCGTCAGCCACTTCAGCGCGCCCTCGGGCAGCTCGTCGAAGAAGCGCGAGCGGATGTGGTAGCGCACCTGACCATGCAGCACGCGGCTCTGCGCGAACGACAGGTACAGCCGCTCGCGCGCCCGCGTGATCGCCACATACATCAGCCGGCGCTCTTCCTCGAGCCCGTCGGCGTCGAGCATGCTGTTCTCGTGCGGGAACAGCCCTTCCTCCAGCCCGGTGATGAACACCACATTGAATTCGAGGCCCTTGGCCGCGTGCACGGTCATCATCTGCACCGCGTCCTGGCCGGCCTGCGCCTGGTTGTCGCCGGCTTCCAGCGAGGCGTGGGTCAGGAACGCGACCAGCGGCGTCATCACCTCGGGCAGCGCTTCCGGGTCCAGCACCTGCTGTTCCTGGTCGCCCTCGGCCAGCGCCGGCAGCGGCCGATCGAGGCTCTGCCGCCGGCTGACCGGGATCGCGTTGGCCGGCGCATCGAGCCCGTAGCCCTCCTCGACCACGAAGGCCTGCGCCGCGGTCACCAGTTCGCGCAAGTTCTCGATGCGGTCCTGGCCTTCCTTCTCCGCCTGGTAATGCGTGATCAGCCCACTGGTATTGATCACGTATTCGACGGTCTCAGGCAGCGTCATCTGCCGGGTCTCGAAGCGCATCTGGTCGATCAGCCGGACGAACGACGCCAGCTTGCCGCCGGCCGCGCCGGCGACATAGGCCACCGCCTCCGACAGCGCGCAGTTGTACTGCCGCGCCGCGTCCTGCAGCGACTCGATCGAACGTGCGCCGATGCCGCGCGTCGGGAAGTTGACCACGCGGGCAAAGGCGGCGTCGTTGCGCGGGTTCTCCAGCAGCTGCAGATAGGCCAGCGCGTGCTTGACCTCGGCGCGCTCGAAGAAGCGCAGGCCGCCATAGACGCGGTACGGAATGCCCGACGAGAACAGCGCGTGCTCGATCACCCGCGACTGCGCGTTGCTGCGATACAGGATCGCGATCTCCGCGCGGCTGGTGCCCTGCGCGATCTGGTCGCGGATCTCCTCGACCAGCCAGCTCGCCTCCTGCCCGTCGGTGCCGGCCTGGAACACCCGCACCGGCTCGCCGTGGCCCGCATCGGTGCGCAGGTTCTTGCCGAGCCGGCGCGCATTGTGGGCGATCAGGTGGTTGGCCGAGTCCAGGATATGGCCGTGCGAGCGGTAGTTCTGCTCCAGCTTGATCAGATGGCGCACGCGGAATTCGTGCTCGAAGTCGCGCATGTTGCCGACATTGGCGCCGCGGAACGCATAGATGCTCTGGTCGTCGTCGCCCACCGCAAACACCGCGGCCGCGTTGCCGGTACCGAAGCCAGCCAGCAGCTTCAGCCACTGGTATTGCAGCACGTTGGTGTCCTGGAACTCGTCGACCAGCACATGACGGAAGCGGTGCTGATAGTGCTGGCGGATCGCGTCGTTGTAGCGCAGCAGCTCGTAGCAGCGCAGCAGCAGCTCGGCGAAATCGACCACGCCCTCGCGCTGGCACTGCTCGTCGTAGGCGGCATACAGATCGACGAAGCGGCGGTTGAAGTCGTCGTTGGCCTCGACATCGGCCGCGCGCAGGCCCTGCTCCTTGGCGCTGTTGATGAAGTACTGCAGGTTCTTGGCCGGGTATTTCTCGTCGTCGACGCTCAAAGACTTCAGCAGGCGCTTGAGCGCCGACAGCTGGTCCTGGCTGTCGAGGATCGAGAAGGTCTGCGGCAGGCCGGCATCGCGGAAATGCGCGCGCAGCATGCGGTTGCACAGCCCGTGGAAGGTGCCGATCCACATGCCGCGGGTGTTGATCGGCAGCATCGACGAGAGCCGCGTCTGCATCTCCTTGGCGGCCTTGTTGGTGAAGGTCACCGCCAGGATGCCCGCCGGCGACACGCGTCCGTTCTGGATCAGCCACGCGATGCGCGTGGTCAGCACGCGCGTCTTGCCGCTGCCCGCGCCCGCCAGGATCAGCGCCGGTTCGTCCGGCAGCGTGACGGCGGCAAGTTGTTCGGCGTTCAGATTGGCAAGCAGATCGGACATCGGGAGGGGCCTTGAGGAATCGGGCCATTATAACGGCGCGCCCCTCTCCGGCCCCTGCGGCACCCGCCCTATGGCGCCGACGCGTCGTCGAGCCGCTGCGGCTCGAAGCACGGCGCCAGGCAGGCCTTCAGCAGACGCCGGGCCTCGCCGTGGATCCGCTCGCGCACCGCCTCGTCCTCGACTTCGGCCAGGTCCATCAGCGCGGTCAGCACCTCGATGGCGCAGCGCGCGGTCAGGCGGGCGTCTTCCTCGGCCACCTGCTGGTGCTGCATCAGCCAGCGCGCGAGCAGCTCGGCGACCTCGCGGCTGGTGGCATCGTGGATGCGGCGCAGCTCCGGCGAGGACTGCATCGCCCGGCGCAGCGCGATGCTGCCCGGCTGGCGGCTGCGCGCGGTGCGGACCTGGTCGAACACCGCATCGACCACCGCGCGCCAGTCCGCCACCGCCCCGGCCGACGGCAGCACCGCCAGCGAATCGGCCGCGCGCTGGCGCATCTGGTGCTCGAACAGCGCGTTGATGACCGACAGCTTGTTGGGAAAGTACTTGTACAACGTGGCGATATTGATCCCCGCGCGGCTGGCGATCAGATTGGTGGTGATCCGCTCGACCCCGACCTCGTCCAGCAGCGACGCGGTGGTGTCGAGAATGCGTTCGAAGGTGACCCGGCCGCGCGCCCGCACCGGAGCCCGGCGCAAGCGCAGCAGCAGCGGCGCCAGGCTGTGGCCGGCGGCGCCTCCCTGATTCTGTTCGTTATCGTTCTGGTTCATGTCCATGACCCGGCCGTCGGCCGACAGCTGCGCCGGGCCCGCCCGTGCCCCGGCAACCCGCCCGGACCGCCATGCGGCGTCCCCTGCCCGAGCCCCCAACGCAGACGATAGGCCCGGCGGCGCGCCGCGACCGTGCTCTAGCGAACGCATCGGCGGCAACGAAGGGGCGATACTGCGGTTCGTCCTGCGGTGGATGTGAAGCGGCGCGCGGCGGGCAGGCGCGCCCCGCATGGGCATTTTGGGCGTCACCGAGCGGGCTCCCCTATAATTTAGGGCTTGTCTCCCTTTTGGCCGCGCCCGCCAGGCGCGCACCAGACCGCGAGAGCCGCACCGGCTCGCCCGGCCTTCACGCATCGATCGACATCCCAAGCATGACCGCCCAAGACCAGTCCCTAGCCAAGAGCTTCGAACCCGCCGCCATCGAGGCCAAATGGGGCCCCGAGTGGGAAAAACGGGGAATCGCCAAGCCGACCCTCGACCCGGACCGGCCCGATTTCGCCATCCAGCTGCCGCCGCCCAACGTCACCGGCACGCTGCACATGGGACACGCGTTCAACCAGACCATCATGGACGGCCTGGCGCGGCATGCGCGCATGCGCGGCGCCAATACGCTGTGGGTCCCGGGTACCGACCACGCCGGCATTGCCACGCAGATCGTGGTGGAGCGCCAGCTCGACGCGCAGGGCGTCTCGCGCCACGACCTCGGCCGTGAGGCCTTCGTCGAGAAGGTGTGGGCATGGAAAGAGGAATCGGGTTCGACCATCACGCGGCAGGTCCGGCGCATGGGCGCATCGATCGACTGGAGCCGCGAATATTTCACGATGGACCCGAAGATGTCCGCCGTGGTCACCGAGGTGTTCGTGCGCCTGCATGAGCAGGGGCTGATCTACCGCGGCAAGCGGCTGGTCAACTGGGACCCGGTGCTGGGCACCGCCGTCTCCGATCTGGAAGTCGACAGCGTCGAGGAAGAAGGCTCGCTCTGGCATATCCGCTATCCGCTGGTCGAGCCGGATACGCGCACAGGGCTGACCCATCTGACGGTGGCCACCACCCGTCCGGAAACCATGCTGGGCGACGTCGCGCTGATGGTCCATCCCGAGGACGAACGCTACGCGCATCTGATCGGCAAGATGGCGAAGCTGCCGCTAACCGATCGCGAGATCCCGGTGATCGCCGACGACTACGTCGATCGCGAATTCGGCACCGGCGTGGTCAAGGTCACGCCCGGCCACGACTTCAACGACTATGCGGTGGGCCAGCGCCACAACCTGCCGCAGATCTCGGTGCTGACGCTGGACGCGAAGATCGCCGACAACGCGCCGGCGCAGTACGTCGGCCTGGACCGCTTCGAGGCGCGCCGCCGCATCGTCGCCGACCTCGATGGCCAAGGGCTGCTGGCCGAGATCAGGAAGCACAAGCTGATGACGCCCAAAAGCGAGCGCACCGGCAGCGTGATCGAGCCGATGCTGACCGACCAGTGGTTCGTCGCGATGAGCAAGCCCGCGCCGGAAGGCACCTTCCATCCGGGCCGCTCGATCGCCGAGGTCGCGCTCGATGCCGTGCAGAGCGGCGAAATCCGCCTGATCCCGGAGAACTGGGTCAGCACCTACAACCAGTGGCTGGCCAATATCCAGGACTGGTGCATCTCGCGCCAGCTGTGGTGGGGCCATCAGATTCCGGCGTGGTACGACGAGGCCGGCAACTGCTATGTCGCGCGCACCGAAGAGGAAGCGCGCGCGCAGGCGCAGGCCGCCGGCTTCGACGGGCCGCTGCGCCGCGACGAGGACGTGCTCGACACCTGGTTCTCGTCGGCGCTGGTGCCGTTCTCCTCGCTGGGCTGGCCCGAAAAGACGCCCGAACTCGAACACTTCCTGCCGTCGTCGGTGCTGGTCACCGGCTACGACATCATCTTCTTCTGGGTCGCGCGCATGGTCATGATGACCAAGCACTTCACCGGCCAGGTCCCGTTCAAGGACGTGTACGTGCACGGCCTGGTGCGCGACTCCGAAGGCAAGAAGATGAGCAAGTCCGAGGGCAACACGCTGGATCCGGTCGATCTGATCGACGGCATCGCGCTGCCCGAACTGCTGAAGAAGCGCACCACCGGCCTGCGCCGGCCCAAGGATGCGCCGAAGATCGAGGCCAAGACCAAGAAGGAATTCCCGGACGGCATCCCGGCCTTCGGCGCCGACGCACTGCGCTTTACCTTCGCCTCGCTCGCCACGCTCGGGCGCAACATCAACTTCGACACCGGCCGCTGCGAGGGCTACCGCAACTTCTGCAACAAGCTGTGGAACGCGACCCGCTTCGTGCTGATGAACACCGAAGGGCACGACTGCGGCATGGGGCCGTGCAACCAGGACTGCGGCCCGGACGGCTATCTGGACTTCTCGCAGGCCGACCGCTGGATCGTGTCGCTGCTGCAGCGGGTCGAGGCCGAGGTCGACAAGGGCTTCGCCGAATACCGCTTCGACAATATCGCCAACGCGATCTACAAGTTCGTCTGGGACGAGTACTGCGACTGGTATCTGGAGCTGGCCAAGGTGCAGATCCAGAACGGCACGCCGGCGCAGCAGCGCGCCACGCGCCGCACGCTGCTGCGCGTGCTCGAAACCGTGCTGCGGCTCGCGCATCCGATCATCCCGTTCATCACCGAAGAGCTGTGGCAAAAGGTCGGGCCGCTGGCCGGCCGCGGCAAGGGCGACGGCAGCGAATCGATCGCGCTGCAGCCCTACCCGCTCGCCGCTGCGGCCAAGATCGACGAAACGGCCGAGGCGTGGGTCGCGCAGCTCAAGGCGATGGTCGATGCCTGCCGCAACCTGCGCGGCGAAATGAATATCTCGCCGGCGCAGCGGATCCCGCTGTACGCGCACGGCGACAGCGCGTTCCTGCACGCGGCGAAGCACTATATCCAGGCGCTGGCGAAACTTTCCGAGGTTCGCGTCTTCGAAGACGAGCAGACCCTGATGGCCGAAGGCGCCGGTGCGCCGATCGCCATCGTCGGCGGCAGTCACCTGCTGCTGAAGATCGAAATCGATGTCGCCGCCGAACGCGTTCGCCTCGGCAAGGAGATCCAGCGCATCGGCGGCGAGATCGCCAAGGCGCGCGGCAAGCTGGCCAACGAGAGTTTCGTCGCCAAGGCGCCGGCGGCGGTGGTCGAACAGGAAAACCAGCGGCTGGCCGACTTCGAGCAGACGCTGGCCAAGCTGCAGGACCAGTTGCAACGGCTGCCGGCATGACGTCGACACCGCCGCGTCGGCGTTCGGTGTCGGCATCCGTGCCGGCAGCGCGGTCCAGGGCATGCGCCTTGCTTTAACGCAAGGCTGACGACATCAAAACTGAGAAGGAGCCTCTTTTATGGAAACCCGCGTCACCAAGGCCGTATTCCCGGTAGCCGGGCTCGGCACCCGTTTCCTGCCCGCTACCAAGGCGAGCCCGAAGGAAATGCTGCCCGTGGTGGACAAGCCGCTGATCCAGTATGCGGTCGAAGAGGCGATGGCTGCCGGCATCACGGAGATGATCTTCGTGACCGGCCGCTCCAAGCGAGCGATCGAAGACCATTTCGACAAGGCCTACGAGCTCGAGGTCGAGCTGGAGGCGAAGAACAAGCAGGCGCTGCTCGAGGTGGTCCGCTCGATCAAGCCGTCGCATGTGGAATGCTTCTACGTGCGCCAGCCCGAGGCGCTCGGCCTGGGCCACGCCGTGCTGTGCGCCGAGAAGCTGGTCGGCGACACCCCGTTCGCCGTGATGCTGGCGGACGACCTGCTCGACGGCGAGCCGCCGGTGATGAAGCAGATGGTCGACCTGTACAACCATTACAACTGCTCCATCCTCGGTGTGGAAGAAATTGCACCCGAGCAGAGTAAATCTTACGGCGTGGTCGATGGCCGCGAGTGGGACGAAGGCGTGATCAAGGTCGCCGGCCTCGTCGAAAAGCCGGATCCGGAAGTGGCCCCGTCCAATCTCGGCGTGGTCGGCCGCTACATCCTGACCCCGCGCATCTTCGAACATATTCGCAATCTGAAGCCCGGCGCCGGCGGCGAATTCCAGCTGACCGACGCCATCCAGTCGCTGCTCGGCCAGGAACAGGTGCTGGCCTACCGCTACCAGGGCGTGCGCTACGACTGCGGCAGCAAGCTCGGCTATCTGAAGGCGATGGTCGAGTTCGCGCTGAAGCATCCCGAGGTCCGCGACGAGTTCGGCAGCTATCTGCGCGAGCGGATCTGAGGCGGGCGCGGAGCAGCGTCGTCCCGGCCGCCACGGCGGTCACGGGACGCGCCGGGCGACAGTGGATGCGACCGCCCGCGCCAATGACTGCTATGGTGAAGCGCCGACCATTCCACTATCATGGCTGCGGTATCCGAGCCGCACTTGCCGTGGGAGCCCTTCGTGAACCGCCTCGACCATGACACCGAAGCCGCCGTCCGGCGCTTCCTGCGCCTGATTTCTCGCCGTTACCCGACCGCGGGCGCCATCGTCTACGGCAGCCGCGCCCGTGGCACGCACCGTCCCGACAGCGATGCCGATGTGGCGGTCCTTCTCGCCGGCGAGCATCAGCGATTTCTCCCGACCAAGCTGGCGATGGCTGATGTCGCCTTCGATGTCCTGCTCGAGACCGGCGTCAATATTTCGCCGTTACCCGTCTGGCTGGATGAGTGGGAGCATCCCGAGGCGTACGACAATCCTGCTCTGCTCCGAAACATTGCCGCGGAGGGTGTCCGCCTGTGAACGGAAAATTGACGCCGTCAGCATTGATGGCGAAGGCGGACCGCGCGCGTGCATCGGCCCGTGCTCTGTTGGATCTTGGCGATGTGGACGGTGCGTGCAACCGGGCCTACTACGCCATGTTCGACGCAGCGAAAGCCGCGTTGCTCGCCTCCGGCGCAGCGGTAAGGGCGGACATCGGCAAGACGCATAGCGGTCTGATCAAGGCATTCGGAGACCATCTCATCAAGCAGGGCCCGATACCGAAGGAGATGGGGCGCCTTCTCAAGCGTGCGGAAGAAGTTCGATTGGTAGCCGATTACAAGAACGACTCTGTCGAACTCGTCGACGCCGAGGAAATCGTTCGGCAGGCCGAAGTCTTCGTCGCTGCGATGCGGGCGGCGTTTCCGTCGACCGACGACGACGACGGCTAAGTATTTCTACGGCAACAGGTCTGCGCTGCAACCAAAAAACAAAGCCGCCCTCGGGCGGCTTTGTCGTCTGCGGCGCGGACCGTTGAACGGCTTACCGGCGCTTCATATAGAACACGAACACCTTGTCGACCTCCTGGTGCGACAGCAGCTCGTTGCCAGTCTGCTTGGCGAAGGCCTGGAAGTCGCGCGTGGCGCCCGGGTCGGTGGCCAGTACCTTCAGCACTTCTCCGCTCGCCATATCGGCCAGCGCCTTCTTGGTCCGCAAAATCGGCAGCGGGCAGTTCAGTCCCCGCGCGTCCACTTCCTTCTGGAACTCCATGGTCTCTTCCTTGCTTCCTTGGTATGGGCGATGTCGGCAAGCCTTGCATCAGGCTTCATGGCCGGTATTGTAGCGTCGCGCCGGCGCCCTCCCCCTGCGCGGCCTGGCGCGGATCGGGGATGTCCTCGCCGCTCTGGCGGTCGAAGAAGCGCACCGGATAGCCGCGCGCGGCCAGCCAGTCGGCCACCGCGAAGCCGGTGCCGGCATTCCAGATCCGCATCTTCTCCGGCGCCACCAGCTTGTAGTCGGCCAGCTCTTCCGACAGCGCGATGGTGCCGGTCGCGCGCACGTGATAAGCGATGATCAGCTCATTCTTGCGCATGAACTCGTAGACGCCGATCAGCGACACCGACTGCGCATCCAGATTGGTCTCTTCCTTCAGCTCGCGCGCGACGCCCGCTTCCGGCGTTTCGTCGCGCTCCAGAAAGCCGGTGACCAGCGCATACATCGACGGCGGCCACGCGGCATTGCGCGCCAGCAGCAGCTTGCCTTCGTACTCGACCACCGCGGCCAGCACCGGCAGCGGGTTGTCCCACTGGACGAAGTGGCAGTCGTCCTGCACGCAGGCCATGCGTTCGCGCCCGGACATGGGCAGCGCCATCAGCGGCGTGCCGCAGTGGGGACAATAGCGATAGGAGGGCATGGCTCGATTTCCTGTTCGATGGCGCCAGGCGCCGGAGTCGGACGGCGATCCGCGCGGATCGCACGGCAATCACGCGGCAATCACGCGGCGCAAACCTCGCGCATGTCGGCCGCCAGCGCCTCGACGGTCTCGGGCTGCAGATCCCACGCGCACATGAAACGGCAGCCGCCGGCGCCGATGAAGGTATAGAAGCGCCAGCCGCGCGCGCGCAGCGCCTCGATCGCCGGCAGCGGCAGTTCGGCGAACACGGCGTTGGCCTGGGTCGGGAACATGATGCGCACGCCCGGAATGCTGGCGATGCGATCGTGCAGCAGCTGCGCCATCGCGTTGGCATGGCGGGCGTTGGACAGCCACACGTCGTTCTCCAGCAGCCCCAGCCACGGCGCCGAGATGAAACGCATCTTCGAGGCGAGTTGCCCGGCCTGCTTGACGCGATAGGCGAAGTCCTCGGCCAGCTTGCGATCGAAGAACACCACCGCCTCGCCGACCGGCAGGCCGTTCTTGGTGCCGCCGAAACACAGCACGTCGACGCCCGCGCGCCAGGTGATCTCGGACGGATGCACGCCCAGCGACGCGACCGCGTTCGCAAAGCGCGCGCCGTCCATATGCACCCGCAGCTGCCGCCGCTTGGCGATCGCCGAGATCGCGCGGACCTCCTCGACCGTGTAGACGGTGCCGACCTCGGTGGACTGCGTCAGCGACACCACCTTGGGCTTCGGATAGTGGATGTCGTTGCGGCGCGTGACCAGCGCCTCGATCGCGTCCGGCGTCAGCTTGCCGTTCGCGCCCGGCGCGGTCAGCAGCTTCGAGCCGTTGGAGAAGAACTCCGGCCCGCCGCATTCGTCGGTCTCGATATGGGCCAGCTCGTGACAGATCACGGAGTGATACGACTGGCACAGCGCCGACAGCGCCAGCGAGTTGGCCGCCGTGCCGTTGAACACAAAGAACACTTCGCAATCGGTCTGGAACAGGTCGCGGATGCGATCGCAGACCTTCTGCGTCCACGAGTCGTCGCCGTAGGCCTGCTCGTGGCCGCTGCCGTTGGCTTCGAGGAAGTACTTCAGCGATTCCGGGCAGAAGCCGGCGTAGTTGTCCGAGGCGAAATGCTGCATGACGGTTCCGTACAGAGGCGCCAGGCGCCGGTTCATCGATGCCCCCTGATGGCGGGGCTTGCGCGGGGGCTTACTTCTTGTCGGCCCACAGCTCGCCGCCGGTGGCCCAGTTCTCGCGCTTGACATCGGTGATGATGATGTCGACCGCGCCGGCCGAGCAGCCGAGCGTTTCGCAGGTGACACGGGTCACTTCCTCGACGAACTTGCGCTTCTGTTCGACGGTGCGGCCCTCGAACATCTCTACGTGGAAAGTCGGCATGGATGGCTCCTGTTGTTATGGATGATTGGTGCAAGGACGGAGGCGGGCGGTGCGCCTCAGTCCCGATACGAAGGATCGATTTTATCGAGTTTGCGCAGCAGCGACGGCCATTCCAGCGCGCCCTCGACGGCGCCGCCGTCGTCGAGCTGCGCCGAGGTCCGCGTCGCCACCTCGACCGCGGGCAGCACCACGCGGTTCGCGGTCAGCGCGCCGAGCTGAATTTCGCAGGCCTTGATCAGCGTGGCCATCAGCACATAGGCCTCGGCGACGGTGCGGCCGACCGTCAGCGTGCCGTGGTTGCGCAGCAGCATGGCGGGATGGCTGCCCAGCGAGGCGGTCAGCCGCGCGCCCTCGGCGGGCGTGAAGGCCAGCCCCTCGTAATCGTGATAGGCGAGCCGGCCGTAGAAGCGCATCGCATGCTGCGACAACGGCAGCAGCCCGTCGGCCTGGGCCGATACCGCGACGCCGGCGGTATTGTGCAGGTGCATCACGCAGACCGCGTCCGGACGCGCCGCGTGCACGGCCGCGTGCAGCGCGAACCCGGTCACGTTGACCGGATGCGGGCTGTCGCCGACCACTTCGCCGCGGCCGTTGATCTTGACCAGATCCGACGCGCGGATCTCGTCGAAGGCATGGCCGAAGGGATTGATCAGGAAGTGATCGGGCTCGTCCGGGACCGTCGCCGAGATATGCGTGTAGATCAGGTCGTCCCAGCCGGCCAGCGCGCACAGCCGGTACGCCGCGGCGAGATCGATGCGGGTGCGGCGCTCGGCCTCGGAGGCCGCCGCAGATACGTTGGCGGAAGCGCCGGTGGCGCGGGCGGGTTGCAGGGCGAAGGACATCGATGGCTCCTTGCGCGTTCGGCGATGCCGGCCCGCAAGCCGGCCGCCGATCGCGGCGAAGGCGATACTGTAGCCCAAGCGCGAAGGGCCGTGGACCGTCGGCCCCGGCTCAGGCGTGCGGCGCCGCCGCGGACGGCAGCGGCGCGACCCGACGCAGCCACAGGTAGATCAGCGCCCCGATCAGCAGCGCCACCGCGGCGCCGACCAGCGACGCGGCAAACCCGCCGGTGCGGGCCACCAGCGCGGTGGCGAACGGCGGCCCGACGATCTGTCCGAGCCCGTAGGCCGCGGTCATCAGGCCGATCAGCCGCGGCGCCTGATCGCCGGCAAGCCGGCGCGCCTCGTGCATGGCGAACAGCACCAGCGCCGTGAACGGCAGCCCGGCCAGCAGGCTGCTCAGCGCGAAGCCGGCCAGCGTCGGCCACACCGCCGCGATCGCCACGCCCGCCGCCTGCATGCCATAGGCCAGCGCCAGCAGCACGCGGTTGTCGTGCCGCACGCCGATGCGCACCGCCGTCAGGGCGCCGAGCGCCACGGCGGCGCCGAACAGCGGCCAGAACAGGTCCGCCCACAGCGAGCCCGGCATCGCCTGGCGCGCGATCACGGGCAGGAAGGTCGCCGTGATGATGTAGCCGAAGCCGGCCAGCCCGTAGGCCACCGTCAGCGCCCAGGCTTCGCCGGAGATCGCGGCCCGCCGGGCCGACGCGGCGCTCGTGGACGTTGCGGCCGTCCGATGCACCGCATCGGGCTCAAAGATGCGCCACACCGCCGCGACCAGCAGCAGCGCCAGCACGCCGAACGCGATCCAGCCCCAGGCCGCGCTCCAGTGCATGCCGACCATGCCGAAGGCCGATACCCCGGTGGCGACGATACCGATGCCCGGTCCGCAGAAGATCAGGCCGCCCAGCGCGGGCTTGCCGGCCTCGGCCAGCTGCTGCATGCACCAGGCCGTCGTGTAGACCAGTACGAAGGCGCTGGCGACGCCTGCGGCCGCGCGCCACAGCGACCAGGCCAGCATGCCCAGCGGCAGCGCCATCGCCAGCGTCAGCGCGACGGTGGCCGCCAGCCCCCAGCGCACCATCCGCGCGGCATCGGGCCGAATCAGCAGGCAGGCCAGCGCGCCGACGAAATAGCCGATGTAGTTCCAGGTCGCGATCCACCCGCCCTGATGCAGCGTCACGCTGCCGTCGTGCAGCATCATCGGCAGCAGGGGCGTGAAGGCGAAGCGGCCGATGCCCATGGCGACCGCCAGCGACACCAGGCCGCCGAGCGCGACCGCCCAGGCGCCCGGACGGTGGGCTTTGCTGCCGGCGAGCGTGCCGTGGACCAGCTCGGGATTGCGGGAGGGCGAGACTGACACGATGCGGATTCTCCGTTCTGGCGCGTCGGCAATCCCGCTATCGTACCCGCCACCGGCAAAGCGCGATGGCGGGGCCGCCAAGACCACGCCACCGTCCCGGGCAAGCGGTGTCGTGTCGCCTACACTGGAAGCAGCGCCGCCAGGCGCCCGCCGCGCACCGCGGTTCGGCCGGCCAGGACGACATCGGCGGCCCTCCACTTCACGAGCGCAGATCCATGAACGCACAGGCAAGGTTCGCGCGCCGGCTCGCCGCCGTGCTGCTGCTGATTGCCGGCATCACCCTGGCGCTGGCCCAGCCTGGCGGCACGGCCAACCCCGCGCGTGCGCAGCCGAGCGCGGCGGCGCCGGTCTATCTGATTCCGCTCAAGGGCGCCGTCGGCCCGGCCAGCGCGAGCTTCCTGCGGCGCGGCTTCGAGCAGGCGCGCCAGGCCGGGGCCCAGCTGATCGTGCTGGAGATGGACACGCCCGGTGGCCTGGACCCGTCGATGCGGCAGATCATCCAGGACATCCTCGCCAGTCCGGTGCCGGTGCTCAGCTACGTCTATCCGGGCGGCGCGCGCGCGGCCAGCGCCGGCACCTACATCCTTTACGCGAGCCACCTGGCCGCGATGGCGCCGGGCACCAATCTGGGCGCGGCCAGCCCCGTGCGGCTCGGCATCGGCGGGCCGGAGCGCGAAGACCGGGGTCAGCGCGGGGAGCGTCCGGTGCGTGCCGTGCCGGCGTCGGAAGGTGCGGCCAGCGCGGCCAGCGCGCCCGGCGGTGCCGCCTCGGACAGGAAGGACGACTCGCTGAGCACGCTCGAGCGCAAGCAGCTGCACGATGCCGCTGCCTATATCCGCGGCCTGGCGCAGCTGCGCGGGCGCAATGCCGAATGGGCCGAGCGCGCGGTGCGCGAGGCGGTCAGCCTGTCGGCCGACGAGGCCGCGGCGCAGCGCGTGGTCGACCTGATCGCGCCCGACGTGCCGGCGCTGCTGCGTGCAGTCGACGGGCGCGCGGTGGTCGCCGCCGGCGCATCGCGCACGCTGCGTACCGCGCAGGCCAGCGTGGTCGAGCTCGAGCCCGACTGGCGCTATCGGCTGCTGGCGGTGCTGACCGAACCGAGCGTCGCGCTGATCCTGATGATGATCGGCATCTACGGCCTGATCTTCGAATTCTCGACGCCCGGCATGGTGCTGCCGGGCGTCGCCGGTGCGATCTGCCTGCTGCTGGCGCTGTTCGCGCTGCAGATGCTGCCGATCAATTACGCCGGCCTGGCGCTGATCGCGCTGGGCATCGGCTGCATGGTGGCCGAAGCCTTCCTGCCGAGCTTCGGCGCACTCGGGCTGGGTGGCATCGTCGCCTTCGCGCTCGGCGCGGTGATGCTGATCGACACCGATATCCCGGGCTTCGGCGTGCCGCTGTGGCTAATCGGCACGCTATCGCTGGCGGCGGCCGCGCTGAGCTTCGGCGTGTCTACGGCCGCCGTGCGTGCGCGCCGGCAGCCCGCGGTGATCGCCGACACCCGCGTGGTCGGCAATGCCGGCCGCATCATCGACGAAGGCTGGGCCGAGGTGCAGGGCGAACGCTGGCGCGTGCGCAGCGCAGCGCCGCTGCAGACCGGGCAGGCGGTGCGCGTGACCGGCCGCCTGGGACTGGTGCTCGACGTCGAGCCCGCCGACACGGCCGCCGACGCCGCAAACCCCGCCCCTGCCCCCGCACCCCTGTCTCTTATACCCCTCT
>NZ_JAGFTW010000012.1:0-176931 GCF_017598945.1 Cupriavidus gilardii
CATGCAGCCGTGCTCGAATTTCGATCAGTATTCCCACGAGCTACCCGGAGAGCCGCTCCGAATAAGGCTTGATGCCTCAGATTGTGATTCCTGTCGTCGTGGGTTCGAGTCCCATCAGCCACCCCAAGATTCCATGCAAACAGCCGCTCATCGAGCGGCTGTTTTGCTTTGTGCCGAGACGAAGCAAGCAAGCAGGCAGGTGGGGCGCTCGTGGTCCTCAGACCAAACGCGCCGCCGCCTTCGTGATCGTCCACCCGACACCCACACACAACGCGATCCAACCCGCTGCGATCAGTGCGACGTCGTGCCAGTTCATGGTACGGCGACCGGGACGAAGCAACTTGATGGTGTCGTCTGACGAAGGCATGGCCGTCTCCTTCGAAAAGCATGGGAACAGGCTAGGCCATGCCTCTACGAATTCACGGTCCGAGTTGTAAAGGTTTGTTGCGATGGGTCAGAGCCGTCGCTTGCAATCGGACAGCGATCTCCCACGTCTCCTGCAGGCCAGCGCACAACGTCAAAACGCAGTGGATGTTGTCGCGGCGTTCGGACGAACGCCGCTTGCCCGCGCGTTCAGCTGTTCAGCCGTTCAGCTTCACGCCTGGCTGATCGAGTTCGAGCATGCGGCAGATCGCGGCCATGCTGCCGACCATCGTGCGGCGCTGCGCGCCCTGGTAGATACGGACACCTTTGGACTGGCGGAACGGCGTTGGCTTGACGGGGTAGCGGGTCAGGGAGCGGTCGGCTTGCAGCATGGTGGTCCTCTTCGGTAAGGCGTCAGCGGATGTCTTGCGGCAACACGGGGCCCTGCGGCTCGTGCGGCTGCATGACTGAGGTTGGCGCCAAGGCGGCGGCGCCTGCCGGAAGGCTGGTTGGGACTAGAAGCCGGACTGGCGGATCAGTCCGACCGCGATGCCTTCGAGCGAGAATTCCTCGCGTCCGGGCTTCACGATGATGTTGGCGAAGTCGGGGTTCTCCGCGATCAGTTCGATCGCATCGCCGCGGTGCTTGAGCCGTTTGACGGTCACGTCCTCGCCGATTCGCGCCACCACGATCTTGCCGTTGGCGGCATCCTGCGCGCGTTTGACGGCCAGCAGGTCGCCATCGAAGATGCCCGCGTCGCGCATGCTCATGCCTCGCACGCGCAGCAGATAGTCGGGGCGCTCGTCGAAGACCGAGGCATCGACCTGGTATTGCCGGTCGATATGTTCTGCCGCCAGGATCGGGCTGCCGGCGGCGACGCGGCCGACCAGCGGCAACGTCAGCTGCATCACGCCGGCCATCGGCAGCGAGAACTGGTCAGGCAATTCGGAGTCGCTGCGGCTGACCTTGAGCCGGATGCCGCGCGAGGCGCCGGGCGTCAGCTCGATCACGCCCTTGCGGGCCAGCGCGCGCAGATGTTCTTCGGCCGAGTTCGGCGACGAGAAGCCGAATTCCGCAGCGATCTCGGCGCGGGTCGGCGGAATGCCGGTCTGCCGGATGGTGTTGCGGATCAGGTCGAAGATCTGCTGCTGCCGGGGGGTCAGAGTCGCCATGGCTTGTCCGTGTTGTTGTATCCGGTGGCGGCTCGGCCGGTGTGCAAGCTGAGAAGCGAGCGAAGCCTCGGTGGCCGCCATGTACAGCACTGTACGTTTGAACAGTGTGCTGTGATTTTATACAGTATCGATCGAAGTGCAAGGGGAATTTGCATCCTCGTCCACTTTTGATGCCGACCTGCAACCTTCGCGGGCGCCGGCAGAGCGGACGCAGGGCAGGGCAAGACCGAAGAGGACCGCGCGTGTGCGGCAGGTACAATCCCTGCCTGTTTACTGAAACTCGGTACCCCATGACCCTGCCTCGCGTCATCGTTCTTGCCACTGGCGGCACCATCGCCGGTTCCGCGTCCAGCGCCGCCAGCAGTGCGCGTTATCAGGCGGCCACAGTGCCGGTGTCGACGTTGCTCGAGGCGGTGCCGGCGCTGAAGGACGTGGCCAGGGTCGAGGCCGAGCAGGTTGCGCAGGTCGACAGCAAGGACATGTCGTTCGGCCTGTGGGCGCGCCTGGCGGCGCGGGTTCACCACTGGTCCGCGCAGGACGACGTGGCCGGCATCGTGATCACGCATGGCACGGATTCGCTGGAAGAAACCGCGATGCTGCTGCATCTGGCGGGCGTGGCCAGCGTACCGGTGGTACTGACCGCCGCGATGCGGCCGGCGACCTCGCTGTCGGCCGACGGGCCGCTGAACCTGCTCGATGCCGTGCGGGTGGCAGCGCATCCGGAGGCGGCGGGCAAGGGCGTGCTGGTGGTGATCAATCAGGAAATCCACGCCGGACGCGACGCGGTCAAGGCGCATACCTCCGCGGTCGATGCCTTCGCGTCTCCGGGCACCGGGCCGATCGGACTGGTGCAGGACGCGCTGGTGCGCTTCACGCGCGCACCGCTGCGGCTGCCCCAACAGGCGCTGCCGCTGCCGGAGAACTGGCCCGCGGTCGAAATCGTCGCCAGCTATACCGAACCGGGGCGCGTGGTCGTCGATGCGCTGGTGGCAAGCGGCGTCCGCGGTTTGGTGGTGGCGGCCGCGGGCAATGGATCGATTCACGAGACGCTGGGGGCGGCGCTCGCCGACGCTGCGCGCGCCGGTGTCGCGGTGGTGCGCAGCACACGCACAGGTGCCGGCAATGTGATCGCCCCGGCGCAACCGAATCCGGCGGCGGGGGCCTTCGTATCGGCCGGCGATCTGAATCCATACAAGGCGCGGGTGGCGCTGCTGCTGGCGCTTGGCGCCGATCCCGCCCTGGCGGGCGATCCGGTGCGATTGCAGCAGTTCTTCGCGCAGATCTGACGCCCGCAGCGCGCGCCGAGGGACGCCAATCCGGCAGCGAGCCCATGCAGCTTGCCGCCATGGCCGTTCCGGGCTATACTCGCGGGCTATTTAACCCTTGCTGCACCGGACTTGGCGCCCGGGCGGCTTATCCCAAAAGGAGCGTCAATGCGTCATTACGAAATCGTATTCATCGTCCATCCGGACCAGAGCGAGCAAGTGCCGGCCATGATCGAGCGTTACAAGACGCTGGTCACGTCGCAGAACGGCCAGGTGCATCGCGTGGAAGACTGGGGCCGTCGTCAACTGGCCTACATGATCCAGAAGCTGGCCAAGGCTCACTACGTTTGCCTGAACATCGAGTGCGGCAAGGACACGCTGGCTGAGCTCGAACACGCGTTCAAGTTCAACGACGCCGTGCTGCGCCACCTGATCGTCCAGACCAAGAAGGCCGAGACCGGCCCGTCGCCGATGATGAAGGAAGTCCAGCGCGAAGAAGCCCGCAAGGCTTCGGCGCAAACCAGCGAAGGCCAGGCCGCCTGAGTGCGGTCTGCTGTGGGCGGTTCGCTCCGGCATGACCGGAGCGGCAAGCGAGGGGCGGTGGCGCGATGAATCAGCTGAGGCTGCACGCCACCCTCGTCGAGCGCGACGCGTTGCGCTACACACCGGCCGGCATCCCCGTCGTCAATTGCCTTCTGCAATACGGCGGCGAGGTGGTCGAAGCGCAGACGCCGCGGCAGATCGAGTTCGCGATCGCCGCGATGGGCGTCGGGCCGGTCGGCCAGCACCTCGAGCGCACGCCGCTCGGCACGGTGCTCGACTGCGAAGGCTTCCTCGCCCGCAAGCACCGCAACAGCAAGGCTCTCGTCTTTCACATCACTGGATGTAAAGCATTCGTAAAGGATTGAACCATGGCATTCGTCAAACGTGACAACAAGAACAAGAAGCGCTTCCAGCAGCAGAACCCGCTGTTCAAGCGCAAGCGCTTCTGCCGCTTCACCGTGGCCGGCGTCGAACAGATCGACTACAAGGATCTGGACACGCTGAAAGACTTCATCGGCGACAACGGCAAGATCACGCCGGCTCGTCTGACCGGCACCAAGGCGCACTATCAGCGTCAGCTCGACACGGCAATCAAGCGCGCCCGCTTCCTGGCGCTGCTGCCGTACACCGACCTGCACAAGAACTGATCGCCTGGTCGCTAAGGAGAAAACACGATGCAAGTCATTCTGCTGGAAAAAGTCGTCAACCTGGGCAACCTGGGTGACATCGTTCGCGTCAAGGATGGTTACGCCCGTAACTTCCTGATCCCGTCCAAGCGTGCCCGCCGCGCGACGCAGACCGCCATCGCCGAGTTCGAGGCCAAGCGCGCCGAGCTGGAAAAGGCCGCCGCCGAGAAGCTGGCCGCGGCGCAAGCCGAAGGCGAGAAGCTGAGCGGTCTGACCGTGCAGATCACGCAGAAGTCGGGCGTGGACGGCCGTCTGTTCGGCTCGGTGACCAACGCCGACATCGCCGAAGCGCTGGCTGGCCAGGGCTTCAAGGTCGAGAAGGCGCAGGTTCGTCTGCCGAACGGTCCGCTGAAGACGGTCGGCGACTACCCGATCAGCGTGTCGCTGCACACGGACGTCGCGGTCGACATCACCGTCTCGGTGCTGGGCGAGCACGTCTAAGCTTGCCGGCCGCGCCGGCGCGACATCGGTTCGCGCCGGCGCGGTTCGGTCGAGGCGGCAAGAAGGCAGGAGAGGCTGACAGCCGCTTCTGCCTTTTTTCTTTGCTGCGATTTTTCTTTGCGTCCCACGCACGAATGCAAACGAATGCGTGCGGCGCGCACGGCGCCACCATCGTCCAGCCCATGCGCCCACCGAGAATCGCTCGGCCATGCGCGGGCAGGCCGCTATAATTGCCCCCCATGAACGCGCCCGTCGCCGATCCCCAACTCGACAATCTCAAAGTCCCTCCGCATTCCATCGAGGCCGAGCAATCGGTGCTCGGTGGCCTGCTGCTGGATAACGCGGCCTGGGACCGCATCGCCGATTTCCTGTCCGAGGCGGATTTCTATCGCTACGATCACCGGGTGATCTTCCAGTGCATCGCGCGGCTGATCTCGGACACCAAGCCGGCCGACGTGATCACGGTCTACGAGATGCTGCAGGTGGCCGGCAAGGCCGAGGAGGTCGGCGGTCTCGCGTATCTGAATTCGCTGGCGCAGAACACGCCCAGCGCGGCCAATATCCGCCGCTACGCGGAGATCGTCCGCGAGCGTTCGGTGCTGCGCAAGCTCGTCACGGTGGCCGACGATATCGCGACCTCGGCCTTCGCGCCGAAGGGCCGCGAGGTGCGCGAGCTGCTGGACGAGGCCGAATCGAAGGTGTTCGCGATCGCCGAGGAAGGCTCGCGCGGGCAGAAGGGCTTCCAGGAAATCCAGCCGCTGCTGACGCAGGTGGTCGAACGCATCGACGAGCTGTATCACCGCGACGCCAATACCGATGTCACCGGCGTGCCCACGGGCTTCATCGATCTGGACCGGATGACCAGCGGCATGCAGCCGGGCGACCTGATCATCGTCGCCGGCCGTCCGTCGATGGGCAAGACCGCGTTCTCGCTGAATATCGGCGAGCACGTCGCGGTGGAGCAGGGCCTGCCGGTGGCGGTGTTCTCGATGGAAATGGCCGGCACGCAGCTGGCGATGCGTATGCTCGGCTCGGTCGGCCGGCTCGATCAGCATCGCCTGCGTACCGGGCGCCTGCTTGACGAGGATTGGCCGCGGCTGACGCATGCGATCCAGCGGATGAACGACGCGCAGCTGTTCATCGACGAGACGCCCGCGCTGAACCCGATGGAGCTGCGCGCGCGTTCGCGCCGGCTGGCGCGGCAATGCGGCCAGCTCGGCCTGATCATCATCGACTACCTGCAGCTGATGTCGGGCTCGGGCGGCGGCGAGAACCGCGCCACCGAGATCTCCGAAATCTCCCGTTCGCTCAAGGGGCTGGCCAAGGAGCTCAACTGTCCGGTGATTGCGCTGTCGCAGCTGAACCGCAGTCTGGAGCAGCGCCCGAACAAGCGCCCGGTGATGTCCGACCTGCGCGAATCGGGCGCCATCGAGCAGGATGCCGACGTGATCCTGTTCATCTATCGCGACGAGGTCTACAACCCCGATTCGCAGGACAAGGGCACCGCCGAAATCATCATCGGCAAGCAGCGTAACGGTCCGATCGGCACCGTACGGCTGACCTTCCTGGGCCAGTTCACGAAGTTCGACAACTTCAGCGGCGGCCCGGCGTTCTTCGACAACGATACCTGACGTCGCCGGTGCGGCGCGGCGGCAGCGCGCCGTCGTGTTGCGCCACACAAAGCGTACGTCACGCGCCGACTACCCTGTAGAATATTGCTTTTCCGTGACAGCCGGCGGCGACGCCGGCTGTTGCGCAATCTCTCCCGCAATCCAGTTATTCCCAACGAGACGGCGCGCTCGCGCGCCGCGACAAGGAACAGCCATGTTCGGCCGATTCATGCCCACCGAGGGCAAGTTCTTCGAATACTTCAACCAGCACGCCGACTGCGCGGTCACCGCATCGCGCGAACTAGAAACGCTGATCAACGATCTCGGCAATGCCGAAGCCCATGCGCGGCGCGTGCAGGCCACCGAGAAGAAGGCGGACCGCATCACGCACGACACCATCGATCTGCTGCACAAGACCTTCATCACGCCGCTCGACCGGGACGAGATCCACAAGCTGATCACGACCATGGACGACATCCTCGATCTGATGGAGGACGTGGCCGAGACCATCACGCTGTACGACGTCACCAGCCTGACCGACGAGGCCCGCAAGCTCGCCTCGATCTGCGTGCAGTGCTGCGAACTGGTCAAGATCGCGGTCGGCCTGCTCGAGGACATGGGCAACGCCAGCACGATCCTGAAGACGGCCCAGCAGATCGATCAGCTCGAATCCGAGGCTGACCGGTTGATGCGCGGGGCGATTTCCAAGCTGTTCCGCGACGAGACCGACGTCAAGCGGCTGATCAAGATGAAGGCCATCTTCGAGCAGCTCGAGACGATCACGGACAAGTGCGAGGACGTGGCCAACATCATCGAAGGCATCGTGCTGGAAAACGCCTGAGCGCGCCAACCGGAACTCCGCATGCAGACTGTACAAATGAGCTTGTGGGTGATCGTCCTGCTGGTGACGCTCGCCTTGCTGTTCGACTTCATGAACGGCTTTCACGACGCCGCGAACTCGATCGCGACCGTGGTGTCGACCGGCGTGCTCAAGCCCCATCACGCAGTGGCGCTGGCCGCCGTCTGCAACGTGATCGCGATCTTCGTGTTTCATCTGAAGGTGGCCGCCACCGTCGGCACCGGCACGATCGACGTCAATATCGTCGACCACTACGTGATATTCGGCGCGCTGGTCGGCGCCATCGCGTGGAACCTGATCACCTGGTATTACGGCATCCCGTCGTCGTCCTCGCATGCGCTGATCGGCGGCCTGGTCGGCGCGGCGGTGGCCAAGGCGGGCACCGGCGCACTGGTGGCCAGCGGCCTGCTGAAGACCGTGGCGTTCATCCTGATCTCGCCGCTGATGGGCATGCTGCTCGGCTCGCTGCTGATGCTGGTGGTCGGCTGGACGTTCTTCCGCACGCCGCCGTCGCGGGTGGACCGCTGGTTCCGCCGGCTGCAGCTGGTGTCGGCCTCGCTCTATAGCCTGGGCCACGGCGGCAACGACGCGCAGAAGACCATCGGCATCATCTGGATGCTGCTGATCGCCAGCGGCCACGTGCTGCAAAGCGACGCCGCGCCGCCCACCTGGGTCATCGTCAGCTGCTATGTGGCGATCGGCATGGGCACGCTGTTCGGTGGCTGGCGTATCGTGCGGACCATGGGGCAGAAGATCACCAAGCTCAAGCCTGTGGGCGGCTTCTGCGCCGAGACGGGCGGGGCGATCTCGCTGTTCCTCGCTTCCACGCTGGGCGTGCCGGTCTCGACCACGCATACGATCACCGGCGCCATCGTTGGCGTCGGCTCGGTGCGCAAGACCTCGGCGGTGCGCTGGGGCGTGGCCGGCAATATCGTCTGGGCGTGGGTGCTGACCATTCCCGCGTCGGCGTTCATGTCGGCGATCGCATGGTGGATCGGGCGGCATCTGCTGTAACGCCGCCCGACAGGGCGATGGACAACGGCAAAGGCCAGGCATCTGCCTGGCCTTTTCCTTTGGTGCTTCGGCTGCGTGCCTGTGCCGACCCGCGCCGGATCAGCGATGGGCGAAGGCCGCGATCGGATCGTCGTCTTCGGGCATCGGCGCCGGCGATGGCGCGTTCGGCACCGATGGCGGGGAAGCCGGCACGGCGGGCACGGCCTGCGGAACCGGCGTGCTCGGCGCGACCGGTACCGCGGCGCTGGCCACCCGTCGCGCGCCGTTGTAGCGCGACGCCCAGTACGGCTTGGTCATGTCCTCCAGCCGCACGGTGCCGCCGGTCGACGGCGCGTGAACGAAGCGGTTTTGCCCGACGTAGATGCCGACATGCGAGTTCGCGCGCCCGGTGGTGTTGAAGAACACCAGATCGCCCGAGGCGACCTGCTCGCGCTCGAGCGGCGTGCCGCGCGTGCCCATCGCCTCGGTGGTGCGCGGCAGATTGACGTTGGCCGCGCGCGCCACCACATAGCGCACCAGACCGCTGCAGTCGAAGCCGGAATCGGGGGTGTTGCCGCCGTAGCGGTAGGGCGTGCCGACCAGCGACATCGCCTGGATCGAGATCTCTTCCAGGCCGGCGCTCGGTTCGACCATCGGGGCGCGCGGCGCGCGGGCATGGCCACCATGACGCGAGGGTGGCGTGCTGGCGCAGGCGGCCAGCAGCAGGGCGAGGGCGCCCAGCAGCAGGGGGCGCGCACGAACGGTCGATGAAACAGGGCCGGTGCTTGTCGATCGCATGGGCTGGTGGGCCAGCCGGTGCGGTCCATCGACCTGCGCGGCGCAATGCGCATCGCCCCGCGCAGGTGTCCCGCCTGATGTCCGGATCGCTACCAGCGCATTTGCGCGTCGTAGGTACCGGTGCCGACGGTCATGGACTTGGGCTGGCCGTTGTAAGTGGCGTGCACATTGTAGCGGCCCTCCGGCGCCTTGATCAGGCAGCGCGGCCCTTCGGTGCGAAATCGCGCCACTTCGTGGCCTTCGCGCATCAGTCGAACCTCGACATCGGCCAGATATTCGCCGGTGGCTCCCTGCGTAAACAGCACGCCCATATTGAACTGCTTCTGGCGCGCGGCCAGCCGCCGCTGTTCATCCTCGCCGACGCCGCCGCAGACATAGCTGACCGCGCCGATGGTGCGGATCACCGGCTCGTTCAGCGGTGGGGCGACCACAGGCGCAGGGGCCGGCGAGGGAGTGGCGACCGAAGGCGACGCCACGCCCGGCGCCGTCGCGCCTGGAGGCGGCGCCGCCCCCGGTTCCGACACGGCCTGCGCGCGCAGCAGGCCCGGCGCGCTGGCCGCGGCCGCTGCGATCAGACAGGGGATCAGCGCGCCAGAGGCGCGCTGCCAGCGATAGACTCGCATCGCTTGCCTCCGTCCGCTCACAGCACGTCCGCCGCGTGGTCGGCCAGGCGGGAACGCTCGCCGCGGGCCAGCGTGATATGGCCGCTGTGGCTCCAGCCCTTGAAGCGGTCCACCACGAAGGTCAGCCCCGACGAGCCTTCGGTCAGGTACGGCGTGTCGATCTGCGCGATGTTGCCCAGGCAGACGATCTTGGTGCCCGGGCCTGCGCGTGTGACCAGCGTCTTCATCTGCTTGGGCGTCAGGTTCTGCGCCTCGTCGATGATGACGAACTTGTTGACGAAGGTACGGCCGCGCATGAAGTTCATGCTCTTGACCTTGATGCGCGAGCGGATCAGTTCCTGCGTGGCGGCGCGCCCCCATTCGCCGGCGCTGTCGTCGCTCTTCTGCAGCACCTCGAGGTTGTCGTCGAACGCGCCCATCCACGGCTGCATTTTCTCTTCCTCGGTGCCGGGCAGGAAGCCGATGTCCTCGCCGACGGGCACGGTGGCGCGCGTGACGATGATCTCGTTGTACAGCTTCTGGTCCAGCACCTGCTCGAGCCCCGCGGCCAGTGCCAGCAGCGTCTTGCCGGTGCCGGCCTGGCCGAGCAGCGTGACGAAGTCGATGTCGGGGTTCATCAGCAGGTTCAGCGCGAAGTTCTGCTCGCGGTTGCGCGCGGTCACGCTCCAGACGTTGTTCTTGTGGTGCGTGTAGTCCTTCAGCGTCTGCAGCAGCGCGGTCTTGCCGTTGATCTCCTTGACCTGCGCGTACAGCGGCAGGCTGCCGTCCATCGGCTCGAGGTAGACGAACTGATTGACGAGGAACGAGGGCACCAGCGGGCCGGTGAGCCGGTAGAACATCGCGCCGGTCTTCGGGTCCTGCCAGCTCTCGACGCCCTTGCCGTGCCTGGCCCAGAAATCGTTGGGCAGCACCATCACGCCCGAGTACAGCAGGTCCTTGTCCTCGAGGACCTGGTCGTTGAAATAGTCCTCGGCCGGCAGGCCCAGCGCCCGGGCCTTGATCCGCATGTTGATGTCCTTGGACACCAGCACGACGTCGCGCTCGGGATGCTGCTGCCGCAGCGCGCTGACCACCGCGAGGATCTGGTTGTCGGCCTTGCCCTCGGGCAGGCCTTCGGGCAGCTTGGTGTCGTTCAGCCGGGTCTGGAAGAACAGCGTCCCCTGCGCGTCGCGGTTGCCCAGCTTGGCCAGCGGCAGCCCTTCGTCGAGCACGCCGTCGGTGCCGGCCACCAGCGCGTCGAGCGTGCGGCTGACGGCGCGGGCGTTGCGGGCGACTTCGCTCATGCCCTTCTTGTGGTTGTCCAGCTCTTCGAGCGTCATCATCGGCAGATAGATGTCGTGCTCTTCGAAGCGGAACAGCGAGGACGGATCGTGCATCAGCACATTGGTGTCGAGCACGAACAGCTTGGCAGGGCCGGTGTCCTTGCGCTGCCGGCGGCTGGTGGTAGCGGTCGTGGTCTTGACCAGCGACACCGGCGACGGCGGTGTGGTCGACACCGGCGCGCTCGGCATGTCCTTCGAACGGGCGCGTGTGCCCGCGGCACGGGCCTGCACCGCCGGCGGGGCGACTTCGCTCGGTCCGCTTTCAAGCAGGGCCACGCGTTCCAAGGCCGGAACGGGCTTTTTTGCCTGCGTCGCGGACTTCGGCAACCTTGCAACCGGAGCGAACTCGCTCGGGTCCAGCAGTTGTGCAGGCTTGGCGGGCATGGTCGGCAGCGGCATGCTGGGCGTTCCTTTCAGGGGGAGGGGAAAAGGGGCGGGGCCGCGCACAGACGAAAAAGCCGCCGGGCCCGTTGAGCGGGCGAGGCGGCTTGTCTTGTGCGGGCAGACGACACGGCAGTTCCGCTGCCGGCCCTGGGCATCGGGCGCCTGGGCCGGAGGGGAGAAGCAGCGTGGCAATCAGAATCTGAACTCATTACGGGGCAATGTATCCGAACGATTTCCGTTTGGCAATTGCCCAGGTGAAGGTCACATCGCGCGCACCAGTTCGAGCACTTCGTCGACGTGGCTCGGTACCTTGATGCCGCGCAGTTCATGGCGCAGCTTGCCCTTGCCGTCGATCACGAAGGTGCTGCGCTCGATGCCGCGCACTTCCTTGCCATAGAGCTTTTTCATCTTGATGACATCGAACATCTGGCACAGCGCCTCGTCGGCATCCGAGATCAGTTCGAACGGCAGCTCCAGCTTGGCCTTGAAGTTTTCGTGCGACTTCATGCTGTCGCGCGAGACGCCGAACACCACCGCGCCGGCGGCCTCGAAGGCCTCGTGCTGATCGCGGAAGTCCATCGCCTCGTTGGTGCAGCCGGGGGTGTTGTCCTTCGGATAGAAGTACAGCACCACCGTCTTGCCGCGCTGGTCGGCGAGGCGGAAGGTGCCGCCGGTGGCCGGTGCGCTGAAATCGGGAACGGCCTGGTTGAGACTGACTGTCATTCTTGTGGCTCCTGGAGGAAGCGGCGCTGGGGAAATAGGCTTGCCGTCGTCTTTCCCCGCCCCGGATCGGGCAAAGGTCGGCGCCGCGCGCGGCGGGCGGGGATGGCGGGCATGGCCGTGCTCACGGCAAATGAGGGCGCGTCGGCATAGTTCAAGCGTGGCGTCGGGCAGACATCGGGCGACCGTGGCGCGGCCGGTTCAACTGCCCTCGGGGGCGTCTTCGAGCAGCAGCACCGCGGCCACCTTGCGGCCTTCGGCCATCAGGATGTTGTAGGTGCGGCAGGCCGCCGGCATGTCCATCGCATCGACGCCGATATGGCGGCGCGACAGGGCCGCGGTCAGGCGTGGGTGCGGAAAGCGCAGGCGGTCGCCGGTGCCCAGCAGCACCACCTCGGGGGCATGGTCCAGCAGCGCCTCGAACTGGCCGGCGGCCAGGTCCTCGAAGCGCCGGACCGGCCAGGTCCGTACCTCGCCCTCGGGCATCACCAGCACGGAGGTGGTGTAGCGCACCTTGTTGATCTCGATATAGCCCGGGCCATACGCCGTGACGGTGTTCATGGCGTTGGGCTGGTCGGCATGGAGTTTCACGGGGGAACCTTACGGGAGACGGGACGGGGAGAAAGGTCGGGGAGCTTGTCGGGGAAGCGGCGGCGGGGAAGGCGCGGACCGGGGCGGTGGCGGGCGCGGTCCGGCCACGCTGCATCGCAAGATCCCTGCCGAAGTCTGTCATAATCCGCTAAATTATAGCCTTTGCCTTCCTGCCGGCCGCGCTGCCCTCGCAACGCCCCGCAGTGCAGCGAAGCGCGCTCCGGACGACCCCCTGTTCCACGCAGATTCCCTGTTCGCCGCCGCACGAACCGGCGGCTCCTTGCTCCTTTTGTCTCTGCCAGACTCCTGCCCGACCACGCCGTGAAACCGATCCAGAAATCCAACAAGCTGAACAACGTCTGCTACGACATCCGCGGCCCGGTGCTGGAGAAGGCCAGGCAGATGGAGGAAGAAGGGCACAAGATCATCAAGCTCAATATCGGCAACCTGGCCGTGTTCGGTTTCGATGCGCCGGAGGAGATCCAGCAGGACATGATGCGCAACCTGCCGAACTCGGCGGGCTACTCGGATTCGAAGGGCATCTTCGCCGCGCGCAAGGCGATCATGCACTACACCCAGCAGAAGAACATCCACGGCGTCGGCCTGGACGACATCTACGTCGGCAACGGCGCGTCCGAGCTGATCGTGATGTCGATGAACGCGCTGCTGAACAACGGCGACGAGGTGCTGGTCCCCTCGCCGGACTACCCGCTGTGGACCGCCGCGGTCAGCCTGTCGGGCGGCACCCCGGTGCACTACGTCTGCGACGAGGCTAACGAATGGATGCCGGACCTGGACGACATCCGCGCGAAGATCACGCCGAACACCAAGGCCATCGTCGTGATCAACCCGAACAACCCGACCGGGGCGCTGTACTCGGACGAGCTGCTGCGCGAGATCGTCGCGATCGCGCGCCAGCACGGGCTGATCGTCTTCGCCGACGAGATCTACGACAAGGTGCTGTACGACGGCCACACGCACACCTCGATCGCCGCGCTGTCGACCGACGTGCTGACGGTGACGTTCAACGGCCTGTCGAAGAACTACCGCTCGTGCGGCTACCGCGCCGGCTGGATGGTCGTGTCCGGTGACAAGCGCCCCGCGCACGACTATATCGAGGGCCTGAACATGCTGTCCTCGATGCGCCTGTGCGCCAACGTGCCGGGCCAGTGGGCGATCCAGACCGCGCTCGGCGGCTATCAGAGCATCAACGACCTGGTGGCCGAGGGCGGGCGCCTGCGCCGCCAGCGCGACCTGGCCTACGAGCTGATCACGCAGATCCCCGGCATCAGCTGCGTCAAGCCGAAGGCGGCGCTGTACCTGTTCCCGAAGCTGGACCTGTCGATGTATCCGATCCAGGACGACCAGGAATTCATCTACGAGCTGCTGCAGGAATCGAAGGTGCTGCTGGTGCAGGGCAGCGGCTTCAACTGGGCCAAGCCCGACCATTTCCGCATCGTCTTCCTGCCGCACGAAGAGGATCTGCGCGAGGCCATCGGCCGCGTCGGCCGCTTCCTCGAGTCCTATCGAAAACGACACGGCGCGGCGGCCTGACTGACTCGCTGACTGCGGCTGCAACTGCGGCTGCAGCCGGCTCCGGAAACACGCACCGCTGCGCTCATCAATTTGCAAACTGGAATCTGATTGACCATGAACCCCATCAAAGTAGGCCTGCTCGGCATCGGTACCGTCGGTAGCGGCACGTTCGACGTGCTCGAGCGCAACCAGGAGGAGATTCGCCGCCGTGCGGGCCGTGGCATCGAGATTACGATGGTGGCGGACCTGAACACCGAGCGCGCCCGCGAGCTGACCGGTGGCAAGGTCCAGGTGGTGGCCGATGCGCGCGAGGTGGTGGCGCATCCCGACATCGATATCGTGGTCGAACTGATCGGCGGCTATGGCATCGCGCGCGAGCTGGTGCTGCAGGCGATCGCCAACGGCAAGCATGTGGTCACCGCCAACAAGGCGCTGCTGGCGGTGCACGGCAACGAGATCTTCGAGGCCGCGCGCAGCAAGGGCGTGATGGTCGCGTTCGAGGCCGCGGTGGCCGGCGGCATCCCCATCATCAAGGCGCTGCGCGAGGGCCTGAGCGCCAACCGCATCCAGTGGATCGCCGGCATCATCAACGGCACCACCAACTTCATCCTGTCCGAGATGCGCGACAAGGGCCTGGACTTCGACACCGTGCTGAAGGAAGCCCAGCAGCTGGGCTACGCCGAGGCCGATCCGACCTTCGACATCGAAGGCATCGACGCCGCGCACAAGATCACGCTGATGAGCGCGATCGCCTTCGGCATGCCGGTGCAGTTCGACAAGACCCACGTCGAGGGCATCACGCGCCTGTCCGCGATCGACATCCAGTACGCCGAGGAGCTGGGCTACCGCATCAAGCTGCTGGGCCTGACCCGCCGCCGCGAGGACGGCATCGAGCTGCGCGTGCATCCGACCCTGGTGCCGGCCTCGCGCCTGATCGCCAACGTCGAAGGCGCGATGAACGCCGTGCTGGTGCAGGGCGATGCGGTCGGCGCCACGCTGTACTACGGCAAGGGCGCCGGCGCCGAGCCGACCGCGTCCGCGGTGATCGCCGACCTGGTCGACGTGACGCGCCTGCATACCGCCGATCCGGAGCACCGCGTGCCGCATCTGGCGTTCCAGCCGGACGAGCTCTCCAGCGTGCCGGTGCTGCCGATCGAGGAAGTCACCAGCAGCTACTATCTGCGCATGCGCGTGTCGGACCAGACCGGCGTGCTGGCCGACATCACGCGCATCCTGGCCGATTCCGGCATCTCGATCGACGCGATGCTGCAGAAGGAGTCGCGCGAGGGCGAGCCGCAGACCGATATCATCATGCTGTCGCACCTGGCGCGCGAGAAGCAGGTCAATGCCGCCATCGCCAGGATCGAGGCGCTGCCGACGGTGCTGTCGGGCGTCACCCGCCTGCGCATGGAAGAACTGAACTGAAGCCGCGCCCATGGCCGCGCCGCCGCCCGAACCGGGCGCCGGCGCGACCGGGCGGCCACCATCACGATGAACTACAAGTCGACCCGCGGCCACGACGTGCCGCAAACCTTCTCCGAGATCCTGCTGGGCGGCCTGGCGCCGGACGGCGGGCTGTATCTGCCGCAGCAATATCCGCAGGTGAGCGCCGACGAGCTCGAGTCGTGGCGCAAGCTGTCGTACGCCGACCTGGCCTACGAGATCCTGGCCAGGTTCTGCGACGACATCCCGGCCGAAGACCTGCGTGCGCTGACGCGCAAGACGTACACGCCTGAGGTCTATTGCAACGCCCGCGCCGGCGACAACACGGCCGACATCACGCCGCTGCGCAAGCTCGGCGACGAGTCCGGCGCGCCGCTGTATCTGCTGGGCCTGTCCAACGGCCCGACGCTGGCGTTCAAGGACATGGCGATGCAGCTGCTGGGCAATCTGTTCGAGTACGCGCTGGCGCGCGCCGGACAGGAGCTCAATATCCTGGGCGCGACTTCGGGCGATACCGGCAGCGCGGCCGAATACGCGATGCGCGGCAAGCGCGGCATCCGCGTGTTCATGCTGAGCCCGCACAAGAAGATGAGCGCGTTCCAGACCGCGCAGATGTTCAGCCTGCAGGACCCGAACATCTTCAACCTGGCGGTGCAGGGCGTGTTCGACGACTGCCAGGACATCGTCAAGGCGGTCTCCAACGACCTCGAATTCAAGTCGCGCCAGAAGATCGGCACGGTCAATTCGATCAACTGGGCGCGCGTGGTCGCGCAGGTGGTCTACTACTTCAAGGGCTGGCTGCTGGCCACGGATCGGAACAATGCGGGTCCGGGCCAAAAGGTCTCGTTCTGCGTGCCGTCCGGCAACTTCGGCAATGTCTGCGCCGGCCATATCGCGCGCATGATGGGTTTGCCGATCGACAAGCTGGTGGTCGCGACCAACGAGAACGACGTGCTCGACGAATTCTTCCGCACCGGCATCTATCGGGTGCGCAAGGCGGCCGAGACCTATCACACGTCCAGCCCGAGCATGGACATCTCGAAGGCCTCGAACTTCGAGCGCTTCATCTTCGATCTGCTGGGCCAGGATGCCAGCAAGCTGGCGCAGCTGTTCCGCGATGTCGACACCAGGGGCGGCTTCGATCTGTCCGGCACGCCGGACTACGAGCGCATCCGCCAGTTCGGTTTCGTCTCGGGCCGCAGCACGCACGATGACCGGGTGGCGACCATCCGCGATCTGTCGTCGCGCTACGGCATCACGATCGATACCCACACCGCCGACGGCGTCAAGGTCGCGCGCGAGCATCTGTCGGCGGGCACGCCGATGGTGGTGCTGGAAACCGCGCTGCCGGCCAAGTTCGCCGACACGATCCGCGAAGCGCTGGGCCGCGAGCCGGAGCGTCCGGCGGCCTTCGACGGCATCGAGGCGCTGCCGCAGCGTTTCGAGGTGATGCCGGCCGACGCGGGGCAGGTCAAGGCGTATATCGCCCGGCATACCGGGCTGTAATCCGGCGACCATCCCGCCGCGGCGGCCTGCGCGGTGGCCGCCGAGTCATTACAATCCGCTCAGTAACCCTCTGAATCCGCCGCTTGCGGCCGCCGGCATGACCGCCGCCGCAAGCGCCGCCTCGCGCAGGCGGGGCCTGTCCGGACACTGCGTGCCCGCCTGCGCGGGCCGCGACGACAACGCACCTCGCATGGAAAACCGTCCCCCGATGCTGACCCTGGCGCAGGCGCTCGACGCGCTGCTGGCCGGCGCCCAGCCGATCGCCGAAAGCGAACGCGTCGATACGCTGCAGGCCAATGGCCGCGTGCTGGCTCAGCCCGTCGCCAGCACGCTCGACGTTCCACCCGCCGACAACACGTCGATGGACGGCTATGCGCTGCGCTGCGCCGACGTGCCGATGCCCGGCGCGCGGCTGCGGGTCGCCCAGCGCATTCCGGCCGGCCATGTCGGCGTGCCGCTCGAGCCCGGTACCGCCGCGCGCATCTTTACCGGCGGGTTGATTCCGCCCGGCGCCGACGCGGTGGTGATGCAGGAGCAGTGCCAGGCCGACGGCGACTTCGTCGTGGTCAACCACGCTCCCGGGCCCGGCGAGTGGATCCGCCGCGCCGGCGAGGACATCATGGCCGGCGCCGTGATCCTGCCGGCCGGTTCGCGGCTGACGCCGCAGGCGCTGGGGCTGGCCGCCTCGGTCGGCCAGGCGCAGGTCGAGGTGGTGCGGCGCCCGCGCGTGGCAGTGTTCTTCACCGGCGACGAGCTGGCAATGCCGGGCGAGCCGTTGAAGCCCGGCGCGATCTACAACTCGAACCGCTTCACGCTGCGCGGCCTGCTGGAAAACCTCGGCTGCGAGGTCACCGATTTCGGCATCGTGCCCGACACGCTGGACGCCACGCGCGACACGCTGCGGCGCGCGGCGCAGGGCCACGATCTGATCCTGACCTCGGGCGGCGTCTCGGTCGGCGAGGAAGACCATATCAAGCCGGCGGTACAGGCCGAAGGGCGGCTGGACCTGTGGCAGATCGCGATCAAGCCGGGCAAGCCGCTGGCGTTCGGCCATGTGTCGCGCGGCGGTGCCACCGGTGCTGTCGATGCAGCCAGCGTCGCCGACAGCGCGGCCTTCCTCGGCCTGCCGGGCAATCCGGTGTCGAGCTTCGTCACCTTCCTGCTGTTCGTGCGTCCGTTCATCCTGCGGATGCAGGGCGTGACCGACGTCGCGCCGCGGCGCATGCCGATGCGGGCCGACTTCGACCTGACCAAGTTCGATCGCCGCAACGAGTTCCTGCGCGTGAAGATCAACGAAGGCGGCGGGCTGGACCTGTTCCCCAACCAGAGCTCGGGCGTGCTGACCTCGACGGTCTGGGGCGATGGCCTGGTCGACAATCCCCCCAACCAGCCGATCCGGCGCGGCGACATCGTGTCGTTCCTGCCGTTCGCCAATCTGGTGGCCTAGCCCCGGCGAGGGCAGCCGAAGCCGTAGAGAGAAGAGGGTAGCGATGCAGATCGAATTGCGGTTCTTCGCCAGCGTACGCGAGCAACTGGGCGTGGCCCAGGAGCGCGTCGAACTGCCGGACACGGTCACGACCGTGGGCGAGGTGAGGCAGTGGCTGCGCGAGCGCGGCGGCGTCTGGCAGGAGGCGCTGGCCGAGGGCCGGGCGCTGCGCATGGCGGTCAACCATGCGGTCGCGCGCGCCGATACCGCGGTGGGCGAGGGCAGCGAAGTGGCCTTCTTCCCGCCGGTGACCGGAGGCTGAGATGAGCGTCAGGGTACAGCGCGAGGATTTCGACCTGGGCGCCGAGGTGGCGGCCCTGCGTGCGGGGCGTGCCGGCATCGGCGCGGTGGCCAGCTTTATCGGCACGGTCCGCGACGTCAACGATGGCAGCCCGGTGCAGGCGATGGAGCTCGAGCACTATCCGGGCATGACCGAGAAGGCGCTGGAGCGGATCGAGGCGGTCGCGAGGGAGCGCTGGGCGCTCGAAGGCGTCACCATCATTCACCGCGTCGGTCCCTTGCAGCCGCAGGACCAGATCGTGCTGGTGGCGGTCGCCTCGGCCCATCGCGGCAATGCCTTCGCCGCCTGCGAATTCATCATGGACTATCTGAAGTCCGAGGCGCCGTTCTGGAAGAAGGAAGCGACGCCGGAGGGGGCGCGCTGGGTCGACGCCCGCGTCACCGACGAGGCCGCGCTGGCGCGCTGGGGCGTGCGTTCGCTCAATGCCAGCGGCGATGCCGACGAGGGCGAGGGCCTGCCCGGAGCCCCGGCTTGAGCCCGCTGGACTTTGTCGCGGTCGGCGTCGGTGCGGCCATCGGCGCCTGGCTGCGCTGGCTGTTCTCGCTGCTGTGGAATGCCGCGAACCCCGCGCTGCCCTACGGCACGCTGGCGGCCAATCTGCTGGGCGGCTTCCTGATCGGCGTCGCGGTCGGCTTCTTCGATGCCCATGCCTCGCTGCCGCCCGCCTGGCGTCTGCTGGTCATCACCGGCTTCCTCGGTGGGCTGACCACCTTCTCGACCTTTTCCAGCGAGCTCACGGCCAATCTGCTGGCTGGCGACTACGGCGCCGCGGCGCTGCACGTGCTGCTGCACCTGGGCGGTTCGCTGCTGCTGACGCTGTTCGGGCTGTGGAGCTATCGGGCGCTGGCCTGAGCCGACGTCTCCGCGGTCATCCCCGGATCGACCTCGATAAGGCAGCGTTGAACGCCTGCGGCTGCTCCATGTGCGGGCTGTGGCCCGCGGCAGGAATCGTTGCCACCCGCAACGCCGGTTGCAGCGCCGCGGTTGCCGCGGCCAGCGCAGGCCGGTAGAGCCGGCTGCGTTCCCCGTACAGGCAGAACAGCGGCAGCGGGGCCTCGCGCAGCATCGGCCGATAGTCCTGCCGCGCCATGTCGAGCCACAGCTCGGCCAGCACGCCGGCGTCGCACCCCATCATCCATTCCCGCAGCACGGCGGCTTCGCGCGCCGGCGCTTCGCTGCCTTCGGCCCACAGACCGGAGGCCACCAGCGGCACCATGCCGTGCCAGTGGCGCCGTACGCGTGCCGCCATCTGGACGGCGTCCGCGGCGGCGTAGCGCCCGTGCAGGCCGTGTTCCCAGTCCGTCCCGGTCACCAGGCGCGGTGTCATGTCGATCGCGCCGATCATCGCCACCCGTGCCGCGAGCCACTGCCTCGGCCGGCTGCGAAGCAGTTCCCAGGCGACCATCGCGCCCATCGACCAGCCGGCCACCACGGCGTCGCGCAGCGCCAGCGCGTCGATCAGCCGGGCGACGCCGTCGGCCAGTCCCGCGATGGTGCCGCAGCCGGCGCTGCGCCATTGCGCCGACAGTCCGTGGCCGGCATGGTCCGGTGCGATTACGCGGTAGCCCTGCTCCGCCAGTGCCGCCTGCGCGGCGAAAGCCTGCCCGGGCACCGACCAGCCGTGCAGCAGCAGCAAGGGCCGCCCGTTGCCAGTCTCGCGCCAGCCGGGCAGCCCCCCTTCGGCGGGGTATGCCGTGCAGCTGAAAGGGGCGCCGGGCGGCGTGGCAGGGCAGGGAGCGCCAGGGCACGGCGTGGCGGGACCTGGCGTGGCGGTGGGATCGGCGGCGTCCAAACGGTGTCTCCGTGGCGGCATGGCGCATCCTCGGGGAGCGGCGAAGCCGGCTGCCGCAGCCGTGCCGGCCGCGGTCCCTCGGGACAGCCATCTATTGACATTCCGATTCGCTGCTTTATACCATGAAACATGAATCACTTATCAGGTTCGACGGGCCTGATCCGCGATTCCGGAACATGGCCCGCCGGTGCGGCCCGGCGTCAGCTTTCCGTTGCTGCACAAACGCTGTCGAAGCGCTTTCCGACCGCCGACCAAGCGCAGACCAAGCGCCGACCAACCGCCGACCAACCGTATTCCCGCTCGAACGAAGGCGCCGATGCCACCGACCGAAGCCTGTGTGATCCCGAAAACCGCGCGCGGCCAGAAGACGCGCGACGCGCTGCTGCGGGCCGCCGAGAAGGTGTTCGGCGAGAAGGGGTACTACGCCGCGTCGATCTCCGAGATCACGCAGGAGGCGCAGGTGGCGATGGGCACCTTCTACCTGTACTTCAAGGACAAGGAAGACGTGTTCCGCGCGCTGGTCCAGCACATGCTGGAACTGGTGCGCGCGCATCTGCGCAAGCATGTTGCGCCGGCCACCACGCAGATCGAGGCCGAACGCCTGGGCCTGAAGGCGTTCCTGTCCTTTGTCTCGCGCCACAAGAACCTGTACCGGATCGTGCTCGACTCGTATTCGGTGGACGAGACCATCTACAGCCAGTACTTCCAGGTCTTCGCCGAGCTCTACAGCCGCCGCCTGACCCGCGCGCAGGAACTGGGCGAGATCGTCCCGGGCGACGCCGAGGTGCGCGCCTGGTGCCTGATCGGCATCAGCAATTTCCTCGGCATGCGCTATGCGCGCTGGAAGCGGCCGGCCTCGATGGAGAAGGTGGTGGACACCGCGTTCGACCTGATCACGCACGGCTTGGCGCCCCGATGAGAAAGACCCCAACGAAAAAAACATAAGCGGTACCAGCCAGGCCAGGACAAAACAAAAAGGACCGAGGAGACAAACAATGGGACCCCACCGCATCGCCCGCCGCACCGCGGCGCTTGCCGCCGCGCTCGCCACGACGCTGGCCACCGCGCTGCTGACGACCGGCACGGCTGCCGCCAAGGACATCCGCATCGCCCACGTTTACGACAAGACCGGCGCGCTCGAGGCCTATGCCAAGCAGACGCAGATCGGGCTGATGATGGGGCTCGACTACGCGACCGGCGGCACCATGACCGTCAATGGCCGCAAGCTGGTGGTGATCGAGAAGGATACGCAGGGCAAGCCCGACGTCGCCAAGGCCCAGTTGGCCGCCGCCTACAGCGACGACGGCGCCGATATCGCGGTGGGACCGACCTCGTCCGGCACCGCGCTGGCGATGCTGCCGGTGGCCGAGGAATACCGCAAGGTCCTGCTGGTCGAGCCCGCGGTGGCCGATTCGATCACCGGCGACAAGTGGAACCGCTATATCTTCCGCACCGGCCGCAATTCCTCGCAGGACGCGATCGCCAACGCGGTGGCGCTCGACAAGCCCGGCGTGCAGATCGCCACGCTGGCGCAGGACTACGCGTTCGGCCGCGACGGCGTCAAGGCGTTCAAGGACGCGCTCAAGCAGGCCAAGGTCGTGCACGAGGAATACCTGCCGACCAACACGACCGATTTCACCGCCGGCGCGCAGCGGCTGTTCGATGCGCTGAAGGACAAGCCCGGCCGCAAGGTGATCTTCATTATCTGGGCCGGCGCCGGCAATCCGTTCAAGATCGCGGACCTCGATCCGAAGCGCTACGGAATCGAGATCGCCACCGGCGGCAACATCCTGCCGGCGATGGCCAGCTACAAGAACTTCCCCGGCATGGAAGGGGCGACCTACTACTACTTCGGCATCCCGAAGAATCCCGCCAACCAGTGGCTGGTCGCGAACCACTACAACAAGTACAAGACCCCGCCGGACTTCTTCACCGCCGGCGGCATGGCCTCGGGCATCGCGCTGGTCGAGGCGCTGAAGAAGACCGGCGGCGCCACCGGCAGCGAGAAGCTGATCGCGGCGATGGAAGGCATGTCGTTCGACACGCCGAAGGGCCGGATGACCTTCCGCAAGGAGGACCATCAGGCGATGCAGTCGATGTACCACTTCAAGATCAAGGTCGACCCCGCCTTCGCCTGGGGCGTCCCCGAGCTGGTCCGCGAGATCAAGCCCGAGGAAATGCAGGTGCCGATCCGCAACAAGCGGCAATAAGCGGTGGAGCGCCCGGTGCAAGCCAGCCCTGCCAACCTGGATGCGGCCCGCTCGTCCTGCGCGACCCACGCGGCCGCGCGTACCGCCGCGGTCGATGGGGCGGCGCCGCTGCCCGGCGGCGACGCAAGCCGTGGCCCCGTGGGCGCGGCCACGTCGGCCGGACAGCCCGCGCTGGAAACGCGCGACCTGACGATCCGCTTCGGCGGCCACGTGGCCGTCAACGCGGTGTCGTGCGCCTTCCGCGCCGGCGAGCTCACCTGCATCGTCGGTCCGAACGGCGCCGGCAAGACGACGTACTTCAACCTGATCTCGGGCCAGCTCGCGCCGACCGGCGGCCGCATCGCGCTGTACGGCCGCGATATCACCGGCCTGAGCGCCTCCGGCAAGGCCCGCCGCGGCATCGGCCGGGCCTTCCAGCTGACCAGCCTGTTTCCCAATCTGACGGTGCTGGAGAACGTGCGGCTGGCGGTGCAGGCGCGGGCCCGCATCGGCCTCGATCTGCTGACCGTCTGGAGCAGCCATCGCGGCGTCAATGCCGAGGCCGAGCGCTGCCTGGAACGGGTCGCGCTGGCATCCAGGCGCGACCTGACCGTGGCCGCGCTGCCGCATGGCGACCAGCGCAAGCTCGAGGTTGCGATCCTGCTGGCGCTGCGCCCGCGCGTGTTCATGTTCGACGAGCCGACCGCCGGCATGAGCGTCGACGAGGTGCCGGTGATCCTGGACCTGATCCGCGAGATCAAGCAGGACCGCTCGCACACCGTGCTGCTGGTCGAACACAAGATGGACGTGGTGCGCTCGCTGGCCGATCGCATCGTCGTGCTGCACAACGGCAGCCTGATGGCCGATGGCGATCCGGCCGAGGTGATGGCCTCGCCGATCGTGCAGCAGGCCTATCTGGGGCTGCCGGCCGACGGGGAGGGCACAGATGCCTGAGCCCACGACCTCGTCATCCGCTCGGCATTCCGCTCCGCAGGCCGCGGCGCAGCCGCTGCTGCGCCTGCGCGACGTGCAGACGCATATCGGCCCGTATCACATCCTGCACGGCGTCACGCTGGACGTGCCGCGCGGCGGCATCACGATGCTGCTCGGACGCAACGGCGCAGGCAAGACCACCACGCTGCGCACCGTGATGGGCCTGTGGCGCGCCAGCGCCGGCCGGATCGAATTCGACGGCAGGGACATCACCGCGCTCGATACGCCGGCGATCGCGCAGGCCGGCATCGGCTACGTGCCGGAAAACATGGGCGTGTTCTCCGACCTGACCGTGGCCGAGAACCTGCGGCTGGCCGCGCGCCAGGGCCCGGCCGATCCACAGCGGCTCGACTGGGTGCTGCGCATGTTCCCGGCGCTGAAGGTGTTCTGGCACCAGCGCGCCGGCGTGCTGTCCGGTGGCCAGAAGCAGATGCTGTCGGTCGCGCGCGCCATCGTCGAGCCGCGCCGGCTGCTGATCGTCGACGAACCGACCAAGGGGCTGGCGCCGGCCATCATCCAGAACATGATCGCGGTGTTTCGCGAGCTGAAGCAGACCGAGGTGTCGATGCTGCTGGTCGAGCAGAACTTCCAGATGGCGCGCGCGGTGGGCGACACGGTGGCGGTGATGGACGACGGCCGTGTGGTGCACGCCGGCACCATGGCCCAGCTGGCCGCTGACGAGGGGCTGCAGCAGCGGCTGCTCGGGCTGTCGCTGGCCGCGCATCAATGATGTCGGCCCTGATGATGTCTGCCTTGTGCGAGGAAACCGAACCATGACCGCTGGCAGCACCGCGTCCGAACCCGCCACGCCTGTGACCCCCGTCGCCGCTGATGCCACGCCGGCGGCCAATGCCGCCCATCTGCCGGCCGCACGGCTGGACTGGCTGCCGCTGGCGCTCGCGCCGCTGCTGATGCTGTTGGCGTACCCGCTGATCGGCAGCGGCTCGACCTGGCTGACGCTGACCGTCGCGGGCCTGGCGATGGGCATGATCGTCTTCGTGGTGTCGTCGGGCCTGACGCTGGTGTTCGGCCTGATGGACGTGCTGAACTTCGGCCACGGCGCCTTTATCGCGGTGGGCGCCTATATCGCGGCCTCGGTGCTGCTGCCGCTGGCGCCCTGGGTCGAGGCCGACAGTCTGGCGCTGAACCTTGCAGTGTTCGCGCTGGCGATCGCCGCGGCGATGGTCGTGGCCGGCGCGCTGGGCCTGGCCTTCGAGCGCGTGGTGGTGCGTCCCGTCTATGGCCAGCATCTGAAGCAGATCCTGATCACGATGGGCGGCATGATCGTCGCCGAACAACTGATCAAGGCGATCTGGGGCCCCGAGACCATCGCGCTGACGCTGCCGGCGAGCTTTCGCGGCGCGGTGCTGCTCGGCGATGCCGCGATCGAGAAATACCGGCTGATCGCCGTGGTGCTGGGGCTGGTGGTCTTCATCGCGATGCTGCTGGTGCTGAACCGCACCCGCATCGGCCTGCTGATCCGCGCCGGCGTCGAGAACCGCGAGATGGTCGAGGCGCTCGGCTACCGCGTGCGCCGGCTGTTCGTCGGCGTGTTCGCGGTCGGTGCAGGCTTGGCCGGCATGGGCGGCGTGCTGTGGGGCCTTTATCAGCAGAACATCACCGCGGCGATCGGCGCACAGGTCAACGTGCTGATCTTCATCGTGATCATCATCGGCGGACTCGGTTCCACCGCGGGCTGTTTCGTCGGCGCGCTGCTGGTCGGGCTGATGGCCAACTACACCGGCTTCCTGTTCCCCAAGGTGGCGCTGTTCTCCAACATCCTGCTGATGGTGCTGATCCTGCTGTGGCGCCCGCAGGGGCTGTATCCGGTGGCGCGGCGCTGAGGCTGGTCGCCGCGTCACATCGCATGGCAAAGGAACCGACCGCATCATGATTCGACTGCTCTCCGGCGATACCCCGCGCAGCCGCGTGCTGACGGCGCTGCTGGTGCTTCTGCTGCTGGCGCTGGTCTGCACGCCGTTCCTGATCCCCGGCGCGCGGGCGCTCAACATGGCCGCCAAGATCTGCATCTTCGTGGTGCTGGTGGCGAGCTACGACCTGCTGCTCGGCTACACCGGCATCGTGTCGTTCGCGCATACGATGTTCTTCGGCATCGGCGGCTATGGCGTGGCGATCGCGATGACGCGCTTCGAGCCGGGCTGGGGCGCGCTGCTGGCCGGCGTCGCCGGCGCGCTGATCGTGTCGATGCTGCTGGCGCTGGTGATCGGCCTGTTCTCGCTGCGCGTGCGCGCGATCTTCTTCGCGATGATCACGCTGGCGGTGGCCACCGCGTTCGCCACGCTGGTGTCGCAACTGTCGGCCTGGACCGGCGGCGAGGACGGGCTGTCGTTCAAGGTGCCGGCGCTGCTGACGCCGGGCTTCGCGCTGGAAGACGCCGACGGCGAGGTGCGCGAATGGCTCGGCGTGCCGCTCAACGGCAAGCTCGTTTCGTACTACCTGGTGCTGGCCGGCGCGGCGGTGCTGTTCCTGTTGCTGCTGCGCGTGGTCAACTCGCCGTTCGGCCGCGTGCTGCAGGCCATCCGCGAAAACGACTTCCGCGCCGAGGCGATCGGCTACCGCACCGTGGTCTATCGCACCGTATCGACGGTGTTGTCGGCGGCCTTCGCCACGCTGGCCGGCGTGCTGATGGCAATCTGGCTGCGCTACAACGGCCCGGATACCTCGCTGTCGTTCGAGATCATGGTCGACATCCTGCTGATCGTCGTGATCGGCGGCATGGGCACGATGTATGGCGCGGTGATCGGCACCGTGCTGTTCCTGCTGGCGCAGACCTATCTGCAGGACGTGATGAAGCTGGCCAGCGAGGCTACCGCGGCGCTGCCGCTGCTGTCGTCGCTGCTGCATCCGGACCGCTGGCTGTTGTGGCTGGGTTTGCTGTTCGTGCTCAGCGTCTATTATTTCCCGCAGGGCATCGTGGGACGTCTGCGCGCCGCGCGATGACGACGATGGCCGGGCTCATCATCGCGGTTCACCGCAAGGCGGGGCGCTCATGTACGTAGTCGATTGGCTGCACAAGCACGCACAGCATCGCCCCGACAAGATCGCGCTGGTCGACGTCGACAGCGGCCGGCAGATCAGCTATCGGCAGTTCGACGAGCGCGCCAGCCGCTTCGCCGAGTATCTGACCGGCACGCTGGCGCTGGCGCCCGGCAGCCGCGTCGCCGTGCTGGCGCACAACAGTTCCGACTATCTCGAGATGCTGTACGGCTGCGCCAAGGCCGGCATGGTGACGGTCTGCCTGAACTGGCGGCTGGCGCCGGCCGAACTCGAGCCCATCCTCGACGATTGCACGCCCGACGTGCTGGTGGCCGGCGACGGCTTTCTTCACGTGGTGGCCGGACTGGCGCGGGGACGCCGATGGCGTGCGGTGCTGCATCTGGCCGATGACGAAGCCGCCGACGTACCGGCCGGCTGGACCGAATACGAGGCGGTGCTGGCCGCCGCATCGGGGCGCCTCATCGAGATGCCTTGCCGCGACGAGCACGAGGTCTGGCATCTGCTGTACACCTCGGGCACCACCGGGCGGCCCAAGGGCGTGATCCAGACCTTCGGCATGGTCTTCTTCAACGCGGTCAACGCGACCATTGCCAACCGCATCACGCGCGACGACGTGATGCTCGCGGTGCTGCCGTTCTTCCATACCGGTGGATTGAACCTCTACGCCAATCCGGTGCTGCACGCCGGCGGCACCGTGCACATCACCCGCCAGTTCGATGCGGGCGCCACGCTGGCGCGGCTCGATGCGCGCTCCGGCGCGGGCATCACGATGTTCTTCGCGGTGCCGTCGATCTACCAGTTCATGAGCCAGCATCCGGACTTCGAACGCACCGACCTGTCGCGCTTGCGCAGCTGCGCGGCCGGCGGCTCGCCGGTGCCGCTGCCGCTGCTGCAGGCCTGGCAGGCCAAGGGCGTGACGATCTGCTTCGGCTTCGGCATGACCGAGACCGGCCCGACCGTGTTCGTCGCCGACGAGGACACCGCGCGCCGCAAGCCGGGCACGATCGGCAAGCCGGTGGGCTCGATGCTGACGCGCGTGGTCGACCCGCTCGGCAACGACGTTCCGCCGGGCGAGCGTGGCGAACTGCTGATCAAGGGCCCGGGCGTGACACCGGGCTACTGGAACCTGCCCGAGGCGACCGCGGCCGCGCTGCGCGACGGCTGGCTGCATTCGGGCGATATCGCTTACGTCGACGCCGACGGCGACTACTACATCGTCGACCGGGCCAAGGACATGTTCATTTCCGGCGGCGAGAACGTCTATCCGGCCGAGGTCGAGCAGGCGCTGTTCGCGTTGCCGCAGGTCGCCGAAGCCGCGGTGATCGGCGTGCCCGACGCGCGCTGGGGCGAGGTCGGCATGGCGCTGCTGGTGCTCAAGCCGGGCGCGCAGCTGAGCGCGGACGATGCGATCGCGCACTGCCGGCAACGGCTGGCGGGCTACAAGGTGCCGCGCCATGTGCGCGTGGTCGATGCGTTGCCGCGCACGCCGTCGGGCAAGATCGAAAAACACAAGCTGCGCATGCAATACCGGCAGCAATGATGCGGCGCTCGCATGCGGCGTTGCCATGCAAGGAGACCACGATGCAGCACAGAGACGGAAGCGCGGGGGCAGGGCAATGGCGCGGCGAAGTCGGCCAGGGCCGGGCAGCGGCAGGATCGGCAGGGTCGGGACGGTCGGGAGGGTGGAGGTTGCTGATCCCGCTGGCCTGCATGGCGCTCGCCGCCTGCGGCTCGGACGATGACGACGACCATCGCGCGCCGGTCAACCAGCGGCCGGCCTATATCAGCGCGCTGACGGTGCACGACTACGATGGCAGCGCCGACGATCTGCTGACCGCGGGCCTGGGCAAGGACGGACTGGCCGCCGCCACGCCGCCGCTGCCGGCCGATCCCAACGCGCCGACCCGCACCGAGCTGCGCCGCTATGCGATCTGGAGCAACTACCAGGCGCTGGTCGATGTCAGCGCGGCCGGCGGCTACGGCACGCTGTACGGGCCCAACGTCGATGCGCAGGGCAATGTCACCGGGGGTCAGGGCAAGATCCCCGGCGTCGAGTATCTGGCCTATGCCGACGACGGCAGCGGCCGGCAGAACGTCACGATGCTGGTGCAGATTCCGGCCGGCTTCGATCCGGCGAAGCCGTGCCTGATCACGGCCACCTCGTCGGGCTCGCGCGGCGTCTATGGCGGCATCTCGACCGGCGAATGGGGCCTGAAGCGCGGCTGCGCGGTGGCCTATACCGACAAGGGCACCGGCGCCGCGCCGCACGATCTGGGCAACGACACCGTTGCGCTGATCGACGGCACCCGCACCAGCCGCGCAGCGGCGGGCCGGGACGCGCATTTCGCCGCGCCGCTCGACGACAACGCGCGCGCCGCCTTCAACGCCGCGGCGCCGCATCGGCTGGCCTTCAAGCATGCGCATTCGCAGCGCAACCCCGAGAAGGATTGGGGGCTGTTCACGCTGCAGGCGATCGAATTCGGCATCTGGGCCATCAACGACCGCCACGGCGAGATGCGCGACGGCCAGCGCCGCCGCACCATCGACAAGGACAAGCTGCTGGTGATCGCCTCCAGCCTGTCCAATGGCGGCGGCGCGGCGGTCGCGGCGGCCGAGGCCGACCTGCAGGGCCTGATCGACGGCGTCGCGGTCAGCGAGCCGAACCTGAACATGCCCCGGGACGCCGGCATCACCGTGCGGCGCGGCGGCACGCCGGTGGCCGTCAACGGCCGCCCGCTGTACGACTACACGACGATGGCCAACCTGCTGCAGCTGTGCGCGGCGCAGGACCCGGCCAACGCGCAGGCGCCGGCGGTCGGCTTCTACGCGACGCTGGGCAGCATCCCGGCCAACCGCTGCGCGGCGCTCGCCAGCGCCGGCATCATCCGGGGCGCCACGCTCGCCGAGCAGGCGGCCAGCGCGCAGCAGACGCTGCGCGACTACGGCTGGGAACCGGAGTCGGCGGTGCTGCATGCCTCGCTGGGCTTCTTCGAGGTGGCCAGCGCGGTGTCGGTGACCTATGCCAATGCGCTGTCGCGCGCCAGCGTGACCGACCGGCTGTGCGGCTACAGCTTCAGCGGCATCAACGCCGCATTCGAGCCCGCGCCGGTGACCCAGGCGCAGATGGCCAACATGTTCGCGACCGGCAACGGCGTGCCGCCGTCGTCGGGCGTGCAGCTGATCAACGACCTGGACCCGCGGGGGCCGCGCCGCGATCTGCTGTCGCGCTCGCCCGGCTCGCCGGTCGACGACGCCAACACGGCCGGAGCGCGCTGCCTGCGCGACCTGGTGACCGGCAACTCGCCGCAGGCCCTGGCGCTGCAGGTGGGCGAACGCCTGACCTTGCGCAACGGCAATCTGCGCGGCAAGCCCGCGCTGATCGTGCACGGCCGCGACGATGCGCTGCTGCCGGTCAACCACACCTCGCGCCCGTACCTGGGCCTGAACCGCCAGCGCGAGGGCGCGGCCAGCCGGCTGTCGTACATCGAGGTGACCAACGCCCAGCACTTCGACGCCTTCAATGCGCTGGTGCCGGGTTATGGCAATCGCTATGTGCCGCTGCACCTGTACCTGAACCGGGCGCTCGACGCGATGTACGACCATCTGCGCAGCGGCACGCCGCTGCCGCCGTCGCAGGTGGTGCGCACGGTGCCGCGCGGCGGCGCGCCGAATACGCCGGCGCCGGCGATTCAGCCGTCCAACGTGCCGGGCTTTGCCGCCAGCCCCGCCGCCGGCGACCGCATCGAGGTCACGGGCGGCATCGTCGAGGTACCGCAGTGACGATGGCAACGATGCCGCCCTCCTTGCCCGCCGTGCCCCGCGTGCTGACGCAGCACGACTTCGATCGCTTCGCGCGCCTGTCGCGCGACGACAATCCGATCCACTGCGATCCGGCGTTCGCGCGCGGCACGCATTTCGGCGCCACCGTCGCGCACGGCATGCTGCTGTTCTCGCTGCTGTGCGCGCAGATGCGGCGCGGCCGCGCGGGGCCGGTGCTGCCGCTGGCGCAGACGCTGATGTTTCCGCAGCCGACCTACGTCGGCGACGCCGTGGTGGCGGAACTGGTGCCGGGGGAGGGCGCCGCGGGGCGGGTCGCGCTGCGCACCGCGATCCGCTGCGTGCAGCGCGGCGGCCGTGCGCTGTCGGCGGACGAGGCGCCGGTCACGGCGAGCGGCGAGGCCGAGCTGCTGCTCGACCCCGATGCCGCCGCGCTCGCCGGACCGTCGATCGGCGGCGCGGCGGGCGCCGTGGCCGCCGTGGCCGGCGATGCGGCGCTGTATCACCTCAGGCCGGGGCAGCAGGCGGACGCGGTGCGCAGCTTCGAGCGCGCCGATATCGACGACTATGTGGCGCTCAGCGAGGATGCCAATCCGCTCTACACGGATACGGCCCTGGCCAGGCGCCGCGGCTTCGACGGCCCGGTGGTGCCGCTGCCGCTGCTGGCCGGCATGTTCTCCGACCTGCTGGGCACGCGGCTCCCGGGGCGCGGCACCGGCTGGATGAAGCAGTCGCTGCGGCTGCGCGCGGCGGCCCGGCTGGGCGAGCCGCTGCGGGCGTCGGTGCGGATCGTGCGGCTGCGCACCGACAAGGAGCTGGTCAACCTGGCCACCGACATCACCGGCGAGGGCGGCCGGCTGGTGCTGCAGGGCGAGGCGCTGGTGCTGGTGCGCAATCTGGAGAAGAAGGGGGCGGGCGGAGCCGAAGACCTCGGACAGGACCGGCCGGCGGCGGTGTCCTCCTGAGCCGTGCGGTGGCGCGCTGCTTGCGCCACATCAAATGACGCATCGCTTCGTCTTGAAATGTCACGGCAAAGCCCTATCTTCGGCAGTGACATCCGGTGTCCTGCCGGCCGACGACGCGATGCGCACCGACTGCGCCGCGGGGCCGCCTCGGGACACGTATCCCAGAGAGGGTTTCCCTATGCGTCTTGACAAACTGACTACCCGATTCCAGGAAGCGCTGGCCGATGCCCAGACGCTGGCGATCGGCAACGACAACCAATACATCGAACCGCAGCACCTGCTGCGCGCGCTGCTGGCGCAGAACGACGGCTCGGCGCGCGCGCTGCTGTCGCGCGCCGGCGTCAACATCAACGGCCTGGCCAGCGCGCTCGACGCCGCCATCAAGCGGCTGCCGCAGGTGCAGGGCACCAGCGAGGTCCAGCTCGGCCGCGAGCTGGCGGCGCTGTTCAACGCGACCGAGAAGGAGGCGATCAAGCGCGGCGACCAGTTCGTCGCCAGCGAGCTGTTCCTGCTCGCGGTCGCCGACGACAAGGGCGAGACCGGCCGCATCGCGCGCGAGCACGGCATGAGCCGCAAGTCGCTGGAAGCGGCGATCGACGCCGTGCGCGGCGGCGAGTCGGTCAACAGTGCCGACGCCGAGGCCCAGCGCGAGGCGCTGAAGAAATACACGATCGACCTGACCGAGCGCGCCCGCCTGGGCAAGCTCGATCCGGTGATCGGGCGCGACGACGAGATCCGCCGCGCAATCCAGATCCTGCAGCGCCGCACCAAGAACAACCCCGTGCTGATCGGCGAGCCGGGCGTCGGCAAGACCGCGATCGTCGAAGGGCTGGCGCAGCGCATCGTCAATGGCGAAGTCCCGGAAACGCTGAAGAACAAGCGCGTGCTGGTGCTCGACATGGCGGGCCTGCTGGCCGGCGCCAAGTACCGCGGCGAATTCGAGGAGCGCCTGAAGGCGGTGCTGTCCGATATCGCCAAGGACGAGGGCCAGACCATCGTCTTCATCGACGAGATCCACACGATGGTCGGCGCCGGCAAGGCCGAGGGCGCGATCGACGCCGGCAACATGCTCAAGCCCGCGCTGGCGCGCGGCGAGCTGCACTGCATCGGCGCGACCACGCTGGACGAGTACCGCAAGTACATCGAGAAGGATGCCGCGCTGGAGCGCCGCTTCCAGAAGGTGCTGGTCGACGAGCCGACGGTCGAGGCCACCATCGCGATCCTGCGCGGTCTGCAGGAAAAGTACGAACTGCACCACGGCGTCGAGATCACCGACCCGGCGATCGTCGCCGCGGCCGAGCTGTCGCACCGCTATATCACCGACCGCTTCCTGCCCGACAAGGCGATCGACCTGATCGACGAGGCGGCCGCGCGCATCAAGATGGAAATCGACTCCAAGCCGGAGGAGATGGACAAGCTCGAGCGCCGCACGATCCAGCTGAAGATCGAGCGCGAGGCGGTCAAGAAGGAAACCGACGAGGCGTCCCGCAAGCGGCTCGAACTGATCGAGCAGGAGATCGAGCGGCTCGAGAAGGAGTACGCCGACCTCGACGAGATCTGGAAGGCCGAGAAGGGCGCGGCCCAGGGCGCCGCTGCGCTGAAGGAGGAGATCGACAAGATCCGCCTGGAGATCGCGCGGCTGCAACGCGAGGGCAAGCTCGACAAGGTCGCCGAGCTGCAGTACGGCAAGCTGCCCGAGCTCGAAGGCAAGCTCAAGGCCGCCACCGCGGCAGAGGCCAGCGAGCAGAAGCAGCCCAACCGGCTGCTGCGCACGCAGGTCGGCGCCGAAGAGATCGCCGAGGTGGTCAGCCGCGCGACCGGCATTCCGGTCGCCAAGATGATGCAGGGCGAGCGCGAGAAGCTGATCGCGATGGAGGACTATCTGCACAAGCGGGTGGTCGGCCAGGACGAGGCCGTGCGGCTGGTGTCCGACGCGATCCGCCGTTCGCGCGCGGGGCTGTCTGACGAGAACAAGCCGTATGGCTCGTTCCTGTTCCTCGGCCCGACCGGCGTCGGCAAGACCGAGCTGTGCAAGGCGCTGGCCGAGTTCCTGTTCGATTCGCAGGAGCATCTGATCCGCATCGACATGAGCGAATTCATGGAGAAGCACAGCGTGTCGCGGCTGATCGGCGCGCCGCCGGGCTATGTCGGCTACGAGGAAGGCGGCTACCTGACCGAGGCGGTGCGGCGCAAGCCGTATAGCGTGGTGCTGCTCGACGAAGTCGAGAAGGCCCATCCGGACGTGTTCAACGTGCTGCTGCAGGTGCTCGACGACGGCCGGCTGACCGATGGCCAGGGGCGCACCGTGGACTTCAAGAACACGGTGATCGTGATGACCTCGAACCTGGGCTCGCAGATCATCCAGCAGATGACCGGCGAACCGCACGAGGCGATCAAGGGCGCCGTGTGGCAGGAGGTCAAGACGCAGTTCCGGCCCGAGTTCCTGAACCGCATCGACGAGGTGGTGGTGTTCCACGCGCTCGACCAGAAGCACATCGAGTCGATCGCGAAGATCCAGCTGCAGCGCCTGCAGTCGCGCCTGGCGCGGATGGACATGGCGCTGGAAGTCAGCGACGCCGCCCTCGAGCGCATCGCCAGCGCGGGCTACGATCCGGTCTTCGGCGCGCGGCCGCTGAAGCGCGCGATCCAGCATCAGATCGAAAACCCGGTCGCGCGGCTGATCCTGGAAGGCAAGTTCGGCGCCAAGGATGTGGTGCCGGTGGACTACCGGGATGGGGAGTTCACGTTTGGCAGGGTGGTGCACTGACCTGCAGAGGCGTCAGTCGTTTCGCCGAATGCCGCCGCATGAAGACGCCGGGCCAAGGCCCGGCGTTTTTTTGTCTTGTCGCCGTTGTTCGATCTTGATCTGACGGACCGGTAGTCTCATAGCCGTCCGATAGGGGCCTCGGTAGCGTCGGGTCATGCCGACGATCCGCGCCACCCCCGAATTTGAAGAATGGATCTCCACCTTGAGAGACGAGCGAGCGAAGTCGCGCGTACTCGTTCGGATTCGACGGTTGATGTCTGGAAACGCTGGCGATTGGGCTGCCGTTGGCGAGGGTGTTGCCGAAATGCGCATACACTATGGCCCCGGGTATCGCGTCTATTTCAAGCAGCATGGCACCGCCGTAGTGCTGCTGTTGGCAGGAGGAGACAAGCGGACGCAACGCCAGGACATCGCACTGGCGTTGCGACTGGCTCGCCTGCATCTGGAGTAGGAAATGACCGCAAAAACCAGAGTTTTTGACATTGCCGATCACCTCAAGACGGATCGCCAGATGGCGCTGTATCTGGAGGCCTGTCTTGAAGAACAGGATCCGGAATTGGTGATCGCGGCATTGGGCGACATTGTTCGTGCCAAGGGCCTGCATGATGTCGCTGTGCGCGCAGGACTGTCGGTCGACGCGCTCGGCAAGCTACTGAACACGAAGTCGACGGCCGACTTTGCGACTGTTTTGAGGATCGTCGCGGCGCTTGGCTTACGTCTACATGCCATACCGGCGACTGTTCATGGCAAGACCGGCGCCGCCGCTCTGGCGCAATGGTCGTATGAAGTCGACAAGCGCCTCCATTCCTGAAGCCTGATGGTCCGGTTCGAGTTCCCCTCTCCCCAACCCTCTCCCCCTGAGGGGGAGAGGGAGTACACATCGGACGAGGCAAGCGAAGCGAGAAGACTCGCACATAGTCGGTTGTCTCCCCTCTCCCGCTTGCGGGAGAGGGGTGGGGGGAGAGGGCAAGCGGCGGTCGTCATGTCGCCGGCGTTTGAAACCACCTCCCTCTCCCCAACCCTCTCCCCCTAAGGGGGAGAGGGAGTACACCGACAGAACTCTTGACCTGGATCAACCGCCGTCGTCTGCCCGGCCGCTAACATGACCCCGTCATGAAGCTGCGGGGGCGCACTTCATGACTTGTCTACCCGTTTCCTTCTCGGAAACTTGACCCGCGGTGCTCCCGTACCGCGGGTTTTTCTTTTGGCTGGCGCTCGGCAGCGCCACCTCACGGCCGTTTTCGCCCTTATGCGAAAAACGTGCTTGGATCGGCGAAACCATTCGTTCCTTGTCGTCTTGCCGCCCGGTAGCCTCGATGCTGTCGCGATGGCCATGGATGCCGTCGCGCATGCCAGCTTTTTTTCTGACGGACGGGAGCCCTTGAAGATGATTCGCCAGTTGGCCATTGCGGCCGCAGTGTTGTCCCTTGCCGGCGTCGCCGGTCTCGCGCAGGCCCAAACGACCCTGCTGAACGTGTCCTACGACCCCACGCGCGAGCTGTATGTCGACGTCAACGCCGCCTTCGCCAAGGCGTGGAAGGCCCGGGGCGGCGACAATGTGACGATCCGCCAGTCGCACGGCGGCTCGGGCAAGCAGGCGCGCTCGGTGATCGACGGGCTGGAGGCCGACGTGGTCACGCTGGCGCTCGGCTACGACGTCGATGCGGTGGCGCAGAAGGGCCTGATCAAGGCGGACTGGCAGAAGCGGCTGCCGCACAACGCCTCGCCCTATACCTCGACCATCGTGTTCCTGGTGCGCAAGGGCAATCCGAAGGCGATCCGCGACTGGAGCGACCTGGTCAAGCCCGGCGTGCAGGTGATCACGCCGAATCCGAAGACCTCCGGCGGCGCCCGCTGGAACTATCTGGCGGCCTGGGGCTATGCGTTGCGCCAGCCCGGCGGCAACGAGGCCAAGGCTCGCGATTTCGTTGCGCAGCTGCTCAAGAACGTGCCGGTGCTGGACTCCGGCGCCCGGGGCGCGACCACGACCTTCGTCGAACGCGGCATCGGCGATGTGCTGATCGCCTGGGAGAACGAGGCGCTGCTGGCGATCAAGGAGCTGGGCCCGGACAAGTTCGATATCGTCGCGCCGTCGGTGTCGATCCTGGCCGAGCCGCCGGTCGCGGTGGTCGACAAGGTCGTCGACAAGCGCGGCACCCGCCGCGCCGCCGAGGCCTATCTGCAGTTCCTCTACACCGACGAAGGCCAGGAGATCGCCGCGCGCAATTACTACCGGCCGATCTCGGAGAAGGTGGCCGCCAAATATGCGTCGGCCTTCCCGAAGGTCAAGCTGTTCACGATCGACGAGGTGTTCGGCGGCTGGCAGAAAGCCCAGCAGACGCACTTCGCCGATGGCGGCACGTTCGACCAGGTCTATCAGCCTGGCCGGCGCTGAGCCGCGGGATCGGGAGCGTTCATGAACGACAGCCGCACGCTGGCCCGCCGCGATCCGGCCTATCGGCCGCCGCCGGCGCCGGCCGATGCCGCCGGACCGGTCGCCGGCCGGGCCGGCGCACCGATCCCGGCCGCGCTGGCGCGCTATCTCGAGGCGCTGCCGGACCGGCCCGAGCCCGGCTATTCGCTGTGGCGCGATGCGCGCCGACAGGTGCAGGGGCGCTTCCATCATTGCTCGCTGACCAGCGCGTTCGCGCCGCTGATCGCGCTGGCCGACCGCCGCGCGGTCGGCCATGAAGGCACCATCCGCACCTATGCGGGCGAGCAGCCCGGGCTTGCCGCGTGGAAGCTGTTCGCGCTGGCGGCCGACGACGCCTCGCTGGTCGCACTGGACCGGCTCTCGCGGCTGCTGCATGCGATCAACTATGTGGCCGCCGGCGGCACGGGCAAGCTGGTGCTGAACGTACACAACCGCCTGCTGGCCGCGGTGGCCGACGACCACGGCGCGGCGTTCCGGCGCGCGGTCCAGGCGTTGGACCTGCCGCAGTCGCAGCTGGTGATCCAGGTGCCGGCCAGCGCCAACGACAATCTGCCGCTGCTGCTGCAGGTGGTCGGCAACTACCGGCGCAACGGCTTCGCGGTCAGCCTGCAGGCATCCGACCCGGCCGAGGCCGGCGTGCTGATCGCGCAGGCGCAGCCCGACTGGCTCAAGCTCGATATGGGGCGGCTGTGGACCGACCGCCAGCTTGCCGGCCTGCGCACCAGCGCGGCCGATGCCGGCGTCACGCTGATCGGCCGCCGGCTCGACAGTGCCGAGACCGCGTTGCGGCTGCAGGCGGCGGGCATCGAGCTCGGGCAGGGCGCCTATGCCGGCGCGACGCTCGGGCCCGGCGAACTGCGGCGCGCGACCCACGCTTCGCACCACCATGACCAGGAGGAACCGAGATGACGTTGCGTCTGCCGTCCCATGCCGCCGACATCGAGCTCGAGGTGCCGTCCGGCCTCGGCATCCTGACCGTGCCGGGCCTGCACGGCAGCGGCCCAGAGCACTGGCAGAGCCGCTGGGAACGCCGCTTTCCCGACTGGCAGCGGGTCGAACAGCGCGACTGGTCGCGTCCCAGCCTGCATCTGTGGGCCGAGCGCGTCGGCGACGCCGTCGCCCGGGTGCGTCGCGTCGCGCCGCGCGGCGCGGTGCTGGTGGCCCACAGCTTCGGCTGCCTGGCGACCTTGCGGCAGGCGGCGAACGACCCCGACGGCATCGCCGGCGCCTTGCTGGTCGCGCCGGCCGACCCGGACAAGTTCGGCGTCGCGCCGCTGCTGCCGACCTTCCGGCTGCCGTTTCCGACGTTGCTGGTGGCCAGCCGCAACGACCCGTGGATGGCGCAGCGCACCGCCTTCACCTGGGGCACGCTGTGGGGCAGCGAGCTGCACGATGCGGGCAGTCTCGGTCACATCAACGCCGATTCCGGCCTCGGCCGTTGGCCCGAAGGGCTGGCGCTGCTCGGCACGCTGCTGCAGCGGATCGATGCGCGCCGCGCCGGCGCGGCCCAGGACCGCCACAGCACCGCCTGGGAAGCGGGACTCGAAGTGATTCCCACGGTCCCATATATCTAGAACGACTAAAGACATGCGTAAATATTCGTTCTGGATATAAGCGCTGCTCTGCACAATCTATCGGTCCGCTGCCGTGCGTCCGCCCGGCGCACCGGCGGCGCCATCGTCGCGTGCACCGCGGCTTTCGAACCAGACACCATGCCTGCCACCCTGCCATTGACCGATACCGTGCCAGCGGCGCCGACCTTCCCGCGGCGTCTGCCGGGGCCGCTGCGCGCGCGCCATACCGTGCTGCCCGGCTTCGGCCTGTCGCTCGGCTTCACGCTGCTGTATCTGACGCTGATCGTGCTGATTCCGCTGGCCGCCGCCTTTCTGAAGGCGTTCACGCTGAGCTGGGACAGCTTCTGGGCCATCGTCACCGCGCCGCGCGTGCTGGCCGCCTACAAGCTGAGCTTCGGCGCCTCGCTGATCGCCGCGCTGGTCAACACCGTGTTTGGGCTGGTGGTGGCGTGGGTGCTGGTGCGATATCGGTTTCCGGGCCGGCGCCTGGTCGATGCGCTGGTCGATCTGCCGTTCGCGCTGCCGACCGCGGTGGCCGGCATCGCGCTGACCGCGCTGTTCGCCGGCAACGGCTGGATCGGCCGCTGGCTGGAGCCGCTGGGCATCAAGGTCGCCTTCACCCCGCTGGGCGTGGTGATCGCGCTGACCTTCATCGGCCTGCCGTTCGTCGTGCGCACGGTGCAGCCCGTGCTGGAGGAACTCGAACGCGAGCTCGAAGAGGCCGCAGCCAGCCTCGGTGCGACGCGCTGGCAGACCTTCCGGCGCGTGATCGTGCCGGCGATCGCGCCGGCCTTGCTGACCGGGTTTGCGCTGGCCTTTGCGCGGGCCACCGGCGAGTACGGCTCGGTCGTCTTCATCAGCGGCAATATGCCGATGGTCTCCGAGATCGCGCCGCTGATGATCTACGCGAAGCTCGAGCAGTACGACTATGCCGGCGCGACCGCGGTGGCGGTGGTGATGCTGCTGATCTCGTTTGCGTTGCTGCTGCTGATCAACGGGCTGCAGGCCTGGTCGCGGCGCCGCCAGAACGGCGGCCGGCAGAGCGCGGCGAACGCGCGGGACGACGCCACCGACAAGACAAGCGCGTTGACCGCGGCGGGAGACTTCTGACATGGCCGGCTCCCTTCCTCTGCGCGCGGCACGCGCGCTGCCGGCGACGCCCGTGCATGACGCCACCGGCGAGACGCCGTGGGTGCGCCGCACGCTGATCGCGCTGGCCGCGCTGTTCCTGACGCTGTTCCTGTTCGTGCCGCTGGCCGCGGTGTTCTACGAGGCCCTGCGCCAGGGCCTGGGCGCCTACTGGAACGCGCTGACCGAGCCCGACGCGCTGTCCGCGATCCAGCTGACGCTGACGGTGGCGGCGATCGCGGTGCCGCTCAATCTGGTATTTGGCGTCGCCGCGGCCTGGGCCATCGCCAAGTTCGAATTTCCCGGCAAGAGCCTGCTGATCACGCTGATCGATCTGCCGTTCTCGGTCTCGCCGGTGATCTCGGGCCTGATCTATGTGCTGCTGTTTGGCGCGCAGGGCTGGCTCGGACCGTGGCTGGCCGAGCACGATATCCGCATCCTGTTCGCGGTGCCGGGCATCGTGCTGGCGACGATCTTCGTGACCTTCCCCTTCGTCGCCCGCGAACTGATTCCGCTGATGCAGGCGCAGGGCACCGAAGAAGAGGAGGCCGCGATCGTGCTCGGCGCCTCGGGCTGGCAGACCTTCTGGCGCGTGACGCTGCCCAATATCCGCTGGGGGCTGCTGTATGGCGTGATCCTGTGCAATGCGCGCGCGATGGGCGAGTTCGGCGCGGTGTCGGTGGTGTCCGGCCATATCCGCGGCCTGACCAACACGATGCCGCTGCACGTCGAGATTCTGTACAACGAATACAACTTCGTCGCTGCGTTCGCGGTGGCCTCGCTGCTGACGCTGCTGGCCCTGCTGACGCTGGCGATCAAGACGCTGGTGGAGTTCCGTACGCGGCGCGAACTGGGCGAAGCGAGCGAAGAGGCCGCGCCGACCGCGTTGCACGTCGGGTCGCAGCCCGCATTGCAGGCCAACGCGCCCGCGTTCGCCGATGGCGCCGCGCGTCCGGCGCGAACCACGGGGACCGCGTCGCCGGCCAGGCCGGCCGATGCGGAAGACAGCTTGGGATGGACATCATGAGCATTCAGGTCAGGCATCTGCACAAACAGTTCGGCGACTTCGTCGCGCTGGACGACGTCACGCTCGATTTCGCCGAGGGCGAACTGACGGCGCTGCTGGGGCCGTCCGGCTGCGGCAAGACCACGCTGTTGCGCGTGATCGCCGGGCTGGAACGCGCCGACCGCGGCCAGGTGCTGCTGGAAGGCCAGGATGCGACCGGCCAGCCGGTGCGGCAACGCCAGGTCGGCTTCGTGTTCCAGCACTACGCGCTGTTCCGCCATATGACGGTGTTCGAGAACGTCGCCTTCGGCCTGCGGGTCAAGCCGCGCGGCGAGCGGCCCAGCGAGGCGCAGATCCGCGAGCGGGTGCGGGCGCTGCTGGAACTGGTGCAGCTGGACTGGCTGGCCGAGCGCTATCCGCCGCAGCTGTCGGGCGGCCAGCGCCAGCGCATCGCGCTGGCCCGCGCGCTGGCGGTCGAGCCGCGCGTGCTGCTGCTCGACGAACCGTTCGGCGCGCTCGATGCCAAGGTTCGCAAGGAATTGCGCCGCTGGCTGCGGCGCCTGCATGACGAACTGCATGTGACCAGCGTGTTCGTCACGCACGACCAGGAGGAGGCGCTGGAAGTCGCCGATCGCGTGGTACTGATGCAGCGCGGCCGCGTCGAACAGGTGGGCTCGCCGCAGGCGGTCTACGAACATCCGGCCACGCCGTTCGTGTTCGGATTCCTCGGTCACGTCAATCGCATCCACGGGCGGCTCGAGCGCGGCGCCGACGGCGGGGCGCTGCGGACCGGCGCGACGCTGCTGTCGCTGTCCGATGTGTCTGCCGGCGCCGGCGAGGACGGGCTGGCGTCGTTCGACGAGGCGGAAGGCGCGGAGGCGGTCGGCTACGTGCGCCCGCACGATGTCGAGCTCGAGCGTTATGCGCCCGGCGCGGACGGCATCGTCGCGACGCTGCGGCGCGCGCTGGCGCTCGGTCCGGTCGCGCAACTCGAACTGGAGCGCGAGGACAACCGCGAGCTGATCGAGGTGGTGCTGCCGCTCGAGCGCTTCCAGCGCGACGGTTATCGCGAGGGCGAGCTGCTGGCGGCGCGGCCGCGCCGGATGCGCGTGTTCGCCGGCGCACAGGCTGCGGCCGGCAAGGTGGCGCAGGCAGGAGCGGCGCGATGAATTTCCAGCAACTGCGATCGATCCGCGAGGCGGTGCGCCGCCAGTTCAATCTGACCGAGGTCGCCAACGCGCTGTACACCTCGCAACCGGGCGTGTCGCGCCAGATCCGCGAGCTCGAGGAAGAGCTCGGCGTCGAGATCTTCGAGCGCTACGGCAAGCGGCTGACCGGGCTGACCGCGCCGGGCCGCGAGATCGTCCGCATCGTCGAGCGCCTGTTGCTCGAGGCGGAGAACCTGCGCCAGGCCGGCGACGAATTCGCCGGCCGCCATACCGGCCGGCTGACGGTGGCCACCACGCATACGCAGGCACGCTACGCGTTGCCGAAGGTGGTGACCGAATTCCGGCGCGCCTATCCGCACGTCACGCTGGCGCTGCAGGAGGCTTCGCCCAACCATATCGTCGAGCTGCTGCTGTCGGGGCAGGCCGATATCGGCATCGCCACCGAGGCGCTGGCCAGCGAGCCGTCGCTGACCGCGTTCGACGCCTATACCTGGCGCCACGTGCTGGTGGTCGCGCCCGACCATCCGCTGACGCGCCTGCCCGAGCCGACGCTGGAGGATCTGGCCGGCTTTCCGATCATCACCTACGACGCGGGCTTCACCGGCCGGCGCAAGATCGACAGCGCGTTCGCGCAGGCCGGCCTGCAGCCGGAGATCGTGCTGACCGCGCTCGACGCCGACGTGATCAAGACCTATGCCGAGCTCGATCTCGGCGTCGGCATCATCGCCTCGATGGCCTACGACGCGCGCAAGGACAGCGGCCTGGTGCGGATCTCGGCCGACCATCTGTTCGCACCGAATACCACCAGCGTGGCGGTGCGCCGCGGCGCCTATCTGCGCGGCTACGCGCATGCCTTCATCCAGCTGTTCGCGCCGCATCTGTCGGAGCAGGCGGTCAGCAGTGCGTTGTCGGAGAGCGGCAGCGTCGGCGCGCTGACGGCCGAGGCCGCGTAGGCGTCGCCGGCGCGGCTGCTGCCCTCTTCCCCGGGCCCTCTCCCGCAAGCGGGAGAGGGGGAGAACGCCAACGCGGATGGATGCACCGGAGCGTCGCGGCGCCGCCGCAATGCCGGCTTTGCGCGGCGCTCGCGTTTGCCGCGATGCATCTTAGCTGCGTCTTGTCATACGCCGATCCTGTCGCCTCCGGTTCGGGCCCGGCAGCGGCCGCTTCGCGCCGCCGCTCGCCCATTCGTCGCATCCGGGTTTCATTCGACTCGTTACCCGGGTTACAGTACGCGCACGGACACGGGATGCGAACCGATGCAGCGGCCGCGCGCCATGCTGCACCGCATCGCCGGTCATCCCGTGCCGCGTGCGATCCGCCTCCGAGATGGCGAGTGCCGCGGTGGGGGCCGCACCGCCGCATGGAACGTCGGCGGGTGGCGGCTAGAATGAGGCAACAGTCCCTCCCCACACCCGCATTGCCGAGGTGGCGGTGGACGGACGGAGGCGACATGAGATCGACGCACCGCTGTTTCACCCACGCCATTCCTTCCCGCCTGACGCTGCTGGGGCGGGATCTGGTGTTCGTGCTGATCATGAACGCCGTGATTGCGGTCAGCCTGACCTGGGGCTTCCAGACCGGCGGCACCTTCCTGAAGAACTTCGTCTATAGCGAGCTGATCGGCCTGTCGATCTGGGCGCTGATCGATATCCCGCGCGTGGTGATCTGGCGCAACGAGCGCCCGGCCGGCTGGCCCTTCATCCTGCTGGCGATCGCCGCGGTGCCGCTGGGCGTGCTGTTCGGCAGCTGGGCGACGCGGATGGTGCTGGACCTGCCGCCCAAGTCGATGGAAGAGGCCAACGACATGCTGCGCATGTGCCTGGTGGTCGGAATGCTGGCGGCGACCAGCATGATTTACTTCTACTGGTCGCGCGAGCGCCTGGCCTTCCTGCAGCGTCAGGCCGCCCTCGATGCGCTGCAGCGCGAGGAGGCCGAGAAGCAGCTGGTGCGCGCGCAGCTGATGGCGCTGCAGGCGCAGATCGAACCCCACTTCCTGTTCAACTCGCTGGCTCACCTGGACGGCCTGATCGCCACCGATCCGCGCGCCGCGCGCAAGCTGCTGCAGGGGCTGATCGGCTTTCTGCGGCGCTCGCTGGCCCATACCCGCGCGGAGCAATGCACGCTGCAGCAGGAGTTCGCGCTGCTGCGCAGCTACCTCGATATCCAGGGGCTGCGCTTCGGCCAGCGCCTGTCCTATCAGTTCGATCTGCCGGACGATCTGGCCGAGGTCGAGATTCCGCCGATGCTGATCCAGCCGCTGGTCGAGAACGCCGTCACGCACGGCATCGAGCCGTGCATGGCTGGCGGGCGCATCACCGTGTCGGCGCGCGCGCAAGGCGAGAGCGCCGTGCAGGTGTCGATCGCCGATACCGGCGTCGGTTTCGCGCAGGCCCCGGTCAAGGGCTCGGGCCTGGGGCTGACCCATGTGCGCGAACGGCTGGCGCGGATCTTCGGCGCCGCGGCGGCGATGCAGATCGAGGAAAACGTGCCGAGCGGCGTGGTGGTGCGGCTGACCGTGCCGGTCACGCGCAAGCCGGCCCAGCAGGGCGCGTCCGCGCCGGCTGCCACCTGCGGGACGGCGCAGGCCGGGGCCGCGCCGGCGGTGCCGGTGCGGCCCGTGCCGGCTGCCTCGGCCGCCGCGCGGTCCTGATACCGATATCGCAGGGCACGACGGCTGCTGTCGCCGCCGCCGGCCGCCCTCCGTTACCGCCGGCGGTCGCCGATCCCCCTGGGCCACCGCCGATGAACCACGATCGACTGCCACCGACTTCACGATGACGCCGACCCTGCTGATTGCCGACGACGAACCGCTGCTGGCCCGCGTATTGCATGCCGAATTGTCCAGCCTGTGGCCAGAGGCGCAGATCGTCGCGACGGTCCATGACGGGGTGTCGGCGCTCGAAGCCGTGCGCCAGCACGCGCCGCGCGTCGCCTTTCTCGATATCCGGATGCCCGGCATCACCGGCATGGAGGTCGCGCGCGAACTGCTGGGCAAGCCTGGGGCGCCGCTGGTGGTGTTCGTTACCGCCTACGACCAGTTCGCGCTCGAGGCCTTCGAGAGCGCGGCCGTCGACTACGTGCTCAAGCCGATCCAGCGCGAGCGGCTCGAAGCCACGGTGACCCGGCTGAAGACGCGGCTGGCGATGCCGCCGCAGGCGATGGACGGCACCGCGCCGGCGAGCACGCCGGAGGGCGAGCGCCTGGAGCAATTGCTGAACCGGCTGGAGGCGCTCGACCGCGACACCATCGCGCGCACCGGCGGGCCGTATCTGCGCTTCATCAAGGCGCTGGTCGGCCAGGAGGTGCGGATCATTCCCGTCGACGAGGTGATCTACCTCGAGGCCACCGACAAGTACGTCAACGTGGTGTCGAACAGCGGCGAGGCGCTGATCCGCACCAGCCTGCGCGAGCTGACCCAGCAGCTCGATCCCGACCGCTTCTGGCAGATCCATCGCGGCACCGTGGTCAACATCGATTGCGTCGCCGCCGCGGTCAACCAGTCGCTGGGGCGGCTGACGCTGAAGCTGCGCAACCGGCCGGAGACGCTGGCGGTGGCGCGGCAATACGCCTATCTGTTCAAGCAGATGTAAGGCCGGGGCCGCGCAGCGCGCCGGTTTCCCGGGGTCTTCGGGCCGTCGTTTTCCTCTATGATGCTTCGGCTGCGCCGCACCATCGGACGCAGCGGGCCCGCGTTGCGTCGGGTTCGCCTTCGCCTTTTTCCCCTTGTTTCCCCTGCTTATCGAGGAGTGATTTGCCATGGATTTCGCCACCACCGACCTTTGCGACGATCACGAGGCACGGCTGGCCGACGGCTCGCTGCGGGTGCTGACGCCGGGCTGGCAGGCATTCGGCAAGCGCGCGCGCTTTGCCGGCCCCGCCATGACGCTGAAGGTGTTCGAGGACAACTCGCTGGTGCGCGAGGCGCTGGAGTCGCCCGGGCAGGGCAGGGTGCTGGTGGTCGACGCGGGCGGCTCCGCGCGCTGCGCGCTGGTCGGCGGCAATCTCGGCCAGCTGGGCCAGAAGAACGGCTGGGCCGGCATCGTGCTCAACGGCTATGTGCGCGACACGGTCGAGCTCAACGATTGCGACATCGGCATCCGCGCGCTCGGCGTGCATCCGCGCAAGAGCGAGAAGCGCAACAGCGGGCAGCGCGACGTCGCATTGCAGATGCCGGGTGCGGTGGTGCGGCCGGGCAACTGGATCTACGTCGACGAGGACGGCGTGCTGGTGTCCGATGTCGAACTGGGCAAGGCCGCCTGAACCGCGCGACAGTCCTTGCACACAATTTCACGATGCGGAAAGACGTTTTGATGCGCAAAAATACATGGGTGCGCGGCACAACGGTCGTTTCTCATGATGGGAAAGGTCTTGCCGTATCGTGAAATACTTTCTTTAAGTTACTGAAAGATAAGGATAAAAAATCTGCGGCGCGGACCGCATTCCACCTTGTTGCGTCGCGGGACGCTTCCCTACACTCTTATATAAGACATATGACTTGCGGCGCCGCCGGAACGGAGAATCCGGCACCGGGCGCGCAGGTCGGCAGACCGGCTCCCATCCGGTCGCGTCGCAAAGATTTGCCGAACCCCAATCAACAGGAGAGTGACATGTCCCGCGAAATCGAAGCCCAAAAGCTCAAGCAAGACTGGGAGACCAACCCGCGCTGGAAGGGTATCCAGCGCCACTACACCGCCGAGGACGTGGTGCGCCTGCGCGGCTCGGTCCAGATCGAGCACACGCTGGCCCGCCGCGGTGCCGAGAAGCTGTGGCATCTGCTCAATACCGAGCCGTTCGTCAACACGCTGGGCGCGCTGACCGGCAACCAGGCGATGCAGCAGGTCAAGGCGGGCCTGAAGGCGATCTATCTGTCGGGCTGGCAGGTCGCCGGCGACGCCAACCTGGCCGGCGAGATGTATCCGGACCAGTCGCTGTATCCGGCCAACTCGGTGCCGCAGGTGGTCAAGCGCATCAACAACACCTTCCAGCGCGCCGACCAGATCCAGTGGAGCGAGGGCAAGGGCGACGTCGATTTCTTCGCGCCGATCGTGGCGGACGCGGAAGCGGGCTTCGGCGGCGTGCTCAACGCCTTCGAGCTGATGAAGGCGATGATCGAAGCGGGCGCCGCCGGCGTGCACTTCGAAGATCAGCTGGCCTCGGTCAAGAAGTGCGGCCACATGGGCGGCAAGGTGCTGGTGCCGACCCGCGAGGCCGTCGCCAAGCTGACCGCCGCGCGCCTGGCGGCCGACGTGATGGGCGTGCCGACGCTGGTGATCGCCCGTACCGATGCGGAAGCGGCCGATCTGCTGACCTCGGACATCGATGACCGCGACAAGCCGTTCTGCACCGGCGAGCGCACCGTCGAAGGCTTCTACCGCACCAGGCCCGGCATCGAGCAGTCGATCGCCCGCGCGCTGGCGTATGCCGAAGTCGCCGATCTGGTCTGGTGCGAAACCGGCAAGCCGGATCTGGAGTTCGCCAAGAAGTTCGCCGAGGCGGTGCACGCCAAGTACCCGGGCAAGCTGCTGGCCTACAACTGCTCGCCGTCGTTCAACTGGAAGAAGAACCTGGACGACGCCACCATCGCCAAGTTCCAGAAGGAACTGGGCGCGATGGGCTACAAGTTCCAGTTCATCACGCTGGCCGGCTTCCACTCGCTGAACTACTCGATGTTCAACCTGGCCTACGGCTATGCGCGCAACCAGATGAGCGCATTCGTCGAGCTGCAGGAAGCCGAGTTCAAGGCGGCCGAGAAGGGCTTCACCGCGGTCAAGCACCAGCGCGAAGTCGGCACCGGCTACTTCGACGCGGTCACGCAGACCATCGAAGGCGGCCAGTCGTCGACCACCGCGCTGAAGGGCTCGACCGAGGACGAGCAGTTCTTCGACAAGAAGGTGGCTTGATCCGGCGAACGTGCCGGTGTTGGGCTCCCCTCTCCCGCGTGCGGGAGAGGGGTTGGGGGAGAGGGAAGGGGCATTCAGGATGCCGCGGTGGTCCGCTGAACCATCCCCTCTCCCCAACCCTCTCCCCCATGAGGGGGAGAGGGAGCATCCAATTCGCGAGCGGCCACTGAAGGCGGGTGCTACCTCACCGGTAAACAATCACCGGAATATCGGTATGCGTCAGCACCTTCTGTGTCTCGCTGCCGAGCAGCAGGCCCGACAGGCCCCGGCGGCCGTGCGAGGCCATGAAGATCACGTCGCAGCCATGCCGTTCGGCGGCGTCGATGATGCCCAGATAGGGCACCGCGAAGGTCGACATATCGGTGTCGCAAGGCACACCGGCCGCGGTGGCGGCGGTCTCGACCTCCTTCAGATAGATGCGCGCCTGCGCCTCGATGCGGTCCTTGAAGGCCTGCGGGGCCTCGACCACGATTTCGCTGAACGGCGTGTACGGATATTCCTCGAGACAGACATAGGCCGTGACCCGGGCGCCGATCGCCCTGGCCAGTTCGATGCCGCCGTCGATCGCTTTCTTGGACAGCTCCGAACCGTCAGTGGGGAGCAGGATGTGCTTGAACATGGCCATTCTCCTTGCGATGCGTCCAAAGGCATGCCCGAGGGCACCGGAAGCGGGCGCACAGACCGGGCCCGCGCTGATTTCATTGTAGCCAGTGTGGCGGCTAATGCATCGCGGGCGAACCCTTGCCCGAGCGCCGGTGCACGTTCAGGCACCGACCGGTTCGTCCGACGCCGGCAACGGCGCCTGCTCGCCGCGGCGCCAATAGGCCGGGTTGCCGTAGGTGTTCTTCAGATGATCGATGAACAGCCGCACCCGCAGCGGCAGATGCTTGCGTTGCGGAAACACCGCGTGGATGCCGATCGGCGGCGCCTGGAATTCGTCGAGCACCGTGACCAGGCGCCCGGTCGCGATCTCGTGGCCGACCTCCCACCACGAGCGCCACGCGAGCCCATGCCCCTGCAGGCACCACGCGTGCAGCACCGCGCCGTCGGTGCATTCCATGTTGCCGCCGACCTTGACCGTGACCGGGCGCCCGTCCTGCTGGAACACCCAGCCGCGCTGCACGTTCGCGCTGGCGCCGAAGGCCAGGCAGTTGTGCGCGGCCAGTTCTTCCGGCGTTTGCGGCGTGCCGCGTCGCGCCAGATACGAGGGCGCCGCCACCACCACGCGGCGGTTCTCGGCCAGCCGGATCGATACCAGGCTCGAATCGGGCAGATCGCCCAGCCGAATCGCGCAATCGAAGCCCTCGTTGACCAGATCGACCACGCGGTCCGACAGGTCCAGCGTGATGGTCACGTCCGGATGCGATTCGATGAACAGCGGCACCACCGGCGCCACATGCTTGCGGCCGAAGCCGGCCGGCGCCGTCACGCGCAGATGGCCGCTGGCCTTGACGCCGCCCGCCGACACGCTGGCCTCGGCGTTCTGCAGATCGTTCAGGATGCGCTGGCAGTCCTCCAGGAAGGCCGAACCCTCGAAGGTCAGCGTGATCTTGCGGGTGGTGCGCACCAGCAGCTTGACGCCCAGCCGTTCCTCGAGCGCATCGATGCGGCGGCCGATGATGGCCGGCGCGACGCCCTCGGCGGTGGCGGCCGCGGACAGGCTGCCGCGCGAGGCGACCGAGACGAAGGTCGCCAGTTGCTTGAAATGATCCACGTGTCTCCGACGTTTTGCGGCTGGACCGACGCAAAGCGATCTTGGCGATACGTGGCGGCCAGCGGATGGAAGGGCCGGAGCCGATATTGGTTTCGGATCTTCCGACGGTTCGCCAAGATTAGTAGGGCAAAAGTAAAAGATCAAGTGACCCGGGTCGGCTATGCCGCGCTGCAGCGCCTGCCTACAATGCTCGGAATTCGTGGTACGCCGGCCCTCGGCCGCGGCCCGCAACCCCGGTCACAGACGTTCCGATCCTTGCCTTCCATGAACCCGATCCGCGCCGTCGTCTTCGATGCCTATGGCACGCTGTTCGACGTGTATTCCGTCACGGCGCGCGCGGAGCAGCTGTTTCCCGGCAAGGGCGAGGCGCTGGCGCTGCTGTGGCGCGACCGCCAGATCGACTACACGCGGATCCGCACCATGGCCGCGCCGGACGGCGCCTGGTACAAGCCGTTCTGGGCGATCACCGTCGACGCACTGCGCTATGCGGCGCAGCGGCTGGATCTGCGGCTCGATACGGCCGCCGAGGCGCAGTTGCTGAAGGAATACGCGTGCCTGTCGGCCTTCCCGGAGAACCTGGGGGCGCTGCGCCGGCTGCGCGCGGCCGGTCTGCCGCTGGGCATCCTGTCCAATGGCAATCCGGAGATGCTCGACATCTCGGTCAAGAGCGCGGGCATGCAGGGTCTGTTCGACCATGTGCTGTCGGTCGACGCGGTGCGCCAGTACAAGACCGCGCCGGCCGCCTACGCGCTCGGACCCGCGGCCTTCGGCGTGCCGGCTCGCGAGATGCTGTTCGTCTCGTCCAACGGCTGGGACGCATGCGGCGCGACCTGGTTCGGCTACACCACGTTCTGGATCAATCGTGCCGGCCAGCCGGCGGAGCGGCTCGACGCCGAGCCGAGCGGGACCGGGCACGACATGAACGACCTGCTCGATTTCGTGCGCGCACGCGGCATCGCCGTGGCGCACGGATGAGAGGGCAGGCATGGCACAACCCCCATCGATTACAGGAGAGCATTGATGGCCATCACGTTGCCTGCGGGCATGAAGATCACCGGCGAAATCCTGCCGGCCTACGAAGACATCCTCACGCCGGAAGCGCTGGCCCTGGTGGACAAGCTGCACCGCGCCTTCGAACCGCGCCGCCAGCAGCTGCTGGCCGCGCGCGTCGAGCGCGCCAGGCGCCTGGACGCGGGCGAGCGCCCCGATTTCCTGCCGGAGACCAGGTCGATCCGCGAGGGCGACTGGAAGATCGCGCCGATCCCGAAGGCGCTGGAATGCCGCCGCGTCGAAATCACCGGCCCGGTCGAAGCGAAGATGGTCATCAACGCGTTCAACTCGGGCGCGGACAGCTACATGACCGACTTCGAGGACTCGAACACCCCGAACTGGCATAACCAGCTGCAGGGCCAGGTCAACCTGAAGGCCGCCGTGCGCCGCACGCTGACGCTCGAGGCCAAGGGCAAGGTCTACAAGCTGAACGACAAGATCGCCACGCTGCAGGTGCGTCCGCGCGGCTGGCATCTGGACGAGAAGCACGTGACCATCGACGGCCAGCGCGTGTCGGGCGGCATCTGGGACTTCGCGCTGTTCCTGTTCCACAACGCCAAGGAACAGATCGCGCGCGGCGCCGGCCCGTTCTTCTATCTGCCGAAGATGGAAAGCCATCTCGAGGCGCGCCTGTGGAACGACATCTTCGTGATGGCGCAGAACGAGATCGGCCTGCCGCAGGGCACCATCAAGGCGACCGTGCTGATCGAGACGATCCTGGCCGCCTTCGAGATGGAAGAGATCCTGTACGAACTGCGCGAGCACAGCGCGGGCCTGAACGCCGGCCGCTGGGACTACATCTTCTCGTGCATCAAGAAGTTCAAGACCGACAAGAACTTCTGCCTGGCCGACCGCGCCAAGGTCACGATGACCGCGCCGTTCATGCGCGCCTACGCGCTGCTGCTGCTCAAGACCTGCCACAAGCGCGGCGCGCCCGCGATCGGCGGCATGAGCGCGCTGATCCCGATCAAGAACGATCCGGAGAAGAACGAGATCGCGATGCAGGGCATCATCGGCGACAAGCGCCGCGATGCCACCGACGGCTATGATGGCGGCTGGGTGGCCCACCCGGGCCTGGTCGAGCCGGCGATGAAGGAATTCGTCGCGGTGCTGGGCGACAAGCCGAACCAGTTCGAGAAGCAGCGCCCGGACGTCAACGTGACCGGCGCCGACCTGCTGAACTTCCAGCCGGAAACGCCGATCACCGAAGGCGGCCTGCGCATGAACATCAACGTGGGCATCCATTACCTGGGCGCCTGGCTGGCCGGCAACGGCTGCGTGCCGATCCACAACCTGATGGAAGACGCCGCCACCGCCGAGATCTCTCGTTCGCAGGTCTGGCAGTGGATCCGCTCGCCCAAGGGCGTGCTGGAAGACGGCCGCAAGGTGACCGCCGAGATGGTGCGCGCGCTGATTCCGGAAGAACTGGCCAAGGTCAAGGAAGTGGTCGGTGGCGACACCAGGACCTACGACCGCGCCGCGGAGATCTTCGAACAGATGTCGACGTCGGAATCGTTCGCCGAATTCCTGACGCTGCCGCTGTACGAAGAAATCTGAGGTTGGCGTTACTCCCTCTCCCGCTTGCGGGAGAGGGAGCAAGTTGGTGTTTCGCTTTCCCCCGACAAGCCCGCCTCCGCGGGCTTTTTGCTTTGCGGGATGCGGCGCCGGCGCGAGGCCCTCATAATGGCGGCTTGAGCAAGAGGGAGAATCAAGTTGCGCTTCGAGCATCTGGTAGAGATCAATGACCCCAACACGCCCGCGCTGGACCCGCTGACGGCGGACCAGGTCTGGCAGGGGCTGGTGCTGCGCGGCCAGTCGCCCGAACTGTTCGTGCTGGGTCTGGACCGTGCCGAAATCACCGGCCGCGGCGACGACTGGATCGAGCGCGTGCTGCATTTCGGTCACGCCGAGGTGCGCGATCGGGTCGTGTTCGAGCGGCACCGCTCGGTGCGCTACGAAACCGCCGCCACCGCCGACCATGCCGGCGGCACGCTGACGATGACGATCGAGACGCCGGCCCCTGGCGCGCTGCTGCTGCGCTTCACCTACGAGACCACGATGCCGGCCGTCGATGCCAGCGGCGACGACCGCTACGCCGAGATCGTCAAATCCGCCTATCACGAGGCCGATCTCGATACGGTCCGCAAGATCCGCGAACTGGCCAGCCTCGGAAGACTGGGGTGAGCGAGGACTCCTTGCCGCCGCGCGCCGGCGACGGTCCGGCGCGCAGCGCCCCGACGCGTGCGTACCTGCGCGAGCGCTACGGCGACAAGCTGCGCTGGCTGGTGCTGATCACGCTGATGATCGGCACGATGTCGTCGATCGTGTCGTCGACCATCGTCAATGTCGCGGTGCCGGACCTGAGCCGGCATTTCGGGCTGGGGCAGGAACGCGCGCAATGGGTCGCGGCCAGCTTCATGATCGCGATGACGCTGGCGATGCTGCTGACCCCATGGCTGCTGAACCGCTACGGCCTGCGCCGCACCTTTCTCGGCGCCGCCGTGCTGCTGGGCGTGGGCGGCATGGTCGGCGGCTTCTCGCCCAGCTATGGCGTGATGATTGCCATGCGCGTGGCGGAAGGCGTGGCCGCGGGCATCATGCAGCCGCTGCCCAATATCCTGATCCTGCGCGTGTTCGAGGAGCGCGAGCAGGGCAGGGCAATGGGGATGTTCGGCTTCGGCGTGGTGCTGGCGCCGGCGCTGGGGCCGAGCCTCGGCGGTTTCCTGGTCGAATCGTTCGGCTGGCGTTCGATCTTCTTCGTGGTGGTGCCGCTGACCATCGTCGCCGGCCTGATGGCGCGCCGCTTCATGGCGATCGACTCGGCGATGATGGGCGAGCGCAAGCCGCTCGACTGGCAGGGCCTGGTGCTGGCCGGCGTCGCCACGGTGATGCTGCTCAACGGCCTGGTCGAGCTGCGCGAGGACACGGTCACCGGTCTGCTGTTGTCCGGGCTGGGCGTGCTGCTGCTGGTGCTGTTCGTGCTGTGGCAGCTGCGCGCATCCGACCCGCTGATGAACATGCGGCTGTACAGCTACCGGCAGTTCTCGGCGGGCGCGGTGGTGGCCTTCATCTATGGTGCCGGCCTGTTCGGCTCGACCTATCTGCTGCCCGTCTACATGCAGATGGCGCTGCAGTACTCGCCGTCGCAGGCGGGCTTCGTGCTGCTGCCGGCCGGGATCGCGCTGGCGGTGACCATCGCGCTGGCGGGACGGCTGACCAGCCGCGTGCCGCCGCATATCCAGGTATCGGCGGGCCTGGCGCTGCTGGCGGCGTCGTTCCTGCTGATGGCGCTGGGCTCGCTGGCGACGCCGTATGTCGTGCTGGTTGCGCTGGCGGTACTGGGACGCATCGGCCTGGGCTGCATCCTGCCGTCGCTGTCGCTGGGCGCGATGCGGGGCGTCGATTTCTCGCTGATCGCGCAGGGATCGAGCGTGATCAACTTCGTGCGCCAGTTGGGTGGTGCCATCGGCGTCAGCCTGGCCGGGGTCGGTCTGCAATGGCGGCTCGAATCGCATGGCGCGCTGCTGGCCGGCAATCAGGCCGGCGCCGATGCGGCGGCGCGCATCCGCGCCTTCGACGAGACGTTTCTGGCGGTGGGGCTGGTGATCGCCACCGCGATCCTGGCCGCCTGGCGGATCCGGCCGCGGCAGGCGCCGGAGCAGGTGAGGCAGTAGCGAGGGTCTTGTCGCCCCCGTTCGCCCGGGGACGACAGCCCCGCGGGGCTCAGCTGGCGGCGCCCGACTTCAGCTCTTCCACCAGCTCGATGTACTTCTGCATCGCCTCTTCCTGACTGGTGCCCTTCAGCGTCTCCCAGGCCTCGAACTTGTAGCGGCCGACGAAGTCGGTCATGCCGGGCTTGTCGCCATGGACGTCGCCCTCGCTGCCTTGCTTGTACAGCGCGTACAGGCGCAGCAGCGTCATGTTGCTGGGGCGCTCGGGCAGTTGCTTGACGTCGTTCTGCGCTTGCTCGAAGCGCTGTTGCAGGTCGCTCATGGTGACTCCTGTGCAGTGAGGGGATCGAATCGCGATGATAGTCGCGCGGGACCCGAACCCCTCCCTGTAAAAACCGAGGACGGCTTCGGTTCCGCGGCCAGCGGATACAATCGCGGCATGTCCTGGATTCTTGCCGTTGAAACCTCCACCGAGTGGTGTTCGGTCGCGCTCGGCCGCGCCACGCCCACCGGCGGCCTGCATTGTCTGGCCCGCCACGAACAGACCGGACCGCGCTCGTCGGCACGGGTCCTGCCCGCCGCGGGCGAACTGCTGGCCGAGGCCGGCATCCGGCTGGCCGATTGCGCCGCGATCGCCTTCGGCGCCGGACCGGGATCGTTCACCGGCCTGCGCACTGCCTGCGGCATCGCGCAGGGGCTGGCCTTCGGTGCCGATCTGCCGGTGGTGCCGGTCAATACCCTGATGGCGTGCGCCGAACGCGTACGCGGCGTGCCCGGCGCCGGCCTGGAGGGCGAGGGCGATCCCGCGGCCGAAACGTTGCCCCCCGGTATGCCGGTGCTCGTTGCGCTCGACGCGCGCATGGACGAAGTCTATGCCGGGCGGTTCGATTGGGACGCGACACGCGGCGAATGGCAGCAAGGGGGCCCGATGCGGGTGGCCCCGCCGGAGGCGCTGCAGAATCCTGCCGGGCCGTTCTGGCTCGCCGGCAACGGCGTCACGGTCTATGGCGAGCGGCTGCAGGCCGCCGCGCAGGCTGCCCGCACGATACCGGGTGCGATGCCGCATGCGGCCGCCGTGGTGGCCATCGCGCAGCGCGCGCTGGCGCGCGGCGAGACCGTGGCCGCCGCCGATGCCGCGCCGCTGTACCTGCGCGACAAGGTCGCGCAGACCGTGGCCGAGCGTCAGGCCGCGGCGGCGGGGCGCGCCTCGCTGGCGGCGGCCGGAGAACGGCAATGAGCGCCGCGCTTGGCGACTGCCGCACCGGCACGACGGCCTGGCCCGCGGTGCCCGATATGCCGACGCTGCCGGGCGGCTGGTCGCTGGCGCGCATGAGCGCGCGCGACCTCGACGCGGTGGTCGAGATCGAGATGCGCGCCTACAGCCATCCCTGGACCCGCGGCAACTTCGAGAACTCGGTCAAGGCCGGCCATATCGGCCTGACGCTGCGCGACCCGGCCGGCGTGCTGGCCGGCTACGCGGTGCTGATGCCGGTGGTCGACGAGATGCATCTGCTCAATATCACGATCGAGCCGGCGCGCCATCGCCGCGGACTCGGCAAGCTGCTGCTGGCCGTGGCGCTGGCGACCGCGCATCAGCATCGTCTGCCCAATGTGCTGCTCGAAGTCCGGCCGTCGAATACCGCCGCGCTGGCGTTGTACGAGGCCGCCGGATTCGAGCTGATCGGCCGGCGCAAGGGCTATTACCCGGCCGCCGACGGCGCGCGCGAGGATGCGCTGGTGCTGCGCCGCCACTGGGGCGCGCAGCAGGACCAGGCGCCGGAGGGATCGGCATGAACCGGCGCGCGCTGTTCCTGGAGGCGCTGGGCATCGGCACCGAATGGGTGCCGCGTCATGCTTCGGCGCCGACGGCCGTCGTGCCGAACGCGCCGTCGGCCGAGGCGGCACCGCGCCAGCCTGTCATCCCGATCGTGCCGGACGACGACTTGCCGCTGCCTGCGCCCGAGGTTGCCGAAGACCGCGCCGCCGAGGGCGCCGTCGAGCGCGCCGACGACATTGCCACCCTCGACTGGCAGGCGCTGGAAGCGCGCGTCGCCGGTTGCACCGCCTGCCAGTTGTGCAGCACCCGGACCCAGACGGTGTTCGGCGTCGGCGATCGCGAGGCCGACTGGATGCTGATCGGCGAGGCGCCGGGCGAGAACGAGGACCGGCAGGGCGAGCCCTTCGTTGGCCAGGCCGGCAAGCTGCTCGACAACATGCTGGCGTCGCTGCAGCTGGCGCGCGGGCGCAATGTCTTTATCGCCAACGTGCTGAAGTGCCGGCCGCCGGGCAACCGCAACCCCGAGCCGGCCGAGGTCGAACAGTGCGAGCCGTTCCTGCGCCGGCAGATCGCGCTGGTGCGCCCGCGCCTGATCGTCGTGCTGGGCCGCTTCGCCGCGCAGACGCTGCTGCGCACCACCACGCCGATCGGCAAGCTGCGCGGCACGGTGCATCGCTACGAAGGCATCCCGGTGGTCGTGACCTACCACCCGGCCTATCTGCTGCGCACGCTCACCGACAAGGCGCGCGCGTGGGAGGACCTGTGCCTGGCGCGCGACGTCTATCGGCAGAACGATCCGGCCGCCCCGGCCGGTCTGCTCGACTCCCCACGGGCCGGCGGTGCCGGCGGCAGCGATGCGGGAGCCGGTCACTGAACTGGCGGGCGCCGGCGCGACCACGGCCGAGCCGCTGTGGCGCGCCGCCACGTCGGCGCGGGTGCGCGATCTGGCCTGGTGCACGCTGGCGCCGCCGCTGCTCAGCCGCTTGCCTGACGAGCTGGCCGCGCTGGCCGGCCCCGGCGGCGCCGCGCTGGCGATCTGGCCGCCGGCGGCCCTGGCCGCATGGCAGCGCTGGCTGGCGGGCGCCGATCCGGGCGAGTTGCCGCCCACCATCGAGGAACTGTCGGCCTTGCCGGGCGCCGTGCAAGCGCTGGCCCCGGCCGCGCGCAGCCTGCGCCTGGGCCGGCATGCCGAACGGCTGCTGCATTTTGCGCTGGCGCACGGCAATGGCATCGAACTGGTTGCCGCCAACCTGCCGGTGCGCCGGCATGGCGGCCACGGCGTGCAGACGCTGGGCGAGCTGGACTTCGTCTGGCGCGAGCTGGCAGGGGGCGCATGTCAGCTGGTGCACTGGGAGATGGCCGCCAAGTTCTATCTGCTGGTGGAGCCCGGCAGCGATGCGTCTCCGGCGGCGGGTTCGGTCCAGACCGAGCGCGCCCCCTGGCTGCAGGCCTTCGTCGGTCCCAATCTGGTGGACCGGCTCGGCGACAAGCTGTCGCACATCGTTCGGCGGCAGCTGCCGCTGTCGCGCACGCCGGAGGCCGAGGCGCTGCTGGGTGCCCGCGTCGATCGCAGCGAAATCTATCTGCTCGGCTGGCTGTTCTATCGCGATGGGCGGATGCCGGCCGGACTCGACGGCCTGGGCCTGAATCCCGATCATCTGCGCGGCTGGTGGTCGACGCTGGAGCAGTGGGCGCAGCGGGTGCAGCGGGTGCAGCGGGTCCATTCGCCATCGGCGGGACTGACCGCTTCCGCGTCGGCGCCGCCGCTACGCTGGCATCGGCTGCCGCGGGCCCGCTGGCTGTCGCCCGCACTGGTCCCCGAGCACGACACCGAATCGTTCGAGACCTTGCACGATGCGCTGGCGGCGCGGTTCGCCGAACCGCATCGGGACCTGGCCTGGCGGCGGGAATCGCCGGTGATGATCTGCGAGATGGAACCGGCCGGCGCCTCGGCGCCGGGCTGGTGGCGCGAACGCTCGCGCGGTTTCGTGGTGCCGCCGGGCTGGGAGGAGAGGGCGCGGCAGCGCGCCGCGCAGCCGCCGCGCTGAACCTGTGGTTTTTCACGCGAAGGCGCGCTGCCGCGCCGTCCTGGTTCAGTGGTGCTTGTCCTCGCCGATCATCGCCAGCGAGTTGTACAGCCGGACGTTCTTGCGATGCTGCCGCATCACCAGCAGCATCGTGCCGCAGACGAACATGCCGAAGGCGATGATCACGATGCCGATCGGCACGTTCAGCTTGATCAGCAGCGCATACAGGCACAGCATCAGCAGCACCGAGACGTTCTCGTTGAAGTTCTGCACCGCGATCGAGTGGCCGGCCGACAGCAGCACGTGGCCGCGATGCTGCAGCAGCGCGTTCATCGGCACCACGAAGTAGCCCGACATGCCGCCCACCAGCATCAGGAAGACGTAGGCGATCGCCATATACAGCGGCATCCGCATGCCCAGCACGTCGAGCGCGACATCGGGCATCGCGTCCTTGGTGTAGAAGGCCATCAGCATCACGATGGCGCCCATCGCCACGCCGAACGGCAGCACCGACAGCGACTTGCGCAGCGGAATCCGCATCGCCGCCATGATCGCGCCGACGGCCACGCCGACCGCCACCACCGCCTGCAGCAGCGCGCCTTGCGACAGATTCAGGCCGAGGGATTTTTCCGCCCACTTCAGCACGATGAACTGCAGCGTCGCACCGGCGCCCCAGAACAGCGTGGTGACCGCCAGCGAGATCTGGCCGAGCTTGTCCTTCCACAGCGCGGTGAAGCAGTCGGCGAACTCGGCGATCAGCTTGATCGGGTTCTTCTCCTGCTGCGGATAGCGCGCGCCGGTGTCGGGAATGAACAGGTTGAACAGCGCGGCGATCACGTAGAACAGCATGATGATCACCATCGCGGCCTCGGCCGGCGTATCGATGCCGGTCTCGATCCACGGCAGGTCCATCGCCAGCATCATCGTCGACACCTTGACCGAGATCAGCGCGCCGCCGACCACCGTGCCGAGAATGATCGAGCCGACCGTCAGCCCCTCGATCCAGCCGTTCGCCGCCACCAGGCGCTCGGCCGGCAGCAGCTCGGTCAGGATGCCGTACTTGGCCGGGGAGTAGGCCGCCGCGCCGAAGCCGACCACGCCGTAGGCCAGCAGCGGATGCAGGCCGAACATCATGATCGCGCAGCCGCCGATCTTGATCGTGTTGGTGATGAACATCACCTTGCCCTTCGGCATCGAATCCGCGAAGGCGCCGACGAAGGCCGCCAGCACGACATAGGAGAGCACGAAGAACAGCTTGAGCAGCGGGGTCATCCACTGCGGGGAGTGCAATTCGGCGAGGAGGGCAATGGCGGCGATGAGCAGAGCGTTGTCGGCCAGCGACGAAAAAAACTGCGCGGCCATGATGGTGTAAAAACCCTTCTTCATACCTTGGACTCTGTCTCCATCGCGATTTCCTTGCGCTACTGGCGTGCCCGCGCCAACGGCTGTCGGCATCGTGCGGAGGGGGTGAACGGCGGCCTTGCCAACGGGACGCCCGCGCCTGGTCCGGTTCGGCGTGGCGGGGGCGTGTACGTACCTGACGGGACCCGTCATATTGAATCACTTTTGAAACATGGCCGGAACGTCCGGCTTTATATCACGAAAGTCTTTCAATTCCGAAGAAGGGAAGACCGCAAATTGACCGGGTTTGACCATTCGACGGGGAGCGGATTCCCCGGAATTGCCGAACCAATGTGGTCAAATAACGGTCTACGCGGTGCCCCTTCGGTGTGCTGCCGCGCATTGGTGCCGAAAGCCCGTGGTCATCCCCCTGGTCATTCCCGTGGACAGTGCCCCGGGCACCACTTCGGCACGCCCGCCCATGGCCATGGCAAGCCACAGGCCCGGCGGGCCGCGATGCCGCTGTGACGAACCTTCCCTGATCCCATGCCAAGACCGATTCACGCTGTCATTCATCAACCCGCACTGGCCAACAATCTCGACGTGGTGCGCCGCCACGCGCCGGCATCCCGCGTCTGGGCCGTGGTCAAGGCCAACGCCTACGGTCACGGCATCCGCCGCGCCTTCGCCGGCCTGCGCGCCGCCGACGGCTTCGGCCTGCTGGACCTGAACGAGGCCGTGCTGCTGCGTGAACTGGGCTGGCAGGGGCCGATCCTGCTGCTCGAGGGCTTTTTCCAGCCGCAGGACGTGCCGCTGCTCGAGGAGTACCGGCTGACCACCGCGATCCACAACGACGAGCAGCTGCGCATGCTCGAGATGGCCCGGCCCAAGGGGCCGCTGGCGATCCAGCTCAAGCTCAATACCGGCATGAACCGGCTCGGTTTCGCGCCGGACCAGTACCGCACCGCCTGGGAGCGCGCACGCACGCTGTCCGGAGTGGGCAGCATCGTCCATATGACCCACTTCTCCGACGCCGACGGCGAGCGCGGCATCGCGCACCAGCTGGAGGTGTTCGACGCCGCCACGGCCAATCTGCCGGGCGAGGCCAGCCTGTCGAACTCGGCCGCCACGCTATGGCATCCGGCCGCGCACCGCGCCTGGGTGCGGCCCGGCATCGTGCTGTACGGCGCTTCGCCGAGCGGCCGGCACGCCGACATTGCCGACGTCGGGCTGATGCCGGCGATGTCGCTGCATAGCGAACTGATCGCGGTGCAGGAATTGCGGCCCGGCGACACGGTCGGCTACGGCTCGCTGTTTACGGCCGACCGGCCGATGCGGATCGGCGTGGTCGCCTGCGGCTATGCCGACGGCTATCCGCGCCATGCCGCGGGCTGGGGCGACCAGCCGGCGCCGGTGCTGGTCGACGGCGTGCGCACGCATCTGGTCGGCCGGGTGTCGATGGACATGCTGTGCGTCGACCTGACCCCGTGTCCGAAGGCGCGGGTCGGTTCGCCGGTCACGCTGTGGGGCCACGGCCTGCCGATCGACGAGGTGGCCGCCGCCAGCGGCACCGTCGGCTACGAGCTGATGTGCGCGCTGGCGCCGCGGGTGCCGGTCACCGTCGCGACGCTGACCGTGCCGGACGCGCCCGACGTCGCCGAGACCGCGCCGGCCAAGTAGAATCGGCGCCTCGCGGCGCCTGCCGGCTCTGGCCCTCCGGCCCTCCTGCCTTCCTGTATTTCGGCGGCGGCGCCTCCTCGTTCCCGGCCCAAGGATTCCCGTTGGCAAAGACCAAGACCATTTACACCTGTACCGAATGCGGCGGTTCCGTGCCGCGCTGGCAGGGGCAGTGCCCGCATTGCCAGCAATGGAACACGCTGGTCGAGAGCCTGCCGGAGACGCCGTCGGCGCGCCGCTTCCAGCCGCTCGCGGCAACCAGCACGGTGCAGCGGCTGTCCGAGATCGAGGCCTCCGACGTGCCGCGCTTCACCAGCGGCATCGAGGAATTCGACCGGGTGCTCGGCGGCGGGCTGGTGGCCGGCGGCGTGGTGCTGATCGGCGGCGACCCCGGCATCGGCAAGTCCACGCTGCTGTTGCAGGCGCTGGCCAATCTGGCCGGCAGCCGGCGCGTGCTCTATGTCAGCGGCGAGGAGTCGGGCGCGCAGATCGCGCTGCGCGCACAGCGGCTGGGCATCGACAGTCCGAGCCTGGGGCTGCTGCCCGAGATTCAGCTCGAGAAGATCCAGGCGACGCTGGACGCGGACAAGCCCGAGGTCGCGGTGATCGACTCGATCCAGACGCTGTACTCGGAGGCGCTGACGTCGGCGCCGGGCTCGGTGGCGCAGGTGCGCGAATGCGCGGCGCAGCTGACGCGGATCGCCAAGAGCAGCGGCACCACGATCATCCTGGTCGGCCATGTGACCAAGGAGGGCAGCCTGGCGGGCCCGCGCGTGCTCGAGCATATCGTCGATACGGTGCTGTATTTCGAGGGCGACACGCATTCCTCGCACCGGCTGATCCGCGCATTCAAGAACCGCTTCGGCGCGGTCAACGAACTGGGCGTGTTTGCGATGACCGAGCGGGGCCTGCGCGGCATCAGCAATCCGTCGGCGCTGTTCCTGTCGCAGCATGAGCAGACCGTGTCCGGGTCCTGCGTGATGGTCACGCAGGAGGGTTCGCGGCCGCTGCTGGTCGAGATCCAGGCGCTGGTCGATGCCGCCCATGTGCCCAACCCGCGGCGTCTGGCGGTGGGCCTCGAACAGAACCGGCTGGCGCTGCTGCTGGCGGTGCTGCACCGCCATGCCGGCATCGCCTGCTTCGACCAGGACGTGTTCCTGAACGCGGTGGGCGGGGTCAAGATCACCGAGCCGGCCGCCGATCTGGCGGTGCTGCTGTCGATCCATTCGTCGATGCGCAACAAGCCCTTGCCGCGCGGGCTGGTGGTGTTCGGCGAGGTCGGCCTGGCGGGGGAGATCCGTCCCAGCCCGCGCGGCCAGGACCGGCTGCGCGAGGCGGCGAAGCTGGGCTTCACGCAGGCGGTGATTCCCAAGGCCAACGCGCCCAAGCAGCCGATCGACGGGCTCGAGGTGATCCCCGTCGAACGGATCGAACAGGCGATCGAGCGCGTGCGCCATCTCGACGGCTGAGCGCCGCGCGTACCGGCGCGTTCAGCCGAACACCGAGTCCTCGCACAGCGCGCCGAGCAGCGCGGCGATCAGCACCACCGCCGACACGAACAGCCAGCGCTGCGTGCGGCGGTACTCGGGCACCTGGTCGTCCTCGACGCGCAGCGAGCGGAACAGCGCCACCACCTGCAGGCCCGCGGCGACACCCAGCGACACCTCGACGGCCAGCGACAGCGCGTTCCACGGGCCCGGGCTCTCGAAGCTCCAGTAGCGCCAGAAGGCCAGCGTAAAGGCCAGCAGCACCGAGATCGCGGTGATGAACCCCTGGCGGTAGCCGACCGGCACCACCGGTGCCGGCGACGGGCGCGGTTCGGCCGCGGGGCCGCGGCTGGCATTGGCGGCCTCGGGGGCCGCGCGGAAACAGGGCGGGCGGGCCGGTCGGGCCGCCCGGGTCGGCCGGCTCGGGCGGAATTCGTTGCCGCGCACGGCGCGCAGGGCATTGCTGTTCATGGGTACGGTCCTCGACGAATCATGGGGCGAACGCATGGTGCGCCGACGCAATGAACGGCATTGTTCGCGCGTTCGCCGGCATCGGCAATGCCGGCATGCGCCGCTGCGGCGATCGGTCGCAATCGCGGCGGTCGCGCGTGCATGCGCCGTCCCACGCTGCGGCGCGTGCTGTGCAAAATCGGTAAGATGGCGCCTGGCCGCGATACTGGCTCCGCGCATATCGCCCATGCCCTGTCTACCCGGATCGTTCCGGACCTCGTTCACCGCTTTGTTCACCGCTCTGTCGACCGCCATTCCGCCATGCAAGCGAATTCCCGCGCCTACTTCCTGCTGATCGCCATCGTCTCGTTCGGACTGGTCGGCTATGCCCTCTATCTGCAGCACGCGCAGGGCTATCAGCCGTGCCCGCTCTGCGTGATGCAGCGCTTCGCCTTCGTCGCGATCGGCCTGTTCTCGCTGCTGGCGGCACTGGGGCAGGGCACCCGCACGCTGTGGCAAGGGCTGGCGATGCTGTCGGGCGTCGGCGGCATCGCGGTGGCGGGCTACCACGTGTCGCTGCTGCTCAATCCGAAGGCGAGTTGCGGCATCGATCCGCTCGAGAACTGGGTCAACGCGCTGCCGACCGCGCGCGTGCTGCCGCAAGTGTTCTATTCCGACGGTCTGTGCTCCGCGCCGCTGCCCCCCGTGCTCGGCATCTCGATTCCGGGCTGGTCGCTGATCTGGCTGGTGGTGCTGACCGGCGTGCTGGCGGTCGGACTGATCCGCCGCGAACGTAACTACCGTTGAGCGACCCGTCGCGGCCGCTCGACACCATTCCTGGAGAAACTGGCCGTGTTCCGTTGGTTTGAAAGGCGTATCCACAACTACCCGGATACGCTCCCCGATACGCCGCCCCCGCACTGGATCGCGTTCATCGTCGATTGCACCGCGGGCGTGCGGCGCTATCTGTTGCTGCTGGTGCTGTGCGCGATGGCGATCGGCATCTTCGAGGCGGTGCTGTTCAGCATGCTGGGCCGCCTGGTCGACTGGCTCGCCGCGGTCAAGCCGGACGAGCTGTGGTCGACCTATTCGGATCGCCTGCTGCTGCTGGCCGGCATCGTGCTGGCCAGCATCGTCGTGGTCTCGGTCTGGAGCATGCTGAAGTTCCAGACGCTGTTCGGCAACTTCCCGATGCGGCTGCGCTGGAATTTCCACCGGCTGATGCTCAACCAGAGCATGGGTTTCTTCCAGGACGAGTTTGCCGGCCGCGTCACCACCAAGGTCATGCAGACGGCGCTGGCGGTGCGCGATGCGGTGATGACGGTGGCCGATATCCTGGTCTATATCGTGATCTACCTGGTGTCGGCGGCGGTGGTGCTGGGCAATTTCGATGGCTGGCTGCTGGCGCCGTTCCTGGTCTGGGTGATCGCCTACGTCGGCGCGTCGTGGTATTTCGTGCCGCGGCTGGCACGCGTCTCCGCGCATCAGGCCGACGCGCGTTCGGTGATGACCGGGCGCGTGACCGACGCCTACACCAATATCGCGACGGTCAAGCTGTTTTCGCACTCGCGGCGCGAGGCCAGCTACGTGCGCAGCGCGATGCAGGAGTTCATGCAGCCCGTATATGCGCAGGGCCGGCTGATCAGCGCGTTCGAGATCGTCAACCACACGCTGATCATGATGCTGATCGTCGCCACGACCGGACTCGCGCTGTTCCTGTGGTCGGCCGGCCAGATCGGCATCGGCGCGGTGGCGGCGGCGACCGCGATGGCGATGCGTCTGAACGGCATCTCGCAATGGGCGATGTGGGAGATCGCCGAGCTGTTCGAGCACATCGGCACGGTGCGCGACGGCGTGTCGACGCTGGCGCGCCCGCGCCATATCGAGGATCGGCCCGATGCGGTACCGCTGCGGGTCACGCAGGGCGAAATCCGCTTCGAGCACGTCGACTTCTCGTATGGCTCGGGCCGGCCGGTGTTCGACGACTTCACGCTGACGATCCGCCCCGGCGAGAAGGTCGGCCTGGTGGGCCGCTCGGGCGCCGGCAAATCGACGCTGGTCAATCTGCTGCTGCGCTTCTATGACGTCGAATCGGGACGCATCCTGATCGACGGGCAGGATATCGGCGGCGTGACGCAGGACAGCCTGCGCGCGCAGATCGGCATGGTCACGCAGGACACCTCGCTGCTGCACCGCTCGGTGCGGGACAACATCGTCTACGGCCGGCCCGATGCCACCGATGCCGAGATGATTGCCGCGGCGCGGCGCGCCGAGGCCGAGGACTTCATCCACACGCTGAGCGATCGGGAAGGGCGGCGCGGCTACGACGCGCACGTCGGCGAGCGCGGCGTCAAGCTGTCGGGCGGCCAGCGCCAGCGCATCGCGATTGCCCGCGTGATGCTCAAGGATGCGCCGATCCTGCTGCTGGACGAGGCCACCAGCGCGCTCGACAGCGAGGTCGAGATCGCGATCCAGCAGAGCCTGTACCGGCTGATGGAAGGCAAGACCGTGGTGGCGATCGCGCATCGGCTGTCGACGCTGGCGGCGATGGACCGCATCGTCGTGCTGGACCGTGGCCGCATCGTCGAGCAGGGCTCGCATCGCGAACTGCTGCAGCGCGGCGGCCTGTACAGCCGGCTGTGGGCGCACCAGAGCGGCGGCTTCCTGACCGAGGAGGCGCTGCAGGAATAGCGGCGCAGCGGCACGCCCGACTGCGGCCGCGCCGCCGTCGGGATGCCGTCAGGCGATCTGCTCGATCTGCTCCTGCAGTTCCAGCCAGCGCTCTTCCAGCGTGGCCAGTTCGCCTTCGACTTCGCCCTGGCGCTTGAGCATCTCCAGCAGCTTCGCCTTGTTGGCCTCCGCGTAGCTGGCCTCGTCGGCCATGAAGCCGTCGATCTCCGTCTTGGCCTGCTGCAGCACGGCCATCCGCTTCTCGACCTTTTCCAGCTCCCTGGTCAACGGCTTGCGCAACTGCGCGAGCCGTTGCCGTTCGTCGGCCTCGGCACGGCGCTGGTCGCGGCGATTCTGCGCGGGCGCCGCGGTGTCCTCGCCTTCCGCGCCACCGGACCGATGCGCCGCGGCCGCGGCGTTGCGTTTGGCGGCGGCCTGCTGCAGCAGCCAGTCGCGATAATCGTCCAGATCGCCATCGAAGGGCTGCAGGCCGCCGTTGGCCACCAGCATGAACTGGTCGGTGGTGGCGCGCAGCAGATGCCGGTCGTGCGAGACCAGGATCAGCGTGCCCTCGAATTGCGCCAGCGCCATCGTCAGCGCCTCGCGCGTATCGAGATCCAGGTGGTTGGTCGGTTCGTCGAGCAGCAGCAGGTTCGGTTTCTGCCAGACGATCAGGGCGAGCGCGAGCCGCGCCTTCTCGCCGCCGGAGAACGGTTCGATCGGCGAAGTCGCCATGTCGCCGCGGAAATTGAAGCTGCCGAGAAAGTCGCGCAGTTCCTGTTCGCGCGTATCGGGCGCCAGCCGCGCCAGATGCTGCAGCGGCGAGTCGTGGTCGCGCAGCGTCTCCAGCTGGTGCTGCGCGAAGTAGCCGATCTGCAGGCCCTTGCCGTGGCGCAGCGTGCCGGACAGCGGGGCCAGCGTGCCGGCCAGCGTCTTGACCAGCGTCGATTTGCCCTGGCCGTTGGCGCCCAGCAGGCCGATGCGCTGGCCGTTCTGGATCGACAGCGTCATGCCGTGCAGGATCGTCACCGGCGGCGGACCGTCGTAGCCGCAGTCGACCGCGTCGAGCACCATCATCGGATTCGGCGCGGCATCCGGTTCGCGGAATTCGAACGAGAAGCCGGCCGCGGCGTGCACCGGCGCCAGCCGTTCCATCTTCTCCAGCGCCTTGACGCGGCTCTGCGCCTGGCGCGCCTTGGTGGCCTTGGCCTTGAAGCGGGTGATGAACGATTCCAGATGGGCGATCTGCTTCTGCTGGCGCGCGTACGCGGCCTGCTGCTGCGCCATCTGCTGCAGCCGCAGCGTCTCGAACAGGCTGTAGTTGCCGCCATAGCGGCGCAGTTGCTGCTGTTCGATATGAACCGTGACATTGCAGATCGCGTCGAGGAATTCGCGATCGTGCGAGATCATCACCAGCGTGCCGGGATAGCGCGCCAGCCAGTCCTCGAGCCAGACGATCGCGTCGAGGTCCAGGTGGTTGGTCGGTTCGTCGAGCAGCAGCAGGTCGGACGGGCACATCAGCGCCTGCGCCAGGTTCAGGCGCATGCGCCAGCCGCCCGAGAACGCCGCGACCGGCTGGCCGACCTGCGCCAGCGTGAAGCCCAGGCCCAGCAGCAGTGCCTCGGCGCGCGAGGCCGCGGTGTAGCCGTCGGCGTCCGCGTAGGCCGCATGCGCTTCGGCCTCGGCGTGGCCGTCGCCGCTGGCCTGCGCGCCGGCGATGGTCTGCTCGATCGCGCGCAGCCGGGTGTCGCCGTCGATCACGTATTCGAGCGCGCTGCGCGATACCGCCGGCGTTTCCTGCGCGACATGGGCCACGCGCCATTGCGCGGGCACCGACACGTCGCCGCCGTCGGGATGCAGCTCGCCGCGCAGCAGCGCGAACAGCGTCGATTTGCCGCTGCCGTTGGCACCGACCAGGCCGACGCGCTCGCCGGGGTTCAGCGTCACGCTGGTATGGTCGAACAGCACCTTGGTGCCGCGCTGGAGTACTAGCTGGTCGATTCGGATCACAAGAGTCTTCTATGGAAAGTCGAGCCCGGCACGAAGCCGGGCAGGGCGCATTTTAGCCCGGGGCGGCAGGCGGCATGACAAGCCGGTGTCGCGCCGGCCGGCAATTCGCGAGACAATGCGTCCCCGCGCCGTTTCGCGCGGGATCCCCGCGCGGGTGCCGTCTATCCGCGGCCGTACCGCTGCCTTCCGTCGCCGCCTTCCGTCGTTTTTTCCTGCCATCGCATGTCCGCCGACCCCGTTTCCCGCTTCGCCGCACCCTGGACGCCGGTCCGCAAGGACTTCGTCGATCCGGGGACGCGCTGCGCTGGCTCGGGCGCGGGCGGCAAGGGGCACGGCATCGGCTCGGGCCATGCCACGATCCTGCGCGATGCGCACGGCGACGAGCACGCTTTCGGTCCGGACTGCGCGCATCGGCTGCTGGGCGGCGATGCCGGTCTGGACAGCGTGCCGGACTTTACCGCGCGGGCTGCCGGCGCGGGACCCTGGCGCGACGATGCACGGCCCGGTCGCGGCGCACGCGGCGCACGCGGCGCACGCGGCGGGCCCGAGCGAGAGCAGGCCCGCCTGCATGCCGCGGCGGTCCGCTACCTGCTGCTGCGCATGGAGAAGGTCGCCGCCGTGCCGCGCGTGCAGCCCAGCGTCCGTTTCGCGCCGCTCGAGCCCCTGTATGCGGCCTGGCGCGAGACAGGCGCCCTGACGCCGCAGCAGGCCAGCCGCGTGCTGGCGATCGAGCGCAGCCCTTCCACGCCGGCCACGCTGAAAACCGCCAATCTGCTGGACGTCTACACCGCCTACGTGCAGCTCGAACGCAAGCTGCGCGAGGCGGTACGGCTCGAGCAGCAGCGCTTCCTGCGCGGCGTGATGGACTGGCTGGCCCGCCATCTGACGCTGACGCGCGCGCAGGGCGAGGCCGCCGGACTGGTGCTGCATCCGCGCGCCTGGCAACTGGAGGCCGCGCCACGCCGCGCGGGCGGTGCCGGCGAAGCGGACTGGGAAGGCTGACCGCGCGCGGGCAGGCCGAGGCCGAAGCGGCTGGCGTCAGCCGGCGGAATGGCGTTTAATGCGGTCATCGATCCTGGTCGCCCCGGAGAGCCACCGATGCAGCTGCACGATTGCTTTTCAAGCCGCTACGAGGAAGCCCGCGCCAAGTTCAGGCTGGCGGCCGAGAACGTCGGCGACGTGCCCACGCCGTTCGCGCATCCGACGCGGCGCGGCGCCGAGGGCGAGGAGCTGGCGATGGACGTCGCCTGGATCGGTCCGCGCGATGCCCGCCATCTGATTCTGGTCACCTCGGCGATGCACGGCGTCGAGGGCTTCTGCGGCTCCGGCGCGCAGATCGCGCTGTTGCACGATGCCGCGCTGCTGCAGCAATGCGCGAAGGCCGGGGCGGCGCTGCTGCTGGTGCATGCGGTCAATCCCTACGGCTTCTCCCATATGCGCCGGGTCAACGAGGACAACGTCGACCTGAACCGCAACTTCATGGATTTCACGCGGCCGCTGCCGCAAAACGCCGCCTATGCCGAAGTCGCGCCGCTGCTGCTGCCCGCGCACTGGCCGCCGTCGGAGCAGGACGAGGCCGCGCTGGCGCGCACGATCGCCGAGCGCGGCATGAACTGGTATCAGGCGGCGGTCAGCGCGGGCCAGTACGACGATCCGCACGGCATGTTCTATGGCGGGCGCGTGGCGACCTGGAGCAACTACACGCTGCGCCGGATCCTGGCGCGCTACGGCGCCGGGCGGGCGAGCCTGCGCTGGATCGACATCCATACCGGGCTCGGACCCTGGGGCTATGGCGAGCCGATCTATATGGGCCCCGACGATGCGCGTCAGCTGGAACGGACCCGTGCGATCTGGGGCCAGCACGTGACGTCGATGTACGACGGCTCGTCGACCTCGGCCAATCTGACCGGGCTGGCGTGGCACGCCGTCCCGGACACGCTGCCCGCGATCGACTTCGCCGGCATCGCGCTGGAGTTCGGCACGTTGCCGCTGCCCGACGTGTTGCAGGCGCTGCGCGGCGACCACTGGCTGCATCTGCATCCCGATGCCGACAACACCCAGCGGGCGCTGATCCGCCACGGCATGTGGCGCGCATTCTATGGCGATGCGGACGATTGGCGCGAAGGGGTGGTCGAGCAGTGCACGACCGCGGTACGGGCGGCGGCGGTGGCGTTGGGCGCGATGGAATAAGACCACCTCCCTCTCCCCGGCCCTCTCCCCCTGAGGGGGAGAGGGAGAACACAGTCGGCAGGCCGGACACCGCGGCGGGTTTTCTCCCCTCTCCCGCTCGCGGGAGAGGGGCGGGGGAGAGGGAGAACACAGCCGGCAGACTTCGATGCTGCGGTGGCTTTTCTCCCCTCTCCCGCTTGCGGGAGAGGGGGCGGGGGAGAGGGCAGCGGCGGTCGTTCTGCCAGCGACGTCCGCCACCAATAACGCTTTACAGCCCCGCCGCCTCCAGCGCCTCGTACGTCAGCAGGAACACCTGTTCCTCGCCCGCGCTGACCGTCAGCCAGATCAGTTCCAGATCCGGGAAGGCGGCCTGGACGTTGTCGAACTCGTTGCCGATCTCGACCACCAGCACGCCGCCCGGATTGAGCCGTGCGCGTGCGCCGGCGACGATGCGGCGCACCACATCCATGCCGTCGTCGCCGCCGGCGAGCGCGATGCGCGGCTCGGCCAGATATTCGGCGGGCAGCCGCTGCATCGCGCCTTCGTTGACATACGGCGGATTGCTGAAGATCACGTCATAGGTCGCGCCGGCCGGCAGCGGCGCATACAGATCGCCGTGATACAGCCGGATGCGGTCCTCGAGCCCGTAGTCGGCGACATTGCGGCGCGCCACTTCGAGCGCATCGGCCGAGATGTCGACCGCATCGATGGTTGCATGCGGCCAGGCCTGCGCGGCCAGGATCGGCAGGCAGCCCGAGCCGGTGCAAAGCTCCAGCACCGGGCCGATCGCGTCGATATCGCCGACCCACGGGTCCAGCCCGTCCTGCAGCAGCTCGCCGATAAAGCTGCGCGGCACGATCACGCGCTCGTCGACATAGAAGCGCTGCCCATGCATGTACGCCTCGTGCGTGATGTAGGCCGCCGGCACGCGCTCGTCGACGCGGCGGCGGATCACCTCCATCACCGCGTCGATTTCCTCGGGCAGCAGCCGCGCATCGAGGAACGGGTCCAGCGTATCGAGCGGCAGATGCAGCGTATGCAGGATCAGATAGACCGCCTCGTCGTAGGCGTTGTCGGTGCCGTGCCCGAACGACAGGCCGGCCTGGGTAAAGCGCGACACCGCCAGGCGCAGCAGATCGCGGACGGTGGACAGGGGAGAGGCGTTGGCCATGGCGGAAAAGAGGTCAGGGGTCGGTGGGGGGCGGCAAGGCGGGATCGCTCGGGCGCTCAGGCGCTCACGCGATCAGCCGTTCCAGCACGCCGCGGTAGATGTTCTTCAGCGGCTCGATGAAGCGCACTTCGACGTGCTCGTCGATCTTGTGGATGCTGGCGTTCGGCGGGCCAAATTCGATCACCTGCGGGCAGATCTTCGCGATGAAGCGGCCGTCCGAGGTGCCGCCGGTGGTCGACAGCTCGGTCTGCACGCCGGTCTCGGCCGCGATCGCCGCGGCCATCGCCTCCGACAGGTCGCCGCGCGGCGTCAGGAACGGCTCGCCGCCGAGCGTCCAGTCGAGCTGGTAGTCGAGCCCGTGGCGATCGAGGATCGCGTGCACGCGGGCCTTCAGCTGCTCCGGCGTGCTGGCGGTCGAGAAGCGGAAGTTGAAATCGATCGTCACGTGGCCGGGGATCACGTTGGTCGCGCCGGTGCCCGCGTGGATGTTCGACATCTGCCAGGTCGTCGGCGGGAAGTATTCGTTGCCGTCGTCCCAGCGCTCGCCGACCAGTTCCGCCAGCGCCGGCGCGGCCAGATGGATCGGGTTGCGCGCCAGATGCGGATAGGCGATATGGCCCTGCACACCCTTGACGGTCAGCTTGCCGGACAGCGAACCGCGCCGGCCGTTCTTGACCATGTCGCCGAGCGTATCGACCGAGGTCGGTTCGCCGACCACGCAGTAGTCGAGCCGTTCGCCGCGCGCCTGCAGCGCCTGCACCACCTTGACGGTGCCATCGTGCGCCGGGCCTTCCTCGTCGCTGGTGATCAACAGCGCGATCGAACCGGCATGGTCGGGATGGGCCTGCAGGAATTCCTCGATCGCTACCACGAAGCCGGCGATCGACGTCTTCATGTCGGCGGCGCCGCGGCCGTAGAGCTTGCCGTCGCGATGGGTCGGCACGAACGGCGGCGAGGTCCATTGTTCGAGCGGGCCGGTCGGCACCACATCGGTATGGCCGGCGAAGACCAGCAGCTTGCCGCCGGTGCCCAGCCGGCCGCGCTTGACCGCCCACAGATTGGTGACACGGAACGAATCCGGGCCGCTGACCAGCGACTCGCAGGTGAAGCCGAGCGCGGACAGCCGCGCCTGCAGCACGCCCTGGCAGCCTTCGTCGGCGGGCGTCACCGACTGGCGGCGGATCAGGTCTTCGGTCAGCGCCAGCGTGGGGTTGGCGGCGGGCGTGGCAGGGGTGGTGGCGGTCATGGCGCAGCGATGGTGATCGAGTGATCGGGTGATCGAAGTGGTTCGGGCGTGCGAGCGTTCGGCCGTTCGAGCTCAGCCCTGAAAACGTTGGGCGTACTGATCGGCGGCAAAACCCACCGCGACCGCGCCGTCATGCTCGAGCACCGGCCGCTTGATCAGCGACGGGCTGCGCTGCATCAGCGCGATCGCGCCATCGGCGTCCTCGGCCAGCGCCTTGTCGGCGTCCGGCAGCGCGCGCCAGGTGGTGCCCTTGCGATTGAGCAGCAACGACAGCGGGACCTGCGCCAGCCAGCGGCGCAGCAGCGTCTCGTCGACGCCCTGCTTCTTGAAGTCGTGGAAGGCGTAGTCGATGCCGTTGGTTTCGAGCCAGGTGCGGGCTTTCTTGACGGTATCGCAGTTCGGGATGCCGTAGAGCTGGACGGTCATGGCGAATGAAGGAGAAAACGTTGGCAGGGGAAGGCAGGCGCGATGCGGTTTGCGACGGCGCCGATCGCCCGGTCTCAGCGCAGCAGCAGATTGATGGCGATCACCAGCGCGGGCAGGCCCAGCGCGAAACCGGCCATCGCCACCGCGGTCATCAGGCGCAGGCGGCGGTCCAGCCGCGCCGCTTCCTTGCGCAGCGCGTCGATCGTGATCGCATGCTGTTCGGCGAGCAGCTTGACGTTTTCGGCCTGCTGCATCGCCGCCGATTCGAGCTCGGCGACGCGCGCCGCCAGCTGGCGGACCTGCTGCTGCGGATCGACCGCGGGCGCGCCATCGCCGCCGTCGGCCGGCTCGTCCTTGCGCTTGCCTTTCTTGTATTTCTCGATGGTCTTGTTGGCCTGCTCGAGAATGGTCGGCAGCAGGGACAGCACGGTGCTGACGGTAGCGGGGTCCAGGGCCATGAATCGCTTGCGAAGGGAGGGCACGGGTCACCTCACGTGGGAGCCGGCGTTGGCAGAGGCTCGGGCGAGGATGGGAACGACCAGGCGGGCGGGGCAGCGGTGGCGGCGCGCGGCCGCCACCCGGCTGCCGTCAGTCGCCGCGCAGCAGGTCGTTCAGGCTGGTCTTGGCGCGCGTCTGCGCGTCGACCTTCTTGACGATCACGGCGCAGTACAGGCTGTACTTGCCGTCCTTGGACGGCAGGTTGCCCGCCACCACCACCGAGCCCGCCGGCACGCGGCCGTAGTGGATCTCGCCGGTTTCGCGATCGTAGATCTTGGTCGACTGGCCCAGGTAGACGCCCATCGAGATCACCGAGTTCTCCTCGACGATCACGCCCTCGACGACTTCCGAGCGCGCGCCGATGAAGCAGTTGTCCTCGATGATGACCGGGTTGGCCTGCAGCGGCTCGAGCACGCCGCCGATGCCGACGCCGCCCGACAGGTGCACGTTCTTGCCGATCTGCGCGCACGAACCGACCGTGGCCCAGGTATCGACCATCGTGCCTTCATCGACATAGGCGCCGATGTTGACGTACGAGGGCATCAGCACCGCGTTCTTCGCGATGAACGAGCCGCGGCGGGCCACCGCCGGGGGCACCACGCGGAAACCGCCCTTGGCGAAGTCGTCGGCCGACCAGCCGGCGAACTTGGTCGGCACCTTGTCGTAGAACTGCGCGAAGCCGCCGGCGGCCATCGGCACGTTGTCTTCGAGGCGGAACGACAGCAGCACCGCCTTCTTGACCCACTGGTTGACGATCCAGTCCTTGCCTTGCTTCTCGGCCACGCGCAGCGTGCCCGCGTCGAGCTGGCCGATCACCGTGGCCACCGCTTCGCGGATGTCGGCCGGGGCGGACTTGGGCGACAGGCTGGCGCGGTCTTCCCAGGCCTGGTCGATCAGAGCTTGCAGTGCTTGCGTCATATGCGTTTCTTCGCGTGTTGTCGTGGTTGAATTCGTGGCCGTCGCGCGTGGTGGCAGTCGGCGGCCGATATGGGTGAGCCCCGGGCCCGGGCTTGGATCGGTTCAGCCGCGGCCCGCCAGGCCCCGGCAGAAGGCGACGATGCGCTGCGCGCCCTCGCGGCATTCCTCGGGCGTCGCCACCAGCGCCATCCGCACGCGATTGGCGCCCGGATTGATGCCGTCGGCCTCGCGCGCCAGATAGCTGCCGGGCAGCACGGTCAGGTGCTGTTCGGCATAGAGCCGCGCGGCGAATTCGGTATCGGCGAGGCCCGTGCGCGAGACATCGGCCCACAGATAGAAGCCCGCGTCGGGCAGCGCGACATCCAGCACCTCGGCCAGCATCGGCGTGACCTCGGCGAACTTGGCGACATAGGCGGCGCGGTTCTCGCGCACATGGGCCTCGTCGTTCCAGGCCGCGACGCTGGCGCTCTGCACCGCGGGGTTCATCGCGCCGCCATGATAGGTCCGATACAGCAGGAAGCGGCTCAGCAGCCTGGCGTCGCCGGCGACGAAGCCCGAGCGCAGGCCCGGCACGTTCGAGCGCTTGGACAGGCTGGAGAACATCACCAGCCGCTCGAAGCCGCGGCCCAGCCGGTGCGCCGCCTCCAGCGCGCCCAGCGGCGGCTTGCCTTCGTCGAAATAGATCTCCGAATAGCACTCGTCGGAGGCGATCACGAAGCCGTGGCGGTCCGACAGCGCGAACAGCTGACGCCAGTCGTCGAGCGAGAGCACCGCGCCGGTCGGATTGCCCGGCGAGCAGACATAGACCAGCTGCACGCGCGGCCAGACGTCGTCGGCAATGCGGTCGAACGCCGGGGCGAAATTGCGCGCCGGGTCGCTGTTGGCGAACACCGGCGTGGCGCCGGCCAGCAGCGCGGCGCCTTCGTAGATCTGATAGAACGGATTCGGGCACAGCACCAGCGCGCCGGGGCGGGTGCCGTCGACCACGGTCTGGGCAAACGCAAACAGCGCCTCGCGCGAGCCGGTGACCGGCAGCACCTGGCTGGCGGGGTCGACGCGGGGCAGGCCGTAACGGCGTTCCAGCCAGCCTGCGATGCATTGACGCAGCGCGTCGGATCCGGCCGTTGTGGGATAATTCGCCAGCCCGCCAAGGGACTCGGCGAGCGCATCGCGGATGAAGCGCGGGGTCGGATGCTTGGGCTCGCCGATGCCGAAACTGATCGGCCGCAGCGCGCCGTTCGGCTCGATTCCCGCAAACAGGGCCTTCAGTTTCTCGAACGGGTAGGGCTGCAGCAAATCGAGACGCGGGTTCATGATGGGTCGAAGGCCTGTCGAAACGCAGCATTATAAGGGACCGGTCAAGGGACGGGGCGCCGCGCCGAGGGACCGGCGTGCCGCCAGCGTTCCGGCTCGGGATCTGCTTCGAACCGGCTCCGATCCGGGCTTCGATCCGGTTCCACGCATTCATCCAATCCATGTCAGGCACCGTTTCCCGGGTGCCGCCTGCCAGTGCTTTCCATTCCATGAGCCATTCCAACGCCAACGTGCCGCCGGGCGCCGCCCATGCCGACGCCCACGCCCATGCGGATTCCTTCAAGGCGTCCCTGTCGATTCTGCTCGGCGCCTCCGTGTGGGGCATCGCCTGGTATCCGTACCGCCTGCTCGCCGCCTGGGGCCTGGGCGGCATGAAGGCCGCGGCCGTGGTCAGCGCGGTCGCCGCCGTGCTGGCGCTGCTGGTGCTGCGGCGGCAATTGCGGGGCCTGCGCTGGTCGTGGCTGTTCGTCGCGATCGCGCTGGCGGCCGGCGTCACCAATGCCGGCTTCGTCTGGGGCAGCGTCCACGGCCACGTGATGCGGGTGCTGCTGCTGTTCTATCTGACCCCGGTGTGGACCGTGCTGGTGGCGCGGCTGCTGATCGGCGAGCGCGTCTCGCCCGCGGGCCTGCTGCTGGTCGCGCTCGCGATGTTCGGCGCCGGCCTGATGCTGTGGACGCCGGAGGTCGGCGTGCCGCTGCCGCGCGATGCTGCCGAATGGGCTGGCCTGGTCGCCGGCATCGCCTTCGCCTTCAACAACGTGCTGTCCCGCCGTGCCGGCCAGCGCTTTCCCGGGATGGATGCGCGCCTGCGCACGCTGATGGTGTTCGGCGGCGGCACCCTGGTGGGCGGCATCGCGGCGTTGTGGCTCGATGCCGGCGCGGTGACGATCGCGCCCGATGCCCGCGTGGCGGCGCCATTGCTGGTGCTGGGGCTGGCGGCCACACTTGTGGTCGGCAATGCCATCGTCCAGTACGGGCTGCAGCATCTGCCGGCCAACCGGGTCTCGCTGCTGATGCTGTTCGAGATCGTGATCGCGGCGGTGTCGTCGTGGTGGCTGGCGACCGAGACGCTGAGCTGGAAGGAGGCGGCCGGCGGCCTGTGCATCGTGGCGGCCGGCGCCTTGTCGGGATTGGTGCATCGCCGCACGGGCCCGGCCCGGGCGGCAGCGGCGGAAGAAGGCACTTGCGGTCTGCAGGGTCAGTAGGCGGCCCGCGAGGCGCTTGCACCCGTTGCGGCGGCGCGCGGACCGGCACACGGGCATAGGCCTCCAACGCCTCCCCAACACGGCCGAACGCCTCCGTAACACCCCGTAAATCCGGCTGGGCGGCGTCACTCCGATGGTATGATTAGCGCCAATTTTCGGGCACAAGTGCGCGGCGAATGCGGTGCGGGCGGCACGTCCGCACGGGGCGTCGCGCCGGCTGTCCGGCCTTTCTGGGTGCCGCTCGCGGGCGTGCCTCACCACGGATTCAGACTAATTCACGACCAACCGTGCGACTGTCCTCGATCAAGCTGGCGGGCTTCAAGTCCTTTGTCGATCCCACCAATTTCCAAGTGCCCGGCCAACTGGTCGGCATCGTCGGTCCCAACGGCTGCGGTAAATCCAACATCATCGATGCGGTGCGCTGGGTGCTCGGCGAGTCGCGTGCCTCCGAGCTGCGCGGCGAATCGATGCAGGACGTCATCTTCAACGGTTCCACCGCGCGCAAGCCGGCCGGCCGCGCCAGCGTCGAGCTGGTGTTCGACAACGCCGAGGGGCGCGCCGCCGGGCAATGGAGCCAGTACGCCGAGATCGCCGTCAAGCGCGTGCTGACGCGCGACGGTACCTCGTCCTACTACATCAACAACCAGCCGGTGCGCCGGCGCGACATCCAGGACATCTTCCTGGGCACGGGCCTGGGTCCGCGCGCCTACGCGATCATCGGCCAGGGCATGATCTCGCGGATCATCGAGGCCAAGCCCGACGACATGCGGATCTTCCTCGAGGAAGCGGCCGGCGTGTCCAAATACAAGGAACGCCGCCGGGAAACCGAGAACCGGCTGTCCGACACGCGCGAGAACCTGACCCGGGTCGAGGACATCCTGCGCGAGCTGTCGGCCAACCTGGACAAGCTCGAAGGCCAGGCCGAGGTCGCGCAGCGCTTCAAGGCGCTGCAGGCCGAGGGCGAGGAGAAGCAGCATCTGCTGTGGCTGCTGCGCAAGCGCGAGGCGCTGGCCGAGCAGGAACGCCACCAGCGCGCGATCGAGCAGGCCCAGATCGACCTGGAAGCGCAGACCGCGCAGCTGCGCCACGTCGAGGCCGAACTGGAAACGCTGCGCGCCGCGCACTACGCCGCCTCCGACGGCATGCATGCCGCGCAGGGCGCGCTGTACGAGGCCAATACCGAGGTCAGCAAGCTCGAGGCCGAGATCCGCTTTGTGGTCGAATCGCGCAACCGCGTGCAGGCCCAGATCGCGGCGCTGACCGCGCAGCGCGAGCAGTGGGAGGCCAAGGCCCAGCAGGCCGCCGACGAGCTCGAACAGGCCGAAGAGGAACTGGCGCTGGCCGAGGGCCGCACCATCGAGGCGCAGCAGGCGGTCGAGCAGCAGAGCGAAGCGCTGCCGACGCTCGAGGCGCAATGGCGCGACGCGCAGACGCTGCTGAACGAGCAGCGCACCGGCATCATGCAGGCCGAGCAGGCGCTCAAGCTGGAGGCCGCGCATCAGCGCAACGCGGACCAGCTGCTGCAGCAGCTCGAACAGCGCCGCGAACGCCTTTCCAGCGAGGAAAAGGGCCTGGACAAGCCCGACGACGTCCGGCTGGAGGAATTGCGCGCCGAGCTTGCCGAACACGAGGCGATGCTCGAGGACGCCCAGGCCGCGCTGGCCGAGGCCGAGGACAATCTGCCGCGGCTCGATGGCGAACGCCGTGCCGCGCAGGAGCGCGTGCAGAGCGAAGCCGCCGCGATCGCGGCGCTCGAAGCCCGCCTGGCCGCGCTGCGCCAGCTGCAGGAGAACGTGCAGAGCGAGGGCAAGGTCCAGCCCTGGCTGGCCAGGCACGGCCTGGCCGAACTGCCGCGCCTGTGGAAGAAGATCCATATCGAACCGGGCTGGGAAAACGCGCTCGAGTCGGTGCTGCGCGAAAAGCTGGCCGCGCTCGAGGTCTCCAACCTGGACTGGATCAAGGGTTTGCTGACCGACGCGCCGCCGGCCAAGCTCGCCTTCTACGCGCCGCCGCCCGCGGCGCGGCCGGGCGAGGCGCCGGCCGGACTGCGTCCGCTGATGTCGCTGCTGCAGATCACCGAGCCCGGCATCCGCGCGGTGATGCAGGACTGGCTGGCCGACGTCTATACCGCCGACGACATGGAGCAGGCGCTGGCGGGGCGCGCCAGCCTGCCCGAAGGCGCGACCTTCGTCGTCGCCGAGGGCCATCTGGTCGGCCGCAGTTCGGTGCATCTGTATGCCGCCGATTCCGAGCAGGCCGGCATGCTGGCGCGCGAGCAGGAAATCGAGAATCTGCAGAAGCAGGCCCGCGCGCAGACGCTGCTTGCCGACGAGGCCAAGGCGCAGGCGGTGCGGGCCGAGACGGCGTATACCGAAGCCAGCCGCAAGCTGGTGGAGGCGCGCGCGGACAGCGAGCGCGTGACGCGGCGCGTGCACGGGCTGCAGATGGACGTGCTCAAGCTGTCGCAGGCGATGGAGCGCTATGCCGCGCGCAGCAGCCAGATCCGCGAGGAGCTCGAGGAAATCGCCGCGCAGATCGACGAGCAGCGCGCGCTGAAGGCCGAGTCCGAGGCCAACTTCGAGCGGCACGATAGCGAGCTGGCCGAGATGCAGGCCGCGCACGAAGACCACCAGATGGCCTACGAAGCGCTGGACGCGAAGCTGTCCGACGCGCGCCAGCGTCTGCGCGATCTGGAGCGCGCCGCGCAGGAGGCGGTGTTCGCCGAGCGCAATCTGGCAACCCGAATCGAAGAGCTGCGCCGCAATATCCAGGTCGCCGGCGACCAGAGCGAACGCATCGCCGAATCGCTGGAGAACGCCCGCGCCGAGCTGGAAACGATCAACGAGCAGACCGCGCATACCGGCCTGCAGGAAGCGCTGGAACTGCGCGCCGAACGCGAGCAGAAGCTGGCCTCGGCCCGAATCGAGCTCGACGCGCTGTCGGCGCAGCTGCGCCAGTTCGACGAACAGCGCCTGGCCGCCGAACGCAGCCTGCAGCCGCTGCGCGACCGCATCACCGAGCTGCAGCTCAAGGAGCAGGCCGCGCGCCTGGCGCAGGAGCAGTTCGCCGAGCAGCTGGCCGCGGCCGAGGTCGACGAGGCCGCGCTGGTCGGCAAGCTCAATGGGGATATGAAGCCGTCGTATCTGCAGGGCGAAGTCACGCGCATCAACAACGCCATCAACGCGCTCGGCCCGGTCAACATGGCCGCGCTGGAGGAACTGGCGGCGGCGCGCGAGCGCAAGACCTTCCTCGACGCGCAGTCGGCCGACCTGAACGACGCGATCCAGACGCTGGAAGACGCGATCCACAAGATCGACCAGGAAACGCGCGCGCTGCTGCAGGGCACCTTCGACCAGGTCAACCATCATTTCGGCGAGCTGTTCCCGCAGCTGTTCGGCGGCGGCCAGGCCAAGCTGATCATGACCGGCGAGGAAATCCTCGATGCCGGCGTGCAGGTGATGGCGCAGCCCCCGGGCAAGAAGAATTCGACCATCCATCTGCTGTCGGGCGGCGAAAAGGCGCTGACCGCGATCGCGCTGGTGTTCGCGATGTTCCAGCTGAACCCGGCACCGTTCTGTCTGCTCGACGAGGTCGACGCGCCGCTGGACGACGCCAATACCGAGCGCTACGCCAATATGGTCGCGCGCATGTCGGACAAGACCCAGTTCGTCTTCATCTCTCACAACAAGATCGCAATGGAAATGGCGCACCAGCTGATCGGCGTCACGATGCAGGAACAGGGCGTGTCGCGGATCGTTGCCGTCGACATGGATGCGGCCGTTTCGATGGCGGAGGCGGCATGACCGGATCGCTTGGATTGGCGCGTGGGTTGAACCATGGAGGGCGCGCGTGATGGATCTGCAAACCGCGCTGGTCGTCGCCGGCATCGTGCTGCTGCTGTTGGTGGTGGCCTACAACCAATGGCAGATCCGCAAGTCGCGCCGGCCGCGCGCGCTGCAACCCGAGGACGATCTGCCGCCGATGCGCGAACCCGTGGTCGGCGAGGAGATCAAGCCCGAGGTCAGCGCCAAGCTGCACGAGCCGCCGCCGCCCGAGACGATCCAGCGCAAGGAACCGACGCTGGCGGTGCCGCCGCTCGATGACGACGCGCAGGCCGCGCAGGCCGCGTCGCCGCTGGTGGCCGGCAGCGCCGATGCCGACGAGATGCTGGCCGAGGAAGTCGCCGACGGCGTGGCGCGCAGCGTGCCGTCCGCGCGCACGCCGGCGCCGCAGCGCGCCAACGACACGAACGCCGGCGCGGGCGAGGCGCCCACCAAGGCTGCCGCACCGGCGTCTGCCCCCGCAGCCGTGCCGCAACCCGAGCCTGTGCCCGAGCCGGTGGCCGAGCCCATCGTGGCCGACGGCCAACCCAGGCCCGCGGTGATCGATCCGCTGATCGACTGCATCGTGCCGCTGCATCTGGAGCGCAAGGCCTCCGGCGACCGCATCCTGCCGCTGACGGGGCGCCTGCGCCGGGCCGGCACCAAGCAGGTCCATATCGAGGGCCTGTACGAGCCGGCCAACGCGTGGGAGCCGGTGACCGCCGGCCATCAGTACGAAGACCTGCAGGTCGCGGTGCAGCTGGCCAATCGCGGCGGCCCGCTCAACGCGCTCGAGTTCTCCGAGTTCGTCAACGCGGTCGAGGCCCTGGCCGAGTCGCTCGATGCGTCGGCCGAACTGCCCGACATGAGCGAGACCGTCGCCAATGCGCGCGAGCTCGACAGCTTCGCCGCCGCCTGCGACGTGCAGCTGGGCGTCAACGTGGTATCCGACGGCGCGCCGTGGTCGGCCGCCTATGTGCAGAACGTGGCCACCCAGGACGGCCTGGTGCTGTCGCGCGACGGCACTCGGTTCACCCGCTACCAGGCCGGCCCGGACGGCATCCAGCGCGCGCTGTTCACGCTGCAGTTCGGCGATACCAACTTCCTGCGCGACGATCTGACGGTCAAGGCCGGCAGCCAGATCACGCTGCTGCTCGACGTGCCGCAGGCCTCGCAGGCGGTCAAGCCGCTGAAGACGATGTGCGAGTACGGCGACAGCCTGGCGCAGCGGATGGGCGCGCGGCTGGTCGACGACAATCATCGGCCGCTGACCGAGCAGTCGTTCGTCGCGATCTTCCAGCAGCTGCAGGCGCTCTACGACAAGCTCGAGGCGCGCGGCATGCCGGCCGGATCGCCGGTCGCACTGCGGCTGTTCAGCAGCTGACGCGCCTTGCTTTTTCCGCAGCCTCACCGAAGTCTCCATGCCAGCAAAGAAACACGGCGCTCCCACTGCGGCCGATGCGCCGCGAGCCGACGCGACTGAAGCGGCCGAAGCGGCCGAAGCGGCCAACGCCGCGCGGCCCGACAATTCCGCCGACAAGCCCGAGGCGCCGGCCGCGCGGGCCGATTGGCTGCGCGAGCAGATCGAGCACCACAACTACCAGTATTACGTGCTCGACGCGCCGACCATTCCCGACGCCGACTACGACGCGCTGTTCCGCGAGCTGCAGGAACTGGAGGCCGCGCATCCCGAACTCTTGAGCCCCGAATCGCCGACCCAGCGCGTCGGCGGCCAGCCGCTGACGGCGTTCGCGACGGTACGGCATCGGCTGCCGATGCTGTCGCTGAACAATGCGTTCGACGACGAGGACGTGATCGGTTTCGATCGCCGCTGCGCGCAGGGGCTGGGCCGCACCGCCGTCACCGAGGGCGCCGCCGATCTGTTCTCCGCGGCCGATGCGGTCGAATACGCCTGCGAGCTGAAGTTCGACGGACTGGCGATGTCGCTGCGCTACGAGAACGGCCGGCTGGTGCAGGCCGCCACGCGCGGCGATGGCGAGACCGGCGAAGACGTGACCGCCAATGTGCGCACGATCAAGGCGATTCCGCTGAAGCTCAAGGCCGGCGCCCCGGCCGTCATCGAGGTGCGCGGCGAGGTCTTCATGTACCGGCGCGATTTCGACCGGCTCAATGCGCGCCAGGCCGAGGCCGGCGAGAAGACCTTCGTCAATCCGCGCAATGCCGCCGCCGGCAGCCTGCGCCAGCTCGATCCGCGCATCACCGCGCGCCGTCCGCTGTCGTTCTTTGCCTATGGGCTGGGCGAGCTGGACGGGGAGCCGCGCCCGGCCACGCACGAGGCGCTGCTCGAGCGCTTCGCCGCGCTGGGCCTGCCGGTCTGCGCCGAGCGCGCCGTGGTCAAGGGCGCGCAGGGCCTGCTCGGCTTCTATCGCACCGTTGGCGGCAAGCGCGACAGCCTGCCCTATGACATCGACGGCGTCGTCTACAAGGTCAATGCGGTCGACGAGCAGGAACGCCTGGGCTTTGTCTCGCGCGCGCCGCGCTTTGCGCTGGCGCACAAGTTCCCGGCGCAGGAAATGACCACCGTGGTCGAGGACATCGAGGTTCAGGTCGGCCGCACCGGGGCGATCACGCCGGTGGCGCGGCTGGCGCCGGTGTTCGTCGGCGGCGTCACGGTGACCAATGCCACGCTGCACAACGAGGACGAGGTCCGCCGCAAGGACGTGCATATCGGCGACACCGTGATCGTGCGCCGCGCCGGCGACGTGATTCCGGAAATCGTCGCGGTGGTGCCGGAGCGCCGGCCCGCCGATGCGCGGCCGTTCGCGATGCCGACCGCCTGTCCGGTATGCGGATCGAATATCGAGCGGCTGGAGGACGAGGCGATCGCGCGCTGCACCGGCGGGCTGATCTGCGCCGCGCAGCGCAAGCAGGCGCTGCTGCATTTCGCGCAGCGCCGCGCGATGGATATCGAAGGGCTGGGCGAGAAGGTGGTCGACCAGCTGGTCGAGCAGGGCATCGTCCGTACCCCGGCCGATCTGTACAAGCTCGGCGTGGCCAAGCTGGCGGCGCTGGACCGCATGGCCGACAAGTCGGCCAGCAATCTGGTCGCCGCGATCGATGCCTCGCGCGAGACCACGCTGAACCGCTTCATCTTCGCGCTGGGCATCCGCCATGTCGGCGAGGCGACCGCCAAGGACCTGGCGCGGCATTTCGGCAAGCTCGATGGGCTGATGGCGGCCGACGAGGCGGCGCTGCTGGAGGTCAACGACGTCGGTCCGGTGGTGGCGCAGTCGATCGCGCATTTCTTTGCCGAAGCGCACAACGTCGAGGTCATCGAGCAGCTGCGCGCCGCCGGCGTGCACTGGCCCGAGAGCGAGCCGGCCGCGCGCGCGCCCGCGCCGCTGGCCGGCAAGACTTTCGTGCTGACCGGCACCTTGCCGACGCTGTCGCGCGAGGAGGCCAAGGAGCGGCTGGAAGCGGCCGGCGCCAAGGTCGCGGGTTCGGTGTCGAAGAAGACCGACTACGTGGTCGCCGGCGAAGAGGCGGGCAGCAAGCTGGCCAAGGCGCAGGAACTCGGCGTGCCGGTGCTGGACGAGGCGAGCATGATCGCGCTGCTCGAACAGCACGGCGCGGCGTGACGTGAGGTGAGGTCAGGACGCTGACCCGAAGGACAGCGATCCGCGCCGGTGTCCAGTGAGACAGCCGAGCGCGGGTCGCCAAAGCAAAGACGCAGGGCCGAATTCGAAAGAGGCGGCCCATGCCGCGCGATTAGCCTCGGCGGGTTCTTCCACCACGTGTTCCACACGACAAGGGGTTCCCATGGGTTCGATCGCCAGCGCCAACGCTTCCCGCATGCAGACCGTGGCCGCCAACCAGGCGCCATGCAAGGATTGGCTCGCCGTCCGCGTCAAGCTCGACGCCCTGCGTGACGGCTTCGAGCACCAGCCGGCACAGCGGCACGAGCAGGGCTTCGTGTTTCGCGGTCAGGTTTTCCGGCTCGAATATGTCGCCGATACGAATACCGGCATCCTGCACAGGATCAAGGGCCACGGGAGCCGTGTCGAGCGGCCCGCTGGCCGTCTCTTGTGCCGGGTTTCGGCCGCGCCTTCGCAGGCGTCGTGGCCGGCCCGCATCCGGCAGGCCGCCGCCAATCTGTTTTCGCCGCTGCTCGACATGTGGGACGGCGACAAGCAGTGCGTATTCGGCTGCCGGACTCTGCAGTCGCGCGGGCAGACGATGTTGCGCTATCTGGCGCCGCACGTTCCGCTCGAGCGCTTGCGATCGGTCAATGTCGATGTGGACAGGATCTTTGCGGCGTAGCCGTAGCCCGCTGGCCTTTGCCTTGGCCTCGGTGCCCGCGTATGCGTCGACAGTGCGAAGGCGGGGCGCTGGCTATAATCGACGGAATTTCGGCGACAGTCGCCGCATGCGGCAGCCGGTACGCACACCGGCTGGGCAAGCAGAGGACAAGCAATGATTCGCGACATTCTGAAAATGGGCGACCCCCGGCTGCTGCAGGTCGCCCGCCCGGTCCAGCGCTTCAATACCCCCGAACTGCGCACGCTGATCGAAGACATGTTCGACACGATGGACCATGCCAACGGCGCCGGGCTGGCCGCGCCGCAGATCGGCGTCGACCTGCAGGTGGTGATCTTCGGCTTCGAGCGCAACCCGCGCTATCCCGATGCGCCGCAGGTGCCCAAGACGGTGCTGATCAATCCGGAACTGACGCCGCTGTCGGACGAGATGGAAGACGGCTGGGAAGGCTGCCTGTCGGTGCCCGGCCTGCGCGGCATGGTGCCGCGCCATACCAGCCTGCGCTATACCGGCTACGACGTGATGGGGCAGCGCATCGAGCGCGTGGCGGAGGGCTTCCATGCGCGCGTGGTGCAGCACGAATGCGACCATCTGCGCGGCATCCTGTATCCGATGCGGGTCAAGGACTTCAGCAAGTTCGGTTTCACCGAGGTGCTGTTTCCCGAGCTGAACGGCGTGCAGTCGGACGACTGAGCTCGGGTCGGTGCCGGGACGGCGGCGCGGCCGCCGGTCCCGGCATCGGTCCTCAGAACTTCTCGAACGGCCCGAGGAAGCGCCACTGGCCGACCGGCAGGTCGCCCAGCACGATGCGGCCCATGCGCACGCGCTTCAGACCGACCACCTTCAGGCCGACCTGCTCGCACATCCGGCGGATCTGCCGTTTCTTGCCTTCACGCAGCACGAAGCGCAGCTGCTCCTCGTTCTGCCAGCTGACCTTGGCGGGCTTGAGCGGCTCGCCGTCGAGCGACAGGCCGTGGCGCAGCTTCTCGAGCCGATCGGCGGGGAACACGGCCGAGACATTGCGCTCGACCGGGCCATCGGGCGCGTCCTCCCAGACCACCCGTACCAGATATTCCTTCTCGATGTTCGAGTCCTCGCCGATCAGCTGGCGCGCGATGCGGCCGTCCTGCGTCAGTACCAGCAGGCCGGTCGAATCGATATCGAGGCGTCCGGCCGGCGCCAGGCCCTTGTGCTGCCAGGGCGCAAAGCGCTTGCGGGTCGGATCGTTTTCCCACTGGTTCTCGGCCGTAAACAGCGCGGCCGCCGGCTGGTAGCCTTCTTCGGCCTGGCCGGACACATAACCGACCGGCTTGTGCAGCAGCACGGTGACGCGCTCGCCCTGTTCCGAACGGGCCGCCTGCTGGATCTCGATCGTCGCGTCGGGACGGATCCGCGTGCCCAGCTCGGTCACCGGCTTGCCGTCGACCAGCACCCAGCCGCGCGGAATCCATTCGTCGGCCTCGCGGCGCGAGCACAGGCCCAGTTCGGACATCCGCTTGGACAGGCGCACGAGCCCATCGTCGCCGTGGGCCGCGCCGGCGGCATGCGCGCTCGATGGCGGGCGGGCCGGGCTGCGGGTCGGCGCCGCGTGCGGCGCTGTTTGGGGCCAGTCATCGCGCGCACGGGCGCTGCCGGGTTTGGGGGCGCGGCCGGTGCCGGCGCCGAAGCCGGAGCGGGCCGGGCGTACCTCGCCGGCTTCGCCTTGCGGACGGCGCGGACGGGCAGGGCGCTCGCGGGCGTCGGCCGCGCGTGGCGCGGTCGTGCGGCGTGGCCCGTATTCCCCGCGTTCGCTGCGTTCGCCGCGTGCCGGGCGTTCGCCGCGATCGCTTCCATACTCCCGGCGCGGGCCGGCGGCGGGGCGGTCGCCGCGCTCCGGACGCGGCGGACGCGCGCCGCGCTCGGCCCGTTCTCGGCCTTCGCTGCGCTCTCCCCAACGCGCCTGCCGTTCGCGCGGCTCGTCGCTGCCGAAACGGCGCGGGCCACGCTCGTCGCCACCGGTACGGCGCGGCGGCCGGTCGTCGGCGCCCAGGCGGCGCGGTGGCCGCTCGTCGCTGCCGAAACGGCGCGGGCCACGCTCGTCGCCACCGGTACGGCGCGGCGGCCGGTCGTCGGCGCCCAGGCGGCGCGGTGGCCGCTCGTCGGCGCCGAAACGGCGCGGGCCTCGCTCATCGCCGTCGGTACGGCGCGGCGGCCGCTGATCGTCGCCGAAGCGGCGTGGGCCGCGTTCATCGCCGCCGGTGCCGCGCGGAGCCCGCTCGGTGTCGCCGAATCGGCGCGGACCGCGCTCGTCGCTGCCGGGACGCCGCGGGCCGCGCGCATCCGGCGCCGGCCGGGGGCCGCCTGGCTTGCGCGGCTTGCCGCTGGCCTCGGCGCGTTCGTGCGCCGCGCGCACCCCTTCGGCGACGGTCTGGACGCGGCGCCGGTTCAGATCCGACACGCGCACCGGCCGGGTGGCGCCGCTCTTGCGCGCCGCGCCGGTACCCGGGTTGGCGGCGGCGGATTTCAGTCCCAAGGTCTTGCGCTTGGGGGAGGGTTGATCGCTCATGGTTTCAATGGTGTCGCGGCTCAGATGTCGAGCGCCGCGAGCAGGTCCTGTTCAAGCTGGATTTCGAGCCGGTTGTCGGCGGCAAGACGGCTGCCGTCGACCAGGAACATGTCCTCGACCCGTTCGCCCAGCGTGTTGATGCGTGCGGTATGCACGGAGATATGGTGGCGGCCGAGCACGCGGGCGATCGCGTACAGCAGGCCGGTGCGGTCGTTGGCCGACAGCTCCAGCAGGAAGTACTGGCCGCGCTCGTCGGGCCGCAGATCGACGCGCGGCTTGATCGGGAAGCTGCGCGACTGGCGCGACAGCCGGCCCGGTGACGGCTCGGGCAGCGGCGCCTGGTGCGCCAGCCGCTCGCACAGCTCGTGCTCGACCAGCGCGATGATGTCGCGGTAGGTTTCACGTCCGCCGCCGACCACGCCGGGATCGAACACCTGGAAGGTATCCAGCGCGTAGCCATGCCGCGTGGTGTGGATCTTGGCCTCCTGGATCGAGAAGCCCTTGCGCTCGAAGTAACCGCAGATGCGCGCGAACAGATCGGGCTGATCCTTGGCGTAGACCGCCACCTGCAGCCCTTCGCCGGCCGGCGACACGCGCGCCTTGACCACCGGCTGCGCGCTGTCGACGCGGTCGGCCAGATGGCGCGTCAGCCAGGCAATGTCGCGCGCGTCGTGGCGCAGGAAGAACGCCACGTCGAGCCGCTCCCACAGCGGCTCGGCGCGGGCCGGATCGAAGGCCTGCAGCCGCAGCGCGGCGATGGTTTCCTCGCGCCGCTGCGCCCACAGCGAATGCGGATCGACGCGCGCGCCGCCGAGCACGCGCAGGGTGATGCGGTACAGGTCCTCGAGCAGCTTGCCCTTCCACGCGTTCCAGACCTTGGGACTGGTGCCGCGGATATCGGCCACGGTCAGCAGATACAGCGCGGTCAGATAGCGCTCGTTGCCGACCACGCGCGCGAACGCATGGACGACCTCGGGGTCGGTCATGTCCTGTTTCTGCGCGACATGGCTCATCGTCAGATGATGCTCGACCAGCCAGGCGATCAGATTGGCGTCCTCGCGCGCGATGCCGTGCTGCCGGCAGAAGCGGCGCGCATCGGCGGTGCCCAGTTTCGAGTGGTCGCCGCCGCGGCCCTTGGCGATATCGTGGAACAGCGCCGCCAGCCACAGCACCCACGGCTTGTCGAAGTTCGCCATCAACTGGCTGCACAACGGGAACTCGTGCGTGTGCTCGACGATGGCGAACCGCCGCATGTTGCGCACGACCATCAGGATGTGCTGGTCCACGGTGTAGACGTGGAACAGGTCGTGCTGCATCTGGCCGACGATGCGCCGGAAGTTGATCAGATAGCGGCCCAGCACGCTGGTCTGGTTCATCAGCCGCAGCGCGTGCGTGATGCCCTGCGGCTCCTGGATGATCGCCAGGAACTGCTGGCGGTTGACCGGATCGTTGCGCCAGCGCGCGTCCATCACGGTGCGCGCGTTGTACAGCCCGCGCAGCGTGCGCGGCGACAGGCCCTTGACGCCGGGCGTGCGCTCGTACAGCAGGAAGGTTTCCAGGATCGCGTGCGGATCGCGTTCGTACAGATCGTCGCTGGTGATCTCCAGCATGCCCTGGCGCTCGACGAAGCGCTCGTTCAGCACGCGCGTGACCTTCGACTCGCTGGGGAACAGCATCGCCTCGATATTGAGCAGCAGCACGCTGTTGAGCTGGGTCACCGCCTTGGCGGCCCAGTAGTAACGCCGCATCAGCTGCTCGCTGGCGCGCTTGTTGGCGTTCTGGCGATAGCCGAAGGCCTCGGCCAGCGCGGTCTGCAGGTCGAACACCAGCACGTCCTGGCGGCGGCCGGCGAGCAGGTGCAGGCGGGCGCGGATGGTCTTGAGCAACCGCTCGTTGCGCGTCAGCTCCTGCGCCTCGCGCTCGGTCAGCAGGCCCTTGTCGCGCAGTTCCTTCCAGCTGTCGCCATAGCCGGCCGCCTGCGTCATCCACAGGATCACCTGCAGATCGCGCAGGCCCCCCGGGCTTTCCTTGCAGTTCGGCTCGAGCGCGTAGGGCGTGTCCTGGTACTTGGCGTGGCGCTGGCGCAGTTCGAGCAGCTTGGCCTGGAAGAAGGCGCGCGGGTCCAGCTCGGCGCGATAGCGCGCCTGCAGATCGGCGAACAGCGTGCGGTTGCCGGTCACCAGGCGGGCCTCCAGCAGCGCGGTGCGGATCGTCACGTCCGCGCGTGCCTCGCGCAGGCAGTCTTCGACGGTGCGCACCGACGAGCCGATCTCGAGCCCGAGGTCCCAGCACAGGCCGATGAACTTCTCCATACGGCCGACGGTGTCGGCATCGGGCTCGGCCGGCAACAGCAGCAGCACGTCGACATCCGAGTGCGGGAACAGCTCGCCGCGGCCATAGCCGCCCACGGCCACCAGCGCCATCCCGGACGGCAGCCCGAGGCCGCGCCAGCATTCGACCAGCGCCTGGTCGACCGCCTGGCGCAGCCGCGTCAGCAGCGTGCCGACCTGGCCACCGCCGGTGAAGGCGTCGAACAGCGCCTGCTTGTCGGCCTTGAGCCGGTCGCGCACGCGCGTGGCGAGCAGCAGTTCCGGAGAGGAGTCCATGGCTTGGGCGGGTTGGGTCGACATGGGCGAAGGAGGCGGCGAGGGGCGCGGCGAGGGCAGCGGATGTCGGCGAGTCGGCGAACGGGCGGGATCGGCAAGGCCCAAACGACAGGGGCGCCTCCCGGCGCCCCTTGCGATCAGGCCGCGAGCGTGTCGGTGATGAAGGCGGGCGGCGCCTGCGTGCCGGCCGAGACGGTCAGCACCTCGTAGCCGGTGTCGGTCACCAGCACGGTGTGTTCCCATTGCGCCGACAGGCTGCGGTCGCGCGTCTTGACGGTCCACTGGTCGGGCATCGTGCGGATGTCGCGCTTGCCCGCGTTGATCATCGGCTCGATCGTGAAGATCATGCCGGCCTGCAGCTCCATGCCGGTGCCGGGGCGGCCGTAATGCAGGATCTGCGGGTCCTCGTGGAAGTTCTTGCCGATGCCGTGGCCGCAGTATTCGCGCACCACGCTGTAGCCGGCCGCTTCCGCGTGCTGCTGGATCACGTGGCCGATGTCGCCGAGCTTGGCGCCCGGGCGCACCTGGGCGATGCCCTTCCACATGCATTCGAACGTCACCTGGGTCAGGCGCCTGGCCAGGATCGAACCCTCGCCGACGATGAACATGCGGCTGGTGTCGCCGTAATAGCCTTCCTTGGTGATCACCGTGATGTCGAGGTTGACCACGTCGCCGTTCTTGAGCACGCGCTCGCCCGGGATGCCGTGGCAGATCACATCGTTGACCGAGGTGCAGATCGCGCCGGGGAAGGGCGGATACCCGGGCGGCGCATAGTTCAGCGGCGCAGGTACCGTGCCTTGTACGTCACGCATATAGGCGTGGCACAGGCGGTCCAGCTCGCCGGTGGTGACGCCGGGCTTCACGAACGGCGTGATGTAGTCGAGGACTTCGCTGGCCAGCCGGCAGGCGACGCGCATCTGGGCGATGTCTTCGGCGGTCTTCAAATGGATGCTCATGCTGCGACGCGGAAAATGAGAGCCGGGCGGCAAGTGGGGTTGACGCCCGTTCTGGATTGGCAAACCGGGATTATCGCACCATCGGGACCCGGCCGCACCCCGCCGCGGCGAGAAGCATGCGCCGCACCGCGACGGTGCCTCCCCGATCGGGCCGCCCGGGGCGGGCTTGAGCGATGGCCGGGATGTTGCTACAATCGCGGGCTCGCTTGGCTTCGCCTGGCGGGTGCGGGGTGGCGCAGCATGCCGCGCCGCGAAATCGCGAGTCCGTCCATCCGGGGTGTTCCTGTTCAGGAATGTCGGGGCGGACTTCAGACCGAACCCTTTTGGAGAATTCAATGTCCGTCACCATGCGCGAAATGCTGGAAGCCGGTTGCCACTTCGGCCACCAGACCCGCTTCTGGAACCCCAAGATGGCCCCGTTCATCTTCGGCCATCGCAACAAGATCCACATCATCAACCTGGAAAAGACGCTGCCGATGTTCCAGGACGCACTGAAGTATGTGCGTCAGCTGGCAGCGAATCGCGGCACCATCCTGTTCGTCGGTACCAAGCGCCAGTCGCGCGAGATCCTGGCCGAGGAAGCGGGCCGCGCCGGCATGCCTTACGTCGACGCCCGCTGGCTCGGCGGCATGCTGACCAACTTCAAGACGGTCAAGACCTCGATCAAGCGCCTGAAGGACATGGAAGCCGCCAAGGAAGCCGGCGCGCTGGACACCATGAGCAAGAAGGAAGCGCTGATGTTCGAGCGCGAGATGGACAAGCTCGAGAAGTCGATCGGCGGCATCAAGGACATGGGCGGCATTCCTGACGCGATCTTCGTGGTCGACGTCGGCTATCACAAGATCGCCGTGACCGAAGCCAACAAGCTGGGCATTCCGGTGATCGGCGTGGTCGATACCAACCACTCGCCGGACGGCATCGACTATGTGATCCCGGGCAACGACGACTCGAGCAAGGCCGTGGCGCTGTACGTGCGCGGCGTGGCCGACGCGATCCTGGAAGGCCGCGCCAACGCGGTGCAGGACGTGGTCGAAGCGGTCCGCGGCAGCGACGACTTCGTCGAAGTCGAGGAAGCCTGAGGCCGGGCCTCCGGGTCTGAACGGCCGGAACGGCCCTTGCGGCCCGAGCGGCCCTGACGGACCCGTGGCGCGCGGCGGCATCGCCGGCCGCGCGACCACCAGAAAAGGGGGGCGACATGGTACGCCCCCTTTTTTGAATGCGCGCGGTTCGCGCGCTGCAGCAAGGAATGATTGTCATCCGGCGTGGTTACGATCGCGGCGGGTGAGTCTTTGAACACCACGTCACCGGCCGGCGCCGAGCATCGTGGCTCGGCGCCGGCCGGTGCGTGAACCAATCAAGGAGTGACAAATGGCGGCAATTACCGCAAGCATGGTGGCTGAACTGCGCGCGAAGACCGACGCGCCGATGATGGAGTGCAAGAAGGCCCTGACCGAAGCCGACGGCGACCTGGCCAAGGCCGAAGAGCTGCTGCGCGTCAAGCTGGGCAACAAGGCCAGCAAGGCCGCTTCGCGCGTGACCGCCGAAGGCGTGGTCGCTGCCTTCATCGACGGCACCAACGGTGCGCTGGTCGAACTGAACTGCGAGACCGATTTCGTCTCGAAGAACGACGACTTCCTGGGCTTCTCGGCCAAGGTCGCCCAGCTGGTCGCCAAGCAGAACCCGGCCGACGTGGCGGCGCTGTCGGCGCTGCCGCTGGACGGCCAGACCGTCGACCAGGTCCGTTCGGCGCTGATCGGCAAGATCGGCGAGAACATGACGATCCGCCGTTTCGCCCGCTATGACGGCGGCGGCAAGCTGGTCTCGTACCTGCACGGCACCCGTATCGGCGTGATGGTCGAGTTCGACGGCGATGAAGTCGCTGCCAAGGACGTCGCCATGCACATCGCCGCGATGAAGCCGGTGGCGCTGTCGTCGGCCGACGTGCCGGCCGATCTGATCGCCAAGGAGCGCAGCATCGCCGAGCAGAAGGCTGCCGAGTCGGGCAAGCCGGCCGAGATCACCGCCAAGATGGTGGAAGGCTCGGTGCAGAAGTACCTGAAGGAAGTCTCGCTGCTGAACCAGCCGTTCGTGAAGAACGACAAGCAGACCGTCGAGCAGATGCTCAAGGCCGCCAACACCACGGTCAAGGGCTTCACGCTGTTCGTGGTCGGCGAGGGCATCGAGAAGCGTCAGGACGACTTCGCTGCCGAAGTGGCCGCGCAGGTCGCCGCCGCGCAGAAGGGCTGATATCCCGGGCGGGAGGCTGGCGCCGGTCTGGCGCCATGACGGCCCGCCGTATAATCGCGAGGGGCACCGGGAGGTGCCCCTCGGCACAAGAAGAGAGAACAATGGCGCGTGCCGCCCGAACGGCCGGCGCATGCGTCCAGCGCGCCGGCCCGCAGGCCGGCCGCGGAGCCCGTTTTCGCCGTCGCCCGTTTTGACTGGCATCGCCCCCCGCGGCCTGCCGACGCGCCCGGGCCACGGGGAAAGCCGGCTTGGTCCCGGCGGCATCCGCCCCCCGGGGCGAGGCCCAGATCGAAGACTCGAACCAGCCCGAGGGTGAATATGCCAGCCTACAAGCGCGTCCTTTTGAAACTGTCCGGTGAGGCCCTGATGGGCGACGATGCCTTCGGCATCAACCGGTCCACGATCGAAGGCATGGTCAATGATATTGCCGAGATCGTGAAGCTCGGCGTGCAGGTGGCAGTGGTGATCGGCGGCGGCAACATCTTCCGCGGCGTCGCCGGGGGCGCCGCCGGCATGGACCGCGCGACCGCCGACTACATGGGCATGCTGGCCACGATGATGAACGCGCTGGCGCTGCAGGACGCGATGCGGCACGCCAATATCGAGGGCCGGGTGCAATCGGCGCTGCGCATGGACCAGGTGGTCGAGCCCTATATCCGCCCGCGTGCGATCCGCCAGCTCGAAGAGGGCAAGGTCGTGATCTTCGCCGCCGGCACCGGCAACCCGTTCTTCACCACCGATACCGCCGCCGCGCTGCGCGGCTCCGAGATCGGTGCCGAGGTGGTGCTCAAGGCCACCAAGGTCGACGGCGTCTATACCGCCGATCCGAAGAAGGATCCCAGCGCCACGCGCTACACCACGATCAGCTTCGACGAGGCGATTTCCCGCAATCTGCAGGTCATGGACGCGACCGCCTTCGCGCTGTGCCGCGACCAGAAGCTGCCGATCAAGGTGTTCTCCATCGTCAAGCCGGGCGCGCTCAAGCGCGTGATCCTGGGCGAGGACGAGGGTACGCTGGTCCACGTTTGAGGCGCCGGGCGGGCCCGCCGCGAGGTGGCGCACGCAACGGCACAGAGTAGAATGATTCGTTTTCGGCCCCGTCCGCCGGGGCCATCGCAGCCAGTTTTCCGGAGGTTATGATGAGCGTCGCCGACATCAAGAAGAGCGCCGAGCAGAAGATGCAGAAGACCATCGAAGCGTTCAAGGCCGATCTGGCCAAGATCCGCACGGGTCGGGCCCACACCGGTCTGCTCGACCACGTCCAGGTCGAATACTATGGCTCGCCGGTGCCCATCAGCCAGGTCGCCAATATCGGTCTGGCCGATGCCCGCACCATCAGCGTGCAGCCGTGGGAAAAGAAGATGGTCGGCGCGGTCGAGAAGGCCATCCGCGACGCCGACCTGGGTCTGAACCCCGCCACCATGGGCGAGGTGATCCGCGTGCCGATGCCGCCGCTGACCGAGGAGCGCCGCAAGGAGCTGACCAAGGTGGTCAAGGGCGAGGGCGAGAGCGCCAAGGTGGCGGTGCGCAATCTGCGCCGCGACGCGAACGAACAGTTCAAGAAGCTGGTCAAGGACAAGAGCATCTCGGAAGACGACGAGCGTCGCGGCCAGGACGAGGTGCAGAAGCTGACCGACCGCTATGTCGCCGAGATCGACAAGCTGGTCGCCGAGAAGGACAAGGAGATCATGACGGTCTGAGCCGCGCGGCCTTCGCGCCAGCCCGCCGGTTTGCCGGGCGGGCGGCGCGGCGACGCTGCCGGGGACCCGTCCACCATCATGCACATCAGTTCCACACTTGCCATCCCCGAAACCGGTTACGTACCGGCCCACGTCGCCATCATCATGGATGGCAACGGGCGCTGGGCCACGCAGCGGCATCTGCCGCGGGTCGCCGGCCATAGCCGCGGCCTCGATGCGGTACGTACCGTGGTGGAGGCGTGCGCGGTGCGAGGGGTCAAGTACCTGACGCTGTTCGCCTTCAGTTCCGAGAACTGGCGGCGGCCGGCCGACGAGGTCACCTTCCTGATGCGGCTGTTCATGATGTCGCTGCGGCGCGAAGTGGTGAAGATGCACGCCAACAATATCCGCCTGAAGGTGGTTGGCGACCTGACCCGCTTCAGCCCGCGCATCCAGCAGCTGATTGCCGACGCCGAGCGCCGCACCGCCGGCAATACCGGCCTGACGGTGACCATCGCCGCCAACTATGGCGGCCGCTGGGATCTGCTGCAGGCGGTCCGCAAGATGCTGCTGCAGCAACCGATGCTCGACCCCACGACGATCGAGGAATCGACGCTGGCGCCGCACCTGGCCATGGCCTACGCGCCCGAGCCGGACCTGTTCATCCGCACCGGCGGGGAACAGCGCATCAGCAATTTCCTGCTGTGGCAGCTGGCCTATTCCGAGCTGTACTTCACCGATGTGTTCTGGCCCGACTTCGACGCGGCCGAACTGGACAAGGCGTTCGCCTCGTACCGGCAGCGCGAACGGCGATTCGGCCGTACCAGCGCGCAGGTCGTGGCGCCGTCCGGGCTGTCCGGCACCGCGTAAGCGGGCCGGCCGCTCGCCATCGAACCAACCGGGACTCGCAGCGCATGCTTCTTACCCGTGTCATCACCGCCCTGTGCCTGTTGCTGCTGATCCTGCCGATCCTGTTCCTGGCGCCGCCCGCGGCGCTGGCCGGCCTGATGGCGGTGATCGTGGCGCTGGCGGCCTGGGAATTCGGCCGGCTGCTCGGCCTGCGCGGCGCGGGCCCGTGGATCTATGCGATCGCCTGCGTGGTCGCGATGATTGCCTGGCATGACGTGCCGGCGCGCGGCGCGATGCTGTGGCTGATGCAGGCCTCGGTGGTCGCCTGGGGCGTCGCCATCGTGCTGCTGGCGCGCGGCGTGCGCAAGGCCACGCCGGCCTTCGCGATCGTCGCCGGCCTGGTCGGGCTGGTGATCCTGCCCGCCTTCGGCCACGCCGCAATGCTGCTGCGCGGCCTGGGCGTCGGCGTGCTGCTGTCGGCGGCGGCGCTGGTCTGGGCCGCCGATATCGGCGCGTATTTCGTCGGCAAGGCGATCGGCCGGCGCAAGCTGGCGCCGTCGATCAGCCCCGGCAAGTCGTGGGAGGGCGCGATCGGCGGCTGGCTGTTCGCGCTGGCCGTGGCGCTGTCGCTCGCCGCCACCCATGTCTTCGCGCCGACCTGGTTCGACCGCGTGGCCGACCGCAGCGGCCTGCTGACGGTGGCGCTGCTGACCACGCTGATGGTAATCGCCAGCGTCGTGGGCGATCTGTTCGAATCGCTGCTCAAGCGGCAGGTCGGCAAGAAGGACAGCAGCCGGCTGCTGCCGGGGCACGGCGGCGTGCTCGACCGTATCGACGCGCTGCTGCCGGTGCTGCCGCTGGCCGCGCTGCTGATCCTGTATCTCTGATTTTCCCCAGGCTTCTTTCATGCGTCGCATTACCGTCCTTGGCGCCACCGGCTCGATCGGCGACAGCACGCTGGACGTGATCCGGCGCCATCCCGAGCGCTATGCCGTGCATGCGCTGACCGCGCATCGCCAGATCGACAAGCTGGCCGAGCGCTGCGCCGAGTTCCGCCCGGCGCGCGCCGTGGTCGGCAGCGAGAGCGCGGCGGCCGAGCTGCGCGAGCGGCTGCGCGTGGCCGGCGTGGCGACCGAGGTGCTGCACGGCGATGCCGCGCTGGCCGAGGTCGCCGCCGACGGCGAGGCGGACACCGTGATGGCCGCCATCGTCGGCGCGGCCGGGCTGCGGCCGACGCTGGCCGCGGCGCAGGCCGGCAAGCGCGTGCTGCTGGCCAACAAGGAGGCGCTGGTGATGTCCGGCGCCATCTTCATGGACGCGGTGCGCGAACACGGCGCGACGCTGCTGCCGATCGACAGCGAGCACAACGCGATCTTCCAGTGCCTGCCGTTCGACGATCCGCGCTATCGGGCCGGCGTCGCGCGCGTGGTGCTGACCGCTTCGGGCGGGCCGTTCCGCACGCGCGATCCGGCCTCGCTGCACGACATTTCCCCCGACGAGGCCTGCGCGCACCCGAACTGGGTGATGGGGCGCAAGATCTCGGTCGATTCGGCCACCATGATGAACAAGGGCCTCGAGGTGATCGAGGCCCACTGGCTGTTCGGTGCGCCGGCCGAACGGATCGAGGTGCTGATCCACCCGCAGAGCATCGTCCATTCGATGGTCGCGTACGCCGACGGCTCGGTGCTGGCGCAGCTGGGCAACCCGGACATGCGCACGCCGATCGCCTATGGGCTGGCTTATCCCGAGCGCATCGACGCCGGCGTGTCGCCGCTGGACCTGGTCGCGGCCGGCACGCTCGCCTTCGAGACACCGGACCTGCAACGCTTTCCGTGCCTGGCGCTTGCCTTCGACGCGCTGCGCGCCGGCGGCGTGGCGCCCGCGGTGCTGAACGCCGCCAACGAGATCGCGGTCGACAGCTTCCTGCAGGGCCAGATCCGCTTCACCGATATCGCCGGCGTGGTCGCCCGCGTGCTGGAGCAAGGCCCGGGGCATGCGGCCGACTCGCTCGACGCGGTGCTGCAGGCCGACCAGCAGGCCCGTACGCTGGCCCGCGCGCTGGTGCAGGCAGGGGCCCAGGCACGCATCGGCGCCACGGCCGGCGCGGCCACACCCAGCTGAACCGGATCGCCGCCATGCAGACCATCCTCGCCTTCATCGTTGCGCTCGGCATCCTGATCTACGTGCACGAGATGGGCCACTACCTGGCCGCACGCGCCTGCGGCGTCAAGGTGCTGCGCTTTTCGATCGGCTTCGGCCGGCCGCTGCTGCGCTGGGTGTCGCGCCATCGCGACCGCACCGAATGGACGCTGGCCGCCATTCCGCTGGGCGGCTACGTCAAGATGCTCGACGAGCGCGAACGCGATCCCGAGCGCGATCCTCCTTATGACCCGGCCGACCTGCCGCGCGCCTTCAATCGGCAGCCGGTCGGCAAGCGCATCGCCATCGTCGCGGCCGGGCCGGTCGCCAATTTCCTGCTGGCGATCGTGCTGTATTTCACGCTGTTCGCCGGCGGTATGCAGGAGCCCGCGCCGGTGCTGGCCGCCCCCGTGGCCGGTACGGCCGCGGCCCAGGCCGGCGTGCGCGACGGCGACCGCGTGCTGTCGCTGACCGCCAACGACGAGACCGAGGCGGTGCGTTCGTGGAACGATCTGCGCATGGCGGTGATGGCGCAGGGATTCGATGGCGCGGGGGCGGTGCTGCGTGTGCGCGGCGCCGATGGCGCCGAGCGCGATCTGACCCTCGGCCGGCTGCCCAATACCGGCGGCGATCCGCAGCGCGACCCGCTGACCACGCTTGGCCTCGCGCTCAAGGGCGGGCCGGTGACGATCCGCGAGGTGCTGCCCGATTCCGCCGCCGAACGTGCGGGGCTGCGTGCCGGCGACCGCGTGCTGGCCTGGCAGGGCGAGCCGATCCGCCAGGCCGATCAGCTGATCCGCGCGGTGCGCGCGAATCCTGACGCGCAGGCGACGCTGTCGATCGAACGGGAAGGGCGCACGCTGCAGGTGCCGGTGAAGGTCGACGCGGTGTCGGCCGACGATGAGGGCGCGCGCCAAGGCGAGGGCAAGGCAGCCACCGCGGGCAAGCTCGGCGCCGCGCTGGCGCAGGCGGTGCAGATGGAAACCGTGCGCGATGCCCCGCTGGCGGCGCTGGCCCGTGCCGGACAGCAGGTGTGGGACACCAGCGTGCTGTCGCTGAAGCTGCTCGGCCGCATGCTGATCGGCCAGGCTTCGCTGCAGAACCTCAGCGGTCCGCTGACCGTGGCCGACTACGCGGGCAAGGCCGCGGACCTCGGCTGGCAACCGTTCATCGGCTTCCTGGCCTTGGTCAGCGTCAGCCTCGGCGTATTGAATTTGTTACCCATTCCGGTATTGGACGGGGGGCATTTGCTGTATTATTGCGTTGAATTTTTGACTGGCAGGCCCGTTCCAGACCACTGGCAGGCTGTGCTGCAGAAGGTCGGCATTGCCTGCATCTTGCTCCTGACTTCGCTCGCCTTGTTCAACGACGTCAGCCGCCTGTTTCTTGCGCGCAGCTAGAATCCGGTGCGCAACGACGTAGCGGCGCGCCGCGGCACCGGCCACGGCATACCGTTGCGGACCTCGTCGCGAGGCCGCCCGGCGAAGCATCAGAGCCCAATCCTGCATGGAATCAAAGAGGGGATCAAGATTGATCAGACATAAGCGCATCTCGCTTAGCATGCTGGCGAGTGCCATCATCGCGGCCTGGGCACCGGCGGGCTGGGCCGCGGATCCGTTTGTGGTCAGGGATATTCGAGTCGAAGGTCTGCAGCGGGTCGAACCCGGCACGGTCTTCGGCTATCTGCCAGTCAAGGTAGGCGAGACCTTCACCGACGACAAGGGCGCCGACGCCATCCGCGCGCTCTACAACACCGGCTTCTTCAAGGACGTGCAGATCCGCGCCGAGGACGGCGTGCTGGTCGTCCACGTCGAAGAGCGCCCGGCCATCTCGCAGCTCGAATTCGTCGGCATCAAGGAATTCGACAAGGACACGCTGCGCCGTTCGCTGCGGGCCGTCGGCGTGGCCGAGGCGCGCTACTACGACCGCGCGCTGATCGACAAGGCCGAGCAGGAGCTCAAGCGCCAGTACGTCGCGCGCGGCTACTACGCGGCCGAGGTGCAGACCACGATCACGCCGGTGGACCGCAACCGCGTGTCGGTCGTGTTCAACGTCGACGAAGGCCCGATCGCCAAGATCCGCCAGATCAATATCGTCGGCAACAAGGCCTTCAAGGAAGGCACGCTGCGCGACGAGATGCAGCTGTCGACGCCGAACTGGCTGTCCTGGTACACCAAGAACGATCTGTATTCGAAGCAGAAGCTGACCGCCGACCTCGAGGCGCTGCGCTCGTTCTACCTGAACCGCGGCTATCTCGAGTTCGCGATCGAATCGACCCAGGTGTCGATCACGCCGGACAAGAAGGACATCTACCTGACGCTGAACATCAAGGAAGGCGAGCAGTACAAGGTGTCCGACATCCGCCTGGCGGGCGAGCTGCTCGGCAAGCAGGAAGAAATGGAGAAGCTGCTGACCCTGAAGAAGGGCGATATCTTCTCGTCGGAAAAGCTGACGCAAAGCACCAAGGCCATCACCGACCTGATGGGCACCTATGGCTATGCGTTCACCACCATCAATCCGCAGCCGCAGATCGACCGCGAGAAGCGCGAGGTCGCGCTGACGCTGATGGTCGACCCGGGCCGCCGCGTCTACGTGCGCCGCGTCAACGTGGTCGGCAACAGCAAGACGCGCGACGAGGTGGTGCGCCGCGAAATGCGCCAGATGGAAAGCTCGTGGTTCGACAGCGAGAAGCTGACGCAATCGCAGGCCCGCATCAACCGCACCGGCTATTTCACCGACACCAACATCACCACCGAGGACGTGCCCGGCGCGCCCGACCAGGTCGATGTGAACGTCAACGTCACCGAGAAGCCGACCGGCCAGATCAGCCTGGGCATGGGCTTCTCGTCGACCGACAAGCTGGTGCTGCAGGCCGGCCTGCGTCAGGACAACGTGTTCGGTTCGGGTACCAGTCTGGGCCTGGACGTGAACACCGCGAAGTCGTTCCGCACGATTGCCCTGACGCAGTACGACCCGTATTTCACCGTCGACGGCATCAGCCGCTCCACCGACATCTACTACCGGACCTCGCGCCCGCTGTACTACATCGGCGATCAGGATTACCGGATCGTGTCGACCGGCGGCAGCTTCAAGTTCGGCGTGCCGTTCTCGGAGAACGACACGGTGTTCTTCGGCATCGGCTACGAGCGCACCGAGCTGACGGTGTCGAACAACACGCCGATCCAGTATCAGCGCTGGGTGCGCGAGAACGGTGACGTCACCAACAACTTCCCGTTCACGATCGGCTGGGCGCGCGATCGCCGCGACAGCGCGCTGATCCCGACCAAGGGCCCGTACACGCAGGCCAACCTCGAAGTCGGTCTGCCGGGCATCGGCGACACGCAGTACTACCGCGCCACGCTCCAGCAGCAGTACTACTATCCGCTGTCGAAGGCCTTCACGCTGGCATTCAACGGCGAAATCGCCTACGGTCACGGCTATGCCGGCAAGGACTTCCCGGTCTTCAAGTACTTCTACGCCGGCGGTATCGGCTCGGTGCGCGGCTACCAGACCAGCACGCTGGGCCCGAAGGACCAGAACGGCAACCCGATCGGTGGCGCCTCGAAGGTGATCGGCAACGTCGAATTCATCTTCCCGCTGCCGGGCTCCGGCGTGGACCGCACGCTGCGGCTCTTTACGTTCTTTGATTTCGGTAACGTGTACCAGGAAGGCGAAGCGCCGCGCTTCAGCGATCTGCGGTATTCGACCGGTCTCGGCCTGTCGTGGCTGTCGCCGATCGGACCGCTGAAGGTCAGCGTGGGCTTCCCGCTCAAGCGCGAAGAGGGCGACCGCACCCAGCGCTTCCAGTTCCAGATCGGTACCGCGTTCTGACAGAGGTCGATTCATGAAAAATACAACCCGCATCATCCAGTCCTTCGCCGTCGCGGCCGGAGCGGCGGCCGCACTGGCGGTGGCCGCCCCCGCCAGCGCGCAGGAAACCCGCATTGCCGCCGTCAATTCCGAGCGCATCCTGCGCGATTCGCAGCCGGCCAAGCAGGCCCAGGTCAAGCTGGAGCAGGAGTTCTCCAAGCGCGACCGCGAGCTGCAGGACATGGCCCAGAAGATCAAGGGCATGGCCGACCGGCTCGACAAGGACACCGCCGTGCTGGCCGATGCCGACCGCCAGCGCCGTCAGCGCGAGCTGGCCGATCTGGACCGCGAATTCCAGCGCAAGCAGCGCGAATTCCGCGAGGACCTGAACCAGCGCCGCAACGAGGAACTGGCGCAGGTGCTCGAGCGCGCCAACCGCGTGATCCGGCAACTGGCGGAGCAGCGCAAGTACGACCTGATCGTACAGGAAGCCGTCTACGTCAATCCGCGCATCGACATCACCGACGATGTGATGAAGGCCCTGAACGCCGGCGGCAAGTAAGCCGTCCGCGTTCGTCGTTTCAGGAAGTACCGCGATGAAGACACCCACACTGGGTCAGCTCGCCACGGACACCGGCGCGCAAGTTGTGGGTGATCCCACGCTGGCCGTGCGCGGCCTCGCGCCGCTCGATCAGGCCGGGGAAGGGCAGCTGTCCTTCCTGTCCAATCCGCTGTACCTGCCGCAGGCGCTGACGTCGTCGGCCGCCGCGGTGATCGTCTCGCCGGCCGACCTCGAGCGCATTCGCGAGCAGGGCCGTGCCGACGGCCGCAACTGGCTGGTCGCGCGCAATCCCTATGTCTGCTTCGCCCGCATCGCGCAGCAGTTCGACCGCGCCGCCAATCACGACCCGCGCACCGGCATCGACCCGCGCGCCAGCGTCGCCGACGGCGCGGTGGTGCCCGCCTCCTGCTATATCGGCCCCAATGTCGTGATCGAAGCCGGCGCCCGGCTCGGCGAGCGCGTGCGCGTGCTGGCCAATACCTATATCGGCGCGGGCGCGCAGATCGGCGACGATACGCTGCTGTACGCCAACGTGTCGGTCTACCATGCTTGCGTAGTCGGGCAGCGGTGCATCGTGCACAGCGGCGCGGTAATCGGTGCCGACGGTTTCGGTTTTGCGCCGGACATCCGCGCGGACGGCGTCGAATACGTCAAGATTCCGCAGACCGGCCGCGCGGTGCTCGGCAACGATGTCGAGATCGGCGCCAACACCGCGATCGATCGCGGCGCGATGGGCGATACCGTGATCGAGGACGGCTGCAAGATCGACAATCAGGTCCAGATCGCGCATAACGTGCGCGTCGGCGCCCACACCGTGATCGCCGGCTGCGCCGCGATCGCCGGCAGCACCAAGGTGGGTCGCTTCTGCGTGATCGGCGGCTCGGCCAATTTCGCCGGCCATCTGCAGATCGCCGATCGCACCACGGTGTCGGGCGGTACCTCGATCACCAAATCGATCACGAAGCCGGGCCAGCACTTCACCAGCGTGTTCCCGTTCCTGCCGCATGGCGACTGGGAGCGCAACGCCGCCATCGTGCGCGGGCTGTCGAAGCTGCGCGAACGCGTGGTGCAGCTCGAGAAGCGCCTGCGCGGGCAGGGCCCGGACGCCACGACAAAGAATACGGAAGAGAAATCATCATGACCGCCACCGACATCGACATCCGCCAGATTCTGAAGCTGTTGCCGCATCGCTATCCGATCCTGCTGGTGGATCGCGTGCTCGAATTCGAACCGCAGAAGCGCATCAAGACGCTGAAGAACGTCACCATCAACGAGCCGTATTTCCAGGGCCATTTTCCCGGTGCTCCCGTGATGCCCGGCGTGATGATCCTCGAAGCGCTGGCGCAGTCGGCCGGCCTGCTGACCTTCGGCGCCGACATGGAGCGCAAGGAAGGCTCGCTGTACTACTTCGTCGGCATCGACGGCGCCCGCTTCAAGCAGGTGGTCTATCCGGGCGACCAGCTGCATATGCATGTCTCGGTCGAGCGCTACATCCGCGGCATCTGGAAATTCAAGGCCCACGCGACGGTCGACGACAAGATCGCCTGCGAGGCCGAACTGATGTGCACCGTCAAGCAGGCCGACGCCTGAAGGCACGGCGCCAGGCGCCGTCTTGACGCAGCGCCCGCTAACGTGAACACGAAGGCGGGCGCGCCGCCCACCACAAGATCGATAGGACTTTCACGCATGACGCAAATCCATCCCACCGCCCTGGTCGACCCGAAGGCCGAACTGGCGGCCGACGTCAGCGTCGGACCGTTTTCCATCGTCGGTCCCCATGTGCGGATCGGCAGCGGTACCGTGATCGGTTCGCACACCACGATCGAAGGCCATACCACTGTCGGCGAGGACAACCGCATCGGACCGTACGCCTCGGTCGGCGGCGCGCCGCAGGACATGAAGTACCGCGACGAGCCGACCCGGCTGGTGATCGGCGACCGCAACCGCATCCGCGAATTCACCACGATCCATACCGGCACGGTGCAGGACGAGGGCGTGACCAGCATCGGCAACGACAACTGGATCATGGCGTACGTGCATATCGCGCACGATTGCCGCGTCGGCAACCACACCGTGTTCTCGAGCAACGCGCAGATCGCCGGCCATGTGCAGGTGGGCGACTGGGCCATCCTCGGCGGCATGAGCGGCGTGCACCAGTTCGTGCGCATCGGCGACCATGCGATGCTCGGCGGCGCCTCGGCGCTGGTGCAGGACGTGCCGCCGTTCGTGATCGCGGCCAGCGACAAGAACGGCAACAAGGCCACGCCGCACGGCATCAACGTCGAAGGGCTGCGCCGCCGGGGTTTCGATGCGGGCCAGATCGCCGCGCTCCGCCAGGCCTACAAGCTGCTGTACAAGTCGGACCTGGGCTTCGACGAGGCCCAGGCCGAGATCGGGCAGATGCTGACCCAGGCCGATGCGAGCACTGCCGTGCCGCTGCGGGCCTTCCTCGAGTTCATCGCCGCGACCAAGCGCGGCATCGTGCGCTGAAGCCCGGCGTCGCCATGGCCGACGCGAACATGCAGCCGCTCCCGGTACTGGAATCCCAAGCCGCCGCCGCGTCGTCGGCGCTGCCCGAATTGCGGGGCGAGATCGCCATGGTGGCCGGCGAGGCCTCGGGCGATCTGCTCGCCTCGCTGCTGTTGACGGGGCTGCGTGCGCGGCTCGGCGATGCGGTGTCCTACTCGGGCATCGGCGGCGCACGCATGATGTCGCAGGGCTTCGTCTCGCACTGGCCGATGGAGACGCTGTCGGTCAACGGCTATGTCGAGGTGCTGGGCTCGCTGCGCCAGATTCTGGCCACCCGACGGGCGATCCGCGACCGCCTGCTGGCCGATCCGCCGCTGTGCTTCATCGGCGTCGACGCGCCCGATTTCAACTTCGGACTGGAGGTCCCGCTGCGCCGTGCCGGCATTCCGGTGGTGCACTTCGTCAGCCCGTCGATCTGGGCCTGGCGGGGCGGGCGGATCCGCACCATCGCGCGTGCAGTCGATCATATTCTTTGCCTGTTCCCATTCGAGCCGGAGATCTACGCCAAGGCCGGCATCGCGGCGACGTATGTCGGCCATCCGCTGGCCGACGTGATCCCGATGGTGCCCGACGTCGAAGGCGCGCGGGCCAGGTTGGGTCTGCCCGCCGGGCGGCGCGTGGTGGCGGTGCTGCCGGGCAGCCGGCAGTCCGAGGTTCGGCATCTGGGGGCGACCTTTTTTGCCGCGATGGACCAGATGCGGCAGATGGACAACGCGCTGGCCTTCGTGGTGCCGGCCGCCAATGCGTCGCTGCGGGCGGTGATCGAATCCCATGCCGGCGAGTATCCCGAACTGGACGTGACCATCGTCGACGGCCAGTCCCATCTGGCGATGGAAGCGGCCGACGTGGTGCTGCTCGCCAGCGGCACCGCCACGCTGGAAGCGGCGTTGTACAAGAAGCCGATGGTGATCTCGTACAAGGTGCCCTGGCTGACCGCGCAGATCATGAAGCGGCAGGGCTATTTGCCCTATGTCGGCCTGCCGAATATCCTGTCGGGACGCTTCGTCGTTCCCGAGCTGCTGCAGGACGACGCCACGCCCGAGGCGCTGGCGCGCGAGACGCTGCTGCAGCTGAACGACCAGGACAACACCGCCTTCCTGTACGAGCACTTTACGCAGATGCATCAGACCCTGCGCCGCAATACCGCCGATATCGCCGCCGATGTGGTGGTCGATCTGCTGCGCAGCCGGAGGGCCGGCTGATGGCGCGGCTGCCTGCGCGCAAGCCCGGCACCGGCCCCGCGAACGCCGGCAAGCCCGGCGCGACGGCCCGCGCGACCCGGTCGAGCAAGGCCGCCAAGGCAGCCGCCGCCGAGGCGCAGCTGGGCCTGTCGCTGTCGCCGGCCGCGGCGATGGCGCAGCGGCTGTGCGGCGTCGACGAGGCCGGACGCGGACCGCTGGCCGGCCCGGTGTTCGCTGCCGCGGTGGTGCTCGATCCGGCGCGGCCGATCGAGGGTCTGGCCGATTCCAAGATCCTGACCGCGGCCCGGCGCGAGGCGCTGTTCGACGAGATCTGCTCGCGCGCGATGGCCTGGCACATCGCCTTCGCCACCGTCGAGGAAATCGACACGCTGAATATCCTGCACGCGACCATGCTGGCGATGCAGCGCGCGGTGCACGGCCTGGCGGCCTGCGGCATCGCCCCGGATCTGGTGCAGGTCGATGGCAACCGCTGCCCGCACGTGCCGTATCCGGTCGAGGCGGTCATCAAGGGCGATGCCACCGTGCAGGCGATCTCCGCCGCTTCGATCCTGGCCAAGGTCGCGCGCGATCGCGAACTGGTCGCGCTGCATGCGCAATATCCCGAGTACGGCTTCGACAGCCACGTCGGCTACGGCACGCCGCAGCATCTGCTGGCACTGGCGCGCTTCGGCGCGACGCCGCATCACCGCCGCTCGTTCGCGCCGGTGCGCGAGGCGTTGGTGCGCGGGCCGCTGGGCGCGGACGCCATCCTGCCGGTCGGCGAGATCGACGGGCTCGGCCTGAAGCCTTCCCCCGACGAACTGGCCGAGACCATCGACGCATTCGATGCGCTCGACGCCACCGACGAAGCCCTTGGCGCGGCGGTCAGCCCCGGGCCGGCGCTCTCCTAGCCCGTTCCGGATAACGCTGGATTAACGTGAAGCACGTCAGCTCGCGCGACAACGCGCTGTTCAAGCATCTGAAGGCCCTGACCGGCTCGACCCATCAGCGGCGCAAGGCCGGCCAATCCGTACTGGACGGCGTGCATCTGGCCGACGCCTATCTGGCCGCGCTGGGGCAGCCCGTCAGCTGCGTGGTCGCGGAGCGCCATCTGGACCATCCGGAGGTCGCGGCGCTGCTGGCCCGCATCGACGAGCAGCGCGTGGTGGTGCTGGCCGACGCGCTGTTCGCGCAGATTAGCGGCGTGGTCAACGGCATCGACCTGATGCTGGTGATCGATACCCCGGCCGGGCACCTGCCGGCGCGCATCGACACCGACTGCATCGTGCTCGACGGCGTGCAGGACGCGGGCAACGTCGGCTCGATCCTGCGCAGCGCCGCGGCGGCCGGCATCCGGCACGCGTTCCTGGCTACCGGCAGCGCCTTCGCCTGGTCGACCAAGACGCTGCGCGCGGCGATGGGGGCCAACTTCCACCTGAATATCGTCGAGCACTGCACCGTCGAGATGCTGGCGCCGCGGCTGGCCGTGCCGCTGCTCGCAACCTCGTCGCATGCCGACGCGGCGCTGTTCGATACCGACCTGCGCGGGCCGGTCGGCTGGGTGGTCGGCAACGAGGGAGCAGGGGTCAGCGCGCAGTGGATGGCGCTGGTCCAGCGGACGGTCGGGATCCCGCAGCCCGGCGGGCTCGAATCGCTGAACGTGGCCGCGGCCACCGCGGTGTGCCTGTTCGAGGCGGTGCGGCAGCGGCGGGGGTAGGGCTGGAATAAGGTCGGAAAAAGGGCCGGGAAAAAGGGCCGGGTTCGGTTCTCCCCGCGGCACCGGGCTCCCCTCTCCCGCACGGCGGGAGAGGGGCTGGGGGAGAGGGAAAACAGCAGTCGATCAACAGCGACTTTCGCTATTGCGAACGCCCGGCCCTCTCCCCCGACCCCTCTCCCGCAGGCGGGAGAGGGGAGAAACAAGAGAGGGGAACACTCCGCCTCAATAATTATCCCGATCCACCTTGATCTCCTGCAGGATCGTGGTGGCGATCTCCTCGATCGACTTGTGCGTCGACGACAGCCATTTGATCCCCTCGCGGCGCATCATGATCTCGGCCTCGTTGACCTCGTAGCGGCAATTTTCGAGCGACGCGTATTTGCTGCCGGGCCGGCGCTCATTGCGGATCTCGGACAGCCGCTGCGGATCGATCGACAGGCCGAAAATCTTCGGCTTGAAATCGTACAGCGCCGACGGCAGCTTGCCGCGCTCGAAATCGTCGGGAATCAGCGGGTAATTGGCCGCCTTCAGGCCATATTGCATCGCCAGATACAGGCTGGTCGGCGTCTTGCCGCTGCGCGACACGCCCACCAGGATCACGTCGGCCTCGGCCAGATTCTTGTGCGACTGGCCGTCGTCGTGGGCCAGCGAGAAATTGATCGCCTCGATGCGGTTCTTGTACGCCTCGGTATCGGCATTCTGGTGAAAGCGCCCGATCGCGTGGGTCGATTTCAGCCCCAATTCCTTTTCGAGCGGCTCGATAAAGGTCTGGAACATGTCCAGAATCATGCCCTTGGCGCGGCGCAGCGCCTTGTTCGACTCGGCATTGACCAGCGTGGTGAAGACGATCGGCGGGACGCCTTCGGCATAGAAGGCCTCGTTGATCTTGCCGACCGCCATATGCGCCTTTTCCGGCGTATCGATAAAGGGCATTCGCACCTTGCGAAAGCGCATTTCGAACTGGGCCAGGATCGAATGGCTGAATGTTTCGGCGGTGATCCCGGTGCCATCCGAGACGATAAATACGGTGCGGACGGCGGGCTTGTCGGCGCGCGGCGCGGCGGGGGAATCCATGTCTGAACAATTATTTTGGGGCCTGCCGCACGCGAAAGTGCGGTGCGGCACGGTAGAATAGCGGCGATCTTTTCGCTAAGCAATTGCACGGCGCGCCACGCGCGGGACGATTCGAAGCGGGATTGTCGACAAAATGGCTCGACAGCTTTCCGCCCATTCCATCGACCCGACAAGCGGCGACGGCCCACCGGTCACGGCCGATCCGCGCCCCGGATTGTTTAGCAAAGCGATCCGCCCGGTAGCAGAACTCCAATCACATTCCGGCGTGAGCGACAGGTTTCCTACTTTGTTTTGAGGCATTTATGACCAACCTGGCAAATGACGGCGCCTACGTGCTGCCGTTCGAGCAGTTGCGCATGGCGGATGTGGAAGTGGTGGGGGGCAAGAATTCGTCGCTCGGCGAAATGATCTCCCAACTGGCAGGCGCCGGCGTGCGCGTGCCCGGCGGCTTCGCCACCACCGCCTTGGCCTTCCGCGATTTCATCGCCCACAACAACCTCACGCAACGCATCTCCGATCGCCTGAAGGCGCTCGACGTCGACGACGTCAAGGCGCTGGCCGAAGCCGGAGCCGAGATCCGCAACTGGGTCGCCACCGCACCGTTCCAGCCGCGCCTGGAGCAGGAAATCCGCGAGCACTACGCCCGCGTCGCCGAGCGCGAGGGTGCCGAGGCATCGTTCGCCGTGCGCTCGTCGGCCACCGCCGAAGACCTGCCTGATGCCTCGTTCGCCGGCCAGCAGGAGTCCTACCTGAACGTCAGCGGCATCGACGACGTGCTCGACAAGATCAAGCACGTGTTCGCCTCGCTGTACAACGACCGCGCGATCTCGTACCGCGTGCACAAGGGCTTCGCCCACGACGTGGTGGCGCTGTCGGCCGGCGTGCAGCGCATGGTCCGTTCCGACCTGGCCGCTTCGGGCGTGATGTTTACCATCGATACCGAATCGGGCTTCCCCGACGTGGTCTTCATCACCTCCAGCTACGGCCTGGGCGAAACGGTGGTGCAGGGCGCGGTCAATCCGGACGAGTTCTACGTCTTCAAGCCCACGCTGCAGGCCGGCAAGTACCCGATCATCCGCCGCTCGATCGGCTCGAAGCTGATCAAGATGGAATTCACCGCGCCGGGCGAAGCCGGCCGCGTCAAGACGGTCGACGTGCCCAGCGAACTGCGCAACCGCTACTCGATCACCGACGAGGACGTCTGCGAGCTGGCGCGCTACGCGATGATCATCGAGAAGCATTACGGCCGCCCGATGGACATCGAGTGGGGCAAGGACGGCAAGGACGGCAAGATCTACATCCTGCAGGCGCGCCCCGAGACCGTGAAGAGCCAGTCGGCCGGCAAGGCCGAGCAGCGCTTCAAGCTGAAGGGCACCTCGGCGGTGCTGGCGACCGGCCGCGCCATCGGCCAGAAGATCGGCACCGGTCCGGTCCGCGTGATCAACGACCCCAGCGAAATGGAGCGCGTGCAGCCGGGCGACGTGCTGGTCGCCGACATGACCGACCCGAACTGGGAGCCGGTGATGAAGCGCGCCTCGGCCATCGTGACGAACCGCGGCGGCCGCACCTGCCACGCGGCGATCATCGCGCGCGAGCTCGGCGTGCCGGCCGTGGTCGGCTGCGGCGACGCGACCGACGTGCTGAAGGACGGCACGCTGGTCACGGTCTCCTGCGCCGAAGGCGACGAGGGCCGAATCTACGACGGGCTGCTCGAGACCGAGGTCACGGAGGTGCAGCGCGGCGAGATGCCGGAGCTCGACGTCAAGATCATGATGAACGTCGGCAATCCGCAGCTGGCCTTCGATTTCGCGCAGATCCCGAACAGCGGCGTGGGTCTGGCCCGTCTCGAATTCATCATCAACAACAACATCGGCGTCCACCCGAAGGCCATCCTCGACTATCCGCAGGTCGATTCGGACCTGAAGAAGGCGGTCGAGAGCGTGGCCCGCGGCCATGCCAGCCCGCGCGCGTTCTACATCGACAAGCTCGCCGAAGGCATCGCCACCATCGGCGCCGCCTTCTATCCGAAGCCGGTGATCGTGCGCCTGTCGGACTTCAAGTCCAACGAGTACAAGAAGCTGATCGGCGGTTCGCGCTACGAGCCGGACGAGGAAAACCCGATGCTCGGTTTCCGCGGCGCCTCGCGCTATATCGCCGAGGATTTCGCCGAGGCGTTCGAGATGGAATGCAAGGCCATGAAGCGCGTCCGCGACGAAATGGGCCTGACCAACGTCGAAATCATGGTGCCGTTCGTGCGTACGCTCGGCCAGGCCGAGAAGGTCGTCGACCTGCTGGCCAGGCACGGCCTGAAGCGCGGCGAGAACGGCCTGCGCGTGATCATGATGTGCGAGGTGCCGTCCAACGCGATCCTGGCCGAGGAGTTCCTGCAGTACTTCGACGGCTTCTCGATCGGCTCGAACGACCTGACGCAGCTGACGCTGGGCCTGGACCGCGATTCGGGCATGGAGCTGCTGGCCAAGGACTTCGACGAGCGCGACCCGGCAGTGCGCTTCATGCTGTCGCGCGCGATCTCGACCGCGCTGCGGCTGAACAAGTATGTCGGCATCTGCGGCCAGGGCCCCTCGGACCATCCGGACTTCGCCGCCTGGCTGGCCAAGGAAGGCATCAAGTCGATCTCGCTGAATCCCGATTCGGTGATCGACACGTGGCGGCAACTGGCGTCGTAATTTGAGCGACGACGACAGGCTCGGTGCCGTCTGCCGCGTCCTACTTGGGTAGGGCGCGGCCAGGCCCCCGCAGGTGCTTCGGTGCCGCGGGGGTTTTTCGCTTTGGGCGGGACATGGCTGCGGTCGATGCGCAGGGCCGTGCCCCGCAAGAAAAAACGGGAACAGCAATCACGATATCGAGGGGTGAATCGCCATGGCGGACTACCACATCTGGTTCGGCCTTGCGGTGCTGCTGGTCATTGCGGAACTGGCCAGCCTGACGCTGTATCTGCTGATCGTCGCGCTGGCGGCGGTCGCCGCGGGTATTGCGGCGCTGTCCGGGCTGGCTCTCGCCGCGCAGTTCGGCGTCGCGGCGGTGATCGCGCTGATCGGCTTCGCGGCCCTGCGGCGCTCGCGCTATGGCCGCACGCGGCGCGGGGCGGCCGCCACCGATCCCAACGTCAATCTCGATATCGGACAGGAGCTCGATGTGCCGGCCTGGGACGCCGATCGGCGCGCACGGGTGCCGTATCGCGGCGCGCAGTGGCAGGTCGAACTGGGCGCCTCCGGCGAGGCGCTGCCGGGCCGCTATCGCATCGTCGAGGTCCGCGGTAATACGCTGGTCGTGGTGCCGCGCTAGCCTGTCGCCTCCGTCATTTTTCCTCTTTCCCTTCAAGCAACCGATGGAGTCCCCATGCTAGAAGTCGCCGGCAGCGTGCTGCCTCTCCTGGTCCTGATCGCCGTGATCGTGCTGCTCGCGCAGAGCTTCAAGATCGTGCCGCAGCAGCACGCCTGGGTGCTGGAACGCCTGGGCAAGTACCGCGCGACGCTGACGCCCGGGCTGAACGTGGTGCTGCCGTTCATCGACCGCGTCGCCTACAAGCACATCCTGAAGGAAATCCCGCTCGACGTGCCCAGCCAGGTCTGCATCACCCGGGACAACACGCAGCTGCAGGTCGACGGCGTGCTGTACTTCCAGGTCACCGATCCGATGAAGGCATCGTACGGTTCGAGCAACTTTGTCGTCGCGATCACGCAGCTGGCGCAGACCACGCTGCGCTCGGTGATCGGCAAGATGGAGCTCGACAAGACCTTCGAGGAGCGCGAATACATCAACCACAGCATCGTCAATGCGCTGGACGAGGCGGCCTCGAACTGGGGTGTCAAGGTGCTGCGGTACGAGATCAAGGACCTGACCCCGCCGAAGGAGATCCTGCATGCGATGCAGGCGCAGATTACGGCGGAGCGCGAGAAGCGGGCGCTGATCGCGGCGTCGGAAGGCCGCCGGCAGGAGCAGATCAACCTGGCCTCGGGCGCCCGCGAGGCGGCGATCCAGCAGTCCGAAGGCGAACGTCAGGCGGCGATCAACAAGGCGCAGGGCGAGGCCGCGGCGATTCTGGCGGTGGCCGAGGCCAACGCGGAGGCGATCGAGAAGATCGGCCGGGCAATTCGCGCCGACGGCGGCGTCGAGGCGGTCAATCTGAAGGTCGCCGAGGAATATGTCGGCGCCTTCGCCAATCTGGCCAAGACCGGCAATACGCTGATCGTGCCGGGCAATCTGGGCGAAATGAGTTCGATGGTCGCGTCGGCGCTGCAGATCGTCAAAAGCCAGAAGGGCGCCGGTTGATCCGGGGCGGCGTTATTCCTTGCCGCCGCTCTTGATGATCCGCGCCTTCTCGCGCTGCCAGTCGCGGTCCTTCTCGGTCTCGCGCTTGTCGAACAGCTTCTTGCCCTTGGCCAGACCGATCTCGCATTTGACGCGGCCGCGCGTGTAATGCAGGTTCAGCGGCACCAGCGTATAGCCGCGCTGCTCGACCTTGCCGATCAGCTTGCGGATCTCGTCGGCCTTGAGCAGCAGCTTGCGCGTGCGCACCGGATCGGGCTTGACGTGCGTGGAGGCGCTCTGCAGCGGGCTGATATGCGCGCCGATCAGGAACAGCTCGGCGTCGCGCACCACCACATAGCCTTCCTTGATCTGCACGCGCCCCGCGCGGATCGCCTTGACCTCCCAGCCTTCGAGCACGATGCCGGCTTCGTATCGCTCCTCGATGAAATAGTCGAAGAAGGCCTTCTTGTTGTCTGCGATGGTCATGCGTGGTGGATGGTAGGTAGGGTGCGGCGGCGCCGTTGTGCGGGCCCCGCGTGTTCGGCGGACGCCGGTGGCGGCCGCTGGTACGATGACTGGCGCCGCGGCCGATGGCGGCGTCCCGGCCGGAGTGTGCGCCAGGCAGGCGCGCGTCGGCTAAAATCCGGATTCTAGCAAACAGACCGGCCCCGGTTGTCGCCCCGAGGACAGCCATCGGCCCAGAACCGTCAACTCATGGCAGACGTCCATAAAACCGTGCTGCTCGGTTATTCGGCCGAGCGAATGTACGACCTGGTCACGCGCGTCGAGGACTATCCCAAGTTCCTGCCCTGGTGCGGTGGCGTGGAAATATTCGAGCAGACCGACACGCTGCTCGACGCCAAGCTGCATATCCATTTCAACGGCATCAAGCAGTATTTCCATACGCGCAATACGCAGCATCGGCCGACGCGCATCGACATGAATTTCGCCGATGGCCCGTTCAAGACCTTCAACGGCTACTGGAATTTCATTCCGCTGCGCGAGGATGCCTGCAAGATCGAATTCCATCTGCATTACGAGTTCTCCAGCATCATCCTCGAGAAGATCATCGGGCCGGTGTTCAGCATGATCGCGAACACCTTCGTCGACGCCTTCGTCAAGCGCGCGGAGGTCGTCTATGGCAATAGCTGAGCCCACGTCGTCCGTCGCGCCCCTGGAACCCGATGCCGGCACGGTGCACGTGGCGGTCTGCTACGCGACACCAGACGCGGTCTTCCTGAAGGACATCACGCTGCCTGCCGGCACCACCATCGCCGCGGCGATCGCGGCCAGCGGCGTACTGACGGCCCATCCGGCGCTCGATCCGGCTACGCTGCGTGTCGGCATCTTCGGCAAGCTCAAGACGCCTGACACCGCGGTGCGCGAGGGCGATCGCATCGAGCTCTACCGGCCGCTGGTGGCCGATCCCAAGACGGCGCGCCGACGCCGCGTGCAGAAGGCGCGCGAGGCCGGCGCGCGGGAAGGGCAGAAGTGGATGCGTGGCGGCGGCGACAGCGAGGCCGTCGACCGCTGAGTCATCGGGCCTGGCCGGCCTGGCCGGCTGGATCGGCCTCGGCGTTTGCGGGCTCGGCTGCAGCAGGCTCGGCGGCCTTGTCGCCCGCATGCAGCCGCACCGACCACGCCACGCCGACCATCAGCAGCACGATCGCCGCCAGTTCCAGCGGCCGCGGCCAGCGGTGCTCGTACAGGAAGCCGTAGGCCAGCGCGAACAGCGTCTCGAACACGATCATCTGGCCCGACAGCGTCAGCGGCAGCCGCCGGCTGGCGATATTCCACAGGTTGTTGCCGATCAGCGAGGCGCCCAGCGCCACCGCGGCATTGACCCACCAGAACCACTGCCAGTCGCGCCCGCTGTCCGGCGCCATCAGCACGTCGCGGAACACCAGCCAGCCGATCAGCGCCAGCAGGGCCGACACGATACCGGTCGACAGCCCGTACAGCGCCGACCATTCATTGCCGCTGTATTGCGGATTGCGCTGCAGATAGCGGGCGTTGTCGACCGCGTACAGGGTCCAGCAGACCAGCGCACCCGCCGCGCACAAGACGCCGGCCAGCTTCTGCCAGACCGGTCGCACCGCCTCCGCCGCGGCCGCGCCATGGGCGCCGCTGCCGCCGCCGGCAAACAGATCCAGGTTGATGCAGGCGATGCCGACGGCGACGACCAGCAAGGGCAGCAGCAGCCGCGACAAGGGCACCGCGCCGTGGTCGCGCCGGCCCATCACGGTGACGGAGATCGGCAGGATGCCGATGATCAGCGAGGTGGGCCCGACGCCCGCCAGCTGCACGCCGAAGGCCAGCAGCACGTAGTAGAGCAGGTTGCCGGTGAAGGCCTGGCGCAGCAGGGCGATGCAGTCGGCGCGCGTCAGCTTGCGGGCGATGCGGCGCATCAGCGGCGCCGCCGCGACCGCCGCCACAAGCCCGTAGGCCAGGTAGCGGCCGATCGCCAGTTCCCACGGCGAAAAGACCGGCAGCAGCTTGGGCGCGATGAACACCATGCCCCAGAACGCGCCGGCCAGCAGGCCGCACAGTACGCCGATTCCCATCCGTTTTGCCGCGCTCGACGCGTCTCCGTTCAGAAAAGCCTGAAAGGATAGCATTTGGTTAGCGTTTGCCTTGCAGATTCCGGGCGCGCACGCGTCATGAAAAGGGCGGTTCCTGTATAATTCGATTTTGCGCCTAGAGGAATCGCTATGCGTCTTGTCCAGAAAGCACTCACGTTCGATGATGTGCTGCTCGTGCCGGCCTATTCGGCCGTCCTCCCCCGGGATGTCTCCCTCCGCACCCGCCTGACCCGCTCGATCGAATTGAACATTCCGCTCGTGTCCGCCGCCATGGACACCGTGACGGAAGCGCGTCTTGCCATCGCCATGGCCCAGGCGGGCGGCATCGGCATCGTTCACAAGAACCTGAAGCCGGCCGATCAGGCGCGGGAAGTCGCGCGGGTCAAGCGCTACGAATCGGGCGTGCTGCGTGATCCGATCACCATCTCGCCGGACATGAAGATCCGCGACGTGATTGCGCTCTCGCAGCAGCACGGCATTTCGGGCTTCCCGGTGCTGGAAGGCAAGACCGTGGTCGGCATCATCACCAACCGCGATCTGCGCTTCGAGGAAGAGCTGGACGCGCCGGTGCGCGCCAAGATGACCCCGCGCGAGAAACTGGTCACGGTGGCCGAGGGCGCCAGCCTGGACGAGGCCAAGCGCCTGATGAACCGCCACCGCCTGGAGCGCGTGCTGGTCGTCGACGAGGCCTTCCAGCTGCGCGGCCTGATCACGGTCAAGGACATCCAGAAGGCCGTCGAGCACCCGCTGGCGAGCAAGGACGACCATGGCCAGCTGCGCGTCGGCGCGGCGGTCGGCGTCGGTCCGGACAACGACGAGCGTGTCGAGCTGCTGGTCAAGGCCGGCGTCGATGTGATCGTGGTCGACACGGCCCACGGCCATAGCCAGGGCGTGCTGAACCGCGTCCGCTGGGTCAAGGACAACTTCCCGCACGTGCAGGTGATCGGCGGCAATATCGCCACCGGCGAAGCCGCCCGCGCGCTGGTCGAGCATGGCGCCGACGGTGTCAAGGTCGGCATCGGCCCGGGCTCGATCTGCACCACGCGTATCGTTGCCGGCGTCGGCGTGCCGCAGATCACCGCGGTGTCGAACGTGGCCGAGGCGCTGGCCGGTACCGGCGTGCCGCTGATCGCCGATGGTGGCGTGCGCTATTCGGGCGATATCGCCAAGGCGCTGGCCGCCGGTGCGCATACCGTGATGATGGGCGGCATGTTCTCGGGCACCGAGGAAGCGCCGGGCGAGGTGTTCCTGTATCAGGGCCGCTCGTTCAAGAGCTACCGCGGCATGGGTTCGGTCGGCGCGATGAAGGACGGCGCGGCGGATCGCTACTTCCAGGAAGACAACACCGCCAACGTCGACAAGCTGGTCCCCGAAGGGATCGAAGGTCGCGTGCCCTACAAGGGCTCGGTGATGGCCATCATCCACCAGCTGACCGGCGGCGTGCGTGCCTCGATGGGCTATTGCGGCAGCAGCTCGATCGCCGAATGGCACGAGACCGCGCAGTTCGTGCAGATCACCGCGGCGGGCATGCGCGAGTCGCATGTCCACGACGTGCAGATCACCAAGGAAGCACCGAACTACCATATCGACTAACGTCAGCGACTGACCGGCGAGCGCCGCGCCATGCGCGATGCCGGTGATGCGCGGCTGCACGGCCAGAGGGCGGTGCAGCCGCGCGTCACATCCGGGCCCGCGTATTGCACGGTCTGGCCGATGATGCTCACCGGCTCGCTGGTTTCGTTTGTTGGTCCGCCTGTCAGTCGGCGTCAGTCCACCAAGGAGAATCGATGAAGGTCCTGCTCCGCGCCGTGTTGTTCTTCGATGCCCTGTTCGACCTTGCGCTCGGCGCCGTGCTGTTGCTCGCGCCGTTCGCCACCTTCTATGCCGCGCTGCAATTGCCGCAGCCGCAACCGGCGCTGTATGGCCAGCTGCTCGGCTTCACACTGCTCGGCGTGGCGTGGCTGCTGGCGCAAGCGGCCTTCCGCGGTCAGTTGACCGTGCCGGTGGCCCGCATGGCAGGGCCCGTCAATCTGGCGTGCGCGTTGCTGATCGCGGCGTGGCTGATCTTCTTCGATCTGCCGGTGCAGGGCGCCGGACGAATCTGGCTCGGTCTGCTGGCCGCGATGCTGGCCTTCTTCGCGCTGGTGCAGATTCCGCTGGCCAAGCGCATCCGCAACCGCGAGCGCGAGGAACTGCTGCGCCGCGAGGCCGAGCTGGCCGCCGCGAATCGCCCGGCCGCACCTGCCTCCGGCATCCATCCATCCCCATCCCCCGAATTCCGGCGCGAGCCGGTCATCACGCCGCCGCCCGGCTACGGTCCCGGCACCGAAGTGGTGACCGATGTCGAACCGGTCGACACGTCAATCGCTCCCCATCATGCACGACAAAATCCTCATCCTTGATTTCGGCTCGCAGGTTACGCAGCTGATCGCGCGACGCGTCCGCGAGGCGCACGTCTATTGCGAGATCCATCCGAACGACGTGTCGGACGAATTCGTGCGCGAGTTCGCGCCGAAGGGCATCATCCTGTCGGGCAGCCACGCCAGCACCTATGAAGACCATCAGCTGCGCGCGCCGCAGGCGGTGTGGGACCTGGGCGTGCCGGTGCTGGGCATCTGCTACGGCATGCAGACCATGGCCGTGCAGCTGGGCGGCAAGGTCGAGTGGAGCGACTCCCGCGAATTCGGCTACGCCGAGGTGCGCGCGCACGGTCATACCGAACTGCTGAAGGACGTGCAGGACTTCGTCACGCCGGAAGGCCACGGCATGCTGAAAGTCTGGATGAGCCACGGCGACAAGGTCACCGAGCTGCCGCCGGGCTTCAAGCTGATGGCGTCGACCCCGAGCTGCCCGATCGCCGGCATGGCCGACGAAGCCCGCGGCTACTACGCGGTGCAGTTCCACCCCGAGGTCACGCACACGGTCAAGGGCCGCGAGATGCTGGAGCGCTTCGTGCTGAAGATCGCCGGCGCGCGCCCGGACTGGGTGATGCGCAACCATATCGACGAGGCCGTGGCGAAGATCCGCGAGCAGGTCGGCGACGAGGAAGTGATCCTCGGCCTGTCCGGCGGCGTCGATTCGTCGGTCGCCGCGGCGCTGATCCATCGCGCGATCGGCGACCAGCTGACCTGCGTGTTCGTCGATCACGGCCTGCTGCGCCAGGACGAAGGCAAGCTGGTGATGGAGATGTTCGCCGGCCGCCTGCATGCCAAGGTCGTGCACATCGACGCCTCGGAACAGTTCCTCGGCCACCTGGCCGGCGTCACCGATCCCGAGCAGAAGCGCAAGATCATCGGCCGCGAATTCGTCGAGGTGTTCCAGGCCGAGGCGAAGAAGCTGACCCGCGCCAAATGGCTGGCCCAGGGCACCATCTACCCGGACGTGGTCGAGTCGGGCGGCACCAAGACCAAGAAGCAGACCACGATCAAGAGCCACCACAACGTCGGCGGGCTGCCCGAGACGCTGGGCCTGAAGCTGCTCGAACCGCTGCGCGACCTGTTCAAGGACGAAGTGCGCGAGCTCGGCGTCGAACTGGGCCTGCCGCCCGAAATGGTCTACCGTCACCCGTTCCCGGGCCCGGGCCTGGGCGTACGGATCCTCGGCGAGGTCAAGCGCGAATACGCCGACCTGCTGCGCCGCGCCGACGCGATCTTCATCGAAGAGCTGCGCGGCACCATCGCCACGCCGCAGGACGCCGCCGCGGGCCTCTGCACGGAGGAGCAGGTCGGCAAGAGCTGGTACGACCTGACGAGCCAGGCCTTCGCGGTGTTCCTGCCGGTCAAGTCGGTCGGCGTGATGGGCGATGGCCGCACCTACGACTACGTCGTCGCACTGCGCGCGGTGCAGACCACCGACTTCATGACGGCGCATTGGGCGCATCTGCCGTATGCGCTGCTGGGGCGCTGCTCCAATCGGATCATCAATGAAGTGCGGGGTCTGAACCGGGTCGTGTATGACGTTTCGGGGAAGCCGCCGGCGACGATTGAGTGGGAGTGATGGAAGAGCCGGGGGGCGACGTCAGCTGACTGCGAACAGCTGTCACTCCGGCTCAATCCCGGCCCCCTTTACGACACGGCCCCATTTCTGGATTTCGGCGTTCTGGAATGCCTGCAGCTCCGAGGCCGTCGTAGTCCAGGCCTGTGTCGCGGAATTGCGGAAGAAGGCGCGGGCTCCCGGGCTGTCAACCGCGGCAATCAGTAGCTGTCGCAGCCTGGCAGCCGCCGGAGCGGGCGTTCCTGCCGGCACGTAGGCGGCGAACCAATACCCCATGTCGTAGCCCTTGATGCCGGCCTCATCCAGGGTCGGTATGTCCGGAAGCTCGGGCAGTCTTTCCCTGGTGGACGCACCTAGCGCGCGGAGCTTGCCCGATTTGATCTGCGACAGGCCGGTGACCGTGTCGATGACCATCATGTCGATGTGGCCGCCAAGCAGATCGTTAAGGGCGTTCGGATTGCTGTTGTATCCGACCCAGACGATGTCCGTACCGGTCAGTTGCTTGAGCATTTCGCCGGCTATTCGGCTGGACGAATTCCCGCTGCCGAAGCTGAGTTTTCCTCTCGCCTTCCTGGCTGCCTGCACCAGGTCATCGACGGTGCGGAAGGGAGAGTCGGCGCGCACGACGAGCACCTGGCCGCCACGCCCCAATGCTGTCAACGGCAGGAAATCCGTGACGGGATCGTAGTGCAGTTTCCTGAATAGGTGCGGATTGGCGGCCTGCGTCGTGTTCGTGGTAATCAGCACGGTGTAGCCGTCCGCAGCGGCCCGGGCCACATGCTGCGCGGCAATCATGCCGCTGGCACCTGGGCGGTTTTCGACGACGACTGCCTTTCCGGTCTGCTGTGCCATCGACGCCGACAGAGCGCGCGCGAGCAAATCGGTCGCGCTGCCAGCGCCGAACGGCACGACAAAGGTGATCGGCTTTTCCGGAAAACCTGCCGCCGGTGCCGATATGGCCCAGGCCAGGCCAATGACCGCCGATGCTATCGCCGCTGCCAGACGGGCGATGCGTGTTGTGGTTCGAATCATGGTGCTGGTCTCCTGTTATATGGGGACGTGGCGTCAAGCGGCTTCACTGGCCATGCCACCGTCCCGGGCGAGCGCTGTGGCCGCGCCTTCAGCCGGGTTGGGTCTGGAGGTGGCGTCGTGCGCGGCGCTCAAGAAATTGGCGCACGGCAGCCTTGTGTTCGTCACCGCAAAGCAGGATCGCCTGCATGGCGGCCGCAGTCTCCAGCGCCACGGGCAACGTCGTCTCGGCCGCATCCAATACCAGGCGCTTGGCCATGCGCAGGGCCTGGGGTGGGCTGGATGCAATCCGGCGCGCCAAGGCGGTACTTGTTTCGTCCAGTGCCTCGGGCGAAACGACACGGGACACCATGCCAAGCTGCAACGCGGTGGCGGCATCGATAAATTCGCTGGTCAGCGTCAGTTCCAGTGCCTTTGCCGTTCCGACGAGCCGGGTCAGGAACCATGCGCCGCCAATGCCGGACACCAGCCCCAGGCGTAGAAAGCTCTCGGCAAAGGTAGCCTGCTCGCCCGCGATGCGCAGATCGCACATCAGTGCCAGGTCGCAGCCGGCGCCGATCGCTGCCCCATTGACTGCAGCAATCGACGGCACCTGCAGTGCCAGCAAGGCATGGGTGATTCGGTGCAACGTTGTCTTCAGCCGAACCCGTACCTGCGCCGCGGAACCCTGCATCAGATCCGATCCGCTCTCCATGTCCTTGACGTTACCGCCGGTGCAGAAGTACTTGCCGGTGGAACGCAGCAATACGCAATGGACGTCTGGCAGGCGATTGGCCCTTTCCAGTGCTTCGGCAAGAGCCTCGGCCATGGACACCGACATGGCATTGCCCGTGCCCGGGTCATTGAGGCTCAACGTGAGGACGCCTTCGACGATGTCTTGTCGGACCAGCGTGTCAGGCTCGTCAGTGGCGGGGCGCATTGCGCCGGCTTCATCAGGTTTCATCGACGTATCCTGGGTCAGGTAGATGGGTTTGGATGAACGACGAGGACGCCGCTTTCGAGCATGGCGTCGATTTGTGGCTGGCTATAGCCGAATTCCTCGAGGACCTCGCGGCCGTGCTGGCCTAACGTAGGCGCGGGCATATCGCGATCCTGCGCACTGGTCGCGTGAGTCGGTCCGGGCGCGAAGCCTGGCATGCGCACCTTTCCGGCGAGCGGGTGGTCAACCCAGCTGTCGATGCCACTGGCCGTGTACTGCCGGGATCGGAGAACATCCTGGTAGCTGGCAATGGGCGCGCACAGGATGTCGTGCGCGGCCAGCTGCTGTATCCACGCTTCGGTGGAGCGCTGTTGGAACAATGGCGTCAGTGCCTGGCGCAGCGCGTCGCGGTGGGCGACGCGGTCGGCGTTGCGGGCGAAGCGCGGATCGTGCTCCAGGTCCGGAGCACCCAGGACGGCGCATAGCGCTTGCCAACGCTTCGGCTGGTAGGCAGCTACCATGAGCCAGCCATCACGCGTCTGGTACGCTTCATTGGGAGCGGCGTACGGGGCTGCGCTGCCCGTCCTGGCTGGCACGGCATTCGTGGCGAAGTAGGACGCGTAGCCGATCTGCTGCAGCATCAGCGTGGCGTTGTACAGACTGATGTCCAGATACTCGCCTTGTCCGCTTTGCCGAGCGGCGTTGGCCGCGGCAAGGATCGCAATCGTCGCCAGATAGCCGGCCACCATATCCGCGACCGGAATCGCGACTTTCATGGGCTCGCTGTGCACTGTGCCAAGCGTACTCATCAGGCCGCTGGCTGCCTGGATGATTCCGTCCACACCGGCGCGCTCGCGCATCGGCCCGGTTTGGCCATAGGCGGAGATGGAGCAATACACCAGCTTGCGATTGCTGCCAGCCAGCGTGTCATAGTCCAGGCCCAATGTCTGCATGACGCCTGGCCTGAAATTCTCGACCACGACGTCCGCGTCCTGAATCAGTCGACGGGCGACTTCGCGGCCGTCCGCGCATTTCAGATTCAGTGCGATGCCGCGCTTGTTGCGGTTGACGCTCAGGTACACCGCGCTCTCGCCGGCTATCCAAGGCGGGCCGATCTGCCGCGCCAGTTCGCCGCCGGGCGGTTCGATCTTGATGACATCGGCGCCCATGTCGGCAAGCATCATGGTGCAAACCGGTCCCGCGAGTACATGCGAGAAATCGACTACCCGCAGTCCTCTCAAGCTGCGCTTCAACATATTCTGGCTCCCGGATGACGCGGCCTCGCTGGTGGCCGCGATCACATGTCATGCGGGCAGAATAAGCAGGGGTTCCCAAGCCGGCAATCGACTTTATGGGCCGTACGCTTTGACTTTTTGTAAAAGGGATCGATCGCTCGAGCGGATCAGATCGCGACTAGCGTCGACAGCCAATCGCGAAATGCGCGCAATGCGCTCGACTGCGGTTTGCCCGTCGGCCACGCGAAGTAGTATGTGTAATCACCGCGATCGAGCGTCGGACCGAGTGGCGCCACCAGCGTCTGGTCCGCCAGTTCTTTTTCGATCAATGCTTTCTGCGCGATGGCGACGCCATGCCCCTCGATCGCCGCTTGATAGGCAAGCAACGATGTTTCGTATTTCATGCCATCGGTGGGACTGACATTGCGCAAGCCTGCTGCGCGCAGCCAAAGCATCCAGTCGTCGGGGCGCGCCATCGAATGCAGCAAGGTTTGCGTGGCGAGCTGCTTCTTGTGCGTCAGGCGCACTGCAGGCGAGGCCACGGGAACAAGCTCGTTGCGGACTAGTTGCAACGTTCGCATCCCAGGCCAACGGCCGTCGCCGAGCTGTATGCCTGCGTCAATATCCTCGCGCTCAAAGTCCAACGGCGCGAACGAGGTCATGACCTGAACGTCGATGTCCTTATGCAACCGATGAAAGCTCGCCAGCCGGGGAATGAGCCAGCGTACGGCGAACGTGGCGGGCGATCGTAATCGCAAGGTGTTTCGGCCAGGGTTGCTGCTGGTCACCGCCAGGGTGGCTTCCCGCAATGTTTCGAACAGGGGTATCAAATCGGAAAGGTAGCGCGCGCCGGTCGGGGTCAATTCCAGGCCACCGTGTTGGCGGACGAACAGCGGCGTTCCCAGATAGCTCTCCAGCGCGCGCACCTGCCTGCTGACCGCGGCGGGCGTGACGCACAACTCATCGGCGGCCTTGGAAATGCTGAGCAGCCGCCCGGTCGCTTCGAATGCTCGGGCAGGATTCAGTGGGGGGAGTAGGGCGCGACGCACCATGGCAGTAACAGAAGGCGTAGGCTGGGTGGACGTCACCATGATGCCCTATCTCCCCCTGAATCAGGACCCCAATCCTCCCATCAGTACGTACTTGACCTCGACATACTCCTCGATCCCGTAGTGGCTGCCTTCGCGCCCGTAGCCCGAATGCTTGATCCCGCCGAATGGCACCGAGGCCGTGCCGACTGAACCGGAATTCAGGATCACCATGCCGGCCTCGATATCGCGGGACAAGCGAAAAGCTCGGCCAAGATCGCGCGTGTAGGCATAGGCCACCAGGCCGTATTCGGTGTTGTTGGCCCTGCCGATCGCTTCGTCTTCGTGATGGAAGCGATAGAAGGCGAAGACCGGTCCGAAGATTTCGGTATGGGCGATCGGCATCTCGTCATCGAGATCGGCGAGGACGGTGGGCTCATAGAACAGTCCACCTTTTTCGTGCGGTTTGCCTCCGAGCAAGACTCTTCCACCGCGCCGCTTCGTGTCTTCGACCAGCTGAACGACCTTGTCGAGGCCCGCTTGATTGATCAGTGGCCCCACGACGAATCCGGGCTGCAGTCCGTGGTCCACGCGACATTCGGAGACTCGTTCAACCACGGCCCGGACAAAGCGATCGTAAACGCCATCCTGCACATAGATGCGGTTGGGCGAAATACAGACCTGGCCGGAATTTCGCAGCTTGGCGGCCACCAGGCCGGTCACTGCCTCGTCGAAATTGGCGTCATCGAACACGATGAAAGGGGCGTTGCCGCCCAATTCCAGCGTCATCTTTTTGAGCGCGCGCCCGCTGGCCTCGGCCAGCAGCTTGCCGACGGCGGTGGAGCCGGTGAACGAGATCTTCCGAATCCGATCGTCCCCGGTAAAGAGTGCGCCGATCTCCTGTGGGTTGCCGGTCACCATTTCGAACACGCCCTCCGGAATGCCCGCCTTGCGCGCGTACTCGAGCAGCTTGTAGGCGGTCAGCGGCGTCTCCTCGGATGGCTTGATCACCATGGTGCAACCCGCCGCGAGCGCCGTCGCGACTTTGCGGGTGATCATCATGAAGGGGAAATTCCAGGGCGTGATGGCCGCAGTCGGTCCAACCGGCTCCTTGATGACCATCACGGCGGCATGATTCGCATGCGACGGAATGGTGTCGCCATAGACCCGCTTGGCTTCCTCGGCATACCACTCGATAAAGCCGAGCCCGTAGTCGATTTCGCCGAGCGCTTCGGCCAGGCACTTGCCGTTTTCCTTGACCATCAGTTCGGCAAAGACCTGCTTGTCGTCTCTGACGAGTTCGAACCATCGGCGAAGCAGGTCGCTACGTTCCTTGGCGAGTTTGCGCGACCATGCCGGAAACGCGCTGCAGGTTCTGTCTATCGCTGCCTTCACCTGCGCTGCGTTCATATGAGGCGCCGCCCCGACGCGCGATCCGCCTGCAGGGTTGAGTACGTCAATCATCGATGTTCACCGCTCCAGTTGGTAGCAATGCGCGCCGCGTCACCACGACGCGGCTTTGCGCTGCGGATTGAATAATGGAATCAACTGGTGCAAGGCTCCATGGCAACGAGTCTCTGATGTTTGCCTGATCCTATGAATGGAAAGAAATTCGGCGCGAAGCTGATAAGCTACGCCGCAGTGCAGACAGGGGATTGAAGGCATGGCTCGATCTGGTGAAAACGAGGCGCCAAGCCAGGCGATGGTGGCGCGGCGCATGGTGTCCATGCTGGCGGCGCTGGCGCCGCGCGAGGGATACAACTTGTCGGCGTTGCCCGATGTCAGATTCCTGCGTTCAAACCGCCCGTTGAAAGCGGTGCCGGTGCTCTACGATCCCGGTATCGTGATCGTTTGCCAGGGCAGGAAACGCGGGTATTTCGGCGATCAGATTTACCTGTACGACGATCGGCATTACCTCGCGGTCTCGGTGCCCGTGCCATTCACCATGGAGACGGACGCCAGCGAAGCGGAGCCGCTGCTGGCCATTTACATGCACCTCGATTTCAAGCTGGCTGCCGATCTGATGTTGCAGATCGACCAGCATGGCGGCATGGAGCCGACCGAGCCGCGCGGCATGATGTCCACCCCGCTGGATGGCCGGCTATGCGAATCGCTGGTTCGATTTCTCGAGGCGATGAGCCGGCCTGTGGAAGCCCGGATTCTGGGTCCGGCGCTGGTGCGGGAAATCTACTTCCATGTCCTGACCGGGGAGCAAGGGGCTTCGATGCGCGCCGCGCTCGCGATGCATGGGCAGTTCGGCAAGATTGCACGAGCGTTGCGCCGAATCCATGCGTCTTTCCATGTCGACGTGAGTGTCGAACAGCTGGCGCGCGAAGCCGGGATGAGCGTGCCCAGCTTCCACGCCCACTTCAAAGCCGTCACCAAGACCTCACCGGTGCAGTACCTGAAGTCGATACGGTTGCATCAGGCGCGCCTGCATATGGTCCGCAACGGCATGACCGCGGCCGCGGCAAGTGCCGAAGTCGGCTATGACAGCCCCTCGCAGTTCAGCAGGGAATTCAAGCGCCTTTTCGGGCGAAGCCCCGTCGAAGAGGTCAAGCGGATGAAGGCGGAATTTGCCGTGCCGCCCGCGCATGCCGCCTCGCCGTTCGTGTCATCGCACTGATGCCGCTCATCGCCCTTGTTTGGGGGAAGCCAAGGCCGAGCGGGCATGACGGACCAGGCGTAGCAACCAGCCGGCCGACGATTCGATCGTCGCGCCGCCTGCAACGTCCTGGCCGCGCGGGCCGGCATGGATCGTCAGTTGCTGCCGGCTCAGCCAGGCCTCGATGCCCTCCAGCGCTTCGTCGTCGGCGAGCATGCTCTCCAGGTTCTCAAGGCTCGACTCGGCATCGGAAGAGTGATGCACGGGTTCAGGCGGGTCAGGATCGTCCATACTCCATTTCTCCCGATTTGAACAATGATGCTGCGCGTGCAAGCGCGGCCCACGCGACATCCGAGGGCCGCGTACCCAGATCAGGGAAGTTGCGCGCGCCGGCGTTGCGAATGCATCCACCAAACCTGCAACGCGGAGCCGATCACAAAAACGATCAGCCACGCGGCCAACGTGCCGCGTACCACAGGCGATTGCGGGCCGTCGGCAAGAGGATGCGCGACGGGCAGACGCGTCAGCGTCTCGTTGATCCCCGGCACCAGCAGCAGGAAGAAGCTGAACGAGAGCGCGAACTGGGAAAGGTAGGGTCGGGCTCGGGGCAAGACAGGAACCCGTGACACCAACAGCGCGCCGAAGATGGCGAGCAGCGCCAGGATGCCGAGCGCATGGCCGACGTTGAAGCCCCCGGTGCTGGACAACCCGAATGACGTCAGCACCGACAACACCAGTCCGCCAAGATAAATCCTGCCGGCATGCGTGTCGCTGTCGATTCTGAAGTAGCGCGCAAAGCTATAGAGGCCCGCGATGACGGGGACGATGCTGATCAGGGTGTGCCCGGACCCCCGGGCGGAAATCGGATGCGGCATAGGACGATGGCTCCTTCAAACCATGGGTTAAGACAACCAACTAGTTGGTCGGTAATGCGGTGAAAAAATAGCCGGCTCGGGGCCGGTAAAAAAACGGTCAATTCGACGCGGTCAGCCGCCCGATCGCCGCTTGCGAGATGGAGGCGAATGCCTCGGGATGATCGAAAGCCCGGGCAGTCAACATGGCGCCGTGCACCGTGGACATCAACGTCTGTGCCTCCACTAGAGCCGTATCGCGCAGATGGAATTCTCCTCTCGCGGCACCCGCCTCCAGGACCGCCGCCAGCCATGCGGTCAGGTCACCAAAATAGGCTCGAACCTCATGCGCGATCTCTGGCGGGATGATCGGCAATTCGGCCGCCAGCATCGCGCAAATACACATCGTCGAGGTGCCGTCGCGTATGCACTGCGACCAGTAATCGATATAGGCCGTCAGCCGTGCCAACGGATCGTCGATCTGGTCATCGAGGGCGGCCAAGCCTTGCCGGGCCTGCGCACGGTGTAGCGTGACCACGGTCAGGACCAGGTCCGCCTTGCTCGGAAAATGATGGTGGATGCTCGGCTTGCCGATATGCACCCGCTCGGACAGATCCGCATAACTGAATCCGTGATAACCGCCAGCGGCGAGCAACAGCTTCGTATGCTCGGCGATTTCGGCCGCGCGGGGGGAAAGTTCCATATTCATCAATTGGCTGGATGGCGGAATACGCATGCAAGACATCGCTGATCCAGCTGCCGGGATGCTGCACCTTGCACTCAACATGTTGACCAATCTACTAGTTGGTCGGTTGTCTTGTCAAGGCTTGCTGTGAACCATGGCGCGACGCACTGGGCAACGTCCTCCGGTGCTCAACGTCGGCGGCCGCTTCGCCCGCCTGTGGATTGGGGGCCCCGGCGGCCCCGATCCCGATCGGCCATCTCGCGAGCCAACGCGAGGAATGCCTTCATGCCGGCAGAGTGGTGGTGCCGGCCGGGGTAATAGAGGCAGAGCCCAGGCAAAGGCGGCGTCCAATCTGCCAGCACGCGAACCAGGCGTCCTGCCTCGATATCGGTCAGCACGTCCTGCTCCATGAAATAGCCCAGGCCGAGACCCGTGATCACGGCAGCCCGCGCGAGGCTCGCTTCGTCTAGCGTGATCGGCCCGCGCACGTCGATCTGCACGGTTTCGCCAGCTTTCTCGAATCGCCACCGATACAGCGCCCCGTCGGGCAGGCGTACACGCACGCATTGGTGCGTCAGCAGATCGGGAGGGACGCGTGGCTTCCGATGATTTTCGAAGTACGCGGGCGAACCCACGACGGCATAGCGTTGGGGCCGGCCGAGCGACACGGCGATCATGTCGCTGGGTACGAGGTCGGCGACCCGCACGCCGACATCGAAGCCTTCGGCGACGATATCCACCAACCGTCCTTCGGTCACCAGGTCGACCTTCATTTCGGGGTAGCGGCGCAGGAATTCCAGCACCAGCGGGGACATGATCTCTCGCGCCGCAAATGCCGCGGCATTGATCCGCAGTGTTCCGGATGGCGTTTCCCGTTGCGACCGTACCGCCTCCAACGCGCCGTGAATATCGTGAAGCGCGGGACCGACCTGTTCGACGAACTGTCGACCGGCATCGGTCAGTGAGACGCTGCGGGTCGTGCGATTGAACAGGCGGACGCCAAGATTGGTCTCCAGCTTGCCGATGGCGTGGCTCAGCGCCGTGGTCGACATCCCGAGATCGATCGCCGCTGCGCGGAAGGAGCCCCGTCGAGCGATCGCCATGACGGCTTCCAGATCGTGAAGGGAGGTGCGTTCCATTGTCCTGTCTTGTTCATCGGCACATCCCGATTTATCCCGTTTATCCAAACAACGGTCAAGCCTTACACTCGCGCTGCCAATTTTGCCAATGGAGCAACAGACAGGAGCACAAGAATGGATATTCCGACCGTTGTGAGCGCGTATTTCGAAGCGGACAAGAGCGACGATGCCGATGCGCTGGTTTCGCTTTTTCTTCCCGATGCCGTGGTGAACGATGAGAGTGCGCGGCATCAGGGAAGCGAGGCGATACGCGCGTGGTGGCTGGCGGCCAAGGAAAAATACCGCCACGTCGCCGAGCCAATCGAAGCGACTGGCAACGACCCCGAGGTCCGTGTCCGCGCCAGGGTGAGCGGGCAATTCCCGAATAGTCCTGTCACGCTGGAATTTCTCTTCACGATCGACAACGACAAGATCGCCGAACTGAAGATCCACTGAGCGCAACCGTCGTGCGAATTACGCCTGCCGCCGCGCTCCTCGCGCCGGCCGCCGGCGCTTCACGGCAGGTCTTGTTTCCGCCGAAGCAAACACCCGCGCACAAAGAAAATCCACAAACGCCCGCACCTTGGGAGACGGATGCTTGCTGGCGGGCCACAGCACGTAAAACGGGTTCGACCATTCCAGATGGCCATCCAGCACGCGTGTGAGCTGACCGCTGGCGACCAGCTCCCTGACCGAAAAGTCGGGCACGAACGCGATGCCCAGGCCTTGCAGCGCAAAGCAAACGCGCGTCTCGATGTTGTTGCAGATCATCGATGTCGGAAGCTGCAATTCCGGTTGGCCTGGCGCGCGACGGAGCGGCCACGGTTCGAGCTTGCCGCTGTTGGGGAAGCGATAGTGCAGGCAGGCATGATTCAGCAGATCGGCGGGCACTTTGGGCGTGCCGCGCCGCGCCAGATAGTCTGGCGCGGCCACCAGCATGCCTTCGAAGATGCCGAGCCGGCGAGCGGACAGACGTGAATCGGTCGGTTCGCCGGTTCTTACCACCGCGTCGAAGCCTTCCTCGATCACGTCGACCATCCTGTCGGTGAAATCCAGATCGAGCTCGATGTCGGGGTAGTCGCGCATGAAGTCGGCAAGGACCGGCAGCAGCAGCGAACTGACCAGCGGCAGGCTGACGCGCAGCCGGCCTCGCGGTGCCTTCGTCGCTTCCGACAGCTCCATTTCCGCGGCCTCGATCTCGGCGAGGATGCGGCGGCTGCGTTCGAGGAACCGTGCGCCTTCGGCCGTCAGCGTGATGCTGCGGGTGCTGCGATGGAACAGGCGTACGTCAAGCTTGTTTTCCAGCCTGGCCACGCTTTTGCCGACGGCCGACGCCGACACGCCGAGCATTCGCCCGGCCGCGACAAAGCTGCGCGTCTCGGCTACCTGCACGAAGACCATGAAGCCGTTCAGGCTATCCATGTCGCGATCTCCATCTCTATCCCGATCCCCATCCCATTGTGGACATCTTTGTCCGCATAAAGCGGAAATTTACCCCACTTTTTCTTCAATGCAGGGCTCTCTATCGTGACGGCGTCATTCCTCGAAGGAGAATTGCGTTGTCCGATTCCACACTCGCATTGCGTACGACGGCTTGCGCGGCGTCCCTGTCCGAAAGCATCGACACGGTTGTCCAGCAGGCGCTGAACGAGCGCCGGCTGGTTGGCGCTGTCGTGCTGGTCGCCAGAGACGGCGCGCTCGTCTACCGCAAGGCGGCCGGTCTGGCCGACCGTGAAAGCCGGCGGCCGATGGCCCTCGATACGTTGTTTCGCCTGGCTTCGGTCAGCAAGCCCATCGTTTCCGCAGCGGCGCTGGTCCTGGTCGCGCGCGGCAAGATCGCACTGGACGATGGCATCGACCGTTGGCTGCCGGAATTCCGCCCGCGCCTGGCTGATGGACGCGTGCCGCGGATCACGATCCGGCAGTTGTTGAGCCATACCGCCGGGCTGGGCTACCGCTTCCTCCAGGCCGATGAACACGGACCCTATGCGGAAGCTGGCGTATCGGACGGCATGGATGACATCGGCATCGATCTGGACGAGAACCTGCGGCGCATCGCGAGCGTGCCGCTGCTGTACGAGCCGGGCACCGCGTGGTGCTACTCGGTAGCCACCGACGTACTCGGCGCGCTGATCGAGCGCGTCCATGGCGCGCGGCTCGACGTGGCGGTGCGCCAGCTGGTGACCGGGCCGCTTGGCATGAGGGACACCGACTTCGTTGCCCGCGACGCGCAGCGTGTCGCCACGCCTTATGTCAACGATCGCCCGCAGCCGCATCGCCTTGCGGAAGGCGAGGTCGTGCCGGTCTTCGACGGCACGGTGGGCGTCCGCTACAGCCCCGCGCGCATTTTCGATCCGCACGCCTTTCCATCGGGCGGTGCGGGCATGGCCGGCACGGCGCAAGACGTGATGCGCTTGCTGGAGGCGTTGCGTCAGCGCAGCGGCGCGCTATTGCCGAACGAACTGGTCGCCGAGATGGGGCGGGACCAAACCGATGGCCACGAAGTCCCCGGCGCGCCGGGATTTGGTTTTGGATTGGGCTTCTCGGTATTGCGCGATCCGGCGCTGGCGGCATCGCCGGAGTCGGCCGGCACGTGGCGCTGGGGAGGCGTCTATGGTCACAGCTGGTTTGTCGATCCGGTGCAGCGGCTTTGCGTCGTGGCGCTGACCAATACCTTGTACGAAGGGATGTCGGGGCGGTTTGTCACCGATTTGCGGGACGCGGTGTATGGCGCGCTAGAGGGCGCCTGACAGCGGACGGCGCCAAGCGGCTGTGCTGTCTTGCTCATCGTCGTGATCGCGAGGAAACCGCTCGTCATCGCCTGGCCAAACGCTCGATGGCTTCGTGGTGTTTCTGTATGACCTGGCGAGCGGTTTCTTCAACGGTAGTCGAGTCGGCTCTATTGATCACGACAATTTGCCCCTCGAACACTTGCTCGATCTTCGTGCTTGCGGCGACGCGCTCCGGTCTTGGAGCCCTCGTGACTCTTCTTCGTTCCTTGATCGGGACGTTGTACTTGGACAGTGAGACTTTGCTCATCTGAAGCTCCGTAGGGCACGTCGACACAATGATGGCGTAACTCAATCTTCCCGCTGAGGCAACCTCACCACCGTCTCCGATGGCCGCACCACCTTGCCCTCAGCAGAGCGGGGCTCCATCACGGTGAGCGGTTTCCCGCTGCGCTTGTCGACCAGCACCGAATGCGCGTCTTTCGATCCGAACAAATGCTGCTCCCCCCATTGCCGCAACGCGACGATTACCGGGAACAGGCGCTCGCCCGTCGGCGTCAACGCATATTCCTGATACGACGTGCCATCGGAGGCCGGCTGGATCTCGAAGATGCCGGCTTCGACCAGCAGGCGCAGGCGATCGGCGAGGATGCTGCGTGCCACGCCGAGCCTTCGCTGGAATTCGCTGAAGCGGCGCACGCCATCGAATGCATCCCGCACGATCAGCAGGCACCAGCGATCGCCGATCAGGTCGAGCGAGCGGGCAACCGGGCAGGTTTCTGTCTCGTTGTCGCGACGTTTTGGCATGGCATCTCCAGGTGCGATAAAACCGAGCGCGTTTCTTTCGCTCAGTGGTTTCATTTTAAGACCAGTTTACCTACAATCAAACCAGTCTTTTTTTCAAACCACTTTGATCGAAGGAAAACCACATGCCTGCTGAGCCCTGTGCATGGAACCCATCCCAGCCATCCCAGCCATCACGCTCGTCACTGCAAGGCGCGTCCGCCATGCCGCGTCCGCTGGTCGCCTTGTTTGCCTGCGCCTGTGGGCTCAGCGTGGCGAACGTCTACTACGCGCAGCCCTTGCTCGACGCCCTGGGGGCGGACTTCGGGCTGGACCATGCAGCAGTGGGCGGGGTAATCACCGCCACGCAGATCGGCTGCGCACTTGCCCTGGTGTTGTTGGTGCCGCTCGGCGATCGGATCGACCGGCGGCCCTTGATGCTGTGGCAAGCGGGCGCGCTGGTAGCCGCCTTGATTGCGGTCGCTGCCGCCGGCTCGGCCCCGGCGCTGCTGGCGGGCATGCTGGCGGTCGGGTTGTTGGGCACCGCCATGACGCAAGGGCTGATCGCCTATGCCGCCACCGCGGGTGCCAGCACCGAACGCGGGCGCGTGGTCGGTGCCGCGCAGGGCGGGGTAGTCATCGGGCTGTTGCTGGCGCGGGTGCTGGCCGGGTTGATTGCCGATGTCGCAGGATGGCGCGGCGTCTATCTGTTCTCGGCGGCCGTCATGCTCGGACTGTCGCTCATTCTGTGGCGCCGCCTGCCGCAGCAGGCGCCGGCGACGACGCGGCTGAGCTACCCGCAACTGATCCTGTCGATGCTGACCTTGCTGCGACACGAACGCGTGCTGCAGATTCGCGGCGTGATTGCCATGTTGATGTTCGCGGCGTTCAGCGTGTTCTGGAGCGCGCTGGTCTTGCCGCTGAGCGCGCCGCCTTATGGGTTGTCGCACACGGCGATCGGTGCCTTCGGTCTGGTCGGCGTGGTCGGTGCGCTCGCGGCCGCGCGCGCCGGGCAACTGACCGATCGCGGCATGGGGCAGTGGGTCACCGGCGGCGCCTTGTTGCTGTTGCTCGCGTCGTGGCTGCCGTTGTGGTGGTTCGATTCGGGGCTGGGTTTGCACCCGCTGTGGTGGCTCGTGATCGGCATCGTCGCGCTGGACCTGGGCGGGCAGGCCATTCATGTCGCCAACCAGAGCATGATCTTCGCCGCGCCGTCCGATGCGCACAGCCGTCTGGTGGGCTGCTACATGCTGTTCTATTCGGTGGGCAGCGGACTGGGCGCCATTGCGTCGACGTGGGCGTATGCGACGGCGGGATGGCCCGCGGTCTGTCTGCTCGGCGCGGCGATCAGCGCGTGCGCGCTCGCGTTCTGGTCCTTGACGCTGCGGCGGATGCCGAAGGAGCTCGCACGCCGCTGAGCAGCAGCTCCAGCGCGTCGAGCGCTTGCGCAAGGCGCGCCTTGCCATCTTCCGCTTCCGCGATCCAGAAGGCCGCTTCGGCCAGGCTGCCATAGATCAGCCGGGCGAGCGCCTCGGGATCGGCCTTCACCACGAGCCCGCGCCGCATCAGCGCCAGCAGCAGCTGCCGCATCGACGCGATGCATTGGCGCTCCGATTGCGCAGAGGCGCCGCCCAGTACCGCGCGCGCATCGCGCAATACGATGCGCTGGATCTCCGCTTCCTGCGCCATTTCGAGATAGGCGCGACAACGAAGGCGAAACCCCTCCCAGGAGTCGGGATGCGCGTCGGAGATGGCTTGCAGCCGCGCGTCCATCTCCGCATCGATCTGTTCCACCACGGCCGCCAGCAGCCCCTTCTTGTCGCCGAAATGGTGATACAGCGCGCCGCGCGTCAGACCGGCATCCGCGGTGAAGTCGTCCATCGACGTGCTGGCGTAACCCTGGGTGCCAAAGGCCTGGCGCGCGGTCGCGAGCAGCTTCGCGCGGGTCGCCTCGATCATCTCGGCGCGGGTACGACGGGCCATCGTCGGGTTCTCCATCGATTCATTGACATACGCGGCGTATGTTATCAAACTTTGGCATACGCATCGTATGTGAATCGGTAACGACTGCAGGAGAACCGTGATGGCAAAGCCAGGTCTGGCCAATCCCTATCGACGACTGTTCAATGCGCCCGGCGCGGCCGCCTTTACTGCGGCCGGGCTGGTGGCGCGCATGCCGCTGCCCATGATGGGCATCGGCATCATCACGATGTTGTCGCAGCTGCGCGGAAGCTATGGGTTGGCCGGCGCGGTGTCGGCGGCCTTTGTGCTGACCTATGCGTTGCTGTCCCCGCAGGTGTCGCGGCTGGTAGACCGCCGCGGACAGCGCCGGGTATTGCCCGTCGCCACCGGCATCAGCGTCATGGGCGTGCTGATCCTCGTGGCATCCGCGCATTGGCAGCTCCCCGACTGGACGCTCTTCGTCGGCGCCGTGCTGACCGGCTTCATGCCCAGCATGTCGGCGATGGTGCGTGCCCGCTGGACCGCTCTCTATCGGCATCTTCCCGAACTGCAGACCGCGTATTCGCTGGAGACCGTGCTCGACGAGATCTCGTTCATTGCGGGGCCGCCGCTGTCGGTCGGGCTTGGCATTGCAGCGTTTCCGCAGGCGGGGCCCTTGACGGCAGGCGTTCTGCTGCTGGTCGGCGTGCTGGTATTCGTGGCGCTGCGCAGCACCGAGCCGCCGGTGAGCGCGGTTGAGGCGGGCGCCGATGACACGGCTCCCGCGATCGCGGTGGCCGGCGTGGCCCAGTTGGTGGTGTTGATGACGGCGATGGGCGTGATCGTCGGTAGCGTCGATATCGTCAGCGTGGCATTTGCCGAGCAGCAGGGGCGTCCGGGCGCGGCGAGCTTCGTGCTCTCCGCCTACGCGATCGGCTCTTGCCTGGCGGGCCTGGCGTTCGGCGCCTGCAAGCTGCAAAGCCCGCTGCATCGTCTGCTGTTGCTCGGCGGGCTGGCGACCGCCGTGACCACATTGCCTTTTCTGCTGATCGGCAGCATGGCCGGACTGACAGCGACGGTGTTTGTCGCGGGGCTGGTGTTTGCACCGACGATGATCGTGGCGATGTCGCTGGTCGAGCGAATGGTCGGAGAACGGCGCGTCACCGAAGGCATGACATGGCTGCTGGCCGGCCTGAACGTCGGCGTCGCGATCGGTGCGGTCGCCTCCGGGCACGCAGTCGATGCGCGTGGCGTGGGGGGCGGCTTTGGCGTGGCGGTCGCGGCCGGTGTTGCCGTGTCGGCCGCGGTGTGGCTGGCATCTCGGCGCGCGCAGCGATATGCGGTTCCACATGCCGGCGCAGTCGGGCAGGGCAGTGGCATGCCATCGCAACAGACGCTATCGGCCCGATGCGAACAGCCCTAAGCTGGAGATTTCGCTGATTCTGCGGAGGCAAACATGGACGACGACGTCGATACGATGAGCCGCGAGCAGCTCATCGACGAAGTGAAGCGATTGCGCGCCGGCATTCGCCGCCATCGGGATGCCTCGGGCCACGAGCTGTGCTGGCATCATCCCGACCTGTGGGCCTTGCTGCCCGATGCGGCCACGCACACGCCCGCGGTGCCCGACTGGCCGCAGTTCCTGCGCGGCTGCGTCAAATACCGCGAGTCGCTGGACCGGCAGTGCCCGCATGCGCCGCGGATCCAGCAGGAGTTTGGCGAGTAGTTCGGCTGGCAGGCGGGCGCCGCGTCGCCCCTCAACGCGCGCCGCGCGCCACCGCCAGCAACTCACCGAACGCGACCAGCAGCCCGCCGAAGACCCGATCGATCCAGTGCCGCACGGATAGCAGCCGTTCGCGTACGACGCCCGTCGACAGGCACACCGCGACCAGGCTGAACCAGCCGATGTGGGCGGCCGAGATAAAGGCGCCGTAGCCGATTTGCGTCGCCAGCGGCGTATCGGGCCGCACCACCTGCATGAACAGGCTGACGATAAAGACCGTGGTCTTGGGATTCAGCGCATTGGTCAGCAGCCCGATGCGTAATGCGGCGAGATCCGACAGCGCGGCGGTGCTGCCGTTGGACAGCTCGCCGCCCGGCCTGGCCCTGAGCATGCCGATGCCGAGATAGATCAGATAGATGGCGGCAATCAATTTGGCCGTCTGGAACAGCCATAGCGACTGCTGGATCAGCACGCCGACGCCAAGGATGGTGTAGCTGACATGAATCAGCACGCCGAGCCCGATGCCGAGCGCCGTTAACACGCCGGCGCGGCGACAGCACCAGGCTGTTGCGGGTCACCATGGCAAAGTCCGGTCCGGGGCTGATCACGGCGAGCAGCGTGATGGTGATCACGGCTAACAGTTCGGTCATGGTTTACTCTTTCGATTCTTTCTGGCTAATTGCCGCGAGGCAAGCCATATGTTAGGGATCTCAACGATCGACGTATAACGATGTTTTCTGACCATCATGGTGAGTCCAGCTCACTATCGGGCGACGCCCGCCTGCCTTCGCTGCTGGCCCTGCGCTGCTTCGAGGCGGCGGCGCGACTGGAGAACTTCAGCCGCGCCGCCGACGAATTGCATCTGACGCATGGCGCGGTCAGCCGCGCGGTGCGGACGCTGGAAGACGACCTCGGTGTGGCGCTGTTCGAACGACGCAGCCGCCGCGTCTTCCTGACAGATGCGGGGAGGAGACTGTCGCAGGCCGTGCACGACGGCCTCGGCCTGATGCGGCAGGCCACGCGCGAGCTGCGCGCCAGTGCGCGGCAAGCGCGGCAATGGGTGCTGTCGTGCGAGCCGACGTTGCTGATGCGCTGGTTGATTCCGCGCTGGCCCGACTTCAGGGCGCGGCATCCCGGACTCGACGTTCATCTCCTCGCCGGCGGCGGGCCTGTTGCGTTCGACAGCGGCATCGACCTCGCGATTCGGCGCGATGACTTCGCCTGGCCCGACAGCGTCCACACGACGCCCCTGTTCGTCGAACGCGTCGGCCCAGTGTGCCGGCCGGACAAGTCCGCCGCATGGTTTGCAGCGCGCAAGGGCCAGAAATGCCTGCGTCCTTCCGCAACGCGCCTGCATACGCGGACAAGGCCGAACGCCTGGCGGACCTGGGCCGACATCAGCGGACAGACGCTGTCGCGCGCACCGGAGCAGAGCTTCGAGCATTTCTACTTCAGCCTGCAGGCGGCAGTGGCGGGTCTGGGCGTCGCCATCGGTCCCTGGCATCTGGTGCAGGACGACATCGCGAACGGCATGCTGGTCGCCCCGATGGGGTTTGTCGAGGACGGCTCCCGTTATTGCCTGTTGTCGCCGGCGCCGATCCGGGCCGACACCCCCGCTGCCGCGGTGCTCGAGTGGCTGAAAACGACGGCGGCTCTCGATCGCCTGCGTGCGGATTGAGCAGGGTTGACTATCTTGTTTGAGCGGGTCTTGCCGCAGCGCCAACGCCTACGCCCCGATCGGCGCCGCGGAGCCGGTTGCCTGCGGGGACAGCGCCGCAATCTGCTGCGCGATCCACGCGTCGGCCAGCGCCTGCGCGCGCTCGAGATAGGCGGGCCCACGCCGCAGATTGTCGAGCCGCAAGACCGACAGGTCGTGAAGGCCGGCGGTCGCCAGCGCGTGACGCAGATAGGGGGTCAGAAAGTCCGGCTGCCCCTTGCCGTCATCGCCGAGCGGTCCGCCGCTGCCGACGATCAGGTAGACCGGGCGGTTGGCCAGCAATCCCTTCTTGCCTTCCGGCGTGCGCGCGAAGGTGCGGCCGGGGCGCAGGATCTGGTCGATCCAGGCCTTCAGCGCTGCCGGCACCGTGAAGTTGTGCATCGGCGTGGAGATCACGATGCGGTCCGCGGCCTGCAGTTCGGCGATCAGCTCGACCGACAAGGCGAGCACGCCCGTATCGCCGGCAGCATCGGCGGACTCCGCCGCAAGGCTGGCGTGCGCAAATGTGCCATCGACCAGCGGCGGCGGACGATGCGCCAGGTCTCGCTCGATCACGCGCAACGTTTCGCGTTGTCGCATCCGCTCGATCAGCGCGGCGGCCGTGCGCCGGCTGTTCGACGCGTCCCCATTGGGACTGGCGCTGACATGAAGTACGGTTTTCATTGTTGTTGACGCTCGTTGATGCGCGCACTTCAGCCGTCGCCAGCGGCGCAGCGCGGCGCCAAGCGATGGACGATGCGCGCATATACCGCCATGCCGCAGGCGTTCCGCTGATTCACCCCACTGCCTCGGAAAACCGCAGCCCGATGATCCCGACCACCGTCAGCGTCAGGAACAGCAGCCGCTGCCATTGCATGCCCTCGCCGAAGCTGACGATGCCGATGGCCACCAATCCCAGCGTGCCGATGCCGGTCCAGATGGCATAGGCGGTGCCGACCGGCAGATTGCGCAGCGCCTTGGCCAGCAGAAAGATGCTGGCCAGTCCCGCCGCAACGGCCACCACGCTGGGCAGCAGCCGTGTCCAGCCCTGGTTCAGCTTCAGCGCGACGCCCATCACGATCTCCAGCGCCGCGGCGACAAACAGGAAGGTCCAGGCCATCGCTCAGGCCTCCGCGGGATCTTGCGCGGCGGTCTTTGGCGGGCGCACCGCCGCCAGGCCACGCTGCACCGCCGGCCGCTCGGCAATGCGCTCGAGCCAGCGGACCACGTGGCGGTACTGGCCGATGTCCAGCTCGAGTTCGTCATGGGTACGCAGCCATGGAAAGGCGGCGATATCGGCAATCGTGTATTGGTCCAGCGCCAGATAGGCCGATTCCGCCAGCCGCCGGTCCACCACGCCATAGAGGCGATGCGCCTCCCTGGAATAGCGCTCGATCGCCTCCTGATTGCCGCTACCCGAACCATGCCGAAACCACCAAAGCTGCCCCAGCATCGGCCCGATGCCGCCGATCTGAAAATGCAGCCATTGCTGGACCTGCCACTGCTCGTGGCGGCCGGCGGGATGCAGCGCGCCATAGTGGCTCGACAGGTAGCTCAGAATCGCGCCGGACTCGAACACGGTGACGCCTTCGCCGTGATCGACCAGCGCGGGGATCTTGCCGTTCGGGTTGATCGCCAGATACTCCGGGCGCCGCTGCTCTCCCTTGCCGAGGTCGACGTCGACCTGGCGGTAAGGTAGACCGGCTTCCTGCAGATAGATGCTGACCTTCTGGCCGTTGGGGGTGTTAGCGGTATAGAAGGTCAGGGCGGGGCTGGCGGTGTTCGCCGGGGGGGTGGCTGACATGGCAGTTTCCTCTGTTGGTGCATCTATGAATTGCAATTGCAATCGTTGTAATTGCAACTATAGGCGGTGGCGCAGCATTCGGCAAGCACGGCGGTCGCGAAGCATCGAAGGGGAGGAAGAACGAGCGCACGCAGCCGCCGGCGTGGTGGCGGCTGCGGTGCGGTGGGGCGAGGGGCGGAAGTGTGGTGTTCGCGGGCAGCCGCGGCTTGGCGCGACTACCGCAGGCGGGGCGTCAGGCTGGCCGCGCCGCGCCGGCGGCGGCGCGTACCGCTTGTGCGGCGCGATCCAATGCGTCGGCGAAGCGCTGCTTGTCGGCATGTTCGAATTGCGACAGGAACAGGTCGGCGATCGCGGCCTGGTAGATCTTCCACATCTTCTTGCGCAGGGCGCGGCCGTCTCGCGTGATCGTAAGGAAGGCGGCGCGGCCATCGTCGGCCGAGCGGGTGCGCGTGACCAGGCCCTCGCTCTCGAGCCGGTCGACCAGACGAGTCAGGTTGTAGCGCTCGATGACCAGCGTGTCGGCCAGCTCATGCATGCGACGGGCGCCGCCGGGCCCGCTCTCCAGCCCCCACAGCAAGTCGTACCACGCATAGGCGGGCAGGCCGGCGTCGGCAAGACGCCGTTCCACTTCGCGGATGATCAGCCGGTGCGTGCGCACGAAGGAAAACCACAGGTCGGGCCCGTTCGTCGTCATGTTGCTCTCCGGTATCGTTGCAGTTGCAATTATGCCGGCGATTGCGGGCAGGGACCAGTTCCGATGGCGCGAATGGCCAGACACCCCACTTACCAGCGATGCTGATACATCGCCGTCAGCGTGATGCCCGACGCCGGCAACCGGCTGGTGTTGTTGCTGTTGCGCAGCAGCTGGCTGTACAACGGGTAGTAGTCGCGATTGAGCAGGTTTTCGATGCCGATCGTGATGGTGTCCTTGCGCGTCAGCTGGTACCGGCTGATCAGATCGAGCGTGGTGTAGCTGCTGGTTTCGCGCCGGCCGAAGCTGTTCTGCCCGTTGAGCCGATAGTCGCGTCCGGCGTAATAGCTCAGCTGCAGCCGGTTGCTCCATTGGCTGACCGGCCGGTATTGCACGTAGGCCGTCAGCTTCAGCGGCGGAATGCGGTAGCCCGTCATGTTCTGGAAACTGCTGCCGCCTTGTGGCTGCTCGCGTCCGCGCATCCACGTGAAGGTCCCGCCGACGCCCCACTTTTCGTCGTCGGTCAGATAGTCGGCCGCGGCCTCGACGCCGAAGATGCGCTCCTTGGTGCGAGTCAGGATCAGCCCGTTGTTGAAGCTCTGCACGTCGCCCAGCTTCGAGGTCGTGTAGAACACCGCCACGTTGGCCAGCGTGTTGCTGCCCAGCGCACCGCGCCAGCCCAGCTCGTAGTTGTTGGTCTTGACCGGTTCCAGGCTGGAGGCGTTGATGTCGAAGCCCGGGCGCGCATTGCGGATCTGCAGGCCGATGTCGGGCAGCTGGAAGCCCTGGCTGAAGGCACCATAGAATTCCTGGCCCTTGACCGGCGCAAAGGCCGCGCCGATGTTGAACAGCCACGCGCCGTAATCGACGGTGCCGCCCTTGACGCCGACCGGATTGGCGACCTTCGATTGCGACAGCGGCACGAAATCGTCGAAGCTGGCGCTGGCGCGCTCGTAGCGCACGCCGCCTTCCATCGACCAGCGCTCGTCGAACTTGTGCTGCAGCTGGCCGAACACGCCGCCGCTGCGCGTGGTCAGCGGCGGCATATAGGTCAGCTGGCCGGTAGGCCGGAACACCAGGCCGCCGCTGGCGTCGTAGCGCGCCGCGTCGAATACGTCGAGCGGCATGTCGCTGCGTTCCTGGTTGTAGTCCGCGCCCCACAGCAGCTTGGTCTGCTTGCTGGTGCCCAGGGGTGTGCCGACCGTCAGCCGGCCGCCGAATACGTTGCTGTTCTGGCTGATCTGATCGACATTGCCGCCGCGTGTGGCGACCGCACGCGCATCGAACGGCGGGAAGCGCGTGAAATAGTCGCGATAGTAGAACTGCGTCGATACCGTGCTGCCGTAGAAGTCCTGATGCTGGTAGTCCAGGTTCAGCACCGTGTTGCGCAACTCGTTCTGGTTGTCCAGCTGCAGGCCGCGAATCGCGCGCGCCGTGGCGGAGCCCGGGGGCAGGCGTCCGACCGAAGGGTCGGAGGCGTAGTCGGTATTCTGCCTGGCGTGATACCGGCTCAGGCTCAGCTGCACGCGCTGCTGGCCGTCGATGCGCCAGCCCAGCTTGCCGCTGACGTTGTAGACGTTGGAATCGAACAGATCGCCCTGGCTCGGCTCCGGCGCGATGCGATGGCCGTGCGCGTCATAGGGGCTGCCGATGCGCTGCGCACCGACGTGGAAGGCATAGTCGATCGGCCCCTGGCTGCCCGAGAAGTGCTGCTGCACGTTGGCGCTCAGGCCTTCCTTGCTGAGCCGCGTCAGCGGCGTGCCCAGCGTCACCGTGGTATCTGCGGTTGGCGGACCGCCAGCGGTGCGCGTCGTGATCGAGATGATGCCGCCGCTCGCGCCGGCGCCGTACAGCGCGCTGCTGCCGCGCAGCACCTCGATTCGCTCGATATTGCTCGGATCGATGGTCGCCAGATTGCGGGCGGAGTCGCGGTTGGTATTGAGCGGTATGCCGTCGACCAGCACCAGCGCGCTGCGGCCGCGCAGCGTCTGGCCGAAGTCGGTCACCGTACGGCTCGAATCGGCCATGCCCGGAATCAGTTTGCTGAGCATCGTCGCCAGATTGGTCGAACCCGTCTTCAGTTCCTCGATCTGCTCGCGCTCGATCACGGTGACCTGCCGTGTGGGATTGACCAGATCGCTCTTGATCCGATCCACCCGCACCTCGACGGTGTTGAGCTCATGCGCCGCCACGGTGCCGCGGTCGGCGGACGGCGCCTCCTGCGCCAGCGTGGACAGCGGGGCGCCGCCGGCGATGGCCGCGGCGATCAGGGCCGACGGCGTCAGCCGCGACGGTTGCAAACAGGCCAGTTTTTGTCTCATGGCGCGTGGTCCGGGCTCTCTCGTAATTCGCGGTTACAAAAAGCCGTCAATCTTATTGATAACCATTCCTGTTTGCAACATAAGTCCGCATCCCATCGGCGCCCCGGAACATCGGCATGCCGGTCAGCCTTGCGCGGCGATACGGGTCAGGGCTTCGCGAAACGCTTGCGCGGCCGGCCCGAGCGGCTGGTCCACGCGGTGCGCCAGATAGGCTTCGTAGAGGACGCGCGCGTCGCGGCCCAGCGCAGTGGTGGCCACGCGCACCAGCCGGCCTTCGCGCAGGTCGCGTTCGACCAGCCAGCGCGGCAACCGGCCCCATCCGAGGCCGGACAGGATCAGCGCGTATTTGGTGTCCTGCGTGTTGACGCGACAGGTCTGCGGCGACAGCACCCCGAAATCGCGGCCGGCGGACAGCGGCGTGGGGTCGGACTGCACGATCTGCAGGTGATCGGCCAGATCGGCCAGTCCCAGCGGCGGACCGCGCCGCCGCGACGCCAACGGATGGCGCGCCGACACGACCGCCACCACTTCGGTCGAGGACAGCGCCTGCAATGCGACGCGCGGATCGCGGAAGCCTTCGCCCACCATCACGGCCAGGTTGGCACGCTGCTCCAGCAGGGCGGCGAGCGGCCCGCCCAACGGCTCGACCGCCAGCCGGACCGCCACCGAGGGATAACGCTCGCGCATCGTCTCCAACGCGGCACCGATTTGCGCCAGCGGAAACAGGTTGTCGACGACCACGGACAGTTCGAGCTCCAGCCGCTGACCGAGCCCACGCGCGCGGGCCCGCATCGCGTCGACGCGCAGCAGGATGTCGCGGGCATTGGCCAGCAAAGCCTGACCCTCCGCGGTCAAGACCGGCCGGCGCCGGCTGCGGTCGAACAGCGCCACGTCGAGCTGGGCCTCCAGATTGGCGATGGCATGGCTGATGGCCGACTGCACGCGGGCCAGCCTGGCGGCCCCCGCCCGAAAGCTGCCGGCTTCGGCGACGGTGACGAAGGTGCGCAACTGGTCGAGGGTCAGGGCGTCGAGCATGGGGTCGTCTCTGATCTATCCGATCGATCGTTTGGATCGAACTTATATCACTTCCGTCGATTGCCGGGCGATGCGATGCTATTCGCCATCGCGGTGTTTCAGTGCAGGAGATCCAGATGCGCGAAGGCGTGAAAGGCCGGCCGGCATGGCCCGCCGGCAAAGGACAGGGCGAGGCCGTGGCGGTGCCCGCGCCGGCAGGCAAGGCGGCGATGTGGCTGGCGGTGGCGGTCGTGGTCGGCGCTGGTGTCGTCGCGGCGCTGCAGATCGGCAAGGCCGCCATCGCGACGCCGATGCTGCAGGCAGACCTCGGCGCGAGCCTGGCACAGGCAGGCTGGCTGATGGCGATCGTGGCGGTGCTCGGCTCGCTCGGCGGGATTCCGGCCGGTGCCCTGGTGCCGGCTTTCGGCGACCGGCGCGTGTTGCTGGGCGGCTTGCTGACGGTGGTGGCTGGCGCCTGCGCTGGCGCGCTGGCCCAGACGCTGCCGGCCCTGATGGCGTCGCGCTTCATCGAAGGGCTGGGCTTCCTGCTGATCGCGGTGGCCGGGCCCGCGGTGCTGCAGCGCGTGGTGCCGCTGCGCCAGCGCGATATCGCCTTTGCGCTGTGGAGCTGCTTCATGCCCGCCGGCATGGCGCTGGCGATGATCGTCGGTCCCTTGTTCGATGACTGGCGCGGACTGTGGTGGGGCAGCGCGGCGATTGCGGTCGTCGCGGTGGCCGCGGCGCGGCTGGCGATTCCGGCCGTGGCGCAAGGGCAGGCATCGTCCGACTCATTGTCGACGTCGTCATCGCCATCTCGCGCTGCTGCGACCATCGCATCGGGCATGCGCGCCGATATAGCGGCGGTACTCCGCGAGCGGCAGCCGCTGCGGCTCGCCGCCTGCTTCGCGCTCTACAGCCTGATGTTCTTCGCGTTGTTCAGCTTCCTGCCGGTGCTGCTGATCGAACGGATCGGCGCCTCGCATCGCATGGTGGGGCTGCTGACCGCGCTGGCGATCGGCGCCAACATGATCGGCAATCTGGCCGCCGGCTATCTGCTGGCGCGCGGCGTGTCGCGGCCCGTGCTGGTCGCGAGCACCGGCCTGACGATGGGGCTGGCTGCGCTTGGCATCTTCCTGTCGCTGTTCGGCGATGTGCCGACCTTCCTGCTGTGCCTGCTGTTCTCCGCGGTAGGAGGACTGATCCCGGCCGCCTTGCTGTCGAGCGGCCCGATCGTCGCGCCGACCCCCGCGCTGGTACCGGTCGTGATCGGCCTGCTGATGCAGGGCAGCAACCTCGGGCAGGTGGTCGGCCCGATCACCGTGGGCGCAGCCATCGAGGCTTATGGCTGGCCCGCCGCGGCAGCCATCGTGGCGCTGTCGGCGTTGGGGGCCATGCTGTTGGCGCGGGGCATGCGGTTTCCGCTTGATTCTTCACCCTGATCGTCGGGCGCGTGTCGGGGCGTTTGCGCACTGCTATCTGGACCGCCTTATGGCGCGGCAGATTTTCCGCGCCGTCGCGGTGTCGCTGTTGTGGGGGCTGGCGCGGAGGCCGGCGCCGGTGCAGTGACCGGTTCGTCCAACGCTTGCAGGCCGTCCCACACCCGCATCGCGCAGTCCACCACCCGGTGCAGCCGTTGGCGCGAAGCCCCGGTGCGGGCCTGGATCGACAAGCCCTGCAGCACCGTTTCGAAATACGCGGCAAGGGCGCCGACGTCCGTGTCGGCTGGCAGCTCGCCGGCCTCGACGCCCTGTTTGAGGCGCCGGCGTACCGACTCTCCCACCGTACGCAGCTTGCTCGACAGCATGGTCTTCATCTCGCTGTCCTCGTCCGGGCAGGAGGCGGCGACCGATACCACCAGACAGCCGCGTGGCGTCGTGGGGTCGCAATAGGCATCGACGTTGTCGCGTAGCATCGCCTCGACGGCGGCGCGCGCGGTGGGGCGGGCCAGCGCCGGCGTGGTGAAGTTCATGGTGCGCTGGTACAGCGCCGTGGCCTCGCGGAACAACTGGGCCTTGTCGCCGAAGGCGGCATAGAGGCTGGGGCGGTTGATGCCCATGGCGGCGGTCAGCTCGCTCAGCGACGCCTGTTCGTAGCCGCGCTCCCAGAACACGCGCATCGCCGCCTGCAGGGCGGTGTCGCGGTCGAAAGCACGGGGTCTTCCTCGTTGGCTCATGGATGGAACGGTGAATTCTGTACTGACCGGATAGTAAATCCCTTGACCGTCGGCGACAACGTGCCAATAATTCGCTTTAAATTTGTACCGACGAGTACAAATTGTAGATGAAACACCCGATGCCGCTTCGGCTGCCCTCTGGGCGGCGAGTCGGCGGACCCGGATACCGCGTTGAACAACACGTTGAAGGAGCAGGACATGGCATCACTGCAAGGAAAATCGGCCCTGATCACCGGCGGCAGCCGGGGCATTGGCGCGGCGATCGCGCGCCGGCTGGCCGCGGAAGGGGCGGACGTCGCGCTGACCTACGCCAGCGCCGAACAACAAGCCGAGGAAGTGGCAGCGCAAGTGCGCGCGCATGGACGCCAGGCGCTGGCGATTCGCGCCGACAACGCCGATCCCAAGGCCGTGGCCGACGCGGTGGCGCGCGCGGCCGAGCAATTCGGCAAGATCGATATCCTGGTGAACAACGCCGGCATTTTCCGCGTCGGCCACCCGACCGAGCTGACCGTTGACGATTTCGACATCACGATGGCCGTCAACGTGCGCGCGGCCTTTGTCGCGGTCAAGGCGGTGGCGGCGGTGATGCCCGATGGCGGCCGCATCATCTCGATCGGCAGCAATCTGGCGGTGCGCGTGCCGGGGCAGGGCATGTCGCTGTACAGCGCCAGCAAGGCGGCGCTGGTCGGCATGACGCAGGGCCTGGCGCGCGACTTCGGTCCGCGGGGCATCACGGTCAATGTCGTGCATCCCGGTTCGACCGCTACCGACATGAATCCGCCGGACGGCCCGCACGCCGAATGGCAGCGCTCGCTGATGGCAGGGCCGCAGCGTTTTGCTTCGCCGGACGATGTCGCCGCCGTGGTCGCCTTGCTGGCCTCGCCCGAAGCGCAGGCGGTAACCGGCGCGGCATGGACCATCGATAACGGCACCAACGCCTGATCGAACGCCTTATCGCGGGAAGGTGGGCACGGCAACATCCGCGTTCACGCTTCCCGCTTGACAGCCGAATTTCCACGGCGGTATAAAGGCGCCGTGGGTAGAAGCGGTCGATTGAACAGGCAGCGGCGCAATGCCGCGATCGTTCAACTGGAGATTGCTCACTGACGGAGTACCGTCGGTGGCGCATTCTTCCAACGCTCCCCCTCGACAGTGCTCCCGAACGCAACGCGCGCCCGGCCCGTCCCGCAACGACAGGCCCGGTCCCGCATGCCTTCAACCTGCAGCATTGCGAGGAGACACCCGCATGATCATCGACACCAGTTGCTATCCGACCAACCTGGTCGATCTGGCATGGCGGCACGATGGCGAGCCTTTCACCGGCGAGCGCCTGATCCAGATGATGGATGGCCCATTCCTGATCAACGGCAAGCCGCGCCGCATCGATCGCGCCTTTATCCAGCCGCCGCAAGGCAACACCATCTACACCTGGACCGACGGCACCAGGTCGGGCAGCGAATCGATCGACGCCTATATGGCCTACACGGTCGAGATGGTGCGCAAATATCCCGACCGCTTCATCGGCTGCTTCGTCTACAACCCGCGCTGCGGCGTCGAGAATGGCGTCAACGCGATCGACCATTACGTGCGCAAGCTGGGTTTCAAGATGGTCCAGTTCCAGGCCAATATGCACGCCTACCGGCCCGATCGCGCGCTCGACTGGCTGCGTCCGGCGCTGCAGAAATGCGCGGAGCTAGGCGTGCTGGTCAAGCTGCATACCGGCGACGGCCCCTACAGCATCCCGACCGAATGGGTGCCGATGATCAAGGAATTCCCGACGGTCAATTTCATCATGGCCCACTTCGGCGTGCAGACCGGCGGCGTCTATTGCTTCGAGCCGTTCCAGATGGCGATGGACATGCCCAACGTCTATTGCGAATCGGGCTGGTGCCTGCAGTCGCGCATCGTCGAATTCGCCAAGGTCTTGCCCAAACACAAGATCCTGTTCGGCTCCGATACGCCGCCGAACGAGCCGGGCATGTGGCTGCGTTTGCTGGAGGTGCTGTGTTTCGAGCCGCCGCAGGGGCTCAATCTGGACGAGGACACGCTCGAGGACTACCTCGGCAACAACGTCGCGCGCATGATCGGGCTCGAACCGACGCCGGTGCCGCGCACGATCGAAGAGGCCCGCGCCAGGCTCGCCGCCTGATGTCCGCCCCGATCGTTTTCGTTCCCAGATAACGCAGCCCCGCACGGAGCCACTGCAATGATCATCGACACCCATCTGCATCCCACCAACCTCGTCGACGAGGCCTGGCGCCATACCGGCGAACCGTTTACCGGCGAGCGCCTGCTCAAGATGATGGACGGCCCCTACCTCATCAACGGCAAGCCGCGCCGCATCGACATGGGTTTTATCCAGCCGCCGCCCGGCAATACCGGCTATCGCGACGGCAATCGCCGCGGCCGCGAAGGCGTGCGCGACTACATGGCCTATGTGGCCGAGCTGTGCCAGAAATATCCGGACCGCTTCATCGGCAATTTCACGTTCAACCCGCGCTGGGGTCCGGAAGAGGGCGCGCTCGAGCTCGAATACCACGTCAAGGAATACGGCTTCAAGATGATGAAGCTGCATGCCAACATGCACGGCTATCGTCCGGACCGTGCGCTGGATTGGCTGCGGCCCGCATTGAAGATGTGTGCCAAGTACAACGTCGTGGTGCTGATCCATACCGGCGACGGGCCGTACACGATTCCGACGATGTTCTATCCGATCATCCGCGAATTCCCGATGGTCAATTTCATCATCGGCCATTTCGGCATCCAGACCGGCGGCAACTATTCGTTCGAGGCGTTCTGGATGGCGATGGACACGCCGAACGTCTATTGCGAATCGGGCTGGTGCTTCCAGTCGCGCATCGTCGAATTCGCGCGCCAGTTGCCGCGCAACAAGATCGTGTTCGGCACCGACACGCCGCCCAACGAGCCGGGCATGTGGCTGCGCGAGCTGGAGATGCTGTGCGGCCCCGCGCCGCAGGGCATGGATCTGGACGAGGACGGGCTCGAGGACTACATGGGCAACAACATCGCCCGCCTGATCGGTCTGGAGACCACGCCGCCGCCGCGCACGATGGAGGAGGCGCAGGCCCGCCTGACCGATACCTACGCCGGCCTTCGCTGAACGGCCCTGCGCAAGGCGGCCGAGCCGGGCGCGCCCTCGTGCGCGGCCCGGCCGGTGTGACAAGGAGAGATCGATGACATCGCGCCTCTATTCCGGACGCTATTCGTCCTCACAGGACTTTCGCGACTTCCTGGCGGCCTATCGCGCCGCGCACCCTGACGATGTGCTGGTGATCGGCGAGGAGATCGGCGCGGATCAGGATGCGACCGCCGTGGTCTGGCAACTGGCCGCGCAGGGGCGCCATCCGATGCTGGTGTTCGAACGCGTGCGGGGTCTGGATGCGCCGCTGGTGACCAATGTGTTCGCCTCGCGCGAACGCGTCGGCCGGCTGCTCGGCGTCGCCGCCGACGGGATCCACGCCGAATACCAGGCGCGCAGCCGCCGCCTGGTGCCGCCGCGCGAGCTCGACAGCGGGCCGGTGCTCGAGGTCGTGCAGACCGACGGCATCGACCTGCGCTCGATCCCGGCGATCCGGCATTTCGCCACCGATCGCGGACCCTATATCACCAATGCGATCCTGATCGCGCAGGATCCCGAGACCGGCATCGGTAACGCCAGCTATCACCGCTCGATGGTGCATTCGCCGGACGGCATCGCCACCAGCCTGCATTCGCGCGGACACCTGTGGCGGATGCAGCAGCAGGCCGCCGCGCGCGGCAAGCCGCTGCCCGTGGCAATGGTGATCGGCGCGCATCCGCTGTTCATGCTGGCCGGTGCGGCAAGGCTGCCGTACGGCGTCGACGAGCGCCACGTCGCGGGCGGGCTGTTCGGCGCACCGCTGGAGGTCGTGCGCACGCCGCGCCATGGCATCGCGGTACCGGCCAGCGCGGAGATCGTGCTGGAAGGCGTGATCGACCCGGAGGCCCGCGTCGACGAAGGACCGTTCGGCGAGTTCACCGGCTATTCGTCGGACCGCTCGACCAACAACCTGCTGCGCGTCGAGACGATCCTGCGCCGGCGCGACGCGATGTTGATCGACGTGGTCGGCGGCAATTCGGCCGAGCACCTCAATCTCGGGCGGATTCCGCGCGAGTCCGAGATGGTCGAGAAGCTCAAGGAGCGTTTCCCGAGCGTTACCGCGGTGCACTACCCGAGCTCGGGCACGCATTTCCATGCCTATGTCGCGCTCAAGCCGATGCGTGCCGGCGAGGCGCGCCAGGTCATGCTGGGGTTGCTGGGCTGGGATCCGTACCTGAAGACCGTGATCGCCGTCGACGAGGATGTCGATATCACGCGCGACGAGGAGGTGTTGTGGGCCGTCGCCACGCATCTGCAGCCGCATCTGGACGTGGTCATCGTCGACGGCCTGCCGGGCAGCGCGCTCGATCCGTCCGCCTCCGGAGCGGGCACCACCTCGCGCATGGGGCTGGACGCGACGCGCGGTCCGCAGTTCGACGGCATCCGCGCGCGCATCGGCGACGATGCGATGGCGAGGGCGGCGCGGCTGCTCGGCGAAGCCATGGGGCGCCCATGAGCCGGCGCCTGGTCGTCGCGATCACCGGCGCCAGCGGCGCGATCTACGGCGTGCGCCTGCTGCAGTGGCTGGCGCAGCAGCCGGACTGGCGCACCGATCTGGTCGTCACGCCATCGGGCTGGCTGACGATCCAGCACGAGCTCGGACTGCGCCGCGCGGAGGTCGAGGCGCTGGCCGACGTCGCACACAACGTCCGCGACATCGGCGCCACCATTGCCAGCGGCTCCTACCGCTGCGCCGGCATGGTGGTGGCGCCGTGCTCGATGCGCACGCTGGCCGCGATCGCGCATGGCATCGCCGACAACCTCGTCACGCGTGCCGCCGACGTGATGCTCAAGGAAAGGCGCCGGCTCGTGCTGCTGCCGCGCGAGACGCCGCTGCATCTGGGCCATCTGCGCAATCTGACCGCGGTGACCGAGATGGGCGCGATCGTGCTGCCGCCGGTGCCGGCGTTCTACCACCGGCCCAGCACGATCGACGATCTGGTCAACCATACCGTCGGGCGCACGCTCGACCTGTTCGATATCGACCATGCCGGTCTGGTCGCGCGTTGGCAGGGGATGCGTCCCGCCACGGCCGACGCGATGCCAGCGGCCATGGCAGAGGAGGAGACACGATGAACGCCTTTACGACAGAAGCGGTGCGCCCGGCCACCGTCGAGCAAGCCGCTGGACACGATGCCGCGCGCCAGGCCGTGCCGGTGCCGGTGACGATCCTGACCGGCTTTCTCGGCGCGGGAAAGACCACGCTGCTGAACCATATCCTGACCGAGCGGCACGGCCATCGCATCGCGGTGATCGAGAACGAGTTCGGCGAGGTGGATGTCGATTCGGATCTGGTACTCAGCTCCGACGAGGAGATCTACCAGATGACCAACGGCTGCATCTGCTGCGTGGTCGACGTGCGCACCGATCTGGTTCGCATCCTGCAGAAGCTGCTGGCGCAGCCGGAACGCTTCGACCACATCATCGTCGAGACCAGCGGCCTGGCGGACCCGACCCCGGTGGCGGCGACCTTCTTCATGGACCACGAGGTCGCGCGCGAGGTCGCGCTCGACGGCGTGGTGACGCTGGTCGATGCGCTGCATATCGAAAGCCATCTGGACGATCCGCGGCTGCGCGGCTTCGACAATCAGGCGGTCGACCAGATCGTCGCGGCGGACCGCATCGTCATCAACAAGACCGACCTGGCCGATCCGGCGGCGGTCGACGCGCTGGAGTCGCGGCTGCGCCGGCTCAACGAGGGCGCGCGGATCCTGCGTTCGAACTATGCGCGCGTGGACCTGCGGCAGATCCTGGGCATCGGCGGGTTTACGCCGGGGCTGGCCGTGCTCGACGACAGCGAGGACGAGCACGACCACGATCATGATCACGATCACGATCACGATCACGGCGAGGACCACGTCTGCGACGAGCACTGCGGCCAAGACCACGGCCACGACCACGGCCACGACGGCGGCCATGACCACCAGCACGCGCACCGGCACGACCCCTCGGTTTCCTCGGTCTCGCTGGTGTTCGACCGGCCATTCGACGGCGATCGTCTCGCCAGCGCGATCCGCGCCTTGCTGGCGGCGCAGGGCGACGACCTGTTCCGCATCAAGGGCATCGTGGCCGTCGCCGGCAGCGAGCGGCGCCATATCCTGCAGGCCGTGCACCGGCAGCTCGATCTGCATGCGGGCGAGCCGTGGCTGGACGCGTCGCGCGACAGCAAGCTGGTCTTTATCGGCCGCAACCTGGACCGCGCGCGCCTGCAGACGATGCTGGGAATCTGCCTGGCACGCTGAGGACATGGCGTAGCGGGCCGGCGCCGTGGCGGGCAGGGCGGGAAAGCGCCGGCCGCCACGGCACCGATCGAATCGGTGTCCGCCGCTATCCTTCGCGCCGCTGCGCCCGGCGCAAGGTCTCCGACGGCAGCTCGCCGAATTCGCGCCGGTATTCGCGCGAAAACATGCTCAGATGCGAGAAGCCGTGCCGCAGCGCGATCGCGGTCACGGCGCCGGGCTGCGGCGGGGCCCGCAGCAGGCTGTCGCGTGCGCCTTGGAGGCGCAGCAGCCGCAGATACTCCATCGGCGTCGCGTTCTTGCTGCGCCGAAAGCCGACCTGCAGCGAGCGCTCGGACACACCGCAATGGTCGGCGAGTTCGCGCATCGTGATCGGGCGATCGAGATTGCGGCGCAGATACTGGATGGCGCGGCGCACATAGGCCGGCAGCGTCGGCTGAAAGCGTCGCGGCAGCGTGGCGCCGTCGCCCGAGAACTGGTCGAACAGCAGCGTCGACACCACCATATGCTCGATGCTGGCGTCGATGGTCGGATTGGCGGACCCAGCCCGGCGCGTGCGCATCTCCGCGCGCAGATACCCCACCAGCGCGTGCCAGCGCTCGGCCAGCCTATTGACCTCATCGAGCCCACTACCGCCGGCCAGCCGCGTCGCGAACGCGATCGGCGCCGGCGGCTCGAAGCCGAAATGCTCGCGGAACGCATGCTCGATCGCGCGCCGGCGCAGCACCACGCAGAAGCGTTCGCAGGCTGCGTCGAGCAGCAGCCGCGTGCGCTGCGTCGGCGAGGCAACCAGCGTGCTGCCCTGCGGGAAATGCTGCGACTGGCCCTCGGTGAGCGCCTCGCAATGACCGGACAGCGTGGTCTGAATCACGTATTCGTCCTTGCCGGGCTGCGGCTCGATTTCCATCGCCGTGCTGTAGCGGATGTCGACCAGCGACAGCTGGCCGATATGGCATTGCTCGATCTCGACGTGCAGCGGGGCCTCGGCATCGAGCGGCCGCACCCGCGTGGGCCCGAACAGCCGCGTGCACAGCGCCTCGACATGCGGCAATTCGCTGGCATGGAATCGATGGACGGCGCCGAGGGCGGGTGCGGAAACGTCCGCGGGAACGTCGGAAGGCGGCTGCATGGAAGCGCGGATCAAGGGATGCGATGGCAGGCACCCGGAGCGGCGGTGCGCGCTATCGTAAGGGCCGCCATTGCCGACGGCAAAGCCGGGACAAACCCGCAGCGCCGCGGCATCGCCATCGTCTTCTCCCAACCCATCGCGCACGGCGGATTCACATCGCTGCGCTTTGCGCCTATCGCCTTCGCAATTGCGCTATGACCGCGCGGGGCTGGCCGCTACTGTGGCTGCAGGCGCCGCTACGAGCGCCCTTCAGCCACCACCAAGGAGACGACGATGGCTTCGCCCCAACACCCGGTCGACGCGGTGCTGCCGCCGCGCGCCATGCTTACGCTGGGCTTCCAGCACATGTTGGTCAGCTATCTGGGCGCGATCACGGTGCCGATGATCGTGGCCGCCGCGCTGAAGATGACCCCGGCGCAGACCACGCTGTTGATCAGCACCGCGCTGTTCACCTCGGGCATCGCCACGCTGCTGCAGACCGTCGGTTTCTGGAAGTTCGGCGTGCGGCTGCCGATCATGCAGGGCGTCGCCTTCAGCTCGGTCGGGCCCGTGATCGCGATCGGCACCGATCCGTCGCTGGGCTTCCAGGGCGTCTGCGGCGCCATCATCGGCGCGGGCGTCATCACGCTGCTGCTGGCGCCGGTGATCGGGCGGCTGCGGCAGTTCTTCCCGCCGGTGGTGACGGGCTGCATCGTCACCGCGATCGGCCTGTCGCTCTTCCCGGTCGCGTATCAATGGCTGGGCGGCGGGCGCGGTGCGCCGCAGTTCGGTGCGCCCGTGTTCTTCGCGGTGGCGATCGGCGTGGTCGCGCTGATCCTGGCGATCAATCGCTACGGGAGCGAGTTTCTGCGCAATCTGTCGGTGCTGATCGGCCTGCTGGCCGGCGCGGCGGTCGCGACCGCGCTCGGCATGGGCGACTTCACCGAAGTGGGGCGCGCGCCGTGGTTCACGATGGTGCAGCCGTTCGCGTTCGGCCTGCCGGTATTCGATATCGGCGCGATCGTCACGATGACCATCGTGATGCTGGTGCAGATGGTCGAGTCGATGGGGCTGTTCATCGCGATCGGCGATCTGGTCAAGCGCCCGGTCAGCGAGCGCGAGGCGACCAACGGCCTGCGCGCCAACGGCCTGGCCAGCGCGATCGGCGGCATGTTCGCGGCCTTTCCGTATATCGCCTTCATGGAGAACGTGGGGCTGGTGATCGTGACCGGCGTGCGCAGCCGCTGGGTGGTCGCCACCTGCGGCGTGATGCTGTGCGCGGTCGCGCTGGTCCCCAAGATCGGCGCGCTTTTTGCGTCGATCCCGGCCGCGGCGCTCGGCGGCGCCGCGCTGGTGATGTTCGGCGTGGTCGGCGCGGCGGGCATCAAGACGCTGGGCCAGGTCGACTACGAACACAACCGCTCGAACCTGACCATCGTCGCCATCACGCTGGCCTGCGCGCTGATGCCGGTGATCATGCCGTCGGTGCTGGAGAAGCTGCCCGAAGCGCTGCAGCCTTTCGTGCACAGCAGCGTGATCATCGCCTGCGTGGTTTCCGTCTTCCTGAACCTGCTGCTCAACGGCCTGCCTGGCCGCGACGCACCGCTGGCCCGTGCCGGCGAACATGCCCCGGAGATCTGACCTTGACTGAAGTCCAATGCCGCAACGAAGCGTCGCACAACGAAGATTCGCGGAACGAGCCGAGGAACAAGCCGTGCGAGAACCTGCTGATCCGCGGCGCCGCTGCGGTGATGACGGGCCTGGCCGGCCCGGCGGCGCGCGCCGGCGCGGCGGATATCCGCATCCGCGACGGCCGCATCGCCGAGATCGCGGCGGGACTCGCGCCGCTGCCGGGCGAACGCGTGCTCGATGTCACGGGCTGCGTGGTGTATCCGGGCTGGATCAATACGCATCACCATCTGTTCCAGAACCTGCTCAAGGCCGTGCCCGCCGGCATCAACGCCGATCTGCAGGCCTGGCTGGCGGCGGTGCCGTATCCGCGCCTGGCGGCCTTCACGCCCGAGGTGCTGCGTGCCGCGGTGCGGCTCGGCATGGCCGAGCTGCTGCTGTCGGGCACCACCACCTGCGCCGATCATCATTACCTCTATCACCATGGCCACGGTGCCGAGACCGGCGATCTGCTGTTCGAGGTGGCCGAGGAAATGGGGATGCGGCTGGTGCTGTGCCGCGGCGGCGCGATCCAGTCGGCCGCCGATCATCCCGGCATGTCGAAGACCGCGCTGGTGCCGGAGACCCTCGACGAGATGGTCGCCGATATCGAACGGCTGAAGGCGCGCTATCACGACCCGGCCGGCGATGCGATGCGGCGCGTCGCGGTGGCGCCGACCACGCCGACGTTCTCGCTGCCGCCCGCGATGCTGCGCGAACTGGCCGAGGTCGGCCGCGGCCTCGGCCTGCGCCTGCACACGCATCTGTCGGAGACCGACAACTACGTGCGCTTCTGCCGCGAGAAGTATCGCTGCACGCCGGTGGAATTCGTCGGCGAGCATGGCTGGCTTGGCCCGGACGTCTGGTTCGCGCATCTGGTCACGCTGTCGCCCGACGAGATCCGCATGCTGGCCGCGACCGGTACCGGCATGGCGCACTGTCCGGTCAGCAACGCGCGGCTGGGCAGCGGCGTGGCCCCGGTACGCGCCCTGGCCGATGCCGGCGTGCGTATCTCGCTCGGGGTGGACGGGGTCGCCTCCAATGAATCGGGCAGCATGGTCAACGAGGCCAACTTCGCCTGGCTGGTGCACCGCGCGGTCGGCGGCGCCGCGCAGACGACGGTGGAGGAGGTGATTCACTGGGGCACGGCGGGTGGTGCCGCGGTGCTGGACCTGCCGCGGATCGGCACGCTGGCGCCGGGGCAGTCGGCCGACCTGGCGATCTACGACGTCAGCGGCCTGCGCTTTCACGGCTTTCACGACGTCGCCGCCGCCCCGGTGGCGGCGGGGGAACCGACGCCGGTGCGCCACGTGTTCGTGCGCGGGCGTCAGGTCGTGCAGGACGGCGCGATCGTGGGGCTGGATCTGGAAGGGCTGCGCCGCGAGGCGTACGACGCGATGCAGGTGTTGCAGAGGGTCGCGGCCTGAACGGCCGAGGAGGGGGAGCAGGGTCTGAGCGCGCCGGCGACGGCGCGCTTCAGCCCGGCTTAGCGGCCGCTGGAGCCGCCCGAACCTCCCGTACCACCGGTACCGCCAGAGCCGCCGCTGGTCCCGCCCGAGCCGCCCGTGCCGCCCGAACCCATGCCGCCAGTGCCGAGGCCCCCGGTGCCTGTACCGCCAGAGCCAGAGGTGCCTGTGCTTCCCGAACTGCCGGGGCTGCCCGGGCTGCCGGAACCCGGCGAACCGGTGCCGGAGCCGCTGGTCCCGGAGCCGCTGGTGCCGCCCTTGCCCGAGGCACCGCCGCTGCCGCTGCCCGAGCGTCCGCGCGGGGCACTGGCGCTGCTCTTGCTGTCCGAGCCGCCGGACTGATAGCCGGAGGTGCCGCCGCTGCCGCTGGTGCTGCCGCCGGTCCCGGTGGCGCTGGTCCCCGTGCCGGGGGGCGCACTGGGCCCGGCGCCGGCACTGCCGCCACCGCTGCCGCTGCCGCCACTGCCGCCACTGCCGCCGCTGCCGCCGCTACCGCCACCGGCGCCTTGCGCGAGGGCCGCGCCGGTCGCAAGCGCCAGGCAGGAGGCGAGCGCGGCTGCCAAGGTCGTTGCTTTCATGGTGTCTCTCCAGGATGTGTGATATCGCCGGGCGTCGCCCGGCGTTCTGTCTTTGCGCGCAGACGGGCTAACGCGACGCAAGTTGCATGCCGTGGCGGCATGGATCACATGCGCGGGGCGGGGCGCAGACACACTTGAAGCATTGGCCGGCAAGCGGTGCAGATTTCGCGCGTGGCGGCGGGCTTGCCGCGCGCCGCCACGCCGTTCGCATGGCGTTCAGTGCGACATCGCACCGGCGGTGCCGTCGGCGCGATCGAGGCGCCCGCTCGCGGTCTTGGCATAGACCAGCAGCCGCGGTCCGGTATCGGGTATCGGGTATCAGGTATCGGAATGGCCCGCATTGTGGCCCTGGTCGCCTTGCCGATTAATCCGTTAATATGCAGAAAATATTTGATTGGCAGTCAACAATCTCGCGCTCCGACTGCCTTCGCTCCGCAGGCACCCCGCCATGAAGATGACCCTCGAAGAACTGCTCGCCTTCGTCACCGTGGTCGACAGCGGCTCGATCACCGCGGCCGCCGATCAGCTTGGCCAGACCGTCTCCGGCGTCAGCCGGGCGCTGGCGCGGCTCGAGGACAAGCTGGCCACCGCGCTGCTGCGGCGGACCACGCGGCGGCTGGAGCTGACCGAGGAGGGCGCCGCGCTGCTGGCGCATGCCCGCGCCATCCTGGGCGCGGTCGATCAGGCCGAGGACCAGATCGCGCTGCGGCGGCAGAAGCCGGCCGGCAAGCTGCGCATCAACGCGGCTTCGCCGTTCATGCTCCATGTGGTGGTGCCGCTGGTCGACGACTTCCGGCGCGCCTATCCCGAGATCGAGCTGGAACTGCACAGCAGTGACCAGATCATCGATTTGCTCGAGCACCGCACCGATGTCGCGATCCGCATCGGCGCGCTGCGCGATTCGACGTTGCATGCCCGGCCGCTGTGCCACAGCCGTCTACGGGTGCTGGCAAGCCCCGCCTACCTGAAGGCGCACGGCCGGCCGCGCTCGGTCCGGGAGCTGGCCGGACACAGCCTGCTCGGCTTTACGCAGCCGGACAGCCTGAACCGCTGGCCGCTGCGCGACGAGGCCGGCAACGAGTTCGAGATCACGCCGGCGGTGTCCGCGTCCAGCGGCGAGACGCTGCGCCAGCTGGCGCTGGCCGGACAGGGCGTGGTGTGCCTGGCCGATTTCATGACCGCGCAGGACCGGGCCCGCGGCGACCTGGTGCAGCTGTTTCCGCGGGAGACGCTCGATGTGCGCCAGCCCATCCATGCGGTCTACTATCTGAATACCCAGCTGTCCGCGCGGATTGCCTGCTTTCTGGACTTTCTCGCGTCGCGGATGCAGGGCGAAGCGCCGGACCGGGCCACGTTGGGCGGAGCTGCGAGGCGTCTGCGGCATTGAGGTGTCTTTGGTATACTGTCGCGTTTCCCCGCGCGATCGGGAACGCCTCGCCCGAGGCTAGCACCCCATCGCCAATCTTCCAGGTCGAACCGACAGGTCGAGCCAACCCCAAGCATGACTTACGCCGTCAAGGAAATCTTCTACACGCTGCAGGGCGAGGGCGCCAACGCGGGCCGCGCCGCCGTGTTCTGCCGCTTCGCGGGCTGCAATCTGTGGAGCGGCCGCGAGCAGGATCGCGAGCAGGCGATCTGCCGCTTCTGCGATACGGATTTCGTCGGCACCGACGGCACGCTGGGCGGCAAGTACCGCAACGCCGAGGAACTGGCCGCGCAGGTCGCCTCGCAATGGCCGCAAGGCACGGGCGGGCGTCCGCTGGTGGTCTGCACCGGGGGCGAGCCGCTGCTGCAGCTCGATGCGCCGCTGATCGATGCGCTGCATGCGCAGGGCTTCGAGATCGCGATCGAGACCAACGGCACGATCGCCGTGCCGGACGGCATCGACTGGGTCTGCGTCAGCCCGAAGATGGGCGCCGAGCTGGTGGTCACACGCGGCGACGAGCTCAAGGTCGTGATTCCGCAGCCCGGCCAGGACTTCGCGGCATACGAGGCGCTGGATTTCCGCTATTTCCTCGTGCAGCCGATGGACGGCCCGCTGGCGCGCGAGAATACCGCCCTCGCGGTCGATTTCTGCCAGCGCCATCCGCGCTGGCGCCTTTCGCTGCAAACCCACAAGATGCTGGGCATCCGCTAGCAGCCGGTCGTTCGGCTCCCAACGGTACTCGGCACCGGTCTTCATGAACAAGCAAGTCTCGATCACGCGCCGGCTCGAATTCGACGCCGGCCACCGCATCCCCAACCATGGCGGCCAATGCCGCAATATCCATGGCCACCGATATCGGCTCGACCTGACGCTGTCGGGCGAGGTGCTGCATCGCGAGGGCGCGGCCGACGAGGGCATGATCCTGGATTTCAGCGATATCAAGGCGCTGGCCAACCAGCATCTGGTCGACAAGTGGGATCACGCCTTCCTGATCTATCGCGGCGACACCGCGCTGCTGGAATTCCTGCGCGGCATGGAAGGGCACAAGACCGTGGTGCTCGACGCGATCCCGACGGTCGAGAACCTGGCGCAGATCGCCTTCGACATGCTGGCGCCGGTGTTCAAGGACTGCTTCGGGCATCATCTGCAGCTGACCCGCCTGGTGCTGTTCGAAACGCCGAACTGCTGGGCCGAAGTGTCCGCGCCCGCCGCCGCGCCGGCGCAGGACTGAGCCAGACACCGCGCCTGCCGCCGCGCTACCGTCGACCCACTACGCGCCGATGACCGACACGCCGCCGCCGTTGCCTGTTGTTGCCACCGCCACGCCGCCGTTCGACGGCCCGATGGCCGACGAGCGCGACGAGCGCTTCATGCGCGCCGCGCTGGAAGAAGCGCGGCTGGCGGAAGCGGCGGGCGAGGTGCCGGTGGGCGCGGTGGTGGTATGGAACGACGCGATCATCGCGCGCGGCCACAATCTGCCGATCCGCTCGCGCGACCCTTCCGCCCATGCCGAAATGCAGGCGCTGCGCGCCGCCGCGCAGGTGATCGGCAACTACCGCATGCCCGAGTGCGAGCTGTACGTGACGCTGGAGCCGTGCGCGATGTGCAGCGGCGCAATGCTGCACGCGCGGCTGCGCCACGTGGTGTTCGGCGCCACCGATCCGAAGACCGGCGCCGCCGGCAGCGTGCTCGATCTGTTCGCCGAAGCGCGGCTCAATCACCAGACCACGATCCGCGGCGGCGTGCTGGCCGACGAGTGCGGGCAGCTGCTGCGCGACTTCTTCCGCGCGCGGCGGCGCGCGCAGAAGGCCGAGCGTACCGTCGTGCCGCCCGCCGCAGAACCGTCATCCGACTCGCAGGGAAAGCCCGACGCATGAACGCGCCCATCGAAGTCCGCCTGATCGCTCCCTCCGGCTATCCGCACGACATGGCCGTCGCCGCGCGCGGCTGCGACTGGCTGCAGGCGCACGGCTACCGGGTCGCCAACCCCGAGGTGCTGGCCCGCCGCCATCTGCGCTTCGGCGGCACCGACGACGAGCGGCTGGCCGATCTGCATGCCATCGGCAGCGGCGCACCCGGTGCGCTGACGCTGGCGGTGCGCGGCGGCTATGGCATCGCGCGGCTGCTGCCGCGCATCGACTTCGCGCGCATCGCCGAGCAGGCCGGCCGCGCGGGCACGCCGATCGTCGGCCACAGCGATTTCACGGCGTTCCAGCTCGCGTATCTGGCCAAAGCCGGCGGCATCACGCTGGCCGGCCCGATGCTGTTGGCCGACTTCGGCGCCGAGCCGGTCGACCCCTTCATGTGGCGGCATTTCGAGGGCCTGCTGCGCGCAGCGACCTACACCGTCGAGGTCGAGGCGCCGCAGGACGGCGGCCAGCCGTTTTCCGGCGAGGTGGCGGGCACGCTGTGGGGCGGCAATCTGGCGATGCTGTGCAGCCTGCTGGGTACGCCGTACCTGCCGCAGGTCGACGGCGGCATCCTGTTCCTCGAGGACGTCAACGAGCCGCCTTACCGCGTCGAACGGATGCTGCTGCAGCTCGAACAGGCGGGCGTGCTGGGCACCCAGCGTGCGGTCCTGCTCGGCGACTTTTCGAGCTACCGCGTCAGCGATTACGACAACGGCTACGATCTGCCGGCCGTGGTGGCCTATCTGCGCGAGCGCCTGCCGGTGCCGATCCTGACCGGGCTGCCGTTCGGACACTGCACGCGCAAGCTGACGTTGCCGGTGGGCGGGCAGGGCGTGCTGCGGGCCTCGGCGGATGGCTTCACGCTGACGATGTCGGGGCATCCGCGGCTGGCCGGGCCGGCCTGAAAGGTCCGGCAGGGTCCGGCAGGGTTCGCCAGGGTCCGGCGCCGCCATCCCCGCGCCGGATTGGGCGAGGAATGGTAAAATTGCCGATTCTTCGCGAGGTGAAGGGCCCAGGCCTGTCCGGCCACGCGCCACGGTTGCTCCGTTGGCCAGCCCGCCGCGCCATGCGGCACGCCGTCGGCAGCTTTCTCCCGATCGTCCAGTCGCGGCTTGCCGATCCGCCGCCTTCACCGGCCGCCCCCACCGTTACACCGCATTCCAAAAGGTTCTTCGACGTGCTATCTACCGCAAACATCACCATGCAGTTCGGCCCCAAGCCCTTGTTCGAGAATATCTCGGTCAAGTTCGGCGAGGGCAACCGCTACGGCCTGATCGGCGCGAACGGCTGCGGCAAGTCCACCTTCATGAAGATCCTCGGCGGCGACCTGGAGCCCAGCGCCGGCAACGTGATGCTCGAACCGGGCGTGCGGCTGGGCAAGCTGCGCCAGGACCAGTTCGCCTATGAAGACATGCGCGTGCTCGACGTGGTGATGATGGGCCATACCGAGATGTGGGCGGCGGCGCAGGAGCGCGACGCGATCTACGCGAACCCCGAGGCGACCGACGAAGACTACATGAAGGCCGCCGAGCTCGAGGCCAAGTACGCCGAGTACGACGGCTACACGGCCGAGGCGCGCGCCGGCGAGCTGCTGCTGGGCGTCGGCATTCCGACCGACCAGCACCAGGGCACGATGAGCAATATCGCGCCGGGCTGGAAGCTGCGCGTGCTGCTGGCGCAGGCGCTGTTCTCGAATCCGGACGTGCTGCTGCTGGACGAGCCGACCAACAACCTGGACATCAACACGATCCGCTGGCTGGAACACGTGCTCAACGAGCGCAATTCCACCATGATCATCATTTCGCACGATCGCCACTTCCTGAACTCGGTCTGCACGCACATGGCCGACATGGACTACGGCACGCTGAAGGTCTACCCGGGCAACTACGACGACTACATGGAAGCGTCGATGCAGGCGCGGGAACGCCAGATGGCCGCCAATGCGCGCGCCAAGGAGCGGATCACCGAACTGCAGGACTTCGTGCGCCGCTTCTCGGCCAACAAGTCCAAGGCGCGCCAGGCCACCTCGCGCCTGAAGCAGATCGACAAGATCAAGGTCGAAGACATCAAGCCGTCGTCGCGCCAGAACCCGTTCATCCGCTTCGAGTTCGAGAAGAAGCTGCACAACCTGGCGGTCACCGCCGAGAACATCAGCAAGGCCTACGACCGCCGGATCCTGAACAATCTGTCGCTGTCGATCCAGGCCGGCGAGCGTGTCGCCATCATCGGCGAGAACGGCGCGGGCAAGACCACGCTGCTGCGCTGCCTGCTGGACGGCGCGGTGCAGACCGGCGTGCAGCGCGGCATCGAGGTCGACCACGGCACGGTCAAGTGGGCCGAGAACGCCAATGTCGGTTACATGCCCCAGGACACCTACGAGGAGTTCCCGGAAGAGACCAACCTGATGGATTGGATGACCCAGTGGACGCAGGCCGGCGACGACGACCAGTCGCTGCGCGGCACGCTGGGCCGGCTGCTGTTCTCGGCCGACGACATCAAGAAGTCGGTCAAGGTGCTGTCCGGCGGCGAGAAGGGCCGCATGATCTGGGGCAAGCTGATGCTTGGCCGCCATAACGTGCTGGCGCTGGACGAGCCGACCAACCACATGGACATGGAGTCGATCGAATCGCTGCAGATCGCGCTGGACAAGTTCACCGGCACGCTGATCTTCGTGTCGCACGACCGGGAATTCGTCAGCGCGCTGGCCACGCGGATCATCGAGATCCGCACCGACGGCACGGTGACCGATTATCTGGGCACCTACGACGAATACCTGGAGTCGCAGGGGATCGCCGGCTGACCGGCTGACCGGCTGCTCGGCTGTTCGCCCGCCCACCTGCCCATCCGTTCGCTGCCCGCTGTGCCTGGGCAGCGGACGAACGAAGGCCGCAACGCATCCACGCGTTGCGGCCTTTTTTATCGCTGCGGTGCACGATCGGCGCGCGATTATCGGCGGGATATTGGCGCCGGCGTGGCCCACGCCGCGCGGCCGGCCGATATCGGTGAGCAAAATCGGCTCTACAATGTCGGCACGGAAAAAACTTAAAACAATCGCAAACGCTCTGAAACGGCTGATTCAGTTTGGAAACGCCTGAGGGCCGACCGCCCGAGGGCTCACCGAGGAATTGTGGCTATGCAGCAACGAGACAAACTCTTTATCAACGGCCAATGGGTGACCCCGCACGGCACCGGGCAGATCGACGTTATCCATTCCACCACCGAGGAGGTGATGGGCCGGATTCCCGAAGGCCATGCCCGCGACGCCGAGGATGCCATCCAGGCGGCCCGCGCCGCCTTCGACGGCTGGTCCGCGACGCCGCCGCAGCAGCGCGCGGACTATATCCGCAAGATCGCCGAGGGGCTGAAGGCGCGCACCGAGGAGCTGGCGCAGCTGATCGCCGCCGAGGTCGGCATGCCGATCAAGCTGGCCCGCGCGATCCAGGTCGGTGGCCCGGTCTTCAACTGGAGCCAGGCCGCCAAGCTGGTCGAGTCCTTCACCTTCGAGGAGGAGGTCGGCAATTCGCTGGTGGTGCGTGAGCCGGTCGGCGTGGTCGCCGCCATCACGCCGTGGAACTATCCGCTGAACCAGATCACGCTGAAGGTTGCGCCGGCGCTGGCCGCCGGCTGCACCGTGGTGCTCAAGCCGTCCGAGGTGGCGCCGCTGAACGCCTTCGTGCTGGCCGAGGTGATCGAGGCCGTCGGCCTGCCGCCGGGCGTGTTCAACCTGGTGACCGGTTACGGCCCGGTGGTCGGCGAGGTGCTGGCGAGCCACCGCGAGGTCGACATGGTGTCGTTTACCGGTTCGACGCGCGCCGGCAAGCGGGTCTCCGAACTGGCCGCGCAGACCGTCAAGCGGGTCGCGCTGGAACTGGGCGGCAAGTCCGCCTCGGTGATCCTCGACGACGCCGACCTGCCGGCCGCCGTCAAGGGCACCATCAATGCCTGCTTCCTGAACTCCGGCCAGACCTGCTCGGCGCACACCCGCATGCTGGTGCCGCGCGAGCGCTATGACGAGGTCAAGGAGATCGTGCAGAAGGTGGTGGCAGGCTTTACCGTCGGCGATCCGCTGCAGGAAACCACCAGGCTGGGACCGCTGATCTCGGCCGCGCAGAAGGATCGCGTGGTCGGCTATATCCAGCGCGGGCTGAACGAGGGCGCCGAACTGGTGACGGGCGGCACCGAGCCGCCGGCCGGCGTGGACAAGGGCTTCTTCGTGCAGCCGACCGTGCTCGGCAACGTCGATCCCAAGGCGACCGTGGCGCAGGAAGAGATCTTCGGGCCGGTGCTGTCGATCATCTGCTACGACACCGAGGAAGACGCGGTGCGCATCGCCAACGACAGCGTCTACGGCCTCGGCGGTGGCGTCTGGTCGGGCGACGAGGCGCGCGCGATCCGCGTGGCGCGCCGGATCCGCACCGGCCAGGTCGACATCAACGGCGGGCCGTTCAACATGCTGGCGCCGTTCGGCGGCTTCAAGCAGTCGGGGCATGGACGCGAGGCGGGCAAGTATGGCCTGGAGGAGTTCCTCGAGTACAAGGCGCTGCAGCTGAAAAAGCCCGCGGCCTGAGCGCCGACCGCTTTGGAAATGCCCGGCCTGTCCGGGCATTTTTGCGTCGGCGATAATTGACGACAGCACGTCGATCACAGCACAACAACAGCACGACACCGCAACGAACGGTTGGACGGGGGAGGGGAAGGCGATGCATTGGCTCAAGCGGCTGGCATGGCTGACGGTAATCGTGGCCGGATTGGGACTGGCCGCGGCGATAGGCGGCTATGCCTGGTATCGGCAGGCGTCGCAGCCTGAGGTGGCCGGTACCGTCGCGCTGGCGGGTTTGCACGGGCGCGTCACCATCGTGCGCGACCGGCATGCGATTCCGCGCATCGAGGCCGGCGATCCGCTCGATGCCTATTTCGGCCTGGGCTTCGTCCATGCGCAGGACCGGCTCTGGCAGATGCAGATGAACAAGCGCATCGCCGCGGGGCGGCTGGCCGAGATCCTGGGGCCGAGCGCGCTGCCGACCGATCGCTTCCTGCGCACCATCGGCGTACGCCGCAACGCCGAGGCCGCCTTCGCCGCCAGCACGCCCGAGACGCGTGCCGCGCTGCAGGCCTATGCCGATGGGGTCAATGCCGGCATCGCCAGCCACAAGGGCCCGCTGCCGCCCGAATTCGCCATCCTGCGCACCGTGCCCGAACGCTGGGAGCCGGCCGATACGCTGGCCTGGCAGACCATGATGGCCTGGGACCTGAGCGCCAACTGGAGCCGCGAGGTGCTGCGCATGCGGCTGGCGCAGACGCTGCCGCTGTCGCGCATCAACGAACTGCTGGCGCCGTATCCGGGCGAGCAGCCGCTGCGCACCACCGACTATCCCGCGCTGTACCGGCAACTGGCGCCGCTGACCACGGCGATGGCGCGCGTCGAGGCGGCTGCGCCGCCGGGGCTGGTCGAAGGCATGGGCTCGAACAACTGGGTCGTCTCCGGCGCCCATACGCGCTCGGGCAAGCCGCTGCTGGCCAACGATCTGCACCTCGGCCTGCAGGCGCCGGCGCTGTGGTATTTCGCCACGCTGCGCGCGCCGGGCCTGGACGTAACGGGGGCCACGCTGCCGGGGATGCCGGTGGTCGTGATCGGCCATACGCCGCGCATCGCCTGGGGATTCACCAATACCGCGCCGGATCTGCAGGATCTGTATATCGAGCGGCTCCGGCCAGGACGGCCCGAGCAGTACCAGACGCCCAATGGCTGGGCGGAGTTTGCGGTGCGCGAGGAGACCATCCGCGTCAAGGACCAGCCCGACGTGACGATCCGGGTCCGCTCGACCCGCCACGGGCCCGTGATCTCCGATGTCGCGGAGCCGCTTGCCGCGGCAGTGGCGCCGCTGGGGGCGCAGTACGTGGTGGCCTTTCAATGGGTTGCGCTGCGGCCCGACGACCGCACGGTGCAGGCCGGCCTGAAACTGAACCGCGCGCACGACTGGACGAGCTTCACCGAGGCGCTGCGCGACTTCCATACGCCGCAGCAGAGCGTGGTCTATGCCGATGTCGACGGCAATATCGGCTTCATTGCGCCGGGACGCGTGCCGCTGCGCCAGGCCGCCAACGATCTGAAGGGGCTGGCGCCGGCGCCGGGCTGGGACGCGCGCTACGACTGGAGCGGCTTCATTCCGTTCGAAAAGCTGCCGCGCAGCTTCAATCCGTCCGGCGGCATGGTGGTGACCGCGAACCAGAAGATCGTGCCGGACGACTATCCGTATTTCCTGACCAGCGAGTGGACCGTGCCGTATCGGCACGACCGCATCCGCGCGTTGCTGGCCGCGCGGCGCCCGCACACGCTCGATACGTTCGCGGCGATCCAGAAGGACGAGCTGTCGCTGGCGGTCAAGGAGGCCTTGCCGCTGCTGCTCGGTGCCTCGATCGCCGCCGACGGCACGCGGCCGGCCCGCGAGCGCGAGCTGTTTGCGGCGTTGGGGCGCTGGGACGGCACGATGTCGGCGGACCGCGCCGAGCCGCTGGTCGCCACCGCCTGGCTGCGGGAGCTCTCGCGCGGCATGTTCGAAGACAAGGTCGGCGATGGCGTGTTCGCGCGCATGTGGGAGCAGCGCAATGTGCAACAGGCGATGCTGAACATCCTGCGCAGCTCGCGCGGGCTGGGGCGCTTCTGGTGCGACGATCCGAAGACGCCGGCGCCCGAGGACTGCAACGACGCGATGGGCGCGGCGTGGAAACGCGCCATCGTCGATCTGCAGCAGCGCTATGGCGACGACCCGCGGCGCTGGCGCTGGGGCCAGGCCCATGCCGCCCGCGCCGAACACCGGCCGTTTGCCAAGGTGCCTTCGCTGGCGGGGTTCTTCAACGTCAAGGTGCCGACCGGCGGGGATACCTATACGGTCAACGCCGGCCGCCACAATATCGGCGACGAGCAGGCGCCGTTCGAGAACGTGCATGGCGCCAGCGTGCGGGCGATCTACGATCTGGCCGACCTGTCGGCCTCGCGCTTCATCACGCCGACGGGGCAGTCCGGCAACGTGTTGTCGCCGCACTATCGCGACTGGACCGAGCAGTGGGCGCGCGGGGAGTACGTGACGATCCGGGGCGCCGGGCATCCGGCTGGAGCCAAGGCCTTCGAAACGCTGGTGTTGACGCCTGTGGCGGGCGATCGCGGTCGGGCCAGCGGGGCGAGCCGTTGAGGGTTTGGAACCGGCGTGGGTCGTGGACTAGCCGCGCTGAAAACGGCGCGCGGTGCCGTCGCGAGTGATGCGCTCCCACACCGCCTGCTTTTCCGCGTCGCTCATGAAGACCCAGTTGCTGACCTCGAAGGCGGTGCGGCCGCAGCCCTGGCAGACCTCGTCGAACAGCGTCGAGCAGATGCCGATGCACGGGCTGTCGGGACCGTCGAACAGGCTGTCGTCGGTGGCCTCGGCGGGTTCGGGCAGGGCAAGCGGGTCTGGCGGCGAATCGGGGCGGGTTTGCGGCATGGCGGCGGGGTGTGGCAAAGGCGGCCATTATAAGCGGTGGGGTGGCGCGGTGCCCCAGCCGCAGCCGCAGCCGAAGCCGAAGCCGCCGCTTGAGTGGATTACCTGCCGGGTAATTGAGGCACGGCACCGCCGGCTGCCATCATAGCCCCATCGCGACATACCAACGATCCCTCTGCAGGAGCCCGCATGATGTCTTCGCTGACCACGCTATCGACCGCCGACCGCCACGCCGAGGTGGCCCCCCGCATCCGCGCCATGGTCGAGGAAATCCTGATCGGCTCGCCGGTGGCCCGCACGCTTGGCGTCGAGCTCGACGTGCTGGCGCCCGAGCATGTCGAGCTGGTGCTGCCGTTCAGCCCGGGCAATGTCACGGTCGGCAAGAGCGTGCATGGCGGCGTGATTGCCACGCTGATCGATATCGCGGGCGCGGCGGCCGCGGCGTCGGGCGCGGATCCGGACAAGGTGCGGGGCGGGGCGACCAGCGCGCTGTCGATCCAGTACGTGGCGCCGGCCGAGGCGGCCTCGCTGCGGGCGGTGGCGACGGTGGTGCGCCGAGGCCAGCGGCAGATCGCCACCGAAATCACGGTCTATGCGGAGCAGCCCGAGGCGGGCACCGTGGTGGCCAAGGCGCTGATGAACAGCGTGCTGTTCGGTTGAAGATCGGCAGTTGAAGGGCCGTGGTTCAAGAGCGCAATGGCGGGTTTGCCTTCACGTTGATGAAACGCAATTAACCGCCAGCTAATCAGCCCACACCGTCAGCGCTGGAGCCGCTGCGCGGCCCCAGCCGTGCTGCCTTCAAGCGACGGGGTTCCAGTCGCCCGGCACGCGGACCCAACCTTCCATCAGCACCCGCGCGCTGCGGCTCATGATGGCCTTCTTGACGGCCCATTCGCCATCGACCTGGGCCGCCTCGGCACCGACGCGCAGCGTGCCGGACGGATGGCCGAAGCGCACGGCCTGGCGTTTGCCGCCACCGGCAGCCAGATTGACCAGCGTTCCCGGGATGGCGGCGGCGGTGCCGATCGCCACCGCAGCGGTGCCCATCATCGCGTGGTGCAGCTTGCCCATCGACAGCGCGCGCACCAGCAGATCGATGTCCTCGGCGCGCACCGCCTTGCCGCTCGACGCGGAATAGCTCGCCGGCGGGGCGACGAAGGCCACCTTGGGGGTGTGCTGGCGCCGTGCGGCCTCGTCGACGTTCTGGATCAGCCCCATCCGCACCGCACCGTAGGCGCGAATCGTCTCGAACATCGCCAGCGCCTTGGGGTCGCCGTTGATGGCGTCCTGCAGCTCGGTACCGGTATAGCCGATCGCGTCGGCGTTGACGAAGATGGTCGGAATGCCGGCATTGATCATCGTCGCCTTCAGCGTGCCGACGCCCGGCACCTCGAGGTCGTCGACCAGATTGCCGGTCGGGAACATCGCGCCGCCGCCGCCTTCCTCCTCGGCGGCAGGGTCCATGAACTCGAGCATGATTTCGGCGGCGGGGAAGGTCACGCCGTCCAGTTCGAAGTCGCCGGTTTCCTTGACCATGCCGTCGACGATCGGCACATGCGAGACGATGGTCTTGCCGATATTGGCCTGCCAGATGCGTACGGTGGCGACGCCCTCGCGCGGGATGCGGGCCGGATCGATCAGCCCGGCAGCGATCGCGAACGGGCCCACCGCGGCCGACAGGTTGCCGCAGTTGCCGCTCCAGTCGACGAAGGGCTGGTCGATGGCGACCTGGCCGAACAGATAGTCGACGTCGTGGTCAGGCCGGGTGCTGCGCGACACGATCACCGTCTTGCTGGTGCTCGACGTCGCCGCGCCCATGCCGTCGATCTGCTTGCCGTACGGGTCGGGGCTGCCGATCACGCGCATCAGCAGCGCATCGCGCGCCGGGCCAGGCGACTGCGCGGCCTCCGGCAGGTCCTGCAGGCGGAAGAACACGCCCTTGCTGGTGCCGCCACGCATATAGGTGGCGGGGATGCGGATCTGGGGAAGGGAAACCATGTGTGCCTCGTGCTGATTCAGGATTGACCGTCGCGCCGCGCTCACGCCGCGGATGCAGCCGCTTGCGTCCCCTTGGTCGCATCGAGGAAGTCCTGTGCGAAGCGCTGCAGCACGCCGCCGGCCTCGTAGATCGACACTTCCTCGGCGGTATCGAGCCGGCAGGTCACCGGCGCTTCGACCCGCTCGCCATTCTTGCGGTGGATCACCAGCGTCAGGTCGGCGCGCGGCTTGCGCTCGCCGATCACGTCGAAGGTCTCGGTGCCGTCGATCTGCAGCGTCAGGCGGTTGGTGCCGGGCTTGAACTCCAGCGGCAGCACGCCCATGCCGATCAGGTTGGTGCGGTGGATCCGCTCGAAGCCTTCGGCGACGATCGCTTCCACGCCGGCCAGCCGAACGCCCTTGGCGGCCCAGTCGCGCGACGAGCCCTGGCCGTAGTCGGCGCCGGCGATGATGATCAGCGGCTGCTTGCGCTCCATATAGGTTTCGATCGCTTCCCACATGCGCACGACCTTGCCGTCCGGCTCGATGCGGGCCAGCGAACCCTTCTTGACCTTGCCGTCGACCACCGCCATTTCATTGAGCAGGGTCGGGTTGGCGAAGGTCGCGCGCTGCGCGGTCAGGTGGTCGCCGCGGTGGGTCGCGTACGAGTTGAAGTCTTCCTCGGGCAGCCCCATCTTCGCCAGGTATTCGCCGGCGGCGCTGTCGGGCAGGATCGCGTTCGACGGCGACAGGTGGTCGGTCGTGATGTTGTCGCCGAGCACCGCCAGCGGACGCAGGCCACGGAGCGTGCGCTCGCCGGCCAGCGCGCCTTCCCAGTACGGCGGGCGGCGAATATAGGTGCTCTGTGGGCGCCAGTCGTACAGCGGGCTGATGGTCTCGGCGTTGGCCGCCTGCACCGCGAACATCGGCTCGTAGACCTTGCGGAACTGCTCGGGCTTGACGCTCTGCGCGACGATCGCGTCGATCTCCTCGTCGCTCGGCCAGATGTCCTTCAGCGTGACCGGCTGGCCGTTCTGGTCGTGGCCCAGCACGTCGCGCTCGATGTCGAAGCGGATGGTGCCGGCGATCGCATAGGCCACCACCAGCGGCGGCGAGGCCAGGAAGGCCTGCTTCGCATAGGGATGGATGCGGCCGTCGAAATTGCGGTTGCCCGACAGCACGGCGGTCGCATAGAGATCGCGTTCGACGATCTCCTGCTGGATCGCCGGATCGAGCGCGCCCGACATGCCGTTGCAGGTGGTGCAGGCGAACGCGACGATGCCGAAGCCGAGCTGCTCGAGCTCGGGCAGCAGCCCGGCTTCCTCCAGATACAGCTGCACGACCTTGGAGCCCGGCGCCAGCGAGGATTTGACCCAGGGCTTGCGCGTCAGGCCGCGCGCATTGGCATTGCGCGCCAGCAGACCGGCGGCGATCACGTTGCGCGGATTGCTGGTGTTGGTGCAGCTGGTGATGGCGGCGATGATCACCGCGCCGTCCGGCATCTGCCCCGGCACCTCTTCCCACTTGGCGGCGATGCCGCGTTCGGCCAGCGCGGTGGTCGGCAGGCGCTTGTGCGGGTTCGACGGGCCGGCCATGTTGCGCACCACGGTCGACAGGTCGAATTCCAGCGTGCGCTCGTATTCCGCGTGGTCGAGCGTATCGGCCCACAGGCCCGCGGTCCTGGCGTAGGTCTCGACCAGGCGGACCTGTTCGTCGCTGCGGCCGGTCAGCCGCAGATAGTCGATGGTCTGGCCGTCGATGAAGAACATCGCCGCGGTGGCGCCGTATTCGGGCGCCATGTTCGAGATCGTCGCGCGATCGCCCAGCGTCAGGCTGGCCGCGCCTTCGCCGCGGAATTCGAGATAGGCGCCGACCACGCGCTGGCTGCGCAGGAACTCGGTCAGCGCCAGCACGATATCGGTCGCGGTGATGCCAGGCTGCGGCTTGCCGCGCAGCTCGACGCCGACGATGTCCGGCAGCCGCATCCACGAGGCGCGGCCCAGCATCACGTTCTCGGCTTCGAGGCCGCCGACGCCGATGGCGATCACGCCGAGCGCATCGACATGCGGCGTATGGCTGTCGGTGCCGACCAGCGTGTCGGGGTAGGCCACGCCGTCGGCCGCATGGATTACCGGCGACATCCGCTCCAGATTGATCTGGTGCATGATGCCGTTGCCCGGCGGAATCACGTCGACGTTCTTGAACGCCTTCTTTGTCCACTCGATGAAGTGGAAGCGGTCCTCGTTGCGGCGCTCCTCGATCGCGCGGTTCTTGGCGAAGGCGTCCTTGTCGAACCCGCCATGCTCGACCGCCAGCGAATGGTCGACGATCAGCTGGACCGGCACCACCGGATTGACCTGGGCCGGATCGCCGCCCTGAGCGGCGATCGCATCGCGCAGGCCGGCCAGATCGACCAGCGCGGTCTGGCCGAGGATGTCGTGGCAGACCACGCGCGCGGGGAACCAGGGAAAGTCCAGTTCGCGCTTGCGTTCGATCAGCTGCGTCAGTGCGGCGGCCAGCAGCGACGGCTCGCAGCGGCGCACCAGGTTTTCGGCCAGCACGCGCGAGGTGTAGGGCAGCTTGTCATAGGCGCCGGGCTGGATCGCATCGACCGCGGCGCGTGCGTCGAAATAGTCCAGGCCCGTGCCGGGCAGCGGTTTGCGGTAGGCAGTGTTCATGGGGTGGGTCAATACGGGTGGTGCTCGGCGCGCCGGGGTCTGTCGTGGGGACTTCGGGACGGAAGCGGCGGGCGTGGCGGCCGCTTCCGTCTGCTGCTGTCTGCCGCTACGGCATCAGCGGCGTTTTTCGATCGGCACGAACTTCAGATTGTCCGGGCCGATGTAGTTGGCGCTCGGGCGGATGATCTTGTTGTCGACGCGTTGCTCGATGATGTGCGCGGCCCAGCCCGAGGTGCGCGCGATCACGAACAGCGGCGTGAACATCGCGGTCGGCACGCCCATCATGTGATAGCTGACCGCGCTGAACCAGTCGAGGTTGGGGAACATCTTCTTGATGTTCCACATCGTGGTTTCCAGCCGCTCGGCGATGTCGAACATCTTCATCGAGCCGGCGTCCTTCGACAGGCGGCGCGCGACTTCCTTGATCACCTGGTTGCGCGGATCGCCGGTGGTGTAGACCGGATGGCCGAAGCCGATCACGACTTCCTTGTTCTCGACGCGGCGCGTGATGTCGGCCTGGGCCTCGTCGGGCGTGTCGTAGCGCTTCTGGATCTCGAACGCGACCTCGTTCGCGCCGCCGTGTTTCGGGCCGCGCAGCGCACCGATCGCGCCGCAGATCGCCGAGTAGATGTCGGAACCGGTGCCGGCGATCACGCGGCCGGTGAAGGTCGAGGCGTTGAACTCGTGCTCCGCGTACAGGATCAGCGAGGTATGCATCGCGCGTTCCCACAGCTCGCTGGGCTTGCGGCCGTGCAGCAGATGCAGGAAGTGGCCGCCGATCGAATCGTCGTCGGTCTCGACCTCGATGCGGCGGCCGTTATGGCTGTAGTGGTACCAGTACAGCAGCATCGACCCGAGCGAGGCCATCAGGCGGTCGGCGATGTCGCGCGCGCCCGGCAGATTGTGGTCTTCCTTCTCGGGCAGCACCGTGCCGAGCACCGACACGCCGGTGCGCATCACGTCCATCGGATGGGCCGAGGCGGGCACCCATTCGAGCGCGGCCTTGACGTTGGCGGGCAGGCCGCGCAGCGCGCGCAGCTTGGTCTTGTAGCCGTTCAGTTCGGCCTGGGTCGGCAGCTTGCCGTGCACCAGCAGATAGGCGATCTCTTCGAACTCGCACGTTTCGGCGACGTCGAGGATGTCATAGCCGCGATAGTGCAGATCGTTGCCGCTGCGGCCGACCGTGCACAGTGCCGTGTTGCCGGCGACGACGCCGGACAGCGCGACGGATTTCTTGGGCTTCGGGGTGGCTTGCGCCGGAGTGGCTTCGGACATGTCGTCTCCTTGCTTCGCTCTGTTCTGGTTACTTGGCCTTGGCTTGCGCGAACAGCGCATCCAGCTTCTGTTCGTATGCATGGTAGCCGATGCTCTCGTAGAGCTCGGCGCGCGTCTGCATGGTGTCCAGCACGTTCTGCTGGGTGCCGTCGCGGCGGATCGCCGCGTAGACGTTCTCGGCGGCCTTGTTCATCGCGCGGAACGCCGACAGCGGGTACAGGATCATCGCGACGCCGGCACCGGCCAGCTCGTCGCGCGTGAACAGCGGCGTCGCGCCGAACTCGGTGATGTTGGCCAGCACGGGGACCTTCACCGCGTCCACGAACTTGCGGTACATCGACAGGTCGGTCATCGCCTCGGGGAAGATCGCATCGGCGCCGGCCTCGACGCATGCCACCGCGCGTTCGATCGCCTTGTCCAGGCCCTCGACCGCCAGCGCGTCGGTGCGCGCCATGATCACGAAATGCTCGTCGGTGCGGGCATCGACCGCGGCCTTGATGCGATCGACCATCTCGTCCTGCGACACGATCTCCTTGTTGGGCCGGTGGCCGCAGCGCTTGGCGCCGACCTGGTCCTCGATATGCATCGCGCCCGCGCCGAACTTGATCAGCGAGCGGGTCGTGCGGGCCACGTTGAACGCCGAGGCGCCGAAGCCGGTGTCGACGTCGACCAGCAGCGGCACGTCGCAGACATCGGTGATGCGGCGGATGTCGGTCAGCACGTCGTCGAGGTTCGAGATGCCGAGGTCGGGCAGACCCAGCGAGCCGGCCGCGACGCCGCCGCCGGACAGATAGATCGCCCGGTAGCCGGCGCGCTTGGCCAGCAGGGCGTGGTTCGCGTTGATGGTGCCGACGATCTGCAGCGGCTGCTCGTCGGCCAGCGCCTGGCGGAAACGGGCGCCGGCCGAGCGGGCCAGGTCTTGGGAGGTCAGGGTCATGGTGGCGTCCTGGGTGAGCGGAATGAGGGCAGTGATCGGAATGTCGGACGAGCGCAAGCGGCGTGCCAGCGGTGGGGCGGGTGGTGGGGCGAGTGGCTTCGCCCAGTCCGGGCAAGGGATGGCGGGTGGTTTGAACGATGCAGGAGGCGGCATCGGCACTCCGCCTGCATTTCAAAACTGAAATCCGCGGTGCTGGATTGAAATGCAACGCCGGTGGGCGCACAATGCATCGATGGCGCGTCAACGTCCTGTTGTAGTCGCTTTTGGCTGTCCGCTCGTCACGGCTTGCGGCATTCGCCTCTTTCTTTCGCATCGATGACTCCCGCTACCCCGATTCCTCCTGGCCGTCCGCGTATCTGGGCGGTCGGCATCAGCCGGCTGTCGCGCGCCTTCGCCGATCTGATTCCTTCGTACGCCGCGCAGGCCGACTTCCGCCTGGTCGGCAAGGGCTACGAGGCCGCCGCCAGTGCGATCGCCCGGGAGGCCAGGGAAGGGCGGCTCGATGCGGTGGTCGCCGCCGGCTCGAACGGCGCCTATCTGCGTCAGCATGTGGACGTGCCGGTCACGCTGGTCAAGGTGACGGGGTTCGATGTGCTCAGCGCGCTGGCGACGGCGCGGCGCATCTCGCCGCGGGTCGCGCTGGTGACCCACGCTGCCACCTATCCCGAGGTCGACGAGTTTGCGCGCGCGTTTGGGCTGCCGATTCCGTCGTATACGTATCTGACCGAGGACGACGCCACGGTGCGCGTCAAGGCGCTGCGGCAGGAGGGCATTGAAGTCGTGGTCGGACCCGGGCTCGTCACGGAGCTCGCGGACCGGCTCGGGCTGACCGGGGTGTTTCTGTACTCGGGGCAGTCGGTCAAGCTGGCGCTCGAGGACGCGATCGAGGCGGCAAGGCTGCGGCGCATCGAATCGAGCCGGCGCGAATACGTCAACACGATCCTGGCGCATCTGAACGAAGGCGTCGCCGCGGTCGATGCCGACGGGCGGATCCAGTCGTTCAATCCGGCAATGGAGCGCTTTCTGGGCACGCCGGCCGCCGAGGCGGTCGGTCGCAAGCTGCAGGGCCTGGCGCCCGATCTGTCGCTCGACAACGTCATGCGGACGGGCGCCAAGGAGCTCGAAGCGATCCACAAGCTGGGCGACCGCATGGTCGTGGTCAACCGGATTCCAATTCAGGGCGAAGGCGGCCCCGCGGGCGCGGTGCTGACGATCCAGGATGCCAACGCCATCCAGCGGGTCGACCGCCATCTGCGCCGCCGCGCCAGCGCGCGAACCACCGGCGTTCGCTATCGGCTCGACGACCTCGCGGGCGAGTCGTCGGCAATGCGTCAGCTGCGGGACCTGGCTCGGCGCTATGCGGCGGTCGATTCCACCGTGCTGATCGGCGGCGAAAGCGGTACGGGCAAGGAGGTACTGGCGCAGGGGATGCACGACGCCAGTCCGCGCCGGGCGTTTCCCTTCGTGGCGATCAATTGTGCTGCGTTTCCCGAGGCGCTGCTGGAGAGCGAACTGTTCGGCTACGAGGAGGGCGCGTTCACCGGCGCCCGGCGCGGCGGCAAGGCAGGCCTGTTCGAGTCGGCGCATAACGGCACCCTGTTCCTGGACGAGGTCGGCGATATGCCGCCCGCCTTGCAGACCCGGCTGCTGCGCGTGCTGCAGGAAAAGCAGGTGCTGCCGATCGGCGGCGTGGATGCGGTGCCGGTCAATGTGCGTGTGATCGCCGCCACCCACCGGGATCTCGCGGCGCTGGTGCGCGAAGGGGCCTTCCGCCAGGATCTCTATTACCGGCTCAATATCCTGCGGATCGCCATGCCGCCGCTGCGCGAGCGCAAGGCCGACCTGCCTGAACTGGCCGAGCTGCTGTACCGGCGCGCGCAACAGCGGCTCGGCCTGCCACGCCCGGACAGCTTGCCCGAGGCGGCCCGAAACCGGCTGACGGCGTATGGCTGGCCCGGGAATATCCGCGAACTGGAGAACGTGGTGGAGCGGATTGCGGTGCTGCTGGCGGGCAGGGCGCTGGACGAGGACGCCTTGCTGCGCGAGTTGCTGGCCACGGTGCCGGAGTTGTTCGGCAGTGAGAGAACCGAAGCGGCGCCGGTCGGCGTGAGTGCGCCTTCGGGCAGCCGCTCGCTTGCGGGAGTGGCGCGTTCATCTCAGGCGGAACATATTCGCCGTGTGCTGGACGAATGCGGTGGGGACCGCGCAGCGGCGTGCCATCTGTTGGGCATCAGTCCGACCACCTTGTGGCGGCGGCTCAAAGAGGCAGCATAGGGCACGTTCATGGTGGCGCAAAAAGCGCTTGCATTGGCTGTCACGCTCCCTTAATATTCGCCCCCTCGCAGCCGAACGGCGGCGGGGTTGGCAGGGAAGGCAAAGGCGCTGCGGTGCTGGCGCCGCGGCAGAAAGTGCTGACAAACCTGTTGACGAGAAGCGAAAGGTTCTGCATAATCTCGTTTCTCTGCTGCTGACAACGCAGCGACGCGAACGGCAAAGCCGGCGCGTGAGTTCTTTAACAAACGAACAACCGATAAGTGTGGGCGCTCGATAGCGAACAGTCACCGGCAAGTCTTCGGACTTGTCAGGCTCAAAAGTTATCAAGTGCTCGCACAGCAAAACGTGGCTTCATCGGCGTCAAGACGATGGAGCCAGTCAGTTTTCTGAGAGTGAGCGACCGCTCGAAAGAGCGAGATCC
>NZ_JAGFTW010000005.1:0-166523 GCF_017598945.1 Cupriavidus gilardii
GAGCGACAATTGTAGGATTAAAGCAGAGAAAGAGTAACGAAGTACTGAGATGTATTGTTTTTTTTTTTGAGATTTATATAAGAGACAGGTCCCCGCGGGGAACGAGGGCGCCGTGGCGCCGCAAGCCGATCGGCCAGGCAGCCGATCCGCCGATCGGTCGATCGGCGGATCAGTCGATTCAGCGGACCGGACCGGTTATCCGGCCTTGCGGGCGGCCGCGATCGCGGCGCGGACCTGGTCCGGCGCGGTGCCGCCGATATGGTTGCGGGCGGCTACCGACCCTTCGAGGGTCAGCACGCCATGGACGTCATCGCCGATCAGCGCGGCTTGGTCGCCCAGACCGGTGGCGTCGCGCAGCTCCGCCACGGTCAGGTCGGCCAGATCGCACTGGCGCGCGTCGCAGGCGCGCACCGCGTGGGCCACCGCCTCGTGCGCGTCGCGGAACGGCAGGCCCTTCTTGACCAGATAGTCGGCCAGGTCGGTCGCGGTGGCATAGCCCTGCAGCGCGGCGGCGCGCATCGCTTCAGGCTTGACCGTGATGCCCGGCACCATGTCCGCGAAGATCCGCAGCGTGTCGACCACGGTATCGACCGTGTCGAACAGCGGCTCCTTGTCTTCCTGGTTGTCCTTGTTGTACGCCAGCGGCTGGCCCTTCATCAGCGTCAGCAGGCCGATCAGATGGCCGTTGACGCGGCCGGTCTTGCCGCGTGCCAGCTCGGGCACGTCCGGGTTCTTCTTCTGCGGCATGATCGAGCTGCCGGTGCAGAAGCGGTCGGCGATATCGATGAAGCCGACACGCGGGCTCATCCACAGCACCAGCTCTTCCGAGAAGCGCGACACGTGGGTCATCACCAGCGCCGAGGCTGCGCAGAATTCGATGGCGAAGTCGCGGTCGGACACCGCGTCCAGCGAATTGCGGCAGACGCCGTCGAAGCCCAGTTGCTGCGCGACGAACTCGCGGTCGATCGGATAGCTGGTGCCGGCCAGCGCGGCGGCGCCCAGCGGCAGGCGATTGACGCGCTTGCGGGCGTCCTGCATCCGTTCGGCATCGCGCGTGAACATTTCCACGTAGGCCAGCAGATGGTGGCCGAAGGTCACCGGCTGCGCGACCTGCAGGTGCGTGAAGCCCGGCAGGATCGTGTCGGCGTGCTGCTCGGCCAGATCCAGCAGCGCACGACGCAGGTCGCCCAGCAGGCCGACGATATTGTCGATCTCGCTGCGCAGCCACAGGCGGATATCGGTAGCCACCTGATCGTTGCGCGAGCGGCCGGTGTGCAGCCGCTTGCCCGCATCGCCGACCAGCGCTGTCAGCCGCGCCTCGATATTCAGATGGACGTCTTCCAGGTCCAGCTTCCACTCGAAGCTGCCGGCCTCGATCTCGCCGCGGATCTGCGCCATGCCCCGCTCGATCTCGGCGCGGTCGGCGTCGCTGATGATGCCCTGCCGGGCCAGCATCGCCGCATGCGCCAGCGAGCCCTGGATATCGAACAGCGCCAGGCGCTTGTCGAAGAACACCGAAGCGGTATAGCGCTTCACCAGGTCGGACATCGGTTCGGAGAAGCGGGCGGACCAGGCTTCGCCTTTCTTGGCTAGTTGGGAGGTCATGGCGGTAGGGAACTGGACAGTGCCCACGCACCGAGGCGTGCCGGGCAACGGAAAGGATAGGAAAAGCGGGAATTATATCGTTGCCGGGCTGCCTGGACTGCCGGAAACAGTTCGGGGATGGCTGCGGGGCTACGCTCGAGTGTCGAGTTGACCTCTCCAGCCGTTTCCGCTCAAGCCGTCCGTCATGGCCCTTACCGATCCCACGTCCCCGTTGCCACCGTCGCGCCCTGACTATGAAGCTGTCTGTACCGATGTGGTCCGGCTGGTCCAGGCCGCCCGCGAGGGCGCGGCCCGCAGCGTGAATGCCTGGATGACAGCGACCTATTGGTTGATCGGCCGCCGTATTGTCGAGTCGGAGCAGGGTGGCAAGCGTCGCGCCGCGTACGGCGCGGGATTACTCAAACGCCTATCGGAAGAGTTGTCGCGGCGTTTCGGTCGGGGCTTCGGCATGATCAATCTGCAGCAGATGCGGCAGTTCTATCTTGCCTGGCCCCCGAAACAGATTGATCAGACACTGTCTGATCAATTCCCGCAGCAAGGCGGGCCCAGTCAGGCGGCCACCGAACTGAGCAGTCTCGCTCGCGCATTCCCTTTGCCATGGTCGGCGTATGTCAGGCTGCTCGGTGTCAAAAGCCAACGCGCCCGCCATTTTTACGAGAAGGAGGCATTGCGTTGCGGATGGTCGGTACGTCAGCTGGCAAGGCAGATCAACAGCCAGTTTTATGAGCGAGCCCTACTTTCGCGCAACAAGGCAGGCATGCTCCAAGGCGCGGCGCTAGTCGCTACCGACGACCTTGTCACCGCCGAACAAGCGATCAAGGATCCGTTTGTCCTTGAGTTTCTTGGCCTGAAGGACGAGTACTCCGAATCCGAGCTGGAGGAGGCGCTGATCCAGCACCTTGCAGACTTCCTGCTGGAGCTCGGTGACGATTTTGCCTTTGTCGGTCGGCAACGGCGACTCCGGATCGACGACAACTGGTTTCGGGTCGACCTCGTGTTTTTTCATCGCCGGCTGAAGTGTCTGGTGATCATCGACCTGAAGATCGGCAGGTTCTGCTATGCGGATGCCGGGCAAATGCACTTGTATCTCAACTACGCCCGGGAACACTGGATGAAGCCGGGTGAGAACCCGCCCGTTGGCTTGATCCTGTGCGCGGCGAAAGGAGAGGCGGAGGCGCACTATGCGCTCAGTGGCCTGGGGAATACCGTCGTTGCAGCCGAGTATCGGACGGTATTGCCAGAGGAGCAGCTGTTGGCAGAAAAAATGGCACAGACGCAGCGGGAACTGGAGTCGATGCGGCGGCCGCCCTCGACCTCCGGCGAGGTCGACGCGGCGAGTCGTCGCTGAACCGCTCGGCACTGGCCACACAGCTTGACTACGGGGCTGAAGGCAGGCTGCCGCCTCCGGCCCCGGTCTCTCAACCCGTATTCCGCAGCCCCGCCGCAATCCCGTTGATGGTCAGATGGATGCCGCGCCGCACGCGCACGTCGTCGCCGTCCTTGCCGGCCCGGTAGCGCTTGAGCAGCTCCACCTGCAGGTGGTTCAGCGGGTCCAGGTAGGCGAAACGGTTCTTGATCGAGCGGGCCAGCAGCGGGTTGTCGGCCAGCCGCTCGTGCTTGCCGGTGACCAGTCCCAGCATCTCTGCGGTCAGATGCCACTCGGTGCTGATCCGGTTGAAGACCGCCTTGCGCAGCGCCGCGTCGTCGCACAGCTGGGCGTAGCGCGAGGCCACCGCCAGGTCGGTCTTGGCCAGCACCATGTCCATATTCGACAGCAGCGTCGAGAAGAACGGCCAGGTCTTGACCATGCGCCGCAGCGTCGCGACCAGCGCCTTGCGGGCCTTGTCGTCGCCCGCTTCGTCGAGCAGCGACCGCACCGCGCTGCCGAAGCCGAACCAGCCCGGCAGCAGCAGGCGGCACTGGCCCCAGGAGAAGCCCCAGGGAATCGCCCGCAGGTCCTCGATGCGGCGGTTTTTCTTGTCCATCAGCTTGCGCGAGGCCGGCCGCGAACCGAGGTTCAGGTCGGCGATCTCGGTGATCGGCGTGGTGGCGAAGAAATAGTCCTTGAAGCCCGGGGTGTCGTAGACCAGGTCGCGGTAGGCGACGAAGGCGCGGTCCGACAGCTTCTGCATGATGTTCTCGAACGTCGCCAGGTCCTTCGGCGCGTTCTGCGTCGGCAGCAGCGACGCCTCCAGCGTGGCGGCGATCACGGTCTCCAGATTGCGGCGTCCGATCTCGGCGTTGGCGAACTTGCTGTTGATGATCTCGCCCTGCTCGGTCAGCCGGATCTGGCCGTTGACCGTGCCTGGCGGCTGCGACAGGATCGCCTGGTAGGTCGGGCCGCCGCCGCGTCCGACCGTGCCGCCGCGGCCGTGGAACAGCCGCAGCTTGATCTTGCGCTGCGCGAACAGCTGCACCAGCGCCAGTTCGGCCTTGTACAGTTCCCAGTTCGAGGTCACGAAGCCGCCGTCCTTGTTCGAATCCGAATAGCCGAGCATCACCTCCTGCTCGCCGCCCTGATTCGCCAGCACCGCGGAGAAGCCGGGCAGGTCGAGCAGCGCCTGCATGATGCCGCTGGCGTTGCGCAAGTCTTCGATGGTCTCGAACAGCGGAATCACCATCAGTTCCATGCGCGCCGGATCGTTCTTGCTGCCCAGCGTGCCGCGCAGCATGCCGGTTTCCTTCTGCAGCAGCATGACCTCGACCAGGTCCGACAGCGTCTCGGTGTGCGAGATGATGTAGTTGCGCGCCACGCGGGCGCCGTAGCGGGCCCGCAATTCGCGCGCGGTCGTCAGCACGCGCAGTTCGCTTCGGGTTTGCTCCGAATAGGTGTGCCAGGGCAGGGTCAGCAGCCGCGGCTGGCGCAGCTCGTTCAGCAGCAGTTCGAGCTTGCGCGCTTCGGGCAGCGCCGCGTAATCGGCCTCGACGCCGGCGACCGCGAACAGTTCGGCGATCACGGCCTCGTGCACATCGGACACCTGGCGCATGTCGATCGAAGCCAGATGGAAGCCGAACACGCCGATCGCGCGATGCAGCGCGTCGATGCGGGCGCGCGCCAGCACCTCGCCGTGGTGCTCGCGCAGCGAGTCGATCACCACCTCGATGTCGGCGGCGAAGGCCTCGGCATTCGCGTAAGGCTCGGCGTCGGCAACCGGATGGCGCGGCGCCGCGCGGCCGGTCAGGGCCTGGCACGTCGCGGCCAGCCGCGCGTAGATGCCGATCAGCGCGCGCCGGTACGGCTCGTCGGCGCGGTGCTCGGAACGGTCGGGCGAGGCATCGGCCAGCGCCAGCAGCGCGGGGCTCGCCTGGACCATCAGCGTGGACATCGACAGCTCGGCGCCCAGCGCGTGCACCTCGTCCAGATACCACTCGAGGATCAGCAGCGCCTGCTGGCAAGCGGCGTGCTCGAGCGTGTCGGCGGTGACATTGGGATTGCCGTCCCGGTCACCGCCGATCCAGGAGCCCATCTGGAAAAACGGCGGCAGCGGGCCCGGCTCGGTCTTGGCGCGGCGCGAGGCGGGGTAGACCGCGGCGATGTCCTCCTCGAGCTCGGTCATCAGCTGCGGAATGCCGCGCAGGAAGGTCGTGCGGTAGTACGACAGCGCGTTCTCGATCTCGTCGACCACCATCAGCCGCGTATTGCGCAGCATCCGGGTCTGCCACAGCGTGGTGACCTTGGCGCGCAGCTGGGCGGTGTTGTGGGCCAGTTCGCGCGCCGTCATCGGCAGATCGCGCTCGGCCAGCAGGCGGGCGATCTCGCGCTCGGCGTCCAGGATGCTCTTGCGCTGGACCTCGGTCGGGTGCGCGGTCAGCACCGGCACGATCAGCGCCTCGTCGAAGAACTTGCGCAGCTGCTTGCCGCTGACGCCGGCAGCATCGATGGCCTGCAGCGCGCGCGCCATGCTGCCCGGCTGCGGCGGCGAGCCGGCCAGCGCATGGATGCGCCGGCGCCGGTTGTGATGCTGATCCTCGGCGATATTGGCCAGATGGGAGAAATAGCTGAAGGCGCGTACCACCTGATTGGTCTGGTCGCGCGACAGCCGCTTGAGCAGCCGGTCGAGCTCGGCCGCGGCGGCGCGGTCGTTCTCGCGGCGAAAGCGCACCGCGGTCTGACGGATCGTCTCGACGATCTGGAAGGCCGCCTCGCCTTCCTGCTCGCGCAGCACGTCGCCCAGCAGGCGGCCCAGGAAGCGGATGTCCTCGCGCAGCGGCAGGTCCTTGTCACTGGCGGCCTTGCGCGCCGGTGCGGCTGGCACCACTTCCAGGTGGGAGGCCGGCTTTGCGGCGGCGCGGCGTGCGGAGCGGGCGGTGGACGGCGCGGGCCGGGCGGTTTCAGCGGTCTCGGGGGAACCGGTGGGTGTCCCGGAGCCGTCGGGCCCGTTCGGCTCGTTCGCCCCATTCGCCCCATTCGCCCCATTTACATCTTTCCCGGCGGTTTCCGAACGGCCTCCTCGGACAGCGCGGATCCGGCGGCCGGCCGGGCGCGCAGCTGGCTGCGTCATGCAATCTCCTCTGCGTTTGGTTCTGATGCTGCTGGTGTTTCCGATCGTTGCCGATCGTCGTCCCGACCCGCTTTCGCCCGGCTCTTCGGCCTTCGGGCGCCATGCCGCCACAGCCGGCTACAGTCCGCCACAGCGGCGGGACCGCCGGGGGTGCGTGCTACCATTCGCGGCATGCAAGCTTCCGTCCCTTCCGCATCCTCATCCGCCGCGCCGGGCAGGCTCGTGATCGCGTCACGCGAAAGCCGACTGGCCATGTGGCAGGCCGAACATGTGCGTGCTGCGTTGCAACAATACTATCCCGCGTGCGATGTGTCCATTCTGGGTATGACTACCCGGGGCGACCAGATTCTGGACCGCAGCCTGTCCAAGGTCGGCGGCAAGGGCCTGTTCGTCAAGGAGCTCGAAGTGGCGATGGCCGAAGGCCGTGCCGACCTGGCGGTGCATTCGCTGAAGGACGTGCCGATGGAGCTGCCCGAGGGTTTCGCGCTGGCGGCCGTGATGGAACGCGAGGACCCGCGCGACGCGCTGGTGTCGGCGCGCTTCGGCTCGCTCGACGAGATGCCGCCCGGCACCGTGGTCGGCACCTCCAGCCTGCGCCGCGAGGCCGCGCTGCGCAGCCGCTATCCGCATCTGATCGTGCAGCCGCTGCGCGGCAACCTCGATACCCGGCTGGCCAAGCTCGATCGCGGCGACTACGGTGCGATCATCCTCGCCGCGGCCGGACTGAAGCGTCTGGGCCTGACCGACCGCATCCGCGCGCTGCTAGACCCCGCGATCTCGCTGCCGGCGGCCGGTCAGGGCGCCCTCGGCATCGAGATCCGCTCGGACCGGCCTGAGCTGGCCGCGTGGCTGGCGCCGCTCAATCATGTTCCCACCGCACTGGCAGTCGGTGCCGAACGCGCGGTATCGCGCCGGCTCGGCGGCTCCTGCCAGGTTCCGCTGGCCGCCTACGCCCATTGGGAGGGCGCCCGCCTGCAACTGGACGCCTTCGTCGCCACGCCGGACGGTTCGCGCAGCGTGCACGCGCAGCGCGCGGCCGAGGTCGGCAGCGCCGCCGATGCGGAAGCGCTGGGCAACGCCGTGGCCGACGCGCTGCTGGCACAGGGCGCCGATGCGCTGCTGGCCGTCGCGCTGAACAACGACGGCGCACCGGTGCGCCCCAGCGGCGACTGAAGGGAAGCGATGCCCCGCCCGACCGTCGTCGTCACACGACCCGCCGGGCAGTCCCGGCAACTGACCGAGGCGCTGCAGGCCGCGGGTGTGGACGTATTGAGCTTTCCGCTGCTGGCGATTGGCCCCGCGGCCGATGACGCGCCGCTGCGCGCCGCGCTGGCACGGCTGCCCGATTTCGCGCTGGTCGTGTTCGTCAGCCCCAACGCGATTGCCTATGCGCTCGATGCGCTCGCGTTGGCGCAGGGCGCCGCACCGGTCTGGCCGGAATCGGTGCCGGTCGCGGTGGTCGGACCCGCCAGCGTGGCGGCGCTTGCCGAGCGCGGCATCGCCGCGCCGCGCCATCGCGTGATATCGCCGGCCGGGGCCGATGGCCGCGCGGCCGATCTCGATCCCGCCGACGCCCGCTTCGATTCCGAGGCGCTGTGGGCGCAGCTCGACGTGCCGGCGCTGGCCGGCCGCGAGGTGCTGATCGTCCGCGGCAACGGCGGCCGCGAATGGCTCGGCGACCAACTGCGCGAGGCCGGTGCCACCGTGCACGCCGTCGAGGCCTATCAACGCACCATGCCCGTTCCGGGATCGATGCAGTGGCAAGCGGTACGCGACGGTCTGAAGCCCGGCGCGCCGCCGCAAGCCTGGCTGCTGACGAGCTCCGAGGCCGTGCGCAACCTCGATCGCCTGGCCCGCGACAATCTGTCGCCGCAGGAAGACGCCGCGCTCCGCGAAGTGCAGTGCATTGCCCCCCATGCGAGAATCGCCGAGCAGGCAGCAACACTGGGCTTCACGCGTGTCCTGCTGGCCGCGCCGGGCGACGAGGGTCTGCTGGCGGCCTGCCTGCGCTGGGCCGAGCCGTATCTGAGCCAGTTGCAGGCGGCATCAAAAACGGCGGCGGCAGCAGCATTGCAGGCGGCATCGCAAGCGGGGTCGCCGTCGGGGTCGCAAGCGGGGCCGCAGCCCGCGTCGAAGTCCGAACCTGACGCGACTGCCGCGCCGGTAGCGGCGCCCGCTCCAGCTGCGCAAGCTCCGGCCACGGGCCCCGCCGCGCAATCGCAGGCGCCATCCATGACCGCCGGGACGGCCGCATCGGCCGCCCCAGCTACCCGGGGCAGCGCGCCCGCCGCGCCGCCCCCAACCACGCCCACCGAATCACCGCCATCCACGTCAACGAAGGTCGATCGCGTGACGCAACAGCAAACCTCCACCGCTTCCTCCACCCCTCCACCGGCCGGCATGCCGCCCGGCGCGGCGCCCTCCGGCGTCTCGCCCGGTGAGCGGCCGACCTCCCGCGGCCGCGGCAGCCTGGCCTGGCTGCTGCTCGCGGTCCTCGTGCTGGTCGCCAGCGGCGCGTTCTGGTGGCTGCAGCAGCGGGTCGACCGGCTGACCGAGGAGCTGGCTCGTCGCCAGCAGACCAACGACGCGCTGGTGCAGGAGTCGCGCGTGCTGACCCGCGAGGCCCAGACCACCGTCAAGGAGATGCAGGCCAAGGTCGGCGCGCTGGAAGCCCAGGTCGGCGAGACCCGCGACAAGCAGGCCACGCTCGAGCAGGTCTACCAGGACCTGATGCGCAACCGCGACGACTGGGAGATCGCCGAGATCCAGCAGCTGCTGACCAGCGCCGGCCAGCAATTGCAGCTGACCGGCAACGTCCAGGTCGCGCTGGCCGCGCTGCAGAGCGCCGACGTTCGCCTGGCCCGCTCCGACAAGCCCGAATACAACCAGCTGCGCCGGGCGATCGCGCGCGACATTGGCCGGCTCAAGGCGATGCCCGACACCGATCTGACCGGCGCGGCGATCAAGCTCGACGAAGCCATCAACCAGATCGACGCCTTGCCGCTGCTGTCCAGCGAACGGATGCTGGAGCGCAGCGAAGGCGCGACCCGCGGCACGGCCGCATCGCAACCCGGCGGGGCCTCGGCCCCCGCCGCGGGCGATGGCGACGGCACCGGCAATCGCGTGACGCAGTGGTTCGCCGGCGTCTGGGCGACCGTGCGCGACGAGCTGATGCGCGTGATTCGCGTTCGCCGCGTCGACGATACCGAGGCGCTGCTGTTGACCGGCGACCAGGGCTGGTTCCTGCGCGAGAACGTCAAGCTGCGGCTGCTCAACGCGCGGCTGGCGCTGCTGTCGCGCAACGAGCAGGTGTTCCGCAACGATCTGGCCGCGGCACACGGCATGATCGAGCGCTATTTCGATACCAAGAGCCGTCGCGTGCAGGCCGTGCAGACCTTGCTGAAGCAGGCGCAGGCCGGTGCGGTGGCCGTGCAGCTGCCGACGATGTCCGACAGCCTCGGCGCGCTGCGTTCCCTGAAGAAGGAGTAGCGCATGCGACTTCTATTCTGGGTGGCGATCCTGTTTGGCGGCGCCGTCGGGCTGGCGCTGTTCACGCAGTTCAATCAGAGCAATGTGGTGCTGTTCTACCCGCCGTATCGGGTCGAGCTGTCGCTCAATCTGGCGCTGGCGCTGCTGTTGCTGCTGTTCTTCGTCGCGTGGACCGTGCTGTCGGCGATCCGGCATCTGTCCGAGATGCCGCGGCGCGCCGCCGCCTATCGCGAGCGCAATCGGATGCTGAAGGCGCAGGCCGCCTTGCGCGAGGCGATCGAGAACCTGTTCGCGGGCCGCTTCGCCCGCGCCGAGCGCACCGCGCGCGAGGCGCAGGTCTGGCCCGAGCAGGCGCAGACCGCGGCGCTGATCGGCGCTCGCGCCGCGCACCAGATGCAGGAAGCCGAACGGCGCGACGGCTGGCTGGCCCAGGTGACCGCGCCCGAGCGCGAGCAGGCGCGGCTGGTGTCGCTGGCCGAGATGCTGGTCGACGCGCGCGATGCCGATGGCGCGCTGGAGACGATCGCCCAGCTGCAGGCGCAGGGCGGGCGGCAGATCCATGTGCAACGGATCGCGCTGCGCGCGCATCAGCATCTGAAGAACTGGAGCGAGGTGCTGCGGCTGGCGCGCTCGCTGGAGAAGCGCAACGCGCTGCATCCGGTGCTGGCGCTGCGTCTGAAGCAGCTGGCCTGCGAGGCCATGCTGGAAGAGCGCCGCCACGACGCCGACGCGCTGCAGGACTTCTGGCGTTCGCTGTCGAACGACGAGCGCCGCGCCGCCCGCATCGCCGAGCCGGCCGCGCGCTATTTCTCCGCGCTGGGCCGCCAGCAGGAGGCGCGCAAGATCGTCGAGGAAGCGCTGAAGGTCAACTGGGACAGCCGGCTGGTGCTGCGCTACGCCGACTGCGCCGAGCCCGGCCAGGCGCTGCCGCAGATCCAGCAGGCGGAGAAATGGCTGGCCCAGCATCCGAACGATGCCGAGCTGCATTTCACGCTGGGCGTGCTCTGCCTGGGCGAACAGCTGTGGGGCAAGGCGCAGTCGAACTTCGAGCGCGCGCTGAAGTACGCCACCAGCGAGGACCAGCGGCGCCTGCGCATTCGGTCGCATCTGTCGCTCGCGCGGCTGTTCGAGCAGACCGAACGGCCGGAGGATGCGCAGCGGCACTATCGGGAAAGCGCGCTGCTGGCGGCGTAACACGGCTGGCCGTACCACGCGAATCCGCGGGCCGTGGTTTCCTGCCCTCTCCCGCGTGGGGGGAGAGGGGTCCGGGGGAGAGAGTAAAGCGCTCGCTATGCCGGTCGCGTCCCTGCTGCCGCGACGGCTCCCGCTTTCACCACCGCATACCGCTCCAACGTTTCCTGCCGCGCCACGTCGTGCTGCACGACAGGGCGCGGATAGTCCTTGCCCAACACGATCCCCGCCGCGGCGAGCACCGCTTCCGGCGCGGTCCATGGCGCATGCAGATATTTGTCCGGCAGGCCGGCCAGCACGTCGGCCACGGCGTGGTCGCGCTCGATGGCCGCAGGCTCGTAGTCGTGGTTGGCGAAGACGGCCTGCACGTCCAGTTCGCGGGCGAGCTCGGGTATCGCCGTGCGCGCAGTGGCGTGCATCACGATCAGGCCGCCGCCGGCGGCGCGCAAGGCGGCATCGAGCGGTGCCAGCGAGGCCAGGATGAACGCCACGCGACGATCGGTGCGCAGGCCGCGCGCCAGCAGCGGGTCCAGGATCTCCCGATCGAATGCGAACACGCACCATACCCGGCGCGCATGCTTGAGGGCATAATGCAGCGCCGCATGGTCGTCTACGCGCAGGTCGCGCCGAAACCAGACCAGCGCGCGCTCGAACGAGCGGCCGACGCGGTACGGCTCGCGGTGAGGGGATGGGTGCAAGCTCGATTCTCCATGCAGCATTGCGCTGCGCTCTGCGCGCGATCGTTTACCGTAGCATGGCCTCCTGGGCCATTCCCCCGGCACCTCCCATTCTCACTGACCTCCCGCTGACCGCCGATGACCTCGAAGACCGCCAAGCCGCCCAAGACCACGCCGCTGGACCGCATCCTGCAATCGCAGGGCTTCGGCACGCGCCGCTATTGCGGCGATCTGGTGGCGGCCGGCATGGTCGAGGTCGAGGGCGAGCTGTGCGACGATCCGCGCGCCGAATTCGTGCTGGAAGGGCTGCGGCTGACCGTCGATGGCGAGGCGTGGGTCTGCCACGAGAAGGCCTATCTGATGCTGCACAAGCCCGCCGGATACGAATGCTCGCAACGGCCGCTGCATCATCCCAGCGTCTACACGCTGCTGCCGGTGCCGCTGCGCGAGCGCGGCGTGCAGGCGGTCGGCCGGCTCGACCAGGACACCACCGGGCTGCTGCTGCTTAGCGACGACGGCCAGTTCATTCACGCGCAGACCTCGCCCAAGCGCAAGGTGCCCAAGATCTACGAGGTCACCACGGCCGAGCCCGTCACCGAGGCCCAGGCCGCGGCGCTGCGCGAAGGCGTGCAGCTGGAGGACGAACCGGCGCCGATCGCCGCCTTGGCATGCGAGATCGTCGCCGAGCGGGCGCTGCGGCTGACGCTGGCCGAAGGCAAGTATCATCAGGTCAAGCGCATGGTCGCGGCGGCCGGCAATCATGTCGCCGCACTGCACCGCAGCCGCATCGGCGGACTGGCGCTGGACCCGGCGCTGGCGCCCGGCGAGTGGCGCTGGCTGACGCCGGCCGATCTGGCGGAACTGGTACGCAAGGACTGAGGCGGGGGGACTGAAGGTGGGGACTGAAGGCAGGGACTGACTGAGGCGCCGATGCTGCGACGCAACGGCTGCGAGGCAGCGCGCACCATTCGACCCCCCGCGCGGGCCCGGACGAGGGAATCTTTTCCGGAACATTGGCGCTGATTTGATAAAATGCAACGCATGGCGACGTCCGCAGCCCCCATCAATCTGACGAATCAATTCCTGATCGCCATGCCCGGCATGGCGGATCCGACTTTTACCGGCGCCGTCGTCTACATCTGCGAACACAACGAGCGTGGCGCGCTCGGCCTGGTGATCAACCGGCCGATCGACATCGACATGGCCACGCTGTTCGACAAGATCGATCTCAAGCTCGAAATCCAGCCCGTTGCGCAACAGCCCGTCTATTTCGGCGGCCCGGTGCAGACCGAGCGCGGCTTCGTGCTGCACGACCCGGTCGGCGTCTATGTGTCGTCGCTGACGGTGCCCGGGGGGCTGGAGATGACCACCTCCAAGGACGTGCTCGAGGCGGTCGCCAACGGCAGCGGTCCGCACCGCTTCCTGCTGACGCTCGGCTATGCCGGCTGGGGCGCGGGCCAGCTGGAGGAAGAGCTGAGCCGCAACGGCTGGCTGACCGTGCAGGCCGACCCCGAGATCGTATTCAGCGTGCCTCCCGAGGAACGCTTCGCCGCCGCCATTCGCCTTCTGGGCATCGATGTCACCATGCTCTCCGGCGAGGCGGGGCATGCCTAGCGCGGACGCGGCCACGCCGCTCCACAAGCCGGCGCCGCAAGGCGCACCAGTGTCCGCCGTGCCAACCGACGGCACCGTGCTGGGCTTCGACTACGGCGAGCGCAAGATCGGCGTGGCGCTGGGCAACTTCATCACGCGCGAGGCGCGGCCGCTGACGATCGTGCCGAACATCACCGTCGAAGGCCGCTTCGAGGCCGTCGCTGCGCTGATCGCCGAATGGGCGCCGGTACATCTGGTGGTGGGCCTGCCCCTGACGCCCGAAGGCGGCGAACAGCCGGCAACCAAGCTGGCGCGGCGCTTCGGCAATCAGCTCAACGGCCGCTTCAATCTGCCGGTGACCTGGGTCGACGAGCGCTACAGCTCGCTGGAGGCCCAGTCGAACGGCGCCAGGCCGGGGGCGCTTGATCACGAAGCCGCCCGCATCATCCTGCAACAGTATTTCGACCAACTCCCGCTATGATCTCCAACGTCACCCTCGACGCCGAGGCGCTCTACCGCGCGCTGCGCGACCACGTGCAAGCGATGCTGTCCGCGGCATCGGACCCCGCCTCGGGCGGTACGCCGTGGTCAATCGCCGGCATCTACTCGGGTGGCGCCTGGATCGCCGAACGGCTGGCTGCCGATCTGCAGTTGCCGCATCACGGCGTGATCAATGTGGCTTTCCACCGCGACGATTACGCGAAGAAGGGCCTGCACAGCCAGGCGCAGCCGAGCACGCTGCCGTTTTCGGTGCAGGACAGCCAGGTGCTGCTGATCGACGATGTGCTGGCCACCGGCCGCACCATCCGCGCCGCGGTCAACGAGCTGTTCGACTACGGCCGGCCGGCCCGCGTGGCGCTGGCCACGCTGGTCGATCGCGGCGGGCGCGAACTGCCGATCGCGGCCGACTTCGTCGGCGAGCGCATCACGCTGCCGTTCGGCACCAATCTGGTGTTGTCGCGCGAAGGCGAGGGCGCCGGCATCCGTTTCTCCTTCGCCACCGAGACGCTGAACGGCAACAACGACGCTGCCGCCGGCTGAGCCGCAGGCAGACCAGCAGCAGAATAAGCAGAACAAGCCCGAACAAAGGCAACACCAGCATCCGCGCACCCGTACCGAGCCAAACCGCACCCGCCCACGCCTCACCCATGACCAAGACGTTCCGCAACCCGCAGCTCACCAGGAACGGCGAGCTCAAGCATCTGCTGTCCATCGAGGGGCTGTCGCGCGACATGATCACGCACATCCTCGACACCGCCAGCCAGTTCGTGTCGCTGTCGGACTCCGACCGCGACGTCAAGAAGGTGCCGCTGCTGCGCGGCAAGAGCGTGTTCAACCTGTTCTTCGAGAACTCGACGCGCACCCGCACCACGTTCGAGATCGCGGCCAAGCGGCTGTCGGCGGACGTGCTGAACCTGAACATCAATGCCTCGTCGACCAGCAAGGGCGAATCGCTGCTCGACACCATCAACAACCTGTCGGCGATGTCGGCCGACATGTTCGTGGTGCGGCATGCCAGCTCGGGCGCGCCCTATCTGATCGCCGAGCACGTCGCCCCGCACGTGCACGTGATCAACGCCGGCGATGGCCGCCATGCGCACCCGACCCAGGGCCTGCTGGACATGTACACGATCCGGCATTACAAGCAGGACTTCACCAAGCTGACCGTGGCCATCGTCGGCGACATCCTGCACTCGCGGGTCGCGCGCTCGGACATTCACGCGCTGACCACGCTGGGCGTGCCGGAAGTGCGCGCGATCGGTCCGCGTACGCTGCTGCCGTCGGGCCTGGAACAGATGGGCGTGCGGGTCTTCCACAACATGGAAGAGGGCCTGAAGGGCGTCGACGTGATCATCATGCTGCGGCTGCAGAACGAGCGCATGAGCGGCGCGCTGCTGCCGTCGGCGCAGGAATACTTCAAGGCGTTCGGCCTGACGCCGGAGCGGCTCGCGCTGGCCAAGCCCGATGCGATCGTGATGCACCCCGGGCCGATGAACCGCGGCGTCGAGATCGATTCGGCGGTGGCGGACGGTCCGCAGTCGGTGATCCTGAACCAGGTGACCTTTGGCATTGCGGTGCGGATGGCGGTGATGGGCATCGTCGCCGGCAACAACGACTGAAGCGCGATCCAACGGGCGAGCGTCTCTCTTTCTACGACGGGGCGCCAGGCACCAAAACAAGCCGCAACTACAAGCCGCAATGGCAAGCGATAGCAAGCGACACGATATGAAGATCCACATCAAGGGTGGCCGCCTGATCGACCCGGCCGGCAATATCGATGCCCAGCAGGACCTGTTCCTCGCCGCCGGCAAGATCGTCGGAATCGGCAATGCGCCGGCCGACTTCCAGGCCAACAAGACCATCGACGCCACCGGACTGATCGTCTGCCCGGGCCTGGTGGACCTGTCGGCCCGGCTGCGCGAGCCGGGCTACGAGTACAAGGCCACGCTCGAATCCGAAGTGGCCGCGGCCACCGCCGGCGGCGTCACCAGCCTGGTGTGCCCGCCAGACACCGACCCGGTGCTCGACGAGCCGGGTCTCGTCGAAATGCTCAAGTACCGCGCCCGTACGCTGAATCAGACCCATGTGTACCCGCTCGGCGCGCTGACGCTGGGCCTGAAGGGCGAGGTGCTGACCGAGATGTCGCAGCTGACGGAAGCCGGCTGCGTCGGCTTCTCGCAGGCCGAGGCGCCGATCCGCAATACGCAGGTGTTGCTGCGCGCGCTGCAGTACGCGCAGACCTTCGGCTTCACCGTCTGGCTGCGGCCGGAAGACCCGTATCTGGGCGGTGGGGTCGCCGCCAGCGGTGCGGTGGCGTCGCGGCTCGGACTGTCCGGCGTCTCGGTGATCGCCGAGACCGTGCGGCTGCATACGATCTTCGAACTGATGCGCTCCACCGGCGCGCGCGTCCACCTGTGCCGGCTGTCGTCGGCCGCCGGCCTCGAGCTGGTGCGGCAGGCCAAACGCGAAGGGCTCGCGGTCACCTGCGACGTCAACATCCACCATGTCGGCCTGACCGATATGGACATCGGGTACTTCAACTCGCAGATGCGTTTCTCGCCGCCGCTGCGCAGCGGACGCGATCGCGACGCCATCGTCGCCGCGCTGGCCGACGGCACCATCGACGCGCTGTGCTCCGACCATACGCCGGTCGACGACGACGAGAAGCTGCTGCCGTTCGCCGAGGCGTCGCCGGGCGCCACCGGGCTGGAACTGCTGCTGCCGCTGACGCTGCGCTGGGCCGACGAGCACAAGGTGCCGCTGGTCAAGGCGCTGGGCCGCATCACCAGCGAGCCGGCGCGCGTGATCGGCCTGCCGGCCGGGCGGCTGGCGGTCGGGGCCGCGGCCGACGTCTGCCTGTTCGATCCGAATGCCGTGTGGAAGGTCGAGCGCCGCACGCTGAAGAGCCAGGGCAAGAACTCGCCGTGGCTGGGCTACGAGATGCGCGGCCGCGTCACGGCCACGCTGGTCGGCGGCCAGCTGGTCCATGAGCTGGCCGGGCAGTCGCGCAACGGCGAGGCCGCGGCCGCCCGCTAACATTGCGGCGAGTCACGCCACTGCGTCGCCCTTCGCATACCGAACTCCCCTCTCCCCTAGCGGGAGAGGGGCCGGGGGAGAGGGCAGCCGCACCTGGCAAACCATGTCCGCTCGCTCTTGCCCCTTTGCCTCGATCCCATGATCGCCCTGCGCAAGCTTGTCCTCTGTCTGCACCTGCTACGCGGCCTGCTGACCTGCGCGGTCCTGTTCCCGTGGCTCGGCAAGGCATCGCGCCAATGGCATATCCGCCGCTGGTCGCGCCGGCTGCTGCGCATCTGCGGCGTCGATATCGAATTGATCGGGCCGATGCCGGAGAGCGGACGCGGCGCCATGATCGTCGCCAACCATATCTCCTGGCTCGACATCTTCGTGATCCACAGCTGGGAGCCGGCGCGCTTCGTCGCCAAGTCGGAAATCCGCGACTGGCCGGTGATCGGCTGGCTGTGCGCGCAGACCGGCACGCTGTTCATCGAACGCGGTCGCAAGCGCGATGCGCATCGCGTGCTGCATGACATCACCGATTGCATGCTGCAGGGCGACCGGGTCTGCGTGTTCCCCGAAGGCACCACCACCGATGGCACCGACGTGCTGCCGTTCCACGCCAACCTGATGCAGGCGCCAATCTCCGCGGGCCTGCCGGTGTTGCCGGTGGCCCTGCGCTATTGCGACGCCGCCACCGGAGAACGCACGGTCGCCCCGGCCTATATCGGCGACCTGACGCTGCTGCAGACGCTCGACGCGATCCTGCAGGCGCCGCCGATCACGGCGCAGGTCGCGTTCGGTCTGCCGCTGCAGGCGGACGAGGCCGGCCGCCGTACCTTGGCCGAGCAGTCGCGCGAGGCGGTGCTCGGGTTGTGCCGACAGCTTCAGGGTGAAGCGGTGCCGCCCGCCGGCGAGCCGTCCGGCCTCCCGGCGGAAACCACGGCTACCAGCGATCCGGCCTGCTCCTCGGTGCGGTAGCACACCGACATTGCCGGCCAGGGGCTGACAATATCAGCCTAAAGGATCACAATATTGCGGACAGTCGACCTGGACGACCTCACGGTCCGCCGGCTCCGGCGCCAGGCGGGCGGCGGTCAGTTGGCCACCCCAGACACAACCGGTGTCGAGCGCCATCAGGTCGGGCCGCATCACCAGCCCCAGCGTCGACCAGTGGCCGCAGACGATCGTGGTATCGCGGGTCCGGCGTGCCGGCACATCGAACCACGGCAGGAAGCCGTCGGGTGCCTTGCCCAACCCCTCCTTGCTCTTGAGGTCCATCACACCGTCGGCGGTACAGAAGCGCAACCGCGTCAGCGCATTGATCACGACCCGGTGCCGCTCGATGCCGCGCAGCCCGTCATGCCAGCGATTTGCCGCATTACCGAAAATGTCCGCGAGGAATGCTTTCCAGCCCGGTCCCTGTAGCTCCCGCTCGACTTCGCTGGCAAGCTCCAGCGTCTGCTCGACGGTCCATTGCGGCAGCACCCCGGCATGGATCAGCAGAAAGCCGTTGTCGTGGAGGGCCAGCGGCCGGTGGCGCAACCAATGCAGCAGCTCCTCCCGGTCCGGTGCTTGCAGGACATCGTCCAGCGTGTCAGACGAACCCGGATTGCGGACGCCGGCGGCAACCGCTAATAGATGGATGTCGTGATTGCCCAGCACCGACTCGGCACGCTGGCCCATCGCCCGGACCATCCGCAATGTCGCGAGCGACGCCGGTCCCCGGTTGACCAGGTCCCCGACGAAGCGAAGTGGCGCATCGGCGGGAATTTTGGTGACAAGTTGTTCCAGGGAAGGGGCGCAACCTTGCAGGTCGCCGACGGCGTAAGGGTAGGAAGCGGGGACCGGGGAATGGGGCATAGAGGTAAAAAAGGGAGCCAGAGGAGACTTTTTGTCGATTGTAAAGAGGGGGGGCGTGAGCCGTTACAACAGGCTACAAAAAGATGACTGGCCCGGGTAATCCCGGGGGGGCGCTCGGATAGAATACCGCCACTTCTGAGAACACTGATGATCCTGCCGTCCCACCCACGGATCAAGGCGGGCGCCGGGCTATTGTCCCGTTTTCGAAACATATCGATTGTTAGGGAGAAAGGGGTTTGCCGCACATTCTAGTGACTGGCGGCGCTGGTTTTATCGGCGCCAATTTCGTTCTGAACTGGCTGGACAACGCCGACGCCGACAGCGTCGTCAATGTCGACAAGCTCACGTACGCCGGCAACCTGAAGACGCTTGCCTCGCTGGAGGGCGATTCGCGTCACACTTTCTCGCGCACCGACATCTGCGACCGCGCCGCACTGGACCGGCTGCTTGCCGAGTATCAGCCCCGCGCCGTCCTGCACTTCGCTGCCGAAAGCCACGTCGACCGCTCGATCCATGGCCCCGGCGAATTCATCCAGACCAATATCGTCGGCACCTTCACGCTGCTCGAAGCGGTGCGCGCGTACTGGAACGGGCTCGACGACGCCCGCAAGGCCGCCTTCCGCTTCCTGCACGTGTCGACCGACGAGGTATTCGGCTCGCTCGACGCGAACGATCCGCCGTTCTCCGAGACCACGGCCTACGCGCCCAACAGCCCGTACTCCGCCTCGAAGGCCGGTTCCGACCATCTGGTCCGGGCCTACCATCACACCTACGGCCTGCCGGTCCTGACGACCAACTGCTCGAACAACTACGGGCCGTATCACTTCCCCGAAAAGCTGATCCCGCTGATGATCGCCAACGCGCTCGGCGGCAAGCCACTGCCGGTCTACGGCGATGGGCTGAACGTGCGCGACTGGCTGTACGTCGGCGACCATTGCGCCGCGATTCGCGAAGTGCTGGCACGCGGTCGGGTCGGTGAGACGTACAACGTCGGCGGATGGAACGAGAAGACCAATCTGGACGTGGTCCATACGCTGTGCGACCTGCTGGATGAACTGAAGCCGAAGTCCTCGGGCTCCTACCGAGACCAGATCACCTTCGTCAAGGACCGCCCCGGCCACGACCGGCGCTATGCGATCGACGCGCGCAAGCTCGAACGCGAACTGGGCTGGAAGCCGGCGGAAACGTTCGAGACCGGCCTGCGCAAGACGGTGCAGTGGTATCTGGACAATCAGGCCTGGGTGCAGGACGTGATGTCCGGGGAATATCGGAATTGGGTGGCGAAGCAGTATGCGGCATAGCGCGGCCGATGCGCCCACGCTTCTTGTCCTCGGCAGCAATGGGCAGGTCGGGTTCGAGTTGCGACGCAGCTTGAGTCCTGTCGGCCCGGTCGTGGCGCGTGACCGCACTGGATGCAATCTCGCACGTCCTGACGAGATTCGGCGCGTCCTGCGTGACGTGCGTCCCGATGTCATCGTCAATGCCGCGGCATACACGGCCGTGGACAAGGCCGAATCCGAGGCTGAACTGGCCTACGCGATCAACGGCACAGCGCCTGGAATCCTGGCCGAGGAAGCGAAGGCACTCGGTAGTTTGCTGGTGCATTACTCGACCGACTATGTGTTCGATGGCACCAAGGCGAGCCCGTATGTCGAGACGGACGCCACCAATCCTCAGTCCGTCTATGGCAAGAGCAAGCTTGCGGGCGAACAAGCGATTCTGGCGGTCGGTGGCGACTCGCTGATATTTCGCACTTGCTGGGTCGCCGGTGTGCATGGTGCCAATTTCGCCAAGACGATGCTGCGACTGGCGCGAGAGCGAGATCGCCTGCGAGTGGTGGCCGACCAGTACGGTGCGCCCACCACGGCGTCATTGATCGCCGATGTCACGGCCCATGCCATCGCACGTCGTCAGGTGCGAGGCGCGAACGTTGAGGCCATGACCGGTGTGTTCCATCTTGCTGCGACGGGTGAGGCGACGTGGCACGCCTATGCAAGCGAGGTGGTGCGGTACGCCGCCGACAGAGGCGTCGAGCTAAAAGCTGGTGCCGACGCCATCGAGGCCATTTCCACTGCCGAATATCCGCTACCGGCGCCGCGTCCACGCAATTCCATGCTCGATACCACCAAATTGCGGCAGCGCTTCGGCGTTTTTCTCCCGGACTGGAAGAGCGGAATCCACCATATGCTCGACCAGATCCTGCACTGAATCGAATATGCGCAAAGGCATCATCCTCGCCGGGGGTTCCGGCACACGCCTCTATCCGATCACGCGTTCCGTGTCGAAGCAGCTGCTGCCTGTCTACGACAAGCCGATGATCTACTACCCGCTGTCGACACTGATGTTGGCAGGGATCCGAGACATTCTGATCATCTCGACGCCGGAAGATACGCCGCGCTTTGTCGAAATGCTCGGCGACGGTGCCAGCTGGGGCATCAACCTGCAATATGCGGTGCAACCTTCGCCGGATGGGCTGGCGCAAGCCTTCATCATCGGGCGCGACTTCGTGGGCAACGATCCTTCCACGTTGATCCTCGGCGACAACATCTTCCATGGCCACGATCTGGTGGCTCAATTGCATCGGGCGTCCGCAACGACGGAAGGCGCAACAGTATTCGCTTATCACGTGCACGATCCCGAGCGCTATGGGGTCGTCGAGTTCGACGAGGACTGTCGCGCGGTGTCGCTGGAGGAGAAACCCGCCAAGCCACGTTCGCACTACGCCGTGACGGGCCTCTACTTCTACGATAACCAGGTCTGCGATATTGCGGCGGAAATCAAGCCTTCCGCCCGCGGCGAGCTGGAGATCACCGACGTCAACCGGCGCTATCTTGAAATGGCACAACTCAACGTCGAGATCATGGGACGCGGCTACGCGTGGCTGGATACCGGTACCCACGATTCCTTGCTCGAGGCAGCCAGCTTCATTGCGACGTTGCAGAACCGGCAGGGGCTGATGGTCGCATGCCCTGAAGAAATCGCTTATCGGAGCAAGTGGATCACTGCCGAGCAGATCGAGCGACTGGCCGAGCCGCTCGCCAAGAATGGCTATGGCCGATATCTGCGCCAGATCATTTCCGAAAACGTCCGCTGATTCGACCATGAATCTGACTATTACGCCGACCGCGCTGCCTGAGGTGCTGATCGTCGAGCCGAAGGTGTTCGGCGACGAGCGCGGTTTCTTCTACGAAAGCTTCAATGCGAAGGCCTTCGCGGAAGCCACCGGTATCCACGCGGCATTCGTGCAGGACAACCACTCGCGCTCGGTACGCAACGTACTGCGCGGCCTGCACTATCAGATCGGCCAGCCGCAGGGCAAGCTGGTGCGCGTTGTTGTTGGCGAAGTGTTCGATGTCGCGGTGGACTTGCGCAAGAGCTCGCCGAATTTCGGCAAGTGGGTGGGTGCCTCTCTTTCAGCCGAGAACAAGCGGCAACTGTGGGTGCCGGAGGGATTTGCTCACGGCTTTTTGGTGACATCCGATATTGCGGAAGTCCTGTACAAGACCACGGACTACTACGCGCCGGAATGCGAGCGCAGCGTCCGGTGGGATGATGCCGAACTCGGTATCCAATGGCCTTTGGATGGCGCGCCGATCCTGGCCAACAAGGACCGTCTTGCCGGCCCTTTCGCGCAGGCTGAGTACTTCGCATGACCAAGGTGCTGCTTATCGGGGGCGGCGGTTTCATCGGAGCTCGCCTCGCCCGGCAATGCGTAGCGGCCGGCTTTTCCGTCCGCTGTGCCGATGTGGTGTCCGCAGCTGACACGGCGGACGATGCCATCGAATATGTCATCGGAGACTTTGATCGACCCGCCGATCTAGACCGCATGCTCGACGGTGTGGACGTTGTGGTGCACTTGGTGCATCGCGCGATGCTACTTGGGTTGGATTCGAGCATGGTGCAAGAGATAGATCGCAACGTCGCCCCGACCGTGCGGCTGTTCGATCGATGCCTTGCCAACAAGCACCTGAAGCTTGTGTTCATTTCGTCCGGGGGTACGGTCTATGGTGAGCCGGCAGAGCCGGCGCCCATCTCGGAACGAGCGGCATTGCGGCCAATTTCCGTCTACGGCACCTCAAAGACCCTGATTGAGCAGGTTCTGGGGCTATATGTCGTACAACGGGGTTTGCAAGCCGTTGTGGTTCGGCCGGGCAATGCCTACGGTCCTGGCCAGCAGCCGTTCAAGGGACAGGGGCTGATACCGACCGTCATGGCATCGGCGCTGCAGGGGAAACCGGTCACGATTTACGGCGACGGCAGCGCGGTGCGGGACTATATCCATGTTGACGATATCGCGCGAGGCATCCTGGCGGCGATTCAAGCCGGGCAAGCGGGTGAAACCTACAACATCGGAACCGGCTTGGGCACGTCGATCAATAGACTGATCAACGATTTCATCCAGCCGGCCATAGCGGGACAAGGTGTGCGGATCGACTTGCGCTATGAGCAACCACGGGGTGTCGATGTCGCGTACAACGTCCTCGACCCCACCAAACTGGCACAGCACTGCGGCTTTCGTGCCGCCATCGACCTTCAGGCCGGCATTACGCAGACCTGGGACTGGATTCTTAGTACTTACGGCGGCGAGCACCACGGATAGATGGCCGACGCCATCCGGGCGGCGAAGGCCGGCAGGTGTTGTCTACGCACGCCAGTCCACAACGTGGAGCTCCAGCGACGCTCACGGCGCCGTAGTTTCCTTTGGACAACGGGCGCCAACGAAGAGGTAATTGCAATCGTATGAACCCACACCAACAGCTTTCCGTTTCGCCATGGGCAGCCATCGGCTCCGTATGGCGCAATCGAGGATTGATCAACCAGATGACTCGGCGCGAAATTCTTGGCCGATATCGCGGCTCCGTCATGGGGCTGACCTGGTCCTTTTTCAATCCGATCCTAATGCTGGCCGTTTATACGTTCGTTTTCAGCGTCGTGTTTAAGGCACGCTGGGGAGTCGGTACTGAGGAAACCAAGACGCAGTTTGCCATTGTGCTGTTTGTTGGAATGAACATCTTCGGATTGTTCGCCGAGACACTTAATCGCGCGCCCACGCTGATCACTTCGAATGCGAACTATGTCAAGAAGGTGATTTTTCCGCTCGAGGTTCTGCCGGTGGTGGCACTTGGGGCGGCATTGTTTCACACACTGATCGGTGTGATGGTTCTGATTGCGGCTCTCGCGATCACGCAGGGCAGTATTCCAGTTTCCGCGTTGGCGCTGCCACTGATCATGGTGCCGCTGTTGCTGTTTTCTCTCGGGCTCGGATGGATCTTCTCGTCGCTTGGCGTGTATGTCCGCGATGTTGCGCAGACCGTTGGCATTGCAACTACCGTAATTATGTTTCTCTCCCCAGTGTTTTACTCGGTGCACGCATTGCCCGAGGCATATCGGAAAGTTCTGTTGTTGAATCCGTTGACGTTCATCATCGAGCAGGCGCGTGCCGCAGTGGTGTTTGGCCATTGGCCCGACTGGCTCCAGTTGCTCATCTATACCGCAGGAAGCGGCGTCGTTGCATGGCTCGGGTATTGGTGGTTCCAGAAGACCCGCCGGGGGTTCGCCGATGTCCTCTAACGATTTCGCAATTTCCGTCGCCGGCGTCAGCAAACGCTACGAACTGTACGACACGCCTCGAGATCGTCTGAAGCAGTTCGTCATGCCGCGGTTGGCCTCCATGGTGGGCGCGAAAGCGGGACCGTACTTTCGCGAATTCTGGGCGCTGCGCGACATCTCTTTCAATGTGCGCAAAGGCGAGGCTGTCAGCATCATTGGAAGCAACGGTAGCGGCAAGAGTACCTTGTTGCAGATTATCACCGGCACGCTCTCGCCCACCACCGGCGAAGTTCAGACGCAGGGTCGCATTGCGGCGTTGCTGGAATTAGGCTCTGGCTTCAACCCCGATTTCACCGGCCGGGAGAACGTGATGCTGAACGGTGCGGTGCTCGGGTTCTCAAATGAAGAGATTCTGCGGCGCTTCGATGCCATCGCTGCATTCGCGGATATCGGCGAGCATATCGATCAGCCGGTCCGTACGTACTCCAGCGGCATGTTGGTACGCCTGGCGTTTGCGGTTCAGGTGCAACTGTCTCCCGATATCCTCATCGTGGATGAAGCGCTGGCAGTCGGTGATGCACTGTTCCAGAAGCGTTGTTATCAGCAGATCGAACGTCTGCTCAACGACGGGGTGACTCTTCTGTTCGTATCGCACGACCAGGAAACCGTTCGCACCTTGACCAATCGGGCGGTCCTGTTGAACTCGGGCCGTATGACCGCCATCGGGAATTCCTCCGAAGTGGTGCTCGAGTATCGCAAGCTGTTGCACGCGCGCGAGTCCGAGTACTACAGCAAGATTGCAAATGAGTTGAAGCAGCGGGCGGCAGCGCACGCAACGGTGGTCGAAGCGGTGCCGGCACCCGCACCGGCGTTGGCGCTAGCGGGCGACGACGCGGCGCCAGAGCAAGAAGAGTCCCCTCCCCAAGCCGCCGCGCCAACCAGTTCAGTCGTGCGAGCTGCGCCTAGCGCGACGTTGGGCCGACTTGAGTTTGGCGATGGCGGCGCGACGGTAGTCAGCACAGAGGTGCTCGACTCGAATGGCGAGCCCTGTACAGTTTTCCATCCTGGCGAAAAGGCGCGGATCCGTATCGTGTTCGAGACCACGCAACCGCTGGAACACCTCAATGTCGGCGTGCGGATTCGCAACAAGGAAGGGATCAAGATCTATTCCTGGGGCACGCTGAATCAGGATATGCGCGTGCTGGCTGGCCTGCAGGAGGGCGAGGTCTTCTGGCAGCGGCGCTTTCAGGCCAATCAGCGCGTTGCAGTCGAGCTGGAATTTCCATGCTCGTTGGGCTCCAACCTTTACGAAGTCCAAAGCACGATCACCTACGAGGCCACGCCCGACTACATGTCGCAGCGGCAACTGCATTGGGTCGACGAAGCTGCGTTCTTCCAGGTATTGGTCAAACGAGACGAAAACTTTTTTGGTGGCATCGTCGACCTCGGCATGCGAGCCACATTCTGACATGGACGCATCGTAGAACTGCAGCGCCGAAGTCGACCAACATTTGTACAGGATTCCTCAGTGTGAGCACAACCGATATTTCTTCCCTAACCAGGCAGGTGCTGGCCTTCTGCGGCCCCGGTAAGGTGCTCGACATAGGACTTGCCTCGGGCAACGTTTCCCGCGAAGTACGGCAGTTTGGCTTTCATGGCGAATCCTTCGATATCGGTTCGCTTGGGGGCGGGTCAACCGTTGGCGCATCGTCGGCCATCCAACTTCCGTTCGCTACGGATGCTTTCGACACCGTTGTCGTCAGTGACTATCTCGAGCAATTGGCCGAGGAACAGATCGTGCCAGCGCTGCGGGAGCTGCGCCGAGTGGCTTACCGCTTCATGCTGCTACGCGTTCCGACGGTACAGCCGCCCGAAGGCCAGGAGCGGTTCCTGAGCGTTGGTGATCGTGCTTGGTGGGAGGCTGCCTGCTTCGCTGCCGGTTGGCGCAAGCACCCGAGCTACTATGTGGCGTCCGACTATGCGAGTCTGCAGCACGATGCTCCCTGGATCGAGATTCCACTGGAAAAGATCCCGGATGCGGCCTTGCAGACGTACCCGCTGGAGCGGCTCCGTGAGGAGCGCGATCTGCATATGGATATGCTGCGAGAGAGCGGCAGCCGCTCCGACGCGCATGTATTTCGGTATCAGCTGGCGGCGCGTTTCGTCCGGCCGGGGGACGTCGTGCTCGACGCCGCCTGCGGGCTTGGATATGGCAGTCATCTGATCTGGACTGGAACGAAGGCCAGCAAGGTGATCGGCATCGATGGCAGCGAATACGCGGCCAAGTATGCTTCGAGCAATTTCGGCTACGCCGACGCAGGGCTCGAATTCCGTGAGGGCTTTCTGCCGCAGTGCCTGCATTCCATCCCGGATAACAGCGTCGACCTTGTGGTCAGCTTCGAAACGCTGGAGCACGTCGAGGATCCGGAAGGCCTGCTTGCGGAATTCGACCGGGTACTGGCACCGGGCGGACGATTCATCGGCAGCGTGCCCAATGACTGGAGCGACGAAACCGGCGAGGATCCCAATCCGTTTCATCTCCACGTCTACACCCTCGACAAGTTCCGCCAGCAGTTGCGCGCACGTTTCGCGGTTGAGAAATTTTTCAGCCAGACTGCGGACCGGGTGAAGAAATTGGGGGCGAAGTGCGAATGGGTTCGGCGCCCGCGATCGCTCGTCGAACTCGAAAACGCCGACGCGGATCCCATCGAAGCGGAATGGTGGCTTTGCGTGGCCATGAAGAGCCCATTTGCCGGTGCAGACCTGCCTTATCGGGAACGGCATTTCACAGAGTCAGAGCGGCTTGCTGCCGGTCATGCGCTTGCCTTCGGGCGCGATTACGATAATCCATGGCTGGTCCGTGCCATGGTTTCGATCGGCTTGCGCACGGAGTCTGCGGATCTCCAGGTCGAATGGGCGCAACAAGTAGTGGCAACCAGCGCTCCAGGCAGCGCGGACCGGGGTGCCGCTCTGGCGATTCTTGCGTACCGCTTGCTGGAAAAGCACCCGGGGGGGAACGCGGACGACGTATGCGCGCTGATTGAAGAGTATGTCGCCATGCCACCGCGAAACCCCAACGCCAAGCGCTGGGTGATTTCGCTGAATTATGTCCTGGCGTTGCTCCATCTCGAATTTGACCGCCGCCCGGAAGCGCAGGCCGCGCTCGCCGCGGTGCTCCGCGACGATCCGGCCGCCTACAGCGTGACGTTGCTGACCAAGGCGGTGGACGCAGCATGGCTGCTTGGATCGATGCACGTGGTTGACGGGAATCCGGACCTGGCACGCGAGTTGTGGCGCAGCGAAGGGATTCGCTGGATGAAGGCGGTCGGGGCGCATATGAGCTCGGTGTCGGAGGACTATGACCCTCCAACTTTCGAGCCGCGGGAGCTGGCGTCCGTCGTTCGCAAGATCGGCCGGCTGCTGGCCGGCGGAAAGTTCGCTGATCTGGCACGGTCGCGTCCCTCCGTATATCAAGCGGAAATTGAAGAGGAGGCGTTCGCTACGCAGGCGCGCATTGACGCTATGGCGGATGAACGGAAGCGCATGGCAGCGGAGATCAAGGAGCTGCGTGTGTATCTGGACGCTGTGCTGGATGGCAAGAGCTGGCTGGAGGAGAACCGTGTGCGAACGATGGCATACGTCGAGCAACTGGAAGCATCGCTCCGTGATCGCGATCTCCAGCTCGAGCAGTTGCGCGCCGAAAACGAAGCACAGGTGCTGCATGGCGAGAAGTGGCTGGAAGAAAACCGATCGCGCACCATGCCCTATGTCGAACAACTGGAAGCATCGCTCCGTGAGCGCGATGCCGAGCTGGAGCAATTGCGCGCCGAAAACGGGGCACTGGCCCGTGGCAAGAAGTGGCTGGAGGAAAACCGATCGCGCACCATGACCTACGTCGAGCAACTGGAAGCATCGCTCCGTGAACGCGATGTCGAGCTCCAGCAGTTGCGCGCCGAAAACGAGGCACTGGCGCGTGGCAAGAAGTGGCTGGAGGAAAACCGATCGCGCACTATGGACTATGTCGAGCAACTGGAGGCCTCGCTGCGTGACAGGGCTGGCGAACCGGCGCACCCGCTCTCCGATCCTGATGCACAGAAGTCACCGCCGGACCGCAATTAGGAATCAGGCTTGCCGGCGCGGTGCCATGTCCGCCGCCGCGACATTGCAGAACACATCGCAAACAACTCAAAAAAATGCCAGCCTCAGTTATGCCAGGAGATGCCGTGGGAAAGCCCACTATCAGCATCATCATGACCTTCCATGGAGAGAAGGTATTGGCCCAGTTCGCACTGCTAGGCCTAGAACGGATGCGCGCGGTTTCCGATAACCACGGCATTGCTACCGAACTGGTTGCAGTGCTCGACTGCGCCGACGAGGAAACGGCCCGCATCGTGATGGAGCACCCCGCGGTGCGATCGACCGACCGTGTGCTGCCGGTCCGAAACGCCGACCTCGCGTTGTCCCGCAATGATGGCATTGCTGCGGCCACTGCGCCGTATATCGCCATCCTGGATGGCGACGACTACTACAGCCGAAACTGGTTTGTGTCTGCCCTGCGCAAGGCGCAGTTGGATCCACGGGACGTCATTGTTCATCCAGAGTTGACCATCTCATTTGGCGCTGTCCATTGTGTCGCCCAGACCTTCGACATGGAGTCGGCAGAGTATCCGCTCGCGGGCTGCATGATGGACCATCCTTGGGTTTCGTGTTCCTTCGGCAAGCGCGACATTTATCTAAGGTATCCCTATCAGCCCACCAATGTACGTACCACCGGGTTCGGTTATGAGGATTGGCACTGGAACCTCGAGACGCTAGCCCACGGAGTGCGCCACGTCACCGCACCGGACGCCGCGCTGTTCTACCGCCGCAAGGCATCGTCGATGGTGGTTGAGATGGTGCAAAGCGGAGCAACAGTTCGTCCGAGCCGTTTCTTTGATGAGCCCGAGAAATGGCGAGACGGGTTCGCACTGGAAGGGAGCCAGCTGTGAAGCAGTGGAGCAAAAACGCCTTGCGTGCAATCTGGCGGTCGGTAGTCAAGCCGTTGGTTCGTCTATTGCCGCCATCCAAAAGCGATCGGATTGAAACGCTGGTGCATTACACGAAGCTGACGCTGGTCGGCGGCCACGTGATACCTTTTCGATCGTTGGAAACGCAGACGAAGGAGGCAGCTATTCAAGCGCCTTTGCCCGTCATCGCTCCGGAAGTCGCCGACGAACTGATGGAGGAGGAACTGATCGACGAGGATAGCCTGCCAGAAGATCCTCTCCTGCCGCCGGTCGCCGCGATAGCCGTCGACTCGGCGGAGAAGGCGATACTGCCCCCTTGGGCAATCGAAGAGATGCGAGAGCTCGCCGAGATCGAACCCTCACTGTACCCTTCGCCCGAGCTGATCTCGTCCTTCCTACGCTACATCACGCCTGTTCGGTCTGGCGCCGGTAGTCTTTATGCAGCCTGCTATCCGACCGTGCGGGATGCGAGGCCGGACGTAATCATTCTCGCGCCGTGGCTGAAGCGAGGGGGGGCTGACCAGGGGATCCTGCACCATGCCGAAGCAGCGGTGGCTGCGGGGAAGTCGGTAGTCGTGATTACCACGCTGGACGCAGAATCCCCTTGGGCCAATCGTTTGCCGAAAGGCGTTCGCTTTTTGCCGCTAGGGACAATGGCGACAGGGTTACCGCACGAGGAACAGATTGCGGTGCTGGTCCGCATCCTGCTGCAATCGACGGCTCATACTATTCATCTAATCAATTCGCCGCTGGGCTGGGACGTCGTGCGTTTTCACGGAAAGGCGCTGCGCGCGCTGGGCAAGTCGATTTTCGCCAGTGTTTTCTGCGATGACTATGATGCCAACGGCGTGCGATGGAGCTACGCGCAGATCTATTTTCCGAGCTGCCTGCCTTATCTGGATGGGGTGTTCTGCGATACGGAATACTATCCGGGCGAGCTTGTGCGGCGTTACGGCATGCGTCGAGAGTTGCTCCACACGCTCCATTTTCCCCATGCAGTGGCTGCAGCCCCCCGATATCGTGCAGGCGCGACACGGTCGGTGCTATGGGCGGGAAGATTTAGCCGCCAAAAGCGAGTCGACCTATTGGAACAAATCGCAAGAGCGATGCCGGAGGTGCAGTTCGAAGTGCATGGCTGCGGTCAGACTCCCGAAGAGGAAGTCATTGCGACTCGGTTGCGTGAGCTCGGCAACGTTAGCGTCAACGGATCCTTTGAGTCCCTGGATCAAATTGCCGGGGAAGGCCGTCATGCCGCGTTTCTCTACACCTCGGCGTGGGATGGACTGCCGATCGTGCTACTCGATGCAACGGCGGCGGGATTGCCCATCGTCGCTTCCGCGGTCGGCGGAGTCGGGGAGTTCATCTCGGAGGCGACTGGCATCCCGGTGAAAAAGACCGACGACGTGGAAAGCTATGTGCAAGGGCTTCGCTTGTTGATCGACCAGCCAGAAGAGGCCCGCGCCCGCTGGGAACGCGCCGTCCAATTGTTGGAGGAGCGGCACACGGCCGCACGATTCCGCTCCCTCGTTGAAGGGATTCCACGCTATTTGCAGTGACCCCGGGTGTGGGCGTTAATGCGGGGCGTGCACATCGGACTGTGCCTTTCTGCTCTAGACCCCGCCCGATTGCCGCACGACGCAGCGGGGCGCCTCGGGTACGCAGTAACTAGGCGCCCACACTTTACGGCGCAGGAAACATAACGTCATGACACCGTCAAATCGCATGCTCGCTGTTGCGCGCTATCTGTATCATCGCGTTCCGCTACCCCAAACCGTCAAATGGCGCCTGCGCGAAAAGCTCGCTCCATTGCTGCTGGCATTGCGTAAAGCCGATCTCGATGGCGACTTGCTCGGCAATCTGAAGGACGCATTTAACCCTTTCGGCTTAGGGGACGCGTTCGATCAGGATGACGCCCAACGCGCCGCACTGCGGTTGTACGCGGAAATTGCGGCCCATTGCCGGGTGCATGGGCCAATGACACACATCATCGCGCTGCCGTTCCTCGGCAAGGGAGGTGCGGAACGCACCGCGCTTCAATTCGCACGCGCCATCGTTGCAAATGGCAGCCCCCGCAGTGTTGGTATATGGGTGACCGATCGCGACATGGTGTCGGGTGAGCTTGCGTTACCCGACGGCGTGAAGCTGATCAACCTTTGGCAGTATTTGCCCGGCGAAGCGAGCGAGGACGGACGGATAGCATTTCTACGCGATTGCCTGATGACGCTGCGGCCAGAAGTTTTTCACGTGATCAACAGTGACGTCGGGTGGAAACTGATCTGCCGCGAGGGCCATCGGCTGCAACAGGCGATGCGGTTATTCGGCAGTATTTTCGCGTTTCAGTTCACGCCGGATTTCTCCTCCCGCATTGGCTATGCCGAATATTACTTGCGTGATGCCATCGATTCGCTTGACGGCTTGTTCAGTGACAACGCTCGATTTCAGGACGATGCGGTGGATGTCTATGGGTTGACATACGCGCGGGAAAAATTCCACGCCGTGTACAACGCTTGCCGTATCGCCGAAGGCAACTGGCAGGAAACGGCGCGCAATCGACTAATGCGGTTGCGCTCCGCGCCGCCGCACGAACCGCTCAACGTGCTTTGGGCCGGTCGGCTTGACGAAGAGAAGCGCGTTGATCTTCTCTACCAGGTTGCAGCACATTGTCCGCATATCCGTTTCCATGTTTACGGCGAAAGTGTTGTGGGTGGGCGTTTGGGCATGCCGGATTTGCATAATCTACGCTATTACGGCCCGTTTTCAGATCCAGCCGACTTGGTCCAGTCAACGATATATGACGCCTTTTTATTCACGTCACGGTGGGAGGGCATGCCTAACATGCTGCTTGAGGTCGGTGCTCTTGGCGTGCCGATCGTCGCCCCGGATGTGGGCGGTGTTCGCGAGTTGATCGGAGAGTCAACGGGATTTCTGGTACCCGCAAAACCCGCGGCCGCCGATTATGCCGCGGCACTGAACAAGATTGCCGAGGACCGGGTCCTGACTGCGAGGAAGGCAGAGCACCTGCTCAACTTGATCGAGTCTCGCCATACCTGGCCAGCCTTTTCCTCTCGGCTGGCCAGCGTGCCGAATTATCTCTGAAGCACCGTCATGATGAACGCGATTACACAATCGACCGCGACAACCGCGCTTCCGCTGGTGTCAGTCATCGTTCCTTGCTACAACCAGGGAGAATACCTCGAAGACGCGTTGCATTCTGTCGAGGCGGCATACCGCGGGCCACTGGAAGTCATCGTAGTCGACGACGGCAGTACTGAGCCGCGAACAATTCGTGCGCTGCGTGAAATCCGACCGAATCGGGCGAAACTCCACATTGTTCGGCAGGCCAACGGAGGCCTCTCCAGCGCGCGCAATACCGGCCTTGCTCGCGCTACCGGTGCCTTCATTCAGTTTCTCGATGCCGATGATCTGTTGGTGCCGGGCAAGATTGATCGGCAAGTCGAACATTTCGCGATCGCTCCGCGTCTCGACGTCTCTATTTCGGACTATATGCTTTGCGACGAGACCAGAACCTCGTGCAGCAAGGTAGTGAGCGCTATCTCCACATCTGCCTTCGGTTTGGGGGATTTTCTATTCAACTGGGAGCGAGGCCTGTCCATCCCCATTCACTGCGGGTTATTCAAGCGGGAAACGCTCGACACTGTCCGCTTCGACGAGTCGCTGCGCGCGAAGGAAGACTGGGTATTTTGGTGCACGCTGAAGTTGCGCAACGCGAAAATGGCTTATTTCCCGCTGCGAGGGGCTGTCTATCGCCAGCACGCGCAGAGCATGCGTCGCTCTTACCTTCGTATGGGGGACAGCTGGCTGTGCGCCGCGGCCAAGATCCGGGCTGCCATGCCGGCAACCATGTATCCCAACTTCATGGATTCGGCGGTAAATTGGCATGCTGAATGCTATCGGAAACACCCGAGCTACGCCGAGGAACTGGCCGTATCCGCTCAGATCGGAGAGGGTCCGCGCAGAGCTCAAGAATCGCTACCCGAGGCGCAGGGGGCGTGCGAGGCGGTGGCAAACGATAACAATCGAGTTCGCCAGCTCGTGGCCAAATTCGCTACCTTGCCGGGGCTTGACGGCACGCCTCTTATTTCGGTGATCATCCCGATCTTCAATCACTACGAGTTTCTGTTTGCGTGTCTGGATTCAGTAGTCACGCAGACGTCGATGAATTTTGAAGTCATCTGTATAGACGATGCCTCCACTGATGCGCGAGTCGCAGCGCTTCTGGACGCGCTCGAGGGAACGTCGCCGCGTCTGCGCATCTTGAGGCGCGAGGAGAACCAAGGCATTTCAGCCAACCAGAACGAAGCGGTGCGGATGGCGAGGGGTGACTATATTGCGTTTCTCGATTGTGACGATGCCCTATCGGAAACCGCGTTGGCGGTAATGACTGCCGAGATACTGGGCCACCCGGACGTAGACTATTTCTTCACCGATCGGCTCGATGTCGATGACAACGACAAGATCATCCGGCACGCCGTCTATGGTGGCTACGAAAACATCGCTCCTTCAAGGGATCGGGATATCCGGGATGACCTGCTCGACGGCATGGTCGCGTCGCATTTGAAGGTCATCCGCCGTGCGGCATATCTCCGAGCGGGAGGTACTTCCGACCGATTTTCTGGCATTCAAGACTGGGAGCTGGCGCTTCGTGTTGCCGAGTTCGGTCGCTTCCGATACATACCTCAGCCGCTTTACCGACATCGAATTCACGCCCGTTCTGTATCGCGTTCGGATTCCCGCAGGCAGTTTCACAAATCAAATGTGCTAAGGCGCGAATACCAGTTGAAGTGGCTGGTTCCGACGTCTGACAGTGCCCGGCGTGAAACGCAGCCCACTCGGCCAGTCATTTTCACCGATGCTGCTCTGCCGAGTCTCGACCAGCTCAAGGCGTTGTGGCAAAGGGGGGAGCGGTGCTGTGCCGTTCTTGGCAAGCAATGTTCTCCAGTGGCGCTCAACTTCCTCCGTGAGTTCAATTCTTATTTTGATTGCATCCTGTATCAGGATACGGCCAGCTGGGTCGCGTTGACGGGCTATGTCTGGGATGACATCCTGCATGCAACAGATAGTGTGGAGGAGGCTGAGGCCCAGCGCGATTCGCACCCACGCGGTGAGGCAACGGTTCAATACGCGCTGTGAATGACCCCGCGCTCACCATCTCCGTCGTAAGCCACGGGCAATCAAATGTCCTGACGCCCATGCTGACGCAATTGCGGGAGCTTGCGGATGCGATGCCATTGCAGGTCATCGTCACGGAAAATCTGCCGCTTCACGCGGCGGCAATTGGTGAGACCACCGTGCGCGAATACGGGTTCGACTTTATTGCCAACACGTCGCCGAAGGGTTTTGGCGGGAACCATAACACGGCCTTTGCGCGCTGTCGTACGCCATATTTCTGCGTACTGAATCCTGATTTGGTACTGGAGGGAAATCCCTTTCGGCCGCTGACTCAGCAATTGGCCCGGCAACCTGGCATCGTGGTTCCGACTATCGTGTCACCGAACGGGGCGGTCGAAGACAGTGTTCGGCGGGTGCCGACCATGACACGCCTGCTCGGTCGTGTCATGGCGCGCGTTCGCGGTGTCCGGTGTACTTCCGATTATCCGGCCGGCATGGACGTCCAGGTGGATTGGGCGGCCGGCATGTTCATGGTGTTCAATAGCGATGTCTACCGTGAACTGGGAGGCTTTGACGAGCGGTTTCACCTGTATTGCGAAGACGTCGATATCTGCCTGCGGGCTTGGTCGGCCGGTCTGCCGGTAGTCCGCCTGGCAAAGGTCAGAGTTATCCATGACGCTCGCCGGGACAGTCACCGCCAGTTGCGATATCTGCTCTGGCACCTTGGAAGCTTTGCGCGCCTATTCACATCCGGGGCTTACTGGAGCTTCCGGCTGAGTAGAATGCGAACCCGGAAACCTACCAGTTGACGATAATGTACGACTTCTTCTGGGTACCCTCCTTCACCTTTTTGGTATCCGTGCTGGCGGTCCTGTTGCTGCGACCGTTGGCGATGATGGGCGGCTTACTCGACAGGCCGGATGCCCGCAAGCGCCATGAGGGTGCGATACCGCTCGTTGGCGGCATTGCGGTCACCATTGCCGTCTGGGTCGGGTGCCTGCTTTTCCTGCGCACGCATGGATACTATGTCGCCCTGTTGGGCGGGCTGACGGTGCTTGCCTTCATTGGTCTGATGGACGATCTGCGCGGGCTCGCGCCGGTGACCAAGCTGGGCGGTCAGCTGTTCGCGGTCATCCTGATGACATCGTGGGGGAACGTCTATCTCGACTCGCTGGGCGATCTGTTTGGACGGCGCGAGATCGAACTGGCGAACTGGGGCATTCCGCTGACGTTGTTTGCCGGCGTCTCGGTGATCAATGCAATGAACATGACCGATGGGCTGGACGGTCTCGCCGGCGGTCTGGCGCTGATCATTTTCGCGTGGCTTGCTTACCTTGCCGGCGAAATCGGCAATGGTGCTGCGCAAAGGGTCTGCGTCGTGTTCTGCGGCGCGCTGCTCGGCTTCCTGATCTTCAATATCCGTAACCCCTTCCGCGGCCGCTTCAAGGTCTTTCTTGGTGACGCTGGAAGCCTGATGCTCGGTTTCGCCATCCTATGGTTCGCGGTCGAGTTGTCACAACCGCGATACAACGGCGGCGTTCGCGTGCCACCGGTCGTCATGCTGTGGGTTTTCGGGGTCGTGCTGATCGATCTTCTGGTCGTCGTGGTCAGGCGCACGCTCAAGCTCCGAAATCCTCTGTCGGCGGATCGCACCCATCTTCATCACGTACTGCTCCGACTGGGCATTGGTCAGGATGTCATCGTACTGATCATTCTGGCCAGCAACGCCGCGCTGGGGCTGATTGGTGTCGCGGCATGGAAGAGCGGCGTGTCCGAGCAGGTCCTGTTCCTGCTGTTTCTCGGCGTCACCGCATTCCACCTACTGGTGATGCGCAACGCCTGGCGATTCATACGGGTGGGGCGGCGTATCATCACGCGCGCCCGTGGCGGCTGACCTGAACCGCATTTCGGACGAGGAAATCGCCCGGACTCGCGCTCAAGGGCGCGGTGTGTGTCGAGTTCCTCTCTCGACTCCTGAGTGGCTCATCAATCGCGCGGCATTCCACACTTATTCTCTCTGTCGCCGGCGCATGAACCGAACGGGCTCCTATCAGAGCCAAGCGCCAAGTCTCACAGAGGTCAGATACGGGACCAACTGGCCATCGCGAGGAGGCGATGTGCCAGGACTCAGTTACCGCGATGTCTAGCGCATCACATAGCCTCAGCGTCTGGCGCATGTTCGGCCCTTGAAATAAGGGCTATCCGACCTGTGTCCCGAGCCGACATAAAGAACCAGCGCCATCGTTCCTCATATCCCACGACGCGTTTCCCAGCGGTTTTAGAGGCCTTCCAAGCGTTTAAGCGTCTCAGGAGCGGCGGTTCCCCTCAACCGTCGCCACGGATGCTCTGCAACGGTCCAGGCGTGGGCTATAACGTCAGAGACGTCAATCCATGTCGGTCATCTCAGACTTTTGGCGGATGGCTCCGCGATCCCGCTTTCCATGACAATCGACGGCGCCCGCGGACCTCTCGGATGAGACATTCGCGTTCCGCGGGCAAACTGGCGGAAGCGGTAGCGCTGTAGCGTGCGACAGACGAATGCCGCTTCTTGCTGCTTGGCTCTCGCACAACGGTGAGGGAATCCGGACGATCGCAACGGTCAAGAAGCCGTTCCCCGACAGGAGGCCGCCGCATGAATCCGCACGTTTCCCACGCCACCGGCCCGTTTCACCTCCTGCGCAGCCTGTACCGCAATCGCGACCTCATCCTCCAGATGGCCAAACGCGAAGTCGTGGGACGCTACAAGGGCTCCGTGATGGGCCTGGCATGGTCATTCTTCAACCCAGTGCTGATGCTCGCGGTATATACCTTCGTGTTCTCGGAGGTGTTCAATGCACGCTGGGGATCGGCGGTGGATGCCCAAAGCAAAGGTGACTTCGCCATCATGCTGTTCGTCGGCATGATCGTGCACGGCCTGTTCGCGGAGTGCATTACGCGCTCACCGAGCGTCATCACCTCCAACATCAACTACGTCAAGAAAGTGGTGTTTCCGCTGGAGATCCTGCCGCTCGTTGCGTTCTGTGCATCCCTGTTCCACTCGGTGATCGGGCTGCTTGTGCTGATGGTCGCGCAGCTTCTGATCAATCGCGCCTTGCCGTGGACCGCGGTCTACTATCCCCTCGTAGCACTGCCTCTCGCCCTCGGATCGATGGGATTCGCCTGGTTTCTGTCCTCGCTCGGTGTTTTCGTCCGGGATGTCGCGCAAGTCACCGGCATCGCGGCCACCGTACTGCTGTTCCTGTCGCCTGTCTTTTTTCCCGTGTCTGCGCTGCCGGTCAAGTACCAGTTCTGGATGCAGCTCAATCCCCTGACCTCGATCATCGAAGAGAGCCGCAAGGTGCTGGTGCTGGGGCAGCCCCCGGACTGGTCGGTTCTGCTGCTGTATGCCGCAATCAGCATCGCCGTTGCGTGGGTCGGCTTCTGGTGGTTCCAGAAGACGCGCAAGGGGTTCGCAGATGTCCTCTAACGTCGAAATGCTCGACGCCATCGAGAGCCCGCCGTCGCGGACGGTGGCGACGGAGACGCGGCCTTACGCGATCCGAGCGATGGGCCTGGGGAAGCGCTATGAAATCTATGAATCCGGGCGAGCGAGGTTGAAGCAGTTCATTGTTCCCAAACTGCAGCGTCTCGCCCGTCTTCGGCCGAAAGAGTACTTCCGGGAATTCTGGGCGCTTCAGGATGTTTCCTTCGGGATCCGCAAGGGCGAAACGGTGGGCGTGATCGGGCGGAACGGGTCGGGTAAGTCGACGTTGCTGCAAATCATCTGCGGGACCCTGACGCCGACTTTGGGCACCGTGGAGACGCAGGGTCGGGTATCCGCGTTGCTGGAGCTGGGAGCCGGGTTCAATCCCGAATTCACCGGGCGGGAAAACGTCTACCTCAACGGGGCAATTCAGGGCTTTACGCGGTCGGAGATGAACGACCGCTTCGACGATATCGCTTCCTTTGCCGATATCGGCGGCTTCATCGAGCAGCCGGTCAAGACCTATTCCAGCGGCATGTATGTCCGCCTCGCTTTCGCGGTGGCGATCAATGTCGATCCCGACATCCTGATCGTCGATGAAGCCCTGTCCGTCGGCGATGTGCGCTTCCAGGCCAAATGCATGAAGCGCATCAAAACCCTGCAACAGGCGGGTACGACGATTCTCTTCGTCAGCCACGACGTCGGCTCGGTGCGGACCTTGTGCGATCGCGCCATCTGGCTGGATGAGGGAAGACTTCGCATGGATGGCGATGTGTTCCCGGTGACCGGCAGCTTCATGGCGCACCTGTTCGAGGGGGATATCGCGGAACTCGAGGAAGCAACGCTTGGGGCTGCCGTCGGCTCGCCTCACGACCATTCGCAAAGCGAGAAGGGCTACGACAACAAGCCCGTCACCCATTGGGGCTCACATATCGGGTGCATCCGCAACGCCGGCATTTACGGGGCGGACGGACAACGTGCCGACGTCTTCGAGCTAGGCGAAGACATGGAGGTGCGCATCGAATTCCGCCCGCCTCAAGTGGTGGAGAGAGAGGACCTCAGCGTGGCGTTCTCGATCAAGGACCTGAAGGGTAGCGACCTCATCGTCTCTTCCACACACGATCAGAAACGCATGCGGTTCGATTCCGACAGCGGCACGTATCGCGTCGCCTTTCGCTTTCGCAATCCGCTTGTCACGGGGCGCTATCTGCTGGTCGCGGCGGTCGAGAACCGCGCAAGTCCCGCCATTCACTATTACGAGTACCTCGAGGGTGCGCACTATTTCTCGTCCTCGGCCGCGGCACGCCTGTTCGGCGTGTTTCAACCGGAAATCACCCAGGAGGTGACCCGTGTACAGGGATGACATCGAGATCAACGACAAGCAGTACTGGGATCTGCGCTTCGAGACGGATTGGGACGAAAGCCAGGGACGCCAGCAATCCCGTTACTTCGCGCGGCTGGCAATCGACAATCTGCCCTCCTGGTTCCTGCAACTCGCGCGGTCCCAGCGAATGACGATATGCGACTGGGGCTGCGCGGAGGGGGATGGCACGGACGTGCTGGCGGGGTATTTCGGCGGGGCATCCGTTACCGGCATCGATTTCTCCGATGCGGCCATCAGGAAGGCGGCCTCGTTTTATCCGCAGGTCAACTTCGTGGTGGAGGACTGGTTGACGGCCGGGCCGTCGCAACAGTACGACGTGGTGTTCTCGTCCAACACCCTGGAGCATTTCCGGGACCCGCAGTCGACGCTGCAACGCCTGCTGTCGGCCGCCAGAAAATGCGTGATCCTGCTTTTGCCTTACCGCGAGTTTGAACGGCACCCGGAGCATCACCATACGTTCGAAGCATCGAATCTCGCCTTTGCGCCGTCGCCCGATTACGCGCTGGTGCATTCGACAGTGATCGACGCCAGCCGGCATCACCCGTGCTACTGGCCGGGCCTGCAAATTTTGCTTGTCTATGCACGTACCAGCTTTCTGGCTGATAGCGGTGTCGTTCTCAAGGACCTTAGCATCACCGATGAACATGCTACGGCGCTGCGCGACCGTCTCGTCGATACGGAGCAGGAGGTTGCGAATCGCGATGCCAGCATTGCGCAGTTGAACGATGCGATCGAAGAGCGTGAGGCCCGGATCGTCGGATTGGCGGGTGACCTCAAAGCGGAGAAAAAGCGATCGTCCCGGCTGTACGCGCAAGTCGCCGAGGGCAGGAACGAACTTCAGCGGATCCGCGATGTTCTGGCAACCCGCGACCAGGAACTTCAGGGAGTGGCACGGGAATTGGCGACGATCAAGGCCACCAGAGGATGGCGGTACCTGACGGTACTGCATCGGGTACGCAAGCGGGTCTTGCCGGAAGGGTCGCTGCGCTATCGCGGTGTCCGCACGCTGTTTCGCGGCGGACGGTTCCTGGCCCGTTGCGCGCGTAACGCCAACCGACGCAATCTCGGACTGTTCCTGAACTACATGCGGCTATATGGGCCGCGGGTGGCTGTGGATCGAACCCGAGCCTACCTTTCCAGAGCACAGAGCTTTGCACCGGCCGAGCACGCGGTAATGCGCGTCGACGTACGGGCGAACGGACGCGCCGACGAGTTGCTGGCCTACCTGCGCGACAGGCAGTACGCGGGCGTCTTTGTCATGGGGTCGTGCTGCATGGGATGGCATGAGGTCTTCAAACAGCGGCCTCACCATATCGCCGATTACCTGATGTCTGCCGGTTATCTGGTGCTTTGCGCGATGAACCCGGTCTACCAGGAAGACTTCACCGACTGCATCAAGCGCGACAGCGAGCACCTCTTTCTGGTCAATTTCGACGATCGCGATATCTGGCGCCAGTTTATCGACCTGCTCGCGGTGGAGAGCCGGGCGCCGCTGTTCTATCACCTCGTCGGAACGGAGCCGGGCACCTCGCTGCAGGATATCGAGCGGCTGAAGCGGTTGGGCTACACCTTCATGTACGACTTCATCGACGAAATCTCGAAAGACATCAATCCCGGGATTTCGGATTTCTGTCTGCTGCGTCACGAATATCTGTTGCGGGACGAGGACGTGCTGGTGGTGGCGTCGGCCGACAATCTCTATCGGCAGTGTTCGCGTTACCGCAAGCGGAACCTGATTTGCGCGCCGAACGGCGTGCGCCTGGAAGACTGGACGTTGGAAGACAACCCTCCGGTTCCGGAGGAGATCCAGGCGGTCGTCGAGGAAGGCAAGCCGATCGTGGGCTACTACGGAAGCTTCGCCGCCTGGATGAATTACGACCTGATCAAGGCACTGTCCCGGGCCCGACCGGACGTGAACATTGTCATGATCGGCTACGACTACGAATGGGGAAAGGGCGCCTTTGCCCAGAGCCGTATTTCCGAACTGCCCAACGTCCACATTCTGCCGGCGCAGAAATACCACCGCCTCAAGTACTTCTCGCGGTTCTTCGATGCCGGGATCGTGCCGTTTCGCGAGTACGACCTGACCAAGTCGGTTTCGCCATTGAAGATGTTCGAATACATGGCGCAGGGCATTCCGGTGGTGACCAGTGGCATGGACGAGTGCCGCAAGTACGAGTCGTGCCTGGTCGCCGACGACGAGGAGGACTTTGTGGCCAAGGTCAGCCATGCGCTGACGCTGAAGAACGATCCGGAGCATCGCGAAAGGCTGCGCCGGGACGCGGAGGCCAATACCTGGGCCTCGCGCGCCATGGCCATCGAAACGGCGATGCTGTCCATGGTGAATACCACAGACGGCAAATTGCTGACGGTGGTGGTACCGACCTACAACATGGAGGCATTGCTGCCGCGTTGCATGGACAGCATGGTCGCGCCATCCCAGCTCGGCCGGCTGGAGGTGATCGTCGTCAACGACGGGTCCAAGGATGGCTCCCTGGAGCTGGCGCGGGAATACGAGAAAAAGTACCCCGATACCGTCAGGGTCATCGACAAGGAGAACGGCGGCCATGGGTCGTGCATCAACGTCGGTATTCGCGAGGCGACCGGGAAGTACTTCAAGGTCGTCGATGCCGACGACTGGCTGGATCCGGTCGACCTGACGGAGCACCTCCACTATCTGCAAAAGGTGGACACCGACATGGTGGTCACTAACTATCTGCGCAGCTTCGACGGCGGTCGCAGTGAACTGGTCTCGTATGCCGAACGGCTGGAGGAAAGGGACTATGCGGTGGCCGACTTCTACCGGCAGTTGATGGTCGACAACTCGAGCCTGTCCTATGCACACATGCATGCCATCACCTACCGCACGAGTTTGCTGAAGGACAACGACATCCGCATCACGGAAAAGTCGTTCTATGTGGATCAGGAATACATCGCCTTCCCGCAGAAATTCATCGGGAAGGTGGCTTACGAAAACCTCGCGCTCTACCGCTACTACATCGGCAGACCGGGACAGTCGGTCGCGCCCGAGGTGGCACGAAAGCGGGCGCCAGACAACCACAGGATTCTGCGCAACATCATTTCGCTGTATGAGTCGTTGCCCGCGAGTTCGGAGCGTCGACCTTATCTGCTCAATATCGCGTTTCATCACGCGTGGTTCTACCTGACCTACAGCGATGACGACACCGCGAAGCGCGAATTGATGCAGTGGTGGCAACGGACCAATTGGGCGATCAGCAATGAGCTGAATCGGAACTTTCGCATCCTTTGAAAGGAGCGGCCATGAAGAAGATCGCTGTGGCGGGTGCCGGTCTGTCGGGCGCAGTGATCGCGCGTGAACTGGCACTGACGGGGGAATACGAGATCGAGGTCTTCGAGGCAAGGAGCCATGTCGCGGGGAATTGCCATGCGGTGCGCGATGCCGGGACGGGCATCCTGATCCACAAGTATGGCCCGCATATCTTCCATACGAGCAACGAACGGGTGTGGAACTACATCCAGCAGTTCGATGAATTCATGCCCTTCACGAACCGGGTGAAGGCCATCACGCAGGGGCGTGTCTTTTCGCTGCCGGTCAATCTGCTGACTATCAACCAGTTCTTTGGCAAGACGTTCTCGCCGGCGCAGGCGCAGGCGTTTCTGGAATCGCAGGCCGACACCTCCATTGTCGAGCCGAAGACCTTCGAGGAGCAGGCGCTGCGCTTTGTGGGGCGTGACCTCTATGAGGCGTTCTTCAAGGGATACACCATGAAGCAATGGGGCATGCATCCCTCGGAACTACCGGCGAGCATTCTGAAACGGTTGCCGGTTCGCTTCAACTACGACGACAACTACTACGCCAGCAACTTCCAGGGCATGCCTCGAAACGGGTACACGTACATCGTGGAGAAGATGCTGGAACACCCGGCCATCACGGTGCACCTGAATACCCCCATGTCGCGCGATATGGCGGCCGGGTATCGCCACCTGTTCTACAGCGGACCGATCGACGGCTGGTTCGGCTATTCGGATGGCCGGCTCGGATACCGAACGCTGGATTTCGCAGAGGAGCGCCATCAGGGCGATTACCAGGGCAATGCGGTGATCAACTACGGCGATATCGAGGTGCCGTGGACCCGCATCTCGGAACACAAGCATTTTGCGCCGTGGGAAAGTCACGAGCCGACCGTGATCTTCAAGGAATACAGCCGCTTCTGCGAGGAAGGCGATACGCCTTACTACCCGATTCGTCTGGTCAACGAGAAGGCGCAGCTGGCGCGATACATCGACAGAGCGCGCGCGGAAACGCATGTGACGTTCGTCGGCCGGCTCGGCACCTATCGGTATCTGGACATGCACGTCACCATCGCCGAGGCGCTGGACGTGGTGGAGAAATATATCGCTGCGACTGCCGCGGGCGAAGCGATGCCGGCGTTCGTGGTCGACCCCATCTGAGCCCGGCCGCTTGCGGTCCACCGTTCATCCCTGTCGTATCGGACCTGCCATGAAACGAAAGATCCTTTGTGCAGTGGGTACCCGTCCGGAAGCGATCAAGATGGCCCCGGTCATTCGCGCGCTGGCGCGGGAGCCCTGGGCCGAGGTGCGGGTATTGGCCACCGCGCAACATCGCCACATGCTGGATCAGGTCCTGAAGATCTTCAATATCGAGCCGAATATCGATCTCGACATCATGCGGCCCAATCAGGCGCTGACCACGCTGACCGCGAGACTGCTGCTCGATCTGGACGATGCACTGCAAGCCGAGAAGCCGGAGGCCGTGCTGGTGCAGGGCGATACCACGACCGTCATGGCGGTGGCGCTTACCTGTTTTTATCATCGGATTCCGATCGGTCATGTCGAAGCGGGGCTTCGCACCGGAGACATGGCGAATCCCTTCCCGGAGGAGATGAACCGGGTGGTGGCAGGGCGGCTTGCGCAATGGCATTTCTGCCCGACCACGAACTCCAGCGAAAACCTCAGAAGAGAAGGGATACCGGAGGCTGCGATTCACGTCACCGGCAACACGGTGATCGACGCGCTGCTCGATGTGTCCGCTCGCTGCGATAGCGCCATGCCGGCCGTCACCGACGGGCGTCGCCTGATCCTGGTCACTTCGCATCGGCGCGAGAACTTCGGCGAGGCGATGAGACAAACGTTCTTGGCGGTGCGCGATATTGCCGACAGCAATCCGGACGTGGAGATTCTCTACCCGGTACATCCGAATCCGAACGTTCATACGCTGGCGCACCAGATTCTCGGCGGGCATCCGCGCATCACGCTGTGCGAGCCGCTCGACTACCTGCCGTTCGTGGCGGCGATGAAGAAGGCGTATCTGATCCTGACGGACTCCGGCGGCGTCCAGGAGGAAGCGCCGGCTCTGGGCAAGCCGGTGCTGGTGATGCGCAGGGAGACCGAACGCCCGGAGGCCGTGGTGCAGGGCGTCGTCAGGCTGGTGGGCCCGGACTACGACGCGATCGTATCGAACACCCAGCGGCTGCTCGACGATCCTGCCGCGTATGCGGCGATGGCGCGGGGCGTCTCGCCATACGGGGACGGACGGGCGGCCGAGCGCATCGTCAACGTGCTGCGCGAGCGCTACGCCGGATAACATGCGCTTGCTCTATTTCGCTCCGGTGCCGATGGCCAGCTACTGGCAGCGGCCCCATTACTTCGTCCAGCACATGGTGACGAAGGCGGACGCCGAGGTACTTTGGGTCGATCCCTATCCGACACGGTTGCCGCGGTTTGCCGATTTTTCGCTGTTGGCAAAGGGACCCGTTGCGCGACATGTTCCGGTGAGCCGCGTGACGACGCAGCGGACGCGCGCGCTGCCCATCGAGCCCCTTCCCGGTTCGGAACTGATCAATCAATTCTTCTGGCGTGCGGCCTGGCGGCAATGCGAGCAGTTCTGTCTGCGCGGGCCGGCCATTGTTGGAGTCGGCCGGCCATCGAAGCTCGCAGTGCGCGCTTTGCGAACCTTCGACGCGAAATGCCGGTTTCTGGATGCAATGGACGACTATCCGCTGTTCTACCAGGGGATATCGCGCCGGAGCATGTCCCGGGTGGAACGGCAGATTGCGGACATGGTCGACGTCGTAATCTGCTCGGCGAATGGCCTGAAGCAGAAGTTTCTGAGGCTGACGGGAGGAAAAGCCGCGGTGGACGTGGTGCCGAACGGCTACGACATGAGCAGGCTGCCCCCGGTCGAGAACTGTACGCGACGGACCGGCGCGGCGATCGGCTTTGTCGGTACCATGGGCGAGTGGTTCGATTGGGACCTGGTCGTGGAACTCGCGCGGGCACTGCCCGAGCAGCAGGTCCAGCTGATCGGCCCGGTACGCAGCCTGGTACCGTCCTTGCCACCGAACATTCGGGTCGCTCCGGAATGCACGATGCAGGAGGCGATCGAACATTGTCGGACCTTCGCGGCCGGCTTGATCCCATTCAAGATCAACGCGCTCACGGCATCGGTCGATCCCATCAAGTTCTACGAGCTGCGCGCGCTCGGTGTGCCGGTGTGGTCCTCGGCCTTCGGAGAAATGCGGCGGCGTATCGAATACGGACAGGCCGATCGCATCGAAAAGGGGATGGATTGGCGCTCGCTGTGGGCGCGGACCACCCGGCACTCACCCTCGACCAGCGACATCGCGCAGTTCCGCGAACAGCACGACTGGCAAGGCCGCTTCAACCACGCCGTCACGCTGCTCAGATCGAGGACGCGGGACTGACGGTTTCGCCGTTTCCTTCTGGCCCACCCAGAAGCGTCTCCCATTGCCGGCCGATTGCCGGTGCTTCGTAGCGCGCCGCGAATGCTCGGCCCGCCTGGCCGATCGCCCTGGCGCGATGCGGATCACGAATCAGCGTGCAAATCGCGGTGCCGAACGCTGCGGCATCGTCCGGCGGGACGACGATCGCGACATCGCGACCGGTCAGCAGTTCTCTCGGCCCGGTTTCGCAATCGGTGGACACGACGGGCAGTCCGAACGCCATGGCCTCGAGCAACACGAGCCCGAACCCTTCGTAGCGCGACGGCAGGCAGAACAGGGACGCCTGCCGATACAGCGGTTCCAGCTCCTTTCGTGCCGGCAGCAAGCGAACGCAATGCTGCAGACCCAATGCGTCGCGCAGGTTCACCAGTTCATCGCGCAGCTCTCCATCGCCGACGATATCGAGCCGCCAATCGGGGTACTGCCGATGGACGAGCGCCCAAGCATGCAGCAGGACGTCGAAGCCCTTGGCATGGGTGAGTCGCCCGACCGCCAGCGCGATCGTCGAAGTGCCGGGCGCCGGCTCCACCGGCATCGCCAGCGGCAACGCGTTCGGGATGACGACGATGTTCCGGCACGGAAGGGCGGCTTCCCATTTGCGGCGGTCACGGTCGGTCAGCACGACGACGTGTTCGCAGGTCCGTACGGCAAGACGGCGGGCGATTCGCCGGGCGCGCCGTCCCAGATCCTGATCGAAGTTGCAGTGCTCCCATGCAATCCGACGGATCGGTAGCCCGACACAGGCGGGCAGCGTGAACAGCGTCAGCATGGTGTCCACCTCGATCAGCACATCGATCCGATGGCGCTTCACATACCGGCGAATGCCGAGCACCGTGTCGACATACCGCCGTTTGAACGAGGGACGCTGCGCAAACAAGGCCTCGTGCCGGACCGTGGGCTCGAGTGCAAAGCAACTGGCGGCATCCCACAGGCTGACGATATGCACCGCGTAGCCGCGCCGAGACAGCTCGTTGGCAATCACCGCGGTCATGCGCTCGGCGCCCGCGAACGCATTCAGAGTGCCTGTCAGAAAACAGACCGTCGGTCTCTGCTGGCGGCCAGTCATGCCACTCGCACTCGCGCCACCGACCGGCATCGCCACCAGATGCCGAGTCCCACCAGCACCGCTGCGGCATTGCCCAGCGCATAACCGGCCACTGCCCCCCACGCGCCATACCGCGGCACGGCGACGAAATCGAACGCCAGTACCACGGCCAACGTGCCGGCCCACTTGGCTGCGATCCACTGCGGCTTTCTCAAATACACCGGCAGCAACGTCAGCGCCATATCGACAAACAGCAGCACGCTGGCAAACGCGGCGACGCCGAGCAGGGCGATGGCGGCCCCGAACCGCTCGCCGTACAGCAGGTGGACGATCCAGTGCGAACTTGCGGCGATCACTGTGGCGCCGGCCAGCCCTACGCCGCCGAGCAGCAGCGCCAGCCATCCGATATTCCGCCGTGCGGCATGCGCATCGGTTTTCGCGTAGACATAGACCGGCGCGACACCCGCCGCAATGATCGTCGCGGCGGCCGCGTAGTTGTCCAGGATCTGCATGGTGGCGGCATAAGCGCTGAACGTCTCCGCCGACACCACCGGCTGCAGAATCAGCTGATCGACTCGCCGCACCGCCATCATCGTCATGAAGCTGACCCAGAACAGCATGCCGCCGCGCAGCAGTTGACTGGCCATGCGCGTGTCGAACGGCACGCGCCGCAGCGGTACCTTCAGCAGGTAGTAGGCGCCGAGCAGGGTGGCCAGCACCACGGGTTCGGCGGCGAAGGCGATGGCAAAAGCGGGGGCGGAAGCCGTGCCGGCGAGGAACAGGCCGGCGACCGCGGCGACTTTCAGGCTCAAGGACACCAGGCTGAACACGGTGCCCGGCCGGTTATTGGTATGCGCCTGCATCCAGGCGCTGACGACGCCGGCGGGTTCGCGCAGCAGGATGGCCACGCCGAGCAACAGGGCGACGATCCAGACCTCCGGTGTCGCGCCAACCAGGGCGAGATAGCCGCACATCAGCGCATAGCCTGCCGCGCCCGCCATCGCGCGCAGCAGAAACGCGTGGCTCAGCAGCCGATGCTGCGCCGCCACGGCGGGCTCCCGCACCAGCCATGGCACGACGACTTCGCCGCCGCAGATCAAGGCCACCGACGCCGCGATCGTCACCACCGCCTGCGCATACTGAAAATGCGCGAATCCCTCGGGCCCCAGGCCACGCGCCAGCATCGCCACGATGCCGATGCCCGCCACCACCTGCAGCCCGCGCTCGGCCAGCATCCAAAGCAAATTTCCCGCTACCCGCCGCCGCATCAGGCCAGCTCCGTGCGCGCATGGCGAGTGCTGGCGAGCCGTCCATAGCAGGCCAGCCATTGCGCGCTGACGGCGTCCAGTCCCAGGGTCGTATCGATATGCCGATGCCGCGCCGCCTCGTCGGCGGCGCTGCCACGCCCGGTCTCGAGCGCACCGAGCATGGCGCGGGCGAGGGCCGGCGCGTCGCCGCGCGGCACGACCTTGCCGTGATGGCTCAGCATGTCGGCCACGCCGGCGGCGTCCGTCGCGACGACCGGGCAGCCGCACGCCAGGGCTTCTCCCACCACCAGCGGCATGCCTTCGATATCGGAAGACAGCACGAACAGGTCCGCCGCGTTGAGCAGCCGCGGGACATCGTCTCGTGTACCGAGCAATTGCACGTGCCGGGCCAGGCCAAGCGCGGCGATGCGCGCCGCCAGATTGCTGCGCAACGGACCGTCCCCGGCGATGCGCAGCTGGACGTCGGCGTCGGGCCCGCTCAGTTGCACCACATGGGCGAAGGCGTCGAGCAGCAGCGCCTGGTTTTTCTCTTCCACCAGCCGCCCGACATGCAATACCAGCCGTTGTTCTGGCGCGATGCCGAGGGCGGCACGCGTGTCGGCGCGCCAGGCCGGATTCGGCCGAAAGCGCTGCGTGTCGATGCCGTTCGGCACGACCGCGATGCGCTCTGGCGGCACGGCACGCAGTTCGATCATGCGCTGCCTGCCTTCGGCGCTGACGTGCGTGGTCAGCGTGGCCAGCCGGTCGGTCCAGCGATAGGCCAGCATGCGCGCCTTGCCGCCTTCTCGCACGCTGTGGGCAGTGCAGACCAGCGGGGGCATGCCGCCCAGCGCCACCAGGGCGCGCGCGAACAGGTTGGCGTGGACCATATGGCTGTGCAGTACGTCAGGCTGCCATTGCCGCAGCAACCGCCGCGCGTGCAACAGGGCAGCGGCGATCGACCAGGGTGTCTTGCTCATGGCCAGCGACACCGTGGTGACTTCGCCCGGCAGCGTGACTTCGCGACCGGCGGTAAGGCTGACAACGAGCACGGCGTGGCCGAGTGCCGCGAAGCGGCTCGCCAGCGCGGCGACCTGCTGCTCGGCGCCGCCGAGCCGCAGCCCGGTGGTCACCAGCGCGATGCGCAGCGGTGCGCGCGGCATCGTCGGTACGTCCATCACCGCGCCCCATACCCAGTCAACAACGTCCTCACCGTCTTCACCGCCACCAGCAAATCCAGCGCGAAGCTGCAATGCTTGACGTAATACAGGTCGTAGCTCAGCTTGGTCACGGTCTCTTCATGCGTGCCCGCATAGCCCTGCTGGACCTGCGCCCAGCCGGACAGGCCAGGCCGCACCAGATGCCGGTACGGGTAGTAGGGGATCGTGTCGGCGAAGCGCTCGACCATCGGCGCCTGCTCGGGGCGCGGGCCGATCAGGCTCATGTCGCCGGTCAGCACATTCCACAGCTGCGGAATCTCGTCGAGCCGGTATTTGCGGATCACGCGGCCGACGCGCGTCACGCGGGGGTCGCGCCGAGCGGCGAAGCGCGCGGTGTCCTGCGGCGCGGTTTCCATGCTGCGGAACTTCAGCATCGTGAACGGCTTGCCGAGCAGGCCGACGCGTGTCTGCCGGAACAGTGCGGGGCCGGAAGAATCCATGCGGATGGCCACCGCCACCGCCAGGGCGGCGGGCAAGGCCAGCGGCGCCAGGCACAGCACCGTGGCAACATCGATGAAGCGCTTCAGATAGCCGTAGAAATAATGCGCGGCATGATCGTCGAGGAAGTTCTCGTCGATATGGTCGAGCCCCAGCCGGCCGGTCAGCATCTCGCCGACGCGCTCGACCGAGTAGATCCGCACATGGCTCATCTTGTAGCGCGCCAGCAGCCGCGTGCGTTCCGGGTCCGCGGCGGCGCTGCGGTCGAGCATCAGGCCGTCGCAGTGCACCGCATCCTCGATCGATGCGATCGGCTCGAAGCGCGTGCGGCCCGGCGGCAGCGCACCGGGCATCGCCAGCAGCTGCTGCAGCTGGGCCAGCGCCGCCGGATCGGTGTAGCCGAACACCGGCACGTAGTTCTGCACGTAGCGCCGATAGCCGGCCCAGATCCACGCCAGCGTGGTCAGATAGCCGAGCAGCAGCGCGCCGCGGGAATAGGGGATCTGGAAGGCGGCGAAGGCGAACAGCAGCGCGACGAAGGGCAGCGTCGCCGCGAGCCCGACCAGGCTGTTGCCTTCCATCGCCGGCAGATGCAGCGAGCGGTGCAGCAGTACGAAGGCCAGCAGATAGGGGGCAATCGACCACAGCAGCGTGCGCGGGAATACGTGGGTCACGTAGCCGGCCTGGTGGGCGGCTTCGGCCAGTCCCATGTTCAGCGCGAACGGCAGCAGGCCGAGCAAGGCCCAGCCGAGCATACGGCTGGCGCGGCGCATCGTTTCGGAGCCGCGGGCGCGGATGGCCAGGGCGGGACGGGCGGTGTCCGATGCCTTGTTCATGCGCATCCCCTCAGACCCTGTCCCGGGCCAGCGGCCCGGTGGCGCCCGTGGCGGCGGGCAGAAGCTGACCGTAGATCGACCAGGTCGCATCGGCCATCGCCGTCACGCCATAGTGAAGCGACCAGCGTTGGCGTGCGGCCGTGCCCAGCGACATCCGCAGCGTGGCGTCGCTGGCCAGCCGCGTCAGTGCATCGGCCAGCGCCGGCACGCTGTCCGGCTCGCACAGCAGTCCGCAGCGGCCGTCGTCGAGCTGTTCGCGGATACCGGGCAGATCGGTGGCGACGACCGGCAGGCCGGCGCGCATCGCTTCCAGAATCGACAGCGGAAAGCCCTCATGGTCCGAGGCCAGCACGAAGGCCTGGGCCGATGCCAGCAGCGCGGGCACCGCCGCGACGTTGCCGGGGAGCACCACGCGGCCAGGGACAAGCCGTTCGGCCAGCGCCAGCATGGCCGCGAGTTGCGGGCCATCGCCGGCGATCACCAGTTCGCAGCCGGCCAGCGTGGAATCGGCCAGTTGCGCGAAGGCGCGGATCAGCAGATCGGGCCGTTTCGGGGCGGCAAAGCGCGCAACCATCACGATGCGATGCATTGGGGCGCCAGCGTCCGCGCGCTCGTGGACATCAGCGATGCCGTTGTGGATCACGGCGATCCGCCGGGCCGGCAGGGGCAGGCGCCGCGCCAGTTCGCGCTCGGCCTGCGCCACGCAGATCAGGCGCGCGGTCAGCGGGGCCAGCAGCCATTCGGCCACGCGGGCCGCGAGCCGTTGCCGGCGCGGCGCGGCGGGCTTGAAGCCGAAGCCGTGCACGGTATAGACGACCGGGATGCCGAGCAGCCAGCCGGCCAGTCGCCCCAAGGCACCGGCCTTGGCGCTGTGTGCGTGGATCAGGTCCGGATCGGCCTCGCGTAGCGCCTGCATCAGTTCGCGCAGCGCGGCGACCGCCCGCACGGGGGACAGCGCGTTGTCGAGCAGGGACAGCCGGATCGTGCGGGCGCCGAGCGCCTGGGCGATGGTCAGCAGCGGCCCGTCGCCCCCGGCCAGCACGATCGCTTCCACGCGGTCGCCCAACGCCTCCAGCAGCGTGGTCACGTGGGCCTGCGCGCCGCCGATCTCCGAATTGGTGATCAGATAGGCGATGCGGGGCCGCCCGGCCTGTTGCCGGTCCGCCGGCAGGGCGGACGAGGACAAGGGCTGGGGCTCGGACAAACGCGTGGACCGGCGCAGGGACCGGCGCGCCGGAAAATGGGGAAACGAGCGCGGCGACAAGGGCACGGTGGCAGGAGGGCGCGATATCGGAAATGGCGGCCCAATTGGCGGCCAAAATTGCGGCGGGCGTTGCAGCAAATCATGCGTGCGATGGCGTGTGTCAGGACACCGAACTGCCCGGCCGAACCGATTATAACTGCCGTGCCTGATCGCAATCCGGCAAAATACAGGTTTTGGCGCGCCGTTTCGGGCACATGGCAGGGCATACGAACTGCCTGGTTGCCTGCCCCTGGCGGGGCGCCCGCTCCCTTCACTTCCAGGAAGCTGCATGCAAATCGACCCCTCCATCTTCAAGGCTTACGACATCCGCGGCATCGTCGGCAAGACCCTGACTCGTGACGTCGCCCGCGCCATTGGCCTGTCCTTCGGTTCCGCTGCCGCCGAGGCCGGCGAGACGGCGGTCGTGGTCGGCCGCGACGGGCGCCTGTCCGGACCGGATCTGCTGTCGGCGCTGGTCGAGGGCCTGCGCGCCGCCGGCATGGACGTGATCGACCTCGGCATGGTCGCCACGCCGATGGTGTACTTCGGTACCAATATCGAGCTCGCCGGCCGCCGCGCGACCTCGGGCATCATGGTCACCGGCAGCCATAACCCGCCCGATTACAACGGCTTCAAGATGGTGCTGGCCGGCAAGGCGATCTACGGCGAGCAGATCCAGGGCCTGCGCCAGCGCATCGTCGACGAGCGCTTTGCCAGCGGTGCGGGCGCCTACCAGCAGGTCGACATCCGCGAGCAGTATCTGGACCGCATCGCCAGCGACGTGAAGCTGGCGCGGCCGATGAAGATCGCGCTCGATGCGGGCAATGGCGTGGCCGGCGCCTTCGTCGGCGATCTGTTCCGCGCGCTGGGCTGCGAAGTGACCGAGCTGTTCTGCGACGTCGATGGCAACTTCCCCAACCACCATCCGGACCCGGCGCATCTGGAGAACCTGCAGGACCTGATGCGCTGCCTGCGCGAGACCGACAACGAGCTGGGCCTGGCCTTCGACGGCGACGGCGACCGGCTCGGCGTGGTCACCAAGGACGGCCAGGTCATCTTCCCCGATCGCCAGCTGATGCTGTTTGCCGAGGAGATCCTGTCGCGCAATCCCGGCCAGCAGATCATCTACGACGTCAAGTGCACCGGCAAGCTGGCCCCGTGGATCCGCGAGCATGGCGGCGAGCCGCTGATGTGGAAGACCGGCCATTCGCTGGTCAAGGCCAAGCTGAAGGAAACCGGCGCGCCGATCGCCGGCGAGATGAGCGGCCACGTCTTCTTCAAGGACCGCTGGTATGGCTTCGACGACGGCCTCTACACCGGCGCGCGCCTGCTCGAAATCCTGTCGCGGCATGACGATCCGAGCGCGGTGCTCAACGCGCTGCCCAATTCGCTGTGCACGCCCGAGCTGCAGCTGAAGTGCGCCGAGGGCGAGCCCTTCACGCTGCTCGACAAGATCCGCGCCAACGCGAAGTTCGAAGGCGCGCGCGAGGTCATCACGATCGACGGCGTGCGGGTGGAATATCCCGACGGCTTCGGGCTGGCCCGTCCGTCGAACACCACGCCCGTGGTGGTGATGCGCTTCGAGGCCGATAACGACGCCGCGCTGGCCCGCATCCAGGCGGAGTTCAAGCGCGTGATCCTGGCCGAGAAGCCGGATGCCCAGCTGCCGTTCTGAGCGGATGCCGGTCGAACCGGCAGTTCCGTTGCAGGACAGCGCCGCCGCCGAGGCGATCGAGGTTGCCGGCATGCCGCGCCCGCTGGGCGTGCGCATGCCGGAGCGGCCGCGCATCCTGGTGGTCAAGGTGTCCTCGCTCGGCGACGTGGTGCACAACATGCCGCTGATCCACGATCTGCGCGCGCGCTGGCCCGGTTGCGAGATCGACTGGGTGGTCGAGGAGGGCTATGTCGAACTGGTGCGGCTGCTGCCGCAGGTGCGGCGCGTGATTCCGTTCGCGTTGCGGCGCTGGCGCAAGGGCCTGTTTTCCGGCGACGTCTGGGGCGAGCTCGGCAGCTTTCGGCGCGCGTTGCGCGAGGATGCCTATGACGCGGTGATCGAAACGCAGGGCCTGCTGAAGACCGCGGTGGTGTCGCGCATCGCGCGCCGCTATGCGGGCGCGCCGGTGATCGGGCTGGCCAATGCGACGCAGGGCTCGGGCTACGAGCCGGCCGCGCGGCTGTTCTACACCGATCCGGTTCAGGTCCCGCTGCAGACCCATTCGGTGCGCCGTTCGCGCCTGCTCGGTGCCGCGCTGACCGGCGTGGCCCCTGCGGAGCCGCCGCGTTTCTTCGGCGACGAGGCACGCCTGCTGCATGCCAACGATCCGCTGTGGTCGGATCTGCCGACGCGCTACGCGGTGTGCTTCCATGCGACCGCGGGCGCGAAGAAGCGTTGGCCGCTGGAGCACTGGCATGAGCTCGGCCGGCGGCTGTTCGCCGAGGGGCTGGCGGTGATGCTGCCCTGGGGCAACGAGGCCGAGCGGCAAGCCGCCGAACGCATCGCCGCCGGTGTGCCCGGCTCGCGCGTGCTGCCGCGCTTCACGGTGATGCAGGGCTTTGGCCTGATCAACCGCGCCGAACTGGTGGTCGGCGTCGACACGGGGCTGGTGCATATCGCCGCGGCGCTGTGCCGGCCGACCGTGGAAATCTATACCGCGACCTGGCGCTGGAAGACCGAGGGCTATTGGTCGCCACGCATCGCCAATGTCGGCGACGACGGCGAGGCGCCGACGGTCGAGGAGGTCCATGCCGCGGCGCGCCGCGTGCGCGGGCTTGGACGGGAAGGCTGATGCTGCTGCGTGTTCTGTACAACCTGGCCTGGGGTTTGATCCTGCCGGCCGCGCTGGCACGGCTGGCGTGGCGCGCGCGCAAGGAGCCCGGCTATCTGCAGCACGTCGGCGAACGGCTCGGGCGCTACGATGGGCTGCCGACGCAAGGCCCGTGGATCTGGGTCCATGCGGTTTCGGTCGGCGAAACGCGCGCCGCGCAGCCGCTGATCGCGCGGTTGCTGGCCGCCTATCCCGCCCATCGCATCGTGCTGACCCATATGACGCCGACCGGCCGGCAGACCGGCGCCGAGTTGTTCGGCAAGGAGCCGCGGCTGGTGCAGTGCTACCTGCCGTACGACGTGCCGGCGCTGGTGCGGCGTTTCCTGGCGCATTTCCGGCCGGAGGCCGGCATGCTGATGGAGACCGAGGTCTGGCCGAACCTGGTGCGCGGCGCGCGCCTGGCCGGCGTGCCGCTGTATCTGGTCAATGCCCGGCTGTCGCCGCGCAGCTTCCGCCGTACCGCCCGCTTCGGGCGCGCCGCGGCGGCGATTTATGCGGACTTCACCGAGGTGCTGGCGCAGACTCAGGGCGATGCCGAGCGCTTCCGGGCGCTGGGCGTGGCGGCGGTGCGCGTGACCGGCAATCTGAAGTTCGACATGCAGCCATCGGCCGAGCAGATCGAGCGCGGACAACGGCTGCGCCGGGCCTTCGGCACGCGGCCGGTATTGGCCGCGGCGAGCACGCGCGAGGGCGAGGAAGCGATGCTGCTGGACGCGCTGTCGCGCTGGCACAAGCTGTGCGGAGAGGTATGGGGCCAGGGAGCGGACACGGCGCGTCCGCCGGCGCTGCTGCTGGTGCCGCGCCATCCCCAGCGCTTCGATGCGGTGGCGGCGATGGTGACGCAGACCGGGTTCACGTTGCAGCGCCGCAGCGCGCTCAGTGAAGATCAGCTCGATCAGCCGATCGAGGCCGATGTGCTGCTGGGCGATTCGATGGGCGAAATGGCCATGTATTTTGCGGCGTCGGATGTCGCCTTTATCGGCGGCAGCCTGCTGCCGCTGGGCGGGCAGAACCTGATCGAAGCCTGCGCGGTCGGCACGCCGGTGCTGATCGGTCCGCATACCTTCAACTTTGCCCAGGCCACCGACGATGCCATCGCCGCCGGCGCCTGCCTGCGCGTCGACAGTGCCGAACAGCTGATGCATACCGCCGCGGTGCTGCTGTCCGATCGCGAGCGGCTGGCGCGCATGCAGACGCAGGCGCGCGCCTTTGCCGGCGAGCATCGCGGCGCGACCTCGCGCACGGTCGAGGCGCTGGTGCCCGCGCTGCCGGCGCCGGCCAGGACCGGCGATGCCCGCGATGCCGGCGAGGCGGCCGACGGGTCCGCGCCGGCCGCGAGCGAGGGCACTCGCTGATCCCGGCCACGTCAAAACGATTGCGTACACTTGCCGGGCGTGTCCGGCATTCTCTTTGCTTCGGGATGCATCATCGTCATCGATGCATTCCGCCAACCCGAGGAGCGAACCGATGTCCCTGTCCTTCCGCATGGGTACCGCCGCCGCGGCCGCAGCGCTGCTGGGCGCGGCGATGACCGGCTGCGCCACCGCGCCGGCCCCCGACTCGCCGTCGGCGACACCGACCCTGAGCGAGACCCGACCCGGCGGGCCCAGCCGCTGGGAGCTGGTGCGCTGGCAGATGCCCGACGGCTCGCTGAAACAGATCCCGCACGGCGATAACGGCGAGCCGGTGCTGTTCGAGTTCAACGCCGGCATCGATGCGGCGCAAGGCACGGTGACCGGCAGCACCGGTTGCAACCGCATGACCGGCAGCTACGGCAAGACCGACAGCGGCATGCGCTTCGATCGCGTCGCCACCACCCGCCGCGCCTGCCCGGCGCCGCTGATGGAGGTGGAAAACGGCCTGCTCAAGGCGATGCAATCGCCGTTCACGACGGTCGGCACGCAGCCGTCGGGGGGCTCCACCGGTCGTCAGATCATCTGGAAGACCGCCGATGGCGATCTGCTGCATTTCGTCGAGCGCGAGGGCGTGGGCCGCCGCGGCGATCGGCTCGACGACCAGCAGGCCAAGGCCGCGCCGGGCGTCGAGAAGATCGTCTATATCGACTCGCAGCGGGTCGAATGTACCGGCGTCGGCAAGCAGACCTGCTATCGCTTCCGCGAGGATCCGAATGGCGCCTGGCAGTTGTGGTACGGGCCGATCGAAGGGCTCGACTTCGAGCCGGGCATCGCTTACACGGTGCGCGTGCGCGAGTACCGCGTGCCCAATCCCCCGGCCGACGCATCGGCGATCCGCTGGGAGCTGCTGGAGGTGCAGCGGCGTACGCGGGCCAATTGAAGGGAAGCTGGTTTTTTACCGTGGGTGGTAGTGAACACCCCCTCTCCCCAGCCCTCTCCCCCTGAGGGGGAGAGGGAGAACCCAACCGGCATCACGCTAGCCGCTGCTGATTTCTCGCCGACTGGTTTTAACCGCGCTTTGCCGTCCGCGCCGGTTTTGCCCCCGGCGCCGCGGCCTTTGGCGGCTCGGGCAGCTTGTACATCGAGCCGGGCGGCAAGGTCAGCAGCGTGTTGATCTGCACGAGATCGTCTTCGCTGAGCGAGCCGGTGGCGGCCTTCAGGCGCAGGCCGTTCATGATGGTGTCGTAGCGGGCGCGGGCGAGATCGCGGCGGGTCGAGAACAGTTGGGCCTCGGCGTTCAGCACGTCGATGTTGATGCGCACGCCCACCTCGTAGCCGAGCCGGTTCGATTCCACCGCGGTCTGCGCCGAGCGTTCGGCCGCTTCGAGCGCGCGCACCTGCGCGAGTCCGTTGGACACGCCGGAGAAGGTCTGCCGCGCGTTCTGCGCGGCGGTGCGGCGGGCGAATTCGAGGTCGCTGGCGGCGCGGTCGGCCAGCGCCAAGGTTTCGCGCGCGCGGGACTGGATCTGTCCGCCGGCGTAGATCGGAATGGTCAGCTGCACGCCGATCTGCGCGCTGTTGTAACGGCTCGCGACATTGACCTGCTGCTGTATCAGGCCCGACGAATCCTGATAGCCGTACGAGGCCACCAGATCGACGGAGGGCAGATGGCCGGCGCGCGCCTTGTTGTATTCGCGCTGCGCCGTCTCAAGGTTGTAGCGGGCCAGGCTGACCTGCGGATTCGTCTGTTCGGCCTGCTGCGCCCACAGATTGACGTCGGCCGGCTGCGGGCCGGGGATATCGGCTGCCGGGCGCAGCCCCATCAGTTCGTCGACCGGCCTGCCGGTGATCTGCTGCAGCGTCGCGCGCCGGACCTCGAGCTCGTTCTGCGCGGCGATCTCGGTCGAGACGGCAAGGTCGTAGCGGGCCTGCGCGTCGTTGGTATCGGTGATGGTGGCGGTGCCGACCTCGAAATTGCGCTTGGCCTGCTCCAGCTGCTCGGCGATGGCGCGCTTTTGCGCGCCGGCCAGATACAGGTTGTCTTGCGCGGCCAGCACGTCGAAATAGGCCTGCGCGGTGCGCGTGATCAGGTCAAGCTGCGCCTGGCTGAAGGTCACTTCGCCCGCCAGCGCGGCCAGTTCGCCTTGCTTGTAGGTTTCCCAGCGGTCCCAGCGGAACAGCGGCTGGGTCAGCTGCAGCGCCCAGTTCTTGTTGTTCAGGAAGCGGTTGGCGTCGATCGGCGCGCTCTGGTCGATCTTGGTGCGCGTGACGCCGGCCACGCCATTGATCTGCGGCAGCAGGCCGGCACGGCCCTGCGGCAGCCGTTCCTGCGAGGCGGCAAGCTGGGCGCGCGCGCTGGCGAACTGGGCGTCGTTGGACTGCGCTTCGCGATAGACCTGCAGCAGGTCGGCCGCGCCGGCCGGCAAGGGCAGCAGGGCGGCCAGGCAGAGCGCCAGCGCCAAGCCGGAGACGGACCGCGATGGAAGCGGTAGACCGCTATCTCGCAGATCCTTCGGCACACCATTCGACGCAACAGCATGCGCGGCACTCCGCGCGGGACACAGCGCAAACCTCATGACGTCTCCAGCTTGTCGGACGCGGCGCGGCCGACGGTTAGCGTCCGCTCAATACTTCGGCATCGCGGGATCGACCTGCTCGGCCCAGGCATGCACGCCGCCGCTCAGGTTGTAGACCTTGCCGAAGCCATGCTGCCGCTCCAGGAAGTTGGCCACCTGCATGCTGCGGCCGCCGTGATGGCAGACGCAGACGACTTCGGCGTCCGGGTCCAGCTCGGCCGCACGCGCGACGATCTGGCCCATCGGGATATGCGTGATGCCGGGCAGCGCGCAGGTCTGGACTTCCCAGTCCTCGCGCACGTCGAGCAGCACCGGCTTGGCGCGGTTGGCGTCGCCCAGCCATTGGGACAACTCGGTGGCGGTAATCTGCTGCATGGTGGTTTCCGGGCTCAGAACTGGAAGCGCGACGGCGCCTTGACGCCCGTCAGCGGGACGACCGCGGTCTCGAACAGATTGACGGTCTGGTATTCGGTCTCGGATACGCGCGTGATCAGCTGCGCTTCCATCACCGGCAGCGTGCCGACGAAGGCGCAGATGCGGCCGCCGACCTTGATCTGCGACAGGATCGCTTCGGGCACCACCGGCAGCGAGCCGGAGATGCAGATCACGTCGTACGGGGCGCCGGCGGGCCAGCCTTCGGCGGCGTTGCCCTCGGCGACCTCGACATTGACGATGCCGGCCTTGGAGAGGTTCTCGCGGGCCAGCGCAGCCAGCTCAGGGCGGATGTCGACGGTCAGCACGTGGCGGGCGCGATGGCCCAGCAGCGCGGCCATGTAGCCCGAACCGGCGCCGATCTCCAGCACGTTCTCGTGCTTGCGCACGCCCAGCTCCTGCAGCACGCGGGCTTCGACGCGCGGGGCCAGCATGTTCTGGCCGCCCGGCAGCGGGATTTCCGTGTCGACGAAGGCCAGCGCCTGGTAAGCCGTGGGCACGAACTGCTCGCGCTTGACCACGGCCAGCAGGTCGAGGATTTCCTGATCCAGCACGTCCCAGGGCCGGATCTGCTGTTCGATCATGTTGAATCGGGCTTTTTCGAGGTCCATCTTGCCTTCCTTGCTATGCCAACCGCTATGTGTTTCGTGTTCCGGCCGCGCGGTGCCTGGGGCCGGGGAATTCCGTCAAACCCGACATTTTAACTCCCCGGCGTGACGCCGGGGCATCCGACCGGAGCGGGGGGGCGGTACGCACGACGCTGGTGCATCGGGCCGTCATTCCGCGCTCGCAGGCCGGCCCGAAGCCGGCAGCGCGGGGCCCGCAGCGGAATCGCGGCCGGGTTCGTCAACCGTTTCGCCCCCGGCCTGCGCCCCCTCCGGGGCGGCCTTGCCACGCCAGCGCCGGGCCAGCCAGCCTCCGAAATCGTCCAGGTAGGTGTAGATCACCGGCACTACCACCAGCGTCAGGATCGACGAGGTGATGATGCCGCCGATCACCGTCTGCCCCATCGGCGCGCGCTGCTCGGCGCCTTCGCCGAGACTGAAGGCCAGCGGCACCATGCCGAAGATCATCGCCAGCGTGGTCATCAGGATCGGGCGCAGCCGCACGCGGGCGGCCTCGACCAGCGCGGCCTCGCGCGACAACGGGGCCTTGCCATGCTCGCCGCGCCGGGCCTGGTTGGCGAAGTCCACCAGCAGGATCGCGTTCTTGGTCACCAGGCCCATCAGCATGATGAAGCCGATGATCGAGAACATGTTCAGCGTCGAGCCGAACAGCAGCAGCGCCGCAAACACGCCGATCAGCGTCAGCGGCAGCGACGTCATGATGGCGATCGGCTGGAAGAAGCTGGCGAACTGCGAGGCCAGGATCATGTAGATGAAGATCACCGCCAGCGCGAGCGCCGACACCGCGTAGCCGAACGATTCGTTCATCGACTTGGTCGAGCCGCCGAAGCGGTACTTGTAGCCGACCGGCCAGGTCATGCCGTCGAGCGCATGCTGGATGTCGCGCGCGACCTCGCCCTGCGACCGTCCGGCCGTATTGGCGGTCAGCTCGACCTCGCGATTGAGGTCGCGGCGGCTGATCTGGTTGGCGCCGGTGGTCGGCACCAGCTCGGCGATCTGGCGCAGCGGCACCATCTTCGGCGAGCCGTCCGGGTTGGTCTGCGTGCTGGCGATCATCAGCGCGGACAGGTCGGCCATGCCGGTGCGCGCGTCCTTCGGCAGCCGCACGCGCACGTCGTAGTTCTCGTCGTCCGGCGCGCGCCAGCTGCTGATCGCATCGCCGGCCAACAGCGGCCGCAAGGCGTTGCCGATCTGCGTGATGCCGATGCCCAGATCCGAGGCGAGCTCGCGACGGATGCGCACCTCCACGGTGGGGCGATCGTCCTTCATGCTCGAATCGAGATCGACCAGCCCCGGGATCGCCCGCATCCGGCGCGACGCCTCCTCGGACAGCCGCTTCAGTTCGCCCAGGTCGTCGCCCTGCAGCGAGACCTGGATCGCCTTCTGCCCGCCGGCGCCGTCCGGCATGCCGACCATCGTCAGCGTGATGCCGGCAATGCGGTTCATCCGCTCGCGGATCAGCGGATTGAGTTGCGCGGTGGTGCGCTCGCGCTGCTTGCGGTCGACCAGCCGCACCGACACCAGCGCGTTGTTGCGGCCCGAGGTATTGCCCGCATTGATGGTGGCGTAGGTGTAGGCCACCTCGGGGAATTCGCGCAGCGCGGCCTCGACCTGCCGCACCTTGGCCTCGGTAACCTCGAGCGCGGTGCCCACGGGCGTGGTAAAGCCGATCTGCGTCTCGCCGAGGTCGGCGTTCGGCACGAACTCGGTGCCGATCAGCGGCACCAGCGCGAAGCTGCCGAAGAACGTCACCACGGCGATCAGCGCGGTCGCGAGCCGGTGCCTCAGCGCCCAGCCCAGCATCGCGCCATAGCCGTGGCCGAGCGCGTCCATGCGCGCCGAGAACCAGTCCAGCAGCCGGCCGATGCTGCGCCCGTACCAGCTGCGCTTGTTGCCGGTGCCGTGCAGGTCCGGATCGTGCCAGACCGACGACAGCATCGGGTCCAGCGTGAACGAGACGAACATCGAGATCATCACCGCCGCGACCACGGTGATGCCGAACTGATGGAAGAAGCGGCCGATGATGCCGCCCATGAAGCCGACCGGCAGGAACACCGCGACGATCGAGAAGGTCGTCGCCAGCACCGCCAGGCCGATTTCTTCCGTGCCATCCAGCGCTGCCGCACGATGGTTCTTGCCCATCAGGTTGTGCCGCACGATGTTCTCGCGCACCACGATGGCGTCGTCGATCAGCAGGCCGACGCACAGCGACAGCGCCATCAGGGTGATCACGTTCAGCGTGAAGCCGAACAGGTACATCACGCCGAAGGTGCCGATCAGCGCGATCGGCAGCGTCAGGCCGGTGATCACCGTGCTGCGCCACGAGCCGAGGAACAGGAAGACGATCGCCACCGTCAGGAACGCGCCTTCGAGCAGCGTCGAGCGGACCTCGTCGACGCTGCGCCGGATGCCGCGCGCGCTGTCGTTGATCACGGTCAGCTGCACGCCGGCGGGCACCAGCTTGCGCACCTCGTCGGTCATGCGGATCAGGCCGTCGACCGTATCGACGGTGTTCTGCCCCTGCGCCTTGACCACCGACAGGAACAGCGCGCGCTTGCCGCCCAGCAGCGCCAGGCTCTCCTGTTCCTGCTCGCCGTCGCGGACCTCGGCCACCTGCTCGAGCGTGACCGGCTGGTTGCCGCGGCGCGCGACGATGATCTGCTTGAACGCGGCGGGATCGACCACGCGGCCCTTGATCTGCACCACGGTCTCGGTCGCTGACGAACGCAGCTCGCCCGCCGGCAGCTCCTGGTTCTCGTTGCGGATCGCGTTCATCACCTGATCGACGCCGATGCCCAGCGCTTCGAGCTGGGCAGGGCGGATGCGGATCTCGATCTCGCGCTTGGTGCCGCCGACGATGCTGATCGCGCCGACGCCGCGCACCGTCTCCAGCCGCTTGCGCACGATCTGGTCGGCGATGGTGGTCAGCTCGCGCTGGCTGCGGGCGGAGCCGGGCGCGTTCGAGACCGACAGATGGAAGATCGGCGCGTCCGACGGGTCGTAGCGCAGCACGCGCGGCTCTTCCACTTCGTCGCGGAACTGCGGCCGGATCAGCGCGATCTTGTCGCGCACGTCCTGCGCGGCCTGCGCCACGTCGACCGACAGGTCGAACTTGATCACCACGACCGAGGTGCCCTGGTACGAGTGCGAGAAGATCTCGTCGATGCCCGAGATCGTGTTGACGATCTCCTCGACCTTGCGGGTGACGTCGGACTCGACCGATTCGGGCGGCGCGCCCGGGTATTCGGTCTGCACCACGACGATCGGGAAGGTGATGTCCGGAAACTGGTCGACCGGCAGCCGCTGATACGAGAACAGCCCGATCACGATGAAGGCCATCATCATCATGGTGGCCATCACCGGGTTGCGGATCGACAGACGCGTGAACCACATATCGGGCGCTCCGCTCGTTCAGGCCTTGATCAGGCGAACCTGACTGCCGACCCGCAAGGTGCCGAGATTGCTGCGCACGACCTGCGCGCCGCTGGCCAGGCCGCCGGCGATCTCGACCAGCCCGGTGCTGTCGTCGCGAATGCCCAGCTGCACCGGCCGCTCGGCGAGCACGCCGTTCTCGACCACATAGACGAAGGCGCGCTCGCCCTCGGTACGCACTGCAGTGATGGGCACCGACACCACGCCGGTGCGCTGCCCGAGCACCAGGCCGCCCTGCGCGAACATGCCGGCGCGCAGCCGGTGCTCGGGGTTGTCGACGCGGACATAGACCATGATGCTGCGCGTGCCCTGCATGACGGCCGGGTTGATCCGCACCAGCTTGCCCTCGAAGCGGCCCGCGCCCTCGACGTCGAGCTGCACCGGCTGGCCGATCGCCACGCGCCCGACATCGGCCATCGGCACCGGCGCCTCCAGTTCGAGCACGCGCAGGTCGACCACTTCCAGCAGCGCGGTATCGGGCGAGACCTTCTCGCCGGGCTGCACCGAGCGCACCGCGACCATGCCGTCCAGCGGCGCCTTGACCACGGTATCGGCCAGCGCCTTCTGCGCGACCGCCAACCCGCCCTCGGCGGCATCGAGATTGGCCTTGGCCACGTCGAGCTCGGACTGGAACTTGTCGAAGGCGGTCTTCGAGATGAAGCCGCGCGCGACCAGGTCGCGATTGCGCTCATAGGTCTGGCGCGCGTTCTCGTACTGGCCGCGCTGGGCCAGCATCTGTCCGCGCGCCTGCGTGACCTTGGCCTGGTATTCGGTCGGATCGATCCGCACGATGACCTGGCCGGCGCGTACCGGCTCGCCCTCGCGCACCAGCACGTCGCGCACCTCGCCCGAGACCTTGGCCTTGACGGCAGCCTGGTTCAGCGCGCGCAGGCTGCCCGACAGCGGCAGGGTGACGCGCAGATCGTGGGTGCCGGCGGCGACCACGTCGGTCTGCAGCAGCTCGACCACATTGACCGCCGGAGCACTGGCTACCGCGGCCGGCGGCTGCTTGCTGCCGCTGGCCTTGCGCACCATGGCGCCGGCGCCGACCAGCACGGCCAGGCCCAACACCGCGAGCAGCAGCTTGTTACGCGAGATCTTCATCGTCAGGGGGCACGGCCGGTGCGGCGGCGCTTCGGTTTCGGTTCGTTCGGTTCGTTCGGTTCGTTCGGCTCGGCGGAGACGGCCGGGGCCGGGCGGCCGTTTGCGCGCGTGGAGGCATCGGCCGGCGCGTCGCCTTGCGATCGGGCCTGGGCCTGCTCCTGCTGCATCTCGTCGCGGATCTGCTCCCAGACATAGGGGCCGGCCTGCGGCGGCAGCGGCGTATCGCGCGCGGCGCCCGCGGTCAGGCCAAACAGCAGCACCTGCAGCAGGTTGTCGAGAAACGCCTCCGGATCGATGTCCCTGTCGGAGCCGATGCTGAACGCGCGCTGCCACAGCATCAGAAACACCAGCGGCGCACAGATCAGCGTGGTGGTCGGATTGGCGGGCAGCGCGCGGAACTCCCCGCGGGCGACGCCGCGGGCCAGCACGCGCGCGAACAGCTCGTCGCCGGGCACCATCACTTCCTCGTGGTAGAAGCGGGCGATATCGGGGAAGTTGGCCGATTCGGCCATGATCAGCTTGGTCAGGCCCGCCACCGGCGTCGCCCCGATCAGGCCCCACCAGCCGCGCAGCAGTTCGCGCAGCAGCTCCGGGGTCGAGCCCTCGTAGGTGTCGACCAGATCGGTGCCGCGCACCAGCGCCGGCACCAGGTTCTCCCGCACCACGGTCTTGAACAGTTCCTGCTTGTTGGCGAAGTACAGATAGACCGTGCCCTTCGACACCCCGGCCGCCGCGGCGACGTCCTCGAGCCGCGTGGCCGCGTAGCCGCGCTCGACAAACAGTTCGAGCGCGGCCGCCACCAGTTCCTGCGGACGGGCGGATTTGCGGCGCGACCAGCGTCGCGCTTCGGGCGCGCCGTGGGTGTCGCTGGCGCTCGGGCTTTCTGCCGCGTCGGACGGCGTCGCGGCATCGAGGCGGTGGGCTTGGGGTGGGTTCACTGCAGGCGGGGCGCCGCGCCGAGGCGGGCGGCGAAGTTAATAACCGATGGGTCAGTAATGTAGTGTGCGGTCCCGGAGCGGTCAAGCGCGGCGCCGGCCAGCGACCGGGGTTGAGTGGGGATAAGCGGGGATGTGGGCCGGAACACAGGCCCTGCCGATGCGCTGGTGCACAATGGCGGCTTTGGCGCCGGTCGGCGGGGTGAACGCAACCTCGGCCGGATCCCCCGCCAAGGCGTTCTGAACCATTGCGATGTCCTGTCAGTCTGACGTTTCCTGCCGTGCCGGTTGCGGCGCTTGCTGTATCGCGCCGTCGATCGCCTCGCCGCTGCCGGGCATGCCCCACGGCAAGCCGGCCGGCGTGCCATGCGCGCAATTGCTGCCCGATATGCGCTGCGCGGTGTTCGGCCGCCCCGAGCGGCCCGCCTTCTGCGGCGGCCTGCGGCCCTCTAGCGAGATGTGCGGCGAATCGCGCGAGGCGGCGCTGCACTGGCTGACGCAACTTGAGGTCGCGACCGCGCCGGCATCGGCCCGCGGCGCCTGACCCAACCTGGAGACCTGTGGATGGCCACGATTTCTCGCCGGCGCTGGCTGGCGGCCTGCGGCACGACCGCGCTGACCCTGACGGCCTGGCTGGCCGGCTGCGGCTGGGTCGGCAATGACTACACCTTCTCGCAGAGCCAGCTGCAGGCGGCGCTCGAGCGCAAATTCCCGTTCAGCCAGCGCTACATGCAGCTGTTCGACATCCAGCTGGCCAACCCGCGGCTGCTGCTCGATCCGCAGCGCAATCGCGTCAGCATCACGTTCGACGCCACGCTGGACAACCGGCTGTTCTTCCGCGAGGCAATGAAGGGCCGCTTCGCCCTCGACAGCGCGCTGCGCTACGACCCGGCGACCCAGTCCGTGGTGCTGCAGGACCCCGAGGTCAAGCAGTTCGACGTGGCCGGCCTGCCGCAGCAGTACTCGCGCCAGCTGAACGCGCTGGGCGGCATTCTGGCCGAGCAGCTGCTGCAGGACTATCCGCTTTATACGTTCAAGCCCGACGAGCTCAAGTTCGGCGGCTCGCGTGTCGAGCCCGGTACAATCACCGTGCTGCCGGACGGCATCAACGTCAAGATCAACCGGCAGTAGCGGCACCAACAAGCAACAACAAGCAACGACAACATTCAACGCGAGGCCGGCGTTCGCACGGTCTTCGCAGGGCGGCATGGCCGTGCCGCCACGGGTCGTCCCCTGGTATTACCGCGTGCTCGTGTGGCTGCGCCAATGCGCCGGCCGGCGAGCGCCTTGTCCCTGAATCGCTCCAATTGCCCGTTATCGCATGGATATCGCCATTGCCCTCAAAGCCCTGATCCTCGGCATCGTCGAAGGTCTGACCGAGTTTCTCCCGATCTCCAGCACCGGGCATCTGATCCTGGCTGGCGAGCTGCTGAACTTCAACGACGAGAAGGGCAAGATCTTCGAGATCGTGATCCAGTTCGGCGCGATCCTGGCGGTGTGCTGGGAATTCCGCCGGCGCATCGTCGACGTGGTCGGCGGGCTTGCCACCGAGCCGCGTGCGCAGCGTTTCGCGATGAACGTGATCATCGCCACGGTGCCGGCCATCGTGCTGGCCTTTCTGCTCGGCCCATGGATCAAGGCCTATCTGTTCAACCCGATCACGGTGGCCACCGCGTTTATCGTCGGCGGGCTGGTGATCCTGCTGGCCGAATGGCGCGAGAGCAAGCGTGGGCAGGTGTCGCATCCGCAGGGCAACGCCTTGCTGGAGGCGGCCAAGGCCGGCGCGCCGCGTATCGAATCGGTCGACGACATGGGCTGGCGCGATGCGCTGAAGGTCGGCATCGCGCAGTGTTTCGCGCTGGTGCCGGGCACTTCGCGCTCGGGCGCCACCATCATCGGCGGCATGCTGTTCGGCCTGTCGCGTCAGGTGGCGACCGAATTCTCGTTCTTCCTGGCGATCCCGGTGATCTTCGGCGCCAGCGTCTACGAGCTATACAAGGCGCGCAACCTGCTGTCGGCCGACGACATCGGCGTGTTCGCGATCGGCTTCGTGTTCGCCTTCCTGTCGGCCTTCCTGTGCGTGCGCTGGCTGCTGCGATTCGTCGCGACGCACGACTTCAAGCCGTTCGCCTGGTATCGGATCGTGTTCGGCGTGCTGGTGCTGGCGACCGCGCAGCTCGGGATCGTGGCCTGGCACGGTTGAGGGCCCTGGATTTGCCACTGGTTTTCTCCCCTCTCCCGCTTGCGGGAGAGGGGCGGGGGAGAGGGCAAGCGGCGGCCGTTATGCGGATGCCGGTTGAAACCACCTCCCTCTCCCCAACCCTCTTCCCCATGAGGGGGAGAGGGAGAACACATCAGGTTCGCCGAGAACACCTTCGGGTTACCGAAGGCTCAGCTTCCGCTTATCCCTGCTTGCGGAACACCACATCCCACACGCCGTGCCCCAGCCGTAGTCCGCGGCGCTCGAACTTGGTCACCGGCCGGTAATCCGGCCGCTCGGCAAAGCCGCCGGGTGCGTCGGAGGTATTGGCCAGCGTCGGCTCGCCCGACAGCACCTCGACCATCTGGTGCGCGTATTCCTCCCAGTCGGTCGCGCAGTGCAGATAGCCGCCGGTCTTCAGACGGCTCGCCAACAGCTTGACCAGCGGCGGCTGCACCAGCCGGCGCTTGTTGTGGCGCTTCTTGTGCCACGGATCGGGGAAGAAGATATGGACGCCGTCCAGGCTGCCTTCGGTCAGCATGTGGGCGACCACTTCCACCGCGTCGTGCTGCAGGATCCGGATATTGTCGATGCCGCGCTCGCCGATCAGCTTGAGCAGCGCCCCCACCCCGGGCTCGTGCACCTCGCAGCCCAGGAAGTTGTCCTGCGGCCGCAGCTGCGCGATATGCGCCGTCGTCTCCCCCATGCCGAAGCCGATCTCCAGGATCGATGGCGCCTCGCGCCCGAACGCCGCCTGCCAGTCCAGCGGCTGGCCGGTGTAGGGCAGCACGAAGCGCGGCCCCAGCTCTTCGATGGCGCGCTGCTGGCCGGTCGAGGTCCGTCCCGCACGGCGCACGAAGGAGCGGATGCGGCGAGGATGGGCGACGTTGCCGGCGGGGTCTTCGGCGTGGCTGCTCGGGTCGCCGGCAATGCCGGACATCTCGTCGTCGGGCAGGGTAGGGTTGGATTCGTCGGGAAGCATGGCAACAAAAAGGCCGCCGGGCGATTCACCGAACAAGTCGGAAGCGGCGGCCAGAGGGTACGTTTGTCAGGGGCGCCATTTTACCGCAGGCGTTACCGCGGCAATCGCCGCGCCGCTGTTTGTCTCGCGGCAATGCTTCGGCCAGGGGTGTGGCAGGCTTTCGGACCGGATTGGGCTGCATTGGGCTGGAAAAGAGCTGCGATGAGCTGAAACGGGCTGAAAATGAGCTGAAATGAGCTAGAATGGGCTGAAACCACCCGAACGAAGCCCAATGACAGTTAGAGATGAGGTTCTTGCTGCCCTTCGACAGCAAAGCCGTACGACCAATCCATGGCTCAGTTCGAGCGAACTGAAAAATAAAGTCGGCGCCAGCTGGACCACGGTCAAACGTCAACTCGACGCGTTGATTCGCGACGGCCAGGTGGTGCGCCAGGGGCAGTCGCGCGCCACGCGATATCGCCTTGCCGACGCCGGCCTGTCGGTCGCGACGGTCGCGACAGTCGCTCCACAGCCTGCGGATCATGTCGGACCTGAGTGGTCCGACGAAAGCAAGGCGATTCTGGGGATACTGACGCTTCCCCTTGGTATGCGCGAGCCGGTTACCTACGATCGGTCGTTCGTGGACGACTATGTGCCCAACGTCAGCGCCTTGTTGCCTCCCGCGCTGGCGGCCTCGCTGGCCGAGGAAGGCCGGATGAACGGCCAGCAGCCCGCTGGCACGTATGCACGCAAGGTGCTGGAACCGTTGCTGATCGATCTGTCCTGGTCGTCGTCGAAGCTCGAAGGCAACCGCTATTCGCTGCTCGCCACGGAACAGCTCTTCAAGGGCGGCGTCACAAACGGCGATCTTGATGCGGTCATGCTGCTCAATCACAAGGCCGCGATCGAGTTCCTGGTCGATGCGGTTCCCGAGTATGGGCTGACCACGGTGCTTGTCCGAAACGTGCATGCCATTCTGATGCGTGACCTGTTGGTGGATGCCAGCGGGCTCGGGGGTATTCGTCGCAAGGTCGTCAATATCACCGACACGACCTATTTGCCGACCCAGGTGCCTGGCCTGCTGGAAGAGATGCTCGGGCAAATCATCGACAAGGCCAGAAGCATCAAGAACCCCGTGGAAGCCTCGTTTTTCCTTTGGGTCAACCTTGCCTACCTGCAGCCGTTCGAGGATGGCAACAAGCGCACCAGCCGGCTGTCGGCCAACATTCCATTGATGCTTTACAACTGTGCGCCGCTGTCGTTTCTCGATATCGAGGTGCGCGACTACGCATTGGCCATGATGGGTGTCTACGAACACCGCAACGTTGCCCTGGCCGCCGACCTTTTCGAATGGGCCTACCGGCGTTCGATCAGGAAGTATGCCGTGATGCTGGAGGCGATGGGCGTCCCTGATCCTGTGCGGCTACAGTTTCGGGAAGCCTTGAATGAAGCGATCGGGCGCGTGGTACGGGAGCGCCAAACCGCTGAGGAGGCGATCGCCGCCATGGCGTTGCCGCCCGATCAAGCCGAGGTCTTCCGGACCCTTCTCGATGCTGAGCTTCGCGCACTGGACCTCCATAACTGCGCCCGCTATCGCCTGACCCTGCGACAGGTCGAGCAATGGATCAGCGCAGGCAGGCCTCGGTAGCGGTCGACGCGGGGCCGGCGGCTGCGGACCGCGCGGTGCGCGCCGCCAGCATCGCGAGGATGGCGGCGATGACCAGCAGCCCTGCGCTGGTCTCGAAGGTCGCGCGGTAGCCGCTCCAGTCGAACAGCACGCCGCCCACGGTCGCGCCGAGCATGATGGCGAGCTGGACGACCGCGACCATCAGGCCGCCGCCGGCTTCGGCATCCCGCGGCAACGTCCTTGCGAGCCACGTCCACCAGCCCACTGGCGCCGCCGTGCCGAGCAACCCCCACAAGCCCAGCAGCACCGCGGTCGTGGCGACCGAGCTGCCCGCGGCCACCAGCGCCACGGCGATGATCGCCATCAACGCGGGGATCACGATCAGCGTCCGATACAGGCCATCCTTCAGGAACGCGCCGATCACCGTGGTGCCGACGAAGCCGGCCACGCCGACGATCAGCAGCATCAGCGACAGCGTGGCGACGTCGACATGCGTCACCGTCTCCAGGAAGGGCCGCAGATAGGTGAACAGCGCGAACTGCCCCATGAAAAAGAGGCTGACCGCCGCCATGCCCAGCGCGACGGCAGGCCGCTTCAGCAGCAGGAAGACATTGCTGGACCCCTCGGCGCGCTGGCCCGCCATCGTGGGGAGGCTGAACAGCTTCCAGCACAGCGCGATCATCGCCACCGGCACGACGGCGAAGAACGCCCACCGCCATCCGACGATGGCGCCAAGAAAGCTGCCCAGGGGCGCCGCCAGCACCGTCGCCAGCGCGTTGCCGCCGTTCAGGATCGCCAGCGCGCGGGGGACATGCCGATCCGGCACCAGCCGCATCGCGGTGGCGGCGGACATTGACCAGAAGCCGCCGATGGCCACGCCGATCAGCGCCCGGCCAATCATGAAGATCGCGTAGTTGGGCGCCAGCGCGACGACCGTGCCGGACACGGCCATCAGCAGCGTCAGCCCCAGCAGCAGGACCTTTCGGTCCAGCCGCCCGGCCAGCGACGAGATGAACAGGCTCGTCAGCAGCGCGAATGCACCGGAGATCGAGATGGCCTGTCCGGCCTGTCCTTCCGTGATTTGCAGGTCGGCCGCGATCGGCGTCAGCAGGCTGACCGGCATGAACTCGGAGGCGACCAGTGCGAAGGCGCCCAGCGACATCGCCAGCACGGCGCCCCACGCAGCGGGCTGGTCGCCGCGGTCGGCGTGAGGCAGGGAAGAGGTTGGATTCATCGATGCAATGCAATGACGCTCCCCGGAACGGTCAGGCGTTCCGGGGAGTCGGGGACAAGCAAGGGGAAGGGCCGCAATCAGGCGGCCATCGGCACGGCCCTCAGCAGGCCATCAAATCGACATCAAGCCAACATCAAGCGGCGAGCGTGGCGTTGTCGATCACGAAGCGGTACTTGACGTCGCCCCGGAGCATGCGCTCGTACGACGCGTTGATCTGGTCGGCGCGGACCAGCTCGATATCGGCGACGATGCCGTGCTCGGCGCAGAAGTCCAGCATTTCCTGGGTCTCGGGAATGCCGCCGATCATCGAGCCCGCCAGCGAGCGGCGCTTGAAGATCAGGCTGAAGACCTCGGGCGACGGGTGCGGCGAGGCCGGTGCGCCGACCAGCGTCAGCGTGCCATCGCGCTTGAGCAGCGCGAGGAAGGCGTCGAGGTTATGCGGCGCGGCCACGGTGTTGACGATCAAGTCGAAGCTCCCGGCGTGCGCGGCCATTTCGTCGGCATTGCGCGAAACCACGACTTCGTCTGCGCCCAGCGCCCGGGCATCCTCGCGCTTCGATTCCGACGTGGTGAAGGCGACCACATGCGCGCCCATCGCATGGGCGAGCTTGATACCCATATGGCCAAGGCCGCCAATGCCGACGATGCCCACCTTCTTGCCGGGACCGGCATTCCAGTGGCGCAGCGGCGAATACGTCGTGATGCCCGCGCACAGCAGTGGCGCGACCGCGGCCAGTTGCGCCTCGGGATGGCGGATGCGCAGCACGTAGCGCTCGTGGACGACGATCTGTTGCGAGTAGCCGCCCAGCGTCCAGCCCGGCGCGTCCGGCGTCGGCGAGTTGTAGGTACCGACCATGCCGTCGCAGTAGTTCTCCAGGCCGCTGTCGCATTCCGCGCAGTGCTGGCAGCTGTCGACGATGCAGCCGATGCCGACCAGATCGCCGGGACGGAAGCCCGACACGTGCGCGCCCACGGCGGCGACGCGGCCCACGATCTCGTGGCCCGGAACACAGGGAAACTGGGTGCCGGCCCATTCGGCCCGGACCTGATGCAGATCGGAATGGCAGATGCCGCAGTACGCGATGTCGATCTGGACGTCATGCGGTCCCGGCGCGCGGCGGGTGATCTCCATCGGCTCGAGCGGTTTGTCGCCGGCGTAGGCGCCGTATGCTTTCACAGCCATCAGGGATTCTCCTTTCTCAAATGCAATCGCCCCGATGCCGGGGCGCGTACCGATACTGTAGGGCTCTCGCGGGGATTGATTAAGGGGCATGGGGCGCATGCATCTATGCAGCCCATCGATCAATCGATGACTCAGCGAGCCGCGGTGGCGCGCGCCAGCGCTTGCGTTGCACGCCGGGCAGCATCGGCATCCACGCGTTCGTTCAGCACCCGCGCAAGCTGTTGCAACTGGCTCGATGTGATGCCCACATTCATGCTGATCCGCATGTGCGATTGCAGTTGCGACTCGGCGCCCGGCAGTGCGGACAACATGCCGACCGTCGCCAGTTCGCGGCTTTGCCAGTCGAGGTTGTCGCGCTCGAAGATGGCGCCGAACAGATGCGACTTCAGGTATTGGTCGATGGCCGGCGCGAACTCGAACACCGGACCGCTGACCGGCGCGCCGGCCAGTCGGGTCTGATTGGCGGTGCCGGCCGCGTGCAACGCTTCGCCCTCGGGAATGGGCCGGCTCGGCTCGCGGCCCGGCGCATCGCGCAGGCCCCGTTGCCGGCGCGACTCCAACACCTTCATCAGTTCGCCGAGCGCGTTCAGGCTGCGCGGGAAGCCGGCGTAGGCGTAGAGCTGCACCAGGATTTCCCGGGCGTCGCTGATCGTCAGGCCCGCGTCCAGCCCCTGCTCGAGTGCGAGGTTCAACTTTGCGATGTCGCCGGCCGCGGCGAAGGCCGCGATGGGGACGATGGCCTGCTGCCGGGCGTCGAGCGTTTCGGCGGTGGCTGGGGTTTGTGGCATGCCTGTCGACTCCTGTCGGTTGGGTTGGGCCTGGCACAGCGCCGTCGCGAGGCCGAGTACCACCGCAACGACGCGAACCATCGCGGCCACGCGGCGGCGGGAAAGCACCTCAGCGGCCCTGGTATTGCGCATCGCTGACCTTTTCCATCCATTCGACGTTCTTGCCGTCCTTGGTGCCGCTGACCGCAAGATGCGTCATCGCAATCGTCGGCGCGGCGCCGTGCCAGTGCTTGACGCCGGGCGGGCACCAGACCACGTCGCCGGGGCGGATCTCCTGCACGGGCTTGCCCCATTCCTGCGTCAGGCCGACACCGGAGACCACTACCAGGCGCTGACCGGCCGGATGCGTGTGCCACGCCGAACGAGCGCCGGGCTCGAAGGTCACCATCGCCCCCGAGGCAGGGATGTCGTCGCCTGCCGGCCACAGCATGTCGACGCGTACGCGCCCGGTGAAGGTGTCGGCCGGGCCGGCGACCGACGCCTGGCTGCCGAGCCGGGAGATCCGTTGGCCGGTGGGCGTCTGCGGCTCTGCTGCGCCGGCGACGGCCGCATGCAGTGCGGCCGCGCAAAGTGCGGTTCGTGTCAGTGGGGTCTTCATGGCGATGCTCCTTTGGCGGTGGACCGACAGGCAGCAGCGGTCCGGCGCCTGCCATCGTTGCGCCGACTTTACGCGCGATCCGTTGGCGCAAAAAGATGCTAAATTCGCAAGCCGTTATAAGGAGGGCTTATCAATGCCGCGCACGACCTTCGACGATCTGGCCGCCTTTATCGCGGTCGCGCGGGCGCGCAGCTTCACTCGCGCGGCCGCGCAACTGGGCGTGTCGCAGTCCGCCTTGAGCCAGGCGGTCCGTGGCCTGGAGGCACGGCTGGGCGTTCGCCTGCTGACGCGCACGACCCGCAGCGTCTCGGCCACCGAGGCGGGCGAGCGCCTGATGGCAACCGTGGCGCCGCGTCTGGAGGAGGTCGAGGCCGAACTGGGTGCGATCGCCGAATTGCGGGACGAGCCGCGCGGCACCATCCGGATCACGGCCACCGAGCACGCCGCCAATGCCGTGCTGTGGCCGAGGCTGGCCGAGTTCCTGCGCAAGCATCCCGATGTTCGCGTCGAACTGATGCTCGACAACGGTCTATCCGACATCGCCGCGGACCGCTACGACATGGGCGTGCGATTGGGCGACCTCGTCGCGAAGGACATGGTCGCGGTGCGCATCGGTCCCGATGTGCGCTTCGCCGTCGTCGGATCGCCGGCCTATCTCGCCGGGAAACCACATCCGAAGACGCCGCGGGACCTGACCGGACATCGCTGCATCAACCTGTATCTGCCGACCTATGGCGGGCTCTATGCGTGGGAATTCCGGAAAGGCAAACGCGAACTGAATATCCGCGTGGAAGGGCAGTTCGTCGTCAACGACAGCGAACAGATGGTGACGGCCGCGCTGGCCGGTCTGGGGCTGGCCTTCCTGCCGGAGGACATGGCGCTTGCGCATATGGCACGGGGCCGCCTGGTGTCGTTGCTGGAAGACTGGTGCCCGGTGTTTCCGGGTTATCACCTCTACTATCCGAGCCGCCGCCATTCGTCGCGCGCGATGCGCTTGCTGATCGAGGCGCTGCGCTATCCCGCGAAATGATCTCGGCCTTGATCGATGACTGATGCAGCTTTGAAACCGGGGATGGCAGGGAGGGGAGGGGTGGAGCGGGCGATGGGAATCGAACCCACGTCTTTAGCTTGGGAAGCTAAGGTAATAGCCATTATACGACGCCCGCGTGAGGCGGCCATTTTATGCGCGATTTGCCCGGCCGCGCAAGGCGGCTACGCCAGCAGCAGCCGGCACACCGCCTCGGTCTTGTCCCCCGGCGCGACCCACAGCGCTTCCCCCGGCCGGTGAATGGCGTCGGGCAGACCGAGCCACGGCTCGACGCAATAGAAGTCAGAGTCCTCGCGTTCGCTCCACGTCGTCACGGCGTGCCAGCAAGCCGAGTGCTGATCGCCGTCGAGGTGCAAGGTGATCGTGCGGCCGTTGCTGCCGCCACCGTCCGCGGCCGGAATGCGCAGTTTGCAGGTGTCGCGGCCGACGCGGTGCAGGCGATGGAAGGTGTCCTGCAGCCGCGGATCGTCCAGCGCGTAGATCGGCTCGCCCACCTCGGCGGTGGTCAGCTTGCCGTCGGGACGCTGCCGCAGCCGATCGGCCGATGGTATCGCCAGCTGGCACTGGCCGCGCAGCGTGTGCGGTACGGCGAAATAGAAGTGGTGACCGGCGTAAAAGGGCAGCGGCGCGGTGCCGGCGTTGCGCACCGCCAGGGCGACCTCCAGCCCCTCGGGCAACAACCGGTATCGGACCTCGAAGCGGAACGCGAACGGGTAGGCGTCGCGCGTCGCATCCGAGTCGACCAGCGCCATCGTGATCGACCGTGCCGGATCGCACTGCGCGATCTCGAAGGGCAGGTCGCGCGCGAAGCCATGCTGCGGCATCTCGCGCACCACGCCATGGCGATCGCGCCATTTGCCCGCTTCGCCGTCGACGAAATGGCGCCCGATAAAGGGAAACAGCAACGGATTGCCGCCCCGGATTTTGGCCGGGCGCGACCAGTCGGCATTGTCCGGCCAGTACAGGATGTCGGTGCCGCGATGCAGCCAGCGCACCAGGCGGCCGCCGGCCCATGGCGCCAGCAGCAGGGCGTTGTGTTCGTCGCCGATGCGGATCAGGTCCTGGTCCTGGAAGCGAAACGTCGGAGTGCTGGGCATGGTGTCACCGAAGACGAACGAAGGGGATGCCGCATGATACCGGTGCGACATGCCCCCGCTGCAAAACCCTACGCGGTCGCCGCGCTGGTCTCGCGCAGATACCGCCGTGCGTAATCGAAGTACCAGTCGAGCGTATCCGGATTGGCCATCGCATCGCGATTGGCGATCTTGTCGGGGTCGTGGCCGAGCAGCAGCTTCTTGATCGGCACCTCCATCTTCTTGCCCGACAGCGTGCGCGGGATGCCGGGCACCTGCAGGATCGCGTTGGGCACGTGCCGCGAGGACAGCGCCTCGCGGATGCGCGCGCGTATCGTGTCGACCAGCCTGTCGTCGAGCGCGACGCCGTCGCGCAGCACGACGAACAGCGGCATATACGAGTCGCGGCCGAGATATTCGAGATCGACCACCATGCTGTCGAGCACCTCGGGCAGTTCCTCGACCACGCGATACAGCTCGCTGGTCCCCATGCGGATGCCGTGCCGGTTGATGGTGGCGTCCGACCGGCCATAGATGATGGCGCCGCCGCGCGACGTGATCCTGATCCAGTCGCCGTGGCGCCAGACGCCGGGGTAGGTATCGAAATAGCTGTCGCGGTAGCGCTTGCCGTCGGCGTCGCCCCACAGATAGAGCGGCATCGACGGCATCGGCTCGGTGCAGACCAGCTCGCCGACGGCGTCGATCAACGCATGGCCGGCCTCGTCGAAGGCCTCGACCTTGGCGCCGAGGCAGCGGCATTGCATCTCGCCGGCGTAGACCGGCAGCAGCGGGCAGCCCGCGACGAAGGAGCCCGCGAAGTCGGTGCCGCCGGACATCGGCGCGAGCCAGATATCGGCGCGCACGTTGCGGTAGATCCAGTCGTAGGCTTCGGCGGGCAGCGGCGAGCCGGTCGACCCGATGCCGCGCAGGCGGCTCAGGTCGGCCTCGCGCGAGGGCACCACGCCGGCCTTGATGCCGCCGGTGTAGAAGGCGGCGCCGGCGCCGAAGACCGTGATGCCGGCCTGTTCGGCGAAGCGCCACAGCACACCGGCGTCCGGCCAGGCCGGATTGCCGTCGTAGATTGCGATGGTGCTGCCCAGCAGCAACCCGGCTACCTGCGCGTTCCACATGATCCAGCCGCTGCTGCTGTACCAGTGGAAGACATCGTCGGGCCCGAGGTCGTTGTGGAACGCCATCAGCTTGAGCTGCTCGATCACGACGCCGCCGTGGCCGTGCACGATGGGTTTGGGCATGCCGGTGGTGCCCGACGAATAGACGATCCACAGCGGGTGGTCGAACGGCACGCTGTCGATCTGCAGCGGTACCTGGTGGGCCAGGGCGTCCTGCCAGCGATGGCGGCGCAGGGTCGCGTTGGCCGACGCGGCGGGCGGCGACGTATCGCGACCATCTTCCGGCGTGCCAAGGAGCGGCACCACGATCAGATCCGTCAGCGAGGGCAGCGCTTGCACCAGCTGCGCGATCACCGGCGTGCGATCGTAGGTCTTGCCGCCGTAGCGGTAGCCGTCGACGGCGATCAGGACCTTCGGCTCGATCTGGCGGAAGCGGTCGATCACCGCGACCTGGCCCATGTCCGGCGCGCAGCCGGACCAGACCGCGCCGACGCTGGCGGTGGCGAGGAAGGCGACGATGGTCTGCGGGATATTGGGCAGATAGCCCGCCACGCGGTCGCCCCGGCCGACGCCCAGTTGCCGCAGCGTATGCGCCAGCGCGGCGACCTGCGCTTCGAGCGCCTCCCAGCTCAACTCGGTCAGCGGCTGCGCTTCGCCCGCATAGCGGATGGCGGCGCGCTGCCGTTCGGCGCCTTCACCGGCGTGGCGGAAGACCTGCTGGACATAGTTCAGGGTGGCCCCCTCGAACCAGCGCGCACCCGGCATCTCGCGGCGGGCCAGCACTTGGCGGGCCGGCGTGTCGAAGCGGACATCGAAGTAGGCGCGGATCGCGTCCCAGAAGGCTTCGATCTCGGTGACCGACCAGCGCCACAGGCTGTCGTAATCGTCGAAGGCCAGACCGCGCTCGTCGCGCAGCCACTGCATGAACCGCGTCAGCCGGGCGCGCTCGCGCACGGCGGGCGATGGCGTCCAGACCAGCTTGCCGTCTTCCAGTGTCGTCATGTCTCCTCCTTTGCCTTGTTCTTACGCCGGCTTGCCGATGGCAGCGCGGACTTTGGGGTGGCTCAAGGGATGGTTGCGGGCGCGGTCGGCGCCCGCGGTGCGGTCAGATGCCGCCGAGGCACAGGTACTTCAGCTCCAGGTATTCGTCGATGCCGTAGACCGAACCCTCGCGGCCCAGGCCCGATTGCTTGACGCCGCCGAACGGCGCGACCTCGTTCGAGATCAGGCCCGTGTTGATGCCGACCATGCCGTATTCGAGCTGCTCGGCCACGCGCCAGACGCGGCCAATGTCCCGGCTGTAGAAATACGAGGCCAGCCCGAACTCGCTGGCATTGGCCAGCGCCACCGCTTCCTGCTCGTCGCGGAACTTGAACACCGCGGCCACGGGCCCGAAGGTTTCCTCGCGCGAGATCAGCATCTCCGGGGTCGCGTCGGCCAGCACGGTCGGCGCGATGAAGCGGCCCGAGCCCAGGCCCTCGACCAGCTTGCCGCCGGTCAGCAGCCGGGCGCCGCGCGAGGTCGCGTCGTCGATATGCTGGCGCACCTTCTGCACGGCCTGATCGTCGATCAGCGGACCCTGTGCCACGCCGGCATCGAAGCCGTTGCCGACCCGCAGGCCCTCGGCCTGGCGCGCGAGCTTGGCGACGAACTCGTCGTAGATCGACTCGTGCGCATAGAAGCGGTTGGTGCAGACGCAGGTCTGGCCGGCGTTGCGGTACTTGGACGCGATCGCGCCTTCGACCGCGGCATCGATATCGGCATCGTCGAACACGATGAAGGGCGCATGGCCGCCCAGTTCGAGCGCGATCTTCTTGACGGTCGGCGCGCATTGCTCCATCAGGATGCGGCCCACCGGCGTCGAACCGGTGAACGACAGATGGCGGACCACCGGCGAGGCGCACAGCGTCTTGCCGATCGCGATCGACTGGTCGGCATCGCCGGTGACGATATTGATCACGCCGGCCGGGATGCCGGCGCGGTGCGCGAGTTCGGCCATCGCCAGCGCGCACAGCGGCGTCTGCTCGGCCGGCTTGACCACGATGGTGCAGCCGGCGGCCAGCGCGGGCGCGCACTTGCGCGTGATCATCGCGATCGGGAAGTTCCACGGGGTGATCGACGCGCAGACGCCGATCGGCTGCTTCAGCACCACCATCCGCTTGTCGGCCCAGGTCGAGGCGGGCACGTCGCCGCTGACGCGCTTGGCTTCCTCGGCGAACCACTCGATAAAGGACGCGCCGTAGACGACCTCGCCCTTCGATTCGGCCAGCGGCTTGCCCTGCTCGGCGGTCATCAGCGCGGCCAGGTCGTCGGTGTGGGCGATCAGCAGATCGAACCAGCGGCGCATCAGGTTGGCGCGCTCCTTGGCGGTCTTCGCGCGCCAGGCCGGCCAGGCGGCTTCGGCGGCGGCGATGGCGCGCTCGGTTTCCGTGGCGCCCAGATTGGCGACCTGCAGCAGTTCCTGGTTGTTGGCCGGATCGATCACCGGGAAGGTTGCGCCGCTGTCGGCCCCCACCCATTCGCCGTTGACATAGGACTGGCTGCGGACCAGGGCACGGTCCTGGATTCGGTCTAGCGCATTGGCCATCGTGGTCTCCTGTAATGGGTTCTGGTATCGGTTCTGGTTGCAGATGATAGCGGGGGATGGCGCAGGCCGCGTCGGGGCGCCGCCCGGAGGCGGACGCTCAGGCGCCGGCCGACCGGTCGAACAGCGTCTCCCACATGCCGTCGACGCGGGTCTTGATCGCCGCGTCCATCTGGATCGGACGTCCCCATTCGCGCGTGGTTTCGCCCGGCCACTTGTCGGTGGCATCGATGCCCATCTTTGAACCCAGGCCCGACACCGGCGAGGCGAAGTCCAGGTAGTCGATCGGTGTATTGTCGACCAGCACCGTATCGCGCGTCGGGTCGACCCGCGTGGTGATTGCCCAGATCACCTCCTTCCAGTCGCGCACGTCGACGTCGTCGTCGACCACCACGATGAACTTCGTATACATGAACTGCCGCAGGAAGCTCCAGACGCCGAACATCACGCGCTTGGCGTGGCCGGCGTACTGCTTCTTCATGCGCACCACCGCCATCCGGTAGCTGCACCCTTCGGGCGGCAGATAGAAGTCCGTGATCTCGGGAAACTGCTTCTGCAGCAGCGGCACGAACACCTCGTTCAGCGCGACGCCGAGCACGGCCGGCTCGTCGGGCGGCTTGCCGGTGTAGGTCGAGTGATAGATCGGATCGCGCCGCATCGTGATGCGGTCGATGGTGAAGACCGGGAACCAGTCCTGCTCGTTGTAATAGCCGGTGTGGTCGCCGAACGGGCCTTCCAGCGCGTGCTGGTAGCCGGACGGATGCGTGGGGTCGGGCTGGATATGACCCTCCAGCACGATCTCGGCCGAGGCCGGCACGCTCAGTTCGGACAGCGTCGGCGTCAGGCAGCCGGCCAGCGCGGTACGGCTGCCGCGCAGCAGGCCGGCGAACTGGTATTCGGACAGCGTATCTGGCACCGGCGTGACGGCGCCGAGCATCGTGGCCGGATCGGCGCCGAGCGCGACCGCGATCGGGAACGGCTTGCCGGGATGGGCCAGCGCGTGCTCGCGGAAGTCCAGCGCGCCGCCGCGGTGCGCCAGCCAGCGCATGATGACCTGGTTGCGGCCGATCACCTGCTGGCGGTAGATGCCCAGGTTCTGCCGCTTCTTGTGCGGGCCTTTGGTGACCACCAGCCCCCAGGTGATCAGCGGCGCGGCGTCGCCGGGCCAGCAGGTCTGGATCGGCAGGCGCGCCAGATCGACGTCGTTGCCTTCCCAGACGATCTCCTGGCAGGCGGGGCTGGAGACCTTCTTCGGCGCCATGTCCCAGACCGACTTGACCAGCGTGAACAGCTTGCCGGCCTCGCGCAGGCCGCGCGGCGGCTCGGGCTCCTTCAGCGCCGACAGCACGCGCCCGATGTCGCGCAGATCGGCCAGCGATTCCGCGCCCATGCCCAATGCGACCCTGCGTGGGGTGCCGAACAGATTGGCCAGCACCGGCGTGTCGAAAATCGCCCCACCAGCTGCCGTGGTGTCGCCTGCCGTTGCGGTCCGTTTGGGCTTCTCGAACAGCACGGCAGGGCCTTCGGCGCGCAGCAGCCGATCGCAGATCTCGGTCATTTCGAGGTCGGGCGACACCGGCGCCGCGATGCGCCGCAACTCGCCCTGCTGTTCGAGTTGACCGATGAAATCGCGCAAGTCTTTGTATTGCATCAGGAATTTGTCGTTTGGCGAGGGGCGGGGCGATGGCGCCACGCGCGTCGGAGAGCGGATTGAAGTGCAGTACGGTCCCTATTGGACCGCGCCGCGGGAAAAATTTTGCGCTACAGCGTACCGGCAAATTGTAAGTTTTTTTCAAAGGCAGGCGGACGCACCGGGCCTGACAACCTAGGCCAGCACTGCGATTGCGGCCAGTCGAGTGATTCCTTGACCCCACGATAGCGGGGTTTCGTTATAACTCAAAGGAATGGTTTTGCGTTCTTTAATTCTTGACTCGATATAAAACGGTTTTTACAATCGCGTCTGCTCAAAGGTGTGCTGCGTTGCAACAACGAACTTCTCGATCCTGTCAAGGGGTGTAACGCAGATCACCACGTTGGATCAACCAGAGCGGACCGCTACAAGGGAGGTCCCTCCGATCACCGCCGGCACTGGCCGGCGCGTCTTGAGTCTTCGCAGCAGGGCAGGCTACCCCAAGAGCCTCCTCTGCTAATCGCTGGGCGCTTGGGGAGCGCCCACCAACAACAGATGCCGGTCGCCCCTGCAAGGCGGTGCGGTGTCCTTACTTGACTACGTCGCCAGAGGACGGTGATGCGTGGGCGAATGCCCTGCAGGACCGGGAGACGGCGGCGCATGGAGGTAAGCATGAGTGGTTGGAAAACCCTTCATCTTCCCGGAGTCGGGCGGGCGTTGCAGGTCCGCTTCAGGCAACCGGTTCCCGGTGTGCGGCGTGCCCTGCAGGTTCGTCTAGCACATCCGGTCGCAGGCCGCGCGTTGCGCAGCGGCCGTGCAACCTTGAAATACGCGCTGAACAGCGCAGGTCTGATGGCGGTGGTGGCGGGTATTTCGCTGTCGGTCAGCCAGGAATGGCGCACCGCGCTGGCCGGCATGCTGGCCGGCGACGAAGCGCCTGCGATTCTGCTGCAGGCGGCGACCGCCTCGGCGCCGGCGCATGCCAGCACGGCCGACGTGGCGGCAGCCAAGCTGCTGCCGGCGGTCAAGGTGCCGGCCGGTGCCGCCGCTGCGTCGCCGGTTACGACGGCCGCCACGGCCGGTCTGCCGACCGTGTCGGGCGTTGGCGAGTGGGCCAATGCCAGCCAGTCGAAGGTGCCGTCGGTCGCCCATCTGGCGGCCCGTATTCCGGCCCAGCGCGTGGCTCTGGACGCGCGCTACAGCAGCACGCTGGCCAGCGCCCGCGAACAGGCCGCGGTGGCCGAGTACATCGCGCGCAAGTACCGCGTGGCCGCGCAGGCGACCGCGCAACTGGTCAAGGCCGCGTATCTGACCGGCCGCGAGGTCGGCATCGATCCGCTGCTGATCCTGGGCGTGATCGCGATCGAGTCCAGCTTCAATCCGTACGCGGAGAGCGGCGTGGGCGCGCAGGGCCTGATGCAGGTGATGACCAAGGTCCACCAGGACAAGTACGAGCACGTCGGCGGCGTCGCGGCAGCACTCAATCCGTACGCCAACATCAAGATCGGTGCGCTGGTGCTGAAGGATTGCATCGCCCGCGCCGGTTCGATCGAGGGCGGCCTGAAGTACTACGTCGGGGCCACCACGGCGACCGACGGCGGCTATGGCGCCAAGGTGCTGGCCGAGCGCGCGAAGCTGCGCCAGGTGCTGGGCATCCGCGGCAACGCGCCGGCAGTGACGCCGGGCGCCACGCCGGACGCGACCGAGTCGCTGCCGGGTCCGTCGTCGACCAAGACGCAGGCCGAGCACACGCCGGAGCCGCAGGACAGCCTCGAACTCGAGGCGGCACAGACGCCCCGCAAGGCCTGATTGCCGGAATGCCGCGCGGGTTGGTCCGCGCAGGGCCGAAAGAACAGCGGCGCAGCCTGATTGGCTGCGCCGCTTTCGTTTTGGCGGGCCGCTGCGACGGCGATCGTTATTTCCCGAACAGCTTGCCCAGCCGCCGCATCGCCTCCTCGATGTGTGCCATCGACGTTGCGTATGAGATGCGGATGTACTCGCGCGCGGTATGCGGGCCGAAATCGAGCCCGGGCACGAACACCACGCCGGCATCGTGCAGCATCGCCTGCGTCAGCCGGTCAGAATCGCCCGCGGCCGGATGCTGGACGCCGCGGCAGTCCGCGTAGACATAGAACGCGCCGTCGGGTTTGACCGGTACGCGAAAGCCCAGCGCTTCGAGGGCCGGCACGATGGCGTCGCGGCGGCGCTGGAACTCGGCCTTGCGCTCGTCGTAGATCGCCAGCGCCTCGGGCGTGAAGCAGGCCAGCGCCGCGTGCTGCGCCACCGCGGAGGCGCAGATGAACAGGTTCTGCGCGACCTTCTCGAAGTCCGCGACCAGCGCGTCCGGCACCACCAGCCAGCCCAGCCGCCAGCCCGTCATGTTGAAGTATTTGGAGAAGCTGTTGACGGTGACGACATTGTCGTCCAGCGACAGCGCGGACACCGGCGCGCCGTCGTACGACAGCCCCTGATAGATCTCGTCGACGATGGCAAAGCCCTGGCGCCGGCGCACCTCGGCCAGGATGCCTGCCAGCTCGTCCGGCAGGATCGACGTGCCGGTCGGGTTCGACGGCGAGGCCAGCAGCACGCCGCGGGTTTGCTCGCCCCAATGTTCGCGCACCTGATCGGCGGTCAGCTGGAAGCGCGCCTGCGGACCGCTGGGGATCATCCGGGCGACGCCGTCGAAGGCCGCGACGAAATGCCGGTTGCACGGATAGCTCGGGTCCGGCATCAGCACCTCGGCACCGATCTCCACCAGCACCGCGCAGGCCAGCAGCAGCGCCCCCGAGGCGCCGGCGGTGACGATCACACGCCGGGCCGGGATATCGAGCCCGTAGGCGCTCTTGTAATAGCCGGCGATCGCCTCGCGCAGCGCGTGGATGCCCAGCGCGCCGGTGTATTGGGTCACGCCACGACGCATCGCCGCTTCCGCCGCGCGCACCACCGGCTCGGCCGCGGTGAAGTCGGGCTCGCCGATGCCCATATGGATGATGTTCCGGCCGGCGCGTTCCAGTTCGGCCGCCTGCTTGGCGAGCTCCATCACGTGGAAGGCGCGGATATTGGCGAGGCGGGAGGCGGTGGCGAGGCGCTGTGGGTCCATGGCGGGAAAGAGGATTCGGTGTCGTTGTTGTCGATGTCGGGGAAAAATGCGCGCGGCAAACGGTGCGGTACCGCGATCATCGCCCGAAATGAAAACACCCGCCTGGGCGGGTGTCGGTCCGGCGCGTGCCGCGGGGCAGGGCGCCGGTCAGCGTCGGGCCGCGACCTCGGTGGCGCGCACCTGGGCGGCGACCTTGTCGAGCACGCCGTTGACGTACTTGTAGCCCTCGACGCCGCCGAAGGTCTTGGTCAGCTCGACGGCCTCGTTGATGACGACCTTGTACGGGATGTCGATGCAGTGCACCAGCTCGTAGCTGCCGATCAGCAGCGCGGCGCGCTCGACCGGCGACAGCTCCTCGACGGTGCGGTCCAGGAACGGCGAGAAGGCGGCGGTCAGCCGTTCTTCCTCGCGCACGGCGCCATTGAGCAGCGCGTCGAAATGCTCGCGGTCGGCCTTGTTGAAGCCTTGGGCGTCGTGCAGATGGGCCTGGATCGCGCCGATGTCGTTGCGGTTCAGCAGCCACTGGTACAGGCCCTGCAGCGCCAGTTCGCGCGAGCGGCGGCGCGCGCTCTTGGGCGGGGCCTTGGCGTCGGAGCGGCCGGACTTGGCGGCAGGCTTGCCGCCCTGTGCTGCATCACTCATCGTCGTCCTCGTCCTCGTCGTCCTGGCCGCGCAGCGAATCGAGCGCCGCCACCAGGTTGGCCATCTCCACCGCGGCGCGGGCGCAGTCGCGGCCCTTCTCGCGGGTGCGGGCATGGGCCTGCGCGTCGGTATCGACGGTCAGGATGCCGTTGGCGATCGGCAGGTTGAAGTCCAGGCCGACGCGCGTGATGCCCGCGCCCGACTCGTTCGAGACGAGCTCGAAGTGGTAGGTTTCGCCGCGCACCACGGCGCCCAGCGCGATCAGCGCGTCGAACTGGCCGCTCTCGGCCATCTTTTGCAGCGCCAGCGGGACTTCCAGTGCGCCGGGCACCGTCACCACCAGCGTGTCTTCGCCTTCGATGCCAAGCTTTTCCAGCTCGGCGAGGCAGGCTTCGCGCAGCTCGTCGCAGACCGGCTCGTTGAAACGCGCCTGCACGATGCCGATGCGCAGGCCTTCGCCGTCGAGGTTGCTCGGGTAGAAACCGTGATCCATATCGTTCTCCAGGGTTCGGTGGGCAGCCGCGCAAGGGTGGGGCGGCCGCCGGTATTGGGTAGTGTCAGGGGGCGCTCAGTCGTCGTCGCCGTTCATCGGCTGGTAGCCGGTCACTTCGAGATCGTAGCCCGTCATGCTGGGCATCTTGCGCGGCGAGGCCAGCACGCGCATCTTGCCGACGCCGACATCGCGCAGGATCTGCGCGCCGATGCCGTAGGTGCGCAGGTCCGGCTTGCGCGGGGCGCGGGTCTGCGGCTCGTCCAGCGCGGTAAATTGCGCGAACAGCCGCTCGGCGCTGTCGCCGCAGTTCAGCAGCACCATCACGCCGCTGTCGGCCGCGCCGATCGCCTCCAGCGAGGCCGGCACGGTCCACGAGTGGGTGGTGCGGGAGACTTCGAGCAGGTCCAGCACCGACAGCGGCTCGTGCACGCGCACCAGCGTTTCGCGGTCGCGCTGCGGCTCGCCCTTGATCAGCGCCAGATGGGCCTGGCCGCTCGGCGTGTCGCGGTAGGCGATGCTGCGGAAGGTGCCGTACGGCGTCTGCATGGTGCGCTCGCCGACGCGGTCGACGATGCATTCGGTGCGGCTGCGGTAGTGAATCAGGTCCGCGATGGTGCCGATCTTCAGGCCGTGCAGCTCGGCGAATTCGATCAGGTCCGGCAGCCGCGCCATGGTGCCGTCGTCCTTCATGATTTCGCAGATCACCGCGGCGGGCGTCACGCCGGCCAGCGCGGCCAGGTCGCAGCCCGCTTCGGTATGACCGGCGCGCATCAGCACGCCGCCGGGCTGGGCGGTCAGCGGAAAGATGTGGCCCGGCTGGACCAGATCGCTCGGCCTGGCGTCGCGCGCCACCGCGGCCTGCACGGTACGGGCGCGGTCGGCCGCCGAAATGCCGGTGGTGACGCCCTCGGCCGCCTCGATCGACACGGTGAACGCGGTGCCGTGCGGGGTGCCGTTGCGGCTGACCATCGGATGCAGGTCCAGCTGGCGGCAGCGTTCCGGCGTCAGCGTCAGGCAGATCAGGCCGCGGCCGTACTTGGCCATGAAATTGATCGCCTCGGGCGTCACGAAATCGGCCGCCAGCACCAGATCGCCCTCGTTCTCGCGGTCTTCCTCGTCGACCAGGATGACCATGCGACCGGCACGGATCTCGGCAATGATGTCTTCGGTTGGGGCGATCGTCATGAGGTAGGCAAAGGAAAGTCTGGCGGGGGCGGCCTCGGGCGATGCCCGTGAGGCGACTGCGGCGCGCCGGGGCGGCGCGCGGTTTAACCCGGCATTGTACGCGATGCAGCGCGGGGGCAAGGGGCCCTGGAGCCTTGGTGGCCTTGGTGGCTCCCGGCGGCCGGCTGGGCGCAAGCCGGGCCTGGCGTCGGCCGAACCCTCGGCTGAGGTCGGCCTGGCCTGTCCCTCAGTCCGCCTTGGCCTCGGCGCTCAGCATTCGTTCCACGTAGCGGGCGATCAGGTCGATCTCGAGATTGACCTTCGCGCCGGGACGCAGCTCCTGCAGCGTGGTGACCTCGATCGTATGGGGAATCAGATTGATCGAGAACTCGCAGCCGTCCGCCTGGTCGGCGACGCGGTTGACGGTCAGCGAGACGCCGTTGACCACCACCGAGCCCTTGTAGGCCAGATAGCGCGCCAGCTCGCGCGGCGCCCGGATGCGCAGCTCGTGCGATTCGCCGACCGGCGCGAAATGGGTGACCTCGCCGAGGCCGTCGACATGGCCGGACACCAGATGGCCGCCCAGCCGGTCCGCCAGCCGCAGCGCCTTTTCCAGATTGACGCGGCCGGGCTGCGCCAGGCCGGTGGTCTTGTCCAGCGACTCGCGCGACACCTCGACGTCGAAACGGCCGGGCTGCAGCGCCACCACGGTCATGCAGGCGCCCTGGATGGCGATGCTGTCGCCGATCTGGACGTCGGACAGATCGAGGCCGCCGGCGTCGATCTGCAGGCGGACGCCGGCGTTCTCGGTGTTCGGGCCGCCAAGCGGCGTCACGGAGTCGATGCGGCCGACGGCCGCCACAATGCCAGTAAACATGGTCTGGTCAGCAGAGAAGGAAATCGAGGGGAAAGAGGAAAGCGGCATGCTGGCAGTCCGGTGCGGGGGCCGTGCCGTTCAGCCGGCCGGATGGCGCCGTGCGATCAGCCGCAGGTCGTCGCCGATCTGCCGCACATCGTGCCAGCGAAAGGCCGGCGCATCCTGCAGGCGGGCCAGCGGCGGCAGGTTGAACATGCCCTGCGCGTCGCCGAGCAGCCGGGGCGCCAGATAGACCAGCAGTTCGTCGGCACAGCCCTCGCGGATCAGCGAGCCGTTGAGCTTGAAGCCGGCCTCGACGTGCAGCTCGTTGATGCCGCGCCGGCCCAGTTCCTCCAGCATGCGGCGCAGCTCGACCTTGCCGTGGGCGTTCGGCAGCACCACCACTTCGGCGCCGCGCGCCTCCAGCGCGGTGCGGCGCGCGCGATCGTCGATCGCGCAGAACACCAGCACGGGCTTGGCATAGCCGCCGGTGTCCGGCGTCAGCATGCGGGCGTCGAGCGGGACCTCGAGGCGCGAGTCGATCAGCACGCGTTGCGGCTGGCGCGGCGTGTCGATGGCACGCACGGTCAGCTGGGGGTCGTCGTCGCGCACCGTGCCGATGCCGGTCAGGATCGCGCAGGCGCGGGCCCGCCAGGCATGGCCGTCGTCGCGCGCGGCCTGGCCGGTGATCCACTGGCTGGTGCCGTCGTGCAGCGCGGTGCCGCCATCGAGCGATGCCGCGACTTTGACGCGGACCCAGGGCAGGCCGCGCGTCATGCGCGAGACGAAGCCGATATTCAGGTCGCGCGCCTCCTTTTCCAGCAGGCCGCAGCGCACGTCGATGCCGGCATCGCGCAGCCGCTGCAGGCCGCGGCCCGATACCGCGGGATTCGGATCCTCCATCGCCGCGACCACGCGCTTGACGCCGGCGCGCACCAGCGCATCGGCGCACGGCGGCGTGCGGCCGAAATGGCTGCACGGTTCGAGCGTGACGTAGGCGGTCGCCCCGGCCGGATCGATGCCGCGCGCGGCGGCGTTCTTCAGCGCCTGGATCTCCGCATGGTCCTGGCCAGCGGGCTGCGTATAGCCTTCCCCGATCACCTTGCCGCCCTTGGTCAGCACACAGCCCACGCGCGGATTCGGCGTGGTGATGAACATGCCCCGCGCGGCGAGCGCGAGGGCCTGCTGCATGGCGGCGTGGTCGGTATCGGAGAACATGGGTGGGCGGTTTCCTGCCGGTTGTCTTGGCTGGCGTGGCGGGCCGGGTCATTCGATCGGGCGTGCCGGGCGGCGGTCCGTGGCTGGGTTCGGCTCAGGGCTCGGCTCAGGGCTCGGGCCGCTCCGGCTGTCGCAGTCGGCGTCCTGTCCGGGTGTACAGCTGCGCAAGCGCCCCAGCGCGCCGAGCCTGACCTGACGTTGGGCGCGGCCGCAGCGCAGGGTAAAGGTGGCGGCATAGAAGCCGCCACGTTCCGACCGAGAGTATCCCACAGGAGCCAGACGCAGCGCGCGGCTGCCATCGGTAGCACGCAGCGCGACGCGCAGGCAGGCGGCGCCCAGGCCCACCGCCGACAACGCCGGCGCCTCGTTGGCCTCGCTTGCGACGATGCGCCAGCCGCGCGAGAAGTCGGCCGCGCCGGGCTGCGGCGCCAGCAGGACGGTGCTGCGCCTGGCCAGCGCGAATTCGCGCGCGGCTTCGATCGATGCCGCCAGCAGATCGGCCGCCAGGCGCACCTGCTGCCGCTCCAGCGCGTCGCGATAGGACGGATAGCCGGAAGCGGCCAGCGTCGCCGTGATCGCCATCGCGGCGAGCCATTCGATCAGCGCGGCGCCCGCCATGCTGTGGCGGTGCGCTCGGGCATCGCGGCGGGGCACCTTCAACAGCCTTCCGGCCACGGTACGGGGCCGGCCGTGTCCGCCGGTTCCAGCAGCCACGCTCCGCTGCTGCGCAGGATCAGCGTGCCGCAAGCGGGGTCGGGCCATTGGGGCACGGCGTGCAGTTCGATGCAAAGGCCGATGTCCGCGTCGCGCTGGCCGGCATCGGTGCAGGGCAGCGCCGCAAGGCGGTAGTGCGGGCGCGCTGGCGGCGCAGGCACCCACAGCGGCCAGCTTCCGGCCGGACGCTGGCCGCTGTCGTCGGCGAAGCTGCCGCGGGCCATCGCGTGGCGCTGCAATTCGAGCATCGCCGCGATCATCGCGGTGCGTGCTTGCGCGCGCCAGCTGCGTTGCACGTGGCGGTGCCAGCTGGTGGCCGCGATGCCGGCGACGATGGCGGCGATGACGATCGCGATCAGCAGCTCGATCAGCGTGAAGGCCGCGCGGTTGGGGGTCATGATCAAAAAGGCGGGACGAGCTCGCGCCAGCTCACGCGCCCGACTCGGCCGCGTCCGGGCTGGCTCGCCGCTGCCGCCCGTGGCGACGGATCGATCCATTCGGTCTGCAGCACGACGCGGGTGGCGGGGTCGCGGCCCTGACCGAGCGCGGTGATGCGATAGCGCTGCGGGGACGCACCAGCTGGGGTACCAGCGGGCGACGAGCCGCCGGCGCTCGGCAGTGGCAGGCGTTCGATCAGATAGCGCGGCACGATGGTCGTCCCCGCCATTTCCGGTGGAATCGGGGGCAAGGTGGCGCCGGTCACGCTGCCGATCGGTATGCCGATGTCGGGGGCGAGCAGGACGCCGTCCATCCAGGCGCGCCATGGCGGCGGCTGGCCTGGGACGGGGCTGCACAGGCCGCGCTGCGCCTGCGTGCCGCAATGCCCGGGCGCAGGCCATGAGGCAAAGCGGCCGGTGGAAACGGTCGATGCCGCGCCGGTGCCTTCCGCCGCTGCCGTGGCGCGCGACAGATCGCGCTCGCCATCGAACAGCGCCGTCTCGGCGCCGCGGAAGGCGATCTCGCGTTCGAGCCGCTGACCGATCGCCTGATGTCCCGCGAGCAGCAGCACGAACAGCGCGCCCGCCAGCGCCAGGGTCAGCGTCGACATCACCACCACGGAGATCAGCGTCATCGCACCTCCAGCACGGTGCCGCGGCGGCGCCTGCTCAATGGCCCTCAGCATGATGACGCCGCGCAGAATGGGGCATTGCGCAGCCATACCGTGGTGGCGAAGACCCGGCGCGAAGCGGCAGGACGCGTGCGCGGCACGAATGCGATGTCGTCGCCTTGCTCGCCCGCCGTGCGCGCCGGCAGCAGGGCAAGCGGCGAGGCTGGCGAGCCTGCCACGCCGGCCCCGGTGCGCAGCACCAGTGCGATCTGTACCGCCAACACCTTGCGCCAGGCAGCCGGCCCGTCGATGTTCAGCTCGCTGGCGCGCATCACGGTGTCGACGCGGCCATCGCCATCGCGATCGACACCGTAGCGCAGCTGCAGCGTCTCGACACCGCGGGCCAGCGCGCCCGAGTTCCACGTGTTGTTCGCGGTACCGCCATCGGCACGACCGGGGTAGCGACACAGCAGTTGCGGCTCGCCGTCCGCGCCGTCGGCGACGTACAGCAGATGGGCGCTCAGATAGCCTGCTACCCGCGGCGACGAGGCCGGCGCCGTTGCGGCCCCCGGCACCGTGACGGCGACCGGATACCCGCTGCAATCGGACAGATAGCGGTCCGGCATCGCCGGATCGCCGAACGGATGGTCACCGCCGAAGCGGATCCACAGCGCATCGCTGCCGGCGATGCCGGGTTTGCCGCAGTTCAGTGCGTCTCCGAGAGCCGGCTGGCCGCAGTCGTCGCGGCCGATCAGCGGCGGGGGCAGCGCGGCGGTCGGCGCCGGATGCCAACCCGCATGGCGCAGCAGCGTGGCGATGGTTTCCAGCAAGGCGCCGCCGCGCTGCTCCAGTTCGCGTTGCTCGGCGGCGATGACATAGGCGGTGCGCATGGTGTGGAACGTCGTCACCGCAGCGCCGGTCGCCAGCGTGCCGAGCAGCAAGCCGACCATCACCTCGACCAGCGACGACCCGGCCGGTGCGGCGGTGCGCCACGTCGGGTCCGCGCCGACGATGACGGTCGAGGCGATGGCGGGCGGCGCCACGACCATCGCGATCGTGATGATCGTCGCAATCATGGCCGCAACCGCAGCGCGATGGCGCGTAACGCGGTCCCGGGTGGGGCATCGCCAGCTTCCGTGCGTATGCCGGGTGTGGAAGGCAACGGACCGACCACGACGACGCGCAGGCCGGCGGGACAGCTCGACTGCGCGTCGGCCGGCACCGTCGCGCACCAGCGTGGCGATGGCAGGCCTGGACGCTGCGCGAGCGCCGGCAAGCGGGCGAGGTCGGGTACGGCTTCATGTCCCGCGAGCCCGGCCAACCCGGCCAGTTCGGCGCCCTCGGCGGCCAGCCGCAGCGCCTGCCCAATCAACAAGGGCTCGCGCCACCATTGCAGGGCGGTGGGGCCGAGCCAGGCCAGCGGCAGCAGGCCGATGCCGAGCAAGGCCAGTGCAACCAGCGATTCGAGCAGCAGGTATCCGCGGTGGCGTATCCACCGGCGGTTCGACAAGCAGAGGGGAGGGCAGTCACAAGAACCCGTGCGCCATCGAAGGGCGCCGGTGTCCGAGGCGCGGGAAGGCGCCGAAGCGGTCGACAACGCGGCCGACAACGCGGAAGCCGCCGAAGGGATTGCATCCATTGCTCTGGTCCTGTGCGTGACAAGCGGGGACCAGATTAGTCGTCAGCGAGCGGGAATAAGGTTTCCGACCGTGGAGGATCCGACAAGGATTGCAACAGCGGCAACCGTGCAACCGTGCAACGGTGTTCAGCGCTTGCCGTTGGGCGAACTGACTTCGGCCAGCACGTCGGAGAACTCGGACACGTCCTCGAAGCTGCGGTAGACCGAAGCGAAGCGGATATAGGCGATCTTGTCGAGCTTGCGCAGTTCGCGCATCACCAGTTCGCCGACCTGGCTGCTCGGAATTTCCTTCTGGCCCAGCGCCAGCAGCTTTTCCTCGATGCGCGCGATGGCCTCGTCGATGGCCTCGGCCGACACCGGGCGCTTGCGCAGGGCCAGCCGCATCGAATCCTTCAGCTTGCTGCGCGCGTAATCGACGCGGCTGCCGTTCTTCTTGACGATGGCCGGGAAGAACAGCTCGATCCGCTCATAGGTGGTGAAGCGCCGGTCGCAGGCCTCGCAACGGCGGCGCCGGCGCACGGTATCGCCTTCCTCGGACATGCGGGTGTCGAGCACCTGGGTATTGGAGTGACCGCAGAAGGGACATTTCATCGGACCACCTGGAGGCGGAGTTGGGCTGCCGCGCGCCCCGGCGCACCGGGGACGCGCGGCGACGGCCGATCAGCCGTAGACCGGGAAGCGCTTGGTCAGCGCCGCGACCTGCTCGCGCACGCGCGCGATGTTGTCGGCATCGTGGGGGTTGTCCAGCACGTCGGCGATCAGGTTGGCGACCTGGCGCGCTTCCTCTTCCTTGAAGCCGCGCGTGGTCATCGCCGGCGAACCCAGGCGGATGCCCGAGGTCACGAACGGCTTTTCCGGATCGTTGGGGATCGCGTTCTTGTTGACCGTGATATGCGCCTCGCCCAGGATCTTCTCGGCTTCCTTGCCGGTGATCTGCTTGGCGCGCAGGTCGACCAGCATCACATGGCTCTCGGTGCGGCCCGAGACGATGCGCAGACCGCGCGAGATCAGCGTTTCGGCCAGCACCTTCGCATTCTTGACCACCTGCTCCTGGTAGGCCTTGAACTCGGGCGAGAGCGCTTCCTTGAAGGCGACCGCCTTGCCGGCGATCACGTGCATCAGCGGACCGCCCTGGATGCCGGGGAAGATCGCCGAGTTGATGGCCTTCTCGTGCTCGGCCTTCATCAGGATCACGCCGCCGCGCGGGCCGCGCAGGCTCTTGTGCGTGGTGGTGGTGACGAAGTCCGCGTGCGGCACCGGATTCGGGTAGACGCCCGCGGCGATCAGGCCGGCGTAGTGCGCCATGTCGACCATGAAATAGGCGCCGACCGACCTGGCCACGGCGGCGATGCGCTCGAAGTCGATGCGCAGCGAGAAGGCCGACGCGCCGGCGATGATCAGCTTCGGCTTCTTCTCCTGGGCCAGCTTTTCCAGCGCGCCGTAGTCGATGTCCTCGTCGGCGTTCAGGCCGTAGCTGACCACGTTGAACCACTTGCCGCTCATGTTCAGCGCCATGCCGTGGGTCAGGTGGCCGCCTTCGGCCAGGCTCATGCCCATGATGGTGTCGCCCGGCTTGAGCACGGCGAAGAACACGCCCTGGTTCGCCTGCGAGCCCGAGTTCGGCTGCACGTTGGCGGCCTCGGCGCCGAACAGCTGCTTGACGCGGTCGATCGCCAGCTGCTCGACGATGTCGACATATTCGCAGCCGCCGTAATAGCGCTTGCCGGGATAGCCCTCGGCGTACTTGTTGGTCAGCTGCGAGCCCTGGGCGGCCATCACGGCCGGCGAGGTGTAGTTCTCGGAGGCGATCAGCTCGATATGGTCTTCCTGGCGCTGATTTTCCTGCTGGATGGCGGACCAGAGTTCGGGATCGATCTGGTCGATCGTGTAGCGGCTGCGTTCGAACATGGCGAAACTCGTCTGTAAATGGGTCGGTGAAATACGTCGGCGATTGACGCGAACGACGCGAATGACGCGATTACGGCGGATTACCGAAGGATACGGGAACGGTACGACGGTAGGGCGCGCGGGGAAGACGCATGCGAACCGCGTCGCCGGCGTGGGCACGAGGCCCGGAACTGGCGGCGCAGGGCGCACCCTGCTTCCCATTCGCTGGCCCAGGCGAGCGGCAGGCGCGGCGGCTATCGCAAGGGTCCGGGGCCGGGCGCGGCGCGCTGGCTTCGGACCGCTTCCGGTGGCTTGGCGCCAGAGATCTTGCGCTTCCTCGTGGTAGTGCCCACTGACTTCGCCAGTCGCGCAAGGTGGAATGGTTGGCCGGAGTTTACGCGAGGCACAGGCTCGCCGCAAGCCGGCCGGGCCGCCTGGCGCGGGGCCTGGCGGGCGATGAAGGGGGCGTTCGTCTGTCGGACGGCCCGGCGTTGCGTTGTCGGACGCCGTGTGACACCGAAGCCGCGCCCGCGTCCGTTACAATCGCGGCCATGAAGAATTTCGTATGGCCCCTGCGCGTCTACTGGGAAGACACGGACGCCGGCGGGGTGGTGTTCTACGCCAACTACCTCAAGTTTTTCGAACGCGCGCGCACCGAATGGCTGCGCGCGCTCGGTATCGAGCAGCAGGCCCTCGCCGACGAATCCGGCGTGGTCTTTGTCGTGCGCAGCACGGCGGTGGAATACAATGCGCCCGCCCGGCTGGACGATCTGCTGGAGATCCGCACCCGTATTGAACGGGTCGGGCCGGCCTCGGTCCAATTCGCCCAGGAAGCGTGGCGCGGGGAGCAGATGCTGGCCGCGGGCACGATCCGGGTGGGATGCGTGGACCGCGACAGCTTCCGCCCGGCCCCGATTCCCGCACCCGTCCTCGCAACCATCAAGACCGCTCGATGAATCCCGTGACCGTCACGCAAGACATGTCGATCCTTACGCTGGTGCTGCACGCCAGCTTCCTGGCGCAGGCCGTGATGGCCTTGCTGGTCGTCATGTCCCTGTTCTCCTGGACCTATATTTTCCGCAAGCACATGGCGCTGCGCGCCGCGCGCACCCAGACCGAAGGCTTCGAGCGCGATTTCTGGGCGGGCGGCGATCTGCAGGCGCTGTATCACAGCGCGGCCAACAACCGGCACAGCACCGGCGCGCTCGAGCGGATCTTCGAATCCGGCATGGGCGAATACCTGAAGGCGCGCGAGCGCAGCAACGACGCCGGCGCGCTGCTCGACGCGGCCCGCCGCGCGATGCGCGCGGCCTACCAGCGCGAGATGGACGTGCTCGAATCCCACCTGCCGTTCCTCGCCTCGGTGGGCTCGGTCAGCCCGTATATCGGTCTGTTCGGCACGGTCTGGGGCATCATGAACGCCTTCCGCGGCCTGTCCAACGTCCAGCAGGCGACGCTGGCCTCGGTCGCGCCCGGCATCGCCGAAGCGCTGGTCGCCACCGCGATCGGCCTGTTCGCCGCGATTCCGGCCGTGATCGCGTACAACCGCTACGCGACCGAGATCGACCGTCTGGCGATCCGCTTCGAGAGCTTCATGGAAGAATTCCTCAACATCCTGCAGCGGCAGACCCGCTGAAGGCCAGGCCAAGGAGAAGCGCAGCATGGCAGCCATTCAGCGCCGCGGCGGCTCGCGCCGCCGGGCCAGTGCCGACATCAACGTCGTGCCGTATATCGACGTGATGCTGGTTCTGCTCGTCATCTTCATGGTGGCGGCGCCGATCGTCAGCCCCGCCGTGGTGGACCTGCCGACCGTGGCCGACGCCACGCCGCAGCAGAAAACCCCGCCGATCGTCGTCACCGTGCACGAGGACGGCACGCTGACCGCGCGCGGCAAGAGCCCGGAGGGCGCCTCGTTCGAGCGCAAGCTCGACACCAAGGGCCTGCTGGACTTCGTGCACCAGCGCCAGAACGAGAACCCGGACCAGCCGGTGGTGATCGCCGCCGCCCGTGCGGTCAAGTACGAGGCGGTGCTCGACGTGATGTCCGAACTGAAGGCCGATGGCGTCAAGCGCGTCGGCCTGATGGTCAAGTCCAAGTAACCGCTGGATGACGACCGGATGTCGCCCGGAACCTTGCCGTTAGCCTTTCCCATGAAGACCGCCGACTCCTATCCGTATCAGCCGGTCAAGGAACGCGGCACGCTGCGCTCCTTCCTGCTGGCGCTCTTCATGCATCTGCTGCTGGCCATCGTGCTGTATTACGGTGTCAATTGGCAGATCAGCACCCCGGCCGGCGTCGAAGCCGAGTTGTGGGAGGAAGTCCCCGATACCCCGGCCCCGGAGCCCGCGCCGCGCCCGCAGCCGCAGCCGACCCCGGCGCCGCCTGCGCCCGTGGCGCAGCCCAAGCCGGAAGAAGACGCCGACATCGCGCTCGAGCGCCAGAAGCGCCGCGAAGCCGAGCAGCGGGAAGCCGCGCGCAAGCAGGCCGAGCTGAAGGCGCGCCAGGAGCGCGAGGAACGCGAGGCGGCCGAACGCCGCGAGGCGCAGCGCAAGGAAGAACAACGCAAGGAAGCCCTGCGCAAGGAAGAGCAGCGCAAGGAAGAACAGCGGAAAGAGGCGCAGCGCAAGGAAGACCAGCAGCGCGCCGACGAGCAGAAGCGCAAGGAGCAGGCCGAGCGCGAGCGCAAGGAAGAGCAGGCGAAGAAGGCCAAGGCCGACGCCGAGGCCAAGGCAAAAGCCAAGGCCGATGCCGAAGCCAAGGCCAAGCGCGAGGCCGCCGCCAATGCGCAGCGCCAGGCCGAACTGGCCCGCCTGAAGGCGCTGGCCGGCGGCAGCGGCTCGGGCGGCGGCACTTCCGAGAACGCCGGGTCGGGCGGCCGCGCCTCGCCAGGCTACGCCGACAAGGTGCGCCGCCGCGTCAAGCCGAACATCGTGTTTACCGAGGACGTGCAGGGCAATCCGACCGCCGTGGTGTCGGTGTCGCTGGCGCCGGACGGTTCGCTGCTGTCGGCCCGCCTGTCCAAGTCAAGCGGCAATTCGGCCTGGGACAACGCCGTGCTGCGCGCGGTCGAGCGTTCCGACCCGCTGCCGCGCGACGACAACGGCAAGGCGCCGTCGAGCTTCACGATCACTTTCCGGCCCAAGGACTGAGGCGGGGAAGCGTATGATTTGCAACATAGTGCAACCGGGATCGCTGCCTGCCGGGCGGCTGGCTACCATCCACGGTTGCCCGACGCGGCCCGGCGGCGCCTCGCTCCGCGCGCCGTTGCCGACGCGTCCGATGCATCGATTGACGATCTCGATCTAGATAGAGGAGCAGCATGCGATCGCTTTTGGCCCCGCTTTTGGCTCATTTGGCCCGTCCGGCCCATGGGGGCTTCGCCTATCGGGCGACCGACGCCCGCCGCGGCACCCCGGCCACGACCCTCACCAACCGGCGCACCGGCCGTTCGGCCGTGCTGGCCTGGATCACCATGGCGCTGGCCATGATGCTGACGATGGGCACGGCTCACGCCCAGCTGAACGTCGAAATCTCGGGCGTCGGCTCCAGCCAGTTCCCGATCGCCGTCGCCAACTTCCAGAATGAAGGCGCGGCGCCGACCAACCTGACCGCGATCATCCGCGCCGACCTGCAACGCAGCGGGCGTTTCCGCAACGTCGACGTGGCCGGCGCGACCGTGGCCGAGACCGCCAACGTCGATCTGGCCGGCTGGAAGACCCGCGGCGCCGACGCCTTCGTCGCCGGCAGCGTGACGCCGGCCGGCGGCGGGCGCTACGAGGTGCGCTTCCGCCTGTACGACACCGTCAAGGGCGCCAGCCTGGGCGGTCTCGCCTTTACCGTCGGCCAGGACCAGCTGCGCGTGACCGCGCACAAGATCGCCGACTATATCTACGAGAAGCTGCTGGGCGAGCGCGGCGTGTTCGCGACCCGGCTGTCCTATGTCTCGCGCGTCGGCAACCGCTTCCAGCTGTTGATCTCCGACTCCGACGGTCAGAACTCGCGCGTCGCGCTGACCAGCAACGAGCCGATCATCTCGCCGTCGTGGTCGCCGGACGGCGCCAAGGTGGCCTATGTCTCGTTCGAGGCGAAGAAGCCGGTGGTCTATGTGCATGACCTGGCCACGGGGCGCCGCACGCTGGTGTCGAACCAGAAGGGCAACAACAGCGCCCCGGCATGGTCGCCCGATGGCCGCCATCTGGCGCTGGCGCTGTCGCGCGACGGCAATACGCAGATCTATCAGGTCAACGCCGACGGTTCGGGGCTGCGCCGCCTGACCCGCAGCAGCGCGATCGATACCGAGCCGCAGTATTCGCCGGACGGCCGCTCCATCTACTTCACCAGCGACCGCGGGGGCGCGCCGCAGATCTACCGCATGCCGGCCGCCGGCGAAGAGTCGGGCGCCGCGCAGCGCGTGACCTTCAAGGGCAACTACAACGTCAGCCCGCGGATCTCGCCGGACGGCAAGCAGCTGGCGTACATTAGCCGCGGCGGCGGTTTCAAGCTGCAACTGATGGATCTGGCCAGCGGCGATGTCACCGCGCTGACCGACACGGCCAACGACGAGGCGCCGAGCTTCGCCGCCAACGGCAAGTACATTCTCTACGCCACTCGCGTCGGCGGTCGCGCGGTGCTGGCGGCGGTGTCGACCGATGGACGTACCAAGCAGGTTTTGTCGCTCCAGTCCGGCGAGGTTCGCGAGCCGTCCTGGGGACCCTTCATGCAATAACAGAAACAGGAGCCTCCTACCATGTCCAACATGATCACCAAGTCTCTCGCCATCGCCGTTCTGCTGACCCTCGGCGCCTGCTCGTCGGGCGTCAAGCTCGACGACTCCGCCAAGGCCGGTGCCGGCACCGGCGGCGCCTCGACCACCGACCCGCGCGCCGTCGCGCCGGTCGACGTCTCGCGCGATCCGCTGAACGACCCGAACAGCCCGCTGGCGCGCCGCAGCGTCTACTTCGACTTCGACAGCTACAGCGTCAAGCCGGAATACCAGGGCATGCTGAACGAGCACGCCAAGTACCTGCAGGGCAACCGCAGCCGCCGCATCCTGATCCAGGGCAACACCGACGAGCGCGGTACCAGCGAGTACAACCTGGCGCTGGGCCAGAAGCGTGCCGAGGCGGTGCGCCGTTCGCTGGCGACCATGGGCGTGCCCGAGAGCCAGATGGAAGCGGTCAGCCTGGGCAAGGAAAAGCCGAAGGCGACCGGTCATGACGAAGCGTCGTGGGCAGAGAACCGCCGCGCCGATATCGTGTATTGATACGGTCTGGAATCATTTCGATCCGTTGATCCTGCGCTGAAGAAAGTCGATCCATGAAAGCACGCGTCTTTACTCTGTCGTGGCTAGTCGCCGCAGTTTGTGCCGGCCTGTTGCCGGCCGCCCAGGCGCAGGCCGGTGTCTTCGACGATGACGAGGCGCGTCGCGCCATCATCACGCTGCGAGAGCAGTTCAATGGCTTCCAGGCCACTGCCTCGCAGCGGATCGACCAGAACAGCCGCGCCCAGATCGATATCCAGAACCAGCTCGAAGGGCTGCGCCAGGAAGTGGCGCGGCTGCGGGGCCAGAACGAGGTGCTGCAGAACGAGGTGGCCAATCTGCAGCGCCAGCAGAAGGACTACTACGCGGACCTGGACGCGCGGCTCAAGAAGTTCGAGCCGCAGCAGGTCACCGTGGAAGGCCAGCAGGGCCTGGCCCAGCCGGGCGAGAAGACCGAGTACGACGCCGCGCTCAAGCAGTTCCAGACCGGGGACTTCAAGGGTGCCGGCGCCAACTTCTCGGCCTTCATCAAGAAGTATCCGCAGAGCCCGTATCTGCCGCTGGCGCAGTACTGGCTGGGCAATTCGCTGTACGCCCAGCGCGACTACCGCGGCTCGATCACGGTGCTGCAGAACATGGTGCAGGCCAACCCGACGCACCCCAAGGTGCCCGACGCGATGATCGCGATCGCCAACAACCAGCTGGAATCGAACCAGAAGCCGGCGGCGCGCAAGACGCTCGAGCAGGTGGTGGCCAAGTATCCCGGCACCGAGGGCGCGCAGGCGGCCAGCAACCGGCTGAAGACGCTGAAGTAACGTCCCCTGGTCCCCTCGTCCCCTTCGTCCCGGCGTTCGCGGGGCGACGTGTGCAAGGATGCCGAAGGCCCGCGCAAGCGGGCCTTTTTTCGTGGCCGCGCTAAAATAACGGGTTACCCGATTTACCGCGAAGGCCGGCTGGCGCTTCGCGCGTTACCCGGCACGCGCCAATCCGAGATGACCCAACGCGCAATCGTCCTGCTTTCCGGCGGTCTGGACTCCGCCACCGTGCTTGCCATGGCCAATGCCCAGGGCTTCGAAACCTATGCGCTGTCGATGCGCTATGGCCAGCGGCATTCGTCCGAACTGGAGGCGGCCAGGCGTGTCGCCGCCGCGCTGGGCGCGAAGCGGCACGAGATCGTCGACCTGGATCTGCGCCGCTTCGGCGGCTCGGCGCTGACCGACGACACGCTGGACGTGCCGACCGATGGCGCGGCCGGCGGCATCCCCGTCACGTACGTGCCCGCACGCAACACCATCATGCTGTCGCTGGCCCTTGGCTGGGCCGAGGCGATCGGCGGCCGCGACCTGTTCTTCGGCGCCAATGCGGTCGATTATTCGGGCTATCCCGATTGCCGTCCGGAATATGTGCAGGCCTATGAAGCGCTGGCCAACCTGGCCACCAAGGCCGGCGTCGAGGGCGAGCGCATTCGGGTCCACGCACCGATCATCGATATGACCAAGGCCGAGATCATCCAGGCCGGTGTCCGGCTTGGGGTCGACTACGGCATGACCGTGTCGTGCTATCAGGCGGACGAGCAGGGCCGCGCCTGCGGCGTCTGCGATTCCTGCCGGATCCGCCGGGCGGGCTTCGAGGCCGCCGGCGTGCCGGACCCGACCCGCTATCAGAATGCCCCGGCGTCCTGATCGCCCTGGACCCGCTGTTCCGCTTGCCTCTTATCGTCCTGCCACCGGCCAACCGCCATGCCTGAAATCGACGTCCCCGCGCTGACGCGCACCGTGCTGGTCTGCACCTTCGCCCTGACGTTCCTGTTCGGGGCGGTGCTGCAGCGTACGCACTTCTGCACCATGGGCGCCGTCTCCGACATCGTCAACATGGGCGACTGGACCCGCATGCGCATGTGGGTGCTGGCGATCGGCGTTGCCATGATCGGCACCGGCGTGCTGGCGTGGTCGGGCCAGATCGATCCGGCCCGGACCATCTATGCGGCCGACAAGCTGGCGTGGGTGTCAGCACTGGTCGGCGGGCTGCTGTTCGGCTTCGGCATGGTGCTGGCATCGGGCTGCGGCAGCAAGACGCTGGTGCGGATCGGCGCCGGCAATCTGAAGTCGCTGGTGGTGTTCGTGTTTCTGGGCCTGTCGGCCTATATGACGCTGCGCGGCCTGTTCGGCGTGATCCGCGTCAATACCGTCGACGCGGTGGCGGTGCAGCTGCCGACCTCGCAGGACCTGCCGTCGCTGCTGGCCCAGACGGGCTTGTCGCGCGGCACGCTGCAGCTGGTGCTGGGGTTGCTGCTCGGCGGCGTGCTGTCGCTGTGGGCGCTGGCCGGCAAGGGCTTTCGCACCTTCGACAATCTGCTCGGCGGCATCGCGGTCGGCCTGATCATCGTGGCGATGTGGTACGTGTCGGGCCATCTCGGCTTCGTGCCCGAGGATCCGAACACGCTGGAAGAGGTATTCGTCGCCACCAACAGCGGCCGCATGGAAAGCCTGAGCTTCGTCGCGCCGTATGCCTATACGCTGGACTGGCTGATGATGTTCAGCGACAAGAGCAAGGTGCTGACCGTCGGCATCGTCAGCGTGATCGGCGTGATCGCCGGCGCGGCGGCCTATGCGCTGGCCTCGCGCACGTTCCGGTGGGAAGGCTTCGGCAATGCCGAGGACGTCGCCAACCATATCGTCGGCGGCATCCTGATGGGCGCCGGCGGTGTGACCGCGCTGGGCTGCACGATCGGGCAGGGGCTGTCCGGCGTATCGACGCTGGCGATCGGTTCGTTCATCGCGCTGGCCGGAATTCTGCTCGGCGCGGTGCTGGCGTTCCGCTACCAGATGTGGCGGCTGGAACGGATGGCCTGAGCCCGTCCGGTGGGGGGCGCCAGCGTGCGGCCAAGGGCATTGCCGTTGACATGATCAAGCGAGGCTGACTATAATCGCGGCTTCGGTTTTTTCGGGTCGTTAGCTCAGCCGGTAGAGCAGCGGACTTTTAATCCGTTGGTCGCAGGTTCGAATCCTGCACGACCCACCAGGTATTGAAGAAGGGCCTGTGGCGCAAGTCACAGGCCCTTTTAGTTTTACGTGGGCGCGTCTTGCATGGCGCCGCGCCGGCCGCGGCTTCAGCGGCCCGGGGCTGGCGGTTGCGTAGGCGGGGTAGGGGGCGTGGGCGGCGTGGGCGGGACCTTCGGCGTGGTGTTCGACTCCGTCTCCCGCATCGACACGAACAGATCCCAGCTGGCGATGAACAGCGCGGCAATCAGCGGTCCGATCACGAAGCCGTTGATGCCGAACAGCGCCATGCCGCCCAGCGTCGAGATCAGGATCACCCAGTCGGGCATCTTGGTGTCCTTGCCGACCAGAATGGGGCGCAGCACGTTGTCGACCGCGCCGATCACCAGCGCGCCGAACGCGATCACGGTGATGCCCTTCCAGATCACGCCGGTCAGCAGGAAATAGATCGCGACCGGCCCCCAGATCAGGCCCGCGCCGACCGCGGGCAGCAGCGACAGCACCGCCATCACCACGCCCCACAGCACCGCGCCCTGAATGCCCAATACGGCGAACAGCACGCCGCCGAGCAGGCCCTGCAGCGCGGCGACGGCGAGATTGCCCTTGATCGTGGCGCGGATCACGCCGGTGAACTTGAGCAGCAGCATCTGCTTGTGTTCTTCGCTGAGCGGCAGCGCCAGGCGGATCCTGCGCGTCAGCCTGGCGCCGTCGCGCAGCAGGAAGAACAGCAGATAGAGCATCACGCCGAAGCTGATGACGAACTGGAACGTGTTCTGGCCGATGCTGAGCGCCTGCGTCGCCAGGTATTGGCTGATCTGGCCGGCGGCGGTGGCGAGCTTTTCCTGGATCGAGGCGACGTCGTTCAGCTCGAGCCGTGTCAGCGCGGTATTGATCGTCGACGGCAGCGCGGCCACGGCCTGCTCGAAGTAGGCGGTGAAATTGATATGGCCGGAGCGGATCTGGTGCACCACCGCGGTGGTTTCATTGAGCAGCGAGGCGGTGACCAGGAACATCGGCAGCACCACCACCAGCAGGCACAGCAGCAGCGTGATCAGCGCTGCCAGGTTCGGATGGCCGCGCATCTTGCGCGTCAACAGATTGTTCAGCGGGGTGAAGATGATCGCCAGGATCACGCCCCAGAATACCGCGCCGAAAAACGGCTGAAGCACCCAGAAGAAGGCGATGGTGACGATGGCCAACAGCAGGTAGAAGGCCTTCTGGTGCATGGCGGTTCAGTGTCGAGGTGTCGAAGACACGAGATGGATGGGCGAAGGATCGGCGAAGGATCGGCGACCGGCTGGCGAGCCGGCGGCCCGTGCGGATGCCAGTGGTATCTGGTGTCCCGCGCCGGGGCGCGACGGCTCAGCGTACCAGCGGATCGTGAAAGCCGGTATCGGTGCGCGCGGGGGCGTCGCCACGGGCGGGGGCTGGTGCAGGGACATTGCCTTCCGGTGTCTGCGCGCGCGCTTGCTGCCAGGTCCGGTAGGCCCAATATCCGGCGCCCGCTACCGCGCCCAGCTTGGACAGCTTCCAGCCCCAGCGCAGTACCGGCACGCGCCGCATCAGCGGCAGCGCCAGCGACAGCGCCGAGCTCATGACCGGATAGTCCTTGGCCATGCCGAGCAGTTTCCACATCGATTGCGGCCGCGCCATGCGCGGCAGCCAGGCCCCGATGCGGCCGATGTTGCGGACGCTGGCACGCACGTCGGCGAGCGATTGGGCGCAATCGTAGCGCTCGAGCGCCGCACGCGTGATCAGCAATTCCTTGCGGACGGCCAGCGGCAGCCGCACTTCGCTCCCCGTGCGCCGGCGTGCCGGCGGTTCGGAACTCGCGGTGCGCGCGCCGACGCCGGTCGGCGGCATCGGCGGCAGTCCGGCATCGTTCAGCGCGGTGGCCGACGGCGTGGCGTAGGCGTCGGCCGAAGGTGCCGTGGCGGGGGCGGTCCGCGCAGGGGGCGGAGTAGAGTCCGGAGAAGCGGCCGGAGAGGCGGCCGGAGAAGCGGCCGGCGTCGGAGCGGGGGTCGGTGTCATTGGCGCAGGCTCTCCCGGTCCTTGTCGATTTCGGCCAGCGTGGCTTCGAACATCGGCGGCGAATTGCGGATGATGTTGCGTGCGGCAAGCAGGCAGATCGCGCTGAGCAGCAGATAGACCACGACCACCGCGCCCAGCGCCTGCACCCGGTAGTTGTCCCAGAACAGCAGCACGACCAGGCCGGTCAACGCGAACAGCGAGAGCCCGAAGAAGATCAGGCCGACCAGCGCCAGCAGCGCCATGCGCAACAGCCGCGATTTTTCCTCGGACAGTTCGACGCTGGCCAGTTCCAGTCGGGTCTGCACCATCGCCGCCACCGAGCTGCCCAGCGCGCGCAGCGAGTCCAGTAACTTGGGTGAGGAGGTGTCGGTCATGCGGTTCCGCTGATTGGAGTGTCGTCATGCGCCGCGTCGCGGCACCCGGCAGGAGGGGGCCCGCGCCATCGGCGCGCCAGGGGCGCCCGCGAACGGGGCCCGAGGGCGTCGGCGCGAAGGCCGGCAAGTCGCGGTCGGGCACCGGGACCCCAAGGGATCCCGTGCGCCCGGCCGGCTGGCATTACTTGCGGTTCAGCAGCAGCCCGATCAGCAGACCGGCACCGGCCGCGATGCCGACCGCGCGCCAGGGATGGTCGTGTACGTAGTCGTCGGTGGCGCGGGCCGCGGCCTTGCTCTTGGTGACGACGGCGTCCTGCAGGTCCTGCGCTTTTTCCTTGGCTTGCTTCAGCAGGCCCATGCCACGCTCGCGCAGTTCGGCGGCCTTCTCGCCGGTGGTCGAGGCGGCTTGTTTGAGCAGCTCCTCGGCATCGGACAGGACGGTTTTGACATCGCTCATCAGTTTCTCCTGGTTGCGGGCGGTTGTTTCGGATAGTTGCATGTTGGCCTTCCTCGCTCTCGTAGGGTGTCTTCGCCTTGCTGCGGTCCAAGCATTCCTAGGATATGCGGCGCTCAGCAATGGTTTCAAGACAGCGAGTCCTACAAGTCATGTAGGACATCGGCGCAGCGCGATGCAAACCTTAGGCGATTTTGATCGGCCGGCGCGCCCGTCGGCGTCTCGCGCCGTTTGGCGCGACCCCGGATCGCGAGGTGGCGGCGGGTTTCGGCGTCACGCCGAAGTCGTCGACGATGAATTCGGCAAATGACTTCGCGTGATGTTGTAGTGACTTTATATTTGTTTGTGTCTCACCGCAATCGGAATAGACTGGTCTGAGTCCGGGCGCTGGCTGGCCCGGAGGCAAGCATCATTGGATAAACACTGACGATCGACAGGCAAGGAGGCAACCATGGCACTCAGGCTAGGCGACATTGCGCCGGACTTCGAACAGGATTCCAGCGAAGGCCGCATCCGCTTTCACGAATGGCTGGGCAACAGCTGGGGCGTGCTGTTCTCCCATCCGGCGGACTTCACCCCGGTCTGCACCACCGAACTGGGGCTGACGGCCAAGCTCAAGGACGAGTTCGCCAGGCGCAATGTCAAGGCGATCGCGCTGTCGGTAGACCCGGTCGAGTCGCACCTGGGCTGGATCCAGGACATCAACGAGACGCAGGGCTGCCAGGTCAATTTCCCGATCCTGGCCGACGCCGACCGCAAGGTGTCCGAGCTCTACGACATGATCCATCCGAACGCCAACGAGACGCTGACCGTGCGTTCGCTGTTCGTGATCGATCCGAACAAGAAGGTGCGGCTGATCATCACCTATCCGGCCAGCACCGGCCGCAACTTCAACGAGATCCTGCGCGTCATCGACTCGCTGCAGCTGACCGACAAGCACAGCGTGGCGACACCGGGCAACTGGCAGCAGGGCGAGGATGTGGTGATCGTGCCGTCCTTGAAGGACGAAGAGGTGATCAAGCAGAAGTTCCCGAAGGGGTACAAGGCGATTCGCCCGTACCTGCGGATGACCCCGCAGCCGGACAAGCAGCAATAGCGTCGCAAGAAACAGAAACGCCGCCCCAGGCCCGCATCGTGCGCATGGCGCAAGCGGGGCCGGGGCGGCGGCAACGGTGTCGTACCGACGGGTTCGCCCGTCGTCTCCTTGGTAGTGTGCTTTGGCCCGGCGACAGCCGGGCCTTTTTATTGGGCCGTGCTTGCGTGCCCGGCCCGGTTCAGCGCAAGGCCGGTCAGAAGAAGGCCTGGATGCCGGTCTGCGCGCGGCCGAGGATCAGCGCGTGGATGTCGTGCGTGCCCTCGTAGGTGTTGACCACCTCGAGGTTGACCACATGGCGGATCACGCCGAACTCGTCCGAGATGCCGTTGCCGCCCAGCATGTCGCGCGCCACGCGAGCGATGTCGAGCGACTTGCCGCAGGAGTTGCGCTTCATGATCGAGGTGATCTCGACCGCCGCGGTGCCCTCGTCCTTCATCCGGCCCAGGCGCAGGCAGCCCTGCAGGCCCAGCGTGATTTCGGTCTGCATGTCGGCCAGCTTCTTCTGCACCAGCTGGGTCGCGGCCAGCGGGCGGCCGAACTGCTTGCGGTCCAGCGTGTACTGACGCGCGGTATGCCAGCAGAATTCGGCGGCGCCCAGCGCGCCCCAGGCGATGCCATAGCGGGCCGAGTTCAGGCAGGTGAACGGGCCCTTCAGGCCGCTGACGCCCGGCATCAGGTTCTCTTCCGGCACGAACACCTGGTCCATGACGATTTCGCCGGTGATCGAGGTACGCAGGCCGACCTTGCCGTGGATCGCCGGCGCGCTCAGGCCCTTCCATCCCTTTTCGAGGATGAAGCCGCGGATGGCTTCCTTGCCGTCCTCGCCCATCAGCTTGGCCCACACCACGAACACGTCGGCGATCGGCGAGTTGGTGATCCACATCTTGGCACCGCTCAGTTCGTAGCCGCCGTCGACCTTCTTCGCGCGCGTGACCATCGAGCCCGGGTCGGAGCCGTGGTTCGGCTCGGTCAGGCCGAAGCAGCCGATCCATTCGCCGGTGGCCAGCTTGGGCAGGTATTTCTGCTTCTGCGCCTCGCTGCCGAATTCGTAGATCGGCACCATCACCAGCGACGACTGCACGCTCATCATCGAGCGATAGCCCGAATCGACGCGCTCGACTTCGCGCGCGATCAGGCCGTAGCTGACGTAGTTCAGCCCCGGGCCGCCGTACTGCTCGGGAATGGTCGGGCCGAGCAGGCCGAGTTCGCCCATCTCGCGAAAGATCGTGGCGTCGGTCTTTTCATGCCGGAACGACTCCAGCACGCGCGGCATCAGCTTGTCCTGGCAATAGGCCGCGGCGGCGTCGCGCACCATGCGCTCGTCGGCGGTCAGTTGCTGGTCGAGCAGCAGGGGATCGGCCCAGTGGAATTCGGCGTTGGCGGCCATCGAGGTCTCCTTCGGTAGAACGGTGAACGCGGGTCAGCGTGATTGGACTTGGAATCGGGTCGGCGAAGCATCGGCAAGGTCGACCGCCGCAGCTGCTGGCGGGCCGCTTGCGAAGTTCCGCATTGCGGAACCATGTTCCGATGCGTTAGTATAGCGCAAAGCGTCCGGCCGGCAACAGGGCCGGCCGCGTTCCGTCTTCCTTATCCGTCTTTCCTTGAACCGCCATTCGAACCAGGAGCCTGCCGTGGCCAACTCCGACGTGCTTTCTTCCGCGGGCCTGTCCGCCGCCGCCGGCCCCGCTGCCGACGAGGCCAGGCCCGAACGCGCGGTGCGCGAGAGCGATCCGAATTTCGTCACCGCGCTGGCGCGGGGCCTCGAGCTGCTGCGCTGCTTCCGCACCGGCGAGTCGATGCTCGGCAATCAGGATTTCGTGCGGCGCACCGGCCTGCCGAAGGCGACCATCAGCCGCCTCGCCGGCACGCTGGTGCAACTGGGCTATCTGCGCTACGACGACAGCCTGGGCAAGTACGCCTTGGATGCCGGCGTGCTGGCGCTGGGCTTCGCCTATCTGTCGGCCTCCGACGTGGTGGCGCTGGCGCGGCCGCACATGCTGGCATTCGCGCAGACGCATGGCGTGTCGGTGTCGCTCGGCAAGCGCGAGCGGCTGGAGGTCATCTATCTGGAATCGATCCGTAACGACGCCGGCTCGATGCTGGGGCTCGGCGTGGGATCGCGGTTGTCGCTGGTGTCCAGTTCGATGGGGCGCGCCTATCTGGCGGCGCTGCCCGGGCCGAAGCGCGAGCGGCTGCTGGTCGAATTCGCGCAAGCCTATCCCGAGCAATGGAAGGCGCAGGAGGCGCCGATGCGGGCGGCGGTGGCCGAGGCGGAGCAGCGCGGCTATGCGGCGTCGTTCCGCGATTGGCACCCGGCCATTCACGCCGTCGCGGTGGCGTTCCGCCCGATCGGCGAGAAGGACATCCACATGCTCAGTTGCAGCGCGTCATATGGCAGCGTCGACGAGGCGGCCTTCCACGACACGCTGGCGCCAGCGCTGCGCGCGCTGGCGGCGCGGCTGGCGGAAGGAGCGGCAGGGGCCGCGCGCTGAGCACGGCGGCCCCGCCGTTTCAGGCGGACCTCACAGGTCGGTGCGCAGCTTCCACAGTTCGGGGAACAGCACGATGTCCAGCATCTTGCGCAGATAGCTGACGCCCTCGGTGCCGCCGGTGCCGCGCTTGAAGCCGATCACGCGTTCGACCGTGGTGACATGGCGGAAGCGCCATTGGCGGAAGGCGTCCTCCAGATCGACGAACTTCTCGCCGAGCTCGTACAGCTCCCAGTTCGCCTCGGGCTGCCGATAGACCTCGAGCCAGGCCGCCTCGACGGACGCGTTGTAGCCGGCAGGCTCCGTCCAATTGCGCTCCAGGCATGCCGCGTCGATGGCGAAGCCGCGCCGCGCCATCAGCCGGATCGCTTCGTCGTATAGCGACGGCGTGCGCAGCGCCTCCTCGACCAGCGCATGGTGCTCGGGACGATGCGCATGCGGGCGCAGCATCGCGGCGTTCTTGTTGCCGAGGATGAATTCGATCTCGCGGTACTGGAACGACTGAAAGCCCGACGACATCCCGAGATAGGGCCGCATCGCCGAATACTCCGGCGGCGTCATCGTCGCCAGCACGTTCCACGCCTGCACCAGCTGATCCATGATGCGCGAGACCCGCGTCAGCATCTTGAACGCCGGCGGCAGATCGTCGCGCCGCACCGCGTCGCGCGCGGCGCGCAGCTCATGCAGCATCAGCTTCATCCACAGCTCGGTGGTCTGATGCTGGACGATGAACAGCATCTCGTTGTGGTCGGGCGACAGCGGATGCTGGGCGTTGAGGATCTGGTCGAGCGCCAGATAGTCGCCGTAGCTCATCTGCTGGCGCATGTCGAGCTGGGCGCCGTGCCAATCGCCCTCGCGGGAAGCCTCGTCGTGGCGGGCCGCCGCGCCGGACATCGGGCAGCCGCCGTGCCCGGCCCTGGTGTTATCGGATTGCATGGTCATCTCGTTCGCTCGCCGCTCAGGTCACCGCCGTGCGCGTCTGGAAGCGCGCCGCTTCGTAGGCGCCGCTGTCCAGCACGTCGCGCAGCACTTCCACCGCATCCCAGACGTCCGCAAAACCAGTGTAGAGCGGCGTGAAGCCGAAGCGGATGATCTGCGGTTCGCGATAGTCGCCGATCACGCCGCGCTCGATCAGCGCCTGCATCACCGCATAGCCCTGCGGATGGGCGAAGCTGACCTGGCTGCCGCGGCGCGCGTGTTCACGCGGCGTGACCAGCGTCAGCGGATGATGGCCGCAGCGGCTTTCCACCAGCGCGATGAACAGGTCGGTCAGCTGCAGCGATTTGGCGCGCAGCGCCTGCATGTCGGTGCGGCCGAAGATTTCCAGTCCGCATTCGACCATCGCCAGCGAAGTCATCGGCTGCGTGCCGCACAGGAAGCGCGAGACGCCGCTGCGTGGGCGATAGTCGGGCTCCATCGCGAACGGCGCGGCGTGGCCCCACCAGCCCGACAGCGGCTGCCAGAAGGCGTCGCGCAGCGCCGGCGCGACCCACAGGAAGGCCGGCGAACCGGGACCGCCGTTCAGATACTTGTAGGTGCAGCCGACCGCGTAGTCCGCGCCGGACTCGCGCAGCGCCACCGGCACCGCGCCCGCCGAATGCGCCAGATCCCAGACCGTCAGCGCGCCGCGCGCATGCGCGAGCTCGGTCAGCGCCGCCATGTCGAGCATTTCGCCGGTCTTGTAGTTGACGTGGGTCAGCATCAGCACGGCGGTATCGTCGCGCACCGCGGCGTCGATCTCGTCGGGGCTGTCGACCAGGCGCAGCGAATAGCCCTGCTGCAGCAGATCGGCCAGGCCCTGGGCGATATACAGATCGGTCGGGAAGTTGCTGCGCTCGGAGACGATCACCTTGCGTGCCGGAGCACGCAGGCCCTGCACGCGCAGCGCGGCGGCCAGCACCTTGAACAGATTGACCGAGGTGGTGTCGGTGACGACGACCTCGTCCGGGCCGGCACCGACCAGCGGGGCGAGCAGATTGCCCAGGCGCTGCGGCAGCTCGAACCAGCCGGCGCTGTTCCAGCTGCGGATCAGGCCTTCGCCCCATTCCTGCTCGACCACCTGGGCGGCGCGCGCGGCGGCCGCATGCGGACGGGCGCCCAGCGAATTGCCGTCCAGATAGATCACGCCCTCGGGCAGCGCGAAGGCGTCGCGCAGCGGGCGCAACGGGTCTTGCCGGTCCAGCGACAGGCATTGCTCGCGGGTAGTTGCGGTCATGGGTTCCTTGATGAGGTTTGTCCGATCGCCGCCGGGGCGGCGACCGTGATCGATGCGGGAAGTTCGGGGCGGTGGGCGCTCAGCCCAGGCTGCGCAGCACCGCACGCACCGGACTGGCGTCCAGCTGCGCAAAGCGCAGCGGCAGCGCGATCAGTTCGTAGTCGCCCGGCGCCACCGCGTCGAGCACCAGCCCTTCGAGAATCGCCATCCGGTGCCGGCGCACCATGCGGTGCGCGTCCATGGTCTTGGACTGCTGCGGGTCCAGCGACGGTGTGTCGATGCCGATCAGCCGCACGCCGTGTTCGGCCAGCAGCGCGATGGTTTCCGGCGCCACCGCGCAGAAATCCGGGTCCCATGCGGCGAGCGGCGCGCTGCGGTAGGTGCGCAGCAGCACGCGCGGCGGCACGCCATCGAGTGCGCCCGCCACCTGTTCGGGCCGGACCAGCGGCGCGGCGCCGATGCAATGGATCACGCGGCACGGGCCCAGATACGGGTCCAGATCCACCTCGCCGATCGGCGCGCCATCGGCCGCGTAATGCAGCGGCGCATCCGCATGCGCGCCGGTGTGCGGCGACAGCGTGATGCGGCCGACGTTGACCGGGCAGTGCTCGTCCATCTGCCAGGCGCTCTGCTGCTGGAACGGCGTGTCGCCCGGCCACACCGGCGTCGCCGGCGACAGCGGCGGGCTGATGTCCCACAGCGTGCGCGCCGTGGGCGGAGAAGCGGAAAAGGCGTCGGACATGGGGCGCTTGTCGTGATGTGTTCGCGCTTTGCCGCGGTTCATGGGAATGGCCGCAGCGGGCGGCGGTGGTGCCGATCCCGGCATGATAGTCAAGAATTCGGGAAAGAGGCTTGCTATTTCGACGGCTGTTCATGCCGAAATTCGCATAGAATTCGATAAATAAACGCCACCACGAAAGAATCTTCGACATGACCCTCGATCCCATCGATCTGCGCATCCTGACCTGCCTGCAGCAGAACGGCCGCATCAGCAATCAGGACCTGGCCGAGCGCGTGGCGCTGTCGCCGTCGGCCTGCCTGCGCCGCGTGCGGCTGCTGGAGGAAAGCGGCGTGATCGGCGGCTATCGCGCCTGGTTCGATGCCGAGCGGCTGGGGCTGGAGCTGGAAGCGATCGTGCAGGTGTCGATGCGGCCGGCGGTCGAGGGATGGCACGACACCTTCAACGCGGCGGTGCAATCGTGGCCCGAGGTGCTGTCGGCCTATGTGATCACCGGCGACAGCAATTACATCCTGCGCGTGCAGGCGCGCAACCTGAAGCACTACTCCGATTTCATCGTGAACCGGCTCTATCGCACGCCGGGGGTGATGGACATCCGCTCGAACATCGTGCTGCAGCGGATCAAGAGCGAAGGCTCGCCTCTGGCGCTGGTTCAGCCGGACGGGCAGGGGTAGCCCGGGGAGCCCCGAAGCTTACCGCCGTGCGTGCAGTGCGATCAGCCGGCGCAGCGTTTCCTTCAGCTGGTCGCCCTGGCTGGCGCCGAACGCGGCCAGTACCTGGGCCTCGTGTTGGGCCGCCTGGACCAGCAGCGGCCGGGCCCGTTCGCGTCCGCGCTCGGTGATCGACACCAGCGCCTGGCGCCGATCCGGCGCGCCGTCGCGGCGGCGCTCGACCAGGCCGTCGGCGGTCATGCGATCGAGCAGCTTGGTCAGCGTCGGCTGCTTGGTCAGCGTGATATCGGCCAGCGTGCCGACCGTGCAGTCGTCGCGGTCCGCCAGCGTCGCCAGCACGCGCCATTCGGGCACGCTCAGGCCCGCCGCCTCGACCTTGCGGTGGAATTCCCCCGACACCAGATGGCTGGCGCGCGCCAGCAGATAGGGCAGATATCCGTCGACGAAGGGCATGGTCGTGTGCGGCCGGGACGGCGGTCGAAGGGGAAGGCGCGGCGCGTTCAGTCGCGCAGCGGGCAGGTGGTGGAGAACGCCCCGCCCTGGAACACCAGCGGCAGGCCGCCGCTGGTGTGGATGCCGCAACGTTCCACCTCGCCGACGAAGATCACGTGATCGCCCTCGTCGTAGCGGCTGCGGTTGTGGCATTCGAACCAGGCCAGCGCATTGGCAAGGATGGGCAGGCCGGTGGCCGACAGCCGGTAATCGACGCCGGCGAAGCGGTCGCCCTTGAGCGTGGCGAAGCGCTGGCACAGGTCCAGCTGGGTCGCGGCCAGCACGTTGATGATGTAGTGCGAGCCGCCGCGGAACATCGGCAGGCTGTTGGCGCGGCTGGCCATGCTCCACAGCACCAGCGGCGGATCGAGCGAGACCGAATTGAACGAGCTGGCCGTGATGCCGACGAAAGGCGGATCGGCCGGGGATTCGCGCATCGCGCGCGTGGTGATGACCGTCACGCCGGTGGCGAACTGCGACAGCGCACGGCGGAAATGCAGGGCGTCGAAGTCCGGCGCGGCGGCTTGGCCGTGGGGCATCAGGTTCCCGTCAGGCGGGTTGGCGTCGGGAAATCCCATAGGTCGGGTACCGCTGATTTCCATGAAATTTCATATATTATTTGCCGCAGAACGCAGAATCACAAGCTGGAAACACAAGCGAGGAACGCAGGCGGGATCGCAAACGGCAAGGCGGCGCTTTGCTGCGGCACCGTGCAACGCACCGCGCGGCGGGGCCGGATCCCCAATCAGCAGTAGCAGAGGAGGAGTGTCATGCTCGTCGAGCAGATCGAACACCGCTGGCTGGCGGCCTTTCGCCGAACGCTGGAGCTGTGCGCGCTTTCCGCGGGTGAAGTTGTCGGCATTGTAGCGGAGTCGCAATCCCGACAAGTCATCGTGGACTTGGCCGAGCTGGCGGTGCAGGCGCTGGGCGCGACCCCGATCCGGGTGCGGGTGCCGAGCCCCGCGCTGCAGGCGCCGGCGCCGGTGCGCTCGACCGGCGCCAGCGATGCGCTGCAGCAGCTCGAGCCGGTGATCGCCGCGCTGTCGCGCTGCCACCTGGTGCTGGACTGCACCGTCGAAGGGCTGCTGCACGCGCCCGAACTGCCGCGAATCCTGCGCGGCGCCGACGGCGTCGTGCCGCGGCTGCTGATGATCAGCAACGAACATCCCGAAATCCTCGAACGCTGCGTGCCCGATCCCGCGCTGGAGACCGGCGTGCGCGCGGCGATGCGGCGGCTGCGCGGTGCCGCCGAGATGCGCGTGAGCTCCGGCGCCGGCACCGATCTGCGCATCGGACTGGCCGGCGCGCGCGTCGGCGGGGTCTGGGGCTATTGCAACAAGCCGGGCCAGGTCGCGCACTGGCCGGGCGGGCTGTGCCTGGCATTCCCGGCCACCGGCCAGGTCAACGGCACGCTGGTGCTGGCGCCGGGCGACGTCAACCTGACCTTCAAGACCTATCTGCGCGACACGGTGGTCTGCCATGTCGAGAACGACTACATCGTCGACATCGACGGTCACGGCGTCGATGCCGACATGATGCGCGGCTACTACGCGGCCTGGGCCGACAAGGAAGGCACGCGCGATGCCTACGCGGTCTCGCATGTCGGCTGGGGCATGAACCCGCAGGCGCGCTGGGACGCGTTGACCTTCTACGACCGGCGCGATTGCAACGGCACCGAGCTGCGCGCGTTTGCCGGCAATTTCCTCTATTCGACGGGCGCCAACGAAGTGGCCGGCCGCCATACGCTGGGCCATTTCGATCTGCCGCTGCGCGGCTGCACGGTGACGCTGGACGGCGTGGCCGAGGTCGAGCAGGGCCGGCTGGCCGATATGCCGCGCTGACGCGCCGACACCCCGACACGCCGATACCCCGATACGCCGCAAGGAGCTTCGATGTCCGAGCTTGATTCCGACCGCCACGCCGACCATGTAGTCCGCCACCCCAACGGCATCGCCACCGTGGCACGCGGCGATGGCCCCGTTGCCGTGGTGATGCTGCACGGCATCGGCGGCGGCAAGGCCGCCTGGCCCGCGCAATTCGACGCGCTGACCGAGGCCGGCTACCGTGCGGTCGCCTGGGACATGCCCGGCTACGGCGACAGCGCGACGATCGACCCGTACGACTTCGCCGGCCTGGCCGCCGCGCTGGCACCGGTGCTGCGAGCCGAGCGCGACGCCGGCCGCCGCGTGGTGCTGCTCGGCCACAGCATGGGCGGCATGGTCGCGCAGCAGGCCTGTGCGGCGATGCCCGCGGCGATCGACGGCATGGTGCTGTCGGGCACCTCGCCGGCCTTCGGCAAGGCCGACGGCGACTGGCAGCGCGACTTCATCGCGGCGCGCACGGCGCCGCTGGATGCGGGCCGCACCATGGCCGAGATGGCCGCCGGCCTCGTGCGCGGCATGGTGGCCCCGGATGCGCCGGCCGACGCGGTGGCCTTCGCCACGCGCGTGATGGCCAGCGTGCCGCCCGACACCTATCGCGCCGCGCTGCATGCGCTGGTGCGGTTCGACCAGCGCGCGGCGCTGGCAGGCATCGCGGTGCCGGTGCTGGCGCTGGCCGGCGAGCACGACGCCAATGCGGCGCCGGCGGTGATGGAACGGATGGCGGCGCGCATTCCGGGCGCCGAGTACCGCTGCCTGCCGGGCGTCGGCCATCTGGCCTGCATGGAGCAGCCGGCGCTGTTCAACGCGGCCGTGCTCGATTTCCTGCGGCGGCATTTCCCCGCGCGCTGACGCAACTTCGAAGCGCGGCAACGCGGCCACGCCGGACCCATAACAAGCTGACCACGAGAGACACCATCATGCCCCTGGACTTCGTTCCCGCCGTCGGCGAGGCCGACTTCACCGACGATCAGGTCCGTCTGCTGACGCTGGCCAACCGGCTCGGCCGCGAACGCTTCGCCCCGCGCGCGGCGCAATGGGACCGCGAGGCGAGCTTCCCGTTCGCCAACTACGACGATCTGCGCGAGGCCGGGCTGCTGGCGCTGTGCGTGCCGAAGGCCTTTGGCGGCGAGGGCGCGGACTTCGCGACCTACTGCATGATCGGCGCGGAGATCGGCCGCTTCTGCGGCGCCACCGCGCTCACCTACAACATGCATATCTGCTCGACGATGTGGACCGGCATGCTGGCCGACGGCATCGCGATGACGGACGCGCAGCGCGCCGAACACGCGGCCCGTCGCGAATTGCATTTCGCCCGTGTGGTCAAGGACGGCGCGGTCTACGCGCAGCCGTTCTCCGAAGGCTCGGCCGCCGCGGCCGGCAAGGCGCCGTTCGGCACCACCGCGCGCAAGGTCGAGGGCGGCTGGCTGCTCAACGGCCGCAAGATCTTCGCGTCGCTGTCGGGCGCGGCGGATTACTACGGCATCCTCTGCACCGAGGACCGCGGCGACCATCATCCCGACATGCGCGACACGCTGTATATCGCGGTGCCGGGCAAGGCCGAGGGATTGACCGTGACCGGCGACTGGGACCCGATGGGCATGCGCGGCACGGTCTCGCGCACGCTGCTGCTCAAGGACGTGTTCGTGCCGGACGACGAGCAGCTGATGCCGCGCGGCGTCTACTACAAGGCCGCGCAGACCTGGCCAGCGATGTTCTTCACGCTGTCGCCCACCTATCTGGGCGTGGCGCAGGCCGCCTACGACTTCACGGTGCAATACCTGCGCGGCGAGGTGCCCGGCCAGCCGCCGGTCAAGCGCCGCATGTATCCGACCAAGCAGATCGCGGTGGCGCAGATGCGCATCCAGCTCGAGTCGATGCGCTCGCTGTTCTGGCGCGTCATCCACGAGGCGCGGCCCAATCCGTCGAAGGACCAGCGCATGCGGCTCTATGCCGCGCACTACGCGGTGATGGAAGGCGCCAACGATATCGCACGGCTGGCGATCCGCACCTGCGGCGGCCAGTCGATGCTCAAGGACCTGCCGCTCGAGCGGCTCTATCGCGATTCGCGCTGCGGCGCGCTGATGCTGCCGTGGACCGCCGAGCTGATCCTCGACCGCATGGGCCGCGAGACGCTGTACGAACCGGGCGAGCGCGACGAATGAGCGGCGCCTGCGGAGGGCGGCCGCACCTCGATGCGGCCAGCGTCGGCGCGCTGCTGCGCCCGCTGCATGCGCTGGCCGACGGTCAGCCGCATCGGCCGGCGCTGCATTTTCAGGGGCGCACGATCGGCTATGCGAAGCTGTGGAGCCGAATCGAACGCGTCGCCGCCCATCTGCTCGCCGATTGGGGCATCGCCCGCGGCGATCGCGTCGCCACGCTGTGCCTGAACCACGATCTGCAGTTGGCGCTGCTGTTCGCCTGCGCGCGGCTCGGCGCGATCTTCGTGCCGCTGAATTATCGGCTGGCGGTGCCCGAGCTCGCCGCAATCGCGGCGCATGCCGGCGTGCGCGCGATCTTTCATGACGACGCGCACGCCGAGGCCGCCGCTGCGGTGGCGAACGCCAGCAGGGACGCAGGCGAAGGTGCGAACGAGGGCGGCACGGTGCGCCACGCCCATATCGACCGCCTGATCGACAGCCCGGCGCCGCCCGAGCCGACCGAGTCGCCGATCGGCCCGATGCCCGACGACACGCCGCTGCTGCTGGTCTACACCTCGGGCACCACCGGCCAGCCCAAGGGCGCGCTGCATACGCAGGCCGCGCTGCTGGCCAATGCGCGCGCCAGCTGGTGGGCGCACGACATGCGCGACACCGACCATGTCCTGTCGACGCTGCCGATGTTCCATGTGGGCGGACTGTGCATCCAGACCGTGCCGGCGCTGCTGCTCGGCGCGCAGGTAACGCTGCACGAGCGCTTCACGCCGGACGGTTGGCTTGACGCGCTCGCCCAGGCGCGGCCGACGCTGTCGCTGATGGTGCCGGCCACGCTGCGCGCGGTGCTCGAACATCCGGCATGGGCCGACGCCGACCTGAGCGTGCTGCGCGGCGTGATGGCCGGCTCGTCGACGATCCCGCGCGCCTATATCGATGCCTTCCACGCGCGCGGCGTGCCGCTGGGGCAGGTCTACGGCGCCACCGAGACCGGGCCGGTTTCGATCGTGCTGCGTCTGCACGAGGCGATGGCGCGGCCGGGCTATGCGGGCTGGCCGCAGCCCGAGGCGCAGGTGCGGCTGCTTGGCCGCGACGGCGAGGAGGTCGCAGAGGGCGAGGTCGGCGAGATCTGCATCCGCGCCAGCAATCTGATGCAGGGCTACTGGCGCGAGCCCGCCCATCCCGGCTTCGTCGACGGCTGGTTCCGTTCCGGCGATCTGGCGCATCGCGACGCCGACGGCTGCATCGAGGTGGTCGGCCGCAGCAAGGACATGATCATCTCGGGCGGCGAGAACATCTATCCGGCCGAGATCGAGAACGCGCTGGTCGCGCTGCCCGGCGTGGCCGAATGCGCGGTGGTGGGCTTGCCCGATCCGCGCTGGGGCGAGGTGCCGGTCGCTGTCATCGTGCCGGCGGCCGGCGCGGATCGCGCGGCACTGGCGACCGAACCGCTGCGCGAGGCGCTGTCGGCCCGCATCGCCCGCTTCAAGCTGCCGCGCGAGGTGGTGCTGCTCGATGCGCTGCCCAGGAGCGCGCTCGGCAAGGTCCTGAAGCCGCAGCTGCGCGCGACGCTGGAGGCGCGGCGCGGCGGCACGATGTAAGCGCGGCGGGTATCATCGTTCGATCGCGCCCTCGCGGCGCATCCTCAATGGGTAAGCATCCATGGAAGATCGAACCGAAATCGCCACGCTCGGTGGCGGCTGCTTCTGGTGCCTGGAGGCGGTCTATCAGCAGGTCGAAGGCGTGACCGCGGTGGAGTCCGGCTATACCGGCGGCCATGTCGACGATCCCAGCTATGAGCAGGTCTGCAGCGGCGACACCGGCCATGCCGAAGTCGTGCGGGTGAGCTTCGATCCGGCGGTGATCTCCTATCGCGAGATCCTGGAGATCTTCTTCGCGATCCACGATCCGACCACGCTTAATCGTCAGGGCAACGACGTCGGAACGCAGTACCGCTCGGTGATCTACACCCATTCGGACGCGCAGCGCGACACCGCGCAGCAGGTGATGGCCGACATCGCCGCGCGCCAGCTCTACGACGGCTCGCTGGTCACCCAGGTCGAACCGGCGCAGCGCTACTGGCGCGCCGAGGCCTATCACCAGAACTACTTCCGCAATCATCCGGAGCAGGGCTATTGCGCCTTCGTGATCTCGCCGAAGGTGGCCAAGTTCCGCAAGAGCTTCGCCCATCGGCTGCGCGCACAGTAAGCGCGCGTCGATGGCGGCCGCAGCGGCGGGCAGCTACACGCCCAGCCGCTGCGCGATCGCCTCGGCCAGCCGCGCCAGCGTCAGCGGCGCACAGCCCTCGGCGTTGTTGCTGACGATCAGATAGGCCGGTTGCCCGGCCTGCAGCGTGCGCACGGCAAGGTCCGCCGCGGCGGCCAGCGTCTGCGGATCGAGCGCGCGCAACCGGTCGAACGGCTCGAAGGCCGCCTCGGCCTGGTCGTAGCCATAGCCCGGATGCAGCAGCCAGCGCAGCACCAGCGGGCCCGGCTCGCCTTCGTCGCGCAACGTCTGCGCGGCGGCCAGGCGCGTCAGCGGCGGCATGCGGTCGCGCGCGCCGCAGCCGAAGCGCACGCCACGCGCGCGCAGCAGCTTGATGAAGCGCGGCGTCAGCAGTTCGGGGTCGCGCAGTTCGACCGCATAACAGGCATGGGGCGTCTGCACGGGGTCGAGCGCCGGCAGGGCCGACAGGAAGGCATCGAGCCGCGCCAGAAAGGCCGCGGCATCGTTGGCCATCGCGCGCAGCGGCGACAGCTGGAACAGCAGCGGCCCGCATTTGGCGCCGAGTCCCGCGGTGGCCGGCGTGACGAAATCGCGGACCGCGATCTCGACGTCGAGAAACGCCGCATTGGCGAGCCGGCCGGCGCCGTTGCTGTCGCGCAGCCACGGATCGCAGACGCTGGCAGGCGCCTTGACCAGAAAGCGGAAATCCTCGGGCACCTGCGCCGCATAGGCGAGGTAGTCGGCCAGCGGAATCGGTGCGTAGAAGCCGCGGTCGACGCCGGCCGCGCGCAGCAGCGGATGGCAGGCGTAGGCGGCGAGCCCCTTGCGCGACAGCAGGCTGTCGCTGTAGTCGCCGTCGTAGACGAGGCCCTTCCAGCCGGGGTAGGACCAGGTCGAGGTGCCGAGGTAGAGGTGGCGGGGCAGCCGGGCGGCGAGGGCCGTCAGTTCGGCGCAGGCCGCGACGGGCTGGATCGTCTTGCCGCGCCGGGCCGGCTTGGCGGTGCCATTCGGCACAGCGACGGGGCCATCGGGGGAAGTAGCGGTGCGACCCGGTGCCGCCTCGGATACCGGGTCGCCAAACAAATCGTCAATCAAGCGTCTTGTCGTAGATGTAATGCCGCGACCAGGGCAGCGTGTTCGACGGCTGGGTCGCCTTGTGGCAGACCACCTGGTAGATCGACATCTTCTCGCTGTCGAAGGCCTGCGCGCAGCCGGCCAGGTAGACGCGCCAGATGCGGTACTTCTTCTCGCCGACCATCGCGCGGATGGTCTCGCCGTGCGTCTCGAAGTTCTCGGCCCAGTGGCGCAGCGTCTGCGCATAGTGCCGGCGCAGCAGCTCGACGTCGTAAGCCTCGAGGCCGCCCTTGGCGAGCGTATGCAGCACCATGCTGATATGCGGCAGCTCGCCCTGCGGGAACACGTAGCGATCCATGAACTGCGCGCCATCCATCGGCACCTTGCCGCTGTCCGGGTCGGGCGAGGTGATGCCGTGGTTCATCGCGATGCCGTCGTCGGCCAGCAGCTCGCACATGCGGCTGAAGTAGGTGACCAGGTTCTCCTTGCCGACGTGCTCGAACATGCCGACGCTGGTGATGCGATCGAAGGTCCCGGTCACGTCGCGGTAGTCCTGCAGGCGGATCTCGATCTGATCCTGCAGCCCGGCCTGCCTGACCCGCTCGGTCGCCAGCGCGAACTGGTTTTCCGACAGCGTGATGCCGACACAGCGCGCGCCGAACTTCTGCGCGGCGCGCAGCACCAGCGCGCCCCAGCCGCAGCCGATGTCGAGCAGCGTCTGGCCCGGCTGCAGCCGGATCTTGGTCAGGATGTGGTCGATCTTCTTCAGTTGCGCGGTGGCCAGGTCCTCGGTGCCGTGCTCGAAGTACGCACACGAGTAGACCATGTTCGGGTCCAGCCACAGCTTGTAGAAGTCGTTGGAAACGTCGTAGTGGTATTCGATCGACGCCTTGTCTTCCTGCTTCGTATGGGTGAAGCGCTGCGCGACGCGGGCCAGCGTGCTGCCGGCCAGTTGCGTGGTGGCGCGGGAGAAGCCGTAGCCGACCGCGATGATGTCGGCGAGCTTGCCCTCCAGATCGATCTTCTGCTGGACGTAGGCCTCGCCCAGATTGTCCAGCGTCGGCGTCAGCAGCAGCGGCAGCGCGCCGGCCTCGCGCACGGTCAGCGTGACGGCCGGCTGTTCGAAGTTGCCCAGCGCGTATTCGTGGCCATTCCAGAGCCGCAGCTTGACGGGCAGGTTGGCCTTGTCGCGCAGTTCCGCGACCCAGCGCTCCAGTTGCGTGTCCAGTGCTTGCTTGAAAAACATGCGGCTTTCCTCCTGATGAATGGCGGCATACTTCTCCAACGAACAACTGTGGGCGCGGCTACGTCTTCCGATATATCAGACTGTGCCATACCCAACGCCAGAGCCCGCTGCCCGGTGCGTCTGGCGTTTCACTTTATACGCCAAACCGCGCCGGTGTGCAGTGCACTGCCTAGACCCCATATCGATGACAGGGGCAAACCGCGCGCCGCTGCGCCAACCCACTTACGGCGACAACCGCGCGATGCGCCAGCTGCCGTCCGGCTGGCGCAGATAAGCGATGCGATCGTGCAGCCGCGACGGACGGCCCTGCCAGAATTCGACGCGCGTCGGGGCCACGCGATAGCCGCCCCAGTGCGGCGGCCGCGGCGGGTTCTCGCCGAAGCGCTGGCGGAACTCGGCTTCGCGCTGCTCGAGCAGCGCGCGGTCGGCCACCTCCTGGCTCTGCGCCGAGGCCCAGGCGCCGATGCGCGAGCCCAGCGGACGCGAGGCAAAGTAGGCATCGCTCTCGGCGTCGCTGACTTTCTCGACGACCCCTTCGATGCGAACCTGCCGTTCGAGCTGGACCCAGTGGAACAGCAGCGCGGCGCGCGGATTGACCGCCAGGTCCAGACCCTTGCGGCTCTCGTAATTGGTGAAGAAGGTGAAGCCGCGCTCGTCGATGCCCTTGAGCAGCACGATGCGGGCCGAGGGCTGGCCGCTGGCGTCGACCGTGGCCAGCGTCATCGCATTCGGCTCGGGCAGCTTGGCGGTCAGCGCTTCCTCGAACCAGCGTTCGAATTGCGCGATGGGTTGGGGCGCGACATCGGCTTCGGTCAGCGAACCGAGCACATAGGTACGACGGAGATCGGCGAGTTGCGTCATGGCGGGAAGGGCAGCGGCACGGCCGCGGGAGGGATGGTTGAAGCGTCCTGATCGGTCTCCGATAGCGACGGCACACCTGCTTGCGCGGCCGATATGCGGATCCGGATGCCTGGAGTATAGCGAAGGCATCCCGGCGCGGAACCCGTACGAAGGCCGGCCCGCAATAGCCGCCGCAGGCCGCAGGCCTCAGGCGTCAGGCCTCATGCGGCTGGCGGCGGCAGCTTGCGCGTCTGTCCGCGCGAATAGAAACCGGCCACGCCCATCGCGCCCGCCATCGACAGGAAGATCGGCAGCATACCGAGCGCGGTGCCGACCACGCCGAAGGTCAGCGGCCAGACCACCTGGCTGGTGTTCAGCACTGCCGAGCGCAGGCCCAGCGCCTCGCCGGCGCGGCCCGACGGCGACGCGCTATGCAGGATGTTCATCACGTTGGGCTGCGCGCTGCCCAGCGCCAGGCCCAGCACGAACGCCAGGCAGCACATCAGCCAGAAGGTCGAGACGAAGGGGTAGAGCAGATAGGCGATGCCGCCGACCAGCAGCGCGCCGCGGATGATCTTCCATTCGGACAGATGGCGCGTGACCAGCGGCATCGCGATGCGGATCGCCAGCGTGGCGATCGCGAAGGCGCCGAGCACCCAGCCGATCGACGACGGCGACAGGCCGACGCGCGTGCCCTGGATCGGGATCAGGAACGCATGCAGATCCCACGCGGCGGACAGCACCGCACTGGCGACAAAGACCGCGCGCAGCTCGGGCACCATCAGCAAGTCCAGCGCCGAGCCGCGGCTGCCGTCGAGCGCGGCCTGGCGCGCTGCGCCGGCGCCCTGCGCGGGCAGGCGGTCATGCACCAGGCGCAGGCCGATCTGCCCGATCAGCGCGATGCCGACCAGCAGCAGAAAGGCAGGCCGATAGCCGGCGTGCTCGATCACGTAGCCGACTGTCACCGGGCCCAGCGTCCCGGACACCGACAGGCCCAGCGCATGCCAGGTGTAGTTGCGAAGACGGGTCTCGTCGGTCGACAGCTGGCCGATCAGCAGCTGCATCGCGACCTGGACCAGCATGAAGCCGACGCCGATCAGCGCGCACGAGGCGTACAGCGCGGCGACGCTCGGCCAGATCGCCGGCAGCAGCGTGCCGGCCACCACCATCAGCGAGCCCGCCGTCATCGGCCGGCGCGGCCCGATCTGGTCGATGCGGCGCCCGGCGCGGATCGCCAGCAGCATCGGCAGCAGCGCGTACAGTGACATCAGCAGGCCGAGCGTGATGGTCGAAGCCTTCAGCGAAATGGCGAACAGGGAAACGACGACGCGGCTGGCGTTGAACGCGACGTGGTTGCACACCGTCAGCGCGATCAGAACACTGATCGGCATGGCGGCGGCGGGATACGGCGTCATTCGTGCTGGACCGGGAGGCGGAGGGGTGAGCCGGAACGACCGGCAAGACCGAAAAAGACGAACGGGGGGCGGCATGCGCCGCGCCCCGCAACAGACCGCGCCCTGTCGGGCGCCGTCCGCAAAGTGCCATCTGTTTACAGCGTTGTCTTGTGCATCGAGCCGCTGTGACTGCGCCGCAGCTCCATGTAAATGGCCGTTTAATTATGGTGCGCTTGTTGACAGGGTGCAACGGTCTTTTAGGTTTTGGTGCACAGAAAGGGGGCGTGTGCACGGGAGTGTTGCGCTGGAGCATCGGTGCGCGTCGGGCCCGCGCGGCGATGTGAACCGGGCAGCGCGTCAGCCGCCCTGATACATTGGCGATCTGTTGGGTCCGGGCGACGGTGCGGCGGGCGTGGTTGGATTTTGGCGACGCGGCTCGGGCTCGTTGCCGCCGGCGGGCGGCTGGGCCGCCGGACCCGAGGCCGCCGGCGCACGGCGGTCGCGGTAGGTCTTGCCCGGCGGCGGCGCGGTCGGGCGCTTGCGCAGTTCGGCCAGCAGCTTGGCGCACTGGCTGTCCTCGGCCGGCGACAGATCGATCAGCGGCAGCACCGTTGCGACCGGCGCCAGCAGCGCCAGCGCGACCGCGCCGCCGGCGCGCAGCGCCAGCACGCCGATGTCCGGACTGACGCGCGGATCCTTCAGCGTGCCGCCGACATAGAGCGGCGAGCGCAGCGAGAACACCCGCATGCCCTTGGAGTCGGGATTGATCGTCAGGCCCAGCCGCTCGCTGGCGAGGTCCACCACGCCGGTGGCGTTGATGGTGGCGTCCTCGGTATCGATGACGAAGGTGCGGGCGCGGCCCATGCCGTTGGTGAAGGTGAAGTCCGCCACGCCGCAATGGATCTGCACCGGCTTGTCGCCGAACAGCTTGGCGATGATCACGCTGCCGACGTTCAACCCCATCGCCTCCAGGATGAACTTGCTGATGGTGCCGTTCTCGACCAGCAGCCGCGCCTCGCCATTGGACGAACCGAGCAGCGCCGCCACCGAATTGCCGGTCGCCGACAGCTTGGCCGCGCCGTTGATCTCGCCGACGCTGGCGCGCATCGATTCGAGGTTCGGGAACAGCTGCTTGAGCTTGAGCCGGCGCGCCGTCATGTCGATGGTCGCGCCCATCGGCGTGCGCTTGCCGTTCAGCTGCAGGTTCGACGCGAGGGTGCCGCCAGCCACGCCGAAGTTCAGGGGCTTGAGGTTCAGCACGCCGTCCTGCAGCTGGATATGGGTCTCCAGATTGTTGATCGGCAGATCGACGTCGCGGATGATCCGCTGCCCGGTGAAGCGCACGTTGGCGTCGATGTCGTCCCAGCGCTCGGTGCGGAACGGCGCCACCGGCAACGCCTTGTCGGCCGGCTGGCGCACCGGGCTGCGCGCCGCGGGCTGGCCGGGTTTGGCGTCCGCGCCGATCAGCGGCGCCAGGTCCTCGAAGCGCAGCTGCTTCGACACCAACTCGCCGGCGAGCAGCGGGCGCGGATCGCGCTGGCTATAGGTCAGCGTGCCGGCAAGGTCGCTGCCGCCGACCCGGCCGGTGAAGTTCTGATAGCGGTAGACCGACGCGCCCTTGCGCAGCGTCGCGGTCAGACGGCCGTTGGTGCGATATGGCGGGGTCTCGGGCAGCACGACACCCGTCAGCGAATACAGATCGGCCATGCTCTCGCCGGACAGCTGCAGCATCAGGTCCAGCGCCGCCAGCCGGGCCGGTTCGGTCAGCGTGCCTTCGATCTGCGCGCGGGTGGCGCCGACGCGCACATCGGCCTGCAGCGGATAGGGGCGGCTGGCGTCGCGCAGGTTCAGCACCGCGCCGGCCTTGCCGTTGGCATTGATGGTGGCCTTGTTGTAGTGGCCGACCGCGCGCCAGCGGATGCCATAGACCGGTTCGCCCTTGCTGTTCTTCGCGTCGGCGGGGGAGGCCGCCGGCGCCGACGCGCTGGCGGCGGCGGGGGTGCTGGCGCCGCTGGCGGGCGCCGCCGAGGCCGCCGGCGCCGATGAGGGGGCCAGCGGCCCGTCGCGGTCCTTGTCGTACAGCGCCGCATCGCCGATGGTCTCGAGCGTCGCGCGCAGCTCGATCTTGCTGGCGGCGTCGTTCAGCGCCAGATGCCCGCGCGTCAGCACCACCTCGCCGATTTCGAGATGCCATTGCGATGGCTCCTTGTCTTCGCGGGTGGGGAAGGTCCAGTTGTTGCGCTTGTCGGCCAGCCGTTCCAGCGCGACCGAGGGACCGTCGATGGTGATGCTCGGCAGCGAGATTTCGCGCGTCAGCAGCGGCAGCGGCCGCAGCAGGAACACCAGCTCGCGCGCGGTGGCGAGGTTGGGCTGCTGGGTCCAGTCGGGATTGCCGATGGTGACATCGCGCGCGGACAGCCGCGGCCACGGCACCAGGCGGCGCCAGCCGCTTTCGCCCTCGGGCCTGCGCCAGGTCAGGATCAGGTCGCCGTTGACGGCGAAGGGCCGGCCGATGGCGTCGCTGACCTTGTCGTTGAGCCACGGCTTCAGGCGGTTCCAGTCGAACAGCAGCACGAAGGCCACCACCGCCGCAATCAACACCAAGGGCGTCAATACACTCCACAGCACGGCCTGGCGGCGCATCGACATGAGGGGCTCCCTGGCCGGCGCATGCACGAACCGAACTGGCTCGCCGGGCGCGGCGAACGTACCACGTTGCGGCTATTGTATAGTTGCGCGCCGGGCCCTCCTGTCGGCATGCGACTGACAATGATGCCCGCGAATTCCGCATTTTTTGCCCGCCGCCGCCCCTTGCACGTTCAGGCCGGCGGGCCCAGCCGATGGTGAAGTCCTCGATGGCCGACGACCGCAACGCCGACTCCCGCGCTGACGCCAGCGCCAGCTACAGTGCCGACCGCAATGACGACCTCTCCGCCGTGCACGCGCTGGCGGAACTGCCCGCCGCGCTGCCGCACGACAGTGCCGGGGACGACGACTACCATCGCCGCTTCGGCGGCGTGGCGCGGCTCTACGGCGCCGACGGCCTGGCGCGGCTGGAGGCCGCCAACGTCTGCGTGGTCGGCATCGGCGGGGTCGGCAGCTGGGCCGCGGAAGCGCTGGCCCGCAATGCGGTCGGCCGCATCACGCTGATCGACCTGGACCACATCGCCCCGTCGAACACCAACCGCCAGATCCACGCGCTGGGCGACGAATACGGGCGGGCCAAGGTCGAGGCGATGGCGCAGCGGCTGCTGCAGATCAACCCGCGCGTGCGCGTGCGTCCGGTCGACGATTTCGTGACGCCGGACAATGTGGAGGCGCTGCTGGCCGGCCACGACCATGTGATCGACGCGATCGATGCGGTCAAGGTCAAGATTGCGATGCTGGGCTGGGCCCGGCGCCAGCGGCTGCCGATCGTCACCTGCGGCGGCGCCGGCGGGCAGCTCGACCCGACTCGCGTGCGCGTCGCCGACCTGTCGCGTACCGTCCAGGATCCGCTGCTGGCCAAGGTCCGTGCCGGGCTGCGCCAGCAATGGGGATTCCCCCGCGATCCGAAAAAGCCGTTCGGCCTGCAGGCGGTGTATTCCGACGAACCGTTGCGCTATCCCGAGCCGGAGCAGCAGGCCTGCGAAATCGACGAGGCGCCCTTTGCCGATGCCGCACATCCGCCGCGGCAAGGGCCGCAGGGGCTGGCTTGCGCGGGCTTCGGCTCGTCGGTGGCGGTCACCGCGGTGTTCGGCTTCGTCGCGGCGTCGGTGGCGCTGAGCGCGATCGCCCAGCCGCGCTGACGGCGGTCCAGGCTACGTGCTCAGGGCATCGAGCAGTCCGGCCACCGCGGCGTCATCGGGTGCCAGGTTGTCGAAGTAGATCAGTTCGGGATACTCGGCCGGATCCGGCATGAAGCGCCGCTGCCGGTAGTCTTCCCAGTGCGCCAGCTTGTAGGCATCGTTGGGATTGCCGCGCCGCACGATGCGCGCGTGCGCCTCGTCCTCGGGCAGGTGCACCCAGACCACGCGCACCGTGGTGCCGGCCGGCAGCGCCAGCCACTGCGGATCGCTGAGGCGATGCTCGCGGATCTCGCGCGACAGCGGGCCGATCACGATCGCGCTGATGCCAAGCGCCAGGTTCTCGCGCGCGGTATCGAGCAGGCCCTGATATTCCGGATCGCGCAGATGCTTCAGATAGAGCGGGCTGTCGCGGTCGTTCGGATCGCCGGTCAGCGCGCCCATCGCGGCCGCGCTGTAGCGGCCGTACAGCGTGTCCTTGTCGAGCAGGCAGAACGGTTCGCCGGTGGCCTCCATCAGCGGGCCGATCAGCCGATGGGCCAGCGTGGTCTTGCCGGTGCCGGCATGTCCGCAGAAGAAAATCAGTCGTGGCATCGAGGCGGCGCGAGAGAGGGGAGCGGGGTGCCCGGCGCGGGGATTCGGTATCCTTGCGCGTATCCCGGTGCCTTCGGGCATTCCGCGCAGCATAACCGATCGACCTGATGACCGTTTCCGACCCCACCACCGCCGCCGCGACGCCAGCGGCCGCTCCGCCCGACCTCGACAGCAGCGCGCTGCCGGCCGATCTGCATCTGGGCGAGCCGGTCACCGACCATACGCATGCGGAGTTCGTGCTGCTGCTGCAGGCGGCCGCACGCGCCAGCGACGAGGGCTTTCTGGCCGCGCTGGACGAATGGATCGACCACACGCGCTACCACTTCGGCATGGAGGAGGCGTGGATGGAGGCGATGAACTTCGGCCCGCGCCAGTGCCATGCCGGCGAGCATCGGCAGATGCTGGAGATCGTCGACAAGGTCCGCGCGAAGGTCGAGCAGGAGGGCGACTTCGAGACCGGGCGCCGCCTGGTGGCCGAGCTGCCCGGCTGGTTCGCACTGCATGTGCGCAAGCAGGACGCCGCGATGGTCGCGTATATGCGGCAGAACGGGTTTACGCTGGTGGAGGGGCCGGCGGGGTGAGGGCGAGGCGGCTGCCTGCGCTTCGAAACCACCCCCTCTCCCCAACCCTCTCCCCCCTGAGGGGGAGAGGGAGAACACCGCTGGTTTTCTCCGCTATCCCGCTCAGGTGACAAGGGACAAGGGACAACGCCAACGGTTTTCTCCCCTCTCCCGCTTGCGGGAGAGGGGCGGGGGAGAGGGCAACCGCCCCCGGTCAGACCACCGACCTCAATTCAGCGCCGCACTCAACTGCCGGCGCCAGCGCGACACCGCCTCCGGTGCGTCGCCCATCATCTCGAACACCGACAGCATTGTCTTGCGGCCGACATCGTCCTCGAACGCGCGGTCGGTGGTCACGATCGCCAGCAGCTGCTCCAGCGCCGGTTCGTATTGGCGCCGGGCGATCAGCAGCCGCGCCAGATCGAGGCGGGCCCGCAGATCCGCCGGATCGGCGGCGATGCGGCCGGTCAGCGTGGCCTCGTCGGGGAGGTCTCCCAGACCCTTCATCGCCTCGAGCCGGGTTTGCAGCGCCGCATAGGCATCGTGCTGCGGCGCGCGCGGCGTCAGCATGCCGAACTGGGCCTCGGCTTCCTCCAGCGCATTGCCGTCGAGCAGGAAGGCGATGTAGTCGATGCGCGCCTCGTCGAAACCGGGATCGAAGGCCAGCGCGGCCTGGAAGGCCTCGCGCGCGATCTCGTGCTTGCCGCCGGCCGCCGCCTTGCGGGCCTCGCGCAGTGCGACCTCGCCTGGGTTCGGCGTGACCCGCGCGATGAATTCGCGCAGGCCCGATTCGGGCAGCACGCCGACGAACTGGTCGACCGGCTTGCCGTCGACGAAGGCCACCACATGGGGAATGCTGCGCACGCCGAAGTGGGCCGCCAGCTCCTGGTTCTCGTCGACATTGATCTTGGCCAGCTTCCACTTGCCGCCGGCCTCGCGTTCGAGTTTTTCCAGCAGGGGCCCCAGCGTGCGGCACGGTCCGCACCATGGCGCCCAGAAGTCCACCAGCACAGGGACGCTGCGCGACAGCGCAATCACGTCGTGGTCGAAGTTCTGCAGGGTGACGTCGCTCATTGCTTGCCTCGCTGTTCTTGAATTCGCCTGATATCGCGGGGGAGCCGCGTGGGAGCCGCGGGAAGTCGCAAGTCCCATGATCCGGCCCGAGGCGCGCGCAATCGCGCCGCACGGCCGGTTTCCTGTTGTCGATGTGGGGACGGCGCCGCTCATGTCAACCCCGCTTGCGGGAATCTACCCCTTGGAAATAGAACGGTCGTTCGGTTATATTGCTTGACGACTCATCGCCGGGGCTGCTTGACCGCCACGGCGGCGTCCGAAATCCCATCCCGTCCAACACGCGCTCAAGACGCTCAAGACGCTCGAGACGCTTGAGAACAGGTCGCGAAGACCGCTCAGGAGACCACGCATGCAGACCCAGAAGGCCGCGCGCCCGCATTTCCAGTTCTGGCCCAAGCGGGCGCCCACCGCCATCGTGCTGCCGGAGACCTCGCTCTGGGTCAATCTGGAGGTGTCGGCGCGGCGCTATGCCGACAAGGCCGCGATCCGCTATTTCGGCAAGGCCATCACCTTCCGCGAGCTCGAGGCGCAGGCCACCGCGCTGGCCGGTTGGCTGCAGCGCGAGGCGGGCGTGGCCAAGGGCGACCGGGTGCTGCTGTACATGCAGAACTGCCCGCAGTTCATCGTCAGCTACTACGCGATCCTGCGCGCCGATGCGGTGGTGGTGCCGGTCAATCCGATGAACCGGGCCGAAGAATTCAAGCACTACATCACCGATGCGCAGGCGCGCGTGGCGATCTGCTCGGCGGACCTCGCCGGCGGCGCCGCGGCCGCCAATGCCGAGCTGCCGGCCGGGCAGCAGCTGCAGCATCTGCTGGTCACCCAATACGCCGATGCGCTGCCGGAGAGCCACGAACACCCCGAGGACGCGCCTCCCGCCTGGCTGACCGCCGAGCATGCGCTGCCGGCCGGCGCCGTGCAGTGGCGCGACGCGCTGGCGGCCGGCCATCAGCCCGGTCCGCATACCGCCGGTCCGGACGACATGGCGGTGATGCCCTATACCTCGGGCACCACGGGCTTTCCGAAGGGCTGCATCCACACCCATCGCTCGGTGATGCACAACGTGGTCGGCGGCTCGACCTGGTCGGGCTCGGGCGCCGAATCGGTGATCCTGTCGGTGCTGCCGCTGTTCCACGTGACCGGCATGCAGTACGGCATGAACGGCCCGATCTACAGCGGCGCCACGGTGGTGATGCTGCCGCGCTGGGACCGCGAAGTCGCGGGCCGGCTGATTTCGCGCTATCAGGTCACGCACTGGACCAATATCCCGACCATGGTGATCGACTTCCTGGCCAGCCCCAACCTGGCCGAGTTCGATCTGTCGAGCCTGCGCTATATCGGCGGCGGCGGCGCGGCGATGCCGCAGGCGATCGCCGAGCGGCTGCGCGAGCAGTTCGGCCTGAACTATCTCGAGGGCTACGGGCTGTCCGAAACGATGGCGCCGACCCACAGCAACCCGGGCGATCGGCCCAAGCTGCAGTGCCTGGGCGTGCCGACGTTCAACACCGACGCCCGCGTGATCGACCCGGTCACGCTGAAGGAACTGCCGCCGAACGAGGTAGGCGAGATCATCGTCTGCGGCCCGCAGGTGTTCAAGGGCTACTGGGGCAAGCCGGACGCGACGCGCGAGGCCTTCATCGAGTTCGAAGGCAAGACCTTCTTCCGCACCGGCGACCTGGGCCGGATGGACGAGGAGGGCTATTTCTTCATCACGGACCGGCTCAAGCGGATGATCAACGCGTCGGGCTTCAAGGTCTGGCCGGCCGAGGTCGAGAACCTGCTGTACAAGCATCCGGACGTGCAGGAAGCCTGCATCATCGGCACGCGCGACGCCTATCGCGGCGAGACGGTCAAGGCGGTGGTCGTGCTGAAGGCGCACGCGAAGGGCAAGACCACGGCCGACGACATCATCGCCTGGGCCAAGGAAAACATGGCCGCCTACAAGTACCCCCGCGTGGTCGAGTTCGTCGACGCGCTGCCGAAGTCCGGGACCGGCAAGGTGATGTGGCGCCAGTTGCAGGAAGCCGAAAACGCCCGTCTGGGCTGATGGTCCGCGACGCCGGGGCAGGGCAACGGGTCCTGCCCCGGTCCATCCGTGCCGGTCTGGCGGGGCGCGATGCCAGCGCCAGTCAGTGCCCGCGCACCCGCATCAGCATCTTGACCATCGTCTTGTAGCCCCGCTCGCGCGCATGGCGCGTCGGGGTGACGCCGTCGCGATCGGCCAGATTGGCGTCGGCGCCCGCATCGAGCAGCAGCTGCACCACGTGTTCGTAGCGCGCGCTGCCGTCGCCGAGCACGATCGCTTCGAGCAGCGCCGTCCATCCCAGCGCATTGACATGATCGACCGGCACGCCGGCCTGCAGCAGCAGCTGGACCACCTCCGGACTGCCGTGCTGCGAGGCCGCGGTCAGCGCGGTGCCGCGATAGCGGTCGGTGCTGTGCGGGTCGGCCCCGTGCGCCAGCGTCAGCTGCACCAGTTCCAACTGGCCGCTGGCGGCGGCCAGCAGGAAGGCGCTGTTGGCCTGATCGTCCTTGCGATTGACATCGGCGCCTGCGTGGATCAGCGCGCGGGCGACCTCGCCGTGCCGCTGATAGACCGCGATCAGCAGCGCGGTACGCCCGCGCTCGTCGGCGGCATGCGGCGAGGCGCCGGCGCCCAGCAGCTTGCGCACCAGCGCTGCGTCGCCGAGCGAAGCGGCAGTCAGCAGATTGCGGTTCAGGGCGCTCAGCGCGTCGTGCGGCCGGCCGGCACTGCCCGGCTGCGCGGCGGCACGCTGCGAGGACGTCGGTGGCGAGGCGGGAGAGGGGGGCGAGGAACCGGGCCGGGCCGCCATCGACACGCCGGCGGGCCCCGACAGCAGCGCCCCGCCGAGCAGCAGCCCGGTCACCCCCAGCGCTTCGGCGACCATCAGGCGGCGGGCTCGAGCGGCGGGGGCGGGCATGGCGGTCTCCGGTTCAGGCGGCGTCGGCCGGTTCGGTATCTGGGCCCGGTTCGCTGGCGGGTTCGCTGGCCGGTTCCGCGTCGGCGGCCTGGATCTGCCGCCACAGCCGGCCCAGATAGGGATCGTCGACGCCGTGGGTGGCCAGGCCCAGCAGGGTCTGGTGCAGATAGTCGCGCGCCGGTCCGTACAGGCCGGTGGCGCGCCGCAGGCAGGCGACCACCCGCTCGTCGGGCAGCCGGCCGGCATAGGCCTCGTGGGCGCGGTTCATCACGAAGGCCAGCGCCCGCTGCGGGGCCGCCTCGCCCTCGAGCTTCACGCGCAGCCAGCGCGGATGGTAGGCGCCGGTCATCATCTCGCGGCGCCACAGCACGCGGAATTCCTGCTCGACGACATGGCTCGGGATGCGGAACACCATGCCGTGGCAGCTGCCGCCGCGGTCCAGGCCCAGCACCAGCCCGGGGTTGTCCCAGGTGCCGCGATTGATGCGCGAATAGAGGTAGAAGCCGCGGTGATAGCCGTGCACGGTCGCGAGCCGGCGCTCGGTGTGCACCACCATCGGATTCCAGATCAGGGAGCCGTAGCCGAACAACCAGACGTCGCCATGCATGTCCGGCTGGTCGGGCCGGCGATCGAGGGTGGACCGCAACGAACGCTCGAGCGCGTCGTCCGACAGCAGCGAGGAAGCCACCGGGGTACCGCCCAGCGTGGTCCGCAGCCGGTCCGCTTCAAGATCTTGTCGGGTGATGGCCATGGTGCAAGCATAATGCAAAGCCGGGCGTCGGGAGGCTTGCTACACCACATGGCGGCGGGATGTCGGCGTGCGGCAACGGTGCGGACCGCACCCACTGCCGGCGGGGTGGCGGCCGATGTTGCGCCGTCCTTACAATGGCTGCCAACTACCAGGAGGGATGGACCATGGCGCGAACGCTTACGGTGGCCTTCGGCACCGGCAAGGAATTCGAGTTCACCATCGGCGATACCGAGCTCGCGGGCATCAGCGACGATGCCGGCTGGCGCTGGTTCGATCGGGAGTATGCGGAGCTCGACTGCCAGGCTTCCAGCCCGGTGGGCAAGGTGCTGGTCATCGACAAGATTCTCAGCGTGGCGCGCTTCTCGGGCGAGCAGCGTTTCACCAGCGATCCGGACTGGGCCCGGGACTACGCGCGGCATGCCGCGCATATCCTGGGCCGCGATCGGGTCCGCGTCGACGTGGGCAACGCGTCGATCGGCTTCTGAGCCGGATATCGACGCGATTGCCGCAGCTACCGCCTCAGACGGCCAGCAGTTCCACTTCGAACAGCAGCGTGGCGTTCGGCGGAATCACGCCGCCGGCGCCGCGTGCGCCATAACCGAGGTCGGCCGGAATCACCAGCCGGCGCGTGCCGCCGACCTTCATGCCCTGCACGCCTTCGTCCCAGCCGCGGATCACGTGGCCGGCGCCCAGCGGGAACACGAACGGATCGTTGCGATCCTTGCTCGAATCGAATTTGCGGCCAGCCTGGCCGTTCTCGTACAGCCAGCCGGTGTAGTGCACGGTGACGTGCTTGCCCGCGGTCGCTTCGGCGCCCTGGCCGGTCACGGTGTCTTCGTATTGCAGGCCGGAAGGAGTGGTGATCATCGGTCTTTCCTTTGTGTGACTGCCCGCCGCGGCTTCGCGCCGCGACGTGCGTGGTGATTCGGGGCCCGGGATCGCGCCGCCGTGGCCGGCGTGCGCGTGGCACCGAGCCGGCAGTGTACCCGCAAGCGGCCGGGCGTCAGGCGTCGGCCCGCTGCCAGGTGTCCAGGCGCAGCTGCACGCTGCGCTCGTCGTCGCTGAACCAGATCTCGCCGTCCTGGATCGTCACGGTCAGCCGCATCGCGCGGCGCGCCATGCCGGCCAGCGCGTCGACCGCCTCGCCGGGTACCGCATGGACCGTCAGATTGCGCAGCTTGCCGGCCTTGCCGGCGATGCCCTTCCACCATTCGCGGGCGCTGGCGGGCTGATAGGCGAACACGGTCACGCGCGCGGCGCGCGAGGCGGCCCGCTTGAGCCGGGTCTCGTCGGGCTGGCCCAGGTCGATCCAGTGTTCGATCTCGCCGGTCAGGCTGCGCTCCCACAGGTCCGGCTCGTCGGGTTCGTCGAGCCCGCGCGTCAGGCTCAGCGTCTCGCTGGCCTCGCAGGCGAACGCCAGCAGCCGCACCATCATGCGGGCATCGTTTTCGGACGGGTGTTGCGCGACGGTCAGCGCGTGGGTGCCGTAGTAGTGCCGATCCATATCGGAGATCGACAGCTCGGCTTTGCAGATGGTGGACTTCAGGGCCATGGGGAAAGAGGGAAGCGGGGACGCCGAAAGCGGCACGCCGGCCGATGGCGCGGGCAGGATGCCCGGCACGGCCGGCAAACGGCGCATGTTACCCGATCACCGTGTGCGTGACGGTGCGGACGGCATGGCGGAGGTCAGGCAGAGAAACGGCGGCGGAACGAACGGCGCCGCGCGGTATGCGCGGCGCGACGGTCAGCGGGATTTGCGGTAATCGCTGAAGTAGAAGCGCAGCAGCGCAGAAGCGATCACCAGGGCGAGGAAGGCGGCGGCGATCACCATCGCCTGGCCGGCGGGGCTGTTCATCTGCCCGTTGACGCCGAGTTCGACCAGGCGGCCGATCACCAGCATCACCAGCACCGGGATCACCAGCGCGCGGCGACCGTAGGTGCGCATCACCCAGCCGGGAAAGTTGCGCAGCAGATGGCCGACAAAATCGCGCGGAATGCTGCAGATCAAGCACGCCCCTGCGGCAGCGAGCGAAGCCGCCACCACATCCCCCAGTCCAATCCCGAACATGATTCCCCGTCCCGTCGCGCCCGGGCGCAAAAAGCCGGGGCATAAATTTTGCAAAGCGCTGATTCTACAGAAGAATTCCGGATTTCAGGTGTCGCCGGGTCGACCTGAAACAGAAGTGGGACAGAACGCAACAGACGTTCAGGGCACCAGCACCGGCAGCAGGAAAATGCCAAGCACGCACAGGAAGCCGAGCGTCCAGCACAGCGAGCGCAGCGTGGCGCGGTCGGCCAGATAGCAGACCGTGTAGAGAACCCGAATCACGATGAAGGCGATCGCCAGTTCGTCGATGCGCGCCTGCGGCGCCTGCAGATGGCTGGCGCACAGCACCGCCGCGGCGAACAGCGGAAAGGCTTCGAAGTGGTTGCGGTGGGCGAGGTCGGCCCGGCGGGCGCGGCCGGTCTGGCGCTCGAGCCAGGCGCGCGGATCGTGATTGTCGAAAGCGGGCGCGCCCCACTTGGCGATGCCCACGGTGACGATGGGCAGGATGCCGGCGATCAGCACGCACCAGAAAGCGATCGGCATGGCGTTGTCCTTGGTCCTGTCTTCGGCGATGGGCAGAGGTCGGGCGGCGCTGACACGGCAATCACGCCGCCACCACCCGGATCGTCACGCCCGGCAGGGTCACCACCTGGCCGGCGCGGATCTTGGCGGTCTTGCGCGATTCCGCCGCGCCGTCGACCGCGACTTCGCCGGCCGCGACCAGCGCCTTGCCGGCGCCGCCGCTGTCGACCACGCCGGCCAGCTTGAGCAGATCGTTCAGCGCGATGTGCTCGCGGTCCAGCGGGAAGGTGAGGGTCTGCATGGCGATGATGGGGTTGGGGTGTGGCGCCGGGCGCCGAACTTGCGGCGCGCCGGCGTGGAGCGGGGCGATTACTTGCCCCAGCTGTCCTTCAGTCCGACGATGCGGTTGAAGACCGGGCGGCCCGGCTGGCTGTCGACGCGGTCCGCGACAAAATAGCCGTGCCGCTCAAACTGAAAGCGGTCCTCGGCCCTGGCCTCGCGCAGGCCGGGCTCCAGATACGCTGTGACCACGCGCTTGGAGTCCGCGTTCAATGCATCGAGGAAGTTCTTGCCGCCGGCGTCCGGATGCGGGTCGTTGAACAGCCGGTCGTACAGCCGCACCTCGGCCTGCAGCGCGTGCGCCGCGCTGACCCAGTGGATATTGCCCTTGACCTTGACGCTGTCCGCGCCGGGCGTGCCGCTCTTGGTGTCGGGCAGGTAGTTCGCGTGCACGGCGATGACATTGCCGTCGGCGTCCTTGTCGACGCCGGTGCATTCGATCACGTAGCCGTAGCGCAGCCGCACCTTGTTGCCCGGGAACAGCCGGAAATAGCCCTTCGGCGGGTTCTCGTTGAAGTCCTCGCGCTCGATCCACAGCTCGCGCGACAGCGGGAACACACGCTTGCCGAGCTCGGGCTGCTTCGGATGGACCGGTGCCGAGCACTCCTCGCTCTGGCCCTCGGGGTAGTTGTCCAGGATCAGCTTCAGCGGATCGAGCACGGCCACGCCGCGCGCCGCGCGCGCATCGAGGTCGTCGCGCACCGCGCCTTCGAGCGTGCTCATGTCGATCCAGCTGTCCGACTTGGCGACGCCGACGCGATCGCAGAACAGCTGGATCGACTCAGGCGTATAGCCGCGGCGGCGGATGCCGACGATGGTCGGCATGCGCGGATCGTCCCAGCCGTCGACGCGCCCCTCGTTGACCAGCTGCAGCAGCTTGCGCTTGCTGGTGATCGCATAGGTCAGGTTCAGCCGGGCGAATTCGTACTGATGCGGCAGCGGTTCGCGGAACACGCCGCATTCGCGCAGCTGCGCCAGCACCCAGTCGTACAGCGGGCGGTTGTTCTCGAACTCCAGCGTGCACAGCGAGTGCGTGATGTTCTCCAGCGCATCGGAGATGCAATGCGTGAAGTCGTACATCGGATAGATGCACCACTTGTCGCCGGTGCGATGGTGGTGCGCATGGCGGATCCGGTAGAGCACCGGGTCGCGCATCACGATGTTCGGCGCGGCCATGTCGATCTTCGCGCGCAGCACGTGCTCGCCGTCGGCATACTTGCCGGCGCGCATGTCGCGGAACAGCTGCAGGTTCTCCTCGACGCTGCGCTCGCGGTAGGGCGAAGGCGTGCCCGGCTCGGCGAAGTTGCCGCGGCTGGCGGCGATCTGCTCGGCGCTCTGGCTGTCGACATAGGCGACGCCGCGCTCGATCAGCTTCTCGGCGAAGGCGTACAGCTGGTCGAAGTAGTCGCTGGCGTAGTACAGGTGGGCCTGCGGGCCGGCCTGCGCGTCGTTGCTGTCCCAGCTGAAGCCGAGCCAGTGCACCGCGTCGATGATCGAATCGACGTATTCGGTGTCTTCCTTGACCGGGTTGGTGTCGTCGAAGCGCAGATGGCAGCGGCCGCCGTAGTCGCGCGCCAGCCCGAAATTCAGGCAGATGCTCTTGGCGTGGCCGATATGCAGATAGCCGTTGGGCTCCGGCGGGAAGCGCGTGATCACGGTGGGCAGCGGCCGGCCCTGCGCGTCGGTGCGGCCGGCATAGGTGCCGGCGGCCAGATCCTGGTCGATGATGCTGCGCAGGAAGTTCGAGGCGGCGGGCGTGCTGTCTTGGGCTTTCGGGTCGTGGCTCATGGTTTGGCCAGGTTGGGCCGCGGGTCGCGGCCGGCTTCAGGGCAGATTCGATTCTGGGCAAGGATCGGCGCGGCGTGCGCCGGGCCAGCGCGCCGCGGCCCGGGGGCCCGGCCTGCTGGCGGGAACCCGGGATTTTACCGTGCCGGCGCATTGCCCGCGCGCGCAATCTTTGCCGGCGCGCTAGCATGGAGTTCGCGCGCACGGCCTGGCCCGTCCGTGCGCGCACCGTGCCCGTTCATTTCGATCGTCTTCGTTGCCGAGGAGCGCCATGTCATCGCCCGATCCTTCCGCCACCCTTGCCGCGCTATGGCGCTTCACCGGACTGCCGGAGGCCGCGCTCGCCCACGCGCGGCTGACGGGCGCCGAGCCGGTGCTGCCGTCGTCGTTTGCGGTCGGCACCGCCGCGCAGGCGAGTCTCGCCGCGGCGGCGCTGGCGGCCGCGGCGCTGTGGCAGCAGCGCACGGGCCGCTGGCAGCAGGTCGCGGTCGACATGCGCCACGCCATCGCGGAATTTCGCAGCGAGCGCTATCTGCGCGTCGATGGCGGCGCCGCGCCGGAGCTGTGGGACAAGATCGCCGGCGCCTATCGCTGCGGCGATGGCCGCTGGGTCCGGCTGCACACCAATTTCCTGCATCACCGCGACGGCGTGCTGCGCCTGCTCGGCTGCGCCAACGACAAGGACGCGGTGCAGGCCGCGCTCGGCAAATGGGAGGCCGAGGCCTTCGAGACCGCGGCCTCGGATGCCGGCCTGGTGGTCGCAGCGATGCGCAGCTTCGACGAATGGGACCGCCATCCGCAGGCCGCCGCGCTGCGCGAGCTGCCGCCGATCGTGATCGAACGGTTCGGCGACGCGCCGCCGCTGCCCTTGCCTGATTTGCCGGCGCAGGACGCCCGGCCGCTGTCCGGCGTGCGCGTGCTCGATTTCACCCGCATCATCGCCGGCCCGGTGGCTGGCCGCACGCTGGCCGCGCATGGCGCCGACGTGCTGCTGGTCACCGCCCCGCATCTGCCGTCGATCGCGCCGCTGGTGATCGACACCGGACGCGGCAAGCGCTCCTGCCAGCTCGATCTGCGCGACGCCGACGACAAGCACACGCTGCACAAGCTGCTGCATGGCGCCGATGTCTTGCTGCAGGGCTATCGGCCCGGCGGCCTCGCGGCGCTGGGCTTCGGCCCCGAAGCGGCGGCGCGCGCCCGCCCCGGCATCGTCTACGTCTCGCTGTCGGCCTATGGCCATGTCGGCCCGTGGGCCGGCAAGCGCGGCTTCGATTCGCTGGTGCAGACGGCGACCGGCTTCAACGACGCCGAGGCGCGCGCAGCCGGCAGCGACACGCCGCGCCCGTTGCCGGCCCAGGTGCTCGACCACGCCGCCGGGTATCTGCTGGCGGCGGGCGCGATGGCCGCGCTGCATCGGCGCGCCACCGAGGGCGGCAGCTGGCACGTGCGCGTGTCGCTGGCGCAGACCGCGCAGTGGCTGCGCGGCCTCGGCCGGATCGACAACGGCCTGCAGGCGCCGGACCAACGGATCGACGACATCAGCGACCTGCTCGAAGCCGTGCCGTCGGGCTTCGGCATGCTGACCACGGTCCGCCACGCCGCGCAACTGTCGGAGACGCCGGCACGCTGGGAACAGCCGTCGGTACCGCTGGGCAGCGACGCGGCGGAGTGGCTGCCGCGCGGTGCGGCCAAGTAACGCCTTACCCCGTCGACCTGCATGAACGGACCCCCGCGTTCGCGGGGGGCGACAGGTCTGTATCGGTCAAAAAATTTTGACCGCCGCAAACCTACTGAGTAGTATGTTTCCCGAAACGGCAGGGGTCACACCTGCCGGCACACAAGAGGAGACACCGACATGCGGGTTCTGATCACGGGCGCAGCCGGCTTTATCGGTGCCGCGCTGCAACGTGCGTTGATGGCGCGCGGGAGTTTGGTCGACGCCGGCGGCAAGCCGCGCCGGATCGAGGAACTGGTGCTGGCCGACCGGGCCGATGTGCCGCTGGTCGGCCCGCACCAGCACCAGCACCTGCCGTGCCGGCGCACCGTGCTGCGCGGCGATCTGGACGATCCCGCCTTTGTCGCGCAGCTGGCGGCCCTGGCGCCCGACAGCGTGTTCCATCTGGCCGCCAGCCTGACGCTGGAGACCGAAGCCGACGAGCCGCGCGCGTATCGCGTCCATGTCGAAGCGTTGCGCGCGCTGATCGCGGGCTTCGTCAAGCCGCCACGGCTGGTGCTCGCCAGCTCGATCGCCGTGTTCGGCGGCGATCTGCCGGCGACGGTGGGCGACGGTCTTCGCTCGGAGCCCGACACGACCTACGGCACCCACAAGGCCATCGCCGAGCTGCTGCTGGCCGACTACAGCCGCCGCGGCCGCGTCGATGCGCGGGCGTTGCGCCTGCCGATCGTGCTGATCCGCGATGGGGCGCCATCGCCCGCGGTGTCCGACCGCATCGCCGCGATCTTGCGCGAGCCGCTGGCGGGCCGCGACGTGGTGTGCGGGCTGCGCCCGGAAACACGGATGCCGGTCGCGTCGGCCCAGGCGGTCGCGCAGGCCCTGATCGCGCTGCACGATCTGCCGGCGGAACGGCTGTCGCACGACCGCGCGCTGAATCTGCCGTCGCTGTCGACCACGGTGGCCGAGATGGTGGACGCCTTGCGCCGGATCGGCGGCGACGCCGCCGCGGCGCGGGTCCGCTACGAGCCGGACGCCGCCCTGCAGCGCGTGGTCGACAGCTGGCCGCGCGCCTTCGCGTCGGACAAGGCCAGCGCGCTCGGCCTGCATGCCGATGCGGATATCGACGCGATCCTGGCGGCCTATCTCGCTGAAAGGGGGGTGGCATGAAGAACCCCGCGATCGGATTTCGCCGCAATGGCCCCACGTCCACCGGCGAGGCCGAACGGCAAGCGGAGGCGGCGATGCGCTTCAACGACCGGCTGTCGCCGGAAGTCGCCGCGCTGCCGGTCTGCATCGTCGGTGCCGGATCGTCCGGGGTCACCGCCGCCAAGGCGCTGAAGGAGAAGGGCGTCGCCTTCGACTGCTTCGAGCTGGGCTCGAAGATCGGCGGCATGTGGCGCTACGAAAACGACAACGGCATGTCGTCGGCCTATCGCAGCCTGCATATCGACACCAGCCGCACCAACCTCGGCTATTCCGATTTCCCGATTCCGGACCGCTATCCGGACTTCCTGTCCCACTACGAAGTCATCGAATATCTCGAGGCCTATGCCGAGCGCTTCGGCATCCCGCCGCATATCCGCTTCAACACGCGCGTCGATCGCGTCGAGCCGGCCGGCGACGGCAGCTGGCGCGTCACGCTGGGCGACGGCAGCAGCCGGCACTATCGCGCGGTGATCGTCGCCAATGGCCACCTGTGGGACCCGCGCTGGCCGAGCTTCGATGGCGAGTTCTCCGGCGAGCAGATCCATTCGCACGACTACCGGACCGCCGAGCCGTTCCGCGACAAGAACGTGCTGATCGTCGGCATCGGCAATTCGGCGGTCGATATCGCGGTCGACGTCTGCAAGTCGGCGAAGCGCACGTGGATCTCCACGCGGCGCAGCGCGTGGATCATGCCCAAATACATCATGGGTCATCCCACCGACCGCTGGTCTGCCTTCTTCGCGCGGCGCCTGCATCTGCCGACGCGCGTCACGCGCACGCTGGTGCGCTGGCTCGCGTATCTGGCCACCGGCGATCAGGCGCGCGTCGGCATCCCACGGCCGCGCCACGCGATCTGGCGCGAGCATGCAACGCTGAGCCAGGAGCTGATCCCGTACTGCGGCCATGGCTGGATCCGCATCAAGCCGAACGTTCGCAAGCTGGACGGCCACCACGTCGAGTTCGACGACGGCTCGCGCGAAGCGGTCGACGCGATCATCCACGCGACCGGCTACCGGGCCAGCTTTCCGTTTCTGGACCGCCAGGTATTCGAGGTCGCCGACGGCAAGGCCGAGCTCTATCGCCGCATGATGCCGCCGGGGCGGCACGGTCTGTTCATGCTGGGACTGGTGCAGCCGATCGGTCCCACCATTCCGCTGGTCGAGATTCAGGGCAAGTGGCTGGCCGCGGTGCTGGCCAACGAGATACGGCTGCCGAGCCAGGACGGCATGCTGGCGGAGATCCGTGCCCATCGGGACTACGTGTCGCGCCGCTTCGTCGGCTCGGCGCGCTACACGCTGGAGGTAGACTTTCGCCAGTACGCAAAGCAGCTGTTTCGCGATATCGCCCGGGGAGGGGCGACATGACCCCAAGCAAGCAGGAAATCCTGATTCAGGCCGCCGAATGCTTCATGGAACAAGGGTTCCATGCGACCAGCATCGACGATGTCGCGCGGCGGCTCGGCGCGACCAAGGGACGCATCTACCATCATTACGCGTCGAAGATCGATCTGTTCTTCGAGGTGCATCGCGAGGGCATGCGGCTGTTGTTCGAAGCGGTCGAGCCCGCGCGCAAGGTCGCGGGCGACGGCGTGACGGTGCTGGCGGCGATGCTGCGCGCGCATGCGGTGGCCGTGCTCGAACACCACACCTTCGAGAGCGTGGTGGCGCAGGGCGTGCAGATGCATCGCTTCGGCGCGACCACGCCGTCGCAGCGCCAGACGCTGGACGAACTGATCGCGAGCCGCGACCGCTTCGAGCAGATGTTCAAGGACCAGGCCGCGGCGGCCAGGCGCGATGGCTCGCTGGCCGCCGATGCCGACCTGTCGATCGCGGTGAAGACGCTGCTGGGCGGCATCCAGTGGTCGCTGATCTGGTATCGGCCCGAGGCCGATGCCGACGAGCATGCGCGCGAGCGGTTGGCGGAGGCGATGGTGCGCACGCTGGTCGAGGGCATCCGGGCGCGGCCGGAGCGAGCCGCGGCCGCATCGGCATCGATCCGGCCCGCACGCAGGTCCGCCCGCGCGCCCGCAGCCTAGCGCGGGACCGCGGCCTCAGTACAGCGTCTGCCGGATTCGCTGCGGCAATTCGGCGTCGTACGCGCGGCCGTCGATCGCATCGCGGCTCAGCGTCGCCAGGATGGTGCCGGTGCTCGGCAGCGCGCTGCGTGGAATCTGCGCTTCGGGCGACCACAGCCGCGAACGCACCAGCGCGCGGGCACACTGGAAGAACACCGAACGGATCGCGATCAGCAGCACGGTCGAGGGCGCCTTGCCGTCGACCGTGCATTGCGCGATCAGTTCGGGGTCGGTCGAGATCGTCGCGGTGCCTGCCACGCGCAGTGTCTCGTCGACGCCCGGCACCAGAAACAGCAGGCCGACGCGCGGGTCCGCGATGATATTGCGCAGGCTGTCGATGCGGTTGTTGCCGCGGCGGTCCGGCAGCAGCAGCGTGCGGTCGTCGAGCACCTTGACGAAGCCCGGGGCGTCGCCGCGCGGCGAGCATTCGGCCATGCCGTCGGCTACCGTCGACAGCAGGCAGAACGGCGAGGCCTCGACGAAGGCCCGATAGTGCGGATGCAGGTAATCGACTTCCTTGGCCAGCGAAGCGGGGGCCGGCTTGCCGTAGTGCGTTTCCAGGTCAGCCAGCGTGGCGATGGTGTGGTCGGTCATGGCGGAGTGCGAGCGCAGTGGAGTAGGGCGGAGCGGATCGGCGACAGCGCCAAGTCTACAGCGTGACGGTACCGCGGCCGATCTCGATCACCCGGCCGCCGACGCGGATCGCGCCCTCGCCATCGTCGGTATCGACCTCCAGCCGCAGCCGGCAGGGCCGCTCGACCAGATCGCCCTGCGCGATCTCGTAACGCGCCGGCAGTGGGTGGCCGGTGGCGAGCAGCCAGCCGCCGAGGTTGGCGCAGGCCGAACCGGTGCCCGGGTCCTCGGCCACGCCGCCGCCCTGCTTGGTGAAGAAATAGCGGGCGACCACGCGGCCGGGCTGCTGCGGATCGAAGGCGAACACGTAGGCGGTCTTGCGGCCCAGGCTGCTGGCGGGCCAGGCGTCCAGGCGGCTGCCGTCGGGCACCGCGCGGCGTACCGCGTCCGGGCTGTTCAACGGCACCAGCAGCTGATCGGCGCCGGTATCGACCCAGATCGGCGAGCCGGCCAGATCGTCCGCGCTCAGGCCCAGCAGCGCGGCCACTTCCGCATCGGGCAGCTGCGCCGGCGCGGTCTTCGGCTGGCCGCGATGCGGCGCGGTGAAGGTCCAGACATCGCCTTGCGCGCGCACCGGTACCACCCCGGCCTTGAACTCGAGCGTCAGCACATCGCCGGTGTCGCGCAGCGCGCGTACCGCGTGTGCGGTGCCCAGCGTCGGATGGCCGGCGAAACGCATTTCATACCCGGGCGTGAAGATCCGCACCATCGCATCGGCACGCTCGGACGGCAGGATGAAGGTCGTCTCGGACAGATTGAACTGCAGCGCCAGCGCCTGCATCGTCGCGTCATCGAGCCCGCGCCCGTCCTCGAACACACACAGGGGATTGCCGCCGAAGGTCGATTCGGCAAAGACATTGAGCAGGCGGAAGGCGTAGCTTGGCATGGCAGTGGCGTCGAGTGGGGACAGGCTGCCAGTGTAGGGCGATGGGAATCCGTAGCCATATACAGTTCGCTTGCCCGGCATCAGGCCAGTTCCGATCTACTGCCTTAGCCGCACAGCGCGACGATCTGGTTCAATTGCTCGCACGCCGCCGCGAAAGCATCCGGTGGCGCCTGCTTCCACGGGTGGGGTTTGGCGTGTCGGCCGCGCCAGTCGAATGATTTTGGCTGATGAGCGAGGATGTAAGCGGACAGCTTGCCGACACCTTCGAGCTTGATGGCAAAAGGGTTCGTCTCGTTGTAGTCGGCCGTGGTCATCGGTAAGCCAATGACGAGGCCCGTCTTTGCATTGAATGCCTGTGGCGACAAGACAAGCAACGGGTGTCGGTCCTTCATTTCGCGCCCGATTTGCGGGCTGCATTCGATCCACACAATATCGCGGCGATCTGGTACCCACGCAGTCTTCGCCATCGCTACACGGCCTCCACACCGACCGGTGACGTAGCCATGACCTCTCCGCCGTGGATCGCGGGATCAAACAGAGCCAGCTTCTCATCCAGCGTCATTGCCCGCTTTCCGACAGGCTTGACGGTAACTCCCACTTCTTCCACCTGCACCTCAACCTCCTGTCCCTCTACAAAGTGCGCCGACCTCGCCACCGCGGAAGGAATCCGGACGGCGAGGCTATTTCCCCATTTTTGGATGGTCAGTCTGGCTGCTTTGGCCATTTGAGCCTCCTGTGGCGCAAGTATCGGCTGATCGGTCGAGATGTTTCAACATCGTTTATACATGGGGGCAACCGAATGTACAAGGCAGGGTCGAGAAACAAAAAAACGCCGGCATCAGCCGGCGCAATGAGTGTCCAGGGGACAGCGAGATCGGGTGGCCCGTCAGAACCCCACCGCCTGCCCATCCCGCCGGCTGTCGCTGGCGGCGACATAGCCGTGCTCGGGATCCTCCGACAGGCGCCAGATGAACTGGCCGGAGCCGAAGTCCATGTACGGGTCGGCCACCGACTTGAGCTGGTGGCCGCGGTCCTTCAGGCCGGCGACGGTGGCCGGATTCATGGTTGCTTCCACGTCCAGCGTGAAGTCGCGGTTGACCTTCCAGCGCGGCGCGCAGCAGGCGGCCTGCGGCTGCTGCTTGTAGTCGAGCATGCGCACCACGGTCTGCAGATGGCCCTGCGGCTGCATGTCGCCGCCCATCACGCCGAAGCTCATCACCGGCTGGCCATCGCGCGTCATGAAGGCGGGAATGATGGTGTGGAACGGGCGCTTGCCGCCGGCCACCACGTTCGGCGACTTCGGATCCATCGAGAAGCCGACGCCGCGGTTCTGCAGGCTGATGCCGGTGCCGGGAACCACCACGCCGGAGCCGAAGCCCATGTAGTTCGACTGGATGAACGAGATCATCATGCCGCTCTCGTCAGCCGCGGTCAGGTAGATGGTGCCGCCGACCTTGGGCATGCCGAAGTCGAAATGCGTGGCGCGCTTCATGTCGATCAGCTTGGCGCGCGACTTCAGGTAGCCGTCGTCGAGCATCTGCTCGGGCGTGACTTCCATGCTGCGCGGATCGGACACATAGCGGTACAGGTCGGCGAACGCCAGCTTCATCGCCTCGATCTGCAGATGCTGCGAGTCGATCGAATCGACCGGCATGCCGCTCACGTCGAAGTTGTCCAGGATGCCGAGCGCCATCAGCGCGGCGATGCCCTGGCCGTTGGGCGGAATCTCGTGGATCTCGTAGCCGCGATAGGACTTGCGGATCGGTTCGACCCAGTCCGGACGGTAGTCGCGCAGATCGGCCATCGTCATCGCGCCGCCGCACTCCTTGCTGAAGGCGGCGATGCGCTCGGCGATCTGCCCTTCGTAGTAGTCGCGGCCATTGCTGGCGCCGATGCGGCGCAGCGTTTCCGCGGCGGCCTTCATCACGAACTTCTCGCCGGTATGCGGCGCGCGGCCGTTCGGCATGAAGGTGTCGGCGTAGCCCGGCTGGTCCTTCAGGTCAGGCACCGCGGCGGCCCACTTGTGCGCGACGATCGGCGGCACGGCATAGCCGCGCTCGGCGATCTCGATCGCGGGTTCCATCAGGTCGGCAAACGGCAGCTTGCCGAAGCGCTCATGCAGCGCGGCCCAGCCCGCCACCACGCCCGGCACCGTGACGCTGTCCCAGCCGCGGATCGGCCGCCTGGCCACGCCATTGCCTTCCTCGCCGTACTTGTTGCGGAAGTACTCGGGATTCCAGGCGGCCGGCGCCACGCCCGACGAATTCAGGCCGTGCAGCTGCTTGCCGTCCCACAGGATCGCGAAGGCGTCGCTGCCCAGGCCGCACGAGACCGGTTCGACGATGGTGATCGCGGCGGCGGCGGCGATCGCCGCGTCGATCGCATTGCCGCCCTTGAGCAGCATGCGCAGGCCGGCCTGCGCGGCCAGCGGGTGCGAGGTCGATACCACGTTGCGCGCAAACAGCGGAATGCGCACGGATTGGTAGGGGTTGGTCCAGTCGAAGGTCTGCATGGTGTCTCTCTTGGCGTTATGGGGCCGTTGGCTGGCGGTTGCCCGGCGCTTAATCCGCGGTGATGTTGCGGTCCTTGATCAGTTTGCCCCAGCGGGCGCTTTCCTTGCTCACGACCGCCGCGAACTGCGCGGGCGTGCCGCCGACCGGCTCGGCGCCCAGCTTGGCCAGCCGTTCCTTGACCTCCGGCGCCTGGATCGCCTTGTTGAACTCCGCGTTCAGGCGCGCCACGATGTCGGCCGGCAGGTTCTTCGGGCCATAGATGCCGAACCAGGTCTCGCTGACGAAGCCGGGCAGGCCCGATTCGCCGACGGTCGGCACGTCGGGCACCAGCGCCGAGCGCTTCGGGCTGGTTACCGCGAGCGCCTTCAGCTTGCCGTCGCGCACGTGCGGCAGGCCGGTGACGATGCTGTCGAACAGGATATGCACCTTGCCCGAGATCAGGTCGGCGATCGACAGCGCCGTGCCCTTGTACGGAATGTGCGTCAGCTGGACGCCGGCCTGCGCGCTGAAGGCCTCGGCCATCAGATGCACCACGGTGCCGTTGCCGCTGGAGGCGTAGTTCAGTTCGCCGGGATGCGCCTTGGCATAGGCGATCAGTTCCTTGACGCTGTTGACCGGCAGATGATTCGACACCACCAGCAGATTGGTCGCGCTGGCGACCTGGCCGACCGGCGTGAAATCGGTCTGCACGTTGTATGGCAGGCGCGGATGGATATGCGGGCCGATCGAATGCGTGCTGCTGGTGGCGATCAGCAGCGTGTAGCCGTCCGCCGGGGCCTTGGCGGCCATGTCGGAGCCGATCGCGCCGCCGGCACCCGGCCGGTTGTCGACCACGACCTGCTGGCCCAGATTGGCGCCGACCTTCTGCGCGATCGCGCGCGCCAGCAGATCGGTCGCGCCGCTGGCGGGGAAGGGCACGATCAGGCGGATCGGCTTGGCGGGATAGCTTTCCGCCAGGGCAGGCGCGGCGGCGAAGGCCAGCGTGGCCGCCAGGCCGGTGCCGAGCAGGCGCAGCCAGGATGTCATTTCAATCTCCGTGGACGTAGTCGTTTCGATGCCGGCGGACCGGCCGATGGCGCATTATTCCGTGCACCTTTACATAATGAAAGTTAATATTTCTTTTTTGCTTCTCAAGTTCTGCTTAAGGGACGGCCTGCGGTCCCGAGCCCGGCTTCCTCCCATCACTTCATGAGCACGATTCGCTTTCTCCGCACCTTCGTTGCCGTCGCCGAGCACGGTTCCTTTGCCGCCGCGGCGGGCCATGTGGCGCTGACGCAGGCGGCGGTCAGCCTGCAGATGCGCGCGCTCGAGGGCGAACTGCGGCGCGATCTGTTCGACCGCACCGGACGCGTGGTGGTACTGAACGCCGGCGGGCGCGAGCTGCTGCCGCGCGCGCGGCAGATGCTGGCACTCTACGACCAAATGCGGGCCGCCCCGGAGACGCCCGAGGCGATGGCCGGGGCGGTCGCGGTCGGCGCGGTGGTGTCGGTGATGGGCGGCCTGTCGCATGTGGTCGCCAGCATGAAGACCGAGCATCCGGCGCTGGACGTGCGGCTGGTTGGCGCCAAGTCGATCGAGCTGTCGACGCTGGTCGAGGCCGGCGAACTGGATGCGGCCATCGTGGTGGAGGGCCCGGGCCGGCTGGCCGGGGCGCTGCGCTGGACGCCGTTGTATCGCGAGCCGCTGGTGGCGATCGCCGCCGCCGGCAGCGCCGCCGCGGACGCGCGTCAGGCGTTGGCCGGGCAGGCCTTCCTGCGCTTCGACCGTACCCAGCTGACCGGCATGCTGGTCGAGCGGGCGCTGCGGCGCGCGCATCTGCGCGTCAACGAATTCCTCGAGCTCAATTCGATCGAGGCGCTGGTCGAGCTGGTGCGGCAGCAGGTCGGCGTGACGGTGGTACCGCTGCTGCAGCGGGCGCGCTGGCGGGACGACGAGGCGCTGCGCGTGCTGCCGCTGGAGGCGGGCGGCGAGCCGGTATGGCGCACGATCGGCATGCTGGAGCGGCGCGACCATTCGCGCCGGCATATCACCGAGGCGATCCGCGCGGCCTGCGCGGCGCTGTTCTGCGAGCCGCGTCAGGGCTAGCTGGCCCCAGGCGCCCGGCAGAGCGGCCAAAAACAAAACGGGGTGCCGTCTGGCACCCCGTTTCGCATGTTGCATCCTGCTTCTTACTCTTCCTGGAACGCTTCCTCGCGCTTGGCCTTGATCGACGGCAGGGCCACGATCAGCACCAGGATCGCGGCGGCGATCAGCAGGCTCAGCGACAGCGGACGGGTGAAGAACACCGTGAATTCGCCACGCGAGAGCAGCAGCGTGCGGCGGAAGTTCTCTTCCATCATCGGTCCGAGCACGAAGCCGAGCAGCAGCGGCGCCGGTTCGCACTTGAGCTTCAGGAACAGATAGCCCACCACGCCGAAGGCCGCGGTCTGGAACACGTCGAAGGTGGTGTTCTGGACCGAGTAGACGCCGATACAGCAGAACGTCAGGATGGCCGGATATAGGAAGCGGTAGGGCACCTTCAGCAGCTTGACCCAGATGCCGATCAGCGGCAGGTTCAGGATGATCAGCATCAGGTTGCCGATCCACATCGAGGCGATCAGGCCCCAGAACAGCTGCGGGTTGCTGGTCATCACCTGCGGACCCGGCTGGATGTTGTGGATCGTCATCGCACCGACCATCAGCGCCATCACCGCGTTGGGCGGAATGCCCAGCGTCAGCAGCGGGATGAACGAGGTCTGCGAAGCGGCGTTGTTGGCCGATTCCGGACCCGCCACGCCTTCGATCGCGCCCTTGCCGAATTCCTGCGGATACTTCGACGACTTCTTCTCCAGCGTGTAGGCCGCGAACGAAGCCAGCGACGCGCCGCCGCCCGGCAGGATGCCCAGCGCCGAACCGAGCACGGTGCCGCGCAGCACCGCCGGGATCATGCGCTTGAAGTCTTCCTTGGTCGGGAACAGGTTGGTGATGCTGTCGGTGAAGGTCTCGCGTTTTTCGCGCTGCTCCAGGTTCGCGATGATTTCCGCGAAACCGAAGATACCCATCGCCACGGCGACGAAGTTCAGGCCGTCGGTCAGCTCCGGCACGTCGAACGAGAAGCGCGCCGCGCCCGAGTTCACGTCGGTACCGACCAGGCCCAGCAGCAGGCCCAGCACGATCATCGCGATCGCCTTGACCAGCGAGCCCGAGGCCAGCACCACGGCGCCGATCAGGCCCAGCACCATCAGCGAGAAGTACTCGGCGGGGCCGAACTTGAACGCCAGTTCCGACAGCGGCGCGGCAAAGCCGGCCAGGATCAGCGTGGCCACGCAGCCGGCGAAGAACGAGCCCATGCCCGCCGTCGCCAGCGCCACCCCGGCGCGGCCGCGCCGCGCCATCTGGTAGCCGTCGATGGTTGTCACCACCGAGGACGATTCACCGGGCAGGTTGACCAGGATCGCGGTGGTCGAGCCGCCGTACTGCGCGCCGTAGTAGATGCCCGCCAGCATGATCAGCGCGGCCACCGGAGGCAGCGTATAGGTGATCGGCAGCAGCATCGCGATGGTCGCGAGCGGCCCCAGGCCAGGCAGCACGCCGATCAGCGTGCCGAGCAGACAGCCGAGGAAGGCGTAGGCCAGGTTCTGGAAGGTCAGGGCGGTCGAGAAGCCGATGCCCAGGTTGGTTAGCAGTTCCATCTGGCGCTCCTTAGCCGGTAATGAAGGCCGGCCACACCGGCATCTGCAGATTGATGCCGTAGACGAAGGCGCCCATGCTGATCAGCACCAGCACGATGGTGTTCAGGATCGCGCCGCGCCAGGTGAACTCGTGGCTGGCCATCGACGACACCAGCACCAGCACGATCACCGACAGCACCATGCCCAGCGGCTTGAGCAGCAGGCCGAACAGCACCACCGAACCGAGGATCCACAGCAACAGCTTGATGTCCCAGCGGGCGAGCTCGTCGCCCTCGCCCTTGCTGGACAAGGACCCGATCAGCACCAGCACGCCCAGCAGGGCGAGCACGACGCCGAGCCAGAACGGGAAATACCCCGGACCCATCTTCGCGGCGGTTCCCATCGAATAGCCGCGAGCGACCCAGGAAAAGCCGAATCCGACCAGGATGAACATCAGGCCGGAGGCAAAGTCCTTTTGGCTACGTATGCGCAAAATGATTCTCCTCGATTTGACAAAACTGGTGCTTGCGGTGCTGTGAGCCGCGCGTCGAATGCGCTGGTCTCATGGTGGCGCGACGGGCCGTTGCAGCGTTTGTGCGATGCAGCGAAACCGCGCGCGGCACCCTCCCCGTCCGCAGGCAGGGGGAAGGTAAGGGCGCCACCTTTCAGTGACCTTTCAGATGTCTGCAAACTTGGTCAATGTGAGGGTATCTCCCTAGGTCCGCCCCAGGTCCTCCGCCGGCCGGCGCAACGGATCGCGGCGACGGCGAAGTTCGGACCGCCGCAAGGCCGACATCCCGGTCGGCTATCATCGGCGGCGCCGCCGCCGTCATGCTGCGGCGTCGCGGCTTCGTCGTCCGTATCCCCTCCGTTACCGTTGCAAGGACCAGTTTGGAAAGCATCGAACATGTCATCCTGATCGGCGCCGTGGTGATGTCCCTTGGCATCGTCGTCGGGGCGTTCTCCTCGCGAATCGGCGTGCCCTTCCTGCTGGTATTCCTGCTGGTCGGCATGCTGGCCGGTGTCGACGGTCCGGGCGGCATCCGTTTCGCCAATACCTGGCTCAGTTTCCTGGTCGGCAACCTGGCGCTGGCGGTGATCCTGCTCGATGGCGGGCTGCGCACCCAGTACACGACCTTCCGCGTCGCGTTGCGGCCATCGCTGGCGTTGGCCACGGTGGGCGTGCTGCTGACCACCGGGCTGGTCGGCCTGTTCGCCGCCTGGGTGCTGGAGATCGACTGGAAGCTCGGCCTGCTGCTGGGCGCCATCGTCGGATCGACCGACGCCGCCGCGGTCTTCTCGCTGCTCAACAGCAGCGGGGTGCGGCTCAAGGAGCGGGTCGCCAGCGTGCTCGAGATCGAATCGGGCATCAACGACCCGATGGCGATCTTCCTGACGCTGACGCTGATCGAGTGGATCCATGCGCCGGAAGGGTTGAGCGCCGGCGCGCTGCTGTGGCGGCTGGTGGTGCAGTTCGGCGTCGGCGGCGCGATGGGCCTGGCGCTGGGCTATTGCCTGGCCAACGTGCTCGAGCGCATTCGCGTGGCCGAGGGCCTGCAGGCGATCCTGCTGTGTTCGGGCGGCGCCATGGTGTTTGCGATCGTGCAGACCGCCGGCGGCAGCGGCTTTCTGGCGGTGTATCTGACCGGCATGCTGATCGGCAACCGCGACCGCGCCGTCAGCCCGGACGCGATGCGGGCGATGGACGGCATGGCCTGGCTGGCCCAGTCGGCGATGTTCCTGCTGCTGGGCCTGCTGGTCACGCCGCACCGGATCTGGGACGTGGCGGTGCCGGCGATGGCGGTGGCGCTGTTCCTGATGCTGGTGGCCCGTCCGGTGGCGGTCTGGGTCTCGCTGCTGCCGTTCCGCTTCAATGCGCGCGAGAAGGGCTTCATCGCCTGGATGGGACTGCGTGGCGCGGTGCCGATCGTGCTGGCGCTGTTTCCGCTGCTGCAGGGCATTCCCGATTCGGGCCTGTTGTTCCGCATCGCCTTCGCCGTGGTGCTGGCCAGCCTGTTGTTGCAGGGGACCACGGTGCCGCTGGCCGCGCGTCTTGGCAGGGTGCAACGGCCAGGGTATCCCGAGCCGCTGGCGCGCGAGCGGCTGCATGGGACCCGTGCACCGGCGATGGACCTGATGCAGTTCGAGGTCGAGCCCGATTCCGCCGTGGCCGGCGTGCGCGCGGACCGGCTCGAGCTGCCGCCGCGTTGCCGCTTGATGACGGTGGCGCGCGACGATGCGCTGCTTCCGCTGGAGCAGGCCGTGCTGCATGCCGGCGATACGGTTTCGGTGCTGGGACCGGCCAGCAGCGTGCCGACGCTGGCGCGGCTGTTCCGCACGCCGGAGCAGGCGCCGGCCTGGCAGCAGGTGCCGCACGACTTCGTGCTGTCCGGCGACGCGCTGCTGCGCGACGTAGCGGGCCTGTACGGCACGCGCGAACTCGCGCCGGGCGAATATCCGTCGACGCTGGGGGCCGCGATGCTGCACGCCTTTGCCACGCCGCCGGTGGAGGGCGATACGGTGGAGATCGCGGGGCTGACGTTGACGGCGGTGCGCATGGAAGATGGCCGAATCGTGCAGGTGGGGTTGCGGCTGCCGCGGCAGACTTAGCGCAGCGCTCCTATGTTGACCAATTGCCGCACCGTCCAGCCCAGCACAGGGGGCAACTTGCCTCGATAGAGGTCGCGCACGAGGCTGTTGCCGCTCGGGGCCCTGCGTTGCACTTGCAGGCGGGACGCGGCGGTATCGCCTGCATTGCCGGGTTCGCCGGGCTGACCGGCCGGCGCCATCCCCGCGACGCGTATCCCCGTGATGACCCATTGCAGCGAATGCGCCAGTGCGTCCAGGGCCCGGTGCGCCGCCTCGATTTCCTGCCGATACGGCGCGACGACGTCGTCCGGCAGGTCGGCCGAGTAGGCGAGCGGGGCGACGAACTCCTGCCGGATCTCGTCGATCAGCGGCAGCGCGCGCAGAGCCGCCTCGCGCAGACCGAGGGCTTGCCGGCGGGTGGCGTTGTTTGCGTCGATTTCGCCGTTGCGGTTCATTGCCGCAAGCAGTCGCGGCCATAGCGGGCTGACCTGCTCGAGCACGTCGCAAATGACTTCCAGCTTGCCGGCCTTGGATCGGCTGCCTTCGAGCGCGTCGCGCAGATGTCGCTCGATGTCGCGCTTGGCATCGACCATGCGCTGCGCCGAGCGACGGCGCACGCGTTCGACTTCCGCGTCCAGGCCGTTCTCCAGCGCATTGGCGGTGGCGCCCAGCGCCAACGAGACATGCCGGTCCGCTTGTTCCCATTGCTGCCGGAGGCTGTGCTCGATTCCGTTGGAAGCCGGCGCGCCGGCGCCGGCGCCGGCGCCGGCGGCCGTGGCCTGGATGTCCCTGACCGAAGTGTCACCGGCATCCGGGCTATCCCCTTCCGGATCGCCGATGCCGTGATCCGCCATCCGGGCGCGGTACTCGACGCGCATGCTGGACAACTGGTGCAGCGAGTCATGCATCTTGCGGGCGGTCTCGATCGCCAGTTGTTCTTCTTCCCGCACGGTGTCGTGCTCCCGCCTGACGTCCAGCCGCCGATTGTGGGCGTTCATCAGCCGGCCGGTGATCTGGACGCTGGCCAGGTCGAGCAGTGTGGCGGCCACCGCGCCGACGGGCACGCTGGTGGTCCAGTTCGCGAGCGCGGGATACAGCCCGCGCAATTCCTCCAGCCGGGCCTCGGCGAGCAACAATTCGCGCCGCACATCCTCCATCACCATGTGCCGTTCACGCAGATACGGCTTGATCGCGGGAAAAATGACGTCGATCAGGTCGCCCGGACCGAGCTCGTCATTGCGTATCACGTCGCGAACCGCGTGCACGCCGGCCTGCCAGCGCGTCTCCAACGGGATCTCGCGATGGCCGGCGCGTTGCCGCTGCACCTGTGTGTGGTCCTCGGCGAAGTCGTCCAGCAGCGAGGCGACATTGTTGCAGATCGACTCGATCGGCCAGCGCTGGCGGAAAAAGCGGGCGAACATCTTGCGCGCGCCGGTCAGCATCGGCCGGTAGTTCAGTGCCACCGCTTCGCCTTCGCCCTTTTCCAGCGCGGCGGCCAGCCATTGGAAGTCGCTGCTGTCGAGCTCGCCCCGTGCGGCTTCGTCCAGAGGATGCTGATCGCTCGCACGCACCAGGCAGGCAATGGCCGCCGCTCGGTCGTGTCCGTGGCCGAGGTCGTGCAGATATTGCAGGTTGCGGGCGGCGAGAAACTGGCGCAAGTAGCCGGGTTCGGACAATTTCGCATCGACGATGCGCAGCAGTCCCGACTCGTCCAGCCGCTCGCCACGTGCGGTATGGCGATCGACGGCGTGGCATATGGCCTGGCACAGTCCCATGACGAGATCGACGCGGAGCAGTTCTCGCTGCTTCTGTACCGCCAGGTCGCCGTCGAGCTGCTCGCGCGCCCGGGCGCGGCGCTGCATCAGCGTGCGCATTGACGCGACGTCCTGGTTCAGTGGGCTCAGCGCCAGTTCGCCGTCGCAGCGGCGCAGCACGTCGTACAGCTCGCGTTCCTTCAGCGCGGCCAGCAGATTGGTTCGAGAGGCAAGCAGCACGGTCAGCGTGCCATCGCCGCGAGCGCCCCCATTGCCGTCCGCGGTGCCGTCGTCGAGGCGTCCGGCACCCGGACCGGCCGCTTCGCGTGCCAGCCGCGACCGTTCCTCGGCGATGCCGGCTTCGTTCTGCTTCAGCGCGCGCATCAGTTCCTCGTGCCGCAGCTCGGCCAGCAATCCCGCGACGGCAGCTTCCCGGTCGCACGCCTTGCGTTCGCTGGGGCTCATGGCGGCATGCTGGATCGGTCCGCTGCGCAGCCGGCGATCGTATTCGCGCAGCCATCGCTCACGGCCTGCGGCGTTGTTCGGACCTGCCAGTTCGGGCGCGCAGCTGGCCAGCGCGGAGCGCAGCACGGCCGGATCGCGGCGGCGCGGCCGCGCGGCTTGCGCCTGCAGACCGAGCTTGAGCTGTTCGGCGACGTAGGCGCGGGTGGCCGGCAGCGGGCAGGGCGAGCCGCCGTCAGCGGCCTCGCTCATTCCGAAGCTGATGCCATCGAGCATGGCGTACAGCGGCGTGGCCGATGACGATGTGGACGTCGGCGACAGCAATTCGTCATACACGCGTTGATTGGCCCGCTGCACGGACACGGCGCTGCGAAACAGCGCGAACACCTGCTGCAGGGCCGCGTGCGACAGATAGGTGCCGCGCTCGATCCGGTCGGAGATGGTCAACCCTTGCAGTCGATCGCCAGGCAATGTCAGGCTGGCGTGGCAAAGGCGCTCGCGCACTGCCGCGCCGGCCCGGCTTTCGACCGCGGCGATCAATGCGCGCCAGGACGCCTGGTTGCGTGCCACGTCGGCGCTGGTCTTGCCGATGCGGAAGATGCGGTGCAGTCCGGCGCGCAGCGCCATGCCGAAGCTGCTGCCCACCTCCAGCGTCCCGTTGGCGCCGCACTGCACCTGATAGGCGCCGTGCCAGGCGGCTGGCGGCAATGGCATGTCGAAGTCGATGTGGCTGGCGTTCACGATGTCTCCCCCGTAGCGTTTCGATCGAGGACCGCGTCGGCGGTCCCGTGGCATCACGATATGGGAGGCGCCGTGGCCGGGCATGCGCAAAAATCGTTAAAGCGGTCCGCGCCATCTTCCCCTTGTCAAAAAAGGAAACGGCCCGCTGCCCATGACAGGCAGCGGGCCGCGATTGGCCAGCCTCGCTATGGCGCGCGGGTTCAGTCGACCTTGGCGCCCGACGCCTTGACGATCTGCGCGTACTTCTTCAGCTCGCGCTGCACCAGCGCGCCGAACTGCTCGGGCGTGGTCGGTGCCGGTTGCGCACCGATGCGGGTCATGCGCGCCTTCATCTCGTCGGTCTTCAGGATCGCGACGATCTCGCGATTGAGCCGGTCGACGATGTCGCGCGGCACGTTGGCCGGCGCAAACACGCCGAACCAGGTCGAGATGTCGAAGCTCTCCAGACCCAGCCCCTTGCCCGCTTCCGCGATGGTCGGCAGCTCGGGCAGCGCGCTGGCGCGCGCCGGCGTGGTCACCGCGAACGCCTTGAGCTTGCCGGCCTTGATATTGGCGCTGGCCGAAGCCAGGTTGTCGAAGATCAGATCGGTCTGGCCGGACAGCACCGACAGCTGCGCGGGCGCGGCCCCGTTGTAGGGGATATGGACCATGCTGACTTTGGCCAGGCTCTTGAACAGTTCGCCCGACAGATGGCCGGCGCTGCCGTTGCCGCCCGAGGCGTAGTCGAGCTTGCCCGGGTTCTTGCGCGCGTATTCGACCAGATCGCGCACCGATTCGATATGCAGCTCGGCGGCCTTGCCCGGATGCATTACCAGCACGTTGGGCACGTCGGCGACCAGCGTGATCGGCGTGAAGTCCTTGACCGGGTCATACGGCATCTTCGCGAACAGCGTGGGATTGATCGCGTGCGTCGCCACCGCGCCCATCACGATGGTGTAGCCGTCGGCGGGCTGGCGGGCGACGTAGTCCGCGCCGAGGTTGCCGCCGGCGCCCGGGCGGTTCTCGATGACCACCGGCTGGCCCAGCGAGTCCTTGAGCTTGTCGCCGATCGCGCGCGCGACGGTATCGAGCGGGCCGCCGGCCGGATAGGGCACGACGAAGCGGATCGGCTTGCTGGGCCAGGCGGCGGCAGGCGGTTGCGCGGCCGCCGGAGCGGCGAACAGGGCGGCGCCGACGGACGCCACGAGGGCGGCCGCGCTCAGCGCGTTGGCGGCGAAGGTCTTGAACATGGTAGCCAGTCAGCAGGTTGGGAATCGGCGGGCGCGGCGGGTCCGCCGGCGCCTCGTATTGGAGTTTCAGTCTTTCGGTCTTGCAGTCTTTCGGTCTGCAGGGCAGCGATCGGAGGGCGGCGCGGCCGTATCAGCCGCGGATGCCGAGCCCGCGCGCCATCATCACGGCGCACAAGGGCAGCAGGATCAGCAGATGCGCCTGGATCAGGACCCAGCGGCGGGCGCCCTTCAATTCCACGTCGGACGGCACGAAGCCGGTCTGACCCGCCGCCTGCGTGCGCCAGCGGCGAAAGCGCAAGGTCGGCGGCAGCGAGCACAGCGCGATCAGCACGAACACCGTCATCTTGGCGTGGAACCACGGATTGGGCAGATAGAAATCGACGCCCTTGGCGCCATAGAACAGCCGCAGCAGGCCGGTAGCCAGCGCCGCCATCGCCGAGCCGAAGTACAGCAGGTCGTAGATGCCGACCCGGCGCACCGCCGCCGGCGTGATGCCCGGCCGCAGCACGACGGCCTCCGCCGCCAGGAAGGTGATCAGCGCGAAGATGGACAGGAAGTGGATAAAAGCGAGCAAGGCATCGATCTGCATGGGTACTCCGGCTCGGTTCAGGGTGGGGGTGGTTGGGGCTGCAATACGCATTCGATATGCGTTCGATATGCGTTCGATACGCGTTCGGCGCCGGCCAGCCCCTGCCGCCGCCTCGTCACACGGATTGGCTCAGCGCTTCACGCCGCCTTCACAGCGCGCCTTCACAGCACGCCCTTCGCCCGCAGTTCGGCGATGCGCTCCGGCGTGTAGCCGAGCATCTCGCCCAGCACCGCGTCGGTGTGCTCGCCCAGCAGCGGCGGGTGGCGGACCGCCTGCGGCGGCGTGGCGCTCATCTTGATCGGGCTGCCGACCAGCTTGACCTCGCCGGCGCTCGGGTGCGGCAGGTCCACGCGCAGCCCGCGCGCCTTGACCTGGGCGTCCTCGAACACATCGTCCAGCGTATTGATCGGGCCGCACGGCACGCCGGCCGCTTCCAGATCGGCGATCCACTGCGCGCGCGTGCGCGGCCTGACCATCTCGGCCAGGATCGGCACCAGCGTGTCGCGGTTGGCCACGCGCTGCGGATTGGTGGCAAAGCGCGGATCGGCCGACAGTTCGGGCCGGCCGCCGGCCTCGACGAACTTGCGGAACTGGCCGTCGTTGCCCACCGCGACGATGATCCAGCCGTCGGCCGCCTGGAAGGTCTGGTAGGGGACGATGTTCGGATGGGCGTTGCCCCAGCGCTTCGGCGCGACGCCGCTGGCCAGGTAATTGGTGTTCATGTTGGCCAGCATCGCGACCTGCACGTCGAGCAGCGCCATGTCGATGTACTGGCCCTCCCCGGTGCGGTCGCGGTGCGCCAGCGCGGCCAGCACCGCGATGGTGGCGTACTGGCCGGTCATCAGGTCGGAGATCGCCACGCCGGCCTTTTGCGGCCCGCCGCCCGGCAGGTCGTCGCGCTCGCCGGTCAGGCTCATGAAGCCGCCCATGCCCTGGATGATGAAGTCGTAGCCCGGGCGCGCGGCGTAGGGGCCGGTCTGGCCGAAGCCGGTCACCGAGCAGTAGATCAGGTCGGGTTTGACCGCCTTCAGCGATTCGTAGTCGAGCCCGTACTTCTTCAGCTGGCCGACCTTGTAGTTCTCCAGCACCACGTCGCTTTGTGCGGCAAGCTCGCGCACCAGCTGCTGGCCCTCGGGCGTGCTGATGTCGCAGGTCACCGAGCGCTTGTTGCGGTTGGCGGCCAGATAGTAGGCCGCCTCGGCGGTGTCGCGGCCGGACTCGTCCTGCAGCCAGGGTGGGCCCCAGGTACGGGTGTCGTCGCCCGCGCCGGGCCGTTCGATCTTGATCACGTCGGCGCCGAAGTCGGCGAGGTTCTGGGCGCACCAGGGCCCGGCGAGCACGCGGGTCAGGTCGAGAACGCGGAGGTGGCTTAAAGCTCCCATGGGAATATCAGGCGGTAGCGGTGAGGCGGCTGGACGGCGAATCGGGAATCGGGCAGGGCGGCGCAAGGCCGGCCGGACCGGGGTGGCTGCACGAGGCGGCGCGAGGCGGCACAGGCGCGCAGGTGGGCTGGCGGCCCGGCCCGGACAGCCAGCACTGTACCACCGGCGGGCCGCCGGACGCACATCGACGGGCTTCGGCCATGCTGTCGCATCGATCCCGCGCAAGCCGGCCTGCGCCCGCCCGCGACCGCCGGTCCGGCCTGCCGTTGCGGCGGCGTTCCCCGTATAATCAACGGTTTGCAAATCCAATCCGACTGCGCCCTGCGATGTCCATGCGGGGACGCCTTGCCCCAAACATGAAAGTCTCCGACATCCGCAGCAAGTTCCTGCAGTTCTTCGAATCGAAGGGCCATACCGTGGTCCGCTCGTCGAGCCTCGTGCCGGCCAACGATCCGACGCTGTTGTTCACCAACTCCGGCATGGTGCAGTTCAAGGACGTCTTCCTCGGCACCGACAAGCGGCCCTACACGCGCGCGACCTCGTCGCAGCGTTCGGTGCGCGCCGGCGGCAAGCACAACGACCTCGAAAACGTCGGCTATACCGCGCGCCACCATACCTTCTTCGAGATGCTGGGCAACTTCTCGTTCGGCGACTACTTCAAGCGCGAGGCGATCCAGTACGCGTGGGAGCTGCTGACCAAGGTCTACAACCTGCCGGCCGAGAAGCTGTGGGTCACCGTCTATGCCGAGGACGACGAGGCCTATGACATCTGGGCCAGGGAAGTCGGCGTGCCGGTCGAGCGCATCGTGCGGATCGGCGACAACAAGGGCGCGCGCTATGCGTCGGACAACTTCTGGCAGATGGCGGACACCGGCCCCTGCGGCCCCTGCTCGGAAATCTTCTACGACCACGGCCCGGACGTCTGGGGCGGCCCGCCGGGATCGCCGGAAGAGGATGGCGACCGCTATATCGAGATCTGGAACCTGGTGTTCATGCAGTTCAACCGGGACGAGCAGGGCAACATGACGCCGCTGCCCAAGCCCTGCGTCGATACCGGCATGGGCCTGGAGCGTATCGCCGCGGTGCTGCAGCACGTGCACAGCAACTACGAGATCGACCTGTTCCAGGCGCTGATCCGCGCCGCCGCGCGCGAGACCGGCATCGACGATCTGAACAACAACTCGCTGAAGGTCATCGCCGACCATATCCGCGCCTGCTCCTTCCTGATCGTCGACGGCGTGATTCCGGGCAATGAAGGCCGCGGCTACGTGCTGCGCCGGATCGTGCGCCGCGCGATCCGCCACGGCTACAAGCTGGGCCGCAAGACGCCGTTCTTCCACAAGCTGGTGGGCGACCTGGTTGCGCAGATGGGCGAGGCCTATCCGGAGCTGGCCGAGGCCGCGCCGCGCGTGGTCGAGGTGCTGAAGGCCGAGGAGGAGCGCTTCTTCGAGACCATCGAGAACGGCATGAGCATTCTCGATGCGGCGCTGGCCGACCTGAAGGCCAAGGGCGGCAAGATGCTGGACGGGGAGCTCGCGTTCAAGCTGCACGACACCTATGGCTTTCCGCTGGACCTGACGCAGGACGTCTGCCGCGAGCAGGAAGTGTCGGTCGATGAAGCCGCCTTCGACGCCGCGATGACGCGCCAGCGCGAGCAGGCCCGTGCCGCCGGCAAGTTCAAGATGGCCGCCGGCCTCGAGTACAGCGGCGCCAAGACGACCTTTCACGGCTACGAGAAGCTGGCGCTGGACAATGCCAAGGTGGTCGCGCTGTATGTCGACGGCGCCTCGGTCGACGCCATGCAGCCGGGCCAGACCGGCGTGGTGGTGCTCGACCATACGCCGTTCTACGCCGAGTCGGGCGGCCAGGCCGGCGACCAGGGCGAACTGAAGGCCGGCGCGGCGGTGTTCGCGGTCGCCGATACCACCAAGGTCCAGGCCGATGTGTTCGGCCATCAGGGCACGCTCGGCGGCGCCGCGCTGAAGGTCGGCGACACCGTGAGCGCCGAGGTCGACGCCGTGCGCCGCGCGCGCACGATGCGCAACCACTCGGCCACCCACCTGATGCACAAGGCGCTGCGCGAAGTGCTGGGCAGCCACGTGCAGCAGAAGGGCTCGCTGGTCGATGCCGACAAGACCCGTTTCGACTTCTCGCACAATGCGCCGCTGACCGCGGCGCAGATCCGCGAGGTCGAGGAGATCGTCAACGCCGAGATCCTGCGCAACGAGGCCACCGGCGCCGAGCTCATGCCGTTCGACGATGCCGTCAAGAGCGGCGCGATGGCGCTGTTCGGCGAGAAGTACGCCGACGAGGTGCGGGTGCTGTCGATCGGCAGCTCGAAGGAACTGTGCGGCGGCACCCACGTGACCCGCACCGGCGATATCGGCCTGTTCAAGATCGTGATGGAAGGCGGCGTCGCGGCCGGCATCCGCCGCGTCGAGGCGATCACCGGCGACAACGCGCTGCACTATCTGCAGTCGCTCGATGCGCGGCTGAACGAGGCCGCGTCCGCGTTGAAGGCGCAGCCGGGCGAACTGGTGCCGCGCATCGGCCAGATGCAGGACCAGGTCCGCGCGCTGGAGAAGGAGCTCGAACGCCTGAAGAGCAAGCTGGCCGCGTCGCAGGGCGACGAGCTGGCGAGCCAGGCGATCGAGGTCAAGGGCCTGAAGGTGCTGGCGGCCCAGCTGGAAGGCGCCGACGTCAAGACGTTGCGCGAGACCATGGACAAGCTCAAGGACAAGCTCAAGAGCGCGGCCATCGTGCTCGGTGCGGTGCAGGACGGCAAGGTCAGCCTGATCGCCGGCGTCACCGCCGATGCGACCGGCAAGGTCAAGGCCGGCGAGCTGGTCAACTTCGTCGCCCAGCAGGTCGGCGGCAAGGGCGGCGGCCGTCCCGACATGGCCCAGGCGGGCGGCACCGAACCGGCGAAGCTGCCGGCGGCGCTGGCGGGCGTGGGCGAGTGGGTGGCGGCGAAGGTTTGAGGTCGATTCGATTCGCCCTGCCGTTGGTTGGCTCCCCTCTCCCACTCGTGGGAGAGGGGCTGGGGGAGAGGGCAAAGGGCAAAGGGCGTACACAAGCGCTGACAGCGTTGGCATAACGACCGTCGGTTCCCTCTCCCCCGACCCCTCTCCCGCAAGCGGGAGAGGGGAGTACATCTACTCCGTACCGTCCCCCGCCGTCCTCGCATACGGCGTCCTGTCGTTCAATTCATCCAGATAGGCATCGATGCCCTGGCGCTCGCGCGCCAGGAAGCGCTCGACCGCGTCGGCGAAGGCCGGGTGCGCGAGCCAGTGGGCGGAGCGGGTGGCCACCGGCAGGAAGCCGCGCGCCATCTTGTGTTCGCCCTGCGCGCCGCCCTCGAACGTGCCGATGCCGTGCTCGATGCAGAAGGCGAGCGGCTGGTAGTACGCGGTCTCGAAATGCAGGCAGGGATGGTGTTCGAGCGCGCCCCAATAGCGGCCGTACAACGTGCTGACCCTGGGGTCGTCATCGTAGACCAGCAGCGATGCCGCGATATCGCGCCCCTCGCGCTGCGCGATCACCAGCAGCAGATGCTCGGGCATCGCCGCGCCGATGCGCTCGAAGAAGTCCAGGTTCAGATAGGGCGTCGAACGGTGTTCGCGATAGGTCTGCCGATAGCAGCGATGGAACAGCCGCCAGTCGTCGGGGCCGATCCGCGTGCCGCGCAGATGACGGAACGTGATGCCGGCCTCGGCGACACGGCGGCGCTCGGCGCGGATGTTCTTGCGCTTCTTTTGCGACAGTGTGGCGAGAAACGCCTCGAAGTCCGGATAGCCGGGATTGGTCCAGTGGAACTGCACGCCATGGCGCATCAACATGCCGGCCTGCTCCATCAGCGCGGCCTCGGCGTCGTCGGGGAACAGCACATGCAATGAGGACAGCTGGCTCTGCTCGGCCAGCGTCAGCGCGACCTGCAGCAGCAGCTCGCGCGCCAGCGCGTTCTCGGCAAGCAGGCGCGTGCCCTGCACCGGCGTGAACGGAATCGCCGCCAGCCACTTCGGGTAGTACTCCAGGCCGTTCTGCGCATAGGCGTCGGCCCAGGCCCAGTCGAACACATACTCGCCGTAGGAGTGCGCCTTCGCGTAGAGCGGCATCGCCGCCGCCAGGCGCTCGCCATGGATTACGTCCTCGGCGTCCTTCCACAAGGTCAGATAGCGCGGACTCCAGCCGGTATCGTCGCTGGCGCTGCCGCTGGCATGCAGCGCATGCAGAAAGGCATGGCGCAGAAACGGCGTGCGGGCGGGCTGCTGCGCCAGCAGGCCATCCCATTCGGCCGGCGAGATGTCGGCCAGGTTCTCGACAATACGCGTGCGATAATTCTCCGGTCGCTTCGCCTGGACGGCGGCGCTGCCTGAGTCAGACGGCACTGAGCGGGTTGGCATTGGCTTGGGTGCTTTCACGGTGTGCCTTGCCGAGGGATGGAGCCTGCGGCGAATTTCGGCGAAATGCGGTAGAGAAAGTCGGTGGATCCGGCGGACCACGACGCCGCATTATCGCCTGCCGCCGCGCATCGCACAGGTCGGGCCCGTGCCGGCCCTGCGCACAACAAGGGTGTTCGAGATGAGCCGATTCTTCAATCTGTATTCCCATGGCTTCGTGCGCGTGGCGGTCGGCGTGCCGCGCTGCAAGGTCGCCGATCCCGTCTTCAACGCGCAGCAGACCATTGCGCTGGCCCGCGAGGCCGCAGATGGCGGCGCCGCGCTGGTGGCCTTCCCCGAGCTCGGCCTGTCCGCCTACAGCTGCGACGACCTGTTCCATCAGAAGACGCTGCTCGATGCCTGCGAGCGGGCCTTGGGCGAGATCGTCGAGGCTTCACGCACGCTGCCGTGCGCGCTGGTCGTCGGCATGCCGCTGCGGGTCCAGCATCAGCTGTTCAACTGCGCGGTCGTCGTCGCCGGCGGCCAGCTGCGCGGCGTCGTGCCCAAGAGCTTCCTGCCGAATTACTGGGAGTTCTACGAGGCCCGCCAGTTCAGCGCCGCGGACTGCGCCACGGTCGAGCAGATCGACCTGCTGGGGCAGAGCGTGCCGTTCGGCGCCGGGCTGCTGTTCGAGATCGAGAACATCCCGCTGCTGCGCTTTCATGTCGAGATCTGCGAGGACGTCTGGGTGCCGATCCCGCCGTCGTCGTTCGCCGCGCTGGCGGGGGCCACGGTGCTGGTCAACCTGTCGGCGTCCAATATCGTGGTGGGCAAGTCCGGCTATCGGCATCAGCTGGTGTCGCAGCAATCGGCGCGCTGCCTGGCCGCCTATCTGTACAGCTCGGCGGGCAAGGGCGAATCGACGACCGATCTGGCCTGGGACGGCCAGGCGCTGGTCTATGAGAACGGCGAGCTGCTGGCCGAATCCGAGCGCTTTGCCGACGATTCGCACATGATCTTCGCCGACGTCGATCTGGAGCGGCTGTCGCGCGAGCGCATGCACATGACCACGTTCGGCGACTCGGTGCGCCGCCATGCCGGCGAGGTGGCGAAATTCCGCACCGTCGGCTTCGTGCTCGGCGTCGACGAGGACCGCGATCTGCCGCTGCGACGCCGCGTCGAGCGCTTCCCCTATGTGCCGGCCGACCGCCGCCGGCGCGACGAGCGCTGCAACGAGGTCTACCAGATCCAGGTGCAGGCGCTGGTACAGCGGCTGTCTGCCACCGGCATTTCGAAGGTGGTGATCGGCGTGTCGGGCGGGCTCGATTCGACCCATGCGCTGCTGGTCTGCGCCAAGGCGATGGACCGGCTGGGGCTGCCGCGCGCCAATATCCTCGGCTTCACGATGCCCGGTTTTGCGACCAGCGACCGCACGCTGCAGCAGGCCCGGCGGCTGATGGAAGTGGTCGGCTGCACCGCGCGGGAAATCGACATCCGGCCGAGCTGCCTGGCGATGCTGAAGGACCTCGGCCACCCGTTCGCCGACGGCAAGCCGGTCTATGACGTGACCTTCGAGAACGTGCAGGCCGGCGAGCGCACCAACCATCTTTTCCGGCTGGCCAACCACCACAACGGCATCGTGATCGGCACCGGCGACCTCAGCGAGCTGGCACTAGGCTGGTGCACCTATGGTGTCGGCGACCACATGTCGCACTACAACGTCAATGCCAGCGTGCCCAAGACGCTGATCTCGCATCTGGTGCGCTGGGTCGCCGAAACGGGGCAGATCGGTGCGGGCGGCAGCGAGGTGCTGCTCGACGTGCTGGGCACCGATATCAGCCCCGAACTGGTGCCGGGCGATTCGAACGACAAGCCCGGCCAGAAGACCGAAAGCGTGATCGGGCCCTACGAGCTGCAGGATTTCAATCTGTACTACACGCTGCGCTTCGGCTTCACGCCGTCGAAGGTGGCCTATCTGGCGTTGCATGCCTGGGGAGACCGCGAGGCGGGACAGTGGCCCGAGGAGGCGCACGTGGCGCGCAACCAGTACGAACTGGCCGACATCAAGCGCAACCTGCGCATCTTCCTGGACCGCTTCTTCCGCACCAGCCAGTTCAAGCGCTCGTGCGTTCCGAATGCACCGAAGGTGGGCTCGGGCGGCTCGCTGTCGCCGCGCGGCGACTGGCGCGCGCCCAGCGACAGCGAATCGACCGCATGGCTGGCGGAGCTGGACTGCATTCCGGACGACGTTACCGCGCGCAAGGGCAACGGCAACGGCAGGGCGGCCGCGAAGGCCGGCAATCGACACGACAAGGGGTGATCCCCGGCCCGCTTTGGCGCGCCATCGCGCCGCGCGGGCTAGAATCTTGCATCAACCAATCACGACAGAAAGGGGGCCGACATGAAACAAATTACCGCCATCATCAAACCGTTCAAGCTGGACGAAGTGCGTGAGGCGCTGGCCGACGTGGGCGTGACCGGTCTGACGGTCACCGAGGTCAAGGGGTTCGGCCGGCAGAAGGGTCACACGGAGCTGTATCGCGGCGCGGAGTACGTCGTCGACTTCCTGCCGAAGATCAAGATCGAGGTGGTCGTGGCGGAAAGTCAGCTCGATACCGTGCTGGACGCGATCGTCAAGGCCGCCCATACCGGCAAGATCGGCGACGGCAAGATCTTCGTCACCGAGATCGAACGCGTGATCCGGATTCGCACCGGCGAGCAGGACGAAGCGGCGGTCTGAGGCCGCCCGGTCTGATCCCTTGTATGTTGCAAAATTCGTCCCGGACGCCTCAGATCGATTGACCCATGCTCTGAGCGCGAGCTCAAGTTCGAGGGAGAGCGAGGATCGGGGCGTCCAATTCTTGGTAGCGTTCAGCCTAAGCC
>NZ_JAGFTW010000044.1:0-152912 GCF_017598945.1 Cupriavidus gilardii
CCACGCGGAGCTACACACTACCCTCTCGGCGGGCGGGGTAAGATGTAAAAAGAAGCCACCCCGACCCCCGGCCCCCGCCACGGGCCTCGTCGTTTCCGGCCCCGACCCGCCGCGCCCGCGCAAGTCGAACAACCGGATGCCCGTCATTCGCCGCCGCAAAACAAAAACGGGCCGCTTGCGCGGCCCGTCGAACTGGCTGTCAGGGTGCACTACCCCCTGCGATCAATCGTCCCAATCACGATGGCCGCGGCGGTGGTGGCGGTGCTTGTTCTTGTACTTGCTCTTGTGATAGCCGCGGTCGCGGTAGTAGCGGTCACGGTCGTTGGCGTACGAGTTGCTGCGCGAGATGTTGCCGCCCAGCGCCGCGCCTGCGCCGCCGCCCAGGGCCGCGCCCACCAGGCCGCCGCCGCGGCCGCCCATTGCGTTGCCCGCCGCGGTACCCGCACCGCCGCCGAGCGCGCCGCCCAGGATGGCGCCGGTACGCTCGCGGCGATTCGAGCTGATTGCGCCGCCGGCGCCACCGCCCACCGCGCCGCCGATCACGGCGCCGGTGGAGCCGCCCAGCGCACCTCCGACGGCTGCACCGGCGACGCCGCCGAGGGCGCCACCCAGTGCGTTATTCATGTCGCTCGCGAATGCAGGCAGCGTCGTCGATGCCGCCAGGGCGAGGGCCACGGTCATATTGCGAACGAGTCGGCGAGACATAGTGTTTTTCCTCTGGTTGCCAAACTGTGATGCAAGTGTAGATTTTGGGCACAGACATTGCTGTAACCGCCTGTAAGCCTTTATTAATGCTGCAGAAAGACAACAAAGGCTGCCCGCGGGCAGCCTTTGTCATGTTACAGGTGAATCCGGCATCACGCGATGGCGATGCCGTCCCGGCGGCGGTTCAACAGCACTTGCCCTGCCCGCCGCCGTAACGCGCCTCCTGGCGCTCGCGGAAGAACTCCTCGTAGCTCATCGGCTCGCGGTCCGGATGCGTGCTTTCCATATGGGCCACATAGGTCTGGTAGTCGGGCAGCCCGACCATCAGCCGCAGCGACTGGCCCAGGTAGCGGCCCATTTGGCCCATCTTGTTCAGCGGATCCAGCATGGCGTTCCTTCCTCTGCGTGGGGTTGACGTTGCGGCGAGCGGGACAGACGGCGCTCAGCGCTGTGCCGAGGCTGCGGCCGGCAGCGGCTCGAACGGCGTCTCGTGGGCCGTCGGCCGTGCCTGCGCGCCCGCGCGCAGACCGGTGCGCAGACCGTAGTAGACGATCGACAGCACCACCGCCATGAACAGCGCGCACAGGCCCGCGTCCAGATAGTCGTTGAAGACGATCCGGTGCATCTGCTCCATCGTCTTGGCCGGCGCCAGCACCGTGCCCTGGGCGATCGCGTCGCTGAACTTGCTGGCGTGCGACAGGAAGCCGATCTTCGGGTCGGCATGGAACAGCTTCTGCCAGCCCGCGGTCAGCGTGCAGATCAGCAGCCAGACGGTCGGCAGCAGCGTGACCCAGGCATAGCGGCCGCGCTTCATCTTGACCAGCACGCAGGTGCCCAGCACCAGCGCCACCGCGGCCAGCATCTGGTTCGAGATGCCGAACAGCGGCCACAGCGTGTTGATGCCGCCCAGCGGATCGACCACGCCCTGATACAGGAAGTAGCCCCAGGCGCCGACGCACAGCGCCGTCGCGATCAGGTTGGCCGGCAGCGAGTCGGTCCGGCGCATCGAGGGCACGAAGCTGCCCAGCAGATCCTGCAGCATGAAGCGGCCGGCGCGGGTGCCCGCGTCGACGGCGGTCAGGATGAACAGCGCCTCGAACAGGATGGCGAAGTGGTACCAGAACGCCATCATGGCCTGGCCGCCGACCACCTGATGCAGGATGTGGGCGATGCCCACCGCCAGCGTCGGGGCGCCGCCGGCGCGCGAGATGATGGTGTTTTCGCCGACGTCCTTGGCGGTCTGCACCAGCACGTCGGGCGTGATCACGAAGCCCCAGTTCGATACCGCCGCCGCGACCGCTTCCGGCGTGGTGCCGATCACGGCCGCCGGGCTGTTCATCGCGAAGTACACGCCGGGCTCGATCACCGAGGCGGCTACCAGCGCCATGATCGCGACGAAGGACTCGGCCAGCATCGCGCCGTAGCCGATGAAGCGGGCGTGGGTCTCGTTCTCCAGCAGCTTGGGCGTGGTGCCCGACGAGATCAGCGCGTGGAAGCCCGATACCGCGCCGCAGGCGATGGTGATGAACAGGAACGGGAACAGGTTGCCCGACCACACCGGACCGCCGCCTTCGGCGAACTGCGTGAAGGCCGGCATCTTCAGTTCCGGCGCGACGATCAGGATGCCGACCGCCAGCGCGATGATGGTGCCGATCTTCAGGAAGGTCGACAGGTAGTCGCGCGGGGCCAGCAGCAGCCACACCGGCAGCACCGCGGCGACGAAGCCGTAGCCGATCAGCATCCAGGTCAGCGCCTTGCCGTCGAAGGTAAACAGCGGCGCCAGCGTGGCGCTCTCGTGCACGTACTGGCCGCCGACGATGGCCAGCATCAGCAGCACGAAGCCGATTACCGACACCTCGCCGATGCGGCCCGGGCGGATGTAGCGCGTGTAGACGCCCATGAACAGCGCGATCGGGATCGTCACCGCCACGGTGAACGTGCCCCACGGCGAATCGGCCAGCGCCTTGACCACGATCAGCGCCAGCACCGCGAGGATGATGATCATGATCATGAAGCAGCCGAACAGCGCGATCATGCCGGGCACCGTACCCATCTCGGCCTTGACCAGATCGCCCAGCGAGCGGCCGTCGCGGCGGGTCGAGATGAACAGCACCATGAAGTCCTGCACCGCGCCGGCGAACACCACGCCGGCCAGGATCCACAGCATGCCGGGCATGTAGCCCATCTGCGCGGCGAGCACCGGCCCGACCAGCGGTCCGGCGCCGGCGATCGCGGCGAAGTGGTGGCCGAACAGCACCGCCTTGTTGGTCGGCACGTAGTCCAGGCCGTCGTTATGGCGCCAGGCCGGCGTCATCCGTTTGGGGTCCAGCTGCATCACCTTGTCGGCGATGAAGCGGCTGTAGTAGCGGTAGGCGATCAGATAGATGCAGATCGCGGCGACCACGATCCACAAGGCACTGACGGCTTCGCCGCGCGACAGTGCAACGGTGGCGAAGGCAAACGCGCCGAGCACGGCGACGGCCAGCCACATCAGGTGTTGCCCGATGCGATTCATAGTGAAGGTCTCCTCAGACCACATGGAACAAAGCCCGCGGGGGAACAAGGGCCGGTGGACCGAGGGGCGCGCACGGCGGCACGCGCGCCGTCGGGCGGCGCATGGCGGGCGATCGGGGGCAAGCTGTCTCCAGATTTCAGCGCAGATGTCAGCGCTGATGTCAGCGGCGCCCGGTCCCTCGACTTCCGGTCCGGATCTTGTCTGGCAGGCGGGGCGATACGCCGGTGTGTGGGCACTGGCGCATCCCGTTGCGAATGACGCGGCGCTGGCCCTCGGAGCCGGTCGCGCGTCGGCGTGTAGTATTGACACCCGCCAATCGAGGCACAAGCGCGTAACTACGCAGCGATCCTGCGTAGTACTACGCAACGGGACGGTCACAGGCCGCTTCCCAGGCATCCGTGTTTACCCTGGTCACGATGAAACTCCGCCAGAAGATCCTGCTGCTCGCGGTCGCGCCGCTGGCGATCGCCATGCTCGGCATCGCGCTGGCCGTGCACTATCAGGCCACCGCGCTGGTCCGCCACGAGCGCGCGCTGGTCGAGGCCGCCTATCTGCAAAGCAAGGAAACCGAGCTGCGGCACTACGTACAGCTGGCGCAGAGCGCGATCGCGCCGCTGGTCAAGTCCGGCCGCAACGACGAGGCCACGCGCCAGGCCGCGATGCAGGCGCTGGCGGGGCTGGACTATGGTCCCGACGGCTACTTCTTCCTGTACGATCTGCAGGGCCGCAACCTGATGCACCCGCGCCAGCCCGATCTGGTCGGCCGCGACCTGTGGGATCTGCGCGATCCCGAGGGGGCGCTGACGATCCAGCAGCTGATCGCGGCGGCCCGCGCGGGCGGCGGCGCGGTGCGCTATCGCTGGGAGAAGCCGTCGACGCGGCAGATGGCGCCCAAGCTCGGCTATGTGGTCGCGGTGCCCGAATGGGGCTGGATGCTTGGTACCGGCATCTATCTGGACGATGTCGAGGCGACGCTGCGCGAGCTCGACACGCGCGCCGAGACCGATATCCGCGCGACGCTGGCGTGGATCGGCGCGATCGCCGCGATCAGCATCCTGCTGGTGGGCGCGGGCGGGCTGGCGCTGAACATCAGCGAGCATCGCGAGGCCGACGCCAAGCTGCGCCAGCTGGCGCAGCGCGTGGTGCGCTCGCAGGAGGACGAACGCGCGCGGCTGTCGCGCGAGCTGCACGACGGCGTCAGCCAGCTGCTGGTATCGGTCAAGCTGGTGCTCGAGACCGCGCTGAACCGGCTGGCGCAGGCGCCGACCGAGGGCGCGGCGGTGGCGCCGGTGCTCGGCATGGCGCTGAACCGGCTCGAGACGGTGTTCAACGAGGTCCGGCGCGTCGCCCGCAATCTGCGCCCGGCGCTGCTCGACGACCTGGGCCTGCAAGCCGCGCTGCAGCATTTGGCGCGCGAGATGCAGGGCGCCAGCGGGCTGCGGATCACGATCGACTGCCGCGGCGTGGCACGGCCGCTGTCCGACGAAGCCGCCACCGCGCTCTATCGGATCGCGCAGGAGGCGCTGACCAATGTCGAGCGCCACGCCAATGCGCGGCGCGTCGAGCTGACGCTGTCGTATGCCGAGTCCGGCGTCGCGCTGGTGGTGCAGGACGACGGCAGCGGCTTCGATCTCGAGCGCGTGCAGCGCGACCCGCGCGGCGGCATCGGCCTGCGCAACCTGCGCGAGCGCATCGCCAGCCTGGGCGGCGAGTTCGATATCGACTCCGCGCCGGGCGGCACGCGCATCCGCGCCTTCCTGCCGGCCTCGGCCTTCGCGCCGGAAACGCGTGCTACGCCGGAGACGCCGGCGCTCGCTAGGACGGTGGACGCGCCGCCGGCCGCCCCGTCCCACTCTTCCCCGCTGTCCCGATGAGCTCCTACTCCGAACCGTATCGTCCCGCGCGCGTGCTGCTGGTCGACGACCACACGCTGGTACGCGACGGCATGCGCATGCACCTGGCGCTGCAGCCGGGCCTGACCGTGGTCGGCGAGGCGGACGACGGCGAAGCGGCGCTGGCCTGGCTGGCGCGCTGCGCGCTGGACGCGCTGCCGGACCTGTTGATCACCGATATCGGCATGCGCGGCATGGGCGGTATCGCGCTGGCCGACGCGCTGCACCAGCGCCATCCCGAGATCGCGGTGCTGATGCTGTCGATGCACGACAACCTCGAATACGTGCGGCAGGCCATGCGCGCTGGCGCGCGCGGCTACGTGCTGAAGGACGCCCCGGCCGACGAACTGCTGGCCGCGATCGACGCGGTGCTGGCCGGCCGCGTCTTCTACAGCGCCCGCATCGCCCGCCGCATGATCGAGGAAGGCCCCGCCCCGCATCCGCTCGATGCGCTGACCCCACGCGAACGCGACATCCTGAACGGCATCGGCCGGGGCCTGGCCAACAAGGAAATCGCCGCGTCGTTGGGCGTGTCGGTGCGCACGGTGGAGACGCATCGGCTGAACCTCAAGCGCAAGCTGGGCATCGAGGGACGGGCGGGGTTGGTGAAGTATGCGGTGGAGCAGTTGGGGGGTGAAGCAAACGGCGGGTGAGATCCCGTCGGATCGCGGTCCGGCCCGCGCCGTAGCCCAATACGCCGGACGAAAAAAAGCCCTCGCGAGCCAGATCGCGAGGGCTTCTTTCTTGCCGACGCGCTCGCCTGGGGCAAGCGCGAAGTCAGGCCACTACCGAATCAAGCCGCCAGCCGCCTGGCCAGTGCATCCTTGGTTTCGGACAGCGCCTGCGGCAGATGGTGCTTGAGCTGGGTGAACAGCTCTTCGTGCAGCGCCAGTTCCTGTTCCCAGGCGGCGCGGTCGATCGAGGTGACCTTCTGGAATTGCTCGGGCGAGAAGTCCAGGCCTTCCCAGCGCAGGTCCTCGTAGCGCGGCGAGGTGCCGAACACGTGCTCGGTGCCCTGGCCGCGGCCTTCGACGCGGTCGATCATCCACGACAGCACGCGCATGTTCTCGCCGAAGCCCGGCCACACGAAATTGCCGGCCTCGTCCTTGCGGAACCAGTTGACGCAGTAGATCTTCGGCAGCTTGGCGCCGGCGGCCTCGAGCTTGTTGCCCAGCTCCAGCCAGTGGCCGAAGTAGTCGCTCATGTTGTAGCCGCAGAACGGCAGCATCGCGAACGGGTCGCGGCGCACCACGCCTTGCTGGCCGGCGGCCGCGGCGGTGGTCTCCGAACCCATGGTGGCGGCCATGTAGACGCCTTCGGTCCAGTTGCGGGCCTCGGTCACCAGCGGCACCGTGGTCGAGCGGCGGCCGCCGAAGATGAAGGCGTCGATCGGCACGCCGGCCGGGTTGTCCCAGTTGGCGTCGATCGAGGGGCACTGCGAGGCCGGTGCGGTGAAGCGCGCGTTCGGGTGGGCCGCCTTGGCGCCCGTCTGCCTGGCGATCTCCGGCGTCCAGTCCTTGCCCTGCCAGTCGATCAGATGGGCCGGCGCTTCCTTCGTCATGCCTTCCCACCAGACGTCGCCGTCATCGGTCAGCGCGACGTTGGTGAAGATGACGTTTTCCTTCAGCGTCGCCATCGCGTTGAAGTTGGTCTTCTCGCTGGTGCCCGGGGCCACGCCGAAGTAGCCGGCTTCGGGGTTGATCGCGTACAGGCGGCCGTCCTTGCCCGGCTTGATCCACGCGATGTCGTCGCCGATGGTGGTGACCTTCCAGCCCTCGAAGCCCTTGGGCGGGATCAGCATCGCGAAGTTGGTCTTGCCGCAGGCCGACGGGAAGGCCGCCGCGACGTGGTACTTCTTGCCCTCCGGCGAGGTCACGCCGAGGATCAGCATGTGTTCGGCCAGCCAGCCCTCGTCGCGGCCCATGGTCGAGGCGATCCGCAGCGCGAAGCACTTCTTGCCCAGCAGCGCGTTGCCGCCGTAGCCCGAACCGAACGACCAGATCTCGCGGGTCTCGGGGAAATGCACGATGTACTTGGTCGGGTTGCACGGCCACGGCACGTCCTTCTCGCCGGCGGCCAGCGGCTTGCCGACGGTGTGCACGCACGGCACGAACTCGCCGTCGGCGCCCAGCACGTCGTACACGGCGCGGCCCATGCGGGTCATGATCCGCATGTTGACGGCGACGTACGGGCTGTCGGACAGCTCCACGCCGATGTGGGCGATCGGCGAACCGAGCGGCCCCATCGAGAACGGCACCACGTACAGCGTGCGGCCGCGCATGCAGCCATCGAACAGCCCGCTCAGGGTCTGGCGCATCTCGGCCGGCGGCATCCAGTTGTTGGTCGGGCCGGCGTCTTCCTCCTTCTGCGAGCAGATGAAGGTACGGTCCTCGACGCGCGCGACATCGGAGGGGTCGGAGATGGCGAGGAAGGAGTTCTTGCGCTTGGCCGGGTTCAGCCGCTTCATCGTGCCGGCGGCGACCATCTGCTCGCACAGGCGGTCGTATTCCTCCTGGGAGCCGTCGCACCAGTAGATGCTGTCGGGCTTGGTCAGCGCAGCGATCTCGGCGACCCAGGCGACCAGCTTCTGGTGCTTGACCCAGGCCGGAACGTTCAGCGCCGGCGTGCCTTGCATGGTGGGGTGGTTCATGGTGGTACTCCAAAGCAAAAAAGAAATCTTTGGCAAAGCCTGGCCCGGGGCCGCGCTCTGAAAAACCGGATGAAACGCGGAATCGACGAGAACGCCTGCCATGGCCGCATGCTTGAGGGACCACTTCTTGTGAAAGCGGTTCCGCATGTGGGGCGGGCGTTCTGCCCGCATGGCGCCCGCATGGTGGTCGGTGTGGACCACGCTCGCTCGGGACCGTCACATCCCGTTACAAGTCCGGCGCGATCCAGTCGGGAATCGATCGCGGCGGGCCTTGCGGCTGCGCTACAGTGGCGGTTTTCCCGCGGACGTGTCGCAGCGGGTGCCAGTCAAGCTTTGTCCGGCAACAAACCGGGTGCGGGAGCGGAGCTCGACCGACAATCCGGGATGTCACCGAAGGCGGCAAGGATACCACCGCTGTCGTCCTCCGTTTTTTGCTCTGCAGCAAGCGCGCGGCGCGAAAACCGGTCGGAACGCCGTGTCGGTCTTGCCTGTCGCAACACATTGCGCAGCACTTTGGTCGCCCACCTTACTGGTCGCCGGCATGCCGGTCTGTGGGCACGCGAACCAACCGGATTGCCGCGTCGATCGAATCGCTCCCCGAAGTTCAACGAACCGCCTGTTCAACGAACCGCCTCTACGAACCGCCTCACCGAACTGCCTCACCGAATCCGACGATGAAAATTGCCGTTCTCGACGACTACCAGGATGCCGTGCGCAAGCTGGCCTGCTTTCAGCTGCTGCAGGGGCATGACGTCAAGGTGTTCAACAACACCGTCAAGGGCGTGGGCCAGCTGGCGGCGCGCCTGTCCGATGTCGAAGCCGTGGTGCTGATCCGCGAGCGCACCCGCATCACGCGCCAGCTGCTGGAGAAGCTGCCGAAGCTGAAGATCATCAGCCAGACCGGCCGCGTTGGCGGCGCGGGCAGCCATATCGACGTCGATGCCTGCACCGACCGCGGCGTGGTGGTGCTCGAAGGGGTCGGTTCGCCGGTCGCGCCGGCCGAGCTGACCTGGGCGCTGATCATGGCGGCGCAGCGGCGGATTCCGCAATACGTCGCGAGCCTGAAGCACGGCGCCTGGCAGCAGTCGGGTCTGAAATCGACGACGATGCCGCCCAATTTCGGGCTCGGCCAGGTGCTCAAGGGCCAGACGCTGGGCATCTGGGGCTACGGCAAGATCGGCCGCCTGGTGGCCGGCTATGGCCGCGCCTTCGGCATGAACGTGCTGGTCTGGGGCCGCGAGGCCTCGCAGACGGCCGCACGCGAGGACGGCTTCGCGCTGGCCGAGTCGAAGGAGCAGCTGTTCGCCGACAGCGACGTGCTGTCGCTGCATCTGCGGCTGAACGACGAGACGCGCCACATCGTCAAGCTGGCCGACCTGACCTCGATGAAGCCGACCGCGCTGTTCGTCAACACCAGCCGCGCCGAGCTGGTCGAGGAAAACGCGTTGGTCGCGGCGCTCAACCGCGGCCGGCCCGGCATGGCGGCGGTCGACGTGTTCGAGTCCGAGCCGATCCTGCAGGGCCACGCGCTGCTGCGGATGGAGAACTGCATCTGCACGCCGCATCTGGGCTATGTCGAGCGCGACAGCTACGAGCTGTACTTCCGCACCGCGTTCCAGAACATCCTCGACGTGCTGGCCGGCGAGCACGGCAGCGTGGTCAATCCCAAGGCGCTGACGCCCGCGCTGACCCGCTGAGGGGCAACCCGCCGCGCACCCCGTCGCGGCGGACCGGCGGGTTCCCATGGCTGCGGCGGCGCCCGACCCGATCGGCGCAAAACCGCTACACTGCCGGGATTCGCGGGCGGCCCCCCGCCGCCATTCCCCTCGCGTCCCCATCATGGATCCCAGGCTTCTGACGCTTTGCGTCGGCAATTTCGTCATCGGCACCGGCGCGATGATCGTCACCGGCATGCTGAACGACATCGCCGGCGATTTTCATTTGAGCGCCGCCACCGCCGGCCAGCTGGTCTCGGCCTTTGCGCTGGCCTGTTGCGTCGGCGCGCCGCTGTTCGCCACGCTCGGTTCGCGCATCGACCGCCGCCTGCTGCTGGTCGGCGCCCTGGCGCTCTATGGCGTGCTGCATCTGGCCTCGGCGCTGGCGCCGAACTTCGGCGCGCTGGTCGTGCTGCGTTTCGTCACGGCGATCGGCGCCGCCATCTATACCCCCCAGGCTGCCGCCACGCTGCCGCTGCTGGTCGATGCGAAGCTGCGCGGCCGGGCGATCAGCTTCGTCTTTCTCGGCTGGAGCGTGGCCAGCGTGGTCGGCGTGCCGATGGGCACCTGGATCAGCACGACGCTGGGCTGGCGCGTCAGCATGGGCGTGGTCGGCGTGATGGCGCTGGGCGTGGCGCTCGCGCTGTGGCGGGTGCTGCCGCGCGCTCTGATGGTGGCGCCGGTGGGCCGCGCGGCCTGGGGCGCGGTGCTGCGCCATACGCCGCTGTTGATGGTGGTCGGTGTGACGATGGTGTCGTCCGCCGGCATGTTCACGATGTTCACCTATATCGCGCCGATGCTGCGGGACGTCCATGGCGTCAGCGGCGGCGCGCTGAGCCTGATGTTCCTGGCCTATGGCGCCTGCGGCGTGTTCGGCAACGTGGTGGCGGCCGCGCGCATGGACCGCGCCACGCCGGCCCGCGTGGTCCACGTCGCGCTGGGCACCTCGCTGGCGGCGATGCTGCTGTGGCCGCTGACCGGTCTCGGCCCGATCGCGCTGGTGCTGATCTTCATGCTGTGGGGCATCGGCGGCTTCGCCACCAACAGCGCGCAGCAGGCACGGCTGGTGGCGCTCGCGCCGGAGCGGGCGGCGGTGTCGATCTCGCTCAATTCCTCGTCGATCTATCTGGGCCAGGCGATCGGCGCGATGGTCGGCGCGGCGATCTACGCCACCGCCGGCGCGCACGCACTGCACTGGGGCGCGGCCGCGCTGATGCTCGGCGCCCTGCTGCTGTCGGCGCGCGCCCGCGCCCTCGGTTGCCGCTGGCTGCGCCGGCAGGCGCCGCAGCAGGCCTGAGCGCGCCGTGCTGCTGCAAGCCGCTGCGTGGCGCTCCGCACGGCCTGGGATAGGGCGCACCCCCGGGGCGCACCCCCGGACGCACCCCCGCCCGCCGGCCGGGCGGGCCCGTTTTCTGCTAATGTTTGATCCCTGATACAAAGACGGCCCCTCTCCTGTAATCGTTTGTAATACAGACGCGTCTGCCAACGCTTGCCAGATACGGCGCCAAGGCGGTACCACTGGGGGCGGCCGGCCGCCCACCGGTTCCCAGAAGCCGGCGGTGGCCGTCCGGGTGGGCACGACGAAAAAAGGGAGCGAACCCGCGCACCAGCGCGGGGCAGCAGAGGGTCCTCGCATGAAATCGAAGGGTATCGACCAGGCCAAAGGCTTCGTCGAAAGCAACTGGAGCCAGGCCATGGGTACCGGCAGAAGTCGTGTGTCGCCCTGGCTGGCGCTGGCATTGTTGGTGTTGCTGGCGGTCGCCGGCTGGTACGTCTGGAAGACCTGGTTTGCCGCCAGGCCGCAGGCGCAGGGCCCGGCGCCGGTGGCGGTGACCACCGCGCTGGCACGCCAGGGCGACGTGCCGCTGCAAGTCAGCGTCAACGGCAACGTGACCGCGCTGTCCACCGTCGAGGTCCGCCCGCAGGTCTCCAGCACCGTCCGCACCGTCCATATCCGCGAAGGCCAGACCGTCAAGCCCGGCGATCTGCTGTTCTCGCTCGATACCCGCATGGACGCGGCCAATCTGGCCCGCGCCCGTGCCCAGCTGCTGCGCGATCAGGCCGATCTGGCCGATGCCCGCCGCTCGCTGGCGCGCAGCGAGGAGCTGGTCGCGCGCAACTTCATCTCGCGCAGCGCAGTCGATACCGCGCGCGCCAAGGTCGATGCGCTGGAGGCCACGGTGCGCGCCGACCAGGCCGCGATCGAGGCGAGCCGCGTCGCGGTCAGCTACGGCGCGATCCGCGCCACCATCGGCGGCCGCACCGGCGTGATCAACGTCTTCCCCGGTTCGCTGGTCTTGCCCACCGCCGCGCAGCCGATGGTAACGATCGCGCAGATCCAGCCGATCGCGGTCACCTTCACGCTGCCGGAGCGCCAGCTCGCGGCGCTGCGCGACGCGCTGCGCAGCGGCCCGGTGCCGGTCACCGCGCAGCCCAACGACGGCAATCCCGAACCGGTGCAGGGCCGCATCACCTTCGTCGACAACACCGTCGATCCGCAATACGGCACCATCCGCGTCAAGGCGCAGTTCGACAACGAGGCCCAGCGCCTGTGGCCCGGCACCTACGCGCGGGTCGAGGCGGTGGTGCAGACGCTGACGGGCGTGGTGTCGGTGCCGCCGCAGTCGGTGGTCACCGGACCGGAGGGCCGCTTCGTCTATGCGGTGCAGGCCGACGGCAAGGTCAGGCCGATGCCCGTCAAGATGCTGGCGGCGACCGCCGCCGCGGCGGTGGTCGAAGGCGTGCCAGCGGGCACGCGCGTGGTGGTCGAGGGCGTGCAGAACCTGCGTCCGGGCAGCGCGGTGCGCGAGGCCAGCGCCCCCGCTGCTGCGCCGGCGCCCGGAAAGCATTGACGCCATGACGCTGTCCGAACTCTGCATCCGCCGGCCCGTGATGACGGTGCTGCTGGCGATCGCGATCGTCGTCACCGGCATCGTGCTGTACCCGACCATCCCGATCGCCGCGCTGCCCAGCTTCAACTCGCCGGTGATCCAGGTCACCGCCCGGCTGCCCGGGGCGAGCCCCGAGACGATGGCGGCCTCGGTCGCCACGCCGCTGGAAAAGCAGTTCGCCACGATCCCCGGCGTGTCGGTGATCAGCTCGGCGAATACGCTGGGCAATTCCAGCATCACGATCGAATTCAACAACGACCGCGACATCGATGCCGCCGCGGTCGACGTGCAATCGGCGCTGTTCCGCGCGCAGCGCTCGCTGCCGACCGAGATGAACGAGCCGCCGTCGTACCGCAAGGTCAATCCGGCCGACGCGGCGGTGATCCTGCTGGCGATCAATTCGCCGGCGATGAGCCTGGCCGAGCTGAACGCCTTCGGCGACAACCTGATCGCGCCGACGCTGTCGACGCTGCCCGGCGTTGCGCAGGTGCTGGTCTACGGGCAGAAGCGCTTCGCGGTGCGGGTGCGCGCGCGGCCCGATGCGCTGGCCGCGCGGGGCATGACGCTGGACGAGCTGGCCAGCGCGATCTCGCGGGCCAATGCCAACACGCCGGTCGGCACGCTCGACGGCGCGCGCCAGATGCTGACGATCCAGGCCAACCGGCAGCTGGCCGACGCCAACGCCTTCCGCAACATCATCGTCGCCAGCCAGCCCAACGGCTCGCTGGTGCGGCTGTCCGATGTGGCCGAGGTCGAGGACAGCGTCGAGACGCTGAAGACCGGCAGCTGGCTGAACAACGAGCGCTCGATCGTGCTGGCGGTGCAGCGCCAGCCCGACGCCAACACGGTGGCGGTGGTCGATGCGATCCGCGCCGCGCTGCCGCGGCTGGTGCAGCAGATGCCGGCCTCGGTCAATGTCAACGTCGTCAATGACCGCTCGCGCTCGGTGCGCGAGTCGATCCACGACGTGCAGTTCACGCTGGCGCTGACCGCGGCTCTGGTGGTGATGGTGATCTTCCTGTTCCTGCGCCGGGCCGCCGCCACGCTGATCCCGACGGTGTCGCTGCCGATCTCGCTGATCGGCACGGTGGCGCTGATGAAGGCGTTCGGCTACAGCCTGGACAACGTGTCGCTGCTGGCGATCACGCTGGCGGTCGGCCTGGTGGTCGACGACGCCATCGTGATGCTCGAGAACATCGTCCGCCATATCGAGGAAGGCATGGCGCCGCTGAAGGCGGCGCTGGTCGGCTCGCGCGAGATGGGCTTCACCATCGTGTCGATCTCGGTGTCGCTGGTGGCGGTGTTCATCCCGATCTTCTTCATGCCGGGCGTGATCGGCCTGCTGTTTCACGAGTTCGCCGCGGTGGTGTCGCTGTCGATCCTGGTGTCGGCGCTGGTGTCGCTGACGCTGATCCCGATGCTGTGCGCGCGCTTCCTGTCGGCCGAGAACGTGCCGGTCGACGAATCGCAGCATGCGTATGGCGATGCCCCCCGGCATGCCGCCGCGCATGCCGCCGCGCCTCCCCAACGGCAGAGCTTCGGCCTGCGTTCGACCCAGTGGTTCGAGAACCTGTTCGAATACACGCTGCACCGCTATGCGCGCGGTCTGGACTGGTGCCTGGCGCATCGCAAGACCGTCCTGGCCGCGGCCGGCATGACGTTCGTGCTGACCGCGGTGCTGTTCGTGCTGATTCCGAAGGGCTTCTTCCCCGAGGAGGACATCGGCCAGATCCAGGTCAATGCCGACGGCCCGCAGGACATCTCGTTCGATGCAATGTCGACGCTGATGCGCGATGCGGCCGAACGGATGCGTGCCAACCCGGCGGTCAAGAGCATCGTGGTGGCAATCGGCGGCGGTCCGTCGCCGGCGATCAATACCGGCCGCATGTTCATCGAACTGAAGCCGGGCGGCGAGCGGCCGAAGATGCCAGAGGTGGTCGAATCGCTGCGCCGCGATGTGTCCGGCATTCCGGGGCTCAACGTCTATTTCCGCCCGGTGCAGAACCTGCAGCTGGGCGGCCGCGTCAGCAAGGCGCGCTACCAATACACGCTGCAGAGCGTGCAGTCGGGCAATCTGCAGACCGCCGCCGACAAGCTGATGGCCCGCATGCGCGCCGATCCGCTGTTCCGCGACGTCACCAGCGATTCGCAGCAGGCGGGCCTCGAGGCGCAGCTGTCGATCGACCGCGACAAGGCCAATTCGCTCGGCGTGCAGATGCAGGACGTGCGCACCGCGCTCTATACCGCGTTCGGCGAGCGCCAGGTGTCGACGATCTATACCTCGATCGACAGCTACTACGTGATCCTGCAGGCCGCGGACGTGGACCGCGTCGACGAGACCGCCTTCTCGAAGATCTATGTGCGCAGCACCGGCGGCACGCTGGTGCCGCTGTCGGCGTTCGCGACCACCGAGCGCCGCGTCGGTCCGATCGCGGTCAATCACCAGGGCCAGCTGCCGTCGGTCACGGTGTCGTTCAACCTGGCCCCGGGCGCGGCGCTGGGCGACGCGTCGGCGCGCATCGACCGCTTCAAGCAGGAAACCGCGATGCCGCAGGAGATCTTCACCAGCTGGGGCGGCGATGCGGCGGTGTTCCAGTCGTCGCAGTCCACCCAGGTGATCCTGCTGATCGCGGCGATCGCGGTGATCTACGTGCTGCTGGGCGTGCTGTACGAAAGCTATATCCATCCGCTGACGATCCTGGCCGGCCTGCCCTCGGCCGCGGTGGGTGCGCTGCTGACGCTGTTCCTGTTCCGCGTCGAGCTGTCGCTGATCGCGATCATCGGCGTGCTGATGCTGATCGGCATCGTCAAGAAGAACGCCATCATGATGATCGACTTCGCGCTGGCGGCGCAGCGCGAACAAGGCATGCCGCCGGCCCGGGCGATCCGCCAGGCCTGCCTGCTGCGCTTCCGTCCGATCATGATGACCACGCTGGCCGCCATCATGGGCGCGCTGCCGATCGCGCTGGGCCTGGGCGCCGGCGCCGAACTGCGTCAGCCGCTGGGTCTGGCCGTGGTCGGCGGGCTGCTGTTCTCGCAGGTCATCACGCTGTTCATCACGCCGGTGATCTACCTGGCGCTGGACCGCTTCTCCGGCAACGGTCCGCTGGAGATCGATGCGGACGGCAACCGTGTGCCGGCGACTGTGGGAGCCGATGCGGGGCGCTGAGCGCGGATCGCCGCGACGCTCGGCCACGGCCGCGCTGGCCGCGGCGCTGGTGCTGGTCGCCGGTTGCGCGGCGACGCCCGCCGAGCCGGAGGGCACCGCGCTTCGGCTGTCGGCGTATCGCTATGTGCTGCTGGGCGAGGTGCACGACAACGCCGACGGGCATCGCCGCCGGCTGGCGTCGCTGACCGACGCCATCGACGCGGGCTGGCGTCCCGCCATTGCGATGGAGCAGTTCGATCGCGAGCGTCAGGCCGATATCGACCGCGCCCGGCGCGAGCGCCCCGGCGACGCCGACTATCTGATCGCGCAGGCAGGCGCCCCGGGATGGGACTGGCCGCTGTATCGGCCGGTGATCGCGTTGGCGCTGCGCCACGATCTGCCGCTGGTTGCCGCCAACCTGTCGCGCGACGATGCGCGCCGCGTGATGCGCGGCGGCGCGGTGTTCAGCGCGTCGGAACGGGAACGGCTGGGCCTCGCCGGGCCGCTGCCGGCCGATCTGGCCGCGAGGCAGACCACGGTGCTCGACGACAGCCATTGCGGCCAATTCCCGCGGGCCATGCTGCCCGGCATGCTGCAGGCGCAGGCTGCGCGCGATGCCGTGATGGCCGCCGCGCTGAAGGATCATGCCGCCGCCGGCGTGGTGCTGCTGGCCGGCAACGGCCATGTGCGCGAGGACATCGGCGTGCCGCGCTGGCTCGGTGCCAGGCCGGCCGAGGTGCTGACGGTGGCGTACCTGGAACGGGCCGAGCAAGGCGAGGCCGGCGCCTACGACAGGATCGTGCTGGTGCCGCCGGTCAAGCGCGCCGATCCCTGCGACGGGGCCCGGCCGGCGCCGCGCTGAGCCTCACCGGGCCCGCCCGTTCGATCTATTCCGGACGCCTGCCCTCGCCGCCGATCAACTGCGGCCACGGCCCCTGCCCCGCCAGCGTGTCGCCCGGATTGCGCAGCGGACAGGCCTTCAGCGACAGGCAACCGCAGCCGATGCAGCCGTCGAGCTGATCGCGCAACTGTGTCAGCGTGCGGATGCGTTCGTTCAGGTCGTCGCGCCATGCCGCCGACAGCCGGCGCCAGTCGGCCACCGTCGGCGCACGTCCCTCCGGCAGCCGTGCCATCGCCTCCGCAATCGACGCCAGCGGCAGGCCCATGCGCTGCGCGACGCGGATCACCGCGAGCTGGCGCAGCACCGCGCGCGCATAGCGGCGCTGATTGCCGGCGCTGCGGGTACTGCGGATCAAGCCCTTGGACTCGTAGAAATGCAGTGCGGACACGGCCAGTCCGGTGCGCGCTGCGACCTCGCCGACCGACAGCAGGTCGGCCGGCCTGGGGCCGCGTCGCCGCGGTGGCCGTTGGTTCGGTTCGTCGGGGGAGGGCAGGCGTGGCATGGCGGGATTGCGTCGATCTTCGCGGCGAAAGGCCCAATGCTAGCAGGGTCACGGTTGACCTCAAGTCAACTTGAGGTTCGATACTGGCGCGGCTCTTCGGCATTCCGCCCTGACATGTCCTTCGCGATCTTCTTCCGAACCTCCGCCATGATCGAATCCCGCCGCCCTGCCTGCAGCCTGCACTTCGTCAATCCGCACGGCTTGTACGATCCCAGCCCCAATGCCTATTCCCATGTCGCGGTCGCGACGGCCCCGGCCCGCATCGTGTTCGCCAGCGGCCAGGGCGGCGAAGATCGGCACGGCCGGCTCGCTCCCGACTTCCCCGGCCAGGTCCGGCGCGCGTTGGAAAATCTGGAGATCGCGCTGCATGCCGGCGGCGCGGAGTTGCGCGACGTGGCCAAGCTGACGGTGCTGATCGTCGGCCATTCGCAGGAACGCCTGCAGGAGTTCGGCGCGGAGCTGCGCCGCATGTGGGGCACGCTGCCGCCGCCGGCCTGCACGCTGATTCCGGTGCCGCGGCTGGCGCTCGACGGCATGCTGTTCGAGATCGAGGCGACCGCGGTGGTGTCGCGCTAGGCGAGGACCACCGCGCGGCGGCTTCAGCCGAACAGTTCCTCGGCCACCGTCGGGTGCAGCTGCATCGTGGTCTCCAGATGCGACAGCCGCACGCCGAGCCGCAGTGCCACCGCGATCGACTGCGCGATCTCGGGCGCCGCGTTGTCCAGCATGTGCACGCCCAGCACGCGGCCGCTGCGCGCGTTGTAGACGATCTTCATCACCGACGGCATCGTATTGTCGGCAAAGCGGTTCTCCAGCGAGACGAAGCGCTTGATGCGCGTGCCGATGCGCTCGGGCTTGCCGGCCGCCTCGATCGCCGCCGCCTCGGTCAGGCCGACGCTGCCGATCGCGGGCTCGCAGAACACCGCGGTGGGGATCACGTCGAAGTCGGCGCGCTCGCCGCGCCGGCCGAACAAGCGGTCGGCCAGCCACCGTCCCTGAGCGATGGCCACCGGGGTCAGCTGCGGTCCTTCGGTGACGTCGCCGATCGCATGGATGCCGCGCACGCTGGTGCGGAACTGGCGGTCGACGCGCAGGCCGCGCTGACCGCGTGCCACGCCCAGCGCCTCGAGGCCCAGGCCGTCGAGATTGGGCTCGCGTCCGATCGCCGCGAGCGCCGCCTGGGCGCGCACGCTGTGGGTCCGTTCCTTGCCCTTGCCGCCGTTTTCGCCTTGCGCCACCTGCCTGTAGCAGACCTCGATGGCGCCATTGGCCTGGTCGAGCAGCGTCACGTCGGTATTCAGATGCAGCCGCACGCCCTTGGCGGTCAGCGCCTCGGCCAGTGCATGGGCGATGTCCTCGTCGAAGTTCTCCAGCAAGCGCGACTCGCGCACCAGCATGTCGACCTTGACGCCGTAGCGCGACAGGATCGACGCCATCTCGACCGCGATATAGCCGCCGCCGATCACCACCAGCGAGGCCGGCACGCCGTTCCACTCGAACACGTCGTCGGAGGTGCTGGCCAGTTCGGCGCCCGGCACCGGCAGTGCGGTGGGCCGCGAACCGGTCGCGATCAGGATGCGGCGCGCCTGCAGCGTTTCGCCGCCGACGCGCACCTCGCCCGGCGCACTGACGGTTGCCTCGCCGCGCAACACCTGCACGCCGGCCTCCTGCAGCCGCTGCGTATAGCTGGCATGCAGCCGCGCCATCTCGGCCTTCACGCGCACGATGGCATCGCTCCAGTCCTCGCGTCCGCCGGTATGCGCCAGGCAGCCCGACAGGATCGCGGCCCAGGTCGCGCCATAGCTGAGCATCTTCTTGGGAATGCAGCCGCGGTTCACGCAGGTGCCGCCGATCTGCTGGCGCTCGACCAGGATCACGCTGGCGCCGTGCGAGGCGGCCCGCATCGCCGCGGCGACCCCGGCCGAGCCCCCGCCGATCACGACGAAGTCGGCCTGGCGCGCGCGGCCGGTGCCGCCGGTGCTCTTGCCGCGCGGTACGCGCTCCATCCGGGGTTCGGCGGATACCTTGCTTGCGCGCTTGCGTTCGTTGTCGGTGCCAGCTTGCCGCTTCGTCATCGATGCCTCCTGCCGCGGCGCGCTGGCCGCGAGAATGCCGCAAGAATCGGAGGGAGCAGCCGCTGTCGCCGCTCCCGCGCTACGAGGCCGGGGCCAGGTCCGCGGACGCCTCGGCCGTCCAATCGCGCAGGAAGGCCTCGCCATCGCGCCGGCCGAGATCGTAGGCCAGCGTCATGCCTTCCGGGCGCGTGTAATCCCAACTGGAGACCGGCACCCGCCGCGACGGTTGCAGATACAGACGCCGCTGGCCGTTCCACTCGACCACGAAACGGCGCGGGCGCGGATACAGCCGGGTCATCAGCACCAGCACGTCGCCTGGCGTGGGGTCGAGCGCGTCGACCGGCACGTTGTCGACCAGGCCGCCGTCGAGCACCGCACGCCCATCGCGCCGCAACACGGGCGTGAACGGCGGCGTGCATGACGACTGCAGCAAAAGGTCTGCCAGCTGCTCGGCCGTGGCGCAGTCCTGAGCCCGCACGAACTCCGGATGAAAGCCCAGCGTGCGGCCCAGCCGCGGGTGCAGCGTCTTGAGCAGATGCTTGTCGATGTTGTAGGCCAGCAGCCCTGCCATCACCGCCAGCCGGGGTCCGCACCAGCGCGGGATATGCGCCACGCCGACGCGGATTTCGGGCGCGGCCTGCAGCCGATCCATGCGGCCGTCACCGAGGATCGACAGCAGGGCCGCCCGGTAGATGCCGTAATGCGGAAACACGCGCTGGTCGCCGAGCAGATTGCGCCAGTAGACGTTGCGCTTGTTGTTGGCCAGCACGCCGCGGTAGTAGTCCATCACCTGCCGCGACTCGTGCGTGTAAATCATGCAGGCGGTGGCAGCACCGGCAGAGATGCCGGCGATCACGCGCGGGCGCAGCCCGAGCTCGGGCGCGACGGTATCCCACCAGCCCGCCTGCCACCAGCAGCGGTTGCCGCCGCCGGCGAACACCACCTGCTCGAAGGGGCCGCCGTATTGCGGCGCGCGCGACGGCGCGGGGCGCGCGTCGGCAGTCGTGCCGGCAGCCGTGCCGGTGGCCATCTCCGGGCGGGCGGCGAACCCCGTCATAGCAGCGCGTAGGTGGTGGTGGCGTGCACGGCCAGCTTGCCGTCGGGGCCGCGCAGATCGATCTCGCCGAACACCACGGTCTTGCCCAGCCGCAGCACGGTGGCCTGCACCAGCATGTCGCCCTCGATCACGGGGCGCATGAAGTTGGTGGTCAGGCTGACGGTGGTCATCGGGCGGAAACCGCCCAGCGCGCTGGAGATCGCGACGATCATCGCGGTGTCGGCGGCGGACATCAGCACCTGTCCGCAGACCACGCCGCCTGCGTGGCGAAGGGAAGGATCGAAGGGCAGGCGCAGCGTGACGCTGTCGGCGTCGACGCGCTCGGCGCGCAGATTCAGCTGGCGGACCCAGGGCGCCAGCACGCGCTCCAGGATGGCGTCGATGTCGGCAATGGCAAGCGTCGTCTCTGGCATGGCGGCCCGTCGGTGGTCCTCGGTTGTGCCTGGCCGCCCGGCTACTCGATCTCCTCCGGGGCGGCGCGATGTTTCAGCCAATGATACAGGGGGCCGGTACACAGCACCACGAAGGCCATCCGGATCACGTGGAAGGCGGTGACCAGCGGCACGCCGAGCTCGAGCACCTTGGCGGTGATGCACATCTCGGCGATGCCGCCAGGCGTGGTGCCCAGGATCACCGTGGCCGGATGCGCGCCGGACAGCGCGGCCAGCGCCCAGCCGAACAGCGCCGATATCACCAGCGCCACCAGCGTGTACAGCGCCACGCCGGCGAGGAAGCGCGGCGCGGTATGCAGGAATTCGCGCGAGAAGCGCACGCCCAGCGAGATGCCGATCAGCAGCTGGCCGGCATGGCTCATCGAGGTCGGGATCGCGGACAGCTCGATGCCGGAGGCAGTCAATGCAGCGGCGGCGATCAGCGTGCCGATGACGAAGGGGTTGGGCAGGTTCAGCCGGTTCATCACCAGCGCGAAGGCAACCGTGATGGCGATCAGCGCCGCCAGCCCCAGCGCATCGACGGTACGCGGCCCTGGGATATAGGTATCGAGCCCATGAATACCGCCATATTGAAAAAGCGCCGGCACGATTACTACCACCAATAGCACCCGCAGCGAATGCGCGGCCGCGACCTGGTCGATACGCGCGCCGTTGCGCTCGGCGAGATTGGCCATCTCGGAGGCCCCGCCGATCGCGGTGGAGAAGAACGCGGTCTTGAAGGCGACGCCGGTGGTCCGGCGCAGCATCAGCGCGCCTGCAGTGCCAAGCACCAGCGCGAACAGCGAGCCGGCGATCACGTAAGGGGAGAACTCGATCAGCTTGGCGACCACGTCGGGCGTGAAGTACAGCCCCAGCGAGGTGCCGATCGCCCATTGGCCGGCGTTGCGCGCCTGCGATGGCGCGCGCAGATCGGCGCCCATCATGCGGGCCGCGGCCACGGCCAGCAGCGGGCCGATCATCCAGGGCAGCGGCGTGCGCAGCCACTCGCACAGCAGGGCGGCGGCCAGTCCAAGCAGCAGCGTCAGCAGTGTCGGACGCCAACGGGAAAGTACGGATCGCATGACGGTGGCAGGCTGGCGCAGCGCGCCGCCGCTTTCTTGTGGTCGGAGGAGGGACAGCAAACGACAAGGCCCGGGAGCCCCGGGCCTTGTGGCATCACGCGCATTGTCGCGCATTGTGGCGATCGATGTCGGTGCGGATATCGCGGCGGATATCGTGCTGGATATCGCGCCGGACGGCGGGACCCGCGCCGCCGGTCAATTGGCCGCGTCGGCCACGCCCCGCATCGCCGAGCGCCGCGACAGCCAGCGCAGCAGGCGCGGCACCACCACCACGGCCACCGTCAGCGCCAGGATCGAGGCCGAGATCGGATGGCGCAGGAACATCGTCCAGTCGCCCTGGCTGATCGACAGCGCGTTGCGCAGCTGCTTCTCGGCCATCGGCCCGAGGATCATGCCGACGATCACCGGCGCGGTCGGAAAATCGAAGCGGCGCATCGCCATGCCGAGCAGGCCGATCAGGAACAGCAGCAGCAGGTCGAAGGCCGACTGGCGGATGCCATAGGCGCCCAGGCCCGCGAAGATCAGGATGCCGCCGTAGAGCAGCGGCGTCGGGATGCGCAGCATGCGGACCCACAGGCCGATCGCCGGCAGGTTCAGCACCAGCAGCATCACGTTGCCGATATAGAGCGAGGCCAGCAGCCCCCAGACCAGGTCGCCCGAGGTCTGGAACAGCATCGGGCCGGGCTGCAGGTTGTAGTTCTGGAACGCCGCCAGCATGATTGCCGTGGTGTTCGAGGTCGGAATGCCCAGCGTCAGCAGCGGCGCAAGCGTGGCGGTCACCGCGGCGTTGTTGGCGGCCTCGGGACCGGCCACGCCCTCGATCGCGCCCTTGCCGAATTCCTCGGGATGCTTGCTCAGCTTCTTCTCGCTGGCATACGACAGGAAGGTCGGAATCTCGGCGCCGCCGGCCGGAATCAGGCCGAACGGAAAGCCGATGAAGGTGCCGCGCAGCCAGGCGGGGATCGAGCGCTTCCAGTCCGAGCGCGACATCATCACGCGGCCCACCTTGTTGAAGGTGCCCTCCCGCTGCGGGAAGAAGGCGTTGAACAGCGCCTCGCCCACCGCGAACAGGCCGACCGCGACCACCACGATGTCGATGCCGTCGTACAGCTCCTGGATGCCGAGCGTGTAGCGGGTCTGGCCCGACAGCGAATCCATGCCGATCAGGCCGATGCCCAGGCCCAGGAACAGGCTCGTCATGCCGCGCAGCAGCGAGGAGCCCAGCACCGCCGACACCGTGGTGAAGGCCAGCAGCATGATCATGAAGTACTCGCCGGGCCCGAACTGCAGCGCGACGTCGGCCGCGACCGGCGCGAACAGCGACAGCAGCACGGTGGCGATGGTGCCGGCGACGAACGAGCCGATCGCGGCGGTGGCCAGCGCCGGGCCGGCCAGGCCCCGCTTGGCCATCAGGTTGCCTTCCATCGCGGTGATCATCGTCGACGATTCGCCCGGCGTATTCATCAGGATCGAGGTGGTCGAGCCGCCGTACATCGCCCCGTAGTAGATGCCGGCGAACATGATCAGCGCCGCGGTCGGTTCGACCTTGGCGGTCAGCGGCAGCAGCATCGCCACCGTCAGCGCCGGGCCGATGCCGGGCAGCACGCCGATCGCGGTGCCCAGGAAGCAGCCGACCAGCGCCCACATCAGATTCAGCGGCGTGATTGCGACGGCAAAGCCGTTCATCAGTTGATTGAGCGTATCCATCTTGCTTGTCTCCCGGCCTCACAGACCCGCGATCGGCAGCAGCGGCAGGTTGATGCCGAGCAGGAAATCGAACAGCAGCCACATCGGCACTGTGATCCCCAGCCCGATCAGCGCGTCGCGCACGAGGCGGCGGCTGCCGTAGCCGCGCGCGACGCAGACCATCAGCAGCGTGGACGCCAGCACGAAGCCCAGAGTGCCGATCAGCGCCATGTTCAGCAGCAGGCCGGCCGCGACCCACAGCAGGCCGCGCAGGCTGTGCGGCTGCGAGGGCAGCTCGGCGTCCTCCTCGGGCATCGCGCGAAAGCCGCCGCGCACGCCCTGCCAGGTCAGCAGCGCGCCGCAGATGGCAAGGCCGACGCCGACCAGCGTCGGAACGAAACGCGGCGACAGGCCGGCGTAGCCGGACTCGCCCGAGATGCCGCCAAGGCCGGCGAAGAAGCAGGCCGACAGCAACAGCACGACGATGCCGATGGCAGTGTGGGAAGGTTTCACGATGGACTCCGGATGGAGGCCGGACGCGAGGCGTCCGGCAGTGCGAAAACGAACGGGCCGCGGTCCGGGAGGCCGCGGCGCCGGTACAGCTGTCAGGTCTCGATGGGCCGAAAGTGGGCCGAAAGTGGGCCGGAGCGCTTTACTTGGCGACGCCCAGTTCGCGCAGCATCGCGCCCAGGCGCGCCGATTCGGCATCGACGAACTTGCCGAACTCGTCGCCGGTCAGCAGGAACGGGGTCCAATCGTTCTTGGTCAGCGCCTGCTTCCACGACGGCGATTCGGTCGCCTTGACCACCGCGTCGATCAGCGCCTTGCGCTGCTCGGGGGTAATGCCCGGCGCGCCATAGACGCCGCGCCAGTTGTAGATCTCGACGTTGACGCCCTGCTCCTTCAGCGTCGGGATATCGGCGACGCGGTCCTTCGAGGTCACCGCCAGCGCGCGCATCTTGCCGCTCTTGATGAAGGGCAGGAATTCGGACACGCCCGCGATGCCGGCCGTCACATGGCCGCCCAGCACCGAAGCGGACGCCTCGCCGCCGCCCTGGAACGGCACGTAGTTGATGCGCTTCGGATCGACGCCGATGTCCTTGGCGATCAGGCCGGCCAGGATATGGTCGATCGAACCCTTGGAGCCGCCGCCCCAGCTGACGCTGCCCGGGTTGGCCTTCAGCTGCGCGGTCAGGTCCTTGATCGACTTGATCGGCGAGCTGGCCGGCACCGTGATCACCATCGTGTCGGTGAACAGCCGGGCGATCGGCGTGGCGTTCTTCAGCGTGACCGGCGGCTTGTTGGTCTCGATCGCGCCGACCATCACGGCACCGGTGACGAGCAGCGCGTTCGGGTTGCCCTTGTCGCTGTTGACGAACTGGGTCAGGCCGATGGTGCCGCCGGCGCCGCCGCGGTTGTCGTACGAGGCCGACTTGGCCACGCCCGCCGACACCATGGCGGCGCCGAGCGTGCGGCCGGCCTGGTCCCAGCCGCCGCCGGGGTTGGCGCCGATCATGAATTTGGCGGTGTCGACCGCGAAGGCGGGGCCGGCTGCCATGGCGGCGCCGAAGGTGGCGCCGACCAGCGCGACGCGAAGGAATTGCGGGAACAGACGGGGAAGCCGATCGAAGGCGGGGCGCATGGGGTCTCCTGCTTGCAATGTTGTCGTTCTACGATCCGACGGCCGCAAGTACGGCCATGGCGGCGATTCTAGGAGCCGGAAACTGTCAATAAGCTGTCAAATCGTCAGCTTTATGACTGGGGTTTACGCTGATCGGGTTGACGTCGTGACCGGGTGCAGTGGTTCCGCAGTGGTTCCGCCGTGGTCATCCGCGGTGGCCATCCGCAGTGATCATTTACGCCGGCACGTCGCCGGCCAGCGGCAGCCGCAGTTCGGCCCTGAGTCCTTGCCCCTGGCGCGCCTCGTGCAGCGTCACGCTGCCGCCGAAGCGCGCCGCCATCTCGCGCGAGATGGCCAGGCCCAGGCCCGAACCGGGCTCGTCGTGGCCGACGCGGCGATAGAAGCGCGCGAAGACCTGCTCGCGTTCCTCGGCCGGAATGCCCGGCCCATCGTCCTCCACCGCCAGGCAGGCGCTGTCGCGCTCGCGCGCGGCCGACAGCGTGATACGGCTGCCGCGCGGCGAATACTGGATCGCGTTGTGGACCAGATTGGCGAGCGCCTCGCGCAGCAGCGCCGCGTCGGCGCGTACCGGCAGCGGCCGGCCGCCGCCGTCCTCCCAGCCGAAGTCCTGCTGCTTGGCCCGCGCCAGCGGCAGATAGTCGAGCGCAACCTGGCCGGCCACGGCGGCGGCGTCGATCACGGTGTCGGCCACCGCCGCTTCACCGCCCGCCTCGGTGGCCTGCGCCTCGTGCTGGCGTACCCGCGCCAGCGCCAGCAACTGGTTGGCCAGGCGGGAAGCCTGTTCGAGCTGGGTCACGATGCCGTCGACCGCTTCGCGCGCCGGCCGCAGGTCGCGACCGGGTTTGGCCGGCCCTTCGCCATGCCGCTCGGCTCCGCCGTCGAGCTGCCGTCGCGCAAACTCGGCCTGCGTCTTCAGGATCGCCAGCGGCGTGCGCAGCTGATGCGCGGCATCGGCGATGAACTGCGCCTGGGCCTGCGCCATCGCCGCCGAGCGCGACACGTGCCGGTTGACCGCGTCGACCAGCGGCCTGACCTCGGCGGGTACATGGCCGAGCGCGAGGGGCGTCAGGTCGTCGGGCGGGCGCGCCTCGACGTCGTCGCGCACGCGCTTGAGCGGCCGCAGCACGAAGGTGATGCCGCCCACCAGGATCAGCGCGCTCGCCACGATCAGCAGCGCGTCGCGCGCCAGCGTGTTGCGCCACACGGCGCCGACCAGCGCCGCGCGCGGCTCGGCCGATTCCGCGACCTGGATGATCACGCGCATGTGGGCATCGGGCCGGTAGACCGGCCGCGCCATCGCGGCAATGCGCACCGGGGCATCGCGATAGACGGCGTCGTAGTAGCGCGGCACGTTGTTGGCCAGCGTGCCGCGCGGCAGTGGCAGATCGTCGTAGCCGGTCACGGTCTCGATGGCGCCGTCGCGCTCCAGCGCGACGCGATAGAAGACCCGCGTCTGCGCCGCCGTCTCGAACATTTCCATGGCGGCGTCGGGCAGCGTCAGCTGCACGGTCTCGCCGGCCATGCCGATCGCGTTGTCGATCGCGCGCACCGAGCCGAACAGCGAGCGGTCGTAGGCGGTATTGGCGGCGTCGCGCAGCGTGCCGTAGGTCATCCAGCTGTCGAGCGCCATCATCGCCGCCAGCGCGGGCAACAGCAGCACCAGCAACTGCCGGCGCAGGCTGCCGCGCAGCCAGCGGCGCAGTGGACCCCCCCGGGGACCGCCCGACGCGGTCAAGCCGCGGCCTCCGGTTCGAGCAGATAGCCGAAGCCGCGCAGCGTGACGATGGTCACGCCGTGGCCGGACAGCTTCTTGCGCAGCCGGTAGATCAGCACCTCGATGGCATCGGGATTCACGTCGGCATCGAGCGAGAACACCTTGTCGAGCAGCTGCGCCTTGGTCAGCGGCTGGCCGCTGCGCGCCAGCAGCGCGCCGAGCAGCGTCGATTCGCGCGGGGTCAGCGCCAGCGGCGCGCCGTCCAGCGTGAAGCTGCGCGTCTCGCCGTCGAATACCAGCGAGCCGCACTGCAGGCGCGGATGGGCGCGGCCGCGGCTGCGGCGGATCAGCGCCAGGATGCGCGCCTCGAGTTCGGCCAGCGCGAACGGCTTGGGCAGATAGTCGTCGGCGCCGAGGTTCAGGCCGCGCACGCGTTCGTCCAGCGTGTCCTGCGCGGTCAGGATCAGCACCGGGGTGCGGTCGTCGCGGCCGCGCATGGACTTGAGCACCGACAGGCCGTCCTTGCCCGGCAGGCGCAGGTCCAGCACCACGGCGTCGTATTCCTCGGCCTGCAGGCGCGTGTCGGCGAGCAGGCCGTCGGCCACGTGCTCGACCACCAAGCCGCCCTGCTCGAGCGCGCGCGCCACCCAGTGCGCCAGTTCGGTTTCGTCTTCGACCAGCAGAATGCGCATGCCGGCCTCCTGCCGGAGTTGGAACGCGGAAAGGATGCGAGATCGGCGCGGAACGGCGACGAAGGCCGCCGCGCTCTCGCCGCCCGCTGTCACCCGCCGCCAGCTGTTGTCACCGTGCAGACGTGGACTCGCGGCCCGATTCGGGCGCCTATAATACCGCTCCACCGTCGCGCCGGTTTGCCGCTGCCGCATGCGCTGCACCGACCCCATTGGCGCTCCGTTCCGCACTCCGTTCCGCGCCCTGTTCCGCGCCTCGCTTCCGCGCCCTGCCCGCTTGCCTGCCCTGCCGCCTTCCATGCCCGCCGATCCGACCGCGTCAGCCGAGCGCGGCGACCCGCCCTCCGCGCTGCGACGCCGCCTGCTGGCGGGCGCCGGCGCGCTGGCGTGGCAAGGCGCCTTCGCGGCGCCGGCCAATGCCGCCAATGCGGCCAATCCGCCGGGCAGCTCGCCACCGCCGCCAACCGGCTATCCGGCCGACTATCCGCAGATCATCGCGCGCGCGCAGCGCGAAGGCATGGTCACCGTCTATGCGTCGACCGACGAGGATGTCGCGCGGCCGCTGCTCAATGCCTTCGAGGCACGCTTTCCCGGCGTCAAGGTCAGCTATCGCGACCTGAACACGATCGAGCTGAACCAGCGCTTTCTCGCCGAGTCCGCCCAGCCCGTCCGTGCCGATCACGCCGACGTGCTGTGGAGCACCGCGATGGACCTGCAGATCAAGCTGGTCAACGACGGCCACGCGCTGCACTACGCCTCGCCCGAGCGCGCCGGCCTGCCCGGCTGGGCCAGCTGGCGCGAGGAAGCCTGGGGCACCACCTTCGAGCCGGCGGTGATCGTCTACAACCGCCGCCATTTCGACGGCATGCCGGTGCCGCGCAGCCGCACCGCGCTGGCGCGGCTGCTGCAGGACAACGCCGCGCGCTGGCGCGGACGCGTGGTCACCTACGATATCGAGCGCTCCGGCGTGGGCTATCTGCTGGCGCAGCAGGATGCGCGCATGGGCGGCGAGTTCTGGTATCTGGCGCAGGCGCTGGGGCGGGCCGGCGTAAAGCTGTCGGCCTCGACCGCCGACATGGTCGAATCGGTCGCCAGCGGCGAACTGGTGCTCGCCTACAACCTGCTCGGTTCGTATGCGCTGTCGCTGATGGAGCGCGGCGCGGCGATCGGCGTGGTCGCACCGAGCGACTACACGCTGGTGATGTCGCGCGTGGCCTTCATCGCGCGGCGCGCCCCGCACCCGTGGGCGGCGCGGCTGTGGCTCGATTTTCTGCTGTCGCGCGAGGGCCAGGCGCTGCTGGCGCGCTCGGCCTCGCGGCTCTATACGATCCGCACCGATACCAGGAGCGGCCATACCGCGGCGGCGCTGGCGGAGCGGCTCGGCTACGCCTTCAAGCCGATCAGCGTGGGCCCGGGCCTGCTGGCCGCGCAGGATGCGCTGCGCAAGCAGGCGTTTCTCGCGCGCTGGCGCGAGGCGATGAAAGGATGAGACGGCGGATGACGTGAATCCGGGAGGCGTGGTGGAGCGTTTGGCGAGACGGGGGCCGCGCGACGCGTCAGCCGCCCGGACATTGCTGCTGCTGGACCTTGAGCCGCAAGGCGGCCATTTCCTCGTCCAGCCTGGCCATCGGCCGCGGCACATAGCCCTTGCGCAAGGAAGGCGCGAAGCGCAGCGTGTCGACGAAGACGTCGGCGAGCCGTTCCGCGTCCGCATCCAGGTCGAAGTCGCCCGGCGCGAACAGCCAGTGGGCCAGCACGCCGCCGATCGCCGCATGGAACGCATTGACCGCGAGGTCCAGATCGAGGTCGGCGGACAGCTGGCCGCGCTCGACCGCCAGCCGCAGGTGCTCGCGCATCTTCAGCAGCCCCTGCTCGTGCGATTGCCGCTGGCGCTCGAGGATGGCGCCGTTGTCGTCGACCATCTCGCACTTGTGGAACACGATCTCGAACACGCGCCGCCATTGCGGATTGACCACCGTCTCGCGGAACACCAGCGCGACGATGTCGCGGATGCCGCCGAGCGGGTCTTCCTGGCTGGCGATCCGCTCCGGTTCGCACAGTGCCTCGACCGGCAGATGCACGCGGTCGCACATCGCGGCGAACAGATCGCTCTTGTTCTTGAAATGCCAGTAGATGGCGCCGCGGGTCACGCCGGCGGCCTCGGCGATATCGGCAAGCGACGGCCGCGCCACCCCACGCGCATGGAATACGGCCTCGGCCGCGTCGAGGATGCGATGTCGCGTCTCGAGGGCTTCTTCCTTGGTACGTCTGGCCATAAGCGGTGTCTTCAGTGGGCGGTGGGAACGGACGCGACGGCGGCGCCAGCGAGCGGGCCGGCTGCCCGATGTCGCCAGCCAGCCTCGAAAGAAACGAATCCGTCACGAAATTGCGGTACCACTGGACTTCCTGCCTTTGCTTTGCTGCGGTGCGACGGCCGGCATGCTAACCGATCCGGGCCCGGGCCGCCTATGCGGTCGCTGCCCGATTGCAAAAGGAAACAAGGCAAAGTCAGCGCGTCCTTGCGGTGCAATATTTCTTTTACATACATGCTTGAATGTATATATACTACGCGCTAGCCACAATTTGGACCAGCCCCGCGCATGTTTCCATCAACAGACCCTGACCATTCGGGTCCTGCGGGCTGCATGTTGTGACGCATACGCGACCATTTGTCGCAATCCAGTCGGCACCATTGCGGTTTGTGGCTAGTATTGTTCTTTTTTCTCCACGACGGTCCGTCGTGGGGTTCTGCCGCACAGACGTCAACGCCGGCCCCCAGCCATGGGCCGGCGTTTGGCGTATCCGGCCGATCTCAATTGCCATCACGGGGTTATCGATGAGGAAGTCCCAACGTTCGAGTTTGCTTGCCGTTACCGCTGCGCTGACGGTACTGACGCTGTCCGCCTGCGGCAACGACGCCCCGCAGGGCGGCGCGATGCCGCCGCCCGAGGTGGGCGTGGTAACGGTGACGCCGACGGCGGTGCCGGTCGTCAACGAGCTGCCGGGCCGTCTCGAAGGCGTGCGCACCGCCGAAGTGCGGGCGCGTGTCGAAGGTATCGTGCTGTCGCGCAACTACCGGGAAGGCGGCGAGGTCAAGGCCGGCCAGGTCATGTTCAAGATCGACCCGGCGCCGTACCAGGCCCAATTGGCGTCGGCCAAGGCCAGTCTGGCCCGGGCCGAGGCCAATGCGGTCGCGGCACGGCAGAAGGCCGAGCGCTACAAGCCGCTGGTGGCGGTCAACGCGGTCAGCAAGCAGGAATATGACGAGGCCGTCGCGGCCGCAGGCCAGGCCAGCGCCGAGATCGCCTCGGCCAAGGCCGCGGTCACCACGGCGCAGATCAATCTGGGCTATACCACCGTCACCGCGCCGATCTCCGGGCGCGCCGGCCGTGCGCTGGTGACCGAGGGCGCGCTGGTCGGCAACGGCGAGGCGACCCGTCTGGCGCTGGTCGAGCAGGTCGATCCCATCTGGGTGACGTTCACCCAGCCCGCCACCGAGGTGATGCGGCTGCGCCGCGGCATCGAGTCTGGCGCCATCAAGGGCGTCGACGGCGGGGCCAAGGTGCGCCTGTTCCTCGAGGACGGCACGGAATACAGCGAGACCGGCAAGCTGCTGTTCTCCGACATGACGGTCGATCCGAGCACCGGCGCGATCACGCTGCGCGCGCAGTTCCCGAATCCGCGGCGCGATCTGCTGTCGGGCACCTATGTGCGCGTGCGGGTCGAGCAGGGTGTGGACGAGAACGCGCTGACCGTGCCGCAACGCGCGCTGATCCGTAGCGCCCAGGGCGCCGCGGTGATGGTGGTCGGCGCCGACGGCAACGTCGCGGCGGTGCCCGTCAAGGCCGGCGCGGCGATCGGCGACCGCTGGATCGTCACCGAGGGCCTGAAGGGCGGCGAGAAGGTGATCGTCGAGGGACTGCAGAAGGTCAAGCCGGGTGCGCCGGCCAAGGCCGTGCCGTTCCAGGCGCAGGCTCCGGCCGGTGCCGCCAGCGGCGCGGCCGCGGCCGGCGGCCAGGGCGGCGCCTCGGCACCGGCGGCCGCCTCGGCGGCCGAGGCCAAGCAGGGCTGAGCACCGCGCCAAGCGGTAAGCGCAAGCAGATAGCGGAATAAACAGGGAGCCAGCCTCATGGCCAAGTTTTTCATCGACCGGCCGGTGTTCGCGTGGGTGATCGCGCTGATCATCGTGCTGGGCGGGATATTGTCGATCACGCAGCTACCGATCGCCCAGTATCCCAATATCGCGCCGCCGACCATCTCGGTCACGGCGACCTACCCCGGCGCCTCCGCCAAGACGCTCGAAGACTCGGTTACCTCGGTGATCGAGCAGGAGCTCAACGGCGCGCCCGGGCTGATGTACTACCAGTCGACCAGCGAGTCGACCGGTCTGGCGACGATCACCATCGCCTTCCAGCCGGGTACCAACGTCGACCTGAACTCGGTCGAGGTGCAGAACCGGCTCAAGCGCGTCGAGGCGCGCCTGCCGGCCGAAGTGCGCCAGCAGGGCGTGCGCGTCGAGAAGGCCGGGAACAACTACATGATGTTCCTGACCGTGACGTCCAAGTCCGGTAGCGCCAGCGCGATCGAGCTGGGCAACTACGTGTCGGCCAGCGTGCTCGACTCGATCCGCCGCGTGCCGGGCGTCGGCCAGGCCGACCTGTTCGGTACCGAGTACGCGATGCGGGTCTGGCTGGATCCGGCCAAGCTGACCGGCTACAACCTGACTCCGCTGGACGTCACCGCGGCGATCTCGGAGCAGAACATCCAGGTCGCCGTCGGCGAACTGGGCGGCACGCCGTCGCCGCGCGGCACCGAGCTGAACGCGACCGTCACCACGCAGAGCCGGCTGTCGACGCCCGAGGAATTCGCCAACATCCTGTTGCGCGTGAATCCGGACGGCTCGCAGGTGCGCATCCGCGACGTCGGCCGCGTCGAACTGGGCGGCGCCGACTATTCGACGGTCGCCCGCACCAACGGCAAGCAGTCGGCCGCCATCGCCATCAAGCTGGCCCCGACCGCCAACGCGCTGGCCACCGCCACCGCGGTGCGCGCGAAGATGGAGGAGCTGTCGAAGTTCTTCCCGGCGGACTACGAGTACACCGTCCCGTACGACACCTCGGCCTTCGTCAAGATCTCGATCGAGGAAGTGGTCAAGACCCTGCTCGAAGCGATCGTGCTGGTGTTCCTGGTGATGTACCTGTTCCTGCAGAACTTCCGCGCCACCATCATCCCGACGCTGGTGGTGCCGGTCGCGCTGCTCGGTACGTTCGGCATGCTGCTGGCGTTCGGCTTCTCGATCAACGTGCTGACGATGTTCGGCATGGTGCTGGCCATCGGTATTCTGGTGGACGACGCCATCGTGGTGGTCGAGAACGTCGAGCGGATCATGAGCGAGGAAGGCCTGTCCCCGCGCGAGGCGACCCGCAAGGCGATGGGCCAGATCACCGGCGCGATCGTCGGCATCACGCTGGTGCTGACCGCGGTGTTCATCCCGATGGCGTTCTTCGCCGGTTCGGTCGGCAACATCTATCGCCAGTTCTCGCTGTCGCTGATCGCCTCGATGGCGTTCTCGGCCCTGATGGCGCTGACGCTGACCCCGGCACTGTGCGCGACGCTGCTCAAGCCGGTCGAGGCGGGCCATCACCACGAGAAGAAGGGCTTCTTCGGCTGGTTCAACCGTACCTTCGCCCGCGCCGCCACCGGCTACCAGAGCATGGTGGCGAAGATCCTGGGCCGCACCGGCCGCTATCTGATCCTGTACGGCCTGATCGTCGCCGCGGTCGTGCTGCTGTTCCAGCGCCTGCCGTCGTCGTTCCTGCCCGACGAGGACCAGGGCTACACCATCACCGTGGTGCAGCTGCCCAACGGCGCCACGCAGGAACGTACCCTCGGCGTGCTCAAGCAGATCGAGGACTACTACCTGCAGAAGGAAAGCAAGATCGTCGACCAGATGATCACGGTGGCGGGCTTCTCGTTCTTCGGCCGCGGCCAGAACGGCGGTATCGCGTTCGTGCGGCTGAAGGACTGGAAGGAGCGCACCGGCTCGGACGAAACCGCACAGGCCCTGGTGGGCCGGGCATTCGGCGCGCTCTCGTTCATCAAGGACGCGATCATCTTCCCGCTGAACCCGCCGGCGATTCCGGAACTGGGCAACTCGTCCGGCTTCGACTTCCGCCTGCAGGACCGCTCGGGCCAGGGTCACGCCAAGCTGATGGAAGCGCGCAACATGATGCTCGGCATGGCCGCGCAGAATCCGGTGCTGGCCGGCGTGCGTCCGGAAGGCCAGGAAGACGCGCCGCAGCTGCAGATCGATATCGACCGGGAGAAGGCGCGCGCGCTGGGCGTGTCGATCGCCGACATCAACTCGACGCTGTCGATCGCGTTCGGCTCCTCGTACGTCAACGACTTCATCTACGAGGGCCGCGTGCGCCGCGTGATCGCCCAGGCCGAAGGCGCCGACCGCCGCCTGCCGGACGATCTGACCAAGCTGCGCGTGCGCAACAGCAACGGCGACATGGTGGCCTTCGCGGCGTTCGCGACGTCGAAGTGGATCATGGGCTCGCCGCGTCTGGAGCGCTACAACGGCCTGCCGGCGGTCAAGCTGGCCGGCCAGGCCGCACCGGGCCGCAGTACCGGCGAGGCGATGGCGGCGATGGAAGAGATCTTCGCCAAGCTGCCGCCGGGCTTCGGCTTCGAGTGGTCGGGCCAGTCGTTCGAAGAGCGCCTGGCGGGCGCGCAGGAACCGATGCTGTACACGCTGTCGCTGATCATCGTGTTCCTGTGCCTGGCCGCGCTGTACGAAAGCTGGTCGATCCCGGCCGCGGTGCTGCTGGTGGTGCCGCTGGGCGTGCTCGGCGCGCTGCTCGGCGTGACGCTGCGCGGCATGCCCAACGACGTCTACTTCAAGGTGGGCCTGATCGCCACCATCGGCCTGTCGGCGAAGAACGCGATTCTGATCGTGGAATTCGCCAAGGACCTGCAGGCGCAGGGACGCAGCCTGATCGACGCGACGCTGGAGGCGGTGCATCTGCGCTTCCGGCCGATTCTGATGACGTCGTTCGCGTTCATCCTGGGCGTGCTGCCGCTGGCGATCTCGACCGGCGCCGGTTCGGGCAGCCAGCGCGCGATCGGTACCGGCGTGATGGGCGGGATGATCACCGCCACCGTGCTGGCGATCTTCCTGGTGCCCGTGTTCTTCGTGGTGATCCGCAAACGCTTCAAGGGCAGCGAGCGTCAGCGCATGCTGGACCAGAAGTGGCTGGACCCGAAGGAGGAAATCTGACATGACCAAGACACTGACCGCGCTGCTGCTGGTGGCCGGCGTGCTGTCCGGCTGCACGCTGGCGCCGCGCTATGAACGGCCGGTTGCGCCGGTGGCGAGCGAATTCCCGACCGCTACCGAAGGCTTTGGCCAGTCCGAGGTGAAGACCGGCGAGACCCGCCGGGCCACCGACATCGGCTGGCGCGAGTTCTTCCGCGATCCGCGCCTGCAGGCGATGATCGGGACCGCGCTGGACAACAACCGCGATCTGCGCACCGCCGCGCTGCGCATCGAGGAAGCGCGCGCGCTGTACCAGGTGCAGCGCGCCGACCTGCTCCCGACGGTCAATGCGACCGGCGGCTACACGCGCCAGCAGGTGTCCGGCGCCGCTTCGCCGCTGGGCCAGGGTTATCTGGCCGAGTACTGGCAGGCCGGCGGCGCGATCACCTCGTACGAGCTGGACTTCTTCGGCCGCGTGCGCAGCCTGTCGAACGCCGCGCTCGCACAGTACTTCGCCACCGAGGAAGCGCGCCGCGCCGCGCAGATCTCGCTGGTGTCGGAAGTGGCCAAGGCCTACCTGGCCGAGCGTGCCTACGACGAGCAGTACGCGATTGCGCAGAACACGCTGAAGACCCGCGAGGAAACCTTCCGCCTGGCGCAGCAGCGTTTCGAGGCCGGCGCCACCTCGGCGCTGGACCTGCGCGACAACGAATCGCTGGTCGCGCAGGCCCGCGTGTCGGTCGCCGAACTGGCGCGCCAGCGCGCGCAGGCGCGCAACGCGCTCGAGGTGCTGGTCGGCACGCCGCTCGCCTCGATCCCGAATCTGCCGCCGGCGCGCACGCTGTCGGAGGAGCGCTTCGTCACGGACATCCCGCCGGGACTGCCGTCGGATCTGCTCGAGCAGCGTCCCGATATCCGCCAGGCCGAACAGCAGCTGCTGTCGGCCAACGCGAATATCGGCGCGGCCCGCGCCGCGTTCTTCCCGCGAATCTCGCTGACCGGCCAGCTCGGCAGCATGAGCCGCGACTTCTCGGGCCTGTTCGAGGCCGGCACCAAGGCGTGGTCGTTCGCGCCGCAGCTGGTGCTGCCGATCTTCGACTTCGGCCGCAACATGTCGAACCTGGATCTGGCCAACGTGCGCAAGAACATCCAGGTGGCCAACTACGAGAAGACCATCCAGGTGGCCTTCCGCGAGGTGGCTGACGCGCTGGTCGCACGCGGCACGCTGGAAGAGCAGGTCACCGGCCAGGAGCAGGTGCGCAACGCCGAGGCGGCCCGCTTCGAACTGGCCAATCTGCGCTTCCGCAGCGGCATCACCGGCCAGATCGAGGCCTTGGACGCGCAGCGTCAACTGTTCACCGCCGAGCAGGCGCTGATCCAGGCGCGGCAGCTGCGGCTGAACAACGCGATCGACCTGTACCGCGCCCTTGGCGGCGGCCTGTCCGAGACAGGACCGGTCGCGTCGGCATCGACGCCGCAGAACGGCACCGCGCGCTGAAGGCGCGGCGGTCAGCAGCACAAGGAAGCGCCTTCGGGCGCTTTCTTATTTTTCGACATGCATCCGAACTGCTGTTGCACCAGTATCGGCGCGGTGCTAGATTCCGCTGCATCCAGCCCTTGGCAGTAAGCCGTTGCAATCATCCTGCAGCGCGCCGACCCCCTGGGCTTTTTTGCGTTTTGCGCAGATACGGAAGCGACAGGAGTCAGCATGCCGACAGCCATCCTCATTGACGGGGCTTTCTTCATCAAGCGCTTCCGGGCAATCGAGCCGCAGAACGCCCATGACGCACGCCGGGCGGCGGAATGCGCGCACAGATGGGCCTGTGCCCACCTTTCTCCACGTCCAAACGGCAGCGGAGCCGATGCACCCCAGGATCGGCAGCGACGGCGGCAAGATCGTCGCGAGTTGTATCGCATCTTTTTTTACGACTGCCCCCCGTTGACGAAGAAGATGCACAACCCGATCAGCAAAAGAATCGTCGACTTCGCCAAATCGGCCGAGGCTGCTTTCCGGCTTCAGCTGCATGAGCATTTGCGCGGCATGCGGAAGGTCGCACTCCGGCTCGGACACCTTTCCACCTACAGCCAATGGACCATCAAGGCGCCCAAGGTGGCGGAGCTGTTGGCCGGGAAGCTCCAGATGCCGGAGTTGACGGCAGACGATGTGATGGTCGACATCCGGCAGAAGGGTGTCGATATGCGGATCGGCGTCGACGTGTCTTCTTTGGCGTTCAAGAAGCAGGTTGATCAGATCGTGCTGATCGCTGGGGACGCGGATTTCGTGCCTGCGGCAAAGCAGGCGAGGCGTGAAGGGATCGACTTCATTCTCGACCCCATGTGGCAGCGCATTCCACCGAACCTGAACGAGCACATCGATGGCCTTCGATCGACGTGCCCACGTCATACGTGCGGCAAATCCGGCGATAACGCTCGCCAACCGTAGTGCCGTTTGTCGTGGCAGGGCCGGACCGGCTGCCAGTTCAATCGTGGATGAAAGGTCAGGTGTGGCCTGATGGACTCGCCAACGGCTAAAGCCCACGGTGGTTTTCGACAGAACCCGCCCGCCGATGCACCTACGATCGCGTTTGTCGGTTCACCCGTCAACGCTTGCGGGAGCCAGCTACCAACCCCAGCTCCTCGTTGGGTCGCACGTCATCCTTCCTGGTAGTTGGCTTTTTTTCTTCCCCGCTCATCCCTCGCCGTCCCTTCCCTCCCCTCGTCTTTCCCCGTCCCGCTTTCCTTGTCGCTTCCCCTGCCGTGCCGTTGCGATTCCATTTCGTCCGCCTCGTTGCCGGCCGTCGGCAGCATTAGTTTTCGCGCCGAATTCACTAAAAAGCGTCGCCCGATCGGCGCCAGCTGTTCTTGTCCGGCCTCGGAAAGCGATACCTTGCGTCCGACTTCGTTCTTCCACGTTGCAGACCATGGGATATCGACCGTGACAGAGAATGCCAATGCCGACAGCGCCGACCGGCGCTACTACCAGACCGAGGACTCGCTGACGCGCGTCGCCTGCCGCGTGCTCGACGGCAAGCTGTGGATGACGCTGGACAATATGGCGGCGCTGTATCGGACCTCGGAGCACGATGTCGCGAGGCAACTGAAGGCCGTGTTCTGCGGGCGCCGGCTCGGCTCGGCCTCGATCCGCAAGGAGGCGTTGCGCGACGATGGCATCGCGCCCGGCCCGACCTGCTACGCGCTCGACGCGGTGCTGCTGGTTGGCGTGCGTCTGGGCTCGACCCGCGGCGAGGCGTTTGCGCGCTGGGCCGCCGACTTGCTCGCCAACGAGCCGCCCGGGCCGGCGGACCAGCCGGCGGCGCATCAAACCGACGGGAAGACAGGCGCGGTAAAGTAGCCCACCGAACAACCGAACAACCTACGGTGGGCAAGGACGCGCAGATGAAACTGATCGAAATGGAGCGCTTGCAGCAGGTGCTGAACGACTTCATCCGCGCCCGGGACTGGGCGCGGTACCACTCGCCGAAGAACCTGTCGATGGCGCTGAGCGTCGAGGTGGCGGAGCTGGTGGAGATCTTTCAGTGGAAGACGGAACAGGAGTCCCACACCGTGATGGCGACGGACGAGCGCGAGCATGTGCGGCAGGAGCTGGCCGATATCCTGATCTACCTGGTCGAACTGGCCAGCGTGCTGGAGGTCGATCTCGACGCCGCGGTGCGCGACAAGATCGCGCTCAATGCCGCCAAGTACCCCGCGATCACGTCATCGGAAATCAATCGCTAATCGGAGGAGGATCGTCATGGCAGCGAATGCATCGACCCAGGCTGGCGCCATCCGCGTCGGTATCGGCGGCTGGACCTATGCCCCGTGGCGCGGCACGTTCTACCCGGCGGGCCTGCCGCAGGCGCGCGAGCTGGAGTACGCCAGCCACATGCTGACCGCGATCGAGATCAACAGCACCTACCACGGCACGCAGAAACGCGCGTCGTTCATCAAGTGGAAGGAGCAGACGCCCGACGATTTCGTTTTCTCGGTCAAGGCGTCGCGCTATGCGACCAACCGCCGGGTACTGGCCGAGGCGGGCGAATCGATCGAGCGCTTCGTCGACAGCGGCATCACCGAACTGGGCGCCAAGCTCGGGCCGATCGTCTGGCAGTTCGCCCCGACCAAGGCGTTCGACCGCGAGGATTTCGAGGCCTTCCTCGCCCTGCTGCCGCCGGAATCCGATGGCATCCGGCTGCGCCATGTGGTCGAAGTGCGCCATGCCAGCTTTGCCTGCCCCGAATTCCTGGCGCTCGCCCGCCAGTACAAGGCGGCCACGGTGTTCACCGACGTCGAGAAATTCCCCTCTTTCGCCGATGTGACGGGGGACTTCGTCTACGCCAGGCTGATGCGGAGCAACGCCAGGCTGAAGTACGGCTACGCGCCGAAAACGCTCGACGCCTGGGCCGAGCATGCGCAGGCGTGGGCGCGCGGCGAGGCGCCGCAGGGGCTGCCGCGCGTCGAGGACAACGACGTGCCGGCGCGCCGCCGCGACGTGTTCGTGTTCTTCATCAATGGCGAGAAGGAGCGCGCGCCGGCCGCCGCGACCGCGCTGCTGTCGCGTCTGGATCCGGACTACGAGGCGCGCGTGCGGGTTTCCGGCAGGAAGATCGCCAGCACGCCGAGCAACGGCAGGTAGGCACACCAGCGATAGACCGTCTCGATGCCGTGCGCATCGGCGACTCCGCCGAGCACCGCGGCGCCGATGCCCCCCATGCCGAAGGCCAGGCCGAAGAACAGGCCGGAGACCATGCCGACCTTGCCCGGAATCAGCTCCTGCGCGAACACCAGGATCGCCGAGAACGCCGAGGCCAGGATGAAGCCGATCACCAGCGACAGCGCGGCGGTCCCGAACAGGTCGGCATGGGGCAGCATCAGCGTGAACGGCGCGACGCCCAGGATCGAGAACCAGATCACGCGCTTGCGGCCGATGCGGTCGCCGATCGGGCCGCCGAGGATGGTGCCGACCGCGACCGCGAACAGGAAGGCGAACAGATAGAGCTGGGCCGAGCGCTGCGGCACCCCAAAGCGCTCCATCAGATAGAAGGTGTAATAGGTGCCCAGCGAAGCCATATAGAAGTACTTCGAGAACAGCAGCACCATCAGCACCGCCATCGCGCGGGCCACGGTACGGGCGGGCAGGCGCGGCGCGCTTGCCATCGCCTTGCGTGCCGCGCGGGCATGTTCGGCCAGCCGCTGGCCATACCAGCCGCCCACGCGCCACAGCACCGCAATCGCCAGCAGGGCCGCCAGCGACAGCCAGGCGATGCTGCCCTGCGTATGCACGACCACGGCCGCCAGCAGCGGGCCGGCCGCGCTGCCGACATTGCCACCGACCTGGAAGATCGACTGCGCCAGCCCGTGGCGTCCGCCCGAGGCCATGCGCGCCACGCGCGACGATTCCGGGTGGAAGATCGACGAGCCGGTGCCGACCAGCGCCGCGGCCACCAGCAGCACGCCATAGCTGGGCGCCACCGACAACAGCAACAGGCCGGCCAGCGTGAATCCCATGCCTACCGCCAGCGAATGCGGCTTCGGATGCTTGTCGGTGTACAGGCCGACCAGCGGCTGCAGCAGCGAGGCGGTGATCTGGTAGGTCAGCGTCAGCAGGCCGATCTGCACGAAGGACAGGTTGAAGCCGCCCTTGAGCATCGGGTAGATCGCCAGGATCAACGACTGGATCATGTCGTTGAGCATGTGGGCGAAGCTGATGGCGGACAGCACGCGGAAGCCGGTGCGTTCGCCGGCCTCGGCAGCGGCCGTGGTCGACGCCGCGGGAGCGGCGGGCGCGGCCGGTGTCACGGCGGCATCGGGCACATTGGCCAGATCGGCAGACAGGGAATCGATTCGCGAAGCCATGGCAAAGGTCTCTGGTTGGACTTTTTCTTGGGAGCGTTCGGAGCGGGCGGGCGCGGCCGGGATAGACCGCGGGAGCACCACGGCAGCAAGGCTGCGTGCGCGAACACGGTGATGCTATTCCTTGCATTGGCGCCTGTCCTGCGAGATTGAGACTACAACCATCTCGAAACGGACAGATAATCGCCCTATTCCGCGATCATTGCGCCACCCTTTCGCCACATCGTTTTGCTACATACGGGAGCTCGATCGAAATGGCCGACGCCGTTCTCCAACCGGACGCCCTGCCCGCGCCGCCGCGCTACATGGCCTACGACCGCGGCCCGATGCCGGTGGCCGCGATGGCCGCCGACTATCAGCCCGGCCATCTGACCGCGCGCCACCGGCATCCGCACGCGCAACTGCTGCATGCCGTGCATGGCGTGATGGTCGTCGGTACCGACGAGGGCCAATGGATCGTGCCGCCAACGCGGGCGATCTGGGTGCCGGGCGGCACCGATCACTGGATTCGCATGGTCGGCCATGTGCGGATGCGCACCGCATATATCCGCCCGGATGCGGCCCCCGGATTGCCGACGCGCTGCACCGTGCTGGGCGTTTCGCCCCTGCTGCGCGAATTGATCCTCGCCGCGATCGACATCGTCCCGCCCTATTCCGCCGATTCCCGTGATGGCCGCGTGATGCAGCTGCTGCTCGACGAGGTGGTGCTGCTGCCCGCGCTGCCGCTGCATCTGCCGCATCCGGCGGACCCGGCGCTGCGGCGCATCTGCGCCGCGATTCTGGAAATGCCCGATACGCCGATGACGCTGGCCGGCTGGGCGCGGCAGCTCGGCATCGACGGCAGGACGGTGCAGCGGCGCTTCGCGCGCGAGACCGGCATGACCTTCGGCCAGTGGCGTCAGCAGGCGCGGCTGCTGGCCGCGCTGGAGCGGCTGGCGGCGGGCGTCAAGGTGGTCGAGGTGGCGCTCGAACTGGGCTACCAGAGCCCCAGCGCGTTTGCGACGATGTTCCGGCGCCAGTTCGGCGTGCCGCCCAGCGCGTTCTTTCGCTGAGCGGGCCTGTCGTCCGATTGCCGCCGGCTGGCGCCGCTCAGGCGGCCAGATAGCGCTCGACCAGCCGCGTCCAGTACGCCGCGCCCACCGTCAGGTTGTCGTCGTTGAAATCGTAGGCGGGGTTATGCAGCAGCGGGCGGCCGGCGCCGTTGCCCAGGCGCACGAAGCAGCCGGGACGCTGTTGCAGGAAATAGGCGAAGTCCTCGCTGCCGGAAATCAGCGGGATCTGGCCCACGACCTTGTCCGGCCCGACCAGCTCCTCGGCGACCTGGCGCGCGAATTCCGTTTCCGCTTCGCTGTTGACCACCACCGGATAGCCCGGCCGGTAATCGAGATCGACCGCGGCGCCATAGCCCTCGACGTGCGAGGTCACCAGCTGGCGGATGCGCGCTTCCAGCGTGGCGCGTACCTCGGGGCTGAACGAACGGACGCTCAGTTCGAGCTTGGCGCTTTCGGGGATCACGTTGGGCGCATGGCCGGCATGCAGCGAGCCGATCGTCACCACCGCGGTTTCGTTCGGATCGATATTGCGCGACACGATGGTCTGCAGCGCCATCACCAGGCTGCCGGCGACCAGGATCGGATCGATCGACTGGTGCGGCCGCGCCGCGTGACCGCCCTTGCCGTGAATGGTGATCGTGACGGTATCGCAGGCGGCCATCATCGGGCCGGCGCGGAACATGAAGGTGCCCACCGGCACGCCCGGATGGTTGTGCAGGCCGAAGATCGCATCGCAGGGAAAGCGTTCGAACAGCCCGTCGGCCAGCATCCGCTGCGCGCCGCTGGCGCCGGCGCCGATCTCCTCGGCCGGCTGGAAGATCAGATTGACGGTGCCGTCGAAATTGCGCGTCCGCGCCAGCTGGCGGGCGGCGCCGAGCAGGATCGCGGTATGGCCGTCGTGGCCGCACGCGTGCATCTTGCCGCAATGGACGCTGGCATACGGCAGGCCGGTCGATTCCAGAATCGGCAGCGCGTCCATGTCGGCGCGGATGCCGACGCTGCGCTCACTGTCGCCGTTGCGCAGCGTGCCGACCACGCCCGTGCCGCCGACACCGCGCGTCACCGCATAGCCCCAACGCTCGAGGCGCTGCGCCACCAGTTCGGCGGTGCGGTGCTCTTCGAATCCGAGTTCGGGGTGTTGGTGAATGGTGCGGCGAATCGCCTCGAGTTCGGAGCGGCTATCCAGGGTATCGGACAACTCGCAATAAGCCGGGGTGAGATCGGCTCCGAGGCGGGACACAAGAATGGGGGGATCAACTTCTGACATGAGGCACTCGTATTGGCTAGTCCATGAAGGACAGTATTCCACTTAGGATCACGAGTGCCTATGCGATTTGACCTTTGCGCCGCATTTGTTTTAAGAACTGTTGCTAACGGGGTACGGTCCACCCTGATGCGCGCAGGGTCGGGGGAACTCGATTGCCTCGACGGGATCAGAGCCCCCCTCATGTTTCATTGTGTTACGACGAACCCCATCACGTCGAGCGCGAGTAGGGCAGCACGCGTTGCGTCTGCTCGCCCAATCCCTCGATGCCGAGCCGCATCGTGTCGCCAGCCTGCAGGAAGCGCGGCGGCTTGAAGCCCATGCCGACACCCGGCGGCGTGCCCGTACAGATCAGATCGCCGGGATGCAGCGTCATGAATCGGCTGACGTAGCTGACCAGCGTCGCGACATCGAACACCATCGTCGCGGTGGTGCCGCTTTGCATCCGTTCGCCATTGACGTCGAGCCACAGCGTCAACGCCTGCGGATCGGGCACCTCGTCGCGCGTGACAAGCCACGGGCCCACCGGGCAAAACGTGTCGCAGCCCTTGCCCTTGTCCCAGGTGCCGCCGCGCTCGATCTGGAATTCGCGCTCGGAGACGTCGTTGACCACGCAGTAGCCGGCCACGTAATCGAGCGCGGCAGCTGGCGAGACGTCCTGCGCGCGCGTGCCGATCACGACGCCGAGCTCGACCTCCCAATCGGTCTTGACCGAATCGCGCGGCAGCATCACTGGATCGTCCGGGCCATTGAGCGCGCTGGTGGCCTTCATGAACACGATCGGCTCGGTCGGAATCGGCATGCCGGCCTCGGCCGCATGGTCGGCGTAGTTCAGGCCGATGGCGACGATCTTGCCGATCCCGGTCCATGGCACGCCGAAGCGCTGCCCCTCGGCCAGCGGCAGCGTCGCAGGGTCCAGCGCGCCCAGCTCGGCCAGCATGTTCGGCGAAAGGGTGCGCGCGTCGATATCGCGGATCACTGCCGACAAGTCGCGCACGCGACCCTGCGCATCGATCAGCCCCGGCCGCTCGGCGCCCGCACTGCCAATTCTTACCAGCTTCATGGTTCTCCTCGTTGTCCTTGTTGATGTTCGGCAGGCTTTCGGCCGGTCAATTCGCCGCCGCCTGATTGGACGGGCGCGGCGCGGCCAGCAATTGCTCGATGCGCGAGACCAGTTGGCGGTCCGATGGCTTGACCGAGCTTTGGTAGTTCGCCACCACGCGCCCGTCGCGATCGATCAGGTACTTGTGGAAATTCCATTTCGGCGCGGTGCCGCTTTCCCTGGCCAGCAGCGCATACATCGGATTGGCCTGGTTGCCGCGTACATGCGTCTTGGCCAGCATCGGAAACTTGACGCCGTAGGTGTTGAAGCAGAAGTCGGCGATCTCCTTTTCCGAGCCCGGCTCCTGCGAAAAATCGTTGGAAGGAAAGCCCAGCACCACGAGCCCGCGCTCGCGGTATTTGGCGTAGAGCGCCTCCAGGCCCTCGTACTGCGGCGTGAAGCCGCAATAGCTGGCGGTATTGACGACCAGCACGACCTTGCCGGCGTACTGGCACAGGTTTTGTTCGGCCTCGTCCTGCAGCCTGGGGAAGCGGAAGTTCAGCGTGGCGGGACAGTTGGCTGCGGCGGCCGGCGATGCCGCGGTGGCGGGGCGGCTCCCACCTTGTTCGCCGGCGGCATGGGCGACTGGAGCGGAAAACGCAAGTACGATGGCCAGGGGCAGGGCGGCGCGGCGCCGCTGCAGCGGGTGGCTCGGGGCGGAAGCAAAGCGGGTCATGGCGTCGAACTCCATCGAACGGTGACCCGTAGTCTACGCCGGCCATGCCGCCAAGGTGCCAAGGTGCCAAGGTGCCAAGGTGCCAAGGGCAACGGCGCACCGCTGGCCGACGGCCGGTTATTCCATCGCCAGCGGCTTGACGTGATCGGACACGGCACCACGCAGCTCGACATCGGGCGTACGCCGGACCAGGCCGAGCGCCAGCAGGGCCGCCGCGGCGCCGGTGGCGAAGATCCAGTGAAAGCCGGCCTCGACGCCGCCGGCCAGCCGATGCTGGAGTTCGGGCGCCAGTTGGGCGAACGCTTCGCTGCCATGACGCAGCGCGCCCAGGTCGAGCGGCGCCGCAATGCTGTCGTGCCCGGCCGCGTGCAATGCGCCGCGGAAGGCCAGTGTCAGCAGCGTGCCGGCCAACGCGCCGCCGAGCGCGCTGCCCAGCGAACGGAGCACCAGCAGCGCGCCGGTGCCGGCGCCGGTGTCGCGGCGCTCGAGCGCGTTCTGCACGTTCATCAGGGTGCCCACCATGCAGATGCCGAGGCCAATGCCGGTCACGATCATTGCTGCCAGCAGCAGCGTCAGCGAACTGGCCGGCGTCGCGGTCGTCAGCGCGGCCAGGCCGAGCGCGGCAGCGGCAAAACCGGCCGTCAGCAGCCCGCGCAGCCGGCCGAGCCGAGGCGCCAGCATCGCCACCACGAAGTTGCCCGCCACGGTGGACAGCAGGAACGGCACCACCAGCATGCCCGACATTGCCGCATCGGCGCCGCGCACCAGCTGGAAATGCAGCGGCAGCGCGAAGACGCACAGAAACAAAGCCGAAGCGGCCAGCGCCGAGGCGCCCACGCCCAGGACATAGCTGCGGTTGGCGAACAGGCGAGGCGGCAGCATCGGATCGCTGGCGCGCCGTTCCTGCCAGATCAGGGCCAGCACGCTCAGGCCGGTCAGCGCCGCCAAGCCGGCCATCGGCGCGGACAACCAGTCGTACCGTTCGCCGCCCCAGCTCATTGCCAGCAGGAAGGAGACGATGGCCATCGTCAGCAGCAGCGCGCCGCCCCAGTCGACGCGCGCCTTGCCGGCCGGGGCGGGCAGGGCGCGCAAGCCGCGATGGCACAACCACATCGCCAGCAGCCCGAGCGGCAGATTGATCCAGAACAGCCAGCGCCACGACAGATGGTCCGACACCCAGCCGCCGACCAGCGGCCCGGCCACCGACGCCACGGCCCACACCGCCGCCAGATAGCCCTGATAGCGGCCGCGCTGCCGGGGCGATACGACGTCGGCGATGGCGGCCTGCGCCAGCGACATCAGGCCGCCGCCGCCGATGCCCTGCAGCGCCCGAAACAAGATCAGCTGCTGCAGCGAGCCCGCCATCGCGCAGGCCAGCGAGGCGAGCACGAACAGCGCGATCGCCACCAGCAGCAGCCAGCGCCGGCCGAACGAATCCGACAGCTTGCCGTACAGCGGCGTGGTGACGGTCGAGGTAATCAGATAGGCCGTGACGATCCAGGACAGATGGCCGAAGCCGTCGAGATCCTCGGCGATCGCCGGCACGGCGGGAATCACCACGGTCTGATCGAGCGCGGCGAGCAGAATGCACAGCACGATGCCCCCGATCACGCGCATGATCGCGCGATGTTCCACGGCGGGGACGACGGTCTGCGCCGATGCCGGTACCGCGGTACCGGACGAAGGGATCGAGGAGAGAGGGGTGGAGGAAGCGGGGGTAGGGCGGTCGGAAACGGCGGGGCGAGACATCGGGGAGCGGCGGCAGGCGGCCGCTTGCTGGGCCGCTGCACGCGGCCGCACGGCGCGGCCGAAGCGGGCCCTGACGGACCGGCTTCATCTGTTATTCAGTAAACGCAGAATTATATGCGTTTACCAAATATGCCGCCCGCGGGTACGGCCCCGGCGCTAGCGGCTGCCCGCGATATATTGCTCCAGCTGCTCGATGATGAAACGTTGCTCGGAGATGATGTCCTTGACCAGGTCCCCGATCGACAGCATGCCAATCAGCTCGTCGCCTTCCATGACCGGCAGATGGCGCAGGCGGTGCTGCGTCATCAGGGCCATGCATTCGTCCGTGGTCTGGTCGGCGCGTACATAGACCACGGCGGTGGTCATGATGTCCCGCACCAGCGTTTCGCGGGACGTCCGCTGCATCAGGATGACCTTGCGTGCATAGTCGCGTTCGCTGAGGATGCCGACGATCTTGCCGTGCTCCATCACCAGCAGTGCGCCGATGCTCTTTTCCGCCATCAACTGGAGCGCGGCATAAACGGTCGCGCTCGGCTGGATGCTGTAGATGGCTTGCGTCGATTTGGACGCAAGGACCTGTCGTGCAGTTTTCATCATCCACTCCTGGTCGAGTCGGGAAGGACTGCGGCCCGCGCCGGCATCCGCGGCCACGGGCGGTCCGCCAGTTGGGTCGGCGGTACGCCATTCCAGATTAGCAAAGGATCGCCACGCGTCACAGGGTGACGGGGAAGAATCTTAGTGATGTGCGCTATCCGGCATGTCGCTTCTTTTGCCCCACACGCGTGCCGGGCGATGGGGCGGGGCGGGCGCATCGGGCCCTCCGGGTTCCGGACGCGTGGCACGGGCTTGCGCCCGCGCGACAATCGTTTGCAGCTCGATCTGGTTCACTCTGTCACCGTCCGGAAGAACGGCAATGTGCCTCATAGCCCCCAAGATTTTCCCGGCTGCGGCCGGCGGCAGGCCGGGCAGGACGGCGGCGAGATCGCTCAGGTGCCGGCTGATCAGGGTGAAACCACTGGCCGTCTTCGGGTCAACATCCGGAAGCGGCGTGACCGGCCGCCCCATGCCGCCAGGATTGACCGCGGCAATGAGGCCATCGGCCAGCCGGGTTGCGCCGTTTTCCAGCCAGTGCTGGAATGCGGGTCCGGCGTGCAATCCGGCGATCAGTCGAACGATTCGCTTGGCTTTGGCCATGTCGAAGTCATGGCTCCTGGCGAATCGGTCGCAGAGCGATGCCACCATTTCGTCCCGCTTCGTCCGCTCTTCGGTTCCGGGTGCCAACGCGAGCGAGCATAGCGGCTCGAGGATCAGCTCGAGCTGGTCAAGCCGCAGCGTCTCGGGCAAGGCACACAACTGCTCGTTCAGAAGACTCAGATATCCGCTCCACACCACCGCGTCGCGGAAGTCGAGGCTGGCTGGCAGGTCGAGTTTCGGGTCGGGAGACGCGCGGAATCCGCGACAGAGTTCGTACAGCCAGGTCAGCCTGCTGTCGCCAGGGAAAAAGCCCCGTTCGGGAACCAGCCCGTCTTGACCTTCAGGCTGCCTGAAATGGCCCAGCGAGTAACGGATGCGCGCGGAGCGGACAGAGCCGCACGGCAGCACGCTGCAGAAGGTCCGCACGATGGCGAGCAACTGCTGCCGCCATGTCATCTGCCGGAACGGCACTTCGACAAGGACGCCTTCCATTCGCGCCGTCTTGTGTCGGCACAGCTCGAAGCGATAACGGTTGCGGCCAAGTTGAACGATGTGGTGGGAAGCGTCGCGATGAAGGGTTTGCAGAAGCTCGCCGGGATGGCGGTGCACGGCCTGCCGGACGTCATGGATGCCGGCGAATCGGTGGATGGTGAGGGGAGCGCGCATGATCGATTGCAGCCTGGTGTCTGGCAGTGAGGCATGGCTGCGCACCGCCGTGGAGGCCGTCGTGCCAGTGCCATGCAGTGAAGGCATGGCGGAAGTGTGACGAGCTCGTCAAAAAGAACTTTCGTAATCTGCCAGATTCCGCGTGAAGCGACACACCGACACAAGGCTCGTGCCGAGTTCACACAACCATCGGCACATATCTTGAGCAGCGGCGGCCGCCAGCGCTCCAGGGAATTGCGGCATCATGGCGGCGTTGCCGATTCCATCGCGGGGCCTTGCCGTCCCGCCCGCTGCCGTGTCCGCCAACGAAGTCCCTTCCCGCTTCCGCGATGCATCGCCTGCCACGGGCGTACCGATGGCCTGCGCCCATTGCCTCGCTCTGGCAGCCGACGCGCGTCGCCGCGAGCCGCACGAACGGCTGGCGCTGAAGCACACCGCGCCGCTGGTCAGCGCGAGCGCGGCCGGTGTGCCGTTCAGCATGCTGACGTTCGAGTGCCGCGAGTGCGGCACCACCTGGCGCCTGTACGATCGGGCCAACGAGTTGTTCGTCTCCTGGGTGCCACAGTGGCGGCCGGGTGCCTTGGGCTAAGATAGCGCCCGACGCCGGCCTGCGCCGGCTCGCCGGATGACCGGGATGGCGGCGTAGTGCCGGCTATGACCGTCAACACCGGCGATCCCTCTCTATCCAATCCCTGTCGCCTGCCACCATGCCTTTTGCTTTTCGCCTGCCCGGACTCGCCGCCCTTGCCGCCGTCACGTCGTTTGCCGCCATCGGCAGCGCACCAGCTTTCGCCGCCGACAATTACCCGTCACGGCCGATTCGCCTGATCGTCGCCTATCCGACCGGCGGCATCAGCGATACGGTGGCCCGCGCGCTCGCCGAGCGGATGTCCGACCAAATGGGAACGTCGGTGGTGGTGGAGAACAAGGCAGGCGCTGGCGGCAGCATCGGCATGGACGCGGTCGCGAAGGCGGCGCCCGACGGATACACGATCGGCTTCTCGTCGACCAGTCCGCTGACGTTGAATCCGCATGTCGGCAAGGTCCATTACGACCCGCAGCGCGATATCGCGCCGGTGATGAGCGTGATGTATTCCCCGGTGATCGTGGTCGCCACCTCGAGCTTCACCGGCAAGACCTTCCAGGATCTGGTCGCGCAGGCCAGGACCAGGCCGGGTTCGGTTCGCTGGGCGACCTCGGGCCTCGGCACGGTCGGCCATGTCGTGCTCGAGCAGATCAAGGCCAAATCGCAAGCCGATCTGACGCTGATTCCATACAAGGGTGCCGGCCAGCAGATGAACGATGCGCTCGGTGGCCAGTTCGAAGTGATGAGCACCAATGCCAGCCCTGCGCTGACGCAGCAGATGCAGGCGGGCCGCCTGCGCGCGCTGGCGGTCGGCGCGCCCAAGCGCATCGACGCGCTCGCCGATGTGCCGACCTTCGCCGAACTGGGCTATCCGAAGGCCAACCTGACTTCGACGTTCGGCGTGTTCGCCCCCGGCAAGACGCCGGCCGCGATCGTCGCCCGTCTCAATGCCGAACTGAACAAGGCGCTGGCTGCGCCGGAAGTCCGTGAGCGCCTGCTCAAGGGCGGCGAGGTACCGACGGGCGGCAGCGCCGCGCAATTTGCCGCGGCGATCCGCGCCGAGTACGACGACAACGGCCGCATCGTCAAGGAAGCCGGCATCAAGGCGGACTGAGCCGTCGCGGCCGTAGGCCGTGCCACGGTGGCTCACGCGTTCAGGCCGGCGGCTGCGGATCGCAGCCAGGCTCGGCCGCCTCCGCCGCGGCCCAGCGCGCCAACGCCGTCAGCTCGTCCGGTTCGGTCAGCATGCCATCCTCGTCGAGCAGGCAGAACGCGATCAGCCCGCCCATCAGGCCGCCCGCCGCAGGCGCCAGCCAGAACAGCCATAGCTGCGCCGTGGCCCAGCCCTGCACGAACAGCGCCTGGCCGGTGGCGCGGGCCGGATTCAGCGCGGCATGGGTAACCGGCAAGGCGAGCAGATGCGCCATCGCCAGTGCTGGCCCCAGTACCACCGGGCCCGCCGCGATCAGGCGGCGCCGGCGCGTGACGCTGGCGGTCACCAGCGCGAGCATCGCGGTCGCGGCGAATTCGATCGCCAGCGCGCTCGGCATGTCGTAGCCCGCCGGCGAATGCAGGCCGTAGCCATTCGCGGCGAAGCGGTCGGCCGACAAGGCGAAGTCCGGGCGGCCTTGCGCGGCCAGCATCAGCAAGGTCGCCGCGGCCACCGCACCAACCAGTTGCGCAATGCCGTAGGGAATCACGTCGCGCCACGGAAAGCGCCGCGCCGCCGCCAGTCCGAGGCTGATCGCCGGATTCAGATGCGCGCCGGAGATCGGCCCCACCGCCCGCGCCATGGCATAGGCCGCCAGTCCGAAGGCGAGCGCGATGCACAGCAGGTCCGCGGCGGTGTCCGGTTTGCAGCCCGCCAGCACCACCACACCGCATCCGGCAAAGATCAGTCCGAAGGTGCCGACCGCTTCGGCGAGCAGCCTTCTGGCCAGAGACGCCATGGTTCGCTCCTTAACCTGGCTCGACCGCATCGAGGCGGCAGCCGGCCGAATACACCGTGGTCAGCCGCACGCCGTTGTGCGGCCACAGGGCCAGCTTGGTTCGGACGCGCGACAGATGGCTGTCGAGGGTGCGTGAACCGTCCGGCAGCGGGCGGCGCCAGACCGCGTCGACCATGGTCTGGCGCAACACCAGCTGGCCGAGATGCTGGAACAGCAAGATCGCCAGATCGAACTCCTTGGGCGACAGCATGACCGGTGTGCCGGCCAGATAGGCTCGCCGGTCGCTGGTCGAAAAGCGGTAGGCGCCGACCGACAGATCAAAGCATCCTTCGCCGGTTTCGAGCATGCGGCGCGCCAGCGCCTGAACGCGCGCAGCCAGTTCGGCACGCCGCACCGGCTTGGTGATGAATGCGTCGGCGCCCTCGACCAGACCGCGACACAACTGGCACTCTTCGGCGGCATGGCCGAGCAGCATCACGGGCAGGCGGCTGCCGAGCGTGCGCCGCACCCACAGCAGCACGTCCTGCGCAGCGATGCCCGGCACCTCCCAGTCCAACAGCAGCATGTCGAACGCTTCCTGGCGCAATGCCATCATCAGGGTCCGTCCCTCGCGGAAGCGGATGCATCGATGACCTTGCAGGCTGAGCGTTTGCTCCAGCACCACGGCTTGCGTGGGATCGTCCTGCAGCGCGGCGATTCTCATGGCGTCTGCTCTCCTCGCGTGTCGATGTTCGATGGCGCGGATCGCGAGAGCGCATGGATTCGCCTGCGCCGTCGGGCGCCGCCGGCATTGGCGCGGCAATGTCGATCCGCGCAGGCATCGTACGTTCAGACATCGGAATGCCGAAAGTGAGATTTTGTTGAAACCTCAAATTGAGGCAATTCCTATTTGTAAACGGCCGCGTGCCGTCTTTAATGCGGGGTGGTTCGATGCCCGATGGAAAGGGACCGGTCGCATGCAGGCCGGATTTCGATCGCTCACCACCGTGAACGGAGTTTGCGCATGAAGATCGCATCGCTCGAAGACGAACCCGCGCAGGCCGCGTGGATCCAGCAAATCGTGACCGAGGCCGGCCACTGCTGCGTCAGCTTCGGTCTGAGCCGGCAATTGCTGCTGCGCTTGCGCGACGAGAGTTTCGATCTGTTGCTGCTCGATTGGCAGATGCCCGACATGAGCGGCAAGGAGGTTCTGCATTGGACCCGCACCAACCTGGACCGGCGGGTCCCCGTGATGTTCCTGACCTGCCGCGGCGCCGAGGAGGATGTGGTCAGCGGCTTGTGTGCCGGGGCGGACGACTACATGGTCAAGCCGATCCGGCCCGGGGAGCTGACCGCGCGCATTCAGTCGCTGCTGCGCCGTGCCGACAGCCGCCGCGGCAGCCCGGACGCCCGCGTCAGCCTCGGCGGCTATGTGTTCGACAGCGGCGCGCGTACCGTCACGCTGAACGGCCGCGCGATCGAGTTGACGCCGAAGGAATTCGACCTGGCCCTGCTGCTGTTTCGCAACGAGGGTCGGATCGTCGCGCGCAACTATATCGTCGCCGCGGTCTGGGGCAGGGAGATCTCCCCACTGTCGCGCACCATCGATACCCATATGTCCCGTGTGCGCAGCAAGCTCGGGCTGCGCGCCGATCGCGGTTTTCGGCTGATTCCCGTCTATACCCACGGCTATCGGCTAGAGGCGGTGTCCGTGCCATGAACTTGCGTGATGGGTTTGCTCGCTTGGCCGCATGGCGCCGACGCTGGGCCCGCAGTTCGGCGCGTCGCGGCGATCCGGTATGGCGTGCGATCGCGCATGGGGTGGCGCACGATCTTCGTGTTCCGCCCACCGACATGCTGGCCCTCGCCGGCCTGTATCGCGCGGGCGCACTGACCGCTCCTGCATTCGCCGCACAGGTCGTTGCGCACGCGCGCGAAGCGTTGACCCGGGTCGACGAACTGGGCTGCCTGATCGAGGAGGCCGTTCATCGGTATCGCCGCGAAGCGGTCGATCTGGCGGCGCTGGTTGGGGGATGCGTCGATGCGGCATGGAGCGCGGCCGCCGAGACCGGCGTGGCCCTGCATTGGGAGGGCTTGCCTGCCGCCGCATGGGTGGATGGGGATGCCCGCATGCTCGAAATGGCCGTGAGCCGTCTGCTGTCCCGTGCGATTCTCGATGCCTCGCCCGACGCGGCCGTGCGTCTGCGGGTCGGCGTCTCGGGCTGCGTCTGCTGCGTCGAGATGACGACAGCCGTCGCCTCGGCAGGCCCGGTCGTCGCGGCGCTGTCGCGCAGTGCGCCGGCTGGAATGTTCGTGCGGCGCGTGATGCGATGCCACCGCGGCAAGCTGACGTTGCGCAAGGAGGGGGACGCGGCGATCTGGCGCCTGGTGCTGCCCCAAAGCAAGAAAGCACCCGAAGGTGCTTTCCTGCCTGTTGATCGGTAAGAAACGACGCCGATCAGAAGATGTGGCGGATACCCACGGCCACGCCGGTCTGGTTGCTCTTGCCCGGCAGTTCGGTGCGGGCACCGTCCTTGACCTTGTTGTAGTCGACCGTACCGTAGACCTGGGTACGCTTGGACAGCGCGTATTCGGCCAGCAGCACGCCGGTGTAGCGCTTGCCGTCGTTGCCGGCGATACCGTTCTTGTTTTCGATATCGTCGTAGTAGAACGCGCCGGTCAGCGCAAGGGCCGGGGTCAGTTGGTAAGTCAGGCCGGCGTAGCCAATGGTGTCTTTCCGCGGATTGGCGGTCGGATCGCCGCCGACCGGGATAGCGTTTCGCGTCGTACCTTGGCTGGTATCCCAGTTCATCAGGCTATCCACCATGCCATAGCCTTGAAGCGCGCCATTGACGCTCACACGAGTACTGTCCTTGCCGCCGAGATAGCCGAGGAACACCTTGGCTGCGCCGAAGGAGTACTTGCCTGCCGCACCCCACATTTGCTGCTTGTTGCCGGCGCTGTCCCGCACTTGCTGATACACGCCACCCACGCCAAACGGGCCAAACGTGTAAGCGGCCCGGGCACCCCAATACTGATTGGAGCTCATGCTGCCCGGGGTTTCGCCGAAGCCGTAGCTCGCGCCGACGTTAAGGCCACCGAACTTGCCGTCATAGCTGACGACGTTATTGTTGCGGAACTGGGTCAGGAAGAACGGCCACGCATTGGCCGTGTAGTTGCCGATGGTCAGCGGGTCGAAATCGCCGAAGAAGTTGAAGCCCTCCGTGTACTGACGGCCCAGCTTCACGGTACCGAAATCACCGCTCAGGCCCACGTAGGCTTGGCGACCGAACAGCGAGCCGCCTTGGTTGGCGCGACCGGTATCCGGGTCGAATCCGTTTTCCAGCTGGAAGATCGCCTTCAGGTTGTTGCCCAGGGCTTCGCTGCCCTTGATGCCCCAGCGGCTGTTGGTGATGGCGCCGTTGGTCAGTTGAACCAGACCGTCGTCGTTGGCGTTGGAGTTGGTGGTGTAACGAATGCTTTGGTCGACGATCCCATACAGCGTGACCGAGGTTTGCGCGTAGGCGCTGCCGGCGAACAGGGTGCCGAGTGCGAGAGTCAAGGCCGATTTCTTCATGGTGCTCCTTTTCTGTCTTGTGGTTCTGTCGCCGGATCGCGGCGGCATTTATGAGCTCTACGTTGTCGGTAGACGCCGCGAAAATTTATCAAAACGTAACCCGTTCCGACACCAATCCGTGCTCGGGCGGCGCCGAATGGACGCGGCTGGTGCAATTTCGTTGTCCGGCCGCGACAGTTGCCCGCAATGGTGCATTGCGGCGTGCAAAGTCGCGCCAGCCGGGGCGTCGGCGAACGGAAGGGGAAGCGGAAAGGAAGGAGGCGGGGAGGGCAGGGCATCCGCGTCGGGACACCCCGCCAAAGGGGGGGCGGCAGGACCGGGCGGTCCCGCCGCGGAAGGTCAGCTCTGCGGGATCTCGATCTTGACCTCGAGCACCTCGAGGTTGTCCTGGCGCTCGAGACTGACCCGCAGGTCCTGGTCGCCGATCTTCACGTACTTCGAAATCACGGCAACCAGCTCGCGCTGCAGTGCCGGCAGATAGTCGGCCGGCGCGGAATGGCCGGTGCGTTCATGGGCGAGGATGATCTGCAGCCGCTCCTTGGCGACCGACGCGGATTTCTTTTTCTCCCCGAGCAGGAAGGACAGGATCGACATGGGGATGAGCCCTCCTTACTTGTTGCCGAACAGGCGCGACAGCAGGCCCGGCTTCTGATAATCGACGAAGCGCATCGGCTTTTCCTTGCCGAGGAAGCGGTCCACGACGTCGCCATAGGCGTCGGCCACGTCCGTGCCCTCCAGATGGATGGCCGGCGTGCCCTGGTTCGAGGCGTGCAGCACTGCCTCGGATTCGGGGATCACGCCGATCAGCTTGATGCGCAGGATTTCCTGGATATCGGTCAGCGACAGCATCTCGCCGCCGTGCACCCGCTTCGGGTTGTAGCGCGTGATCAGCAGGTGTTCCTTGATCGGCTCGCCTTCGCTGGCGCGCTTGGTCTTGGACGACAGGATGCCCAGAATCCGGTCGGAGTCGCGCACCGACGAGACTTCCGGATTGGTCACGATCAGTGCTTCGTCGGCAAAGTACATCGCCATCAGCGCGCCGGTTTCGATGCCCGCCGGCGAATCGCAGACGATGTATTCGAAGTCCATGTCGATCAGGTTCTTGATCACCTTCTCGACGCCTTCGTGCGTCAGCGCTTCCTTGTCGCGCGTCTGCGAGGCCGGCAGGATGAACAGGTTCTCGCACTTCTTGTCCTTGATCAGCGCCTGATGCAGGTTCGCTTCGCCCTGCACCACATTGATCAGGTCATAGACCACCCGGCGCTCGCAACCCATGATCAGGTCGAGGTTGCGCAGGCCGACGTCGAAGTCGATCACGGCGGTCTTGTGGCCGCGCAGGGCCAGCCCGGCGGCGAAGCTCGCGCTGGTGGTGGTCTTGCCGACGCCTCCCTTGCCGGAGGTCACAACGATGATTTTTGCCATGGCTCTTGGTCCAGTAATAGGGTTGAAGCTTGCGCTGCGATGTTGCGGAACTCGGCCGGACTCACTTCATGCGAAGCGGCTCGAGAATCAGGGTTTCGTCGGCGAGCCGGACCTGCGCGGGTTTGCCCAGCACGTCGGGCGGCAGGGTCTGTTCGGCGGTCCGGTAGATGCCGGCGATCGAAATCAGTTCGGGTTCCAGGCAGGTGCAGAAGATGCGCGCGTCCGGATTGCCCTTGACCCCCGCCAGCGCACGGCCGCGCAGCGGGGCATAAATATGGATATTGCCTTCGGCGATGACCTCGGCGCCGAAGCTGACCACGTCCATGATGACGACGTCGCCGTGCGCGTAGATCTGCTGGCCCGAGCGCAGCGGCTTGTCGATCAGCAGCGTCGTGGCGGCCCGCGGCGGTTCCGGCGTGGCGACCGGGGCTGCGGCTGGCGCGGCAGCGGCAGACTCGCTGGCCGCCGCCTGCTCCGCGTCGCGGGCGGCTGCGGCGCGCCCGTTGCCGCGGCGGCTCTGGCTGTCGAGCATCGGCAGTCCGCAGGCCTGGGCCCAGTCGTGCTGCTCCTGGCGTGCCACCACGCCGATCGCGCGGGCCTTGAGCGTGGACAGCGTGTCGATCACCGCGCCCAGTTCCGGCCGCTGGTCGTCTTGCAGCGAGCGCAGGTCCAGCGCGATGACGTCGTTCGAGAAGAAATCGGGGGTGGCTTCGAAGCGCGACAGCAGATCGTCTCGCAGCGCCGAGGTATCCGCGGTATGGAGCGCAAGAAGGAGGGCGTCGACATTGCCACTACGCAGCTCGAAGTGTGGCGATTTCTTCTGGGACATAGCCGGGTAAGCGTGGAAATATCGCATTCTAACTGCGTCTTCCCGGCTAACTGTAACAATTGTCGATCAGGTGACCTGCACGGCGCGACGTCGGGAACGAGGATCGTCGCGCTCGCCCTCAGGTCGACCTTCGTTCTCCAGCGCACTGCCGCTTGTTACGATTGCGCATCCTGACCGAGGAGCGTTCATGGGTGCGATCGTCAATTGCGTGGCCTACCGCGGCGGCAAGCGGCTGGGCGAGGTCCCGTTGGAGGACATCAGCGAGGTACTGAAGACGCCGGGCACATTTGTCTGGCTGGGCCTGTACGAACCGGATCTTGCGCTGCTGCGCCAGGCGCAGCTCGAATTCGGCCTGCACGATCTGGCGGTCGAGGACGCCTTGAACGCCCACCAGCGACCCAAGCTGGAGTCCTATGGCGACAGCGTCTTCATCGTGCTCAATACCGCGCAGCTGGCCGACGACAGCGTCCAGATCGGCGAGACGCATCTGTTCGTAGGCCCCAACTACGTGGTATCGGTCCGCCATGGGGCCAGCAGCGCCTACGCGCCCGTGCGCGATCGCTGCGAACACGAGCCGCACGCGCTGGCCAACGGCCCCGGCTACGTGCTCTACGCGCTGATGGATTTCGTCGTCGATCACTACATGCCGATCGTCAACCGGCTGGAGGACACCTTCGAGCAGCTCGAACAGGGCCTGTTCCGCGACCAGTTCGACCGCACCGCCATCGAACGGCTGTACCACATCAAGCGGCAGGTGCTGCGGCTGCGCAATGCCGTCTATCCGATCGAGGAGATGTGCGGCCAGTTGATCCGCCTGCACGAGGACCTGGTGCCCAAGGATCTGCGGGCCTATTTCCGCGACGTCGAGGACCACGCCAACCGGCTGCTGCGAACGCTCGACGTCGTGCGGGAGATGCTGACCACCGCGGTGCAGGTCAATCTGGCGCTGGTCACCGTCGGCCAGAACGAGGTGGTCAAGCGGCTTGCCGGCTGGGGTGCCATCCTGGCCATCCCTACCGTGGTGTTCAGCCTGTACGGCATGAACTTCGAATACATGCCGGAGTTGAAATTCCCGCTCGCCTATCCGGCCGTGATCGCCGGTACCGCGCTGGCCTGCACGGCGCTCTGGCGCAAGTTGCATCGGGCGGGGTGGGTGTGAGCCGGCGTGGCCTCACACGATAACGCGATCAGCTGCAACGTTTCACTCGCTTGGGATACTGCTGACGAGAGTGCATGACACGCAGTATCTGTATCTCTGCGCTGACGCGCCGGTAAACCACGTAGTAGTTCGGATGGATGACCAACTCGCGGGTGCCACGTACACGGCCGCGGCGATACAGAAACGGACGATCCGGCAAGGCAGCCGTCATTCGATCAATGTTCTGGTATAGCGAATACGCCGCCTGGGCATCGTGCTCGGCGATATGGGACAAGATGTGCTCCAGGTCCGCAAGCGCGGAGTCGAGCCAATTGACCCGAGGCATTTGCCAGGTTTGTACTGGGCGATCGCGGCAGGTGGGGCAGGGCGTTACTGTGGCTTGTCGGAGCCGGTGGCACCCATCTTGAGCAAGCGGGCACGGATGCGCGCCATCGCTTCCTGATGCGGAATGAATGCGGCGTCGGGGGAATCGGCCGCCCGAACGGCGGCCTCGACTTCAGCACGGAACCAGCGGTCGTAATCCGCTTCTTGTTCGGCGCTCCTGAATTCCGGCTGGGAGGGGAGACTTGCGTCGCTCATGCGGGGCAGTATAAAGCCGCCCAGTCGTGCAGTCGTACTCGAATTCATTTCGTGCCTGTACATGGCTGGGCGGGTGGAGCCCAGCATTTCCAAAAAAACCGGCCACCACCCCCGGTGCCGGGGCGCGACATTGCGATGGTGGTGGCCGGGTCCGCGCAAGCTGCCCGTGTGGTGAACAACGCCGGGCATGTTACGAGCGCGGCGCTCCAGCGTTTTCGAGAACCGCCTGCGGCTTTCGCATTCGGTTCTTGTGGCGCTTGAGAGCCCACGCGCCAGGAAAAATCTGCGCGCTTTGCACAATCGCGATGGCATCGCGGCACGGGCAGAGCGGGGGCAGGGCCAGCGGGCGGCGAGCAGGCGACAGCCCGTCTCGGAATGCAATTTGCATCCCCGTGCGAATCGATCTTCGGAGGACCGACATGAACGATCCGCACGATATGTCCGCAGTCTCCGCCACGTCGGGGGCGGCGGAAATGCGCGAGCGCCAGGACGCCGTGGCGCACCGGACGCTGGACCTCGACGGCATCCGCATCTTCTATCGCGAAGCCGGACCGAAAGACGCCCCCACGCTGCTGCTGCCGCACGGCTACCCTTGCTCGTCCTATCAATACCGCCGTCTGCTGCCGGCACTCGCCGACCGCTGGCATGCCGTGGCGCCGGATTTTCCGGGATTCGGCTACAGCGATACGCCGGACTTCGGCCGGTTCGGCTACGACTTCGACGCCTACGCGGCCTTTCTCGAACGCTTCGCCGACGCGCTGGAGCTGCGGCGGTATGCGCTCTATCTGCACGACTACGGTTCGCAGATCGGCCTGCGCCTTGCCATCCGGGCGCCGGAGCGGATTACCGCGCTGATCGTGCAGAACGGCGACATCTACGAGGACGCGCTCGGGCCCAAGTACGAGACGATCCGGCGCTATTGGGCCGACCCGACGCCGGCCAATCGCGCGCCGCTGGAAGCGGCCGCCAGCGAGCACGGCTTCCGGGACGAATTCATCGGCGAAATCAAGCCCGAACACGTGCCGCGCATGTCGCCGGATCTATGGACGCTGCACTGGCGCCTGATGGATACGCCGATCCGGCGCGAGCTGGCCGTGCGGCTGATGGAAGGGCTCAAGGCAAATCTCGACTGGTTTCCGCGCTATCAGGCCTATCTGCGCGAACATCAGCCGCCGACGCTGATCCTGTGGGGACCGCACGACGGCTATATGCCCGAGGCGGCCGGCCGTGCCTATCTACGCGATCTGCCGCGCGCCGAACTGCATATGACCGACGGCGGCCATTGGCTGCTGGAGACGCATTTCGCACAGGTATGCCCGCTGATCCGGGACTTTCTCGCTCGCGTGTCGACGGGCGCGTAGGCGCCGGCATTGCGGCAGGCGGCTCCCTCTCCCGCTTTCGGGAGAGGGATGGGGTGAGGGAACACCGCCGCCTCGCTATTCCTCCTGGAACGCTTCCTCGCGCTTGGCCTTGACCGAGGGCAACGCCACTACCGCGACGAGCGCCGCGGCAGCGACCAGCAGGCCCAGCGACAGCGGCCGCTCGACAAACACATGGAAGTCGCCGCGCGAGAGCAGCAGCGTGCGGCGGAAGTTCTCTTCCATCATCGGTCCGAGCACGAAGCCAAGCAGCAGCGGCGCGGGCTCGCAGCGCAGCTTCATGAAGACATAGCCGATCATCCCGCAGGCCGCCGCGACGAACACGTCGAACACCGTGTTGTTGACCGAGTAGACGCCGATGCAGCAGAAGGTCAGGATCGCCGGATACAGGAAGCGATACGGTACCTTCAGCAGCTTGAGCCAGATGCCGATCAGCGGCAGGTTCAGGATCACCAGCGTCAGGTTGCCGATCCACATCGAAGCAATCAGGCCCCAGAACAGCGACGGGTTGCTGGTCATCACCTGCGGGCCGGGCTGGATATTGTGGATCGTCATCGCGCCGACCATCAGCGCCATCACGGCGTTCGACGGAATGCCCAGCGTCAGCAGCGGAATGAAGGACGTCTGCGCGGCCGCGTTGTTGGCCGATTCCGGTCCGGCCACGCCTTCGATCGCGCCCTTGCCGAATTCGTGTGGATGCCTCGAGGTCTTCTTCTCCAGCGAATACGCAGCGAACGACGACAGCGACGCGCCGCCGCCCGGCAGCACACCGAGCGCCGAGCCGAGCGCGGTGCCGCGCAACACGGCGGGGATCATGCGCTTGAAGTCTTCCCTGGTCGGGAACAGGTTGGTCACCCGATCGGTGAAGGTCTCGCGCGCCTCGCGCTGTTCGAGATTGACGAGGATCTCGGCGAAGCCGAACAGGCCCATCGCCAGTCCGGTGAGATTGATGCCGTCGGTCAGCTCGGGGACATCGAACGAGAAGCGTGCCACGCCCGAGTTGACGTCGGTGCCGATCAGACCGATCAGCAGGCCCAGCACGATCATCGCGACCGCCTTGATCAGCGAGCCCGATGCGAGCACCACGGCGCCGATCAGCCCCAGCACCATCAGCGAGAAATACTCGGCCGGCCCGAACTTGAACGCCAGCTCCGACAGCGGCGTGGCGAACGCGGCGAGAATCAGCGTGGCGACGCTGCCGGCGAAGAAGATGGCTACGAACGATACATCATGACATGATGTATTTGAACGAAAACGAGGGTAATTCCCGGCGAATTCACCGCGCTGGTGCGATGCAGGGCATGCAGGTTTGGCCCGATTGCATCGGGCATTGGCGGTGCGTTGTCGGGCGAAGTCGGGCGATGTCGGGCCCCGTCAGGGGCCGCGGGTTACTTGACGCACGGCCGGCGCCGTGCGATCACACCAGCCGCGCTCCGGGCCAGGCGCCGGACATCACGATGGTTCGCACCGACTGGCGCACCGACTGCATCACGTCCCACAGACCAGGGACAGTCGGCCGATTGCGCGCGACCGTCAGCGCGATCTGCCGCGTGACGACGGGATCGGCGAGTCGCGTCGACAACAGCCGTCCCTGCGCGACGCGGTCGGCGACCGCGGCGAATGGCAGCAGCGTCGCGCCGCAGCCTTCCTCGACCAGCCGCATCGACACGGTGTTCGATGCATCGCATTCGAGCGCCAGCGTCAGCGAGGTGCCGGCGCGCGCCGCCAGCCCCTCGGCCAGCACGCGCAGGCCGTGCTCGGTGCTCGGCAGGATCAGCGGCACTTCGCCGAGCCTGCGCACCGGGAAGGTGGGACCGATATGCGTCCACGAGGTCGGCGTGACCAGCGTCAGGTCTTCCTCGAGCAGCACGTCGACCTTCAGCGCGCCGTGCTGCTCCGGCAGATAGAGCAGCGCGACATCGACTTCGCCGGCGGCGAGCCAGCCGAGCAGCGGACTGGCCAGCCCCTCGACGAAGCGCAGCCTGGTGGCCGGGAAGCGTTGCTTCAGCGCGGTGCCGATGCTGGCGAACGCGGTATTGGCGATGGTCGGCTGCGCGGCGATCACCAATTGCGCCGGTCCCTGCGCCGTCGACGCGCGGATCGCCTCGCGGGCCTCGGCCAGCGTCGAGGCGACCTGGCGCGCGTAGCCGAGCAACGTATGGCCCGCCTCGGTCAACACCACGCCGCGCCCGCTGCGGTGAAACAGCCGCGTGTCGAGCGCCGCTTCGAGCCGTGCGATCTGCCGGCTGACGGTGGACTGGTCCGCGCCCAGCTCCAGCGCGGCGCGCGAGATGCTCTGCGTGTTTGCCACGCAGACGAAGCAGGCGAGGTCGTCGGAGTTCGGCGTCGGTGCGTTGTTGCCGCTCATGCGCCCCTCATGCGCCGCGCCCGGCGCTGTCGGCGCTCGCGGAAGCCGGCGTATCGCCGATCGCGAAATCGGCCATGTGTTCGAGCGCGCGGACCAGCCCCGAATGGTCCCAGGCCTCGCCGCCGAGCGCCTCGCAGACATTGAACAGCTGCTGGCACGACGCGGTGCCGGGCAGGCTCAGTCCCAGCTTGCGGGCGGTCGACAACGCCAGATTCAGGTCCTTCTGATGCAGCGCAATCCGGAAGCCGGGGTCGAAGGTGCGGCGGATCATCCGTTCGCCATGCACTTCGAGAATGCGCGAGCTGGCAAAGCCGCCCATCAGCGCCTGCCGCACGCGCGCCGGATCGGCGCCGGCCTTTGCGGCGAGCACCAGCGCCTCGCCGACCGCCTCGATCGTCAGCGCGACGATGACCTGGTTCGCGACCTTGGCGATCTGTCCATCGCCGACGCCGCCGACCAGCGTGATGTTCTTGCCCATCAGCTGCAGCAGCGGCAACACGCGGTCGAACACGTCCTGCTTGCCGCCCGCCATGATCGACAGCGTGCCGGCCTTGGCGCCGACCTCGCCGCCGGAGACCGGCGCATCGACATAGTCGCAGCCGAGGGCCTCGATGCATCCGGCGAATTCGCGCGTCTCGATCGGCGAGATCGAGCTCATGTCGACCACCACCTTGCCGCCGGACAGCCCTGCCGCGACGCCGTTGTCGCCGAACAGCACGCGCTCGACATCGGGCGTGTCGGGCAGCATCAGGATGATGATGTCCGCCTGGCGCGCGACCTCGGCGGCGTTCGCGCAGGCGCGCGCACCGGCATCGAGCAGCGCCTGCGGTGCGCCGCTGCGGCTATGGACGTACAGCGTATGTCCGCCTTCGAGTAGATGCTGGGCCATCGGGGCGCCCATCACGCCCAGGCCGATGAATCCGATATTGCTCATCTGTCTGCCTCATCGATCGATCGGGAATCGCCGGCCCGCCCAGCATCGTGGCTGGCGCGGCCGGCACCAGCGCCAGCATACGCTCTGTCGGCGTTGCCGCGCCGCCATGGCCGGCGGCCAGGCCAAAGACTCAAGGCTCAAGCCGGATCCGTCGTCAGCCGCGACAGCGGCCCCGGCGATTCGCCGCGCCGGGCCTGGACCTGCGCCGCGGCATCGTCGAGCTGAGCCAACGTGCCGCCGTCGACCGGTATCGCGTCGGCACGCGCGCGGCAGCGTTCGCGTTCCGGGTCGCCCGGCATGCGGATGGCGTCGTGCCCCGGCTGCAAATGCGAAGACTTCAGCCAGCGACGAAGGCATCCAGCTCGACGCCGAAGCTGGTGCTGCCGGCAAGCCGCTCCGGGTCGAACACGATCGTCAGCATGTTGTTCCAGATCGCATGCGGATGCGTCAGGGTCTCGGGCCGTACCGTATGGCCGCCGGTCACCGCGGCGCCCAGCAGCTCGCACATCACCGCCAGCGCATAGCCCTTGTGCTCGGCGAAGGGCCGCAGCGCGCCTTGCGGTTCGCCGTTCTGCGGATACATCGCCGATGCCCGCTCGGTCGGCGCGCCATCGGCATCGAGCAGGCAGCCGGCGGGTACGGTCACGCCCTTGTTGTGGGCGACGCGAACCTTGCCAAGCGCGATCGCGCTGGTGGCGAAGTCCAGCACCAGGGGCGGCTTGCCGGTGACGGGCACGCCGATGGTGAAGGGGTTGGTGCCATAGCGCGCCTGATAGCCGCCGTGCGGCGCGACGATCGGCTTGGACAGCACGTTGACGAAGTGGATCGATATCATGCCGGCCGCGCAGGCCTGCTCGGCCCAATGGCCGACGCGTCCCAGATGATGCGACTGCCGCAGCCCCATCACCGCCACGCCGTGCTGCCGGGCTCGCCCGATGGCGAGCGCCATCGCCTCCTCGGCCACCGCGGGCCCCATGCCGCGATTGCCGTCCAGGCTCAGCACGCTGCCGCTATCCTGCAGCACGCCGATGCGCTGGTTCAGCTGCAGCTGATCGCCGAGCCACGACTGCACGTACTTCGGCACCATGCCGACGCCGTGCGAATCGTGGCCGGTCAGGTTCGCCATCACCAGATGGTCGGCGGTCAGCCGCGCCTCGCGCTCATCCGAGCCGGCGGCGCGCCACAGGTCGACGATCCATCGATGCAGGGCGTCGGGGGCGATGTGATGTTCGGTCATGGATTCGGAAGGTGGTACGCGGTTGGTACGGCGATGGTACGGAACGAGACGGCACGCTCATTCCAGCTTGATGTTGGCCGTCTTGACCAGGTTCGCCCATTTGGCCACCTCCGACTTCTGGAACGCACCCAGCTCGGCCGGACCGGCGCCCGACGGCTCGATTCCCATCCCCATCAGCCGCGAGCGCATCTCCGGCTCCTGGATGATCTTGCCGATCTCGGCGGCCAGCCGGTTGACGATCGGCATCGGCGTGCCGGCCGGCGCGAAGATCGCCTGCCACGAGACGATCTCGTAGCCCTTCAGCCCGCTCTCGGCCATCGTCGGCACCTCGGGCAGTTCGGCGGCACGGCGCGGACCGGTGGTCGCCAGCGGACGGAACTTGCCCGACTGGATCAGCGGCATCGCCGCCACGCTGTTCTCGAACACCAGATCGACTTGCTTGCCGAGCAGCGCCTGCACCGCAGGGCTGCTGCCCTTGTAAGGAACATGCAGCAGCTTGATGCCGGACATCGAGGCGAACAACTCGCCCGCCAGATGCTGCGAGGTGCCGTTGCCGGACGAGCCGAAGCTGACGCTGCCCGGCTTCGCCTTGGCCGCGGCGATCACGTCGGCGACGCTCTTCCACGGGCTGTCGGCGTTGACGACCAGCACGTTGGGCAACGTGCCGATCAGCGTCACCGGCTGGAAATGCTTGACCGGGTCGTACGGCATCTTCGGGTACAGGCTGACGTTGATCGCGTGCGAGCTGATGGTGCCCCCGAGCAGCGTGTAGCCATCCGGCGCCGCCTTGGCGACATAGTCGCTGCCGATATTGCCGCCCGCGCCGGCGCGGTTCTCGACTACCACCGATTGCCCAAGCGTCGACGACAGCCGCTGGCCGATCAGCCGGCCCAGCACATCGGTCGTGCCGCCCGCGGCGAACGGCACCACATAGGTGATCGGTTTGCTCGGCCAGTTGTCGGCGGGACCCTGCGCGGCGGCAGGCCCAGCCGCTAGGGATGCGGGCACGCACAGCGCGGCGAGGAACCGCCGCATGGCGGGCAGGCGATCGACCCAGGGCGCGATCCGCGGCCGCAGCGGGGGGCGCTGCGGTAACTGCCGGGACTGCCGTGAAGGCGGGTAGAGGTTCGGCATGGGGTTGTCTCCTGTCGTCGTTATGGGGGCGCCATCCGACTGCCGCGGACCATGAACCCGACGAGACAGCGGTGGCCTGGCATGCAATCTACATGCAGGCCGCGTCGCAAGGTTTGCATCAGATGCATAACAGAAATGCATGCCCTGCCGGGGCAACGTGGCGTCGCCGTCGCAACATGCGTCTACGTTTTCCGCCCTATCTCTTGTCGCGCCATCCATCGAACGGACCATGAGTGACCAATTCCCCCTTTCCCTCGCCGCCTTGACCGAACCGGCGGTGACCGCAGCGGCTGCCGCACCCGCCGCCGCCGCAGCGCTGGCTGTCCGCTCGGGCGGCCGCGTGCTGGTCGACGCCCTGCGGATCCACGGCGTCGAGCGCGTCTTCTGCGTGCCCGGCGAGAGCTTTCTCGACGTACTTGATGCCCTGCATGACCAGCCGGCCATCGACCTGGTGGTTTGCAAGCACGAGGGTGCGGCGGCCAATATGGCCGAGGCGGACGGCAAGCTGACCGGCCGGCCCGGCATCTGTTTTGTCACGCGCGGGCCGGGCGCGACCCACGCCAGCATCGGCGTGCATATCGCCGCGCAGGACTCGACGCCGATGATCCTGTTCGTCGGCCAGATCGCGCGCGGCCACAAGGGGCGCGAAGCTTTCCAGGAAGTGGACTACGGCGCGATGTTCGGCGGCATCGCCAAATGGGTGGCCGAGATCGACGATCCCGCGCGGATCCCCGAGCTGGTGGCGCGCGCGTTCCAGATCGCGACTTCGGGGCGTCCCGGCCCCGTGGTGCTGTCGCTGCCGGAGGACGTGCTGGACGGCCAGTGCCAATGCGGCGACGCGTCGCGCTATCGCCCCGTATCGGCGTCGCCGCGTCCCGGCGACGCGCAGGCCGTCGCCGAACTGCTGTCCCAGGCGCAGCGCCCGCTGGTGATCGCCGGGGGCAGCAACTGGAGCGAGGCGGCGGTGGCGGACTTCGCCGCTTTCGTCGATGCGTGGGACCTACCGGTTGCCTGTGCCTTCCGCCGCCAGGATGTGCTGGACAATCGCGACCCGCGCTACATCGGCCACTTGAGCCTGGGTGTCAGCCCCGCACTGGCGACGCGTGTGCGCGAGGCCGACCTGATCCTCGCCTTCGGCACCCGGCTCGGCGACATCGTCACCGACGGCTATACACTGCTCGAGCCGCCGCGGCCCCGGCAGCGGCTGATCCATCTGCATGCCGACAGCGCGGAAATCGGCCGCGTCTATCAGCCGGACCTCGCGGTGCTGTCCGGCATCGACCAGGGCGCGGCGATGCTGGCCGCCATGCCCGCGCCGGCGTCGCCACGGTGGTCCGACTGGACCGCTGCCGCGCGTGCGGAACACGTGGCCTTCGCCACGCCGCCGGCCCCGCATCCGCAAGCCGAAGGCGTCGACATGGGCGCCGTGATGGCCCATCTGGATCGCGTGTTGCCCGACGATGCGGTCCTCAGCAACGGCGCCGGCAACTACACGGTCTGGCTGCATCGGTTCTTCGCGTATCGCCGCCCGCGCACGCAACTGGCGCCGACCTGCGGCGCGATGGGCTACGGCCTGCCGGCCGCGATTGCTGCCAAGCTGCGAGCGCCAGAGCGTACCGTGATCTGTTTCGCCGGCGACGGCTGCTTCCTGATGTATCCGCAGGAACTGGCCACCGCCGCCGCGGCCGGCGCCAACGTGATCGTCGTGCTGGTCAACAATGGCATGTATGGCACGATCCGGATGCATCAGGAGAAGCGCTATCCGGGGCGCGTCAGCGGCACCGCCATCGCCAATCCGGACTTTGTCGCGATGGCGCAGGCATGCGGCGCATGGGCCGAGCGGATCGACAGTAGCGCAGCGTTTGCCGCCGCCTTCGAGCGCGCGCTGGCCGCTGGCCGGCCGGCGGTGCTCGAGCTGCGTACCGACCCGCGCCAGATCACGCCCGCGATGCGGCTGCCGTAGCCCGGCGCGGACAACGAGGGATCGACGACCGATACGAGGGAACCCAATGACGAACGCATCTTCTTCCTCTCGCCCGCGCTATCACGCCGCTGCACTGCGGGACATGGCCGACGCCGTGCTGACCCGCGCGGGCATGCCGGCCGATCGCGCCGACGATGTGGCCGACATCCTGATCGAAGGCGATCTGATGGGGCACGACACGCACGGCCTGCAATTGCTGCCGGTCTATCTGACGGAGATCGAGAGCGGCAGCATGCAGGTCGCCGAAGACTACGCCGTGATCTCCGACCGCGCGGCCGTTGCCACCTGGGACGGCAAGCGCTTGCCGGGGCCGTGGCTGACGCTGCGCGCGCTCGATGTCGCGATTGAAAAGGCGAAGGCGTACGGCACCGGTACCGTCACCATTCGTCGCAGCCACCATATCGCCGCGCTGGCCGCCTATCTCGAGCGCGCGACCTCGCAGGGCCTGATGATGCTGCTGTACTCGTCGGCGCCGGCGGCGATGATGGTCGCGCCGTTCGGCGGCACACGCCCGCTGTTCTCGCCGAGCCCGATGGCGGCGGGTTTCCCGACATCGCGCGGTCCCGCGCTGATCGACGTCTCCACGTCGATCACCACGGTAGGCCTGACCACGCGCCTCTATCGCGAGGGCAAGCGCCTGCCGCACCCGTGGCTGATCGACGAGAACGGCGAGCCCAGCGACGATCCGGCCGTCCTGCAGGCGCCGCACAAGGGCTCGATCCTGCCGCTCGGCGGGCTCGACGTTGGCCACAAGGGCTATGCGCTGTCGCTGATGGTCGAGGCGCTGACCGCCGGTCTGGCCGGACACGGACGCGACGACCCGGGTCAGCGCTGGGGCAATACCGTGTTCCTGCAGATTCTCGACCCGAAGGCCTTCGCCGGCGAAGACGCATTCGAACACCAGATGGGATGGATCGCCGATGCCTGCGCGGAAAACCCGCCACGCCCTGGCGTCGATCAGGTCAGGCTGCCGGGCTGGGCCGCGCTCGAGAGAAAGGCGAAGCAGCTCGAAGAGGGCGTCGCGCTGAATCCCGGCATCGTGCCGCAGCTGGAACCGTGGTTGCAGAAGTTTGGCGTCGGCATGCCGGAGCGGATGGGCTGAAGGCAGACCGCTCCGTTCATCCGTTGGCGCCTATCGCGCCTTGATCACCAGACTCTGCTGCGCCATGCCGATCGCGCCAGCTTCGTCGTAAAGCGTCGAGGTCGTCAGTCCGATACCGCTGGCCTGAGCGATGGTGAGCGAATCCACACCGACCCATTCCCCCTGCGGCTGCCGGTGCAGCGAGACGGTCAGGTCCGCATTCGCGAAGACGAAGCGATCGAGCGGCAGCGCCCAGCTGATGCCGTTGCCGAAGTCGGCGGCGGCCGCCGCGCGGGCGCTGGCTGGCGTGGGCCAGCCGTCGATCAGCGGTACCGCGAAGCGGAACCATGCAGCGGCGGGGCCGGGCTCGGCGACGCTGCCCGCCGCCACGCGGCTTTCCATTGCCGTGTAGTGAAACGAAGTCTGCTCGACCATGCCGGGGATGCGGATCGGTTCGCTGCATTGGTCCGGCAGCGGCAGCGGGCATGCAGCCGCCGCGGGGATCAGGTCCACCGCACGCTCGCGCATGAACACCGCGACGCCGCGCACGACCGGCTTGTCGTCATGCATCAGGCTCAAGGCCACGCGCCGTACCGAGCCGCCCGGCTGGATCTCGTGCGTGACCTGCAGCGGCGCGATCGGTACCGGACGCAGCAATTCCAGCGTCAGCCGCACCATCGACCATCCGGCTTCGTCCGCCATCGCACGTTCGGCTATCGCGGCCAGCAGACCGGCCGGCGCGCCGCCGTGCTGCGCATCCGGACTCCACGGCCCGCGCGCGAGCGTCGACGGCAGGATGCTGTTGCCGACGTAGGCGAATACGCTTGGCCTAGTCTGCGAGTCCACAGGCCACCTCCCTAATCGGTACGGTTTCGACCGCGAACTGCCGTGCCCACTCGCGGAACTTCATCACCGGCCCATCGCCGCGCGCCAGGCTCGGGCGAGGGCGGTGCGCCTTGTGGTTCCAGATCGGCACGTCCTGGCTGACCTGCCGGATCGCCTCGTTGACCAGCTCCAGGCTCATGTCCGGTGCCTCGATCCCCGACAGCCGCGCCATCAGGCTGAAGCGCAATTCCACCTCGTTCGCTTCGCGCGGCGTGATGGCGTCGACGAACAGGATCTCCGCCAGATCGCCGATCCGAAAGCGCACCGTCGCCAGATAGGGCCCATATAGCGTGGTTTGGATGTAGCCGCGCTGCACGCCGCGCGGCGTCTTGAACTGGTGGACGATATTGACGTCGAGGATCGGGCCGCGTGGCTCGAAGCGATCGACCACCGCCAGGCTTTCCACGCCATGCAGGTAGTGGAAATGCGTGCTGTCGACGATGTTCTCCTGGATCTCCTGCCAGACCGTCCGCACCTGCCACGCATGGCGGTGATAGCGCGACCATTCGCCGTGGCCGTATTCCGGCAGCCGCGGAAATTCGTAGGTCGGCGGCCGGTCGTGCGGATGCCACCAGGCCAGGATCAGGCCATTGCATTCGACCGTGGGCCAGCGCCGCATGCCGCGCGATTGCAGCGAGGCGTCCGGGCTGTACGGAATGCGCGTGCATTCGCCGCGCCCGTCATAGCGCCAGCCGTGGAAAGGACATTGGATTTCGTTGCCGACGACGCGGCCGCCATGGCCCAGATGCGCGCCCAGGTGGCGGCAGTAGGCATCCATCAGATGGGCTGCGCCATCTTGATCTCGCCACAGCACGAACTCCTGCCCGAAGGCCCGCACCGGGCGCACATCGCCGCGCTTGAGCGCATCGCCGTACTCGACCTGGAACCAACCGTACGCATAGGGGCGAAGTGGCAGCCTGTCCATTGCGCGTCTCCTTTCCGTCGAATTTTGTCCGAGTCTACAACCAGAAACTCAACCTTGCACGAAGAAATGAAAGCATAGATACTTCTTTCATGCCCTACCGTCGAACCCCCAAAGTTGAAGCTCGTCTGGCGGAAACCCGCGAGCGCATCGTCAAGGCCGCGCTCAAGCTGGTCGCGCGTGGCGGCTACACCGCCGCCAACATTCCGGCCATCGCCGCGGAGGTCGATATCTCGGCCGGCCTGATCTACCGCTACTTCGCCACCAAGGCCGACCTGTTCAACGAGGTGTTCAAGCGCGCCGCGCAGACCGAGATCGACGCCTGCGCCGCCGCCCTGGAGACCGAGGGCAGCGTGCGCGAGCGGCTGGCCCGTGTCGTCGAGACCTTTGCGCGACGTGCCTTGCGCGGCCGGCAACTGGCCTGGGCGCTGCTGGCCGAGCCCGTCGATCCGCCGATCGATGCGGCGCGGATGCAGTTTCGCGAGCCGTATCGCGCGATCTTTGCCACCTTGGTGCGACAAGGCATCGAAGCCGGCGAGATCGCGCCGCAGCATCCGCATATCGTCGGCACCGCCATCGTCGGCGCCATCGCGGAAACGCTGGTGGGGCCGCTCAGCGCGCCGCATCCAGACGAGGAGGACGCCGATCTGGTCGCCAGCCTTGTCGCCTTCTGCGTGCAATCCCTTGGACCGCAGCCCGCAGCTGCCAACCCGTCGAGGAGGAGACGGCATGAGTGACTTCCATCAAGCCGCACCGAAATCCAGCAATCGCTTTCGTACCGATCCGACGCTGCGGCTGACGCTGGAGCGGCTGCTTCCCGCGGAGGTGTTTGCCGAGGCAAGCCCGTCGCTCGATCGCCTGGGCGAGCGTGCCATCACCGAACTGCAGCCGCTGGCCGATCAGGCCGAACGCAATCCGCCGCAGCATGTGCCCTACGACCCATGGGGCCGGCGCGTCGACGAACTGCGCGTCGATCCTGCCTGGCTGCGGCTGGTGCAGATTGGCCAGGAGGAAGGGCTAGTCGCCCTGCCTTACGAAACGCCCTACGGCGAGCATTCGCGCGTCGTACAGGCCGGGCTGGTCAATCTGTACGACCCTGCCTGCGCGGTGGCCGACTGTCCGCTGGTGATGACCGACGGCGCCGCGCGCCTGCTGCTGCAGCACGATCCGCAGCTGGCGCAGCGCTATGTGCCGAAGCTGACCGCCCGGCACGATGCGTGGACCTCGGGCCAATGGATGACCGAGAAGGAGGGCGGCTCGGACGTGGGTCGCAGTTCGACCATCGCGCGCCGGCTGGGCGACGGCACCTGGGCGCTGACCGGCACCAAGTGGTTCACCTCCGCCACCACCGGGCAGATGGCCCTGGCGCTCGCGCGGCCCGAGGGCGCGCAAGCGGGAAGCCGTGGCCTGTCGCTGTTCCTGATCGAGCTGCGCCGACCGGATGGCAGCTGGAACGGCATCGAAGTCCGGCGCCTGAAGGACAAGCTGGGCACGCGCGCGCTGCCGACCGCCGAACTGGACTTGAAGGACGCCATTGCGGTGCCCGTCGGCGAAATCGGACAGGGCGTCGGCAAGATGGCGGGCCTGCTCAACATCGCGCGCTTGTGGGCCTCGTGGGGCGGTCCGGCCGGAGTCGGGCATCTGCTCGATCTGGCGCGCGACTACGCAGGCAAGCGCGAGGTCTTTGGCAAGCCGCTGGGGCAGCAGCCGATGCATCGCGCCTGGCTGGCGCGCATCGCCGCGGAATACGAGGCGATGCTCGCACTCAACTTCCAGACCGCGGCGCTGATCGGCGCGGCCGAGCACGGCGCCGATGGCACGCTGTCGCGCTTGATGGCGCCGCTGACCAAGCTCGCCTGCGCACGCCAGGCAGTCTGGGCCGGCAGCGAGCTGCTCGAGAGCTTCGGCGGCGCGGGCTATATCGAGGACACCGGCCTGCCGCGGCTGTTCCGCAATCTGCATGTGCACTGCATCTGGGAGGGCACGACCTCCGTGCTGGCCCACGACGTGCTGCGCGCATTGCGCTCGCCGGAACACGGGGAAGCGTGGATCGAGGACGTCGTGCGCCGGCTGCGTGGACTGTCGCTCGATGCGACGCGGGGGCTGCGCCAGCGCATCGAGAGCGCGCTCGACACGCTGATCCCGATGATCAACGCGCCGGACGAAGCGCAGGGCCGCCGCCTGGCATGGGGCATGGCACGCACGTATCAGGCCGCGCTGCTGGCCGAGGCCGCCGAATGGCGCCTGCGGGTCAAGCGCGATGCGGCAGGGCTGGCCGCGGCCGAACTGTTTTGCGCGGACGGACTGGTGCCGGCCACCACTGGCACCGATATCGCCGCCGCCGTCGATGCGCTGGCGATGGGAACCGCGCGGCCGAACGCATGATGGCGTCGTGCCGGATCGAATCACCGGGGAGGATGTTGCAAGACAGCCAGTAGACCAACGCCGTAGACAAACGGCAAACGGCCGGACGAAGAACCGGCCTCAAGGCCCAAGGAGGAGACAGCATGTGGACGATCAATGAGGCGCTCGACAGCGTCGCCCGCCAGCGCAAGGCGGATATCGCCATCGTCGATGGCGCGCAGCGAATTCGCTACGACGAGCTGCGACGACGCGTCAAACACACCGCTGCGTGGCTGCAGGCGCAGGGCATCGGCAAGGGCGACAAGATTGCGCTGCAGGGTCGCAATTCGGCCGCCTGGGTGATCGCCTACTACGCGATCCTCGATATCGGCGCCGTTGCCGTACCGGTGAACCACAAGCTCGCCGCGCCTGAGACCGCCTATATCCTCGAGCACAGCGAAAGCCGGCTGTGGCTGGTCGATGCCGATCTGCATCGCCAGCTGGACGGTGCGCCGCCGGCGTTCGCCTTGTCCGCTGCCGGCAATGAAGCGGGGCTAGCTGTCATTGCGCCGGAAAGCGAGCAGCACGCCTATAGACCGGTCGACGTCGACGACGACGATCTTGCCGAGCTGCTGTACACCTCCGGCACCACCGGACGGCCGAAGGGCTGCATGCATTCGCATGCCAACGTGATTCTCGCCGGCACCGGCTCGAGCCTCGTCTATGGCCTCGGCCCCGCCGACCGCGTACTGCTGGCGATGCCGATCTGGCACAGCTTTCCGCTGAACAATCTGCTGGTCGGCAGCCTGTTCGTCGGCGCCACCGTGGTGCTCCTGCCCGAATATCACCCGGTGCGGTTTCTGGAGACGGTGCAGCAGGAACGATGCACCTTGTTCTTCGGCGCGCCGATCGCCTACCTGATGGCGCTGAAGATGGCACCGGACTTTGCCAACTACGATCTGTCGAGCGTGCGCGCGTGGCTGTATGGCGGCGGCCCGATCGACGCCGGCACGGCGCGCATGCTCGCCGACCGCTACCGCTCCGAGCGCTTCTATCAGGTCTTCGGCATGACCGAGACCGGCCCCACCGGTACCGCGCTGTTGCCCGACGAGCAGGTCGTCAAGGCGGGCTCGATCGGCCGGCACGCCGTCAGCGGCTGCACCATCCAGGTCATGCGCGACGAACAACAGGAAGCCGGTCCCGGCGAAGTCGGCGAAATCTGGATGCGCTGCCAGTCGATGATGCAGGGCTATTACCGCGATCCCGCCGCCACCGCCGCGGCGTTCCACGACGGCTGGTATCGCACCGGCGACCTGGTACGGATCGACGAGGACGGTTATCTGTTCATCGTCGACCGGGTCAAGGACATGATCGTCACCGGCGGCGAGAACGTCTATTCCAAGGAGGTCGAGGACGTGCTGGCGGGCCATCCGGCGATCTCGGAGGTGGCGGTGGTCGGCATGCCGCATCCGGAGTGGGGCGAGAGCGTGGCGGCGGTGGTGGTGCCGAAGGCCGACAGCAGCGTGGATATCGACGACATCCAGGCCTACTGTTCGGAACGGCTGGCGAAGTACAAGGTGCCGCGGCAGGTGCGCGTCGTCGAGGCGATGCCACGCACGCCGACGGGCAAGGTGATGAAGTACCAGTTGCGCGAGCGGCTGCGCGAGTCGGTTTGATGGAGCGGGTAGAGTCGGGGCGCAATCGGTTTATCCTTGTGCCTTCGCTGACTCAACGGATATTCGCGATGACCCGTCTCTCCCTGCTTGCTTCGCTCATTTCGCTCGGCGCGCTGTCGTTTGCCGCGCAGGCCGCCGACCCGGCCCAGACGCTGCCCTCCGGCGTCTCGATCCAGCACCTGACCAAGGGCAATGGCGCATCGCCAAAGGCCACCGATACCGTCAAGGTGCACTACCGCGGCACGCTGACCGACGGCACCGAGTTCGACAGCTCGTACAAGCGCGGACAGCCGATCTCGTTCCCGCTCAACAGGGTGATCCCGTGCTGGACGGAGGGCGTGCAGAAGATGCAGGTCGGCGGCAAGGCCAAACTGGTATGCCCCGGCAACACTGCCTATGGCTCGCGCGGCGTACCGGGCACGATTCCGCCGAATGCGACGCTGAACTTCGAGGTGGAACTGCTGGGTATCGGCGGTTGAGCGGTGGTTGAACGGGCCGCTACGCGGGCCTGATCGACCGGCGCGCGGCGTCGCATTCCTCGCAGCCCGCCTCCGGCGGATGCAGGAAGATCAGCAGATCGCGCGCCAATTGCCGTAGCACGACATCGACGATATCGCGTGCGCGAAACAGGCGCCCGCTGGCGTGGCCGACAGGGCCTTCACGTTGAAGGCCCTTTTCTTTTAGCCAATCGTCTGCCAGGGCAAAGCGCTCGCAACAGTGGTCGTTTTCCAGATAGTCGATGCGAGCCGGCCTGCCGTTGCGCAGCACCGTGCAGTGATGCGGCACGCCGTAAGGCACGCCGGCCATCAGTTCTGCCAGGTGAATCGTGGTATTCGCGTCGTGGCCCACGCCGAGCAGCAGCACCAGCCCATCGAGCTCGTGCACACGGCCCACGGGGCTGGCCGCGATATGGGGCGGCAGCGGCAAGGGATCCGCGGTGATGCGATGTGTCTGCGGCCCCGCCGCGGCGAAGGCAAATGGATGGTCGCTGCGGATGACACCGGGCCCGCGCCAGAAGGTGTCGGCGACGATGCCGAGGTCCGCGGAAGCTGGTGTGGAGGCGGGATCGAACGGGGCATCGTCATCGTCGCCCCAGGACGGCATCACGAGCGTGCCGGTGGGGCCGATTGCGGCGCGCAGCGCGTCGACCAATCCTTGCGGGCCGCCGTCCACGGGCCTGACCTGGCGGAACGAAGCGTGAACCAGCAGCACGGCGCCGGCAGGTACGCCGAGCGTGCGCAACTGCGCCACCAATTCGGCGTTTTGCCATTCACGTGGATCGTCGGGATGACGCATATTTTTGTCCCCATTCGGCGACCGGCCCCAGCGCCCGATTCAATTCCCGACCGGCCGGCGTCAGCGAGTATTCCACACGCGGCGGTACCTCGTGAAACACCTCGCGGCGCACGATGCCGTCCGCCTCCATCTCGCGCAATTGCTGGGTCAGCATTTTCTCGGTGATGCCATCGAGCAGCCGACGAAGTTCTCCCGTGCGCAACGGCTTGGCATGCTCACACGGCGTCCGACGAGGGAAATCGAATACGGCTTGCCTTCCCCCGTTACTACGCAGGCGCCCCGCGCACGTCAATATCACGTCTTTCGCCAATTTGGCTAATCTGAACGGAGGGAACGAGAGACCGCCGTTGCGGGGCTGAAGATTTTCGCGTGATCGACCAAATCGTCATCGTCGGCTTTGGCTGTATCGGGCAGGCCGTGTTGCCGCTGCTGGAGCGCGCATGGCCACGGGCTGCCATTACCGTGGTCGATCGGCTGCTGGACGATCGCCGTCGCGAGCTGGTCGTGGCGCACGGGCTGCGCGCGGTGCAGGCCCGCATTACCGCGGACAATTTCCAGACGGTGCTCGCCCCGTTGCTGCGCCCTGGCGCTTTTTTGCTGAGCGTCGCGCCCGCTGTCTGCAGCCGCGATTTGATCGCGCTGGCGCAGTCTCGCGGCGCCTTCTATGTCGATGCCGGGGTCGAACCCTGGGACTATGCCGACGACGCGCACGCCTCGCAGCTGAGCAATTACGCGTTGCGCGAAGCAATGCTGGCGTTCGCCCGGGGCCGCCAGACGCAGCCGACGGCGCTGGTGGCCCATGGTGCCAATCCAGGCATGGTGTCGGTGTTGGCCAAGGCTGCGTTGATGGAGCTGGCCGGCCGCGCCGGGCTGAAACAAGCCGCGTTCCAGGATCGCGCGGGTTGGGCGGCGCTCGCGCGCAGTCTCGATGTCCGTGTGATCCAGATCAGCGAATACGATAGCCAGCAAGTCCCCGGCTTTCCGCGCGACGGCGAATTCGCCAGTACCTGGTCGGCGGAGGGCTTCATCACCGAATGTCTGCAGGATGCCGAACTGGGATGGGGCACGCACGAACCCGCGCTGCCATCCGGCGGCTATCGCCACAACTTCGGCTGCGGCGCGGCGATCGGAATCGACCGGCCCGGACATCGGACACGGGTGCGTTCGTGGTCGCCATTGCACGGCGCCTTCGACGCCTACCTGATCACGCACAACGAATCGATCTCGATCGCCGCGTACCTGACCGACGATGCGGCCGGCCAGCCGCTCTACCGGCCCACCGTCTACTACGCCTACCGCCCCACCGACGCCACGCTGGCCTCGATGCAATGGCTGGACGCCCGCGCCGCCCCACGCGTGCGCAGGGTTCGCATCCTGCGCGACGAGATCGTCGGCGGCGAGGACGAGCTCGGCGTGCTGCTGCTCAGCGGGCGATATGGCGGCATCTGGTACGGCTCGCAACTGGGTATCCAGCGAGCGCGCTCGCTCGCGCCATACAACTCGGCGACCAGCCTGCAGGTGGCGTCGAGCCTGGTGGCCGGGATGCGGTGGGTCCTGTCGAACCCGCGGTGCGGCGTGGTGGAGTCTGATGCAGTGGACTTCCGTTCGGTGCTTGCCGATGCGGCGCACTGGTGGGGGCCATTGGGCGGGCATGCAACGGACTGGTTGCCGAAGCCGGGGGCGACGTCGCTGGCGTTTGGCGATTTCCTGCTGGACGAGCCACTGCCCTGATAGCGTCGACGCTCCGCATTCCCAAATATTCCATTACGTCATCCAACACGGCCGGAAAAAACGATGCCTTGGTCAAACCATGGCCAATTCAATGGTATTGGCGCAAATCGACCCCTGCATTAACTGGTGTATATTGCGCCGATTCCCGGACCATCGCCAATTTGCTGGGTTGATTAGCAATTCCGCCCATATCGAATGCGATTGCCGCAACGGCTGCGTGTCGGCTTGCAAGGCAATACCGTTGTCATTCGGGAACGCGCCGTAAATCAACGCATTTGGATCCGGAAAAAATGACAAATCTCTTGGGCCATGCCGCGATCCCCCCGCGGCGACAACTGCCGCGGCCGGGCCAATGGCTGCTGTTGCTGTCCCTGTGCTTTCTGTCACTGCTGTCCGCGTGCGGCGGCGACGATGACGACGATAAGCAGGCGACGACCCCAATCCCGACCCAGCAGGCGCCCGCCGGCATCAGCTACGGCATGTCTTCGGTCGTCTACGAAGTCGACAAGCCCATCGTGCCAAATCGTCCCAGTGCGAGCGGCGGTGCGGTCGAGCGCTACAGCATCGCACCGGCGTTGCCCGCCGGCCTGGTGCTCGATGCGGTCACCGGGGTCATTTCGGGCACGCCCACGGCAGTCGCTCCCTCGACCGTCCATGTCGTCACGGCCGAGAACGGCGCCGGAAGCGCGACGGCCAGAGTACAGATCGAAGTGCGCAAGACTGCGGTGGCGCCAAGCCAGCTGGCTTACCGGGAGCCCGCCGTCGTCTACACGGTGGGCGAGCCCATTGTCGCGAACGGACCCAGCAACGGTGGCGGGCCGATCGATGCCTACGCCATTACTCCGGCGCTGCCGGCGGGGCTGCTGTTCGATACCCGGACCGGCGTCATCAACGGAACGCCGACCGCCGCGGCCGCCGAGGCGAGCTATACCGTCACCGGCCGCAATGCGGGCGGCCAGACGACCGTGACGTTGCGCATTGCCGTGGAAGCGGCCATCGTGGCGCCTTCCAGCCTGGCATACAGCTCACCGGCCGTGCTGTACGTCGCCGGCGAGGCCATCGTCCCCAACGCGCCGATCGTCGCAGGCGGTGCGGCCGCGAGCTTTACGGTCAGTCCGGCGTTGCCGACGGGCCTGAGCCTGAATGCGCAAAGCGGCGTGATCGCCGGAACCCCAACGACGATCCAGTCGGAAGCGGTCTACACCATTACCGCCTCCAATCGGGCAGGCAGCACGGATGCGCAAGTGCGAATCGCCGTGACCGGGCGCGGAAGCTGGGTGGCGGCGAGCTCCATGCCGACAGCCCTCCATTACCTGACGGCGACGACCCTCCTCAATGGCAAGGTATTGGTGGCCAGCGGCCACGGGACATCGGGACCGACCGGAGCGGCATTCCTGTATGACCCCGCTACGAATCTCTGGGCCGCCACGGCCAACATGGCCAATGCCCGCTATGAAGCGACGGCTACCCGGCTCAAAGACGGCAGAGTGCTGGTGGTCGGCGGCTCGGATAGCCCCTCGGCGGAAATCTACGATCCCGCCACCGGCACGTGGCAGGCGGCCGCGAGCCTCGCGCAGGGGCGCACCAGGCATACGGCGACGCTGCTGCCGGATGGCAAGGTGCTGGTCATCGGTGGCACCACAGGCGGGACCGGCGTGGTTTCGACCGCCGAACGGTACGATCCCGCGACCAATACCTGGACGCAGTTCACAACCAGTCTGGCCTATCCCCGCGGCCAGCACGCGGCGACGCTGCTGCCGGGAGGCACCACGATGCTGGTCGTCGGCGGCATCGGACCGATCGGATCGCTGCCCGCAGCCGAGCTGTTTCCCGTGAACGATACCGGCACGAGTGCGCCCGTGCCATTCCCGGGCGGGGCGAGCGTCATCGCGTCGTCGGAGCTGTTGAGCAACGGCAAGGTGCTCGTCACTGGCATGGGAAGCACGGCATGGCTCTACGACCCCGTCACCTCGACATGGACCTCCAGTGCCATGAATGCAGCGCGTGCACTGGCCACGATGACGCGGTTGGCGGACGGCAGGGTGTTGGTCGCCGGTGGAGGCAACTCCGTCCGGCTGGCCAGCGCCGAAATCTACAACCCCGACGCCAATGTGTGGACCGTGGCGGCATCCATGTCGGTGGCACGCAGTGCGGGCGCCGCGACGTTGCTTCTGGACGGTAGCGTTCTGATGGTTGGCGGTTCCAGCAACAGCAGCCTCGACGCCGTGGAGCGATATCGCCCGTGATGGTCGGCGCTTGCGCCGGTCCCATTGGCGACAAGAATACGCGGCGTACCAATCAAGGCAATCTCATGACTACCGCTCACGTTTTCATCGCCACCAGCCTGGACGGCTTCATCGCACGCCCCGATGGCGATATCGGCTGGCTCCTGCAGCGAGACGATCCCGACGAAGACCATGGCTACACGGATTTCATTGCGGACAAGGATCTGATCGTGATGGGGCGCGGCAGCTATGAAAAGGTGCTGACGTTCGACGCATGGCCGTATGACCGGCCTGTCCTCGTGCTGTCCGCACGGTTGGCGGGCACACCGGTGCCCGCGGCGCTGGAGGGAAAGGTCCGCTTCTCCAATCGGACGCCGAAGGACGCGATGGAGGAATTGGCGCGCGAGAACGTACGTCGGGTTTATGTCGACGGCGGGCAGCTGGTGCAGTCGTTCCTGCGCGATGGCCTGATCGCGGACATGGTGATCACCACCGTTCCCGTTCTGATCGGGTCGGGAAGGCCGTTGTTCGGGGCGCTGCCGCACGACATCGATCTCGCACTGGTATCGAGCCGCAGTTTTCCTTCCGGGCTGGTGCAGTCGACTTATCGCGTGGTGTCTTCGATGGCCTGAGCGGGCCATAAAAAAAAGCCCGACCGGTGAACGGTCGGGCGTCTCGCGTCTTTGGAAGACGCCGCCTTGCTGCGGCGGCGCTCAATCTGACATCGAATCAAACATCGATATTCCGCGCCACCAACGCATTCGACTCGATGAAGTTGCGTCGCGGCTCCACCTCGTCGCCCATCAGCGTCGTGAAGATCTGATCGGCTGCAATCGCATCCTCGATCTGTACCTTCAGCAGGCGGCGCTGCGTGACGTCCAGCGTCGTTTCGAACAGCTGCTCGGGGTTCATCTCGCCCAGGCCCTTGTAGCGCTGACGCGAAACGCCGCGCTCGGCTTCCGACAGCAACCACTGCATCGCGCCGTGGAAGTCGTTGACGGTCTGCTCGCGCAGCTTCTCGCCTTCGCCGCGGCGGACCTTGGTGCCGACCGGGATCAGGCCCTGGAAGGTCTTGGCGGCGAGCGCCAGCGCGGCGTAGTCGGCGCCATGGACGAAGTCGGAATCGATGTGCGACAGGCGCACGTTGCCGTGGTGACGGCGGGCCACCATCAGGCGGTGCTTCTCGTTCTTCTCGTCGAACTGCGCGTAGACGTCGGCGGTGCCGTCGTCATTGACCGCGGCGCCGTTCAGGCGCTTGGCGTGCATCTCCGACAGCTTGGCCTTCAGCGCGCGGGCCGAGGCTTCGGCGGCTTCGGCCGAGTCGAGGTTCAGTTCGACGCCGTCGGCGATCGCGCGCAGCGCGTCGCTGTCGACCACGCGCGACAGGCGGCCGATCACCGCTTCGGCGAGCTGGTACTGGCGCGCCAGTTCGGTCAGCGCTTCGCCGGCGATTTCGCTGCCGTCCGGGCGCAGCAGGCTGGCCTTTTCCATCGCCAGGCGCAGCATGTACGCGTTCAGCTCGTTGTCGTCCTTGATATAGCGCTCGTCCTTGCCGTGCTTGACCTTGTACAGCGGCGGCTGCGCGATATAGACGTAGCCGCGCTCGATGATGTCGGGCATCTGCCGGTAGAAGAAGGTCAGCAGCAGCGTGCGGATGTGCGAGCCGTCGACGTCCGCATCGGTCATGATGATGATGCGGTGATAGCGCAGCTTGTCGAGGTTGTAGTCGTCCTTGCCGATGCCGGTGCCCAGCGCGGTGATCAGCGTCAGCACTTCCTGGCTCGACAGCATCTTGTCGAAGCGCGCGCGCTCGACGTTCAGGATCTTGCCCTTCAGCGGCAGGATCGCCTGGAACTTGCGGTCGCGGCCCTGTTTGGCCGAGCCGCCTGCGGAGTCGCCCTCGACCAGGAATAGTTCGGACAGCGCCGGATCGCGCTCCTGGCAGTCGGCGAGCTTGCCGGGCAGGCCCATGCCGTCGAACGCGCCCTTGCGGCGGGTCATTTCGCGGGCCTTGCGCGCGGCTTCACGCGCGCGTGCGGCGTCGACGATCTTGCCGCAGATGATCTTGGCGTCGTTCGGCGTCTCCAGCAGGAAGTCGGACAGTGCCTTCGATACCAGTTCCTCCACCGGCAGCCGCACTTCCGACGACACCAGCTTGTCCTTGGTCTGCGAGCTGAACTTGGGCTCGGGCACCTTGACCGACAGCACGCAGGACAGGCCTTCGCGCATGTCGTCGCCGGTGGTTTCGACCTTGGCCTTCTTGGCGATCTCGTTCTCTTCGATGTACTTGTTGATGACGCGCGTCATCGCCGCGCGCAGGCCGGTCAGGTGGGTGCCGCCATCGCGCTGCGGAATATTGTTGGTGAAGCAGAGCACCTGCTCGTTGAAGCCGTCGTTCCACTGCATCGCCACTTCGACGACGATGCCTTCCTTCTCGGCATTGGCGTAGAAGATGTTCGGATGCAGCACCGACTTGGCGCGATTGATGTATTCGACGAAACCCTTCACGCCCCCGGAAAAGGCGAAATCCTCTTCCTTGCCGTTGCGCTGGTCGGTCAGGCGAATATGCACGCCGTTATTGAGGAACGACAGTTCGCGGATGCGCTTGGACAGCACCTCGTAGTGGAACTCGACGTTGGTGAAGATGGCCTCGTCGGCGAGGAAGTGCACCTCGGTGCCGCGCTTGTCGGTCGGGCCGAGGACCTTCATCGGCGAGACTTCGACCGGCTGGCCGTCCGGACCGGTGACGGTCTCGACGATGCGGTTCTGCACCGCGCCCTGGGCGAACTCGATGTAATGCGCCTGGCCGTCGCGGCGCACCGTCAGGCGCAGCCACTTGGACAGCGCGTTGACGCAGGACACGCCGACGCCGTGCAGGCCACCGGAGACCTTGTAGCTGTTCTGGTTGAACTTGCCGCCCGCGTGCAGCTCGGTCATCGCGATTTCCGCGGCGCTGCGCTTGGGTTCGTGCTTGTCGTCGAACTTGATGCCGGACGGAATGCCGCGGCCGTTGTCGATGATCGAGATCGAGTTGTCGGTGTGGATCGTGACCTGGATTTCCGTGCAGTAGCCGGCCAGCGCTTCGTCGATGGAGTTGTCCAGCACCTCGAACACGAGGTGATGCAGGCCGGTGCCGTCCGAGGTGTCGCCGATATACATGCCCGGCCGCTTGCGTACCGCCTCCAGGCCTTCCAGGATCTGGATCGAGGAGGCGCCGTAGCTGTTTTCCTGTTGCGGGTTCTGCTCTTGGGTCATGTTTTCCTACTCACGGCAAATACGGGGAGCGCGGCGCGCCGGGTCACGACGCGGCCATCGGCCCTCCGCATGGCGGTTACATAAAAACGGCAAAGGGGCGGATCGCCATGATCCTGCCCCTGCTACTGCGGGTCGGTCGCAGGGGCTGTTTGCCCGCTGCGAGAGCCGTAGCCTGCCGTTCGATGCTCCGGATTCTGCGTATCTTGCGATCCTTTACCGGAACATCAGATGCGCATCGGCATGACGACGTACTTGAAGTTGTCGTCTTCCGGCACGGTGATCAGCGCGCTCGAATTCGAGTCGCCGAGGCTGACCTGGACCTGCTCGCTCTTGAGGTTGCCCAGCACGTCGAGCAGATAGGTCACGTTGAAACCGATATCGAGCGCATCGCCCGAATAATCGAGTTCGAGCTCTTCCTGCGCCTCTTCCTGATCGGCGTTGGTCGAGCTGATTTTCAGGGTGTGCGTATCGAGAATGCAGCGCACGCCCTTGAACTTGTCGGTGGTCAGGATCGCGGTGCGTTGCAGCGCCTGCTGCAGCTTGATGCGATCGATCGCGAAGGCGTTCTTGTAGCCCTTCGGAATCACGCGCTGGAAATCGGGGAACTTGCCTTCGACCAGCTTCGAGATCAGCTCGACATTGGCGAAGGTGAACTTGATCTGGTTCGCGGCCAGCTGCACCTGCACCGGATCGTCGTTGTCCTCGAGCAGGCGTTGCAGTTCCAGGATGGTCTTGCGCGGGATGATGACTTCCTGCCGTGCGCCGGCGCCCGCCGCTTCCTGTTCGAGCTCGACCGCGCAGTAGGCGAGGCGGTGACCGTCGGTGGCGACCGCCATGAGCTTCTTGCCGTCGACCACCAGCAGCATGCCGTTCAGGTAGTAGCGGATGTCCTGCTGCGCCATCGCGAAATGCACCATCGCCAGCAGATGCTTGAAGGTCTTCTGCGGCAGCGTGACGCTGGCGTTGAATTCGGTGGCTTCCGCGACCGTCGGGAATTCCTCCGCGGCCAGCGTCTGCAGCGCGAAGCGGCTCTTGCCCGATTGCACCGTCATCCGCTTGTCCGACAGCGACAGCGCGACATCGCCGTCGGGCATCGCACGCAGGATATCGAGCAGCTTGCGCGCGGCCACGGTGGTGGCCACGTCGTCGTTGCCGACGCCGCATTCGGCGTGCGTGGTGATCTGGATTTCGATATCGGTGGACAGGAAGGAGACGTTGGCGCCGGACTTGCGGATCAGCAGGTTGGCCAGGATCGGGAGGGTGTGGCGGCGCTCCACGATGCCGCTCACGATTTGCAGCGGACGCAGCAGATTGTCTCGCGAGGTTTTGACCAATTGCATTGAATATGTCCTTCGTCGTTTATAGTCAGCGTCCGCCGGGTGTCTTGCGCAACTCCAAAATCACTTAGGAATCAAGGAGTTAATGTCGCATTTTACCTCGGATCGGGCGGCTCGGCAAAGCCGGACGATGTGTTTGCTCGTGCGCATATTGTGCATCAAAAGCCACGATCCCCCAACCATTGCCGATCGCCCGCAAAGCCTTGTCCCGCGCGGGTTTGCGGGCTGCCGCCGGGCATTCTGGCGTCCCGCGGCAGCGCGCGGCGCGCAGACCACAGTATGCCAGCCCGCCGCAGCGGTCCCGCAAAATCCCCGGCGCCGGGTTTTCAACCCTTCAGGGTCTGTTCCAGAACGTGCAGTTCGTGATTGAGCTGGGCGTCCTTGCTGCGCTCGTCGGCGATCTTGCGCACCGCGTGCAGCACGGTGGTGTGGTCGCGTCCCCCGAACAGCTCGCCGATCTCGGGCAGGCTCTTCTGCGTCAATTCCTTGGCCAGATACATGGCGATCTGCCGCGGCCGCGCGATATTGGCAGGCCGCTTTTTGGAATACATATCGGCGACCTTGATGTTGTAGAAGTCGGCGCAGGTCTTCTGAATGTTTTCTACCGAAATCTGCCGGTTTTGTACGGTCAACAGGTCCTTCAGCGCTTCGCGCGTGACCTCGATCGTGATGTCCTTGCCGTGGAAGTTCGAGAACGCGAGGATCTTGCGCAGCGCGCCTTCGAGCTCGCGTACGTTCGAGCGCAGATGCTTGGCGACGAAGAAAGCCACTTCCTCGGGCACCGAAACATTTTCCGCCGCGGCCTTCTTCATCAGGATCGCGACGCGCATTTCCAGTTCGGGCGGCTCGATGGCGACGGTCAGCCCCGAATCGAAACGCGAGATCAGCCGGTCGTCGATGCCGGTGATTTCCTTCGGATAGGTATCGCTGGTGATGATGACCTGGGCGCGATTGGCGATCAGCGCCTCGAACGCATAGAAGAATTCTTCCTGCGTCCGGTTCTTGCCGGAGAAGAACTGGATGTCGTCGATCAGCAACAGGTCGAGCGAGTGGTAGTAGCGCTTGAACTCGTCGAAGGCCTTGCGCTGATACGCCTTGACCACATCGGAGACGTACTGCTCGGCATGGATATAGCGGATCCGGGCGCGCGGGTTCTCCATCAGCATGAAGTTGCCGATTGCGTGGATCAGGTGAGTTTTGCCCAGGCCGACGCCGCCATACAGATAGAGCGGGTTGTAGGACTTGCCGGGATTGTTGGCCACCTGGATCGCCGCCGCGCGCGCGAGCTGGTTTGCCTTGCCGGTGACGAAATTGTCGAAGGTCAGGATCGGATTGAGCCGCGAGCGCTCATGCACCGTGTCGGCCGGCTGCTGGCCGGGCATCGGCTGCTGCGCGACCCGATACGAGCGGGCCGCCGCTTCGGCCGGGTCCAGTTGCGGCACATCGACATCGACGACGTCGGCGCCGATCGCCTGGCTGCCGCCGGAGTAGGGCGCAGCCGAAGGATTGCCCATGCCGCCGCCGATACCGCCGTGCAGCCCGCCGTGGATGCCGCCATACGCGGCCGGCGCGGCCACGCCGGCACCGGGCTGCTCCGGCGCGCCATACATCAGCGCGCCCGGACCAGGCGCCTGGCCGCCGTGCGCCGGCGGCTGGCCCATCGCCTGGCCGGCGCCGTAAGCCGGCGCCAGATGGGCGGCCGGACCCGCGCCGCCGGGGGCGGCCGGATCCTGGGCAGGGCCGTACTGGCCGGCCGGATTGCCGGCGGCGTGATAGCCGTTCGCCGCCGCACGTCCCGACGCGGTAGGGTCAAGGACGAAGTGGACGCTTACCTGCGCTTCCCAGTACTCGCAGGCGAGCGCGGTGATGCGCCCCGAGAACTGGCTCTTGACCCAGTCGAGCTTGAAGCGGTTGGGCGCGGCGATGCGCAGCGACAGGGCGTCCTCGTCGAACGCCACCGGCGCGAGCGGCTTGATCCAGGTTTTGAACTGTTGAGGCGTCAGTTCGCGCTCGAGCTGCGCGGCTGCCGCCTGCCAGAAATCTTGCATCGGTTGTTGTTGGGTAGTGCCACGGCTGCCTGTCGTCACGTCAGCAGTCTTTCGAGTCCCAATAAAAAAGGGCGCCGCTGTCTCCCGAGTGCCGGCATGGCGGCTACCGCAGCCGGCCTGTCGGGTCCCCCGCCCGCCAAGCCGCCTAACCGTCATGTCCTGCACACCTCGGGTTGTGCGTGCGCCACGCAGGCCGTGTTGTGTTTGGACCGGGATTGTACCCCCCGCCCCAAGTTATCCACAAAGGATAAGTCTGTGGACAACTTGTGAAAATTCGGTGGATGACTGTGCACAACCTGCAAGCTGGCAGCGCCGCAGTCGGCACTTATAGAGGCCAATCGCTTGATTTGAAAGGGGATTGTCCTTCGCATCACGCGAAAAATGCGTCGGTTAGGTCACCCTAAAATGTGCATCGCACCACTGTGGACAAGAAAAGCCGCCCAATGGCCGATACGCGCACGCCCGCAACGGCCTCCCAACACAGCAGCCTTGACAGGCGCGCCGAAAATCCGTTAAATGGCGGGTTCTGCGATGCGGCAGGGGATCACGTATGCGCATCGCCGGGTCTGACCCGCTTCATAAGCGGCGGCGGGCCTGAGCTCGGGTCGCCCGCGCCAGCCGCGCGGTCATCCCGCCCAGCCTGCGTCGCGAGACCTGTATCGCGACACCCAAGGCCGGCGTCAGGTCAGCTTCAGGACAATCACAAGCGTCGGCAGTACCGCATCCGCGGCGGCCCCCATGCGAACCATACGCGGCAGCCACGGCCCCTACGCGGCCGGGCGCGCCCAGATCAACCAGAGAGTGCAACATGAAACGTACCTACCAACCTTCCGTTACCCGCCGCAAGCGTACCCATGGCTTCCGCGTGCGCATGAAGACCCGTGGCGGCCGCGCCGTGATCAACGCGCGTCGCGCCAAGGGCCGCAAGCGCCTGGCAGTCTAAGGGCTGGGTGACGGGACGGCGGGCCGCATCGGTGCAGCCGGCAAGCGCCGGCGCATGATGGTGGCGCCCGGCGCGGTCGTGTTCCGGCCGCCGCCCTTGCCGTTGTCCCCTCTTGCCTTGCTCTCAGGACGGCCCGGCAACGCGTGCCAGCCCAGTCTGACCAGCGTGCCGACCCATGCCTTCCCCAAAGCCGCGAGGCTCACAAAGACGGATGAGTTTTCATCCGTTTTTGCTTTGCGCCCGCGGCGCCGCAGCGCCCATTTCGTGCTTTATGTCCGCGCCAACGGCCAGCCGCAGGCTCGGCTCGGCATCGTGGTCGGCAAGAAGTTTGCGCCGCGCGCCGCCGAGCGTAATCTGGTGAAGCGCATGGTGCGGGAACTGTTCCGCCAGCGGCAGGACCAATTGGTCGGCCGCGACGTGTTGCTGCGATTGCAGGCCAAGTTTCCGCGCACCGAATTCCCCAGCCGCCGTGCAGTCCGGCTGGCCTGCCAGGCCGAACTGGCCGAGCTGATGGAAGTCGCCGCCCGGCCCCTGCCGTCCGCTCCGCCCCCTGCGCTCACCTCGCCTTCCGGCGGCTGATCGAGGGCACCGACATGAAGCCTATCCTGCTTGCCCTGCTGCGCTTCTACAAGATCGCGCTCAGTCCCTACCTGGGCTCGCAGTGCCGCTTCCTGCCGACCTGCTCGGACTACGCCCGCGAAGCCATCGTCAGTCATGGCGCCGCGCGCGGCAGCTGGCTGGCCGCCCGCCGGCTGTGCCGTTGCCACCCCTTCGCGCAAGGCGGGTATGATCCGGTGCCGCCCTCGCGCGACGCCGGCCGCCCGACGGTCAGCGTCCGGCTGCCCAGACCCTGAATTCCCAGATACAGCGAGACATGGATATCAAACGCACCATCCTCTGGGTCATCTTCTCGATGTCCCTCGTGCTGCTCTACGACAATTGGCAGCGCGCCAACGGCCACGCCTCGATGTTCTTCCCGAGCGCCTCGCAACCCGCCGCGACCGGCACGCCGGCCAGCGCCCCGCAGGCGCGCAGCGACGTGCCGAAGGCGGTGGGCGGCGCGTCCCCGACGGGCGCTCCGGCAGCCGCGCCGCAGGCGCCTGCACCGGCCGGCGAGAAGATCGTCATCACGACCGACGTGGTCCGTGCCGAGATCGATACCGCGGGCGGCATCCTGTCTCGTCTCGAACTGCTGCGCCACAAGGACGAGGCCGGCAATCCGGTCGTGCTGTTCCAGCGCAGCGCCGCGCATACCTATATGGCGCGCTCGGGCCTGATCAACGGCGACCTGCCGAACCACACGACGGTGTTCACCGCCGCGCCGGGTCCGCGCGACCTGGGCAATGCCGGTTCGCTCGACGTCGTGCTGACCGCGGAAAAGGACGGCGTGCGTTTCGCCAAGACCTACCGCTTCCAGAAGGGCAGCTACGTGGTCGGCACGCGCTTTGACGTAACCAACAACCGCGCCCAGCCGGTATCGCCGACGCTGTACATGGAACTGGCGCGCGACGGCAGCCATGTCGAACAGTCGCAGTTCTACAGCACGTTCACCGGCCCGGCCGTCTACACCGACGCGGACAAGTACCACAAGATCAGCTTCGAGGACATCGCCAAGGGCAAGGCCACCGTGCCCGGCGCCTCGGACAACGGCTGGGTCGCGATGGTGCAGCATTACTTCGCCTCGGCCTGGCTGCCGCAGACCGGCAAGCAGCACACCTTCTACGTCGAGCAGATCGATCCGAACCTGTATCGCGTCGGCGTGCAGCAGCCGCTGGGCGAGATCGCGCCGGGCGCGACGGTGTCGACCGACGCCCGCCTGTTCGCCGGTCCACAGGAAGAGCACATGCTCGAGCAGATCGCGCCGGGCCTGGAGCTGGTCAAGGACTATGGCTGGCTGACCATCCTCGCCAAGCCGCTGTTCTGGCTGCTGGAGAAGCTGCACGGCATCCTGGGCAACTGGGGCTGGTCGATCATCGCGCTGACCGTGCTGATCAAGCTGGTGTTCTTCCCGCTGTCCGCGGCGAGCTACAAGTCGATGGGCAAGATGAAGGACCTGCAGCCGCGCATGACGGCGATCCGCGAGCGTTACAAGAACGACCCGCAGAAGATGAACCAGGAGATGATGGGCCTGTATCGCACCGAGAAGGTCAATCCGCTCGGCGGCTGCCTGCCGATCCTGATCCAGATCCCGGTGTTCATCGCGCTGTACTGGGTGCTCCTGTCGTCGGTCGAGATGCGCGGCGCGCCGTGGCTGGGCTGGATCAAGGACCTGTCGGTGCCCGACCCGTTCTACATCCTGCCGATCGTGATGGCCGTGTCGATGTTCGTGCAGACCAAGCTGAACCCGACGCCGCCGGACCCGATCCAGGCCAAGGTGATGATGATCATGCCGCTGGTGTTCTCGGTGATGTTCTTCTTCTTCCCGGCCGGCCTGGTGCTGTACTGGGTGGTCAACAACATCCTGTCGATCGCGCAGCAATGGCAGATCAACCGGATGCTGGGCAAGGGCAAGACCCCGGCGCCTGCCAAGGGCTGAGCCTTTTCGGCGCCGCGCAGTACGAGAAGGCCCGACGCGAACGCGTCGGGCTTTTTTTCTTTGGGCGATCGTCGGACCAAGACGACCATGCGCCGCATCGAGCCAGCCCGTTTCCTACACTGTAGCCAGCATGGTTCTCAGCGGGCCGGCGCGAGCCGCCACCCCGACATGGCGACATGGGCAATCTCACACTGAAACGCCGGATGCGCGCGCTCGACGCCTTTGCCGCGTTGGCCGCCGCCGATCTGGAGCGCATCGCCAACGCGCTGCGTGCGCTGGACCGGCGCGACCGGCCCGACGACCTGCATGCCTTGCGTGTGGCGATCCGCCATCTGCGCGCGGTGCGCTGGGTCTTCGCGCCTGCCCTGCCGGGGGCGGTGGCGGCCCGCTGGCGGATCGTGCTGCGCGATCTGATGCGGGCCACCGGCCCGGTGCGCGACTGGGACGTCTTAATCGCCGACACATTGCAGCCCGCGCTGTCGCGCCAATCGGGCGATCCGGTGCTGCTGACGCTGCTCGACGACGCCCAGTCGAGGCGCGAGGCGGCGCGCGCCACGCTGCTGTCGGTGCTGCATGCCCAGCGCAGCCAGACCTTGCCGGTGCTGAGCGACGATCTGGCCGCGTTGCGGCATCGCGCGGTCGACGGCATCCCGGGCAAGGCCGCCAATGCGCCGTTGGCCCGGCTGGCGCGCCGGCGCGTGCGCAAGGCCCGGCGCAGCGTGCGGGCGCTGAAGGCGCGTTGGCGCGAACTCGGCGCGGAAGCCGACAGCATGCAGCTGCCGGCCGCCGAGGTGTTGCACGCGCTGCGCGTCGCCGGCAAGCGGCTGCGCTATGCGATCGAGGCCGTCGGCCCCGTGCTGCCAGGGCGCTATACCGGTCGCGTCCATCGCAAGCTGGTTGCGCGGCAGGCACGACTGGGCGCGCAGACCGATGCCGCCAGCGCCCGGGACTTGCTGACCGCGCTGCTGTCCGGCCAGCAAGCCGAGAATCCAATCGAGCAGCTCAAGACGGCCGAGATGGCCGAAACGGCGCTGACGCAACCGTCGTCCCGGCCGGTGACGAGCCATCTTGTGGCGCCGGCGCCGCGTTGATCTGCGACAATACCGCCCATGACCGCCCAGCCCAGCATCGACACGATCGCCGCCATCGCCACTGCGCCCGGACGGGGCGGCATCGGCGTGGTCCGCGTGTCCGGACCCGAAGCCGGCACCATCGCGCGCGCGATCTGCGGCCAGTCCCTGACGCCGCGCCGCGCCACCTATCTGCCCTTCCTCGACGGCAAGGGCGAGGTCATCGACCACGGCATCGCTCTGTTCTTCCCTGGCCCGCATTCGTACACCGGCGAGGACGTGCTCGAGCTGCAGGGACACGGCGGTCCGGTGGTGATGCAGATGCTGCTGACGCGTTGCCTGCAGGCCGGCCACGAAGTCGGTCTGCGCCTGGCCGAACCGGGCGAATTCACGCGCCGCGCCTTCCTGAACGACAAGCTCGATCTGGCGCAGGCCGAAGCCGTCGCCGACCTGATCGAGGCCAGCACCGAGGCCGCCGCGCGCTCGGCGGCGCGCTCGATGGAGGGTGCCTTCTCGCAGGCGATTCACGCGCTGGTCGAACAGGTGATCCATCTGCGCATGCTGGTCGAGGCCACGCTGGACTTCCCCGAGGAAGAGATCGACTTCCTCGAGGCCTCCGATGCGCGCGGCCAGCTCGATACCATCCGTACCGCGCTCGGTGGCGTGCTCGCACAGGCGCGACAGGGATCGCTGTTGCGGGAAGGGCTGTCGGTGGTGCTGGCCGGCCAGCCCAACGTCGGCAAGTCCTCGCTGCTCAATGCGCTGGCCGGGGCGGAACTCGCCATCGTCACGCCGATCGCCGGCACGACGCGCGACCGCGTGCGCGAGACCATCCAGATCGAAGGGATCCCGCTGCATATCATCGACACCGCGGGCCTGCGCGAGGACGCGGTCGACGAGGTCGAACGCATCGGCATCGAACGCACGTGGGAGGCGATCGGCCGCGCGGACATGGTGCTGCATCTGATCGACGCCTCCGATTATCTGCAGCATGGCCTGTCGGAGGTCGATGACGCGATCGACGACCGCCTGTCGGGCCATCTGCCGCCGGGCGCGCCGATCCTGCGCGTGGTCAACAAGATCGACCTGGCGCCCGCGGTTGGCGCCATCACGTTCGGCGGCAACCGTCCGCATGTGGTGGTGGCCAATGGCCCGAATCCGACCGAGATCTGGATCTCCGCCCGCACCGGCGCCGGTATCGATCTGCTGCGCCATGAGCTGCTGCGCGTGATCGGCTGGCAGGCCGGCAACGAGGGCGCCTTCCTCGCACGCGAGCGCCATCTGAACGCGCTGCGCAGCGCCCAATCGCATCTGGACCTCGCCGCCGAACGCGCCGATCAGCAGGACAAGGCGCTGGACCTGTTCGCCGAGGAATTGCGGCTGGCGCAGGAACATCTGAACAGCATTACCGGCGAATTCACCAGCGACGATCTGCTCGGCACGATCTTCACGCGGTTCTGCATCGGGAAGTAGGCCAGCGTGCTGGAACGCCGAGGTTGGCGGTTTGCGGTCAACCCTGCGTCGAGGCCCGCTTCGCTCCACGCGCCGCCGCGAGCAAGATTCCCGCCGCGATCAGATTCGCCGCCACCGCCGCCAGAATCGGCAACGTATAGCTGCGGCTCGCATCGAACGCAAAACCGGCCGCGCTCGGCCCAATCAGCGTGCCGAACGCCACGCTGGTGTACAGCACGCCGATGATGCCGCCGACATTGCGGCCGCCGAACAGGTCCATCACCACCGCGGGCAGCACGGCGACCCAGCCGCCGTAGCAGGCGCCGAACAGGAAGGCGAACAGCGCCAGCATCCAGAAGCCGGTCGCGGCCGCCCAGATCAGCAGACTGAAGGCCAGCGCGATCACGGTCACCAGCAGGAAGCGCTGCCGCCCCATCCGGTCCGCCAGGCTGCCCAGGAAGAAGCGCCCTGCCGTGCTGCCGATGCCGATCACGCCAAGCAGCAGCACCGCCGAGCCTTGCGCGATGCCGAGGTCCTGCGCATGCGGCACCAGATGGACGAAGGGCACGAAGACACCGAACGAGGCGATCAGACAGGCCGCATAGAGGCTGATGAACTGGCGCGTCCGTATGGCGTCGCGCATCGACACATCGGCCGCCGGCGGCGCGGTGTGGGCATGGGCCGGCAGCGGCTCGCCATCCGGCGCCAGGCCGCGCTCGCGGGGATCGTTCTCCAGCAATAGCGATGCACCGACGCCCAGCACCGCGGCCAGTACGCCCAGCGTCAGGTAGGCGTCGCGCCAGCCCACGCCGTCGATCAGCAGCGCGGCCAGCGGCGGCATCGCCAGCGTGCCGACGCCGATGCCGCTGACCGCGAGCCCCGAAGCGAGGCCGCGGCGCTTGACGAACCAGCGCTGCACCGCGCCCACCGCCGGCACATAAGCCAAACCGACGCCCAGGCCCACGCCGAGCCCGTAGGCCGCGTAGACCTCGACGATATTGCGCGCGACGCTCGCCAGCGCGAGCCCCGCGCCGACCAGCAGCATGCCGGCGATACAGAGTCGGCGCGCGCCCCAGCGGTCCGCCAGCGGCCCGCTGACGATGCCGAGCGCGAAATACAGAAAGCCCGCCAGCGAGAACACCAGCGACACCGCGCCGCGCGACGCGCCGAACTCGCGCTGCAACGGCTCGATGAACGCGCTGAAGGTATAGGCGCTGCCGAAGCCGACGAAGGTCACCGCGAAGGCCGCGGCCACGACCCACCAGCCGTAGAACACGCGCTGCTTGAACACCAGTGTCGTCATGTCAGTTCACCGGATGTTGGCGATGCCAGTCGGTGGCGCCCTGGAAGGCGGTGCCCGCGCGCACCAGCATCGCTTCGCCCAGATGCGGGGCGACGAGTTGAATGCCGATCGGCAGCCCTTGCTGCGACAAACCGCCTGGCAGCGTGATGGTCGGATGGCCGGTCAGGTTGAAGGGACAAGTGTACCGTTGCAGCCCCGCGATCAGCGCGGGCTGTTCGCCGAGCGTGCGCACCGCGGCCAGCGACAGCGGCGCATACGGATGCACCGGCGTCAGCAGCAGGTCGACGGTTTGCAGCAGCGCGACCATGCGGCCACGCAATTCGGCGCGGCGCAGCAGGATCCGTTGATAGTCCATGCCGGACAGTGCGCGCCCCGACTCGATGACCGCGGCGAGCACCGGGCCGTACTCGTCCCGGCGCGCGGGATAGGTGGCGGCATGCGCGACCGCCGCCTCGACCGCGCAGTTGGCGGCCCAATCGTCGGTCAGTCCGCTGCCCGCACGCAGCGCATCGGGAACGCGGACCTCCACGAAGGTCGCGCCCAGCGTTCGCAATACCTCGCCGGCCGCGAAGACGACGGCCTGCACATCGGGATCGACGCCGTCGCCGTTCCATTCCGGGTCGATGCCGATCCGTACGCCGTTCAAGTTCGTCGCGACCGCGCCAAGGTCGTCCGGCACCGGATCGTGCAGCGCAGTCGGGTCTTCGGTGTCCGCGCCGGCGATGGCCCGCAGCAGCAGACCGGCATCCGCCGCGCTGCGCGCCATCGTCCCGACATGGTCCAGCGATGGTGCCAGCGCAAACACGCCATGCCGGCTGACCCGCCCCCACGTCGGCTTCAGCCCAGTCACGCCATTGGCCGCCGCCGGCCAGCGGATCGAGCCGCCGGTATCCGAGGCGATGGCCCCGTGACAGAGCCCGGCCGCCGTCGCCACACCGGCACCGCTGGACGAGATCCCGGGCCAGTAGTCCGCATGCCACGGGTTCACCGGCGCAGTCACGGAAGGGTGGTGGTCGGAATACGCGCCTTCGGTCAGTTGCAGCTTGCCGAGCAGCACCGCGCCCGCATGCTTGAGCCGGTGGACCACGGTGGCATCCCGGTCGGGACGGAAGTCCCGGTGGATCGCCATGCCTGCCGCGGTCGGCACCCCATCCGTCCAGCACAGGTCCTTGATGGCGATCGGCACGCCGTGCAGCGGGCCGCGATATCGGTCCGCGGCGATGTCGGCCTCGGCGGTTTCCGCCTGCGCCATCGCCGCGTCGGCCAGCACCAGCGCGTAGCTGTGCAGCGCGCCGTCGAGCGCGGCGATGCGATCCAGTTGGACCTGCACCACGGTGGTGGGCGAGACCTCGCGCCGCCGGATTCGCACGGCGAGCTCGGTGATGGGAAGGTAATGCCAGTCGGCGGACATCGTTTTCTCGCGGAACACCAAGGTTAAGTAGAATTGAATCGGCCTCGCGCCGGACCGTACCCGATGCTGCGCCGAGATGGTCAAGCAACATCCCAAAGTTACCGTCCGGTATGCAATCCCGCAAACCAGATTTCGTGCGTCTTTCGCCTTAGAAAATCTAATGCCCAACCACAAGCTGCCGCCGCTCAATGCCTTGCGGGCCTTCGAGGCCGCTGCGAGGCATCTGTCGGTGAAGCACGCCGCCGAGGAGTTGTGCGTGACGGCCGGCGCGGTCAGCCAGTTGGTGAAGACGCTGGAGTCGCATCTGGGCGTCAAGCTGTTCCAGCGGGTGAACCGCGGCATCTATCTGACCGAAGCGGGGCGGGCCTATCTGCCGCCGGTGCGCAATGCCTTCCGGCAGATCAAGGAGGCAACCGGCCGCATCGCCGCGCCGGCCGACACCGGCCTGCTGAACGTCAGTGTCACGCCCTTCTTCGCGGCGGCCTGGCTGGTACCGCGCCTGCAGTCGTTTCAGCAGGCGCATCCGGACATCGACCTCCATGTGATCACCACCACCGCGCTGGCCGACTTCACGCGCGACGGCGTCCACGTCGCGATCCGGCATGGCCTCGGGCAATATCCCGGATTGCACAGCGAGCGCATCCTCGCGGTGGAGATCGTGCCGGTCGCCGCGCCGACGCTGGTCGAGCGGCTCGGCATGCCGACGACGCCTGGCGATCTGCTGCGCTGGCCGCAGGTCCACGACACCGAACGCAAGGGCTGGCATCTGTGGTTCCAGGCGCAGGGCATCGACGAGATCGAACGCCCGCGTGGACCCTCGTTCGACGATTCGAGCCTGCTATGGAAGGCGGTGATGGCGGGGCAGGGGGCTGGCCTGCTGCCGGCGGCAATGGTGGCGCGCGAACTGGCCGACGGCTCGCTGGTCCGGCTCGCCGATGTCACGCTGCTCGATGCCTTCGCGTATTACCTGGTCTACCCCGAGGAAACCCATGCGCGCGCGAAGATCACGTCGTTTCGCGAGTGGATTCTCGGAGAGGCCGATCGTGCCGGCTCCGCTTAGTACACGCGGTGCACGCATTTGCGCCGCCCCATATCGCGTCTTCCGTCGTTGGCACTGCGGTGCTCGTGAATGTCGCAATGCGCGAGATGTCCGCCCCATTCGGTGCGATGCCATGTTCGACCATCACCATATCGAACGATACAATTGCCGCCGCCATGTCGTCGTCGAGTCTGTCGCTGTAGTCGGATTGGTCACCAAAGAGAGGTCAGCGGGTCGTGAGCCAGGAAGGACAACTGCTGGACAAAAAGTCATTGCGCTCGGTAGTCGGCAAGACCGCCGATTGGAACGAACTCGCAAAAGACTGTGTCGCCTTTGCCAATGCCACGGGCGGCCGGTTGTTGATCGGCATCGAAGATGACGCGGGGCAGCCTCCGGAGGACCAGCGCGTTGCTGACGATCTCCCCGACAGGATCAGGCGCAGGATGGCCGAGCTGACCGTCAATGTTGCTGTCTTGCCAGATATCGTGACCGCTGCTAATGGTGGTCAGTACATCGAACTGGCGATTCCGCGTTCCATGGCCGTGGCTTCGACCACGGATGGACGCTACTTCATTCGTATCGCCGACAAATGCAGCCCGATAACAGGGGACGAGGTAATGCGCTTGGCGACCGAGCGTAGTGCTCTCCCATGGGAGACGCAGACGGGACTTCATATCGCCCGAGCGGATGCCGATCCCCTGAAATTGCGCAAGCTGATTGAAGCGCTACGTGCATCCGATCGTGTCAAGAGCTCCGTCAAGGAGAAGAGCGATGACGAACTGTTGGAGCACTATCAGCTTTCGCGCGGGGATTACCTCACGCACTTGGGGATTCTTTTCGTGGGGCAGCAGTCCCAACGCGCTCAGTTACCCACTTCCCCGGTCATTCAGTTCATCAAGTATGACGAGCAAGGACAGAAGGTAAACAAGCTTGTGTGGGACGATCACACGCTTGGACCGACCGAAATGGTCGAAGCAGTCTGGCAGGAGGTCCCCGATTTTCGCGAGCACTACGAGCTGCCAGATGGCTTGTATCGTCAGAACGTACCTGCATTCGACGAGGTCGTGATTCGCGAATTGCTTGTCAACGCACTCGTACATCGGCCCTATACGCAACGCGGAGACATTTTTCTGTCGCTGTATCCGGATCGGCTGGAAGTGGTCAATCCCGGTCTGCTCCCGCTTGGCGTCACACCGCGAAATGTTCTGCACACCACCGTCCGTCGCAACGAACATCTTGCCCGCCTGTTTCACGACCTCAAGCTGATGGAGAGAGAGGGGAGCGGATTCGACAAGATGTTCGAGGTCCTTCTTTCGCAAGGGCGGCCTGCGCCCGATTTGATTGAAACGCATGACCGCGTTCAGGTGACGGTACGCCGCCGCATTCTCAAACCGGAAGTCATCGACTTCATCGCCAAGGCGGATCAGACCTACCAACTGACGCAACGTGAGCGTATTGCGTTGAGCCTTCTGGCGCAGCACGACGCCCTCACTGCCCGGGAGTTGGTGAACGCCCTCGAGCTTTCGTCGGTTGATGCATTGCAACCGTGGCTAAAGCGCCCGCTACAGTGGCGCTTGGTACTAAGCGCGGGAAGAACTCAGGCAACCCGCTACTTTGTCGATCCGGAGTTGCTACGCAATCTGGACTTCTCGGCGGTGACTACGCTCAAACGCATAGAACCGCATCGGTTGCTGGCTTTGGTCGTAGAGGATCTGGAGCGCTATCCCGGAAGCAAAATCAGTGAAATTCACCAGCGAATCGGCTTGGAGATCTCGCGCTCGCGGTTGCGGCGCGGTCTTGAACAGTTGGTCCGCGAAGGCAGGCTTCGGCAGGACGGAGTAAGGAGCGCAACGCGCTATCGCCTTCCCTGACTTGGCGCAAAGGCTTGCCTATCTGACACAGTTGAGCCAAGGGAGAACGGCAACGGTGCGCCAAAGTTTCCCAAGTACCTGTTTTTGTAGCGTTTTTTTTTGGCTCATGTCGAGGCGTAGCGCGGTTCGTTGAACCAAAGGCCGCGCTGAAATGTGCCTGAAACGCCTTTCTGCCTGCGGTAAGACTTCGATTTCCTGTCGGTTAACAGTGCAGGCCGCCCTGTACTGATCCGCCGCCCAAGGCAAGTCGCGATGAAACTCAAGGAACCCGCATGGAAGCCTTGCAGAACATCAACCTTCCCTCCCTGCTCGACTCCCTGGTCAGCATGACCGCCGCCTTTGTGCTGGGCGGCGCGATCGGCGTCGAGCGGCAGTATCGGCAGCGGACCGCGGGCCTGCGCACCAATGTGCTGGTCGCCGTCGGCGCGGCGGTGTTCGTCGATCTCGCCAATCGCCTGCATGGCCACGATGGCGCGGTGCATGTGATTGCCTACGTCGTGTCCGGTGTCGGGTTTCTCGGCGCGGGCGTGATCATGCGGGAGGAAGGCAATGTGCGCGGGCTCAATACCGCGGCGACCCTGTGGGGCTCCGCGGGTGTCGGTGCGGCGGCCGGCGCCGATCTGATTCTCGAGGCGATGCTGGCGACGGTGTTCGTGCTGGCGGCCAACACGCTGCTGCGGCCCATTGTCGATGCCATCAACCGCAAGCCGCTCGATGTCGAATCGGTCGAGGTCACCGGTACCGTGCACGTGATCGCGGAGCGCGGCCAGCAGAAGGCGGTGATGGCGCAGCTCGAGGAGGCGCTGGAGCGCGGCGGTTATCCGGTGCACGACCTCGACATTCGGCCGTTCGGGCAGGACGAGGTCGAGATCGAGGCGACGCTGGCGGGCACCTCCTTCGACGGCGATGCGCTGGACCGCCTGGTGCAGCGGCTGGCCGCGTTGCCGGTCGTGCGGCAGGCCTTCTGGAGCCCGAGCACGAGCTGATTCCGCGCCGGATTCCATGCCGGTCCGCGGTCAGCGTTTTTTGTAGGACTACGCCCACATTGCTTTCGGCGCGCGCTTGATAAGGACCCGCCGGGCCCCTGTGTATCGTTCAGTTACGGTTGACATTGATTTGTCACTCCGTACCGAACAACTCAGAGGTAAGCAATCATGGCCCCGGCCCTTGTCAGCATGCCTGTGGAGCATGCCCGGGCATTTGCCCGGATTCTGTCCGTGACCCGCGCCGCCTGGCGCTTGCATGAAGACGCGGAAACCAGCAGGACCACGAAAAGCACGAAGAACACGAAGGCCGCGAAGGCCGCCCAGTCCGACACCCCTTCGCGGTGCCGCCGCACCGCCCAGCTTGCCGAACTCGCGGCACGCGCCTTCGAGGCGCAGGTGATGGCGCTGCGTTGCCGCCAGGCCTTCGTCGGTTGACGCCGAGCCGATCCGGTTTGCGAAACCGCAGGTGCCATCGACGCAAGTCAGCAGAGCGTTCCGCAGTACCTTGTAGTGCTTGTTCCGTTTTGCGCGCGACGTTTATGCGCGTTTGTGTGTCTCCTTGGTTCTTGGCCAGCCCTACGGGCTGGCTTTTTTTCGCCTGCGCTGGGTATGCCTTACCTGGGGAAGGTCGTTTCCAGTTGCTGCACCACCTCCAGCAGACGCGGCCGGACTTCGTTGAGCAGGAACTCGGGCGACAGGTTGTACGAGGGGCCGCCGACGTTCAGCGCCATCGCGGCCATGCCGTTGCCTGGATCGAAGCCGCGTGCGATGCCGTTGACGTCCTTCTGCCAGTCGCCGAACGAGCAAGCCACGCCGAGCGCGCGATGGTCCTCCAGCCCTTGCTCGATGCCCTTGCGGATGCGCGGCCACGCCACGTCGTCGAGTTCGCGTATCTGCTCGAGCAGCGCCTCGCGTTCGGCGTCGGCCGCCACGGCGAGCCACGCTCGTCCGATCGCCGACGTCGAGACCGGAATGCGCGAGCCGATATCGAGCGTCAGCGAGATCGCGGCCGAACTGCGGCAATGCTCGACATAGATCATCGACAAGCGGTCGCGCGCGCCGAGCGACACGGTGCCGCCGGAGAAGTCGGCCAGTTCCTGCATCAGCGGCCGCGCCACCTTGCGAATATCGAGCCGCGACAGCATCGCGCTGCCCAGGCCGAGGCAGGCGGTGCCGAGCGAGTACTTGTTGGTGCCTTCGTATTGCGTCAGGTAGCCGAGCCTGGTCAGCGTCGCGGTCAGGCGCGACACGGTGGACTTCGGCAGACGGCAGCGCTGCGCAATCTCCTGGTTGCCGAGCGCACGGTCGCTGGAACGGAAGCACGCCAGCACTTCGAGCCCGCGCGCGAGCGCCGTGATGAAATGCCGGTCTTCCTTCGGTTCAGGCCGGCTCGAGGTCGAGCTGTCGCGCATGGCGAATGGACTCCTGTTGGCTGCCGGCGGGCCCGCCGGCAGAGTGGGTTCAACCGACCCGGATGCCGGTCTGCTGCACCAGCGACTGCCACACCTTCTGGTCGCGCTTGAGCAGGGCCGCGAATTCGTCGGCGCTGGTGCCGCGTGGCAGCATACCGGCCTCCGTCAGCATGCGCGAGCCATCGGGCGAGCGCACGATGCGTGCGATTTCAGTCGACAGCCGGTCGATCACGGGACGGGCGCAGCCATGCGGCGCCAGCATGCCGATCCAGCCGATCGCCTCGAAGCCCTGGTACCCCGATTCCGCGAAGGTCGGCACATCCGGCATCGACGGCACGCGGCTGGTTCCCAGCGTCGCCAGCACCTTGATGCGGCCCGCTTCCCCATAGGTGCGCGCCACCACGGTCGAGACGAAGCCTGCCGGCAGCTGCTTGGCCAGCAGATCGGCGATCGCCGGTGCATCGCCCTTGTAGGCGGCGTGCACGATCTCGACCTGGGCGCGCCGCTTGAACAGCTCGCCATACAGATGGCCGGTCGAGCCGACGCCGAGGCTGCCGTAAGCCGAGCCCGGATTCGCCTTGGCGTAGGCGGCGTAGTCGCGCAGCGTCTTGACCGGCAGATCGGCATTGGCGACAAAGACTTGCGCGGCGTCGGCGACCAGCGACAGCGGGTCGAAATCCGTCATCGAGTCGTAGAGCGGCTTGGGCTGGATCAGCGGGCTCTGGATCAGCGCGGTATTGGTGAACAGCAGCGTGCGGCCGTCGGCCGGCGACTTGGCTACCTGTGCGGCGCCAATCATGCCGGCCGCGCCGGGGCGATTCTCGACGATCACGGTCTGCTTGACCGCCGCGCCGAGCCGGTCGGCGATAAAGCGCGTGATCGCATCGGTGGAGCCGCCGGGCGGGTAGGGCAGCACGATGCGGATCGGGCCGTCGATGGCGGCGGCGCCTGGCGCCTGCGCGCCGGCAAGGCGCGGCAGCGCGAGGCTGCCGGCGAGCGCGGCCGACGTCTGCAGCAGTCTGCGGCGGGACGGATTCATGGTTTGTCTCCTGATGTCATGGGGCACTCGTGCGGCGCCCTTGCGATGGATGTGCGACCGAGGCCATGAAGCGGTGTCGGTCGCGCTCACTGCCTTCACTACGTCCTCATTACGCCTTCATTGCCCCTGCTCGGCCTCCAGCTGCGCCTGCAGTTCGACCTTGCGCACCTTGCCGGTCGCGGTCAGCGGCAGTTCGTCGACGATGCGGATCTCGGGCACCTTGTAGACCGCCATCTGTTCGCGGCACCAGGCGTGCAGCGCGTCGGCGTCCACCGTGGCGGCGTGTTCGGGCCGCAGCCGGATGAAGGCGACCGGCATCTGTCCCTTGTCGCGGTCGGGCCGGCCTACCACGGCCGAGCCCAGCACCGCGGGATGGCGCGACAGCAGCACCTCCAGCTCCGACGGGAACACGCTCATGCCGCGCACCTTCAGCATTTCCTTGCGGCGGCCGAGGAAATGCAGATACCCGTCCTGGTCGTAGGCACCGATATCGCCGGTGCGGAACCAGCCGTCGCGAAACACCTCGGCGTCGACGTCCGGCCGCCCCCAGTAGCCCTTGAACAGCGACGGCGTGCTGACGACGATCTCGCCCTCCGCGCCGATCGGCAGCAGCGCGCCGGTGTCGAAGTCGCAGATCTTGATGCGCGTGCCCGGCACCGGCAGGCCGACGAACACCGGCCGGCCGCGCAGGTCCATGTCGTCGTCCTGCATGCCGGTGGTGAAGGTGTCGCTGGTGTGTGTCTCGGTCATGCCCCAGGCGCCCTCGGCCAGCACGCTGCCGGTCAGCTCGAACCAGCGCCGCCGGATGTCCGGCGTGATCTTGCGGATGAACGAGGCCGCGCGCGTATGCCGCAACGAGCGAAGGTTGTAGCGCGGCAGATCGGGGTGGTTCATCAGCTCGACCGCGTTGTCGACCACGACGAAGGTGCGGTTGACGCGATAGCGGTCGATCGCGGCCATCACCGCGACCGGGTCCCAGCGCGCCAGCACGACGACGGTGGCGCCGCTGAAGATCGGATAGATCAGCCCGAGGTTCTCGCCGGCAATCCAGAACATCGGCAGGAAGTTCAGCATCACGTCGTTGGAGCCTTCGGCCATGCGGGCGGAGTCGACACCGCCGGTCAACGCATATGAGGCAGCTGCGGTGTAGACCATGTCGCGCTGCGTGTGCATGCAGCCCTTGGGCATGCCGGTGGTGCCGCCGGTGTAGTTCAGCGCGGCCAGCGCGTCGAGGTCGACGGGCGGCAGCGCGATCGGCCCCGTGGCGCGGATCGCGGGCATCAAGTCGGTGGCGCCTTCGATTCGCTGGGGCGGTGCATCGAGTCCTGCGGGCAACGGCACGGTCGGCTGCGCAGGCAGCATCTCGCCCTGGCTGGTAGTGAACACGGTGCGGATCCGCGTCTGGTTCTTGACCGCCATCAGCATGCCGGCCAGCTGATCGAGCACGACGATCGCGGTGGCGCCGGAGTCGTTCAACTCGTAGCGCAGCTCTTCTTCCTTGAACAGCGGATTGACGGGCACGTAGACGGCACCGAGCTTCAGAATGCCGTAGAACACCACGTGGAACTGCGGGCAATTGCCGATCATCACCGCGACGCGGTCGCCGGCGCCGATGCCATGCGAGGCCAGCAGCGCGGCGCAGCGCTCGCTGAGGTCGTCGAGTTCGGCATAGCTGACTTCGGTGCCGTAGTAGATCAGCGCCGGATGCGTGGGGCGAAGGCGTGCCCAGGCACGCAGGTATTCCCCCAGCGCGACCTCGCCGTGCGGATACACCGGCGCGGTGGGCAGGCCGGCGGGCCAGATCCTGCGGTGGCGCGCTTCCAGGTCCGCGAAGAACTGCGCCTCGGATGCTGCGTCATGCGATGCCGTTGGGTTCGACTGCTCGCGGTCCATCTGCTGTCTCCTGTTCGTTCTTGTTCGGGTCGATGGAAGGGACGGGGTGACATGCTCGGCGATGCGCCGGCGCGGTGTCTGCTACCAGGCGTCGACGTACTGCCGCACCGGCCGATGCGGATTGGATGCGCCGGCATCGAGCCCCGTCACCAGCCACTGCCGCGTTTCGGCGGGATCGATCACCGCATCGAGCTCCAGCGCCGCGGCGGCGTTGATCGCATGGCCGCGCTCGTACATCTGCGCGACCAGCTTCTGGTAGAGCGCATCGCGCTCGGGGCCTTCGGGCAGCGCCTCGAGCTCCTTGCGAAAGCCCAGCCGCACCGCGCCTTCAAGGCCCATGCCGCCGAACTCGCCGGTCGGCCACGACAGCGTGAAGGTGGGCGCGCGAAAGCCCCCCGCGGCCATCGCCATCGCGCCGAGGCCATAGCCCTTGCGCAGCACTACCGCGAGGAAGGGCACGCGCAGCTTGGCGCCGATCACGAACAGGCGCGACACGTGGCGCACCTGCGCGCGCGCCTCGACCTCGGGGCCGACCATGAAGCCCGGCGTGTCGATCAGCGAGACGATCGGGAGGCCGTGCGCATTGCAGATCTGCATGAAACGCGCGGCCTTGTCGGCGGCGTCGGCATCGATGGCGCCGCCCAGGTGCCGTGGGTTGTTGGCCAGGATGCCGACCGGGCGGCCCTCGATGCGGGCCAGCGCGGTATGGATGCCGGTGCCGAAGCCGCTGCGCAATTCCAGCACGCTGCCGACGTCGGCGATGCCGGCGATCGCCGCACGCGTGTCGTAGACGCGCAGCCGGTTCTCCGGCACCACGCGCCGCAGCTCGCGCGGATCCGGTGCTTGCCAGTCGGAGACCGGACCTTGGAACATCGACAGATAGTGCCTGGCCGCGGCCACCGCGGCGGCCTCGTCGTCGACCAGCAGATCGACCACGCCGTTGTGGTGCTGCACCGACGCCGGCCCGATGTCCTCGGGACGGAACACGCCAAGCCCGCCTCCTTCGATCATCGCGGGGCCGGCCATGCCGATATTCGCGTTGCGCGTGGCGACGATCAGGTCGCAGCAGCCGAGCAGCGCCGCGTTGCCGGCGAAGCAGCGGCCCGAGGCGATGCCGATCACCGGCACTTCGCCGCTGAGCGCGGCGAACGCCGCGAACGAGGGCTGGTAGAGACCCGCCACGGTGGGGAAGTCGACGTCGCCGGGCCGTCCGCCTCCGCCCTCGGCAAAGATCACCGTCGGCAACCGGTTCTGCAGCGCGACCTGCAGGATGCGATCGGTCTTGATGTGGTTGCGCTTGCCCTGCGTGCCGGCCAGCACGGTCGCGTCGTAGGCGAGCACCGCGCAGCGCGAGCGCTCGGTCGGGAACAGCGCGCCGTTGACGCTGCCGATGCCGGTGATCAGGCCGTCGGCCGGCGTATTGGCGATCAGGTCGGCCTCGCTGCGCCGGCTGGCCTGCGCGGCCACTGCGAGCGCGCCGTATTCGACGAAGGTGCCGGCATCGCACAGATCGGCCACGTTTTCGCGCGCGGTGCGCTGACCGCGCGCGCGGCGCTTGGCGACCGCGTCGGGGCGCGCCTCGTCGTACAGAAAGGCATGGCGATCGATCACGCGCTGCAGGTCCGCGCGGATCGCATCCGGATCGGCCTGCTCGGCGTCGCCGCCGGTGTGCGCGCCGGCGTCGGCCGGTTCGAGCACCAGCAGCACCTGGCCTTCGGCGGCCTGCTCGCCGGCCTCGGCGCGCAGGTCGATCACGCGGCCCGGCTGCTCGGCGACGATCGCATGTTCCATCTTCATCGCGTCCAGTACCGCGACGGTCTGGCCCGCCTGCACCAGCTGGTCGACCGCGACGCTGACCTCGACGAGGCGGCCGGCCATCGGCGCGCGCACGGCGTGCAGGCCTTCGCCGAGCTGCTCGTCGAAACTGCTGGCGCCGATCGGCGTTGCCGCGACCGCGGCAACTGCAATGCCGCCGGCGTTGTCCTGCACCGCCTGCCGCGCCTGGCTCTGCGCTTCGAGTTGCGCGGCGCGACTCAGCAGTTCGGGCAGCACCGCCTCGACATGCCGCGTATGGATCTGCTGCGTGGCGAAGTCCTCGCGCTCGGCCAGTGCGCGCAACAGGTCGAGATTGGTGGCGATGCCGCGGATGGTGAATTCGCCCAGCGCCCGCTGCAGCCGCCGCACCGCGTCGGCGAAGCGCGCGCTGCCGGAGGAGACGATCAGCTTGGCCAGCAGCGTGTCGTAATGCGGCGAGGGTGCGTAGCCGGTATAGCCGTGCGTGTCGACGCGAACATCCGGGCCCGTGGGGGGATCGAAGCGCTCCAGCCGCCCCTGCGCCGGGCGGCCGAGCCCCTGCGCATCGATCGATTCGGCGTTGATGCGGACCTGGATCGCATAGCCCCGTGTTGCCGGCGGCTGCTGCGGATCGAGGCCCAGTTCGCGCAGCGTCCTGTCTTGCGCCAAGCCGAGTTGCAGCGCCACCAGATCGACGCCGGTGACCTGCTCGGTGATGGTGTGTTCGACCTGCAGGCGCGGGTTGGCTTCGATGAAGACGAAGGACTGGCGCGCGCCATCGCGGGCCGCCGCGGTGCCGGGCTCGGCTTCCTCCACCAGGAATTCGAAGGTGCCCAGGCTGCGGTAGCCGGCGCGGCGTGCCAGCGTGCCGGCGGCCTCGACGATGCGCTCGCGCAGCGCCGGGTCCAGCGCCGGGCTGGGCGCGATCTCGACCAGCTTCTGAAAGCGCCGCTGCAGCGTGCAGTCGCGCTCGCCGAGCGCGATCACGTCGCGGCCATCGCCGGCGATCTGCACCTCGATATGGCGGGCACGGGCGACCAGCCGTTCTGCATAGACGGCGTCGATCCCGAAGGCCGAGCGCGCCTCCGACCGGCAGCGCGCGTAGGCTTCGGCCAGCGCCTCGCGTTCGCGCACCACGCGCATGCCGCGTCCGCCGCCGCCGCCGACTGCCTTCAGCACGATGCCCGCGCCTTGCTGTGCGTCGAAGAAGGCGGTCACCGCTTCCAGCGTGGCGCCGCCCTCGGTGGCCGGCATCACCGGCACGCCGCAGTCGCGCGCCAGCGCCAGCGCCCGGCCCTTGTCGCCGAACAGCGCGAGCTGATCGACCGCGGGACCGACGAAGAGCAGGTCGGCCTCGGCGCAGGCCTGCGCGAAGTCGGCGCGTTCGCTGAGAAAGCCGTAGCCGGGATGGATCGCGTCGCAACCGGTGCGGCGTGCGGCGGCAAGGATGGCGGGGATGTCGAGATAGGCGGCGGGGCCTTCGCCGTCGAGCGCGACCGCCTCGTCGGCCAGCAGGCGGTGGCGGCTATTGGCGTCGTCGCGCGCGTAGACGGCGACGGTGGCGATGCCCAGATCGCGCGCCGCGCGTTGCACGCGCAGGGCGATCTCGCCGCGATTGGCGATCAACAGCTTCTTCACAAGTGTCCCCTCTGGATGTCGCCGCCGTGGAAACGGGGCGCATTGTCTTTCGGCATGTGATTCTGCAAAGCAGAATCTACATGGCGAGGGACGCGCGCGACAAGGGCGTGCAGCAAGACGTTGGCGATAATCGCCCGCCCCGGAATTCCACTGTGCAGAATCGCGGCTCGAAATCGATGACCGTGGCGGACCGATGCCGCATCGATCGCGGACCCATTCGGCCCTACAGATGCCGCGCCTGTCTGCCGTTAACCGGCAGAGACCCCGCCATGCGCGCGCTGCGATGCGGCGGGAGAAGAGCTGCTATCGCGCCATCGAACCAACCGGACCCGAGGGACCGTCATGACTTCCGCCCTGCCACGCCGCGGCCGCGCCGCGTTTCCGATTCCGTCCGCCCGTGCGGGCCTGCTGATGGTGTCTGCGCTGACCGCGCTGACGACGCTGACCGCGGGTTGTGCCACCTACCAGTCGGTCAGCCCCGCCGAGTCGGCGCCGCCGGCCGACCCGATCGCGGCGATGGTCCGCATCGATCCCGATCTCGGGGCGCCGTTCTGCGTGATCGACAGCCCCGCTGGCCGCGCGCCGTTCGCGGCGACCCTGCTGCATTCGTTGCAGCGCCGCGGTTTCGAGGCGCGACTGTTGCCGCCGGGATCGTCGGTCGCGGCTTGCACGCTGACGGCGACCTACGCCGCCACCTCGCAGTCGTATTGGCGGACCTTTCTGGCGACGGCCGACATCACCGTCTATCGTCGCGGCGAACGCGTCGGCAAGGCGGTCTACGATGCGCGGCGCAGCCAGGGCGGCGTCAATCTGAGTCATCTGATCGACCCGCAGCAGAAGATCGACGAGCTGGTCGACCAGCTGTTCCCGGGCCGCCTGCCGCATCCGGAGGCGCGCGATCGCAACGCCCCGCTGTCCGATCCGAACGGCGGGACGGGCGGCAGCGCCGCCGCTACGCCAGCCTGAACGCCTGCACCGCCTCGCGCAGCTGCTGGGCGCGCTGATCGAGGCTCTCGGCGGCCGCCGCGGCCTCCTCGACCAGCGCGGCGTTCTGTTGCGTGACGCCGTCCATCTCGGCCAGCGCGCCGCTGACCTGTGCGATGCCCTGCGACTGCTCGCGCGAGGCCGCGCTGATCTCGGCCATGCGCGTGGCGATGCCTTCGACCTGGCGCACGATGTCCTCCATCGCGCTGCCGGCCTGCTGTACCGCTGCGTGGCCGTCGCGCAGATCGGAGACGGTCCGCTCGATCAGCGCCTTGATCTCGCCCGCCGCGGTGGCACTGCGCTGCGCGAGGCTGCGCACTTCGCCGGCCACCACCGCAAAACCGCGGCCGTGCTCGCCAGCCCGTGCCGCTTCGACCGCTGCATTCAGCGCCAGGATGTTGGTCTGGAAGGCGATGCCGTCGATCATGCCGATGATGTCGACCACCTGCTGCGCGTTGCGGTGTACGCCATCCATGGTCTGGACCACGCGTTCTACCGTGCTGCCGCCGTGCCGGGCCGCATCGGCGGCGCTGCGCACGGTGGCGTCGGCGTCCACGGCGGCATCGGCGTTCTGCCGCACCGTCGCGCTCAACTGCTCGATGCTGGCGACCGTGCGCTCCAGGCTGCTGGCCTGGCTCGCGGTGCGGGCCGACAGATCGGCGTTGCCGCTGGCGATCTCGCCGGTGCTGGCGACGATCGCGTCGGCGCTGGCGCGCACGGTGCCGACGATGCCCGACAGCCCCTGACCGACGCCGTCGATTGCGCGCATCAGCTCGCCGATCTCGTCGCGGCGCGCGCTGTCGAGGCGCGCGGTCAGGTCGCCGGCGGCCAGACTGTTCGCCGCGGCAGCCGCATCGGCCAGCGGTGCGCTCACCATCCGGCGCAGCATCCACCAGAATCCCGCCGACACCAGCAGCGCCAGCGCCAGGCCCGCAACGAGGAAGCGGTTGCGGTTGGCGATCAGTTCCGCGCGCAGACTGTCGACCGGCACGGAGCCGACGATCAGCCATTGCCATTCGGGGTAGGTCTCGAACGCCGTCAGGCGCAACGCAGGGGCACCGCCGTCGAACGCGATCCGATGCGTCAGGCTGCCCTGGCGCGCGGTCATCATGTCGCGCAGCCACGTCTTGCCGTCCTCGTCGCGCGCATCGAGCTGCACGGTGCCTTCCTGGCGGCGGCCGACCAGCAGCTTGCCCTGGTCGGGGCCCGGCTTGGCATCGACCACCAGGAAATGGCCGTCCGCGCCGATCGATTTGCGGCGGATGCGGTTTTTCAGCATAGCGAGCTCGGCGCTGACATCGACGCCGACGTAGAGTGCGCCGACGATCTTGCCGGCGGCATCGCGCACCGGCTCGTACTTGCTCATGTAAGGCTTGCCGAACAGCCACGTCAGCGCGCGATACGAGCGGCCGGCCTGCACTGCGGCGTAGGCGCCGCCGGCGCGATCGAGCAGCGTACCGACCGCGCGCTCGCCGTTCTGTTTCTTCAGCGAGGTGGTCACGCGCACGAAGTCATCGCCGCGGCGCGCGAACACCGTGGCGATGGTGCCGCCGGTGGTCGAGAAGAAGCGGTCCGGCACCGCGAAGTTGTTGTTCAGCACGACCTCGCCGCTGCTGAACTGCGGTGTCGGCTGGCCGGCGACCTCGATGGTCTGCTCGGGATCGACCACATACGGGCCGGGCACCAGCGCGGCAAAGCTCAGCAGGAAGCGGTCGGCCTCCTGCAGCATGGTGTCGTCGAACTGGCCGAGCAGATCGCGCAGCGTCTCGTTCTGCGCGCTCATCGCCGCGCGCTGTTGCGCCTCGAGCTGGCGCATGCTGCTGTCCGACAACACCCACGCGAACAGCCCGAACACCAGCACCTGAACGGCCAGCACGATCAGCGCCAGCCGCGTGCCGATCCGCGCGGCGCCAAGGCGCCAGCGGCGCGACGGCTTGCCGACGGACGATGGTTCGGTGGGAGAAGGAGACAGAGCGCCGGCAAGGCCGGCAGCCGACGAAGCAAGGGGGGCGGGGGCAAGGGGGCGCACGTCCGTTTCCTGCAAAAGGGAAGTTGCCGGCACCACATGGCGCACGGCGGACGCATGATCTCCGTCACGTCGTCATGGAGAGGTTTACGGCTAAGGACGCGCTGCGCTTGATGAGGGTGTTCACCGATTTCCATAGGCCTTGAGTCGGTTCGATCCCCATGACGCAACAAATCAGTAACTCATAGCGCGGCAACTATTACGAAAGCTTCATAGCCGACGAGTCGGCATGCTGGCGGTTTCGGCGCGATGCGCCTCCCGCATGATCGGCACAATGGCCAAGCACGACGACGTCTCGTACAAGTTTCTGTATACCTGCCCCGAATTCGTCAGGGATCTGCTGAAGAGCTTTGTGCCGCGGCAATGGTGGCGCAAGGTGGATTTCTCCACCCTGGAACGCATGCCGTGCAGCTACGTGACCGACGACTTCCGCCAGCGCGCCGATGACGTGGTTTGGCGCGTGCGAACAGGACAGCAGTGGATGTACCTGTACATCCTGATCGAGTTCCAGAGTACCGTCGACACCTTCATGGCCGTGCGCGTGCTGAGCTACCTGATGCTTCTGTATCAGGACCTGATCCGGCGCAAGGAGTGTTTACCGGGCCGTCTGCTGCCGCCCGTGTTGCCGATCGTGCTGTACAACGGCGAAACGAAATGGAAGGCGCCGGTGGATGTCGAAAGTCTGATCGCTCACGATGCGGACTTGCCGGTTCCGCGTTTCCGATATCACCTGATCGACGAGAGCCGGTACTCCGAAGCACAGCTCGCTCGGCGGCGCAATCTGGTGGCGGCAGTGATGCGTTTCAACCGATTGAAGAACGAGCGGAGTCTGGTTCGCGTGATTCGTGAGGTCCGTTGCTGGATCGACGGACGCAAGGAACTCAAGCGGACTTTGGCGATGTGGATGCGTGGCGTATTGTTGAGGCAGCGCAAAGGCAAGCTCGCGCTGCCACGGGTTCGCGATCTGGAGGAATTGGAAATGTCACTGGCACAACGTATGGACGAGTGGGCGGCCCGACACGAGGAGAAGGGAGAGAAGAAGGGCGAGAAGCGGGGCCTTGCGAAAGGCCGGCAGGAAGGCGCGGCCAGAGTCCTGCAGCAACTGCTGGCACGCCGGTTCGGGCCTCTCCCCGCCGACGTTGTCGCCAAGCTCAATGCGGCGCGCCCCGGGGATATCCATCGATGGAGCGGGAGGCTGCTGACGGCCGATTCGCTCGAAGCGGTTTTCCGCAAACGATAAGGGCCGCGGCGATGCTCTTGGTGGGCACCTTTGCCGCGGAGGATCAAGCCATCAACTGTCCCAGCCGCACCACCGTCACGCCCGGGCGCAGCTGGCGCAGCGACGGCATCACCATCACGCAATCCGGATACGGCGTCACCACTGGCACGCCGTCGTTCCAGCCGATCACGGTGCCCGCTTCGGCGAAGGTTTCCAGCCCGGTATAGGGACCGGCGAAGCGGAAGTTCATGCTGGTTGCCACCACAGGCTCCGTCACGCGCACCACACGCTGCGGCGCGGCCTCTGCCGACAGCCAGCCGGCCGGCAGGTCGCTGCTGTCGACGATGCCGGCCGTCAACAGGAAGCGCGCCGTGCTGTCGCGCGCCACCGCCACCGACGATGCCTCCCAATGCTGGCCGCACTCGATCAGCAGCGCATTCTTCGGGCTGGCCGGATCGCCGAAGCCGGCGTAATCGCGCATGCGCCGGCCTTCCGGATGCCCTTCGTCGACGATCACGTGCGCGGGGGCGCCCAGCGCGCGCGCCAGCGCCACGCCCTTGTCGAGCGGGCCCGACACGATCAGCGGCAGGCTTTTTTCGTGCATCGAATGCAGGTCCAGCAGCAGATCGACGCGGTCGATCAGCGGGCGCATCTCGCGCGCGCGCCGCAATTCCGACGAGTCGCGCGACGCATCGTCGAGCACCGCGGCGGTCCAGACGCGGTTGAAGTCCTGGTCGACAAAGCGGGAAGCGTCGGGCCTGGCGGGATCGAAGCGGTGATAGGCGTCGACGTTGGCGAACGCCAGCGTCAGCTGGCCGCGGCGCGGCTTGAGCCCGAGGTCCAGCAGCTCCTTGACGACGATCGCGCCGCAGACCTCGTTGCCGTGCGTCAGCGCGTTGACCATCACGTGCGGACCCGGCACGCCGCTGTCGAAGTGGTGCACGTAGCCGATGCCGGTATTGCCGTCGGCATACGGCCGGATATCGGGAAACGCGACTTCGACCGGATAGGCGTCGAGCGTGGTCATGGTGTTCATGGGGTCCTCGTTATTGCTGGATGCCGGCCGCCTGCACGATGGTGCGGTACTTGGCGGTCTCGCGCTTGACGAAGGCGGCGAACTGCGCCGGATTGGCGGGCGCGACCTCGACGCCTGCCTCGGCCAGCTTCTTGCGGACCTCCGGCATCGCGAGCACCGCCTGCATCTCGGTGTTGAGCCGATCCACCACCGTGCGCGGCGTGGCCTTCGGCGCCATCAGTCCGAACCAGACGCCCATGTCGACGCCCTTCAGCGCCGGCGTCTCGGCCAGCGCCGGCACGTCGGGCGCCACCGCAGCGCGTTTGGCCTCGGTCACGCCATAGGCCTTGACCCGTCCGGCCTGGATATGCGGCAGCGCGGAGGACAGCACCATCACCGCCAGATCGATCTGGCCGCCCAGCAGGTCGGTCGCCATCGCGGAGGCGCCCTTGTACGGCACGTGCGTGATGCCGACCTTGCCCTGCTGCTTGATCAGTTCGCCGGCCAGGTTCAGCGGCGTGCCGACGCCGGACGAGGCGTAGGCCAGCTTGTCCGGCTGCGCCTTGGCCAGCGCGATCAGCTCGCTGGCATTGCGTGCCGACAGCGTCGGCTTGCCGACCAGCACCATCGGCTGCGTGCCGACAAAGGTGATCGGCGTCAGATCCTTCTCGCCGTCGTAGCGGACCGCCGGGTTGGTCAGGCGCGCGATCGACACTTCGCTGCCCGATCCCATCAGCAGCGTGTAGCCATCGGCCTCGGCCTTGACCACCCGCGACGCGCCGATGGTGCCGCCGGCGCCGCCGAGGTTCTCGATCACCACGCTCTGGCCCAGCCGTTTGCCTAGCTCGGGCGCGATGGTGCGGGCGACCAGGTCGACGCTGCCGCCGGCCGTGTAGCCGACTACCAGCGTGATCGGCTTGGCGGGCCATTCGCTGGCACGCGCCGCGCCGGCAGGCAACAGCGACATGGCCGAGATGGCCGAGAACAGCAAGGTGGCGGCGGTGGCAGTCCGCAGCGAGATCTTCATGGCAACGCTCCCGTGTCTATGTGTTATCGATGTGGTATGGCGCGATGTTAGGGAGCGGCGCCGGGTCCGCGCATGCGGGTTTGGCAATGGCGATTGCCGGATTGGCAAGGCTTGGCGGGAGGTGACGGCGAGGTGGTGGCGCACGGCGGCGCGGCATCGTACCCGCGGCCAGCCACATCACGCCGTCGCGGCCCGCCAGAATGCTTCGGCCAGCGGACGCATCGGTGCGCGCGGACGATAGAGCCGGATCTGCAGCACCAGATCGCGATTGCCGCCGTGTTGGCCGCCCTCCGGCCCCCCGTCCGCCGCGCCACCGATATCGGCGCGCACCAGCCGGCCCGCGTGCAGATCGTCCGCGATCAGCCGTGCCGGCAGCCAGGCCAGGCCCATGCGCTGGCGCACCATCTCGTGCACCGATTCCGCGAAGTCGCAGACGGCCACCACGTCCAGGCGGCTGGCCAGTTTGCGCCGCGCGATCTCCTGATTGACCATGCGGCCCATCGTCAGGGTCTCGGCATAGGCGATGGCCGGCACGGGTGCGCTCTTGCCGCGCCCCGGCAGGCGGAAGCACGGCCCCCCGGCGGCATCGGCAGCGGCGACGCAGACCAGCCGCTCGATCCCGACCGGATGAAACTGATAGCGTGCCTCGTCGAGCCGCACGGGCAGGTCGGGCGGGCTATAGCACAGCAGGAAATCGGCATCGCCTTCGATGAACATCGCCATCGCGTCGTGCATGGCGAAGGTCGACAGCCGGGTACGAAAGCCTGCGGCCACCGGGTCATGCCGCAGCGCCTGCCGCAGCCCGGCAAGCCAGGCCGGCACCAGCGAGCGCGACAGCGTCTTGCCGGTGGCGATCACCACGGTGCTGGCGTCGACACGATGGGCGGCGCGCAGCGCGAGCCGCGTTTCCTCCAAGGTATGCAGCGCGGACTGCGCCGCCTCGAGAAACTGGCGGCCCTCTGCGGTCAGCCGGACCGGGAACACGCTGCGATCGATCAGCGGCGCGCCGGCCCACACTTCCACCGCCTGCATGCGGCGGCCGAACGCCGGCGGGGTGACATTGCGCAGTTCGGCGGCGCGGGCGAGGCTGCCGGCCTCGGCCAGGCATACAAAGTCTTCGAGCCAACGGATATGCATGGGGAGGCGCGCGATCGGTTCGTGTCGGGAGGCAAGGGGGAGCGCATCTGCGTGCGCGGCCGCGTCATTCTAGAGCGTACGGAGCGGCATGCACGCTCGCGGCGTGAACGCTCCAAGACACCAGGCGGTGCGTCCGTCATGCTCTGGACGAATCAGATAGCGGAAGAAATTCGCATCGATATTTGTCCGTCGAATGACTTGCCGCAGCCTATCGCCCCTTCCGACCGACTCCTACACTGGCTGGAAAGCCCGACCCCGCTGGAGTTCGCCATGCCGACCCTTCGCCGCCTTGTCCGCTACGCCGCCTGCACATGGATCCTGCTTGGCGGGTGGCAGACCGCGATGGCGGCGCCCCGGCCGCCGCAGCCGGCGGAGACGTTGACGCGGCAGGCGGTGGTTGCCTACGAGGCGGGGGCATTCGATACGGCACTGCGCGACTTCGCGGAGGCGGCGCGGCAGGGCAACCGGCTGGCGCAGTTCAATTACGCGATGATGCTGCTGCGTGGCGACGGTACCGCGTCGAAGCCGCAGGAGGGTCTGGTCTGGCTGAAGAAGGCGGCCGACAACGAGATGACGCATGCGCAATTCACCTGGGGTGAGCTGCACGAGCGCGGCGATCTGGTGCCCAAGTCGCTGGAGGAGGCCAACCGCTGGTATCAGCGCGCCAGCCAGGGCGGGCATATCCAGGCGCAGGTCGCGCTGGCGACCAATTACTTCATCGGCCGCGGGGTGCCGCGCGATTACGCCAAGGCCTTCGAGTGGTACACCCGGGCCGCGACCGCGGGCGATGGCGGCGCGCAGTACATCGTCGCCAGCTTCTACGAGCGCGGCGAGCCGGGCGTGGTGGAGCGCGATATCGAGCAGGCCAAGATCTGGTACGCGCGCGCCGCGGCGCGCGGCGACCCCGGCGCGCTCGCCAAGCTGCGCTCGCTGCTGGAGCAGACGGTCAGGGCGCGGACGCCGACGATGTAGTGGACGCTGTTCCCTCTCCCCTGCCCCTCTCCCGCACGCGGGAGAGGCGATGAGGTTTGCGAGGGATCGCGCAGTGTTCCGGGGAGCCTCTCCTGAGAGCGGGAGAGGGGAAGTGGTTTCCAAGGGCGGCGGTTTTCTCCCCCCTGCCGCCCGCGGGAGAGGGGCGGGGGAGAGGGCAAGCGCGCGACACCGCGCCGGCGCGCCTTCAAGTCTGAATCAGCCGCTTCTGCCGCGAGATATTCATCAGGATGCCGATCCCCATGCCCAGCGTGACCAGCGCGGTGCCGCCGTAGCTGATCAGCGGCAGCGGCACGCCGACGATCGGCAGGATGCCGCTGACCATGCCCATGTTGACGAAGGCGTAGGTGAAGAAGATCAGCGTCACCGCGCCGGCCAGCAGCCGCGAGAAGTGCGTCGGCGCATTGGCGGCGATATAGAGCCCGCGGAAGATCAGCAGCAGGTACAGCACCAGCAGCACCGCATTGCCGATCAGCCCGAACTCCTCCGAATAGACCGCGAAGATGAAGTCGGTGTGCTTTTCGGGAATGAATTCGAGGTGGGTCTGTGTGCCCTTGAGCCAGCCCTTGCCCATCAGGCCGCCCGAGCCGATCGCGATGATCGACTGGATGGTGTGAAAGCCCTTGCCGAGCGGGTCGGTGGTCGGATCGAGCAGCGTGCAGACCCGGTGCTGTTGATAGTCGTGCAGCACGGGCCAGTTGACCCCTGGCGCGCACATATCGTGCTCGAAGAACAGCAGCGCGGAAATCAGCGTCACCAGGATCGCCAGCGCCGGCAGGATCAGCTTCCACGACAGGCCGGCGAAGTAGATCACATACATGCCGGCGGCCAGCACCAGCAGCGCGGTGCCCAGGTCGGGCTGCTTGGCGATCAGGCCCACCGGCACGGCCAGCAGCACGCCGGCGACGATGAAGTCGAACCAGCGCAGCCCGCTTTCGCGTTTCTGGAAGTACCAGGCCAGCATCAGCGGCATCGCGATCTTCATCAGTTCGGACGGCTGGATCACGATGCCGACATTGAGCCAGCGGCGCGCGCCCTTGCGGATCAGCCCGAACATCGCCACGGCAATCAACAGCGCGACGCCCACGGTATAGAGCGGCACCGCCACGCGCATCAGCGTCTGCGTGGGCAGATAGGCGATCACCCACATCACTGCGTAGGACAGCAGGATATTGCGCAGCTGGTCCTCGACCCGGCCCGGCATGTCGACCGAGGCGGAGTACAGCGCGACGATGCCGGTGGCGAACAGCAGGAAGACGATCAGCGCGAGCGGCTTGTCGAAGCCGGTCAGCGCGGTCTTGATCAGGGACAGGGCGCGTCTGCGATCCATCTGCGCCTCCTTCAATGCGTAGCGTTGGCGCCCGGCGCCGCGGCGGCCTGCCGGGCGCGGGATGCGGGGGAGGGAGTCGGCGACGAAGCGGGCCCCGGCGCGGCGGGCGGCGTCTTGCGCGTGCCCGGACTGCCAGGGGCCGGCGGCGCGGCCGGAGTTGGCGGCGGGCCCTGGTGCGGCGGCTGGCTGTGGCCGAGCGCCTGGCGCATGCGGGCCTCCAGCGTCAGCGGCGCGGAGGCGGGCGCGATCGCGTGCGGATCGATGGCCGGCGCGGCGGCCGCGGCGCTGGCACCGCCTTCGGCGTCCTGTTGCTTGCCGCCTGGCTGGCCTACCGTGTCCTCGTTGGCCAGCGTGTTGCCCATCGCGGTCGCGCTGGCGATGCTGGCGGTATGGCCGGTGGTGAACACGCTGGGCGTCGCGACCGGCGGCAGGCCATGGGCTCGCTCGGATGCCGGCGGCGCGATCTCGGCCAGCTCGGCGGGCCATTTGCCCAGCAGGTAGTAGTCCATCACCTTGCGCGCGATCGGCGCCGCGTGCGCCGCGCCGAAGCCGGCGTTCTCGACGATCAGCGCCAGCGCGATCTTCGGCTTGTCCGCGGGGGCGAACGCGGTGTACAGCGCGTGGTCGCGCTTGTGCTCGGCCAGCGCGTGGTGGTTGTACTTCTCGCCCTTGGCCAGCGAGTAGGTCTGCGCGGTACCGGTCTTGCCCGCCGACTCGTAGGCGGCGCCGGCGAACACCTTGGCCGCGGTGCCCGCATGCGTGACGCCGACCATCGCGCGCTTGATCACGTCGATATCGGACTGCTTGAACGGCAGGCGGTAGCTTTCCTTCGGCACCGTCAGGCGGCGCTGCCGCGTGACCGCGTCCTCGATCGCCTTGACCAGGTGGGGCTTCATCACCACGCCGTTGTTGACCAGGATCGATGTCGCGTGCGCCAGCTGCAGGATCGTGAAGCTGTTGTAGCCCTGGCCGATGCCCAGCGAGATGGTCTCGCCGTCATACCACTTCTGCTGCTCCGGCTTGCGGTAGGCGCGCCGCTTCCAGTCGGTCGACGGCAGGATGCCGCGGCTCTCGCCCTCGATGTCGATGCCGGTCAGCTGGCCGAAGCCGAGCGGCTTCATGAAGTCGTGGATCGCGTTGACGCCCATGTCGCGCGCCAGCGCGTAGTAGTAGGTGTCGCACGAGGCCACGATCGAGCTATACATGTCGACCCAGCCGTGGCCGCCCGGCTTGTCGTCGCGGAAGGTATGGTTGCCGAGCGTGAAGAAGCCGGGATCGTGCATGCCCCAATTTGCGCTGCGCTTGCCGGTCGCCAGTGCCGCCAGCGCCATGAAGGGCTTGTAGGTCGAGCCGGGCGGATAGGTGCCGCGCAACGGCCGGTTCAGCAGCGGCTTGTCCGGCGAATTGTTCAGCTCGTTCCAGGTCGCCGTATCGATGCCCTCGACGAACAGGTTCGGGTCGAAGGTGGGCTTGGAGACGAACGCGAGGATGTCGCCGGTGGCCGGCTCGATCGCCACCAGCGCGCCGCGGCGGTCGCCGAACAGCGCCTCGGCCAGCTGCTGCAGCCGGATGTCGAGCGACAGGATCAGGTTGTTGCCGGGCGTGGCCGGCGCGGTCGACAGCGTGCGGATCGGCCGCCCGCCGGCGCTGACCTCGACCTCCTCGATGCCGGTCAGCCCGTGCAGCTCGGTCTCGTAGCTCTGCTCGATGCCGATCTTGCCGATGTAGTTGGTGCCCTTGTAGTTGTCGGCGTCCTTGCGCGGATCGTATTTGGCCGGATTGGCGTCGTTGGCCTCGTCCATCGCCTCGATGCGCTGCTGGTCCCGCTGCGAGATGCGGCCGATATAGCCGACCACGTGCGAGGCCGATTCGCCCATCGGATATTGGCGGAACAGCCGCGCCCGCACGTCGACGCCGGGGAAGCGGAAGCGCTGCGCGGAAAAGCGCGCCACCTCCTGGTCGGTCAGCTGGCTGCGGATCGGCAGGCTCTCGAAGCTGCGCGACTCTTCCATCAGCCGGCGGAAGCGCCGCCGGTCGCGCGGCTGGATGTCGATCAGTTCGGACAGCTCGTCGATGGTGTCGTCCAGCGACTGCGTCAGCTTGGACGGCGTGATCTCCAGCGTGTAGGCGGAATAATTGCGCGCCAGCACGATGCCGTTGCGGTCCATGATGATGCCGCGGTTCGGCTCGATCGGCGCCACCGAGATGCGGTTGTCCTCCGCCTTGGCAGAATACTGGTCGTGCTTGTACCACTGCAGCCAGAAGAAGCGCAGGAACAGCAGGCCGAACAGGATCACGGCGAACAGCGCCGCGGCCGCCACGCGAAGGCGGAAGCGGCCGAGCTCGAGTTCGACGTTGCGGATTTCGGTCATGGTGCTGCGTGGACGGGCGGTCGGGGCACGGAGAGGAACAGCGGTGGGAGTGCCATGCCGTCAGATCGGCCGGGTTTCGTCGACGTCGACCGAACGGCGCTGCGGCGCGAGCAGCAGGCCGGTGGCCAGCGGCCACAGCAGCGCCTCGATGCCCGGCGCGACCAGCAGCGGCCAGCCGGGCAGCGGCGCGCCCATCAGCAGCCGGATCACCACCGGCACCGCATGCGCGATGAACAGCAGCGGCAGCACGTGCAGCGCCTGGGTATAAACGCTGAACCACAGTACGCGGCGGTGGATCGTGATGGCGAAGTACGCCAGCAGCGTGTAGGCCATCGCGTGCTCGCCCAGCAGGCGAGCATCGTGCACGTCCATCAGCAGGCCCAGCACGAAGGCCACGCCCATGCCGACCTTGCGCGGCTGGTGGATGTTCCAGAACACCAGCACCAGCGCCACCATGTCCGGCACCCACAGGATGTCGCCCCACGGCAGCAGGTTGAACAGGAACGCCAGCACGAAGGTCAGCGCGATGAAGGTCGGGTTGACCGGCCGCAGCAGGTATTGGGGATGGGTCACCGCTTCTGCTCCTGACTCGACGCGGTCGAGGGCGCCGTGGCGACCGTGGCCGCGGTGTCCGCTTTCGGTTTCGGCGCCTTGTCGGCCGCCTTGTCCGCGCCCTTGCCCGCCTTCTCCGTCTTGCTGGCCTTGCCCGCCGCGCTCTTGCCGTCGTCGCCGGCCGGCAGATCGCGCGAGGGCTTCTCGGCCTCGTAGCGCACCACCAGCAGCTGGCGGTGCGAGCGCACGCCCGCGACGGGCTCGCAGTAGACACGCGAGAACGCGGTGTCGGCCTTGCGCTCGATCTGCACGATGCGCGCGACCGGCAGGCCCGGCGGATAGACGCCGTCCAGGCCCGAGGTCACCAGCAGGTCGCCCTGCTGCAGATCGGCCGACGCCGCCATGAAGCGCAGGTCCAGCATGCCGGCCTTGCCGCCGCCGAAGGCGAGGCTGCGCAGGCCGTTACGCACCACCTGCACCGGGATCGCCTGATCCTTGTCGGTCAGCAGCGTGACTTCGGACTGGAACGGCGTCACCCGCGTCACCTGGCCGACCACGCCGCGATCGTCGATCACCGGATAGCCGGCGCGCACGTCGTGCTGGCTGCCGCGATCGATCACGATGCGCTGGCTGTACGGATCGCGCGCGTCGTACAGCACCTCGGCCGCCGTGACGGGCGTCGCCGATTGTTCCTTCAGGTCCAGCAGCTTGCGCAGTTGCCGGTTCTCGGCCTCGAGCTGGGCCTGGCGCAGCGCATCGTCGGCCTGGGCCACCGCGCGCCGCCGCAGCTCGCGGTTCTCGCTGGCCAGCGCGGCCGACGACTGCAGATAGTCGAACGCGGTGCGCGCCATGTCGCGCGGCACCAGCACGGCGCGCTCGACCGGCATCAGCACGGTAGCGGCAACCTGCCGGACCGTGGACAGCGCATCGAAGCGGGCGTCGACGACCAGCAGCACCAGCGCCATCGTGACGAAGATGACCAGGCGCGCGAACGCAGACGTACCCTGCTTGAATAGCGGTGGCGGCGTGTAATCCATTTAGCCGTACGCAGGCGGTGGCGGTCCGCATCGCCGGCACGCCGCGCGCGGGCGTCCGGGGGCGGACCGGAATTGGCGGAGTCGCGCAGGCCGCCGGGTGGCGGCGGCCGGCTTGGCCGGGGTGGCGCGGCGGCGTACCTGCCCGTGGCCGGCCTCGGCCAGCGGTGCGGGCAGGGCGCGCTTCGCCACGGGAACGATCCTTTGCCGGACCGGCTTACTCGTAGGCGAAGATGCTGCCGAGCTTGTCCATGCGCTCCAGGGCCATGCCCGAACCGCGCACCACGCAGGTCAACGGATCTTCGGCCACCAGCACCGGCAGGCCGGTCTCCTCGGCCAGCAGGCGGTCCAGGTCGCGCAGCAGCGCGCCGCCGCCGGTCAGCGTGATGCCACGCTCGGCGATGTCGGCGCCCAGTTCCGGCGGGGTCTGCTCCAGGCCGATCTTGACGGTGGAGACGATCTGGTTCAGCGGATCGGTCAGCGCTTCCAGGATCTCGTTGGACGAGACCGTGAACGCGCGCGGGATGCCCTCGGACAGGTTGCGGCCCTTGACCTCCATCTCGCGCACTTCCGAACCGGGGAAGGCCGAGCCGATTTCCTTCTTGATCGCTTCGGCGGTCTGCTCGCCGATCAGCATGCCGTAGTTGCGGCGGATGTAGTTGACGATGGCTTCGTCGAACTTGTCGCCGCCGACGCGCACCGAGCCCTTGTAGACCATGCCGCCCAGCGAGATGATGCCGACCTCGGTGGTGCCGCCGCCGATATCGACGACCATCGAACCCGACGGCTCGGACACCGGCAGGCCGGCGCCGATCGCGGCGGCCATCGGTTCCTCGATCAGGTAGACCTGCGAGGCGCCGGCGCCCAGCGCCGACTCGCGGATCGCGCGGCGCTCGACCTGGGTCGAACCGCACGGCACGCAGATGATGATGCGCGGCGACGGACGCAGCAGCTTGCTGTCGTGCACCATCTTGATGAACTGCTTGAGCATCTGCTCGGTGACGGTGAAGTCGGCGATCACGCCGTCCTTCATCGGGCGGATCGCCTCGATATTGCCCGGCACCTTGCCGAGCATCTGCTTGGCTTCCTTGCCGACTGCCTGAATGGTCTTCTTGGCGTTCGGGCCGCCGCCCAGGTGGATCGCGACCACGGACGGTTCGTCCAGCACGATGCCCTTGTCACGCATGTAGATCAGCGTGTTGGCGGTGCCGAGGTCGATCGCGAGATCGTTGGAAAAGTAGCTGCGGAGAAATCCGAACATCAGGAGTCCTGTTTTCTGGTGGGTTCGCAGGTATGCGAAGCGGCCGGCGCCAGTCCTTGGCGCCGGCCGCGATATTCATATGTCGTCGATGGAAACGGCGCGCGTCGTCCGCGCATCCACGGTCCCGCCCTTGCCGTTGCAGTGCGCCAGGCGAACCGCAACAGTCCGGGGGAAGCGCCCCGCCGGGGCCGGCGGAACACACTCCCACGGGAACCTTTGATTAGACGGCGCCAGAAAGTTCGCCAAACTTCATTTGGCGGATGGCCGGACGATGGTCCGGGCGCCACAGACCCGGCACCCACGATGGGGGCAGCAGCGAGTCGGTCTAATCGGAGGATCCTGGTCCGGGCCCCGGCGGGCAGTCGGGTCCGGCGTCCTTCAGCGGCCGGGCCTTGGGTCCAAGCGGCGAAGGCGCCGCCAGGGGCGGCGGCAAAACGGAATGATACCTTATAATTCCGCGTGTTTCGGCGGCAAATTGCCCTGAAAAAACCTGTAAATCTGACGATCGTCGGGCGCCGCGCGCGGCACTTGTCCCAGGCCGAGGCCGGGCCGACACCGGACCCGACGCGGCGCCGCCCAAGGTACACGGGCCTGACCCGGTCCAGCGCCTCCCGACTCTGCCCGCACGGTCGTCGTTCTCCCGGTTGACCCCGGGCCTTCTGGAATTCCTCGCACCCACGCCATGGCACTCGAGCTTACCGACGTCAAGCGCATCGCCCATCTTGCCCGCATCGACATCAGCGATGAAGAAGCCGGCCAGACGCTCGGGCAACTGAACCAATTCTTCTCGCTGGTCGAGCAGATGCAGGCGGTCGACACCACCGGCGTCGCGCCGCTGGCGCATCCGCTGTCGGCGGTCCGCGAGATGCAGCAGCGCCTGCGCGAAGACGCCGTCACCGAACCGAACCGGCGCGACGACTACCAGCGCCCGGCGCCGGCTACCGAGGCTGGCCTGTATCTGGTGCCGAAGGTCATCGAATAAGGTCCCGTACCGGGTTCGCCGACGTATCGCGACCGTTCGGTATCGGCGTGCCGATACCGATATACCAGCGACGTCTCCTGAATTGATCCGGCCGCGCGGCCATGCCGCGCCGGCCGTTCCCCGAAGCTTTTCCGACACTCCATGTCTTCTTCCGCTTCCTCCTTCCCGGTCGGCTCGACCGTGACCTCGCTGCGCCAGATCGCCGATGCGCTCGCCGCCGGCGCGGTGTCGGCCGAAGAACTGGCGCGCGACTACCTGGCCCGCATCGAGCAGGCCGCCGCGCTGAACGCCTATGTCCACGTCGATGCGGAACTGACGCTGGCCCAGGCGCGCGAGGCCGATGCACGCCGCGCGCGCGGCGAGGCCGGCCCGTTGACCGGTGTGCCGATCGCCCACAAGGACGTGTTCGTCACGCGCGGCTGGCGCTCGACCGCCGGCTCGCGCATGCTGGCCAACTACGAAAGCCCGTTCGACGCCACCGTGGTCGAGCGGCTGGCCGCCGCCGGCATGGTGACGCTGGGCAAGACCAATATGGACGAGTTCGCGATGGGCTCGTCCAACGAGAACTCGCACTTCGGCCCGGTGCGCAACCCGTGGGATGCGTCGCGCGTGCCGGGCGGCTCGTCGGGCGGCTCGGCCGCCGCGGTGGCCGCGGGCCTGGCGCCGGCCGCGACCGGCACCGACACCGGCGGCTCGATCCGCCAGCCGGCCTCGTTCTCGGGCATCACCGGCATCAAGCCGACCTATGGCCGCGTGTCGCGCTTCGGCATGATCGCGTTCGCCTCGTCGCTGGACCAGGCCGGCCCGATGGCACGCAGCGCCGAGGACTGCGCGCTGCTGCTCAATGCGATGGCCGGTTTCGACGAGCGCGATTCGACCTCGCTGACGCCGGCGCAGGGCGGCGTGGACGAGGACTTCACGCGGCTGCTGGGCCAGCCGCGCGGCGGCGCCAGCGCGAACCAGCCGCTCGCTGGCCTGCGCATCGGCCTGCCGCGCGAGTATTTCGGCGCCGGCCTGTCGGCCGATGTCGAGGCCGCGGTGCGCGCCGCGCTGCACGAATACGAGAAGCTGGGCGCGACGCTGGTCGAGGTGTCGCTGCCCAAGACCGAGCTGTCGATCCCGGTCTACTACGTGATCGCGCCGGCCGAGGCCTCGTCCAACCTGTCGCGTTTCGATGGCGCGCGCTATGGCCACCGCGCGGCCGAGTACCGCGACCTGCTCGACATGTACAAGAAGAGCCGTGCCGAGGGCTTCGGCTGGGAGGTCAAGCGCCGCATCCTGGTGGGCACCTATGTGCTGTCGCACGGCTACTACGACGCTTACTACCTGCAGGCGCAGAAGATCCGGCGCCTGATCGCCGACGACTTCCAGCGCGCCTTCGGCGAGTGCGACGTGATCATGGGACCGGTAGCGCCGACGGTGGCGTGGAAGCTCGGCGAGAAGAGCGCCGACCCGGTGCAGATGTATCTGGCCGACGTCTTCACGCTGTCGACCAGCCTCGCCGGCCTGCCCGGCATGAGCGTGCCCTGCGGCTTCGGCGAGGGCGGCATGCCGGTCGGCCTGCAGATGATCGGCAACTACTTCGGCGAGGCGCAGCTGCTGCAGACCGCGCACGCTTTCCAGCAGGCCACCGACTGGCATCTGCGCCAGCCCTCGCAGGCATGACCATGAACGCGCTTCTTTCGCTCCGCATCCCGTCCGGTCGCTCCGCCGGCCGCCTGGCATTGACCGCGGTGCTGCTGGCCGCGCTGGCCGGTTGTATTCCGCTGCCGCGCATCGGCGGTCCGACGCCGATCGCCGATCGCGACATCGATCTGGCCGGCGACTGCCGCCGCACCGAGGAAGACGGTTTCCGCGAGGACGCCCAGTTGCGCGTGTCGGACAACAACGTGCAGCAGCTGTCGTGGAAGCTGTGGGTCGGCAAGCGCGGCTCGTGCAGCTTCGACCTGGCCGAGTTCCGCCAGACCCGCCGCAAGCCGCATATCGAACTGGCCGCGCGCGACGGCAGCGCCTGCAAGCTGCTGGTCTGGCAGGACCCGCGCCGCGTCACGCTGGCGCATGCCAATTGCCAGAGCCGCTGCACGCCGGGCATCTACGAAGAGGCGTGGCCGGTGATGTTCGAACCGGGCACCGGCACCTGCGCGCGCACGCAATAAATGACACGGCGGCGCGGCCCATGCCGGCGCCGCCGCAAGGAACCAACAGGAATACCGCCATGCAATGGGAAGTGGTGATCGGCCTCGAAACGCATACGCAGCTATCGACGGCCTCGAAGATTTTTTCCGGCGCCTCCACGGCGTTCGGCGCGGCGCCCAACACGCAGGCCTGCCCGGTCGATCTGGCGCTGCCCGGCACGCTGCCGGTACTGAACAAGGCCGCGGTCGAGCGTGCGATCCAGTTCGGTCTGGCGATCGGCGCCCATGTCGCGCCGCATAGCGTGTTCGCCCGCAAGAATTACTTCTACCCCGATCTGCCCAAGGGCTACCAGATCAGCCAGTACGAGATCCCCGTGGTGCAGGGCGGCAGCCTGACCTTCCAGGTCGAAGGCCGCAAGGGCGAGTTCTACGAGAAGACCGTGCAGCTGACGCGCGCCCACCTCGAGGAGGATGCCGGCAAGTCGCTGCACGAGGATTTCGCGGGCATGACCGGCATCGACCTGAACCGCGCCGGCACGCCGCTGCTGGAGATCGTCACCGAGCCCGACATGCGCAGCGCCGCGGAAGCGGTCGCCTATGCGCGCGCGCTGCATTCGCTGGTGGTGTGGCTCGGCATCTGCGACGGCAACATGCAGGAAGGGAGCTTTCGCTGCGATGCCAACGTATCGGTGCGGCCGGTCGGTAGCGACAAGCTGGGCACGCGCCGCGAGATCAAGAACCTGAATTCGTTCCGCTTTCTGCAGCAGGCGATCGAATACGAGGTGCGCTGGCAGATCGCCGAGATCGAGGACGGCCGCGAGATCCAGCAGGCCACCGTGCTGTTCGATCCGGACACCGGCGAAACCCGCGCGATGCGGACCAAGGAAGACGCGCACGACTATCGCTACTTCCCCGATCCGGATCTGCTGCCGCTCGAGATCGAACCGGCCTGGATCGAGCGCGTGCGCGCGGCAATGCCGGAGTTGCCCGCCGCGATGCAGGCGCGCTTCGTCTCGCAATACGGTCTGCCTGCCTACGACGCAAGCGTGCTGACCTCGTCGAAGGCGCTGGCCAACTGGTTCGAGCAGGTCGTCGCCGAAGCCGGCGCGGCCAATGCCAAGCCGGCGGCCAACTGGCTGATGGGCGATGTCGCCTCGCAGCTGAACCGCGAGGGCATCGAAATCGACGGCGCGCCGATTCGCCCCGCACAGCTGGCGCTGCTGCTCAAGCGCATCGCCGACGGCACGGTGTCGAACAACACCGCCAAGAAGGACGTGTTCCCGGCGATGTGGGCCGGCGAGTGCGACGGCGACGCCGACGCGATCATCGCCGCCAAGGGCCTGAAGCAGATGTCGGATACCGGCGCGCTCGAGGCCATCATCGACGAGGTGCTGGCCGCCAACGCCAAGTCGGTCGAGGAGTTCCGCGCCGGCAAGGAGAAGGCGTTCAACGCGCTGGTCGGCCAGGCGATGAAGGCCACCAAGGGCAAGGCCAATCCGGCGCAGGTCAACGAGCTGCTGCGCAAGAAGCTGGGTTGATTGGCTGCGTCTCCGAGGATGGTGAACCCGCGCTATGGCGCGGGTTTTTTTATGGCGTGGCGGGTTGGGGCCGTATTGGTCGATCGACCGTCCGGCCCTCTCCCCGGCCCTCTCCCGCAAGCGGGAGAGGGAGAACACAAACGGCATGGAGAACGCTGCCGGTTTTCTCCCCTCTCCCGCTTGCGGGAGAGGGGCCGGGGGAGAGGGCAAGCCGTGCCGTCCGACGGGCTTTGCTACACTCCAGCGCAAATCGTTCGATGACCCGCCAATGAATCCGCAAGACGTCGCCGCCTATCTGCAAAGTCATCCCCAGTTCTTCGAGGACCATGCCGAGCTGCTGGCCTCCGTGCAGCTGACGAGCCCGCACAGCCATCGCGCGGTGTCGCTGCAGCAGCGCCAGATGGAAATCCTGCGCGAGAAGAACAAGGGCCTCGAACTGAAGCTGGCCAACCTGATGCGTCACGGCCACGACAACGAACGCACGCAGAACCGCATGCACGCGTGGCAGCTGCGGCTGCTGGGCGAGGCCGATGCGCTGGCGCTGCCGATGGCGGTCAGTCAGGGCCTGCAGCAGGTGTTCGATGTGCCGGCCGTCGCGCTGCGGCTGTGGCAGCTGGCAGAAACCCATGCGCCGCTCGATCTGCTGCGCGGCGATCAGGCCGCCGCAACGGAAGCCGCGCGCCGCTTTGCCGAGGGCCTGCAGACGCCGTATTGCGGCGCCAACCCGTGGGCCATCGCGCCCGTCGCTGAAGAGGGCGCGCAGCCCGTGCCGGTGGCAGTGCCCGACACGCTTGGCGAAGGCGGCAAGCAGGCAGTCGACTGGCTCGAGCGCGACGACATCGCCTCGCTGGCGATGGTCGCGCTGCGCGCGCCCGCCGGCGAAGACGCCGAAACGGGCCCGACCTTCGGCCTGCTGGTGCTCGGCTCGCCCGACCCGCGGCGCTTCCACGAAGGCATGGGCACGGCTTATCTGAGCCGCATCGGCGAATTGGCCGGCGCGGCGCTGGCGCGCCTGCGCGGCTGAGCGGGGACTCGGGCAGCAACCGATGGCCCGCTCCAGCGAACCCGGGACCGCGGCGGAGGCGGCGGACGCTCCCGCCCCCGCCCTCGATCCGCTGCTGCGCAGCTATCTCGACTGGCTGGCCAGCAGCCGCAAGCTGGCCGAGCACACGCTGGTCGGCTATCGGCGGGACCTGTCGGTATTGCAGGCACAGGCCGCCAAACTCGCGCCCGGTACCGCGCTGACCGCGCTGCGCACCGACCAGATCCGCAGTTTCGCCGCGCGCCTGCGCGGCAGCGGCCTGGCTTCCACCAGCATTGCGCGGGCGTTGTCGGCCTGGCGCGGCTTTTACCTGTGGGCCGCGCGGCACGGCCATGGCGTCGAGGCCAACCCCGTCGATGGCGTGCGCGCCCCCAAGGCCGGACGGCCGCTACCGAAGGCGCTGTCGGTCGAGCACGCGGTCGCGCTGGTCGGCCAACCGGCCGGCGAGGGCGCCGAAGGGCTGCGCGATCAGGCCGTGTTCGAACTCGGCTATTCGAGCGGGCTGCGCGTGTCCGAACTCGTGCAGCTCGATCTGCGCTACGTGGAAGAGGACGGCTACCGCTCCTCGGGCTGGATCGACCTGACCGCTGGCGAAGTCACGGTGCTCGGCAAGGGTTCGCGCCGCCGCAGCGTGCCGGTCGGCAGCAAGGCGGTGCAGGCGCTGCGGGCGTGGCTGGCGGTGCGCGACGACTGGGTCAAGCCTGCTGCCGGCGCCGATCATCGACACGCGCTGTTTCTGTCGCGGCGCGGCGAGCGGCTGTCGGACCGGACCGTGCGCGCCCGCATCAAGCAGCAGGCGATCCGCGCCGGCGTGCCGGCCGACGTGCATCCGCACATGCTGCGGCACTCGTTTGCCAGCCACGTGCTGCAATCGTCGGGCGACCTGCGCGCGGTGCAGGAGATGCTGGGCCACGCCAGCGTGGCGACCACGCAGATCTACACCGCGCTCGACTTCCAGCATCTGGCCAAGGTCTACGACCAGGCCCATCCGCGCGCGCGGTTGGCCGAGCGGGACACGCCCGCGACACCCCAGGCGCCATCGAAGCCGGACGACGACGAGCCGGCCTGAAACCCGCAGCGCCGGCCTAGGCCCACTGCGACAGGATCTGCCGGAACGCCGCGATCTCGGGCAGCAGCCAGTTGCGGAAGGCTTGCACCTTCGGTGTGTCGAGCATCGCCGGCGCGCAGACGAAGTACAGCAGCCACGGACACGGGATGCTGACGTCGAACAGCCGCACCACGCGCCCCGACAGCAGATCGTTATAGGCCAGCGACGAGCGGATCAGTGCGATGCCCTGGCCTTCCGCCGCGGCCTGCAGCAGCAGCGACGAATCCTCGAACATCAGGCCCTTGCGCGGCTCGGGCCAATCCAGCCCGGCGGCCTCGAACCACGGCCGCCACGGATCGCCTTCGCCGCGCAGCAGCGTCAGCCCCTGCATGTCCTCGGGGCGCGCCGGCAGCTTGCCGCCGAGGAAGTTCGGGCTGCAGACCGGGAAGAACACGTCGTCGAGCAGCCGTTCGACATAGAGCCCCGGATAGTCGCCGCTGCCCATCCGCAGCGCCACGTCGACCTCGTCGCGCGCGAAATCGACCAGCGTGTTGGAGGACATCAGTTCGACGTCCAGTTCGGGATGCCGCTCGATAAAGCTGCCGATGCGCGGCGTCAGCCAGCGCGCGGCGAACGACGGCATGGTGCTGATCGTCAGCCGCTTGTCGCGCGTGCCGGACTGCAGCGCGCGGGTCGCCTCGGCGATCTGCAGCAGCGCGTCGCGCACGCGTTCGGCATAGACGCGTCCGGCCGGCGTCAGGCTGACCCGCTTGCCGTTGCGGGCGAACAACGGCTGGCCCAGTTCCTCCTCCAGCGCGCGCACCTGATGGCTGACCGCCCCATGGGTGACGAACAGCTCGGTGGCGGCGCGGGAGAAGCTTTCGTGCCGCGCGGCGGCCTCGAAGGCCCGCAGCGCGGTCAGCGCCGGCAGCCGGGGCAGCTCGCGATGCCAGGCGCGCGGCAGTTCGACGGGATTACGCTTCAGGGTCATTGCAGCGGCGTCGCTATGTGAGATTGGCTAACAAGGGAAATCAATATATATCGTTTTGGAGGTGGTCGGGCAATCACTAGAATGCAGTGCATCGGGACCGCGACAGCGAGCGCGCCAGGCCAGCTCAGGCCAGACACGGTAAGCGCGACGCCAGCCACGCGAGATTCGCGTGCCGGACGGTACCGTCACCTTAGTGAAGGAAGTCCAAAATGGAAACCCTGCTCACAACGACCGTCTTCAGCCTGAACCCGGGCGAGGTCGTGCCGCTGTCGGTGCATACCGCGCAACGGCTCTATGTGGAAGATGCCGCCGGCCTGAACCTGTGGGTCACCCGCGACGGCGACTCGGAAGATTACTGGCTGCGCTGCGGCGCCAGCCTGCAGCTGAACCGCGGCGACGAAGTGGTGCTCAGCGTGGATCCGCGCGCCGAACGGCCGGTCCGCCTGGCGCTGATCGCCGAAGCCCGCCGCCCGGCCACCACCAACCTGCCGCATCTGGTGAACCGCATCGTGCGGCGACTGGTTCGAGGCACGCAATGGTCGCCTAGCCAGGACGTCGTCGCGGCGTCCTGAACCGGAGGCGGGTTCGACAGGCCGGCGCCATCTGCGGCTGGTGTACAGCCGTCCGCCGGCGCGCCCGATCCCCGACAAGGGGCATTCCAACCGCGGACAACCCTGACGGCGCCAGGGTGACAGCCGCCAGCGAAGCAGGGGCCGGTGCGAACCGGCCCTTTTCGCTACACTCTCGGCATGCAAGCAATCGAAGTCATCGAGCGGGGCCGGGAGGACTATGCGCCCTGTTTCGACGCGATGCGCGCCTACACCGCCGCACGTACCGCCGAATCCCCCGACCAGATCTGGCTCGTCGAGCATCCTCCGGTCTACACGCTGGGCCAGGCGGGCGACCCTTCGCACCTGCTGTCTCCCGATCCGGCGATCCCGATGGTGCGGATCGATCGTGGCGGACAGATCACTTATCACGGCCCCGGGCAAGTCGTCGCCTACCTGCTGCTGGACTTGCGCCGTCGCAAGCTGATGGTGCGCGAGTTGGTCCATGCGATCGAGCAGGCGGTATTGGACACGCTCGCGGCGTATAATCTGCCCGCCGAACGCAAGCCTGGCGCGCCCGGCATCTATCTGTCCGGCGGCCCGCACCGCGGCGCCAAGATCGCCGCGCTGGGCCTGAAGATCCGCAACGGCTGCAGCTACCACGGCGTCAGCCTGAACGTGCGGATGGATCTGGACCCGTTCCTGCGTATCAACCCGTGCGGTTATGCCGGCCTGGAAACGGTCGACATGGCGCGCGCCGGCGCGACGGTGCAGCAGACCGATGCCGACGGCGCCGTGCGCCAGCTACCGGTCGACGCCCGGCACCAGCCCGAGATCGCGCGACGCCTGGCGGCGGCATTGTGCGACGTACTGGCGGCGGCGCAGCATCGCGCGGCGGCCAGCGAGCCGGCAGCGAACGAGCCAGCGAAAGAATCAGCCGCCACGGCCTCCGGCCAACTGACACCCCTGACTACGGCCTAGCCGACCTATGCGCGCGGGGAGCGCGCGGAGAACACCATGAGCGACGCCCTGATCGCCACTTCGAATCCCCAAGGCGATGCCGCACAAGGCGCGGCCTACGACCCGACCCGCAAGCAGAAGTCGGCCGACAAGACCGCCCGCATTCCCATCAAGATCGTCCCCGCCGAGAAGCTGAAGAAGCCGGACTGGATCCGCGTGAAGGCGGCGACCGGCAATTCGCGCTTCTACGAGATCAAGGACATCCTGCGCGCCAACAACCTGGTGACGGTGTGCGAGGAAGCGAGCTGCCCGAACATCGGCGAATGCTTCGGCAAGGGCACCGCGACGTTCATGATCATGGGCGACAAGTGCACGCGCCGCTGCCCGTTCTGCGACGTCGGCCACGGCCGCCCGGATCCGCTCGACGTCAACGAGCCGCTGAACCTGGCCAAGACCATCGCCCAGCTGAAGCTCAACTACGTGGTGATCACCAGCGTCGACCGCGACGACCTGCGCGACGGCGGCGCCCAGCACTATGTCGATTGCATCAGCAAGACCCGCGAGCTGTCGCCCATCACCCGCATCGAGGTGCTGGTGCCCGACTTCCGCGGCCGCCTGGAGAAGGCGCTGGACATCCTGCAGGCCTGCCCGCCGGACGTGATGAACCACAACCTGGAAACGGTGCCGCGCCTGTACAAGCAGGCCCGCCCGGGCGCCGACTACGCGCACTCGCTGAAGCTGCTGCAGGAGTTCAAGCGCCGCAATCCGGACGTGCCGACCAAGTCCGGCCTGATGGTGGGCCTGGGCGAGACCGACGAGGAAATCCTCGAAGTCATGCGCGACATGCGCGCGCACGACATCGACATGCTGACCATCGGCCAGTATCTGGCGCCGTCGAATCACCACCTGCCGGTGCTGCGCTACGTCCATCCCGACACCTTCAAGATGTTCGAGGAAGAGGCCTACAAGATGGGCTTCACCCACGCCGCGGTCGGTGCGATGGTGCGCAGCTCCTACCATGCCGACCAGCAGGCGCACCAGGCCGGCTTCGCCTGATCCCGCCCGGCGCCCTTCCGCGGCGCCGCCATCCGCCTTGTACGACGCCTTGTCCGACGACGATCGCGCGGTGGACGGCGCAGGCGAGAGCCGCCTGCGCGAGCCGCGCGATATCACCGATCTGCTCAATTTCCGTCTCGCGGCGCTGGTAGGCGCCAGCGGCGCGGCGGTGATCCGCCTGTGCGAGGGCCAGTACGGCGTGTCGCGCCGCGAATGGGCGCTGCTCGGGCTGCTGGCCGTGCGCGGCGCGCAGGCGCCGTCGGAGATCGCGGACCAATGCCATCTGGACCGCACGCGCGTGTCGCGGGCGATCACGCGTCTCGCCGCCAAGGGTTTGATCCGGCGGCAGACGCTGGACGGCGACCGCCGGCGCGCCAGCGTCGCGCTGACGCCGGCCGGGCAGGCGCTCTATCGGCAGTTGTTCGACGAGGTAGCGGCCATCAACCGTCAACTGGTCGAGACGCTGTCGAATGAAGAACTGGCGACCCTCGACACGCTGTTGACCGCGCTGACCGAGCAGGCGGTACGCGTGAAACGGCAGGTCGCCACCACGGTCAGCACCAACCGTTGGCGTGGCGGCGGCGCGCGGCGCCAATGGACGGCGCCGGAAGATGACGCCGAGGCCGAATCGGAGACGGACCCCGCCGCCGACGAAGACCGTGCAGCCCGCTAGCGCAGCGCCTCCCGCGCGCCGCGCCATTTCTCGTGCAGCAGCTCCTCCGGGAGTTCGCTCTCGTCCCAGAACCCCAGCAGGATGCCCTTGCGGACCGACGCCCCGCGCATCGCGGCGATGCGCTCGTCGCTGATCGCGGTGCGCTGCGACTGCCGCAGGCCCCATTGCGCGAGCGCCAGATACATCCGCTCGCATTGCGCCTGGTAGGCCGGGTCATCTCCGAGATCGTGCAGCTCCTGCGGATCGTTGGCCAGATCGAACAGCATCGGCCGGAAGCCCGGCGCATGGATGTACTTCCAGCGCTCGTCGACCACCATGAACAGCCGCGCATCGAGCGGCGCGACCCCCAGCGACACCGCGACACCGGTCGCCGAGTAGTCGTATTCGCTGATCGCATAGCGGCGCCAGCTGGACGGCGGCTCGCCGTGCAGCCAGGGCTGCAGCGCACGGCCTTCGAGCCGGTGCGGCTGCGGCGCGCCGCCGCAGGCCTCGACGAAGGTCGGCACCAGGTCGATCGCCTCGACCAGCGCGTCGCAGACCGAGCCGCGCGTGACGTCGGCGGCCGGCGACGGATCGACGACGATCAGCGGCAGCCGCACCGACGGCTCGTGGAACAGGTCCTTCTCGCCCATCCAGTGGTCGCCCAGGTAGTCGCCATGATCGGAGGTGAACACGATCATCGTGTCATCGGCGAGGCCCTTGCTCTCCAGGAAGCGCATCAGCACGCCGATCTGGTCGTCGATCTGCGTGATCAGGCCCATATACGCGGGAATCACCGCCTCGCGCACCTCGTCGCGCGAGAAGGCCCGGCTGACGCGCGAATTCAGGAAGGCCTGGTAGATCGGATGCGGCTGCGCGCGCTCGGCGTCGCTGCGCACCGGCGGCGGCACGTCGGCGGCCCCGTACATCGCGTGATAGGGCGCCGGCGCGATGCAGGGCCAGTGCGGCTTGATATAGGACAGATGCAGGCACCATGGCGCGTCGCCGGCCTGCTCGATGAATTCCATCGCCCGCCGCGTCATGTACGGCGTTTCCGAATGCTCCTCGGCCACGCGAGCGGGCCGGGTCGCATTGCGCAGCAGCCAGCCCGACAGCAGATTGCCGTGCTCGTCCTCGCCGGCATTGGCCCAGTCGTCCCAGCCGTCGTCGCCGGCGTAGCCGAGCTCGCGCAGATAGTCGTTGTAGCGCACGGGCTTCGGGTCGTAGCGGCCGGACGGGCCGCTGCCGTGCAGACCGTCGTCGCGCTCGTACGGATCGAAGCCGCACTCGGCCACGCGCGTGCCGATCGTCGAATCCGGATCGATGCCCAGCCGCGCCATGCCTTCGGTGTCGGCCGCCATATGGGTCTTGCCGACCAGCACCGTCTGCCGGCCGAGCGGACGGAGATAGTCGCCCAGCGTCATCTCGCCGACCTTCAGCGGGAAGTTGTTCCAGGCGGCGCCGTGCGAATCGACATAGCGGCCGGTGTAGAAGCTCATCCGCGACGAGCCGCAGATCGTCGACTGCGCATAGGCGCGCGAGAAGCGCACCCCGCGCGCGGCCAGCGCGTCGATGTTCGGCGTGCGGATGGTCGGATGCCCGGTGCAGGACAGGTAGTCCCACCGCAGCTGGTCGCACATGATGAAGAGGATATTGCGGGCCATCGCCGTCGCTCCTTGCTGATGCGTCCGGCCGGACGTCATTGCGGGAAGGTTATTGCTGGAAGCCGCTGCGCTTGACCACCGGCTGCCACTGCGCCTTGTAGGCCTGGAGCATGTCCGCGGTCTGCTGCTGCGTGCTGGCCACCGGCTGCATGTTGGCGGCGACGAAGCGCTGCTGTACCGCCGGGTCCGACATCACGCTGTGGATCGCCGCCGACAGCGCCTTGACCTTCTCGGGCGGCATCGACTTGGGCGCGAAGAACGCGTTCCAGCCGTCGGCGGACAGATCGATGCCGGCCTCCTTCAGCGTGGGGATGTCCTTGGCGAACGACGAGCGTGTCTTGCCGGAGACCGCCAGGATCTTCAGCTTGCCGCTCTGATGCAGCGACAGCACCGCGTCCAGCGTGTCGACGCCGACCGGCACCTGGCCGCCCAGCATGTCGGTGGCCAGCGGCGCCGAGCCCTTGTAGCCGACCACGTCGCCCTTGACGCCGGCGCGCTCGGCCAGCATCAGCGCGAAGAAGTGGGGCAGGCTGCCGGTGGCCGGCACGCCGAAGAAGGCCTTGCCGGGATTGGCCTTGAGCCAGGCGACCAGATGCGACATCTCGCGCACCGGCACCTGCGGGCCGGTGATCACCGCGAAGTCGTAGGACGAGACTTGCGACACCGGCACGAAGTCGGCGTCGGGATCGTAGCTGGTGTCCTTGAACACCAGCGGCGCGACCGTCATCACGGCGGGATTGCCGAGCATCAGCACGTTGTCGGCCGGACCGGCGTGCCTGACCTGCTGCGCGGCCAGCCGTCCGCCGGCGCCGGCCTTGTTCTCGACCACCACGGTGACGCCGTATCTGGCCTGCAGGGCCTGGCCGACGATGCGTGCGGCGCGGTCCGAGGCCCCGCCCGGCGCGTACCCGACGACGAAGCGTAGCGGTCCGTCGATCTTCTCGATCTTCTGTGCGAGCGCGGCGGGCGCGGCGGCGGCGCCGGCTGCCAGCAGTGCAACGGCCACCGCCGCGTGGCGGGCCTTGCGGGCGAATTCTGCAAATGTCATGGCGTCTCCGTGAGGTCCTTTCTACGAGGATGCGGGGAAATTTAAGCGGGACAGCGACGATTGATCTAATCAACTACCGGCCTGCCCCGCTATGGAAAACCCTAGGCGCCGCCATGACGCCTTAGGTTTCGCAAAACTCACTTTCTCGATAAATTGCTGATAAGACGCATCGCGCGTTGCCCCGCGCATTTCCAAGCTAATTCCCGAACCCCGCGCGCCACCTGGATTCCGGACCGATCACCATCATGGCCAGCTGCACGATTCACCGCCTTGCCGAGCACGCGCTGCTGTGCAGCGTGCCGCCTCCCGCGTCGCTCGACGTGCAACGCCACTTCTGGGCGATGGCCGATCAGGCCGGCGCATGGCCGGGCGTGGTCGACGCCTATCCCGGCATGAACAGCCTGACGGTCCTGTTCGATGACGAGGCCGACCCGGCCGGGTTGGAGACCTCGCTGAAGCGGGCGTGGGAACAAGGCGAGGGCGGGGAGAGCGGCAATGCCAGCGGCCGCATCGTCGAGATCCCGGTCCGCTACGGCGGCGACGACGGCCCCGATCTGGCCGACGTGGCCGCCCATACCGGCCTGACGCCCGACGAAGTGGTGCGGCGGCACAGCGCGGGCACCTATACCGTCTACTTTCTCGGCTTCCAGCCCGGCTTCGCTTATCTCGGCGGGCTGGACCCGGCGCTGGCGACGCCGCGCCGCGCCGAGCCCCGCCTGGCAGTACCGGCCGGCGCGGTCGGCATCGGCGGCGAGCAGACCGGCGTCTATCCCGCGGCCGCGCCCGGCGGCTGGCAATTGATCGGCCGTACCGAGCTGGCGCTGTTCGAACCCGAGCGCGATCCGCCCTCGCTGCTGGCGCCGGGCGACACCGTGCGCTTCGTTGTCGAATCGATCGCCGAGTCCGTTACCGGATCGATCGCCACACCGGTGCGCCCATGATCGAGATCCTTCGCCCCGGCGCGCTGGCGTCGATCCAGGACCTCGGCCGCAACGGCATGCGGCGCTTCGGCGTCGGCGGGGCCGGCGCGCTCGACAGCGTCGCGCTGCGGGTCGGCAACCTGCTGCTGGGCAATGACGCCGGCGCCGCCGCGATCGAATTCACGCTGGGCCGCGCCACGGTCCGTTTTGATGCCGATCTGCGCATCGCGCTGACCGGCGCCGAATGCCGCGCCGATCTCGACGGCGAGCCGGTCTGGTGCTGGCATGCGTTCGACGTGCGCGCTGGCAGCACGCTGACGCTGCCAGCGGCGCGTAGCGGCACCCGTACCTATCTATGCGTGGCCGGCGGCATCGATGTGCCGCTCGCGATGGGTTCGCGCAGCACCGACCTGAAGGCCGGCTTCGGCGGATACCAGGGCCGCGCCTTGCGGCGAGGCGATCGGCTGGCGGCGCTGCGGTCCGACGCTGCCGCGGTGCCATCGCCGCCATCGTTGCCATCCCAGCGAATTGGCGTGCTGTCGCCGGCCTGGGCCTTGCCGGCGCCGGAGGCCGACGGCCGCGCGCTGTCGATTCGCATGCTGCCGGGGTTGGAGTACGATCAATTCGAGCCCGATGCCCAGCAGGCGTTGTGGCAGGCGCAATGGACCGTCACGCCCAACAGCAACCGCATGGGCTTCCGGCTCGAAGGCCCCGCGCTGGCGCGGCGGCCCGGCGCACCGGAACTGCTGTCCCATGGCGTGGTGCCGGGCGTCATGCAGGTGCCGCCCGGCGGCCAGCCGATCGTGCTGATGGCCGATGCCCAGACCACCGGCGGCTATCCGAAGATCGGCGTGGTCATCGAGGCCGATCTGTGGCGCCTCGCCCAGGCTCCGCTCGGCGCCGCGGTGCACTTTCGCCGCGTCGGACTCGACGAAGCGCAGGCCGCGCGCATGCAACTGCAGACGTATCTGCGCCAGGTCGCGCAGGCGGTGGCGTGGCAGGCAGAGGCGAGCACCGCAGGAAAGGCGCTGGCCGCGCGGCGTCGCGCGATGACGCGCCAGCTGTCGGCGGCGGATGTCCCGCTGCCATGCAGCGAACGAACTCAGTGAATCATCCCGCCAACGCACCAGGAGCCCCGACATGCAGATCGATCTGAACGCCGACCTCGGCGAAGGCTGCGGCAGCGACGAAGCGCTGCTGGCGCTGATCAGCTCGGCCAATATCGCCTGCGGCTGGCATGCCGGCGACGCGTCCACCATGCTGCAGACGGTGCAGTGGGCACTGGCGAAAGGCGTCGCGATCGGCGCGCACCCGAGCTATCCCGACCGCGAGAACTTCGGCCGCACCGAGATGCAGCGCGACCCGCGCAAGGTCTATGCCGACGTGCTGTACCAGATCGGCGCGCTGGCCGCGATCGTCAAGTCCCAGGGCGGTCGCCTCGCCCACGTCAAGGCGCACGGCGCGCTCTACAACCAGGCCGCGCGCGACCGCACGCTGGCGCAGGCGATCGTCGATGCGGTGCGCGACTTCGACCCGCAGCTGACGTTCTTCGGCCTGGCGGGCAGCGTGATGATCGAGGTCGCGCGCGCGGCCGGTCTGACGGTCAAGGAAGAGGTCTTCGCCGACCGCGGCTACAACCCCGACGGCTCGCTGGTCCGCCGCGGCACGCCCGGCGCGCTGCTCGACGACGACGAGGCCGTGCTGGCGCAAACGCTGTCGATGGTCCGCGAGCGCAAGGTCCGTGCGATCGACGGCCATTGGATCCCGATCCAGGCCGATACCGTCTGCCTGCACGGCGACGGGCCGCATGCGCTGGCCTTCGCGCAGCGGATCCGGGATCGTTTGCGGGAGGAGGGGATTGCGGTGGGGGCTTAGGTTGCGTCGCCGGCGGTTGGCGCGGCTCGGCGCCGCCCGCGCCGGCTCCTCCGTTCCCTTCGCCGCGTCAGCCCGAACTGCTCGACGCGCCAGGCGAGATAGCAGAAGGCGAGGAACGGCCACAGCCATCCCAGCCATTGGGCCAGGCCGTTGAAATGGACGAAGCGGCCGAGGCGCCAGCCCTGTTCGGAGACCCAGGCATAGGGATTGGGGGGCAGCACGTTGGTCAGGATCACCAGCGTCAGCAGCGCGCTCATCGCGAGGATGCCGCGCAGCGGACGCGGCAGGCGCACCAGCAGTACCAGTGCGAGCGTGCCGGTCACCAGCGCGTAGCGGCCGCCTTCGGACAGCCAGTTGAACGCATTGTCGGCAGGAAACTGCAGTTCGGCGGCGAGCCCCTTGAGCAGCAGCGTGGCGGCCAGCAGCCCGGCGAGGATGCGCAGCGTCGGCGCCTGCCGGCGCATCGCCACCGAGGCGAACAGGCCGGTGCCGACCCACGCGCAGCCGGTCACCAGCGATTCGAGCAATTGGTGTTGCTGCATGTCGTCGGGGCGCAGGCCGATGTCTTCCTGCAGCCGCAGGAAGCCCGGAAACACCCACTGCACCAGTTGCATCGGCCACGAGTCGGGATTCGTCAGCCATTGCCGCACCAGACCGCCCATGCCGAACAGATGCTCCTGCGGAAAGATCTGCGCGAACGGCCACAGCAGGATCAGGATGATGGCGAAGCTGGCGTGCGACTCGAACCAGGCGATGCGCAGGCGCCGCAGCGTGCCGCGGTCGATCATCGCGCTGGCGAACGGCGCCATCATCGTGCCGCCGAGCAGCGCGCCCAACGCATTGGTCATCAGGTCGATATTCGACGGAATGCGGTTAGGCAGCCAGGTCTGCAGCGCCTCCATCGCGCCGGACAGCACGATGCCGGCGGCGAACGCCAGCAGCGCGGCGCGTGCGCCCGTTACGCGCGGATGCAGCGACAGCACGACCAGTGCGCCGAACGGGCAATAGCCCAGCACATTGGTCAGCAGGTCGAAGTCGGTGATGTAGCGCGGCTTGGGCGCATTGAGGAAGGCCCACGGCGAGATGCCGTTGTCCGTCCAGCCGGTAAACGGGTACAGGCTGGCATAGATCATCAGCAGCGTTACGCACAGCAGGCCGAAGCGCGCCAGCGGCGAATGGCGCAGCGTGGTCGCACTCTCCGGCGGCACCGCGCCCAAGCGCGGGTCCGGATGAGCGGAGGAGGGGGGCAGGTCGGCCTGTTTCATGGTGCCGCTTTGCTGGCGTACCGGTTCAGCGTACCGGCAGCGTCGCCACCCAGTCGATGATCGCCGCGATCACGGCATCGGTGCTGCCGGCCAGCGCGCGCACGCCGCCGGCGCCGTCGGCGCTGGGGGCGGGCTGCTCGGCGGTGAAGGTCTTCTGGCCGATCATGCCGTTGCGCATCACGGTGGCGCGCACCTGCACCACGCCGCGGCTGCTGTCGGCGCTGTCGAAGACCTGTTCGAAGTCGACGATATCGACCTTCAGCGCGGGCGCCTGCGTATCGCCGCCCCAGCTCAGTTCGCCGCGCGCCGATACCGCTTCGCGCAGCCGTTCGTCGAACAGGCGCACCGGCGACATGATCCAGCGCTGCGTGGCATAGGGCTGCAGGCGCTCGGCCTGGGCATAGCGCAGCCGGTAGTGGATCGCGTTGCCGTCGAGCCAGGACGGGCCATCGGTGGACAGCACGCGCAGCGGCGGCAGCGTCTTGCCCGCAGCCGGCGCCACGGCGGGCGGGCCGAGATCGTAGGTGGTGGTGTGCGGCGTGGCGGGCAGCAGCGAGCAGCCGGCCAGCAGCGTGGCGGTCAGCATCGCACCGGCCAGCACGCACTGCGTGGCGGAAAGACGGGCGCGGCGGAGCGGAACAGCGTCGGTCATGGGCATCGGTTCCCGGTGGACGGTTGGATTCACGGTGCGGTCCCCGCCGATGGCGCGCTGAAGCCGTCCTCGCCGGGACCGGGCGGGGTCGCGGAGCCGCCGAACAGCACGCTCTGCGGCCGCTCGTTGAACTGGCCGGCGGCGCGGTCCAGGCTGCGCACCGTCTGCCGCGCATCGCGCGCCAGGCCGTTGAGCTGCGGCAAGGTCTGGTCGTTCAGATTGTTGGCCGCGTGCTCGACCGAGCCGGCCGCAGCCCGCAGTTGCTGACCGACGCCGTCGACGGTGCGCAGCAGCGTGCCGTCGGGACTGCCAAGCTCGCGGGTCAGTTGCTGCGTCGACTTCAGCGTGGCATTCAGGTTCGCGGTGACCTGCGGCAGTTGTCGCGCGGCCGGTTCCAGCGCACGGGCGACGCGGGCATAGTCGTCGACGCCTTCCTTGATGGAACGGATCGTCGTCATCAGCTCGCGCCGGTTCTCGCCCTGGAACATGTCGTTGAGCGAGGCCATCAGCGATTCCACCTGGGTCAGCAGCGAATCGCCGCGCCGCTCCAGTTCCTCGAAGAAGCCCGGCCGCATCTGGATGCGGGCGACCGCGCGGGGCGAGGTCTCCAGCGGCGGCGACGGCGCGGTGCTGCCTTCCTGCGCGGCGGTGTCGTCCAGTTGCACATAGGCGATGCCGGTCACGCCCTGCAGGCCCAGCGTGGCATAGGTCGTGCGCGTGATCGGCGCCTCCTTGTCGACGCTGATGCGCACGATGATCTGGCCCGGCACGGAGGCATCGAAGCGGATCGATTCGACGCGGCCCACCGTCAGGCCGCGATATTTGACGTCGGCCTGCGGGCCCAGCCCCGTCACGGTCGAGCGCGTGACCAGGTCGTAGGGCACGCGTTCGGTGTGGTCGGTGCCGAACCAGAACAGCGCGAACAGCACCAGCACGGCCAGGCCGATGGTGAACACGCCGGCGAGAAAGGCGTTCGACTTGTTTTCCATCACGACTCTCCAGCGTGGCGCGCCACGGCCGCCACGTCCGATGCAGGGTTGGCGCCGGCGGGCAGCGCGCTGAGCGCCCGCTGGCCGCGTTCGCCGAGAAAATATTCGCGGATGAAGGGATGGTCGATCTTCACCAGCTGCGGGATGGGCAGCGCCGCCAGCACCTTGCGGTCGGCCAGCACCGCGACGCGGTCGGACAGCGCCACCAGCGTGTCCAGATCGTGCGTGACCATCACCACCGTCAGCTTCAGTTCGCGCCGCAGTTCGCGGATCAGCGCGACATAGTCGTCGGACGCCATCGGGTCCAGGCCGGCGGTGGGCTCGTCCAGAAACACCAGTTCCGGCTCCAGTGCCAGCGCGCGGGCCAGCGCCACGCGCTTGATCATGCCGCCGGACAGATCGGCCGGCATCTTGTCGGCGTCGCGCGCCGACAGGCCGACCAGTTCGAGCTTGAGCAGCGACGCTTCGCAGATCAGATTGTCGGGCAGGCAGCGAAGTTCACGCAGCGGCAGCGCGATATTGTCGATCACCGACAGCGACGAGAACAGCGCGCCGCGCTGGAACTGCATGCCCCAGCGATTGCGCATCCATTGCAGCCGCGCGGGGTCGAGGCCGGCGAGGTCTTCGCCGAACAGGCGGATGGTGCCGGCAGTGGGCCGCTCCAGGCCGACGATCTGGCGCAGCAGCACGGTCTTGCCGGTGCCCGAGCCGCCGACGATCGACAGCACTTCGTCGCGATAGACCTCGAGGTCGAGCCCGTCGTGCACGACGGTGTCGCCAAAGCGCTTGACCAGGCCGCGCACCTCGATGATCGGCGTGCGGGCGTGCTGCGCGGTGCCGGTGTTGGCGCCCGTGTTGGCGGGGGTACCGATGATCGCCGTCATATGCCGACATCCTTGAACAGGATCGCGAAGATCGCATCGGCGACGATCACCACGGTAATCGCGGTGACCACCGAGGCGGTGGTCCCTTCGCCCAGGCTCTGCGTATTGGGCTTGATGCGCAGCCCGAAGTGGCACGCCGTCAGCGCGATCAGCATGCCGAACGCCACGCCCTTGCCCAGGCCGAGCCACAGGTTGGCGACCGGCACCGCATTGGGCAGCTCGCGCAGGAAGAAGACCGGGCTCAGGCCCAACTGGACGTTCGAGGCCACCATGCCGCCGATCAGCGCCAGCAGCGCGGTCCACGCGACCAGCAGCGGCATCGCCACGGCCAGCGCGATCGCGCGCGGCATGATCAGCCGGAAGCTGTGCGAGATGCCCATCACCCGCATCGCGTCGAGCTCCTCGGTGACCCGCATCACGCCGATCTGCGCGGTGATCGCCGAGCCCGAGCGGCCGGCCACCAGAATCGCGGCCAGCACCGGACCGAGTTCGCGGATCACCGACATGCCGAGGATATTGACGATGAAGACGCTGGCGCCGTAGGTACGCAGCTGGCTTGCCAGCAGATAGGCCAGCACCACGCCGATCAGAAAGCCCACCAGCGCGGTGATGCCCAGCGCCTTGTAGCCGATGCTGTAGACGTTGGCCGAGATCTCGCGCCACGGGCCGCGCCGCGGCGCGGCGGCAAAGCGCAGCAGGTCCAGCGACAGCTGGCCCAGCATCGCGATGCCGTTGCCCAGCTGCGAGAACAGCGACATCACCGATGCGCCGAGCAGCGTGACCGGGTTGAAGCGGTCGACCATCCGTTTCTTCCAGCCGAGCCGCCGTACCGCGGCGATCCGTTCGAAGGCGCGGCGCTGGCCGTCGGTGGCCTCGAGATGGGCCGGAAAGCGTTCGCCCCAGGCCTGCCACAGCAGTTGCGCGCCGATATGGTCGAGCCGGCCGATGCCGGTCAGCTGCCAGCGCGCGGTGCCGGGAACGAGTCCCTGCAGCTGCCGGCGCAGGTCATGGGCGCAGCGCGCCTGCGCCAGCGACAGCGCGGTCCAGTCTCCCTGCAACTGCACGGCGGCGGTGCCGTCCTGTTGCGTGACAGCGATGTCCGGCTTCGTATAGCGTTCCAATGGCTGACCGATGTAAGGTGCGAAAGCCGATTTTAAGCCACGCGCCGGCAGGCGCCAAAGTGGACGCGGCTACAATGCGCATGGCCCGATATCCGTCGGCCGCCGCCGAATACCAGTTCCCGCCGCCTGCATGACCGCCGCCTCGATCGATTCCCCCGCGCCTTCGTCCTCCTTGCCGCCTGCCTGGCGCATCGATCCGGTGCGCCTGCGGGCCGCACTTGTCGACGACGTCAAGCAGTGGCAGCTCGAGATCGTCGAGGAGACCGGCTCGACCAATGCCGATCTGGTCCAGGCCTGCCGCCGGACGCCTTGGGGGGAGGGCGACATGTTGAACGCCGGCATGCTGCGGCTCGCCTACCGGCAGACCGCCGGACGCGGACGCCAGGGACGGCCGTGGCAGGGCCAGGCGGGCATGACGTTCTCGGTGGCGATGCCGCTGGCGCTGCCGCCTGCGCGGCTGGCCGGGCTCAGCCTGGCGGTGGGGCTCGCGCTGGCCGAGGCGCTGAACGACATCGACGCACGGCTGGGCAAGGCGGTCGGCCTCAAATGGCCGAACGATCTGCAGATCGACGGCCGCAAGCTGGCGGGCATCCTGATCGAATCGGTGCCCGCAGGTCCGCAACGGGTCTGGGCGGTGGTCGGCATCGGCCTGAACCTGGTGCGCGACGCCGCGATGGAGGCCGCGCTCGGCCGCTCGCTGGCCGGCGTCACCGAATGCCTGGACGGATTCGATCCGGTGCATGGGCCAACGGATCTGCTGGCCGCGGTGCTGAACCGGCTGGCGGCGATGCGTACCGCCTTCCTGGCCGAGGGCTTCGCGCCGATGGCGCGGCGCTGGTCGGCGCGCGATGCCTATCGCGACCAGCCGGTGCGGTTGCTGCACGACGGCGCGGTGCAGGCCGAAGGCATGGCGCGTGGCGTCGACGACGAGGGCCATCTGCTGCTGGAAACCGCAAGCGGCCTGCAGCGGATCGCCTCGGGGGAAGTGTCGCTGCGGCCGGCCGGCGAGGGGGCATGATGAGCCCGAACGCGAGCCCGAACGCGAGCCCGACCGCCAGTGCGAGCGGCGCCGTGCTGCTGATCGATATCGGCAATACCCGCTTGAAGTGGGCCTGGTGCGAAGCGGCCTCGCTCGACGCCCCGTCCACCGGTGCGCTCCCGGTGCCCTGGCGCGCCAGCGGCGCCTGCGGGCATGAAGCGCTGCCCACGCTTGCCCAGGACTGGCGCGCGCTGGCCGATGCCGGCGGCGGGCCTCGCGGGGTGTGGATCAGCAATGTGGCGGGCCCGGTCATCGCCGCCGAGGTCGACGCCTTGCTGGCCGATGCCTTCGGCGGTCCGCCAGCGGTCCACTGGGCGCGGGCCACGGCGTCGCACGGCACGCTCGACAACGGCTATCGCGAACCCAGCCAGCTCGGCGTCGACCGCTGGGTCGGCGGCATCGGCGCGCGTCACCATCTGCCCGACGGCAATCTGCTGATCGTGACGGCAGGCACCGCCACCACGATCGACGTGGTGCTGGCGCCGGACAGCCATGACGGCACCGGCGGCACGCCGGCGCGCTCGCGCTTCGCCGGCGGCATGATCCTGCCCGGCCTGGCCCTGATGATGGGATCGCTGGCGCGCAATACCGCGCAACTGCCCGCGGTCGAGATCGGCGAGGCCCATGCCGCGACGGCGTGGGCCGACAACACCCGCGATGCGATCGCCGCCGGTTGCCTGGCGGCCCAGATCGGGTCGATCGAACGTGCCTGGCGCGTGCTCGGTGAACGCGGCCCGGCCCGCTGCCTGCTGTCCGGCGGCGCGCGCGAGGCGCTGGCGGGCGCGCTGACGCTGCCCTTCGAGCGGCACGAGAATCTGGTGTTGCTGGGTTTGTCGGTGATGGCGGCGCAGCAGCGCGCGGGCTGAGCGCCGGCGCTGGCCGACGGCACGACAGCACGACGGCCGTCAGCCGGTCAGTGGCCTCAGCCGCTCAGCCGCCCTGCCGCACCTTGTGCAGCAGCTTGGTGGTCGAGCGGTCGTGCAGGAAGGGGATCGCACAGGCCTGACCGCCCCAGCTGCGCACCAGCCGGGTCTCTTCCAGGGTATCGATCTCGTAGTCGCCGCCCTTGACGTAGATGTCGGGGCGGACCACGCGGATCAGTTCGACCGGCGTCTTCTCGCCGAACATCAGCACCAGATCGACCGATTCGAGCGCGGCCAGCAGCGCCATCCGGTCGGCCTCGCCATTGAGCGGGCGATCGTCGCCCTTGCCCAGCATCCGCACCGAGGCGTCGCTGTTGACGCCGACCACCAGGCAGGCGCCCAGCTGGCGCGCCTGCGCCAGATAGGTGGCATGGCCGCGATGCAGGATGTCGAACACGCCGTTGGTAAACACCATCGGGCGCGGCAAGGCCGCCAGGCGCCGTTGCAGCGCCTGGGGATCGTCGGTCGAAGCGAGCTTGGCCTCGAAGGCGGGAGGGGACAGCGTCATCGCAAGGACGGCGCCGGCGTCAGGCTTCGGCGGGGTTGGTGCCGCCGTTGGCTTGCAGCCGCGCGTTCAGTTCCTTGCGATAGCGGTTCAGGTCCTGCACGGTCTCGAAGGTGCGCTCGAACAGCAGCGACATGTTGTGCAGGATGCGTTCGATGACCTTCTTCTCCCAGCCTTCGTCGAAGCGGATCTGCTTGTCCAGCCAGTGCTCGAGCCAGTCCGGATCGGGCAGGCGCGACTGCACGGTGTCGTTGGGGAACAGCGCCTTGTTGACGTGCAGATTGGTCGGGTGCAGCGGCTTCTCGGTGCGGCGCGCCGATGCCATCAGCACGCCGATCTTGGCGAAGGCCGAGCGCGCGTTGTCGCCGAACTGGTTCAGGTACTTCTTCATGTAGCGCAGATAGGCGCCGCCGTGGCGCGCCTCGTCCTGCGACAGCGTGCGGTAGATATGCTTGATCACCGGTTCGGTGTGCCATTCGGCGGCACGGCGGTACCAGTGGTTCAGGCGGATCTCGCCGCAGAAATGCAGCATCAGCGTTTCGAGTGGGGGCGCCGGATCGAATTCGAAGCGCACCGCGTGCAGTTCTTCCTCGGTCGGGACCATGTCCGGGCGGAAGCGGCGCAGGTACTCCATCAGCACCAGCGAGTGCTTCTGCTCCTCAAAGAACCACACGCTCATGAACGCCGAAAAGTCGGAGTCGTGGCGGTTGTCGCGCAGGAACATTTCGGTGGCCGGCAGGGCGGACCACTCGGTGATCGCGTTCATGCGGATGGTTTTCGCCTGATCGTCCGTCAGCAGGCTGGCATCGAACGAATCCCAGGGGATGTCCTTGTCCATATGCCATCGGACCGCTTCCAGCGATTTGAACAGTTCGGGGTAGAGCATGGTAAGCCTTTGAAATTACGGGCAGATTCTACCAGATGCGAATCATTCCTATAGACCTTTTGCAGGCCGTCCGCAAGTTGCGGTGCGAACGGTCCGATGCCGCTTGCCAAGGCGGACCCGCGGCAGCCTGCCACAGCCAGCTGTCGGCATTGTGAAAACCGCTGAAACCGCGTCAGGCCAGCGCCGAGGCGGGCGGCGAGCCTGCCTCGCTGGTCGCCGGCGCGCTGCTTGCGGCCGGTGTGCCGGGGATCACGCCGTACAGGAAAGCGGCGAGTTCGTCGCCCTGCGCCCCCGCGTCGCGCTCGCCAAGGGCGATCAGCGCCTGCGTGAACTCGGGCTCGAACAGCAGGTAACTAGCAAATGCCGCGCCTTTCGCTTCGGTGCCGCCCAGCGGCGCCAGCAGCGCGCGCACGGTGCGCGGCAGCCGTTTGACGTGTTCGATCGCCAGCGCCTCGATCGGCTCGCTCGGCGAGATCGTCATCACCTGCACCGGCCGCCAGCCTTCCCGGTCGTTGGCGACCTCCGGCATGCGCGCCAGCAGCGTGTTGATATGCTGCAGCCGCTCCACATCGGTCGACAGTCCGTCCAGGAAGATGCTGGCCAGCGCCTGGCCGCCGACCTGGGCCAGCGACGGATAGCCGCCCGCCGGCACGGTGTCGTACCAGCCGGCGCGCTGACGCGAGGCCGCGCCGATCGCCAGGATGCGCGAGGCGCCCAGATGGATGGCCGGCGACAGCGGCGACATCTGCCGCATGGTGCCGTCGCCGAACCACTCGTGGTGGCCGTCCAGCTCCAGCGGCGTGGCGGGAAACAGGAAGGGGATCGACGACGAAGCCAGCAGATGGTCGACGCCGATGCTTGCCTCCACCGCGACGCGCTGGCTGCGGCGCCAGGGCTGGATGCGCCGGTGAGACTGGTAGAAGGTCACGTGCCGGCCGGTCGAATACGACAGCGCGGTGATGGCGAGCGCCTGCAGATGGCCGGCGTCGAGACTGCCCTGCACGCGCTCGGGATCGAACAGCTCGCTGAGCAGGCTGTCCAGCGGCTTGTTGTCGAACAGCGCGCGCGGCGCGTGCTGCAGCGCCCAGCCGACCGCCAGCGCCGACAGCCAGCGGGCGCCCGAGATGCCGACCCGCAGCACGTCGGTGCGATAGACGTCCTCGGCATGGATGCTCGACCACAGCGCGGCCAGCGTTTCGGTGGCGCGATCGAAGTCGCCGGCGTCGATCGCCAGCCCGGCGCCGTTGATCGCGCCGGCCGAGGTGCCGCAGACGATCTGGAAGGGATTTTGCGCGCCCAGTCCATGGCGGGCGGCGATGCGCGCGATGCCGCGCAGCACGCCGGCCTGGTAGGCGGCGCGCGCGCCGCCCCCCATCAGGATCACCGCGGTGGTCTTGCTCGCTGCCAAGGCGCGCTCCGACGTCAGTGCCCGTTGTTGGCCTTGCCGCGGCGTGCGGGCTTCGCGGTCTTGCCGGCCGGCTTGGCGGCGCCATTGGCGGCGCCGTTCTTGCCACCGCTGCTGCCGCCCTTGGCGGTGCCCGCCGTGCTGCCAGCGCCTGCTGTCTTCGCCGCCGTCCTGGTGCGGCTCCGGGCCGTGGCCCCGGCGGCGGTTTTCTCGGCGTGGGCGGGCGGTTCCGCTTCGTTCGCGCTCGTGGCCCCGGCCGGGCCGCTGCTCTGGGCCGCCGTACCGGCGCCTGGCTGCCCTGCGCCGAAGGCGCCGAGGTTGTTCAGCGAGGCCAGGCTGGCCGCCGCGGCGCTGCTGGCAATCTGGTTGAACTGCTTCTGCAGCATGTCCCACCACAGATTGGCCTGCGGCGGCGCCGATGCCCCTGCTCCTGTGCCTTTCGCTTGCGAGGGTCCGGCCTGCTGACCTGCCCCTTGCTTGCCGTGTTCCGGTGGCGGTTCGTCGTCCGGGATGTCGTCGTCGGGCTGATCGGGCGTGGCCTCCATCTCCGCCATGTCGGCCAGATCGCTCGGATCGATGCCTTCCGCGCCGGCGGCCGGCTGTGCCGGGGGTGGCGCCGAAGGGCGCCGCGGCGGCGCCGCGCTCGGCGCGTTGGCCGCCCGGGCGACGTTTTCCATCGCGCTTTGCAGCGCTTCGGGCGACAGTGCCTCGCCGACCGTCTTCAGCGCGACCAGCGTCGCGCGCTGAACCTCGAGCCCCTGGATGGTGGTGCGCAGCAGGTTGGCGTTCAGCTGCAGCCAGCTTTCGACCGCCTTCAGGTCATGGATGCGCTTGTCGACCTCGTCCAGATCCATCGGCGGCGTCATCGCCTGCAGGCCCGGCATCAGCCCCGTCGGCATGCCCGCCGCGTTGCCCCACATCTTGCGCAGAAATTCGAAGCCGTCGTTGAAATCGGGTATCTGTCCAAACATGGTCTGTGCTCCGCGGTGGGGCCATCGTCATTGGGTCGGCGCGCTGACGCTGCATCCTCCGCGCGCTGGCTTACGCCGGCTTACGCTGGCTTATGCGCCGAAGCGCGGCGGCCGTTTCTCGCGCAGGCTGGCCACGCCTTCGCGGACATCGGGTCCGGCAAAGCCCATGAACTCGAGCGCCAGCGAGGTATCGAACGCGGGCCCGGCCATGCGCAGCCAGTTGTTCAGCGCGTACTTGGTCCAGCGGATCGCGCTCTGCGAACCTTCGGCGAGCCGGTTGGCGATCTCGAAGGCCTTGGCCACCAGCTCGCTCTCGTCGACCGCCAGCGAGACCAGGCCGATGCGCTCGGCTTCCTCGCCGCTGACCGACTCGCACAGCATCAGATAGTACTTGGCCTTCGCCATGCCGCACAGCAGCGGCCAGACGATCGCGGCGTGGTCGCCGGCGGCCACGCCGAGCCGCGTATGGCCGTCGACGATGCGCGCGGTGCGCGCGGCGATCGAGATATCGGCCAGCAGCCCCGCCACCAGGCCGGCGCCGACCGCGGGACCGTGCATCGCGGAGACGATGGGCTTGTCGCAGTTGATCACGTTGTAGACCAGGTCGCGCGCCTCGTGCCAGACGCGCGAGCGGGTCTCGAAATCGTTGGCCATGTCCTCGACCAGCGCCAGATCGCCGCCGGCCGAGAAGCCCTTGCCCTCGCCGCGGATCAGTGCGACGCGGATCTCGGGATCGGCCGACACGTCGCGCCAGATCTCGGCCAGTTCGCGGTGCATGTTGGCGTCGGCGGTGGCCAGCTTGCGGTTGGCCGATTGCTGCGCGTCCATCACGATCTCGAGGATCGGGCCGTGCTGGCGCAGCGTCAGCGCCTGATAGCGGTCGTAGCGTGAGGAAGGGGCGGTGCCGGTGGTGGCTGCGTCGGCGGCTGGAGTGGCTGTCATCGCGGGTGGGCTCCTGGCGGGTGGAGGGAGGCACGGCAAGCGGCCGCGCGGGCCCGCCAGCAGGAGAGCGGGCCCGACTCGGGCCCGCGCAAATTCCCCAACCGGGCGGTCGGGGAATTATAGGCGCAACGCTGTGCGCCGCGGATCAGGCCGGCGCGGTCACCACCTGGTCGATCGCACCGAAGATCGAGCGGCCCTGCGCGTCGAACATCTCGATCTTGACCGCGTCGCCGTACTGCATGAACGGCGTCACCGGCGCGCCGCTCTCGATCGTCTCGAGGGTGCGCTTCTCGGCGATGCAGCAGTAGCCCTTGCTGCGGTCGACGTTGGAGATCGTGCCCGAGCCGACGATGCTGCCGGCCCGCACATTGCGCGTCTTGCAGATATGGGCGATCAGCTGGCCGAAGTCGAACACCATGTCGGTGCCGCAGTCGGGCGAGCCGACCTTCCTGCTGTTCCACCACACGTTCAGCGGCAGGTGGACCTTGCGCTCGCGCCAGGCCTCGCCGAGCTCGTCGGGCGTGACCGCGACCGGCGAGAATGCCGTGGCCGGCTTGCTCTGGAAGAAGCCGAAGCCCTTGGCCAGTTCGGCCGGGATCAGATTGCGCAGCGACACGTCGTTGGCCAGCACCAGCAGCCGGATGCCTTCGGCCGCCTGCTCGGGCGTGGCGCCCATGCGCACGTCGCCGGTGATCACCGCGACCTCGGCCTCGAAGTCGATGCCCCACGCCTCGCTGGCGCAGACGATGTCGTCGCAGGGGCCGAGCAGATCGTCGGCGCCGCCCTGGTACATCAGCGGATCGGTCCAGAACTCCGGCGGCATCTCGGCGCCCCGTGCGCGGCGTACCAGCTCGACGTGATTGACGTAGGCCGAGCCGTCGGCCCACTGGTAGGCGCGCGGCAGCGGCGCCATGCACTGGCGCGGATCGAACGCAAACGGATGGCGCGCACGGCCCGCGTTCAGCGCGTCGTACAGGTCCTGCAGCTGGGGCGCGAGGAAGTGCCAGTCGTCCAGCGCGGTCTGCAGCTTGCCGGCGATGTCGGTGGCATAGTGCGCGGTCTTCAGATCGCGCGACACGACCACGAGCTGTCCGTCGCGCGAGCCGTCCTTCAGGGTGGCCAGTTTCATCGGGATTCCTGCATCAAGAACGAAAGAACGACGCCGGCATCGCGCCGGCGTCCGGGATGGCTGAAGTGGCGCCGGCCAGGCCGGCCGCCGCGAGGGCGTCAGTCTACCGTGATGCCCTTGGCCTTGATCAATTTGCCCCAGCGCTCGGCCTCGCTGCGCGCGTACTGCGCGAATTCGTCGGGCGTGCTGGAGACCGGTTCGACACCGATGCCTTCGAAGCGCTTTTGTACCTCGGGCTGCTTCAGCGCCTTGACGAGCTCGGCATTGAGCCGGGTCACCACCGGCTGCGGCGTGCCGGCCGGGGCCACCACGCCCTGCCAGGCATAGGCCTCGAAGCCGGCGACGCCGCCCTCGGCCACCGTGGGCACCTGCGGCAGGGCGGCGAGCCGCTTCGGCGTCGCGCTGCCGAGCGCGCGCAGCTTGCCGCCGAGCACGTTCTGCTGGCCCGCCGCCAGATCTAGGAACATCAGGTCGACCTGGCCGGCCAGCAGGTCCTGCACCGCGGGGGCCGCGCCCTTGTACGGCACGTGGGTCATCCGCGTGCCGGTCTGCTCCATGAACAGCTCCATCGCCAGATGGTGCGGGCTGCCGGCGCCCGGCGAGGCGAAGTTGACCTTGTCCGGGTTCTTGCGGGCGTAGTCGACCGCCTCCTTGAGCGTGCGCGCGGGGAAGTTCGGGTTGGCGACCAGAATCAGCGGGAAGCGGGCGATCATGCCGACATGGACGAAGTCCCTGGCCGGGTCGTACGGCAGCTTCTTGTACAGCGAAGGGTTGGCGGCCAGCGTCGCGGTGTCGGCGGTCAGGATCGTGTAGCCGTCCGGCTTGCTGTGCGCGACGGTGTCGGCGCCGACGATCGTCGCCGCGCCCGGGCGGTTGTCGATCACCACCTGCTTGCCGAGCGCGGGCGAGATTGCATGGGCCAGCGTGCGCGCCACCACGTCGGTGCCGCCGCCGGCGGGATAGGGCACCACCCAGCGGACCGGCTGGCTGGGCCAGGCCGGCTGGGCTGCGGCCGGACGCGGCAGCACGGCGGCCATGGCAGCCAGCGCGCCGGCACTGAGCACGGCGGCATTCAGCAGGCGCCGCAGGATCGGCAGGGAAAGGCGCGCGGTGCGCGCAGCGGCGAACGGGGCTGGCATGCGGGTCTCCGGAATGTTCTTCTCGCGCAGTCTAGCGATGGATTAAAAACTGGTAAATCGATTTCGCTATAGTAAATTTACTGACCGGGGCGTAGCGCGGCGTGACGGAATCGAACTATATTGCCGCGCTTGCCGTTGCGTGCATGACTGTGTATCCATACCCGATCGTCGTTCCCGACGCCGCCCACCCCATCTCGACGCATGAGCGAACTAGAAGAAGACGACGCCAAGCTGCGCACCGGCATCCAGTCCATCGAAGTGGGCTTCCAGCTGCTCAAGGCGCTGGCCGCTTCGCCGCGCGCGATGATGCTGCGCGACCTGGCCGCCGCAGCCGACATGAATCCGGCCAAGGCGCACCGCTATCTGGTCAGCTTCCAGCGGCTTGGCATGGTGGCGCAGGATCCGGTCAGCGGTCGCTACGACCTGGGGCCGTTCGCGCTGCAACTGGGTTTGGCCGGGCTGAACCGACTCGATCCGGTCAAGAAGGCGCGCCCGGTGCTGTCCCAGCTGCGCGACGACATCGACCAGACCGTCGGCATCGCGGTCTGGGGCAACCACGGCCCGACGGTAGTGCACTGGGAGGAGTCGAGCCATCCGGTCACCGTCAGTCTGCGCCTGGGCGACGTGATGCCGATGCTCAATTCGGCCACCGGGCGGCTGTTCGGCGCCTATCTGCCGCGCCAGCAGACGCTGCCGCTGATCGAGCGCGAGCTCAACGAGCGCCGCGACGACAATCTGCCGGATCTGCCCCGCTCGCTGGCCGATTACGATGCGGTGTGCGCCGCCGTGCGTGCGCACGGCGCGGCGCGCACGCTGGGCGGCGTGCTGCCCGGCATCAACGCGATCTCGTTTCCGGTGTTCGATGCCAGCGGCCACGTGGCGATGGCGCTGATCGTGCTGGGCGCCCAGACCGTATTCGATGCAGAATGGGGCGGAGCGATCGACCGCCGGGTGCGCGAGATTGCACAACGGATCTCCACGGAGCTTGGATACCTTGGCGGGACCCCGCCGACCGGAAACGCCGGTCACGCCTGACGGGAAACGTGCGCGCCGCCTGCGCTGGGCGGTCGCGCTGGCGGTCGTACTGCTCGCCCATGCGCTGGTGCTGATCGGGCTGGTGCGGATGCCGGGTCCGCTGATCCCGCTCGACGCGGTCGACACGCCGGCGCTCGAGGCGATCCTGCTGCCGCCCAAGCCGATTGCCGTAGCGCCGGCGTGTCGACCGCGTCGAGCGGGATCAGC